>NZ_JBYCZQ010000003.1:0-468103 GCF_057586315.1 Caulobacter sp. SRI_014 | reverse complement strand
TCACCGCTGTTGGGCGGTCGCTCGGCTCAGCCGTCCGGCCCCGTAGGCTTCCCGTTGGTGAAACCGGCCTACATTCACAGCCGCCTCACCTACGCCCGGCCTACGCCCGCGCCTACATCCTCAGGGCCTCTGCCAACGCCGAAACCCACGCCGGCCTGGGTTTGCGCGGAATCCTCCGTCCACCGGACGACGCGCGCCTGTCTTGCAGGTTGGTGAGGCGGTACAATGGTCCGCCGCTTCGATAACGGCCGCCGATGCCGGGCCGGCCCGAAAACCTCTTCCCCTGCCTCCCCGTCACCCTGCTACACCTCGCCGAAACGCCAAGGGGACGCGCCATGAACTTCGACCTCGACGAAGACCACCGGATGCTCAAGGACCTGGTCCGTCGCTTCGTCGACGACTACCTGATCCCGCTCGAGCCCGGCGTCCTCGCCCGCGAGGCGGCCGGCGGCGCGGCCGCCCTCACCGCGGAAGAGACCGCCAGGGTCGATGCCGTGTCCCGCGAACTGGGCCTCTGGGGCCTCGACGCGCCGGAGGATGTCGGCGGCCACGACCTGCCGCATGTGGCCATGGTCGCGGTCAACGAGGAGCTGGGCCGCAACATCACCAACTACACCATCCCGCCGGACAGCCCGAACCTGCGGATGATGATGGCCACGGTGAACGAGCAGCAGCGCGTCGCCTACCTCGCCCCCTATGTCGCCGGCGAGACCATCTCGGCCATCGGCATCAGCGAACCCGGAGCCGGAGCCGACCCCTCGGGCATGACCACCAGCGCCGTGCGCGACGGCGACGACTGGGTGATCAACGGCCGCAAGATCTGGATCAGCCGCGCCGACCACGCCGACTTCACCATCGTCATGGCCGTCACCGACAAGGAAAAGGGCGGCCGTGGCGGCATGAGCGCCTTCCTCGTCGATCAGGACAGCCCGGGCTTCAACGTCCTGCGCAAGATCCCCATGCTCGGCGGCCAGTCGACCTACGAGATCGCGCTGGACGATGTCCGCGTCCCCGGCTGGAAGCTCCTCGGCGTCGAAGGCCAGGGCTTCGCGCCGATGCAGGTGCGCCTGGGCACCCGCCGCTGCGAGATGGCCGCCTGGTCCATCGGCATGGCCCAGCGGGCCCTGGAGATGATGATCGAGTACGCGCCGCAGCGGAAAACCTTCGGCGTGCCTCTGAGCGAGCGTCAGACCATCCAGAACTGGATCGCCGACGCCCACACCCGCATCCATGCGGCCCGGCTGATGACTTATGACTGCGCCTGGAAGATGGACCAGGGCCGCGACGTCCGCACCGAAATCTCGATGATCAAGGGCTACGCCACCGAGATGGCCTGGGAAGTCGTCGACCGCGCCATGCAGACCTTCGGCGCCATGGGCATGACCCGCGAGCTGCCGCTGCACATGATGGCCTCGAAGATCCGCACCATGCGCATCTACGACGGCCCGACCGAGGTCCACCAATGGGTGGTGGCGAGGAACCTGCTGGGCAGCCGCCGCTAACCTCTGCACGGAATCTGCACACGCCCGGTCCGCCCCTGCACGGCTGAGCCCACCGGTCCTCGACGCTGCGGCCCCAGCGTCGAAGCCTCACGTTGGGAGGCGTTCATGGGGACCCGGTCGGGCCGTTACAGTTTCTGGCTCCGGGTCGTCCTGACCCTGGTCCTGGTGGTCGTCGCCGACCGCACGCTCTGGGCCATGGAGGTCTTCGGCGGCAACCTGGCCATCGTTCTCTTCGCCGGCGTTGTCGCCCTGGCGATCGCCAGCCCCGCCGCCCGCCGCCACGGCTGGCCCTTCCTCCTCCTGGCCGCTGCCCTGGCCGCGCTGCAGGTCGAAACGCAGTCGCGGCTGGGGCTGGTGTTCTGGGCCGTGGCGCTGGCCATCGCCGCCCTGGTTCCCCGCGCCGGCTTCGGCGAGGGGGTCTGGAGTTGGGTCCAGCGGCTGATCGTCATGGCCACCGGCGTCATCCGCATGCCGATCGAGACCCTCGTCCAGTTCGGCCTCAAGCGGCTGAAGGGCCGCCCCGGCCCCTCGTTCGGCAAGGCGGTGCGCACTCTGGCCCTGCCGCTGATCGGCGGCGCCGTCTTCCTCGGCCTGTTCTCGGCCGCCAACCCGCTGCTGCATGACGCCCTCGCGTCCCTGCGTGGGCCCGACCTCAGCGGCATCCAGGTCGCGCTCTGGGTGTTCACGGCCCTGACCGGCTTCGCCCTCCTGCGCCCCGTCCACCTGCGCAAGCCGCTGCGCATGCCGGCCGCCCGCACCGAGGCGAAACTGCCGGGGGTCAACCCGGCCTCCATCACGGTGTCCCTGATCCTGTTCAACGCCCTGTTCGCCCTGCAGAACGGCCTCGACATCGCCTTCCTGTGGAGCGGCGCCCGGCTGCCCACCGAGCACACCCTGGCCGAATACGCCCACCGCGGCGCCTATCCGCTGATCGTCACGGCCCTTCTGGCCGGCCTCTTCGTGCTGGTCGCCCTGGCCCCGGGATCGGAGACCAGCCGCCGGCCGCTGGTCCGCTTGCTGGTCGCCGCCTGGGTCGCCCAGAACGTCCTGCTGGTGGTCTTCTCCATCCAGCGGACCCTGCTCTACATCGACAGCTTCGACCTCACCCGGATGCGCATCGCCGCCCTCGCCTGGATGGGGCTGGTCGCCGTCGGCCTGATCCTCATCGGCTGGCGGCTGCTCCGCGAGAAGTCGGCCGCCTGGCTGATCAACATGAACGCCGCCGCCGGCGCGGTGGTGCTGCTGGCCTTCGCGGTCGGCGACAGCGGCGAGATCGCCGCCGACTGGAACCTGCGCCACGCCCGCGAGATGGACGGCACGGGCGCCGCGCTGGACATCGGCTACATCAACCGTCTGGGTCCCTCGGCCCTGGTTCCGCTGGCGCGGCTGGAGCAGCAGCCGCTGAGCCCCGAATATCGAAGGGTGATCAGGGGCCTTCGCCTCTACGCCACCACCGACGGCGGCGACCTCACCTGGCGCAGCCGACGCCGCCTGGGCGAAGCCCGCTCCCTCGTCGCCAACCTACCGCCCGAGCCCGCCGGCTGCGGCGGCTGCGCCCCGCCCAACACGCCGCCTTCCCAGGAGCCTCAGCCATGACCCCCGCCATTCACCCGGCCACCGTTGACCTTCGCCCCGCCTTCGGAATGATGCACGCCATGTCCCGCTCCATCCTGATCGTCGACGACGACCCGCATATCCGCGAACTGCTCGACTTCGCCCTGACCAAGGCCGGCTACGCCACCCGCCAGGCCGAGGACGGCGTCGCGGCTCTGGTGGCGGTCGAGGAACAGGCGCCCGACCTGGTGGTGCTGGACATCAACATGCCGCGCCTCGACGGCCTGGAGGTTTGCCGCCGCCTGCGCGCCCAGGGTTCGACGCCGATCCTCTTCCTGTCCAGCCGCGACGACGAGATCGACCGGGTGCTGGGCATCGAGCTCGGGGCCGACGACTATGTCGTCAAGCCGTTCAGCCCGCGTGAGGTCACCGCCCGCATCAGCGCCATCCTGCGCCGCTCCCAGGCCGCCGCGGCGGCCGCCCCGGCCCCCTCGACGATGATCAACCACGGCCGGCTGACCCTCGACACCGACGGCTGGACCGCCCGTTGGGCCGGCCAGGAGGCGGCCCTGACGGTCACCGAGTTCGGCATCCTGAAAGCGCTGGCCGCCGCCCCGTCGCGCGTTTTCACCCGCGACGCCATCATCGACCGGCTGCACGGCCCGGGCTTCGCCATCACCGACCGCACCATCGACAGCCATGTGCGCAACCTGCGCGGCAAGTTCGCCGCGCTCGGCGGCCACGACGTCATCGAGACCAAGGCCGGCGTCGGATACCGCCTGGGCCCGTGCAGGGGAGAGGCGGCCTGATTTGATCCAAAGGCTCAAGGCGGTGATCAAACGGCATTGGCCGGCGCTGAAGCTGCGCACCATCCTGCTTGGCGTGCTGCTGTTCGTGGCCGCCATGCCGGTGTTCAGCGCCGTTGGCCTGCGCGTCTACGAAAACACCCTGGTCCGCCAGACCGAGGCCGAGCTGGTTGCCCAGGGCGCCGCCCTCGCCGCCGCCGCCGCCGCACGCTGGCCGGGCCTGCCCGCCCCGCCGCCGGCCGACACCAAGGCGCCTGACTTCTACCAGCCAGAACGCACCACCATCGACCTGTCGGACAGCCCGATCCTGCCCGAACGTCCGCCGGCTCGCCCCACCCGCGCCGCGCCCGACGCCGACGCGGCCGTCGCCGCTGATCAGCTCGGCCCGGTCATCGACGCCACGGTCAAGACCACCCTGGCTTCCATCCTGGTGCTCGACAGCCGGGGCCAGGTGGTGCGCGGCTATGGCAAGGGCGGCGACCTTTCCCGCCTGCCGGAGGTCAAGGCGGCGCTCAACGGCCAGCCGGCCACCGTCCTGCGCGACAACAGCGACTACAAGCCCGACAGCCACTACGAGTGGCTGTCCCGCGCCTCGACCATCCGCATCCACCACGCCCGGCCGATCATCGCCCAGGGTCGGGTGCGCGGCGTGCTCCTGATGTCCCGCTCGCCCCGGGCCCTGTTCCGGGGCGTCTATGAGGATCGCGGCAAGATCGTCTTCGGCCTGGTGATGATTGTCGCCCTGCTGATCCTGATGGCCGGCATCGTCTCGCGCGGCATCAGCCGGCCGATCGTGGCCTTGAGCCGCGCCGCCCGCGAGGTCACCGCCGGGCGCGGCGATGTGCCGGAGACGCCGCAGACCGCCGCCGTAGAGATCCGCGCCCTGTACGAGGACTTCCGCGAGATGGCCCAGGCCATCGAGACCCGCAGCCGCTACCTGCGCGACTTCGCCGCCGCCGTCAGCCATGAGTTCAAGACGCCGCTGGCCGGCATCGGCGGCGCCGTCGAACTGTTGCAGGACCACTTCGAGACCATGAGCCCGGCCGAGCGCCGGCGCTTCCTCGACAACATCGCCGCCGACAACGCCCGCCTGACCCAGCTGGTCACCCGGCTGCTCGACATGGCCCGCGCCGACATGGCCCGGCCCGAGGCCGGCGTCGCCATCGACCTGCTGCCCGCCGCCCGCCGCGTCGCCGACAGCCAGCCGGCCCTCAAGGTCACCATCGACCTGACCGACGATCTGCCGCACGTCGCCGTGCCGGAGGCGACCATCGAGGCGGTGCTCACCACCCTGCTGGAAAACAGCCGCCAGGCCGGGGCGAAATCGGCCGTCTTGTCCGCCGCCGTCGAGGCGGGTCAGCTCTGCCTCGCCGTGCAGGACGATGGCCCCGGCGTCGCCGAAGGGGACCGCGAGCGCCTGTTCGAACCCTTTTTCACCAGCCATCGCGCGGACGGCGGCACGGGCCTCGGCCTGTCCATCGCCCGCTCCCTGCTGGCGGCCAGCCACGCCACGATCACCGTGGCGCCCTGCAAGACCGGCGCGCGGTTAGAGCTGCGACTGCCCCTCGCCTAAGGCCCGTCTGCACCGAATCGGCGCCGCGCGGACCAAACCCGCTTCACGCGCCCAGGCCATGCTCCTCCCCATCAGTAAGGGAGGTTCCCATGCCCACGTCCACCGAAGGCTTCGCCCTCTTCGTCCGTCCCGAGAACAGCCAATGGGTCTGGACCCTGATGGATCTCGA
The DNA here is from genome assembly GCF_057586315.1 of Caulobacter sp. SRI_014. Lineage (NCBI taxonomy): Bacteria > Pseudomonadati > Pseudomonadota > Alphaproteobacteria > Caulobacterales > Caulobacteraceae > Caulobacter > Caulobacter sp. SRI_014. The sequence goes on along the minus strand of NZ_JBYCZQ010000003.1, from coordinate 462,499 downwards.
GGCCCGGGTCGCCGCCAGCGGTCAGGCCGCCGACCGCGAAACCGCCTGGCGCACCGGCGAGTTCGCGGCCGCCGCCGTCGGGGCGCTCGGCCGGGTCGGGCGGCGCAGCTTCTAGCTCAGCAGTAGGCCACCCCGCCGTCGACGGTGAGGGTCGCGCCGACCACATAGTCCCCGGCCCGGGAGGCCAGGTAGATGGCCGCTCCGGCCATGTCCTCGTCCGTGCCGATCCGCCTGGCTGGCACCCGCGAGGCGACCGCCTCGGCCTGGTCGCGGGCGGCGATGTTCATGTCGCTGGCGAAGGCGCCGGGGGCGATGGCGCTGCAGACGATGTTGTCGGCGATCAGGGTCCTGGCCATGCGGCGGGTCAGGTGGATCAGGCCGGCCTTGCTGGCGGCGTAGGGATAGGTCTCCTGCGGGTTCACCGCGATGCCGTCGATGGAGCAGATGTTGATCACCTTGGCCGGCCGCTCAAAGCTGGCGGCGGCGCGCAGCTGGGGGGCCAGGGCGGCGGTCAGGTAGAAGGGCGTCTTGACGTTCAGGTCCATGACCTTGTCCCAGCCCTTCTCGGGGAAGTCATCGAACGGGGCCAGCCAGGCGGCGCCGGCGTTGTTGACCAGGATGTCGAGGCTCGTCTCATGCTCGCCATAGGCGGCGGCCAGGCCCTTCATCCCCTCCATCGTCGAGACATCGGCCGGCAGGGCGACGCAGCCCAGCTCCTCGGCCGTGGCGCGGCAGGCGACTTCCTTGCGGGCGGAGATGTAGACCTTGGCCCCGGCGGCGATATAGCCGGCCGCGATCATCTTCCCGATGCCGCGCGAGCCGCCGGTGATCAGGGCCGTACGGCCGGCGAGGGAAAACAGATCGGACATCAGGGGCGCTCCTCGTTTGCTTTGGGAGCGACCCTAAGGTCCGACAGAACGCCCGACTAGTGAGCCCGGCGCAGTTCTTTCTTCAGGCGGGCTTCTTCCTTGGCGGCCGCCTTGCGTTCCTTGCGCTCGCGGCGCTTGGCTTCCAGCTCGGTTTCGGCGGCTTCGGCGCGGGCTTCGATCTCGGCCAGGCGCTTGGCCTCCTGGGCGGCCTTGGCGGCGTCCTTCTCGGCCTGGCGCTGGGCGCGGATGGCTTCGAGTTCCTGGGCCTTGCGGGTGGCGCGATCGACGAAGTTGGGGTCGGTCACGGTCGGCTTGGGCTTCATCCGCGCCAGCATGGCTTTCTTGGCTTCGGCAGCGGCGGCGATACGGTCATTGAAGCCCGTTTTCAGAGGATCTCTCATTCAGTCCTTCGATAGAGTCGTGCTTGAAAAATTTGCGCCCGCCTCAAACCGCAGATTCCGCGGAATTGCAAGGTTTGGCGGCGCGCGACAGGCGAAAGTGTTTTGCGGTTTCGACGCCCGTCGCGCGCCTGACTTAGGGAATCGGGCCCTGCTTTTCCAGTTCGGGCGCAGCCCGAACTGGGCAGGGATCCGACGACGGTGATGTCCGAAAACCGCGAGACGGGGGCCTTCGTTCCCCTCATATAGGAGGCATGGAGCTTGATCACGAGGCCTGCTACCGCGCCATTCTCTCGCGAGACCCCCGTTTCGACGGGCGGATTTTCGGCGGGGTGAAGACGACGGGCATCTACTGCCGGCCGATCTGTCCGGCCCGCACGCCCAAGCCGCAGAACATCACCTTCTACCCCAGCGCCGCCGCCGCCGAGGCCGCCGGTTTCCGCGCCTGCCTGCGCTGCCGCCCGGAAACCTCGCCGGATCTCGGGGCCTGGAAGGGCTCGTCCAGCACCGTCTCGCGGGCGCTCTCTCTCATCGAGGCCGGGGCCCTGGACACCGGCGATGTCGAGACGCTGGCGGGCCGGCTCGGCGTTGGCGACCGTCAGCTTCGCCGGCTGTTCCAGACCCATCTGGGCGCTACTCCGATCGGCGTCGCCCAGACCCGGCGTGTCCTGCTCGCCAAACAGCTGATCCATGAGACCGACCTGCCGATGGCCCAGGTCGCCCTGGCCTCGGGCTTCGGCAGCGTCCGCCGCTTCAACGAGACCTTCCAGCACCTCTACCGCCGCCCGCCGGCCACCCTGCGCCGGCGGTCAGCCTCGTCCAATGCTTCTGACGGCGTCACCCTCAAGCTGCGGTACAAGCCGCCCTACGACTGGGACGGCCTGATCGCCTTCCTCAAGCTGCGCGCCATTCCCGGCGTCGAACTGGTCACCGACGACCGCTACGCCCGCACCATCGCGCTGGACGGGGAGATGGGCACGCTCGCCGTCACCCGCGCAGGCAAGGACCAGCTGTCGGTCCAGGTCCGCTTCCCCCGCACCAGCGCCCTGCCGGCCATTCTCGCCCGGGTGCGCCGGGTCTTCGACCTCGCCGCCGACCCGACGGTGATCAACGAGCATCTGTCGGCCGACCCCGACCTCGCTCCGCGTGTCGCCGCCCGCCCGGGCCTGCGGGTGCCCGGCGCCTGGGACGGGTTCGAGCTGGCCATCCGCGCCATCCTCGGTCAGCAGATCACCGTCCACGCCGCCGTCCTGCTGGCCGGCAAGCTGGCTGCCCAGTACGGCGAGCCGTTGCCGGAGGCCTGGGCGCAGGAGGGCCTGACCGTCGCCTTCCCGAGCCCGGCGCGCCTGGCCACCGCCGACCTGTCCTGCCTGCCGATGCCGGGCGCCCGCTCGCGCTCTCTGGGCAGCATGGCCGCCGCCGCCGTCGCCGATCCCGCCCTGTTCGGCCCGCGCCAGGACCTCGACACCGCGATCAAGGCTCTGAAATCCCTGCCCGGCATCGGCGAATGGACGGCCCAGTACATCGCCATGCGCCAGCTGCGCGAACCGGATGCCTTCCCGGCCGCCGACATCGGCCTGATGCGGGCGCTCGAAACCCCGGGTGGCGTCCGCCCCAGCCCCGCGGAACTGTTGGCCCGCGCCGAGGCCTGGCGGCCCTGGCGCGCCTACGCCGCCCTGCACCTGTGGGCCGGCGACGCCGCCGCCATCAAGGAAAAGGCCGATGCCCGCAAAGCCGCCTGAGACCCTGACGATCGAACGCTATCCCTCGCCCATCGACGGCCTTTGGCTGGCCGTCGACGAGGACGGCGTCTTGCGCCTGCTCCACTTCGACCGCCCGGAGGAGGACTTCCTGCGCACCGTCCGCCGCGGCTACCCGAAGGCGCAGATCGTCAAAGGCCGCGCCCCGCCGCCGGTGCGCGACAACCTCGACGCCTACTTCAAGGGCGACCTGGCCGCCCTGGCGCGCATCCCGACCCAGGCGGTCGGCAGCGACTTCCAGCGTTCGGTGTGGAACGAACTCAAGCAGATCCCGGTGGGCGAGACCCGCTCCTACGGGGCCATGGCCCGCAAGATCGGCCAGCCCAGCGCCAGCCGCGCGGTTGGCCTGGCCAACGGTTCCAACCCCATCGCCGTGGTCGTGCCCTGCCACCGGGTGATCGGCGCCGACGGTAGCTTGACCGGCTTTGGCGGCGGCATCCCGCGCAAGCGCTGGCTGCTTGAGCATGAAGGCGCCCACTACGTCGCCCCGACCGGCAAACTGCTCTAGCGCTTTTCCAGCACCGGCTTGAGCGCCGCCGCCCACAGGGCATAGCCTCGGCCGTTCAGGTGGCGGCCATCGCTGGTCAGGTCGCCGGTCAGCGTGCCGCCCGGCGTGATCACCGGGTTGAGGTCCAGCCATTCGCAGTCCTCGCGCGGCGCGGGCGGCTCGTCCTCGCAGATCCGCCAGAGTTCGCGGTTGAGGCCGCCGATCCTGCCGTTGAGCCGGTTGTCGGAGACTCGCAACACCGACTGCAGGATCACCCGCCGGCCCTTCAACGCGTGGACGATGCCCCTGACGGTGTTGGCCGACCGGTCCGGCGTCCAGTCAGGCTCCTTCAGGTCGTTGAGCCCGACCATGATGACCACGGTTGTCGCCGAATCCGGCACGGAGGCCTTCAGCCGCTTGGCCAGCGCGCCGCTGGTGTCGCCCCCGATCCCGCGGTTGGCGACCTGCGGCCCGAGCAGCTCATTCCACTCGCCCCACTGGGTGAGGGAGTCGCCGAGCATGACCACCGTCGGCTTGCTCTTCAGCTGTTGGAACAGGGTCAGACGATGCTGATAGGTCGCCCGCAGAGTCGGATCCCGCGCCAGCTCGACGAAGGTCTCACGCGTCCGCCAGGCTCCCCAGCCCCAGTGGGCCAGGGCCCCGACCCCGAATACCAACACGGCGGCGCCGAGAAGCGCCGCCGTGCGGATCAAGCGGTTGGTGGGACGACCCACGGCTGTCTTACTGGCAGGCGAGGCATTCCTCGTAGTCGGTGCGGGCGGCGTCCTCGGCGCTGGCGCGGACTTCGTCCTCACCGGCGTGGGCGGCGCGTTGCACCGACTTGGAACGCAGGTAGTAGAGGCTCTTCATGCCCCGCTCCCAGGCGGTCCAGTGCAGCATGTGCAGGTCCCATTTGTCGACGTCGCCGGGCAGGAAGACGTTGACCGACTGGCTCTGGCAGATTTCCGGAGTGCGGTCGGCGGCAAGTTCGATGACCCAGCGCTGGTCCAGTTCGAAGGCCGTCTTGTAGACGTCCTTCTCGTCCTGGCTCAGGAAGTCGAGGTGCTGCACCGAACCCTCGTGGCTGAGGATGCTGTCCCAGACCTGCGGGGTGTTCTGGCCCTTTTCCTCGAGCAGGCGCTCCAGGTAGGGGTTCTTGACCGCGAAGGTGCCCGACAGGGTCTTGTGGCTGTAGATGTTGGCCGGGATCGGCTCGATGCCGGCGCTGGTGCCGCCGCAGATGATGCTGATCGAGGCGGTCGGGGCGATGGCCAGCTTATGGCTGAAGCGCTCCATGACGCCGCGCTCGGCCGCGTCGGGGCAGGGGCCTTTCTCTTCGGCCAGGGTCTTGGACGCCTTGTCGGCCTCGCGGCGCAGATGCTTGAACAGCCGCATGTTCCAGCTCTTGGCCATGGCGCTCTCGAACGGAACGTTCTGGCCCTGCAGGAAGCTGTGGAAGCCCATCAGGCCGAGACCCACGGAGCGCTCGCGCTTGGCGGCGTAGACGGCGTTGGCCGCGTCCGACGGGGCGCGCTGGATGAAGTCCTCCAGCACGTTGTCGAGGAAGCGCATGACGTCCTCGATGAAGCGGGGCTCATCGCGCCACTCCAGGAAGGTCTCGGCGTTCACCGACGACAGGCAGCAGACGGCGGTCCGCTCCTTGCCCAGGTGGTCCTTGCCCGTGTGCAGCATGATCTCGCTGCACAGGTTGGACTGGCGGACGCTCATGCCGAGGTCCTTCTGGTGCTGCGGCATGGCGCGGTTCACCGCGTCCGAGAAGATCAGGTAGGGCTCGCCGGTCTGCAGCCGCAGCTCCAGCACCTTCTGCCACAGGCTGCGGGCGTCGACCTCGCGCAGGACTTCGTTGTTCTTGGGGGACCGCAGGCCGAACTTCTCACCGTTCTGCACGGCGTGCATGAACTCGTCGGTGATGTTGATGCCGTGGTGCAGGTTCAGGGACTTGCGGTTGAAGTCGCCCGAGGGTTTGCGGATCTCGAGGAACTCCTCGATCTCCGGGTGGTGGATGTCGAGGTAGACCGCGGCCGAACCGCGGCGCAGGCTGCCCTGGCTGATCGCGAGGGTGAGGGAGTCCATCACGCGGATGAAGGGGATGATGCCGCTGGTCTGGCCGGCGCCCTTGACCTTCTCGCCGATGGAGCGGACGCCGCCCCAGTAGGTGCCGATGCCGCCGCCGTTGGCGGCCAGCCAGACGTTCTCGTTCCAGACGTCGACGATGCCGTTCAGCGAGTCACCGACCGCGTTGAGGAAGCAGCTGATCGGCAGGCCGCGATCGGCGCCGCCGTTCGACAGCACCGGGGTAGCCGGCATGAACCACAGGCGGCTCATGTAGTCATAGACGCGCTGGGCGTGCTCGGGGTTGTCGCTGAAGGCGGTGGCCACGCGGGCGAACATGTCCTGATAGGACTCGCCGGGCAGCAGATAGCGGTCTTCAAGCGTGGTCTTGCCAAAGTCGGTCAGCAGCGCGTCGCGGCTGCGATCGACCTCGATTTTGGGGACCAGCGACAGCGCCGGTCGGTCGGCCAGCCAGGCTTCGGAGCCAGCGGCTTCACCCAAAGGAATCTGACGTGCAACTTCACCCATCATGTGCCCAAAAACCCGTATTTTAACAGCCACTTCAGACAGCCAACTCCGCCTGAAGACCCCATATCTTGTGGGCGAAGCGCCCCCTGAACCCACTATATGGGGCCATGAGGCCTAATGCTTCGTCAACGGGGCAGAGGGGCCGGGAGGCGACTTTTTCGTTAACAACATGTGAAGAAAAGGTCTTGCAAGTGTCGCAAACCCAATGGGGCCGGGCCTTCCATCCGAACATTAAATCTCGCCTATGACACGAGCGTGATGATCCGTCGCAGGCAACCTCCGATAGCCGGCCAGCCGGTCACACCATCCGGGGTGTAACCGAGCCGCACAACAATTAGGCGCCGGGACGGTACGACCAATATGAGTTGTCCATCCAGACCCCTGGCGTGGAAGGCGTCGGCCGGCGATCCGCCCAGCAATGACGGGCCGGCGGTGGGGCCATGCGCGCCCTCGAGCCACCAGCCGGCGCCGTAGGTCGGCTCGACGGTCGAACTCTGGGCGAATCGGACCCAGCCCTCGGGAAGGATTCGGACGCCTTCCGCCACGCCGTCGTTGAGATAGAGGGCGCCCAGGGCCGCAAAGTCCCGCGCCGTCGCCCACATCAGCGAGCCGGCGTAGAAGGTCCCCTGTGGGTCGAACTCGAAGAGCGTGGTGGGCATGCCGGCGGGTGTGAACAGCCGCCGGCGCATCCAGTCGGCCATGGCTGTGCGGCGCTGGGCTGGATGACCGAGCCCGGGGAACAGCCGGGCGGTCAGCTCGCGGGCGATCAGATGATAGGCGCCGGTTGAATAATTCCACGCCGTTCCCGGGGCCCTGCGTTTGCCCCGGCGGCTGGCGGCGAATTTGGCGACGTCCATCCGGCCCTTGCCAAACAGCAGGCGCGAGGCGTCCGAGGCGATGGCGGCCGGCTGGCGGGCCTCGTCCCAGGGCAGGCCGTCGGTCAGGGTCAGCAGGTGGCGCAGGGTGACGCCGGTCCTGGCCGGGAGGGCGACGGGGCGGTCGATGTCGAGGCCGTCGTGCAGAACGGCGGCGCCGACCAGGGCATGGGTGGCGGACTTGGCCATCGACCAGCTGACGTGGCGGACCGCGGGGCCGTGGCCGGGTCCATAGAGCTCGTAGCCGACCTCGCTGTCCTTGAGGACCAGCAGGGCGTCGGTGCGGCCGAGTCGCGGATCAGTCAGGGTCGCGCCAATAGCGTCCTGCCGGATCCGGCCCTCGGGAGACAGGGTCGTCCCCAGCAGAGGCAGGCTTCCAAGAGCCAGGGCAAGGTCACGGCGGCGCATGAGGATACTCTAACCCCAATCTTCGGCGAACGGTGTTTGACACTTCCGCCAATTCCGCCACTGGCGGGCGGCCTCCCGCGACGTTAGGTTCCGCGCCAATTCTACCCCCGGAGTCTGAGCGTCAATGAAGTCCCTGCTTCTGGCCACGGCCATCGCCATCCTGCCGTTTTCCGCGTTCGCCGCCGATCCGCTGTTCGACCAGGCCCGCCTCACCGAGCATGTGAAGGTCCTGTCCGACGACAGCTTCGAGGGTCGCGGCCCGGCCACCGAGGGCGAGAAGAAAACCGTCGCCTACATCGCCGAGCAGTATGCCAAGGCCGGCCTGCAGCCCGGCGGCGACCTGGGCAAGGACGGCAAGCGCGCCTGGACCCAGGACGTGCCCCTGGCCCGCTTCGACATCGAAGGCCCTGTGGTCGCCAGCTTCACCGTGAACGGCAAGGCGGCGCCGCTGGCCCAGGGCGACGACATCGCCATCCGCGCCTCGATGACCAACCAGAAGGCCGTCTCCCTGAAGGACGTGCCGATCGTCTGGGCCGGCTATGGCGTCAAGGCGCCGGAGCGGAACTGGGACGACTTCAAGGGAATGGACGTGAAGGGCAAGATGATCGTTGTCCTGATCAACGATCCGGACATCGAGACGGGCCAGGGCGACTTCGGCGGTCCGGCCATGACCTACTACGGCCGCTGGACCTACAAGTACGAGGAGGCCGCGCGCCTGGGCGCCGCCGGCGTGCTGATCGTGCACGAAAACAAGGGCGCCTCCTACGGCTGGGCGACGGTCAAGAACTCCAACACCAACACCATGTTCGACATCGTCCGGAAGGAGCCGACCAAGGCCCACACCGCCGTCGAAAGCTGGATCACCCGCGACGCGGCTGTGGCCCTGTTCAAGGAAGCCGGGCTCGACTTCGAAGCCGAGAAGAAGAAGGCCCAGGGCCGCGACTTCCAGCCGGTCGAATTGACGGGCGCGACCTTCTCCACCGACTTCAAGGTCAAGCCTGAGGTGATCGTTTCCAAGAACGTGGTCGGCATCCTGCCCGGCAAGACGCGCCCGGACGAATACGTCATCTACTCGGGCCACTGGGATCATCTGGGCGTCGGCCAGCCTGACGCCAGGGGCGACACCATCTATAACGGGGCCGTGGACAACGCGACCGGCGTCGCCGCCGTGATCGAGCAGGGCCGCGCCTTCGCCAAGGGGCCGCGTCCCGACCGCTCCGTCGTCTTCATGACCGTCACGGCCGAGGAGAAGGGCCTGCTGGGCACGGAGTACTACGCCTCAAACCCCCTCTACCCGCTCAGCAAGACGGTGGCGGTGATCAACACCGACTCCCTCAAGCCGTTGGGCCCGGCCCGGGACTTCACCGTTTCCGGCGACGCCAAACAGGATCTGCTGGACATGCTGATCGCCGAGGGCAAGACGGTTGACCGCAGCTACATCCCCGACCCGCGCCCTGAAGCCGGCAGCTTCTACCGCTCCGACCACTTCCCCTTCGCCAAGCGCGGCGTGCCGGCCATCTCCTTCGGCGGCGGCATCGACATCATCGACGGCAAGCCGGGCGAGGCCCAGGCCTGGGCGCAGGCCTACACCAAGGACAAGTATCATCAGCCGGCGGACGAATGGTCGGCCGACTGGCGGATGGACGGCATGGTCGCCGACCTGACCCTGCTGCACGACCTGGGCGAGGACCTGGCCAACAGCCGCAAATGGCCGGAATGGGCCGAGGGTTCGGAGTTCAAGGCCGCGCGCGACGCCACCAAGGCCGAGCGCAAATAGTTATTACTGGCGGCGCCCTGAGCGGCGCCGCCGGAGCCTTCTCATGACCGCCAGTGTCTTCGACCTGTTCAAGCCCGGTGTCGGCCCCTCCAGCTCCCACACCATGGGGCCGATGACCGCCGCCGCGCGGTTCGTGGGCGAGCTCAAGGCGGGCGGCCTGATCGCCACCGCCGCCCGGGTGCAGGTCAAGCTCTTCGCCTCCCTGGCGCTGACCGGCAGGGGCCACGCCACCGACCGGGCGACCATGCTGGGGCTGATGGGCTTCGAGCCGGCGGGCCTGGACCCCGACGCCGGCGACGCGGCCCTGGAGGCCCTGCGGGCCACGGGCCGCATGCCGCTGGGCGGTCAGGCCGACATCGCCTTCGACGAGCTGGTCGACATCGTCTGGGCCGGCCGCCAGCGCCTGCCGCAGCATCCCAACGCCATGACCCTGACCGCCTTCGACAGCGGCGATCAGGCTATCCTGCAGAAGACCTATTTCTCGGTCGGCGGCGGCTTCGTCTGCGAGGAATCGGAGATCGGCCGCAACGCTCCGGCCGACGAGACCCCGATCCCCTATCCCTTCGACAGCGGCGCCGAGCTGGTCGAGAAGGCCGATGCGGCCGGTCTGTCCATCGGCCAGCTGATGATGGCCAACGAGATCGCCCGCGCCCCCGAAGCCGTCGTGCTCGAACGCCTCGACGCCATCTTCGGGGCCATGGAGGCCTGCATCGACCGGGGCATGCGCATCGGCGGCCAGCTGCCCGGAGGGCTGAACGTCAAGCGCCGCGCCAAGCAGGTGCATGAAGCCATCATGGCGAAGGTCGAACGCCAGATCAGCGATCCGCTGGCCGCCATGGACTTCGTCAACCTCTGGGCCCTGGCGGTGAACGAGGAGAACGCCGCCGGCGGCCGCGTCGTTACCGCGCCGACCAACGGCGCCGCGGGGCTGGTCCCGGCGGTGCTGCGCTTCTACGACCGCTTCATGAACGGCACGCCGGAGGGCCGCCGCACCTTCCTGCTGACCGCCGCCGCCGTCGGCGCCCTCTACAAGAAGAACGCCTCGATCAGCGGCGCCGAGGTGGGCTGCCAGGGCGAGGTCGGCGTCGCCTGTTCAATGGCCGCGGCGGGCCTCGCCGCCGTCATGGGCGGCTCCAACGCCCAGATCGAGAACGCCGCCGAGATCGGCATGGAGCACAACCTCGGCCTGACCTGCGATCCCATCGGGGGGCTGGTCCAGATCCCGTGCATCGAGCGCAACGCCATGGGCGCCATCAAGGCCATCGATGCGGCCCGTCTGGCCATGCTCGGCGACGGCCAGCATTCGGTCAGCCTCGACAAGGTCATCGCCACCATGAAGCGCACCGGCGAGGACATGAACGAGATCTACAAGGAGACCTCGCTTGGCGGCCTGGCGGCGGGAATGCCGGTCAACCGGGTGGAATGCTAGGCCGCCCGTTGAGCGAACCAGGCCAGCGTGGCTGAAGCGGCTTCGCGGAGGGTCTGGGCGAGGGGTTCGGGGCGGGCCAGTTCGATGGCGCCGACGGCGGCGCATAGCAGCAGGACCGCCGGGATCCAGCCCTGCAGACCACTCCACAGTCGACGATTGCGGGCACGGCGATCCAGCCGGCCATTCAGCGCGCCGAACCGGCTTTGGAGTCTCTTCAATCGCAAATCTTGCGGGGTTGCAGGCACGGCGCTCTCCGCCCGGCAGTTTTCCGCGCAAGACCTAACCGTGGGTTTCCCGACATGGTGAACAGCCGGCGGTCAGCGCCAGGACAGCTGGTTCTTCGGCAGGCGGCCTGACGGGTCGTGCACGGCGATCCGGTGCGGCCGCTCGGGACCCCAGCGCCAGAGCACCAGGTTGCGGTCGTCGGCCGTGGCGCCCGGCGCGAAGCTCGGGGCGATGACGCCGGCCACGCCGTCGGCGATCAGGCGCCGGGCCATGGTCCAGGTCGGCGGGGTCTTGCCTTCATGGGCCAGCAACATCCAGCCGCGGGCCAGGTCATCCCTGGCGATGCCCGCCGTCTTCAGGCCCTCCACCGTCGTCAGATCGACGACGCCCTCGCAGTCGACCTCATAGCTGCACAACACCAGGGGCTCGATCTTCAGGGCCAGGCCCTGGCTCGCCTCCTTGATCGCCGTCATGGGGGCGAGGCCCAGGTACAGGGCCGGCGTTCCCTTCGGGTTGAACCGCCCGCCGTGGATCGCCGCGCCATCGCCGGACAGCGGGCTGAACGACCAGCGCGGGTCGTGGGCCCGGTAGGCTGTCTCCTGAAATCTCAAAGCCGAGACCTCAGGCGAAGCCGCCCAGCGCCAGATGGTCGAGGTAGTCGCGCACCAGCCCCGCCTTGCCCGACTTGACAAGCGCCTCCGCCGTGCGCCCGTCCAGAGCCGCGATCGGCTGGCCGCGATACCAGGCCAGGGCCTGAGGCCGTCCGCCGGCCCAGGCCTCGAGCCGGGCGATGATCTCGATCAGCTCGGTGACCCGCGCCTGGGTCTTGGGGGCATTTCGGCGCGCCGCCTTCTGCAGGGTGTCGGCGGCCAGGCCGATCGTCTCGGCCAGCTGGCCCTTGGTCATGTTGAAGACCTCCGCCGTACGCTCGACATCTACCCCGTCGGCCCCCAACAACCCGCCGAACGGAGTCGTCTGAAAGCGAACGCCGGCCTCGGCGACGCTGGGTTGAGGTTGGGCGGGCATCTTGCGGCGAGCAGTCATGCCGATAATATGTCCCGAATATAAGACAAATTCAAGGACAACTTGTCGCTGCCCCGCGCCGCCGCGTATTCAATAACGTCTTCCTTGCCCGGCGGCCGGGGGCTATCCCAAGGCCAATGTCCCACGCGCATCACCATCACGATGACGACCATCACCACGGCGGTCACAAGGACCATCACCACGGTCCCGGCGGCCACAGCCATGCGCCCAAGGATTTCGGCCGCGCCTTCGCCATCGGCGCGGGCCTGAATATCGCCTTCGTGCTGGCCGAGGCCGGCGCTGGCCTGGTCACCGGCTCGCTGGCCTTGCTGGCCGACGCCGGTCACAACCTGTCCGATGTGCTTGGTTTGCTGATGGCCTGGGGCGCCGTGGTCATCGCCCGCAAGGCGCCGGCCGGGCGGCGGACCTATGGCCTGGGCAAGAGCACCATCCTGGCCTCGCTGGCCAACGCGGGCCTGCTGCTGCTGGCCGTCGGCGGCATCACCTGGGAGGCCGTGCGCCGCTTCGGGGCGCCGCAGGACATTCCGCCGGGGCCGGTCATCATCGTCGCCGCCATCGGGGTGGTCATCAACACCGCCACCGCCCTGATGTTCATGCGCGGCCAGGAGGACCTCAACGTCAAGGGCGCCTTCCTGCATATGGCTGCCGACGCGGCCGTGTCGCTGGGTGTGGTCATCGCCGCCGTCCTGTTGTGGATGCAGCCGGAGTGGCGCTGGATCGATCCGATGATCAGTCTGGTCATCGCCGCAGTCATCGTGGCCGGGACCTGGGGACTGCTGCGCGACAGTCTGGACCTGGCGCTTGACGCCGCCCCGCGCGGCATCGATCCGGACAAGGTCAAGGCCTGGCTGGCCGGCCGGCCCGGCGTCACCGAGGTGCACGACCTGCACATCTGGGCGATGAGCACCAGCGAGACAGCCCTGACCGCCCACCTGACCCGGCCCGACAACACCGACCCCGACCAGTTTCTCGATGAGCTGTGCCACGACCTGGTCCATGACTTCGGGATCGGCCACGCCACCCTGCAGCTGGAGACCGGCCATCGCGGCCCCTGCCGGCTGGCCGACGCCCACGGCGGGCATTAGGTGACGCTCTCCCTGACCCTCTACCGGGCGGCCATGACGGCCTTGCAGCCGTTCGCGCCGGGTCTGCTGGGCTCGCGGGCGGCCAAGGGCAAGGAAGACGCCGCCAGGCTGCAGGAGCGGCTCGGCCATGCGTCGGTCGCGAGGCCCGAGGGCGACCTGGTCTGGATCCACGCCATCAGCGTCGGCGAGAGCCAGGCGGTGCTGCCGCTGATCGAGCGGCTGGACAGGGCGCGGCCGGAGCTGACCCTGCTGGTGACCTGCGGCACGGTCACCGCCGCGGCGCTGCTTGCAAAGCGGTTGCCGCAGAGGGCCATACATCAGTACGCGCCGCTCGATACGCCGGCGTCGGCCAGGCGCTTTCTCGATCATTGGCGGCCGGACCTGATGGTGCTGGTCGAAAGCGAGATCTGGCCCAACCTGATCCTCGGGGCAAAACAGCGCGGGGCGAAGCTGGCGCTGATCTCGGCCCGCATCACCCACAAGACGGCGCGGGGCTGGGCCCGGATGAGCAAGGGCATCCGCCAGGTCCTGGCCGCCTTCGACCTGGTCCTGCCGCAGGACGAGCTGTCGGCCGAACGGCTGATGTTCTTCGGCGTCGAGACCGATGGGCGGCTGAACCTGAAGCTGGCCGGCGAGCCGTTGCCGGCCGACGCAACCGAACTGGCCGCGCTGAAGAAGGCCATCGGCAAGCGCCCGGTGGTGCTGGCCGCCAGCACCCATGCGGGCGAGGAGGCGATCATCGTCACCCCGATGCTGACCGCCATCCGCAACGAGGCGCCGGACGCGCTGCTGGTCATCGCCCCGCGCCATCCGGATCGGACGGCCGAGGTGCTGACCGACCTCGGGGCCGGTCACGGGCCGGTGGCAGTGCGGTCGCGCGGCGACAGGATCACCCGCCAGACCCAGATCTATGTCGCCGATACGCTCGGAGAGATGGGCCTGTTCTTCCGGCTCGCCAATGTCGTGGTCATGGGCGGCAGCTTCGTACCCGGAGTCGGCGGTCATAACCCGATGGAGCCGGCCCGGCTGGGCGCGCCGGTGATCAGCGGGCCGCAGGTGTTCAACTCGGCCGAAGTCTATGAGGCCATGGTCGAGGGTGAGCGCGGAGCGATGATCGTCGAGACGCCGGGTGATCTCTCCATGGCCCTGGCCGGACTGCTGGCCGGACCGGAAGCAGCCAGGGCGCTGGGCGCCCGCGGGCAGGCCTTCGCCGAGAGCCAGTCGGCCCAGCTCGACGCGGCCTGGTCGCGGCTGGAGGCGTTGCTGCCATGAAGCTGTCGACCCCTCGCTGGTGGTACGTGCGAGACAACGCCCCGGGCGTGGTCACCCGCATGGTGCTCACCCCGCTCAGCTGGGTCTGGGCGGCGGTGACGAAGTACAAGATCGACAATGCAAAACCGGTGGACGCCGGCGTGCCGGTGATCTGTGTCGGCAACCTCACGGCCGGCGGGGTCGGCAAGACGCCGGTGGTGCGTGAACTGCTGCGGATGCTGCGCGAGGACGGGGTGGCGGCGCACGGCCTGTCGCGCGGCTATGGCGGCACGGAGCCGGGGCCGCTGAAGGTCGACCAGGCGATCCATGCCACCGAACAGGTCGGCGACGAGCCGCTGATGCTGGCTGCCGACGGGCCCTTCTGGATCAGCCGGGACCGGCCGGCGGGGGCGGCGGCGGCGAAGGCGGCCGGGGCTCAGGCCGTGGTCATGGACGACGGGCACCAGACCCCCTCGCTGAAGAAGGCGCTGTCACTGGTCGTCGTCGATGGCGAGACCCGCAACAACGAATGGCCGTTCGGCGATGGCGCGGTCTTCCCGGCCGGGCCGATGCGCGAGCCGCTGGCCTTGGGCCTGGCCCGCACCGACGCGGTGGTGCTGCTGATGCCGGCTGATCTGGCCGAGCCCGATCCAGACCTGCTGGCGGTGTTCAAGGGCAAGCCCGTGCTCGTCGCGCGGCTGGAGCCGGCCGGACCGCCGCCGGCCCATCCGGTGCTGGCCTTCGCCGGCATCGGCAAGCCGTGGAAGTTCGAGCGCTCGCTGATCGCCGCCGGGGCGGAGCTGAAGGACTTCGCGCCTTTCCCGGACCATGGCGAGTACCGCGAGGAGACCCTTCGCTTCCTCGAGCAGCGGGCGGCCCAGCTTGGCGGCCAACTGCTGACCACAGAGAAGGACTGGGTCCGGCTGCCCGGACCCTGGCGGCGCAAGGTCGACTATTGGCCGGTGCGGGCCCGGTTCGAGGACGAGGCGGCGGTGCAGGCGTTGCTGCGCGGGGCCGTGCCCCACCCCTAGTTCCTCCCCCCTTGGGGGAGGGGGACCGCGCGCGACGCGCGGGGTGGTGGGGGCAGCACCGGCGGTCGGTGATCTGCGCCAAGACAATTCAGGCGTCGGCGCTGCCCCCTCAGTCGTCGCCTATCGGCGCCGCCAGCTCCCCCAGAGGGGGAGCGACTCCGCGGGGGCTAGTCCTTGCGGTAGACGATGCCGCCCTTCATCACGAAGCTGACGTGCTCCAGCGCGGTGACGTCGGCCAAGGGGTCGCCCTTCACGGCGATGATGTCGGCCTGTTTGCCGCTCAGCAGCGAGCCGATCAGGTTCCCCAGGTCGAGGTGTTCGGCGGCGTAGATGGTGGCGGCCTTGATGGCCTCCAGCGGGGTCAGGCCGGCCTTGACCAGCAGGGCGAATTCCTTGGCGTTGTCGCCGTGGGCCGAGACGCCGGTGTCGGTGCCGTAGGCGATCTTCACCCCGCCGAGGTGGGCGCGGCGGCCCATGTCGAGCATCTTCGGCCCGGCTTCGAGGGCCTTGGCCTTCACGGCGGGGACCATCCAGGTGTCGGGCTTGGCGGCCTCGCGGGCCACGAAGTCGCCGGCCAGCAGGGTGGGGACCAGATAGGCCCCGCCCGACTTGAACAGCTTGATCGACTCGGCGTCGAGGTAGGTGCCGTGCTCGATGCTGTCGCCGCCGTACTTCAGGAAGGCGTTGATGCCGTCGCCGCCGTGGGCGTGGGCGGTGACCTTGCGGCCCATGGAATGGGCGGTCTCGACGATGGCTTTCAGCTCATCGTCGCTGAACTGTTTGGCGAGGCCCGCATTGGTCGGCGACAGGACGCCGCCGGTGGCGGTGATCTTGATGATGTCGGCGCCGGAGCGGACCTGCTCGCGCACGGCCCGGCGGCAGTCGTCGGGCCCCGAGCAGGTGGCGGCGTCTCGGAACAGATGGACCATCGACTCCGGCACGCCGTTGGCGTCGTCGCCGTGGCCGCCATGCACCGACACGGCCGAGCCGGCGGCGATGATGCGCGGGCCGGGGACGCGGCCGGCGGCGATGGCGTTGCGCAGGCCAAAGACGCTTTCGTTCGAGCCGCCCAGATCGGCGACGGTGGTGAAGCCGGCCTGCAGGGTCAGATTGGCGTAGTAGGCGCCGTCGAGGGCGTAGTCGCTCTTGGTCTTGGTGAAGCGTTCCAGGGCCCCCTTGGGACCGTTCTGGCTGGTCAGATGAACGTGGCTGTCGATCAGGCCGGGCAGGACGAAGCTGTCCTTCAGGTCGATGACCTTGGCCCCGGGCGAAGAGGTGTAGCCGTCCTCGATGCGCAGCACCTTGCCGTTTTCGACGACGATGGTTTTGGCGGTCTCGACCTTGCCGGTGGCGGGGTCGGCCAGGACGCGGCCGGCCTGGATGTAGGTCAGGGGGCTGGATTGGCCTTGCGCGTCGGCGACGCCGACGAGGGCCAGAACGCCGAGGGCGGCGGCGACGAGGCCGGCCTTGAAGGTGGATTTCATGATCTACAGCCCCGAAAAACCTTACTTTGGGTCAGATTGCACCGCCAAGGCAGCGCTGCCTATCCCTTACGCGCCAGCCTTCTGGGCAAACTCCCAGGCGCCCCTGGCCAACACCGGCACCCGGGCCTCCATGGTCGCGGCGTGGGCGCTGGCGGCGGTGCCGTCGCGCACCCGGCCGACGATGCCCTGGCAGATGCCGGCCAGGCGGAAGAGGTTGTAGGCGAAGTACCAGTCGAGATTGGGCAGGCCGTCGCGCCCCGTCGCCTTGCAGTACTGGGCCACGGCCTCGTCGATGGTGGGGATGCCGTAGGCAGTCAGGTCGTCGATGCCCGACAGGCCGCCGCGCTCCTGGCTGGGCATGACCCAGCTCATCAGGAAGTAGCTGAAATCGGCCAGCGGGTTGCCGAGGGTCGAGAGTTCCCAGTCGAGAACCGCCGCCACCTTCTGCTCGGTGGGGTGCAGGATCATGTTGTCCAGGCGGTAGTCGCCGTGGACGATGGAGGTCATGTCGTCCTCCGGCGTGTGGTCCGGGAACCAGGCGATCAGCTTGTTCATCTCGGGGATGACGCTGGTTTCGGAGGCCTGGTACTGCTTGGTCCAGCGGCTGACCTGGCGGCTGAAATAGTTGCCCGGCTTGCCGTAGTCCTCCAGGCCGATGGCCTTGTAGTCGACGTTGTGCAGGGCCGCGAGGGTGCCGATCTCGGCCTCGTAGATCTTGCGGCGGTCGGCGGGGCTGTAGTCGGGCAGGGTGCCGTCCCACAGGATGCGGCCCTCGACCTGTTCCATGACGTAGAAGATGGTCCCCAGGACGCCTTCGTCCATGCAGAGGGCGTAGGCCTTGGCGACCGGGAAGTTGACCTTGTTCAGCGCCGAGATGACGGCGAACTCGCGGTCGACGGCGTGGGCGGAGGGCAGGAGCTTGCCAGGCGGTTTGCGGCGCAGGACGTAGCGCTGGCCCGGCGTGACCAGCTGGTAGGTCGGGTTGGACTGGCCGCCCTTGAACTTGCGGATTTCCAGCGGGCCCTTGAAGCCTTCGACGTTGGCCTCGAGCCAGGGCAGCAGCTTGGCCTCGTCGATCCGGGTGCGCTCGTCGAGCGGCTCGGTGCCGCTGTTCAGGTCCTGGGCGCTGGGCGCGGCGTCGGCCATGGTCTCGTCCCCAATTCGTACGCTTGTTTGAAGTGGCGGCACTTTAGCGGGGGAAGGCGTCGGCGCAAGGACCGTTCCTCCCCCTCCCGGGGGAGGTGGCAGCGGCGTAGCCGCTGACGGAGGGGGTCACCGCTCAAGTCGGCGGGTAAAACTGATTGCAGTTGAACCGCCGGTGGGGACCCCCTCCACCATCGCTGCGCGATGGTCCCCCTCCCCCGATGGGGGAGGAACTATGTGAGGAGCACCGCCGCCACGAACAGGATGATCAGCGCCACCACCCCGACCCCCACGAACTGCGTCCAGAAGCGCAGCGGCTCGTCGGCGCGGACGATGTCCGGCATCTTGGTGAAGAAGACCGGCAGGGTCCCGGTCATCAGGCCACGGGCCAGCGCCACCAGGGCCAGGAGGCCGATGATCGCCAGGCTGACGCCAACGGGAAGGTCGATCACGCCGCCAGCTCCGCCCGCACCGCCGTGGCGATGAAGCCGCCGCCCAGGACCCGGTCAGGGGCTTCCGGGGCGTAGAGGACGCAGGCCTGGCCGGGGGCGACGCCTTCCTCGTGGGTGTCGAGGGCGACCGCGACCTGGCCGTCGACCAGGGTCAGGCGGCCGGGCACCGGTTCGCGGGTGGAGCGGACGCGGGCCAGGACCGGGCGGCCGGCGGCGCAGGCCTCCTCGATGCCTTCGGTCCCGAGCCAGTTTGTCTCTTTCAAGGTCAGGGCGGTGGTCAGCAGGGCCTCGCGGGGGCCGACGATGACCTGGCGCTTGCCCGCGTCGATGCGGGTGACGAACAGGGGGTCGCCGACGGCGATGTTGAGGCCGCGGCGCTGGCCGATGGTGTAGCGGGTGACGCCCTCGTGGGTGCCGAGGACGCGGCCGTCCATGTGGACGATCTCGCCCGGCAGCGCGCCCTGCGGGCGGATGCGGTCGATGACGGTGTGGTACTTGCCCTCGGGCACGAAACAGATGTCCTGGCTGTCGGGCTTGTCGGCGGCCGTGAGGCCGAGCTCGGCGGCGATGGCCCGGACCTGGGGCTTGCTCATGCCGCCCAGCGGAAAGCGCAGGTAGTCGAGCTGTTCGGCCGTGGTGGCGAACAGGAAGTAGCTCTGGTCCTTGGCCGGGTCGGCGGCGCGCCGCAGTTCGGCGCGGTTGCCGGCCTCCACGCGCTGGACGTAGTGGCCGGTGGCCATGGCCACGGCGCCGAGGTCGCGGGCGACGTCCAGGAGGTCGCGGAACTTGACCGTTTGGTTGCAGCGCACGCAGGGGATCGGGGTCTCGCCGCGCAGGTAGGCGTCGGCGAACTCCTCGATGACCTGGTCCTTGAAGCGGCTCTCGTAGTCGAGGACGTAGTGCGGGATGCCGATGGCGTCCGACGCCGTGCGGGCGTCGTGGATGTCCTGGCCGGCGCAGCAGGCGCCCTTCTTCTGGATGGCGGCGCCGTGGTCGTAGAGCTGCAGGGTGACGCCGACGACGTCGTAGCCGGCGCGGTGGAGCAGGGCGGCGGTGACGGTGGAGTCCACGCCGCCGGACATCGCCGCCACGATCCGGCTGCCGGCGGGTAAGGCCACGGCCGCGCGCACGGCGTCGAGCGCGGCGTCTACGGCGGAAGGGGCGAGGGCGGTCGTCATCGGCGGCTATGTAGAGGTTTGGGGGTCAAATTGCGAGGTGAGGGGCGGGGGCGGCGCTGGCGAAGCGGCGCCCATTATACCGCGTCGGCGGGGCAGGCGATACCGAAGGGCGGAAATAGGTCAGGGAAATCAATTTTCTAGCACCAATCGAAGACCCATCGAAGGACCGCCGGGCGGGTCTTTTCGACCTACCGGGACCACCCTTTTCACCAGCCGATGACCACCCTCGATCCGCGTCGCCCGTGAGGGCCGGTGCGCGGGGCGAGAGAGGGGACATACCCGGGATTGGAATTTGCCTTTAGTCGGCCCGCAGCCGCGCCAGGCCGGCGCGCAGGTAGCCGGCGACGGTGACCAGGGTGAGCAGGGCCGAGACCCCGACCAGCCAGCCGCCGATGTCGGTCGACTGGACCGGGCCGATGGGGAAGCCGGGGGCGGCGAGGAGGGCGAGGCCGGTGAACTGGGCGGCGATCTTGGCGGCCTCGAGTTTCGAGCCCCCGACGCGGGCGTCCGGGCCGAGGGCCTCGTTGAGGGTGGCGACGACGAAGCAGCGGCCGGCGAGGATGGCGGCGGCCGCGGCCACCCAGCCGTCGAGGGCGCCGGCGACGGCGAGGCCCAGCACCATGACGAAGGTGAGGAGCCGGTCGCCGACGAGGTCGAGCATGGCGCCGAGGCGGGAGGTCTCGTTGAGACGGCGGGCGACCTGGCCGTCGACGACATCGAGCAGGCCGGCGGCGAGGTAGACGGCGACGGCCGGCCAGCCGGCGTTGGCAGTCAGCAGCCAGAACAGCGGCGCGATCAGGGCGATGCGGAACAGGGTGATGGCGTTCGAGATCATTCTCGCAACGTCGCTCATCGGGGATGGGGCGGCAATCGCGGTCGTTCAAGCTCTCCGCCCTCTGGGCGGAGGACCGCTTTCGAGCCTTCAAGCGAGAAAGCAGGAGGCGGGCCCACCGGCGTTTGAAGGTTTGCGTGTCACCTTGGATGCTGGCGCGCTCGGACACAGCGCACGGCCGCCGGTGGAAGTCCCGCCTCCTGCTCTGTCGCTCGCGCTCCAGAGCGGTCCTCCGCCCCAAGGGCGGAGAGCTTGATCTCGCTGCGGCGTCTGACACGGAAACTTCGCAGCCCCGTCTCTTGACTCCCCAAGGCCCTCCACCTACTTCCCCGCCACCGTTGGCACTCACGGGAGAGGACTGCTAACAGCGGTCGCTCCCCTGCCTGCGAACACACAAATGCAGTCATCGATTGGAGAGCATCCGATGAAATTTCGCCCCCTTGGCGACCGCGTCCTGGTGAAGCGCGTCGAAGAAGAATCCAAGACCAAAGGTGGGATCATCATCCCCGACACCGCCAAGGAAAAGCCGCAGGAAGGCGAAGTCGTCGCCGTCGGCCCCGGCGCGCGTGATGACAGCGGCAAGGTCCAGCCCCTGGAACTGAAGGCCGGCGACAAGATCCTGTTCGGCAAGTGGTCGGGCACCGAGGTCAAGGTCGACGGTGAAGACCTGATCATCATGAAGGAAAGCGACGTCCTGGGCGTCCTGCAGGCCTAAGCGCCCGCTTCTTCCTTCCCTCCAATTTCCTACTGAAAGAAGGCAACCATCATGGCCGCCAAAGACGTCTATTTCTCCTCCGACGCCCGTGACCGCATGCTGCGCGGCGTCAACATCCTCGCCAACGCGGTGAAGGTGACCCTCGGCCCCAAGGGCCGCAACGTCGTGATCGAAAAGTCCTTCGGCGCCCCGCGCTCGACCAAGGACGGCGTCTCGGTCGCCAAGGAAATCGAACTGAGCGATCGCTTCGAGAACCTCGGCGCCCAGATGATCCGCGAAGTCGCGTCGAAGACCAACGACAAGGCCGGTGACGGCACCACCACCGCCACGGTGCTGGCCCAGGCCATCGTCGTCGAAGGCCTGAAGTCGGTCGCCGCCGGCATGAACCCGATGGATCTGAAGCGCGGCATCGACAAGGCCGTCGCCAAGGTCATCGCGGAGATCAAGTCGACCTCCAAGAAGGTCTCGGCCAACAGCGAAATCGCCCAGGTCGGCACCATCTCGGCCAACGGCGACAACGAAGTCGGCGAGATGATCGCCCGCGCCATGGAAAAGGTCGGCAACGAAGGCGTCATCACGGTTGAAGAAGCCAAGACCGCCGAGACCGAGCTCGACGTCGTCGAAGGCATGCAGTTCGACCGCGGCTACCTGTCGCCCTACTTCATTACCAACGCCGACAAGATGGAAGTCGTGCTCGAAGAGCCGATGATCCTGCTGTTCGAAAAGAAGCTGTCGGGCCTCCAGCCCCTGCTTCCGGTCCTGGAAGCCGTGGTCCAGTCGGGTCGTCCCCTGCTGATCATCGCAGAGGACATCGAAGGCGAAGCGCTTGCCACCCTGGTGGTCAACAAGCTGCGCGGCGGCCTGCGCGTCGCCGCCGTCAAGGCTCCGGGCTTCGGCGACCGCCGCAAGGCCATGCTGGAAGACATCGCCGTCCTGACCGGCGGTGAAGTGATCAGCGAAGACCTGGGCATCAAGCTCGAGAACGTCACCCTCGAAATGCTCGGCAAGGCCAAGAAGGTCACCATCACCAAGGACGACACCACCATCGTGGACGGCGTCGGCGGCAAGGACGGCATCGAAGCCCGCATCGGCCAGATCAAGAAGCAGATCGAGGACACCACCTCGGACTACGACAAGGAAAAGCTGCAAGAGCGTCTGGCCAAGCTGGCCGGCGGTGTTGCGGTCATCCGCGTCGGCGGTTCGACCGAAGTCGAAGTGAAGGAAAAGAAGGACCGCGTCGATGACGCCCTCAACGCGACCCGCGCGGCCGTGGAAGAAGGCATCGTCCCCGGTGGCGGCGTGGCCCTGCTGAAGGCCTCGAAGATCCTCGCGGGCATGGAAGGCGACAACGCCGACCAGACGCAAGGCATCGCCATCGTCCGTCGCGCCCTGCAGGCCCCGATCCGTCAGATCGCCGAAAACGCCGGCGTCGAAGGCTCGATCGTGGTCGGCAAGATCCTCGACAGCGACTCGGCCACCTTCGGCTTCAACGCCCAGACCGAGCAGTACGTCGACCTGGTCGCCGACGGCGTCATCGACCCGGCCAAGGTTGTGCGTACCGCTCTGCAGGACGCCGCTTCGGTGGCCGGCCTGATGATCACCACCGAAGCCGCCATCGTCGAGGCGCCGAAGAAGGCGGCCGGCGGCGGCGCTGGTGGCGGCATGCCCGGCGGCATGGGCGGCATGGGCGACATGGACTTCTAAGAAGTCCATAAAGTCGCCCATCACTTTGGGTGCTCGGATCGGCCAAGCCGATCCGAGTGGCGACATGGACTTCTAGTCCACGTCACTCAGCTACGAGTATGGGAAGGGCGGGATCGAAAGGTCCCGCCCTTTCTCTTGGGTCCTGCAGACGGCCTCACGCACCGCCGTCATCCTAGGCCTTGTGCCTAGGACCCATGGTCAGGCGGCCTGCGAACATTTGCCATGGAGGCGCGGCCGCGCCTCCACCCCACGGTTCGTGCAGGCGGACAAATGGGTCCTAGGCACAAGGCCTAGGATGACGAGGGTTGGGGAAGGCGCTGTTCCTCTATCCCCTGGCGGCGGCGATGGCCGACGAGCCGCCTCGCGTCGAGAGCCAGATGAGGGCTTCGGTCACGGCGCCGATCAGCCCGTCGAGCGGTGTGTGGGCCCCCGGCGCGCCGGCCTCGGCGAAGCTGAGGTGTTCCAGCTCCTCGACCTCGATTTCGGCGATGACCCGGGCAAGTTCCGGGTCGCGGTCGGCCAGCCAGCGCTTCTGGTCGATGAGGTGGCGGTGAACGGTGCGTTCGACCGCCGCCGTGCAGGTCATGATCGCCGAACGGCCCATCAGGCCGGTGGCCAGGCCGAGCAGGCCGCCGCCGAGGGACCACAGGCCCATCAGCCGGCAGGGCCGGGCGGCGCGGGCCGGCATCAGGGCGCGGAAGGCGGCGCGGTGGCGGATCTCATGGGTGAGGATATCGCGCAGGGGCGCGACCAGGTCGGGGGCGGTGAGGCGGGCCATGGCGATCTGGCCGCGGTAGATGGCGACGGCGCCATGTTCGCCGCCGTGGTTGACCCGCAGGATGCCGGCGATGATCCGCTCGGGGCTCAAGCGAACACCTCGTTCACGCGCGGGGCCGGGCGGCGGTAGCTGAACTTCCAGGTCGCCAGCCCCGCGACGATACCGGCGACGCCGATGACGGCCGGAAGCTCCATTGACCTGCCCCCGGTCAGGAGGAAGGCGACGAGGAAGGTGGAAGCTCCGACCCAGGTCATCCCGGTCATGGGGCCGCGCAGGCGCAGGGCATGCAGGACCGCCCAGCCGCCGGCCCCGACGGTGAAGGCCCCGATCATCCAGACGATGAAGATCGGGATGCTCAGAAACAGGCCGCCGGCGATGGTCCGCAGGAGGGTTCCCGGGATGCTGAGCGGCTCTTCAGCCGTCACGATGACCATGCCGAGGAAGCCGAGAAGGGTAACCACCGTGCCGGTGGCGCTGCCGACGACGAGCCCGAGCGTGGCCCGCCCGAGGCTGGTTTCCTGCCGTTCGTCATAGAACCACATCGGCGCCTCCTGTAAATAAGGAATGACTTAATTACCTAAACACCGTGTTTGCAAGCGTTTAATTTATCGCTTAAATAAGTGGTGATGCAGCGAGTCTTCGAAGCCCTCTCCTCGACCGTCCGGCGGAAGATCCTCGCCTATCTGGCGCATGCCGATCTGACGGCGGGGGAGATCGCCTCGCGGTTCTCGATCTCCAAGCCGGCGGTGTCGCAGCACCTCAGCGTGCTGGAGGCGGCGGGTCTGGTGAGCAGCGAGAAGAAGGGCCAGTTCGTGCACTACAGCCTGGTGCGCGAGAGCCTGGTCAACACCCTGAACGACTACGTCCAGGAGGTCTGTCCGGTGTCGCGGCCGCTGAAGGCCGAGAGCGCGGCGCTGGCCGGCAAGCCCAAGCCTGAAACCTGACGCCGCCGTTGCGCCCCGCCGGGGCCGCACTTTCGCCGCCGACGCGCCGGCCAATGGCAGGGTCGGGAGGAACGCCATGCTGCGGATTGCTATCGCCTGCCTGTTGCTGATCGCCGCGCCGGCGGTGGCGGCGGACGCCCCGCTGTCGCCTCAGGCCCAGGCCCTGATCGCGCCGGTCAAGGAAGCGCTCGATGCCGAGCGGGCCCGGCAGGCGGCGCTGCCGCCGGCGGCCAACGATTCCGAGACGCTGGTGCGCATGGGGGCGATGGACCAGGTTGGCCGGCGGGTGCTGACCAGGATCGACCTGACGGCCTTGCCGCCGGCCGAAATCCCTGCCGCCCGCAAGGCCATGTGGGCGCCGATCGAGGCGGCGGACGCGGAGAACCTCAAGGCGCTGTTGAAGATGGTGCCGGCCGAGGGATGGTTCCTGAAGAGCCGCTATGGCGACAAGGCGGCGGACGCAGCCTTCCACATCATCCAGCACAGCGATGTCGCGCAATGGAAGCGGTTCGTGCCGGTGCTGGAGCCGCTGGTCGTCACCGGCGAGGTCGACGGGCAGTCGTTCGGGCTGATGTACGACCGGCTGGCGATCAACGAGGGCCGGCCGCAGCGCTATGGCTCACAGATGACGTGCGAGGCGGGGAAGTGGGTCCCCGACAAGCTTGAGGACCCGGCGCGGGTCGAGGAATGGCGCAAGGCGATGGGGTTCCCGCAGACGTTCGCGGAATACCTGGAGCACTGGAAGACGTATCCGCCTTGCACGTGAGGGCCACGGGCGTCTTGTGAGTTCGCCTCTGGGCGTCCTTCTCCCCTCGCGGGAGAAGGTGGCGCGAAGCGCCGGATGAGGGGGCTCCCGGGTCTTTCAGCTTCGAAGCGACGGTAAGGCCGGGCTGTGTCGAAGGCCGGTGCGACCCCTCACCCGACCCCTTCGGGGCCACCCTCTCCCACAAGGGGAGAGGGGAGACCTGAGGCGAAACCTTCTAGTGCCGGGCCGGGATCGGCTGGGTGTATTCCCCGGCGGCCGCCGCCTGTTCAGCGAACTGCTTCTTGCGGGGGCCCAGGTAGCCGAACAGGAAGGCCGCCACTTTGCGGATCTGGATCTCTTCGCTGCCTTCGGTGATCCGGTAGCGGCGGTGGTGGCGGTAGATGTGCTCGAAGGCCTTGTGGCGGCTGTAGCCCATGCCGCCGTGGACCTGCATGGCCCGGTCGGCGGCCTCGCAGCAGAGGCGGTTGCCCCAGTAGTTGCACATCGAGACCTTGTCGGAGAGCTCCTTCTCGATCTGCTTGTGCTCCATGTGATCCATCTGCCAGGCGGTCTGGCGGATCAGCAGGCGCAGCATCTCGCACTGGGTGGCCAGCTCGACGAGGGGGAACTGGATGGCCTGGTTGTCGCTCAGCGGCTTGCCGAACGGCTTGCGCTGGCGGGCGTACTTCACACTTTCTTCGATGCAGTAGACGGCGGCGCCGAGCGAGGAGGCCGCCTGGCGGATGCGGTTCTGGTGGACGAAGGACTGGCCCAGACCCAGGCCCCGGTCGATCTGGCCCCAGTAGCTGTCTTCCGGAATCCAGCAGTCGAAGCTGATGCGCGGGTGGTCGGTGGGCATGTTGAAGGTCCACATCCACTCTTCGATCTTGATGTGCTCGCGGGGCACGATGAAGCAGGTGATGCCGGTGGCGTCGCCGTCCTTGCCCGAGGTGCGGGCGAAGACCATGACGTGGCTGACCACGTGCATGCCGGTGGTCCACATCTTCTCGCCCTTGATGCGCCAGCCGGGCTTGCCGTCCTTCTCTTCGCGCGTCCCGGTCGATTCCATGAAGGTGGCGTCGGAGCCGTGGTTGGGCTCGGTCAGGCCGAAGGCCGTGCGCATCGTGCCGTTCAGCACCTTTTCGCCGTCCCGGGCCATCTGCTCGGGGGTGGCGAACTCCTTGAACATCAGGATGAAGGGGTTGTTGCCGACGATGCTGTGTTCGGTCTGCAGGTCGTTGAACAGGCCCAGGCCCTTGGCGGCCAGGTGCTCGCGGATCACCGCCATGTCGAGGTTGGTGCCGGCCTTGCCGCCCATGTCCTTGGGCCAGGCGTAGCGCAGGTGGCCGGCCTCGTCGGCGGCGCGGCGGCATTCGGCCAGCAGCTCTTCCCACTCCTTGCGGGGCAGGCCGTTGTTGTCCCAGTCGGTGCGGGCGTGCTCGCGGCGATGATCGAAGAAGCGCTCGTTGTCGTCGCGGGCCTGGATCGGGTTGATCTTCTCCTCGATGAACCGGTCCAGCTCGGCGAGATAGTCGACGAGATGTTGGGGGAGGTTGAAATCCATGGCGCTCGTCCCGATGTGATTGTTATTGGCCGCCACTATGCGCCGCTTGACGCGCGCGGCAACCGTGACCCGGCGTAAGGCCCGCGACAAAAGATTTTGCGGGTCGGCCAAAAAAACCGCTTGCACGATTATAGGTTATCGTTGATATCTAAGCAGTGCTTAGTTCACGTCGCGTCGTTCGGTGGGGATACCGGACGACAGACCAGCGGCGGGTTCGAAGGCAAAAAGTCTAACTCGATCCAAGCGTAGCGTTTCCTCACCTCAAGCGCCCTGGAGGGCCTCCACATGAAATTCCAAGTCCTCGCGGCTGCCGCCGCCCTGTCGCTCGCCTTCGCCGGCACGTCGTTCGCCGCTGACGGCAAGATCGTCGTCTCGCTGAAGACCCCCGTCGCCGCCAAGACCAAGGTCGTCGCCGGCGGCGCCGTCTGGAACTGCGAAGGCGCCACCTGCGTCGCCGCCGCCGCTCCGGCCCGCACCGACACCACCAAGGGCTGCAAGGCCCTGAGCAAGGAAGTCGGCGAAGTCGTCTCCTTCGGCTCGCTGGGCAGCGACGACCTGGCCAAGTGCGGCGCGGTCTCGGCCACGACCCGTTCGGTCGCCTCGAACAAGTAAGAATTACCCCGCTCGGGCGGTCTCACCCACCGCCCGGCATTTCCTCGAGCAAACTCGACCTTGCGAATGGTCAAGGGGCGGCTGGTTCATCCGGCCGCCCCTTTTCTCTTTGTGGACCTGGGACTAGGAGATCGGCGCATGACCACGACACGCCTCGCCATCCTGCTCGAAGACGCCCTGACCGCCGCCGCCGCCGCCGACCGGCCGGTGCTGCCGGTGTCGCTGGCCGTCGATTACGGGGCCAGCGGCGAGGGCCAGCCGGCGGTGACCGCCGAGGTCGACCGCTCGACCAAGAGCCTGGTGTTCGTCAGCGCCCGCGCCACCTGGCCGGACGGGCGAGTCGCCGGCGGCGGGCAGGGCATCTTTCGGGTCATCTCCTAACCATCGTCATCCCGGACGGCCGCAGGCCGATCCGGGACCCAGGGGCCTCATCCCCGCGATCAGCGGCTGCGATACCAGCGCACGGCCCTTCCTGGGTCCCGGCTCTCCCCCCGGCTTTCGCCGGGGTGCGGCCGGGATGACGGAGAGGGGGAAGGGCTTACCCTGCGTGAGCGGCCGAAAGGGTCGAATTTCCCCGTCGCGCAACCTTATTTCCCCACGACATTGCGATGCACAACGCCCCGTGCTATCAGGCGCCCGGCTTCGGGCAGGCGGTTCGTAACGACCCCCTCGCCCACGTGCTTTTCTCAAGCGCTTTCAAGCCTTTAGGATCGTGGTGAGGGTAACCTTGCTGACGACGGACAGAACGCACCGGACGGACCAAATTGGCGGACGACAGCAAGACCAACGATGTGGGCGATCGATACGCCCAGGCCCTGTTCGACCTGGCCATGGACAACAACGCCCTGAAGGCCGTCGAGGCCGACATGGAAACCCTCTCGCGCGCGCTCGCCGAGAGCAAGGACCTCAAGCGCCTCGTCGAATCGCCGGCCTTTACCGCCGAAGACAAGGGCAAGGGCCTGGTGGCGGTCGCCGCCAAGTCCAAGGTCAACATGCTGACCGCCAAGTTCCTGGGTCTGCTGGCCGCCAACGGCCGGGCCCGTGACCTGGCCCTCGTGATCAACGCCTTCCGCAACCTGGCCGCCGCCCATCGCGGCGCGGTCACCGCCGAAGTCGTCTCCGCCCTTCCGCTCACGCCTGCCCAGTCGAAAGGGATCGCCGCGGCGCTCCGTCAGTCGCTGGGCAAGGAACCGGAAATCTCCACCCGCGTGGATCCCGCCCTTCTGGGTGGGCTCAAGGTCCGCGTGGGCTCTCGTCTGTTCGATGCTTCGCTGAAGTCGAAGCTCGACTCCCTGAAATTCGCCCTGAAGAGAGCGTAACGTTATGGACATCCGCGCCGCCGAGATTTCGGCCATCCTCAAGTCGCAGATCGCCGGTTTCGGCGAAGAAGCCGATGTCTCCGACGTCGGCTCGGTTCTGTCCGTTGGTGACGGTATCGCCCGCGTCTACGGTCTGGATAACGTCCAGGCCGGCGAAATGGTCGAGTTCCCCTCGGCCGGCGTGAAGGGCATGGCCCTGAACCTCGAGCGCGACAACGTCGGGATCGTGATCTTCGGCGCCGACAGCCAGATCAAGGAAGGCGACGAAGTCCGTCGTCTCGGCGAGATCGTGGACGTGCCGGTCGGCAAGGGCCTGCTGGGCCGCGTCGTCAACCCGCTGGGCGAGCCGATCGACGGCAAGGGCCCGATCGTCTCGACCGAGCGTCGCCGCGTGGACGTCAAGGCTCCGGGCATCATCCCGCGCAAGTCGGTGCACGAGCCCGTGCAGACCGGCCTGAAGGCCATCGACGCCCTGATCCCGATCGGCCGCGGCCAGCGCGAACTGATCATCGGTGACCGTCAGACCGGCAAGACCGCCGTCGCCATCGACGCCATCCTGAACCAGAAGGCCGCCAACGCCGGCGACGACGAGAGCGCCAAGCTCTACTGCATCTACGTCGCCATCGGCCAGAAGCGCTCGACCGTCGCCCAGATCGTCAAGACCCTCGAAGAGTCCGGCGCCCTGGAATACACCATCGTCGTCGCCGCCACGGCTTCCGAGCCGGCCCCGCTGCAGTTCCTGGCCCCGTTCGCCGGCTGCGCCATGGGCGAGTACTTCCGCGACAACGGCATGCACGGCCTGATCATCTATGACGATCTTTCCAAGCAGGCCGTGGCCTACCGCCAGATGTCCCTGCTGCTGCGCCGTCCGCCGGGCCGCGAAGCCTATCCGGGCGACGTCTTCTACCTGCACAGCCGCCTGCTCGAGCGCGCCGCCAAGCTGAACGAAGACAACGGTTCGGGCTCGCTGACCGCCCTGCCGGTCATCGAAACCCAAGCCAACGACGTCTCGGCCTACATCCCGACCAACGTGATTTCGATCACCGACGGCCAGATCTTCCTGGAAACCGACCTGTTCTTCCAGGGCATCCGCCCCGCCGTGAACGTCGGTATCTCGGTGTCGCGCGTCGGTTCCTCGGCCCAGATCAAGGCGATGAAGACCGTCGCCGGTCCGATCAAGGGCGAGCTGGCCCAGTACCGTGAAATGGCCGCCTTCGCGAAGTTCGGTTCGGACCTCGACGCCGCCACCCAGCGCCAGCTGGCGCGTGGTGAGCGCCTGACCGAGCTGCTCAAGCAGCCCCAGTACGCCCCGCAGTCGGTCGAAGAGCAGGTCTGCGTGATCTACGCCGGCACCCGTGGCTACCTCGACGGTATCGCCACCGCCGACGTCGGCCGCTTCGAAGCCGAGTTCCTGAGCCGCCTGCACAGCAAGCACCAGGACCTGCTGGACGCCATCCGCACGACCAAGGCGCTCTCGAGCGACCTGGAAGACAAGCTGAAGGCCGCCCTGGCCGACTTCACCGCGACCTTCGCTTAAGTCGGCTGACCAGGAGAGAGTAGCCCTCGATGGCCAGCCTCAAGGAAATGCGCAATCGGATCTCGAGCGTGAAAGCCACGCAGAAGATCACGAAAGCCATGCAGATGGTCGCCGCGGCCAAGCTGCGCCGCAGCCAGGACGCCGCCCAGAACGCGCGCCCCTACGCCGAGCGCATGGCTTCGGTCATCGCCAACCTGTCGGCGGGGGTGTCCGGTGACGGCGCGCCCAAGCTGCTGGCCGGCACGGGCAGCGATCGCCGCCACCTGGTGGTCGTCGCCGCCGCCGACCGTGGTCTGGCGGGTGGTTTCACCTCGTCCATCGTCCGCGCCGCCCGCGAGCGGATCAGCAAGCTGATCGCCGAAGGCAAGGACGTGAAGATCATCACGATCGGCAAGAAGGCGCTGCCGCCGCTGCGCCGGCTCTATCCCGAGCGGATCATCGAGAGCTACGACCTGTCGGCGACACGCACCCTGACCCTGTCGGTCGCCGCCCCCATCGCCGAGCGGATCATCGAGATCTACGAAGCGGGCGAGACCGACGTCGTCACCCTGTTCTACAGCCGCTTCAAGTCGGTGGTCAGCCAGACCCCGACCGCCCAGCAGCTGATCCCCGCGCAGGTGTCCGGCGGCGGCGCTCCCGCCGATCTGGGCGGCGCGGCCTACGAATACGAGCCGAGCGAGGAAGCCATCCTCGAGACCCTGCTGCCGCGCAACATCACGGTGCAGATCCTCTCGTCGCTGCTCGAGAACATGGCCGGCTTCTACGCCAGCCAGATGACGGCCATGGACAACGCCACGCGCAACGCCGGCGACATGATCCGGGCCCTCAACATCCAATACAACCGAACCCGCCAGGCGCAGATCACCAAGGAGCTGATCGAGATCATCTCCGGCGCCGAAGCCCTCTGACCGAATTAAGACCGCACGGAAGACCAAGACATGGCCACCGCCCCCAAGAAGCCCGCCGCCCCCAAGGCTGCTAAAGCCGCCGCCGCCCCGAAGGCCGCTGCCGCGCCGAAGGCTGCCGCTGCCGCCAAGGCTCCCGCCGCCAAGAAGGCCGCCGCCCCCAAGGCTGCGGCTCCCAAGGCCGTCGGCGGCGCCGGCAAGGCCGCCCAGATCTCCTTCGCCGCCGCCACCGGCCGCGTCTCCCAGGTCATCGGCGCCGTCGTCGACGTCGAGTTCACCGGCGCCCTGCCGGCGATCATGAACGCCCTGGAAACCGAAAACCGCGACCAGCGCACCGGCGAAACCTTCCGCCTGGTCCTGGAAGTCGCCCAGCACCTGGGTGAAAACTCGGTCCGCTGCATCTCGATGGACACCACCGAGGGCCTGACCCGCGGTCAGCCGGTCATCGACACCGGCGCCGGCATCCGCGTTCCGGTCGGTCCGGGCACGCTGGGCCGCATCATGAACGTCATCGGCGAGCCGATCGACGAGGCCGGCCCGATCCAGTCGGACATCTACAACGTCATTCACCGCGAAGCCCCGAGCTTCGAGGAGCAGTCGACCTCGGCCGAAGTGCTGGTCACGGGCATCAAGGTCATCGACCTGATGTGCCCCTACACCAAGGGCGGCAAGATCGGCCTGTTTGGCGGCGCCGGCGTCGGCAAGACCGTGACCATGCAGGAACTGATCAACAACATCGCCAAGGCTTACGGCGGTTACTCGGTTCTGGCCGGCGTCGGTGAACGCACCCGCGAAGGCAACGACCTGTATCACGAGATGATCGAGTCCAACGTCAACGTGGACCCGAAGAAGAACAACGGCTCGACCGAAGGCTCCAAGTGCGCCCTGGTCTACGGCCAGATGAACGAGCCCCCCGGCGCCCGCGCCCGGGTGGCCCTGACCGGCCTGACGCAAGCGGAATACTTCCGTGACGTGGAAGGCAAGGACGTGCTGCTGTTCGTCGACAACATCTTCCGTTTCACGCAAGCCGGCGCCGAAGTGTCGGCTCTGCTGGGCCGCATCCCCTCGGCCGTGGGTTACCAGCCCACCCTGGCCACCGAGATGGGCAACCTGCAGGAGCGCATCACCTCGACCAACAAGGGTTCGATCACCTCGGTACAGGCCATCTACGTTCCCGCCGACGACCTGACCGACCCGGCGCCCGCCGCTTCGTTCGCCCACCTGGACGCGACGACCGTGCTGAGCCGCGACATCGCCGCCCAGGCCATCTTCCCGGCCGTCGACCCGCTCGACAGCACCAGCCGGATCATGGACCCGCTGGTCATCGGTGAAGAGCACTACCGCGTCGCCCGCCAGACCCAGGAAATCCTGCAGCAGTACAAGCAGCTGAAGGACATCATCGCCATCCTGGGCATGGACGAGCTGTCGGAAGAGGACAAGCTGACCGTGGCCCGCGCCCGCAAGATCCAGCGCTTCCTCAGCCAGCCGTTCTTCGTGGCCGAGCAGTTCACCAACACGCCCGGCGCCTTCGTCGAGCTGAAGGACACCATCCGCTCGTTCAAGGCCATCTGCGAAGGTGAATACGACCACTTGCCGGAAGGCGCCTTCTACATGGTCGGCCCGATCGAAGAAGCCGTGGCCAAGGCCGAAAAGATGGCTCAAGAGGCCTAAGCCTGATGGAAGACGACGACATCGCCGCGGGTTACTGCTGTGACGACATGGAGACCTGCCTGTCGGCGGGTCCCGACGCGGCGCTGTTCGAACACGACAGCGGTCTGATCCTGCTCAACGCGGGCAAGACCGAGCAGGACGGGGAAGAGGGCAACCTCCTCATCTCCGTCCAGTTCTGTCCCTTCTGCGGCACCGAGCTGCAGACGGACGAAGATATCGACGCCGCGCTGGAGGCGGTGGACTGATGGCCGACAAGCTGCATTTCTCCCTGGTCGCCCCCGAGCGCGAAGTCTTCGCCGGCGAAGTCGACCGCGTCGACGCCCCCGGCATCGAAGGCGACTTCGGCGTCCTGGCCGGCCACGCGCCGTTCATGACCGCCCTGCGCGAAGGCAAGATCACCGTGGTCAACGGGTCGACCACCCGGGTGTTCGACGTCCATGGCGGCTTCGCCGACGTCACCCCGGCCGGCCTGACGATCCTGGCCGAACACGCCGTGGAAGCCGCCTAAACTATTACCGGCGTCATTTTTTCGCCGGGATTCAATCGTTGGCAGGTTGCGAGGGATCGCAAGGCGGTCTTTGATGCCGCCGCCTAATGTTCAAGAGGGTTGAAGTCCGATGCGTGTCGCCATCCTGTCCCTGCTCGCTGCGAGCGCACTGACCACCGCCGTGGTCGCCCAGGAAGCCGCGGCCCCCGCGCCGACCCCGGCCCCGGCCGCCGCGGACCCTGCCGCCCCGCCGGCCCCCGCGTCCGAAGCCGTCCCGGCTCCGCAAGCCGGCCCGCCGGCTCCGCCGCCCGCGCCCGAACCCCCGCCGCCTCCGCCCCCGCCGCCGGCCGCGCCGACCGAGGCGACCTCGGTGGTGTTCAACGACCTGATCAAGAAGGTCTGCTTCCCGCTGGTCCAGGGCGGCGACATCAACAAGCTGGCCCCGGCCTACGGGTTCAAGCTGAAGAAGCGCGACATGATCTGGGAAAAGACCTGGGCCCCGGGCCTGAAGGTTACCCTGCGCGACCAGGGCGTGAACAGGAACGTCTGCAACATCTCGGTCCAGCACACGATCAACGGCCTCGAGGCCACGATCACCGACCTGCACAACTGGGCCGTCTACAATGGCTGGACGCTGGAAGATAACGCCAAGCGCACCACCGACATGGAGCGCACCAACCGCAAGTGGTCGCATGTGACCGCCGACAACAAGCGCGAAGACATTGTGCTGATCACCGTCCGCAAGGTCGGCGGGACGCCGGTCAACAGCAAGTACGACCAGACCGACATCCTCTACGCCATCACGCCGTAAGGCGTTGAAGGGCCGGCGGGACGACCCGCCGGCCGCCTTCTCACTCGGGACGGCCCGGCTTCATAAGGAAAACTCCTATGGCCTGGATCATCCTCGTAATCGCCGGACTGTTCGAGACCGGCTGGGCCGTTGGCCTGAAATACACCGAAGGCTTCACCCGCCTGTGGCCGACCGTCTGGACGGCCATCGCCCTCGTCATCTCCATGGCCCTGCTCGGCTGGTCGGTGAAGACCCTGCCGCTGGGCACCGCCTATGCGGTCTGGACCGGCATCGGCGCGGTCGGGACGGTGATCGTCGGCATCATCCTGTTCAAGGAACCGGCCACCGTGGCGCGGCTGGTCTGCGTCGGCCTGATCGTCGCCGGAATCGTGGGCCTGAAGATTTTCTCAGGCCCCACGACCTGACCGCTTGAAGCGGGGGCGGCCCCGTCCGACAGTCGAGCCAAGACGCCGGACGGGACCACCATGACCATCTCCAGAAGCCTGGCGCTCGTCGCAGCCCTCAGTCTCGCTCTGGCCGCGCCGGCCCTGTCGGCGCCCAAGGGGACGATGAACGAGGAAATCCGCCAGGTGCGGGAGGTCCGCGCCCTGGCCCTGTCCCCGTCCGGCGGCCAGGTGGCGGCCGTGATCAGCGACAGCACCGCCGACGGCGGCAAGACCCACATCTGGCTGCTGCCCGCCGATGGCGGCGAGGGCCGCCAGCTCACCCGCTCGCCGGCCGACAAGGATGGCGGCGAGGACAGTCCCGCCTGGTCACCCGACGGCCGCTGGCTCTATTTCACGGCCAGCCGGTCCGACAGTCGCCGTTTGATGCGCCTGCCGCTCGACGGGGGTGAGGCCCTGGCCTTCCGCCTGGCCCGCAAGGGCGGCAAGCTCAGCGCCGCCTGGGCGGCGAAGGTGGACGGCGATGAGCTGTCGGTCGGCGCCGTCGCCGTCTCGCCCGATGGCCAATGGCTGGCGGTCACCGCCGCCGATAACGAGGACCCCAGGGTCGAGGAGGCCAGGGACCGCAAGGACGACGCCCGCCGCGTCGGCTTTGACCACCGGAAGACCCGCCTCTATCTGGTCTCCAGCGACGGCAGGACGGCGCGGGAGGTCGAGCTGCCGCTCGACGCCGGCACACCGGTCTGGACGCCGGACTCGCGGCGCATGACCGTGGTGGTCGATCCCGAGAGCGACGACCTCGGCCCCGCCTCGCAGGGCTGGATCGTGACGGTCGAAGGGTCGCCGCGCCGCATCGAGGGCCTGCCGCCCAGCGTCGGGGCCGTGCGGTTGACCGGCGCGGCGGATGGCGTCGTCTACCTGGCCCAATGTCAGGACGACACCCCGCCCGGATGCTCCGACCTCTATGTCCGCGAGAGCGAAGGGTCGGCGACGCGCAACCTGACGCGGGGTCTGAAGGGCTCGCTGGTCGGTGACTTCACCCTGACCCGCGACGGCCGCTCAGCGGTGATGCTGGTCGATGTCGGGGTGCGGCAGAGGGTCGGAGTCATTTCCCTGACCAGCGGCGAGATCGCCTGGGTCGACACCGGCCAGCCGGTGACCAGTGGCCTGGCGTCCAACCCCGGCCAGAGCGGCTGGACCTTCCAGACCGCCTCCAGCGTCCAGCCGAACACGCCCTTTGTCGTAAAGGCGTTGGGCGACAAGCCGGTCCGGCTGACCACCCCGCCCCTGGTTCCGGCCGGCTGGAAGCCGGTTCAGAGCAGGCTGATCAGCTGGCAGAGCGACGGCCTGACCATCGAGGGGCTGCTCTACCTGCCGCCGAATGCGCCCAAAGACGGCAGAGAGGGCAAGGTCCCCCTCATCGTCAACGTCCACGGCGGGCCGGCCGGCACCTTCCTCGACAACAACTCCAACCTCGTGAACCTGCTGGTCAGCCAGGGCTGGGCGGTGCTGCAGCCCAATCCCCGGGGCGGCACCTCCTACGGGACCGCCTTCCTGGCCGCCAACAAGAACGACATGGGCGGCGGCGACTATCGCGACATCATGGCCGGGGTCGATGCGGTGCTCCGCGACTATCCCGTCGATGAGAAGCGGATGGCCCTGATCGGCTACAGCTACGGCGGCGAGATGGCCGGCTTCGTGGCCGGCCGCACCGACCGCTTCAAGGCCCTGGTCAGCGGCGCGCCGGTCATCGACCAGTTCAGCGAGTACGGCACTGAGGACTCGAGCTGGTACGACCGCTGGTACTACGGCAAACCCTGGCGGAACTTCGAGGACGCCTGGCGCCAGAGCCCGCTGTCGACGGCCCACAAGGTCAAGACGCCCTTCCTGCTGCTGCAGGGCGAGGAGGACATCACCGATCCGCCCGGCCAGAGCTGGGAGATGTACCGCGCCCTGCGCCAGGAGGGCGTGCCGGTCGAGCTGATCCTCTATCCTCGCGCCAACCACAGCGTGCTGGGCGGCGCCTTCAGCGGCCGGGTCAGCCGCGAGCCCTGGCAGGGGGTCGATCTGCGGCGGCGAATGATCAACTTCATCCAGGGCGCCTTCGATGGCGAGAAGGTCCCGAAAGCGGAATAGGGGCGGAGTAACCCCCTTTCGGAGGTTTTCGGTCCCGGCGGCGGGCGACAAAGTGGGCGCAACCGGAGCACCGCCACCATGTCCCGTCTGCTGCTTCTCGCCGCCGCCCTGCTGGCCGCCCTGTCCTTCGCCGCGCCGGTCACGGCTCAGGGCGATAGCCCCGGCGCTCTTGTCGAGGCCGTCCAGGCCTGCCGGCGGTTCGTCGATGACGGCGCGACCGCCGCGGCCGCCTTCTCCGGCACGCGGCTGGCCAGCGCGCCGACCCACGCCGCCCTGCAGGGGGCCTTCCTCAAGGATGTCCGCGACACGGCCTGGTACAGCCGCACTCTGGCGCCGGGCGTGATCCGGGTGGCGGCCAGCCGTTCGGTCAACAACTGCAAGATTTTCCTGCTGGGCCAGCCAGGCAAGGCCGCGATCGACAAGGTCGCCGCCGAGGGTTTCTCCGGCTGGCGTGAAATGGCGTCCGATCAGGCCACCCGGTTCTTCTATCGCCGGCGCGCTGACGACAACCTGGCGGTGGCCAGCCTGCACCTGGGTCCGGAAGCTGTCAGCCAGGAGCAGATCGGGGCGCTGGTCGACGTCTACGTCATGCCGTCGTCGAAGTAGGGGAGGCAGCCCCCGGTTTTGGGGCTGACGGCCGTCGGCAAGAGGCGCTTTGTCGGGCTCGCTTCAAGGGAGTGCGCCATGCGTTCGTTGATCCTCGCCGCCGTCATCGCCTGCCTCGCCCTGCCGGCTGCCGCGCAGACGCCGGTCGATGACCTGACCGGCTTCAACCAGGCGGTTACGGCCTGCCGGATCATCGTCGAGGGGGGCAGCACGGCCACCGCCAAGGGCAAGGGGGGACTGGTCGATGGCCCACCCGATCCGCCGGCCCTGCAGAGCTTCTTCTTCAAGGACGCGACCCGGGTCGATTGGTGGCGCCGGCCGGTGACGGCGGGCCGGGTGCATGTCGGCTACGACCCGGCCAAGAACCAGTGCCGCGTCTTCCTGATGGCCACCCCGCGCCGCGACGCGATTCAGCGGACGTTGTCGGCGCTTCCGGCGGACTGGTTCGTCTATGAGGAAGGCAAGACCTCGGTGCGGCGGCGGGACGACGGCACCCTGACGGTCGCGACCATCCTGCCGGGCGACGAGAGCAAGGGTATCGGGCCCACGACCCTCTCGGCCATGGCCCACGTCTGGCACAATACCGCCAGGTAGCGGGCTGGCTTCGTCACGCGGCTTTCGACAGCTTGCCGTCCAGCCAGCCGAGGCAGCGGGCGGCGACAGCCTCCCAGCCGGGCTCGCCCGGCAGCCAGTGGCTCATCTCATCGAACACCACAGTCTCGCCGCCCATCCGCTGGGCGGTCTGGCGGACGGTGGCGGCCGGGTGGATGACATCCTTGCCGCCGGCGATGGCCAACACCGGCAGGCCGGGTTTGCTTGAGACCTGGGTGGTCATGAACGGGTCAAGCCACCAGTTCAGGGTCTCCCACAGGGCCCGGCCACTTTCCGGGACCATGCGGGCGAAGGCGGCGTCACGGTAGGCCTTGCTCGTGCGGTCGAGGCTGTAGCTATGGGCCAGGCCGCGGTCCGGGGCGATGGCCTGAAGCCAGAAAGGGCCCAGGGCATAGAGGCTGACGGCGCTCGCGCCTTCTTCCATGGTCGAGCCATAGACCCCCCAGGGGGCCGAGGGGGCCAGCAGGATCAGGGCCGACAGCCGGGCCTTTCTGGCGGCCATCTGGGCGACGAGGCCGCCCATGGAGTGGCCGACCAGGACCGGCGGCGCCTCGCAGGACGCGCAGACCGCGGCGACGTGGTCTGCATAGTCGCTCATCGACTTGCCCGCCGGGTCGGTCCCTGGGACGTGCCCCGGCAGGTCGGGAGTCAGGACGACATGGCCGGCCGCCTCGAAGGCGGTACGGAAGTCATCCCAGATCCAGCCGCCGCAGAAGGCGCCGTGGACCATGACGATCGGCGGTTTGGCGTGGCTCAAGATTTCGGCTTCGCGGCTGGTTTCCTGGCCGCCGGCTTCTTGGCCGCCGGTTTTTTGGCGGGCGCCTTGGCCTTGGCCGCCGGCTTGGCCGCGACGGCCTTCGGCGCAGACGCCTTCCTGGCGGCCGGCTTGGTCGTGGCCTCAGCCTTCGGCTTGGCGGCCTTTTTGGCCGGAGCCTTGGCGGGCGCCGGCTCGGCGACCATCGGAGCAGGGGCCGCCTTCGCCGCCGGTTTGGCTTTCGCGGGCGCCTTGGCCTTGGCCGGAGCGGCCTTCCTGGCGGCCGGAGCCTTCTTGGGCGCGGCCGCCTTCACGGCGGGCGGATCGGCGTTCAGGCCCTTGGTCGCCAGCCAGGCGGCGATGTCGGCGATGACCTGGTCGGCGCCCGGCTCGTCGATGATCCAGTGGGCGTTGTTGGGGTATTCCAGATAGTCGCCGCCGACCCGGCCGTACTTGGCCCCGACCAGCCGCACGTCGGCGATCGGGGTAGCCCGGTCCTTGGCCCCGCCGACGGTCAGCACCGGCACGGTGACCTTGCGCTCGTCGATGACAGCCATGCCGTGCTCATCCTTGGCCGGATAGGCCAGGTCGTTGTAGACGCCGCCGCTGTCGTAGACGGCGGTTGCATAGATCTCCGCATGCCGCGCGGCCGGCACGCGGTTGAGCACGCCCCATTTGAAGCCGGTCGGCCAGATCTTGTGGGGCTTGGTCTCGGGTTTTCCCGCGAACAGGATGTTGCCGAAGGTCACGGCCTGGGCGAGCGCGCTGCCGCTGCGGGCGTCGGCCGGCGAGGCGGGGGTCAGCAGGATGGCGGCCCGGCCGACGCCGCGCTCGGCCAGCTTCTGGGCGATCAGCGCCCCCATCGAATGGCCCATCAGCACCGGCGGCTGGCCGGTCTCGGCCTCCAGCTGGCGGGCCTGGGCCTCCATGGCGTCGACATAGTCCTTGAGGCGCAGCGACGGCAGGTCGGCCGGCGGCTTGCTGACCGTGCGCTTGTCCGGGAACAGGGTCGGGGTCTCGACCCGCCATCCCAGGGCGCGGAAGGCCGGCGCAAAGCGGTCCCAGGCCTGGCCCGTACAGCCCACGCCATGGATCATCAGGATCGCACCACTCATCGCCGTCCCCGCATATTGTCTGAAGGCTTGCGCCACCTGCTCATAGGCGGCGCGCTTGAACGGTACGATTAGGCCCGGGGCCTCGTCGAGTCGACCCCAGCGCCAATCGTCGAACTCGGGCGTTCCGTGGGCATCCAGCCGGACCTCCTTGTCCTTGCCGGTGAACCGCATGGCGAACCACACCTGCTTCTGGCCGGTCCAGCCCTTGGTGAACTTCGAGCCCCGCGCGTAGTGGGGGAAGTCATAGGTGATCCATCCCTCGGTGCGGCCGAGGATCTTGACCGAGGTGACGCCGGTTTCCTCCTCCAGCTCACGCCTTGCGGCGGCCTCGAAGTCCTCGCCAGGATCGATGCCCCCCTGCGGGAACTGCCAGCGGTGCAGGGTGTCCGTATTGGCGCGACGGCCCAGCCAGACACGGCCGTCGCGGTTGAAGAGGACGACCCCGACGTTGGGGCGATGCTTGGGAAACGAGTCGGTCACCGAACCATCTTAGGTCCGGGCGCCCGGGCGGCGAACCGCAAACACTTCGCCTAGCGTCCGGAGAGCAGCGCAGATGCCGGTGCGAGCTGAAATCCGCGGCTTTCCAGCGAGCGGGTCCAGACGGCGGCGCTTTCCAGCGTCACCGGATAGGCGAAGCCCGAGCCCAGGGCCTGGCCGTTGGAGCGGGCGGCGGCCTCGAGGGCGGAGAACTGGCGGGCGATGGCTTCGGCCGACAGGTCGCCGTCGACGATGCGGTCGGCGGTGGCGCGCGGCGGGCCCATGCCCTTTCGGGCGCCCAGGCCGTCGTCGATGAAGGCGACGCCGCGCTGCTTGAGCACGCCCGTAAAGCTGTTCATCGCCGGCCCAGAGGCCAGGAAGCGGCCGCCCTGGTAGTTGGTCAGGCCGAAATAGCCGCTGGCGCGCGACAGCACCCACTCGGTCTTCTTGGCGATCTCGCCCGGCGCGCCGCCGGCCAGCAGGGTGTAGGGGCCGGGGTCGTTCTGCGGGTAGTCGGTCGGCTCCATCGGGGTTTCCAGGAGCACCTCGTGACCGTGGGCGCGGGCCAGGTCGATCCAGCCCTGCAGGCCCTCGGCATACGGCGCGAAGGACAGGGTGACCTCGGGCGGCAGCAGTTCAATGGCGCGGCGGGTGTAGGCGGGGTTCAGCCCCATGCCGCCGACGATCAGGGCCACCTTGGGCTTGCCGTTGGGCGTGAAGGGGCGGGCGTAGGCCTGCCAGGGCTTCTGGCCGTTGCCGCCGATGACCGGCAGCAGGGCGCCGCCGGGGCCGGGCGCGGTCAGGCCGGCGATCGGCGCCTGGGGCAGGGCCGAGCCGCCGCCGGTGGCGATCATCGGGCCGCCGACGCCTTCGAGACGGC
Source organism: Caulobacter sp. SRI_014 (assembly GCF_057586315.1). Lineage (NCBI taxonomy): Bacteria > Pseudomonadati > Pseudomonadota > Alphaproteobacteria > Caulobacterales > Caulobacteraceae > Caulobacter > Caulobacter sp. SRI_014. The sequence goes on along the minus strand of NZ_JBYCZQ010000003.1, from coordinate 421,415 downwards.
CGCCCTCGGGCAGGGTGATGACGGCCGAGCCGCCGATCATGCCGTTGTCGGCCAGATCGATGGGCTCGTCCGACAGGGTCATCTCGTCGGTGGTGATGGTCGGGCTCTCGCTCTCGTCGGCGAGGGCTTCCTTCCAGCCGGGGACGTCGGAGCCGGCCTGGGCCGCATGGGCGAGCGACAGGCGCACGACCGGGGCGCCGGCCTTGGCGTCGCCCATCACCATGATCAGGGTGATCAGGGTCAGCAGGAACAGCAGTCCCGCCCCGCCGGCGCTGAGCCATGGATTGGCCGCCACCCGCAGCGCGATGGCCCGCGCCTGTCCGCCACGGCTGACGGTCGGGGCGGGCGGGGTGTGCGGAATCTGCGGCTTGCGCGAGAACATGGGCGGACGGCGCCGGGGCTACTTGAAGGGTCCGCCGAAGATGCCCGGGTATGGTTAATGAACCATGGAATTTCCCTCTCCCGACAAGCGGGAGAGGGGCGCTTCGCTCTATTTCTTGGGTGTCGGCTTCGGAGCGACCGAAGCCACCTTCGGCGCGGGCGCCGGCAGCTTGGGCGTGGCCTGGACCGAGCCGAATTTCAGGACCTCGATGGCGCGGGCCAGCTGGAAGTCCTTCTTCTCGTCGAAAGTCAGCGGCGGGGCCTCGGCCGGGGTGTGAGCCTCGCGGCGCACCTTGCCCTCTTCGGCGTTCAGCGAGTTGCGCAGGGAGGCTTCGCTGAACTGGAAGGAGCGGTTGGCGATCAGTTCGGCCTGCTCGCGGGTGGCGGCGACCTCGAGGTCCGGCTCGATGCCGGTCTTCTGAATCGAGCGGCCGGCCGGCGTGTAGTAGCGCGCGGTGGTCAGCTTGACCGCCCCGTCGCCCTGGCCGGGCAGGGCGATGACCGACTGCACCGAGCCCTTGCCGAAGCTGGTCAGGCCGACCAGTTCGGCCCGCTTGCGGTCCTGCAGGGCGCCGGCGACGATCTCGGCGGCGCTGGCCGAGCCGTTGTCGACCAGCACCACGACCGGCAGGCCGTTGAGCAGGTCGCCGGCCTGGGCGTTGTAGCGCTCGATGTCCTTCGGGTCCCGGCCGCGCTGGCTGACCACCTCGCCGCCGTCGAGGAAGATGTCGGCCACGCCGACCGCCTGGTCGAGCAGACCGCCCGGATTGCGGCGCAGGTCGAAGACCAGGCCCTTCATCTTCGGGTTGGCCTTCTGCAGGGCCTTGATCGCCGCCACCGTTTCCTCGGTGGCGTTCTCGTTGAAGCTCGACAGACGGACGTAGCCGTACTCGCCCTCCATGCGGGAGGTGACGACCTTCTGCTTGATCACTTCACGGACGAGCGTCACGTCGAAGGGATCGGACTTCTCGCGGGCGATCGACAGTACGACCTTCTCACCTGGCTTGCCGCGCATCTGCTTGACCGCTTCGCTCACCGGCATGCCCAGCACGCTCTCGCCGTTGACGGCGGTGATGAAGTCGCCGGGCTTCAGGCCGGCGCGGTCGGCGGGGGTGTTGTCCATCGGCGAGACGATCTTGACGACCCCGTCCTCGCTGGTGATCTCGATGCCCAGCCCGCCGTATTCGCCGCGGGTGGTCTCCTGCATGTCGGTAAAGGCGTCCCCGTTCAGGTAGCCCGAGTGCGGATCGAGCGACGAGAGCATGCCCTCCATGGCCGCCTCGATCAGCTTCTTCTCATCGACCTCGACGACGTACTGCTTCTCGGTCATCTCCAGCACGTTGCCGAAGACTTCCAGCATCCGGTAGGTCTCGGACTTGGGCCGGGCCGTCGCCTGGGCCTGCTGGCTGATGTAGGCCATGGTTCCGGCGCCGAGGGCGAAGGCGCAGGCGCCGATCAGAAGATGCTTCTTGAACATGACCAACCTTAAAGGGCTCCAATGCGGCGCCTTGAGGGCCGCGATACGCAACAAAACTATCCCCGACAAACGGGAATATATCTCTTAACGCGCCGACAGCCAGCGAGCCGGATCCATCGGGGCCCCATCGCGCCGGAGCTCAAGATACAGCTCCGAGCTCCCCGGCGCACTTGCGGCCATGCGTCCCACCGGCTGGCCCGCCGTTACCGGGGTTCCGGCGGCGACGGTGGCCTGGTCGAGACCCGCCAGCACCAGATGGAAGCCGGTCGAGGTCCTGAGGATCAGAATGACCCCCCAGCCGGTCACCGGCCCAGCGAATTCAACCCGCCCTTGAACCGGACTGACCACCTCGCCGCCCGACGGCGCACGCAGCCACAGGCCCGGCGAGCTCGGCGCCGAATAACCGCGCACCACCTGGCCGGCGACCGGGCGGCGCAGTTGCCCTGGGCCCTCGCCCGAGGCCCGGCGGGGGAAGCTGTCGACCAGGGTCCCCGGCGAGCCCAGCTCGCGGCCCGCGGCCCTGGCGGTGTTGGGATAGCGGGCCTCGATGTCCTGTTGCTGGGCGAGCAGCCGTTCGAGGTCGCCACGCCGGCCGGCCAGGTGGCTTTCGGCGGTGAACAGGCTGGCGCTGGCCCCGGCCGCCTGGCGGCGCAGGTTGGAGATTTCCCGGGCCTCGTTGGCGTAGCCCTTGGCCCGGCGTTCGAGCTCGGGGGTCATGGCCCGCATCAGGATGGCGGCGCGCACGGCGTCGCGGGCGTCGTCAGGCCGGACAAGCAGGGCCGGCGGCGGGTCGCGGCGGAACAGGGTGAGCGCCGCCAGAAGGCTGCCGAGGCGCGAGCGCTCGCGGCCCATCTGCGCGGTCAGGGCCGTCTCGCGAGCGTTGAGCAGAGACAGGCGCTCACGGGCGGCGTCGACGTCGCGGCCGCCCTGGGCCTGGCTGGAGGCGATGCGGCGCAGCTCTTCGCGCAGGGCGGCGATCTCCTGGCGGGCGGCGTCCTGGCTCTCGGGGCTGCCCGGGCCGATGATCAGCATCGCACGGGCGGAGGGCGCGTCGGCCGGCTCCTGCGCCACGCTGGCGGCGGCCAGGGCGGAGAGTCCGAGAATGGTGGCTAGGGCGAGGGGGCGCATTCGCTTCCTGTATAGCGAATTCTTCGTCCGCCGGGTGAGCTTTAGTCGCGGTGATACGGGCTGCCGGCCAGGATGGTCACCGCCCGATAGACCTGTTCGGCCAGCATCATCCGGGCCATGGCGTGGGGCCAGGTCTGGGGGCCGAAGGCGAGGGTTTCGTTGGCGGCCTGGAGGATGCCCGGGTCCAGCCCGTCCGCCCCGCCGATGATCAGGACCAGCCGCCGCGTCCCACCGTCGCGCAGGGTCTCGACCCGGCCGGCGAAGGCGCGGCTGGTCCAGGCCTTGCCGTGCTCGTCGCAGGCTATGACGTGGGCGTCCTTGAGGTGGGGGATCAGGACTTCGGCCTCGGCGGCCTTGCCGGGTTTGCGGGCCTCGACCTCGAGGATCTCGACCGGACCCAGACCCAGCGCCCGGCCACTGGCCGTCGCGCGCTGGGCGTAGTCAGCGGCCAGGGCGGCCGCCGGGTCTCGCCCCAGCCGCCCGACCGTCAGCAGGGTGACCTTCAGTTGGCCGCCTTGATGTGGTTGGAATCGACCGACCAGATCTTCTCGATGTTGTAGAAGGTGCGGACTTCCGGACGGAACAGGTGGACCACGACGTCACCGGCGTCGATCAGCACCCAGTCACAGTGCGGCAGGCCTTCGACCCGGGCGCGGCCGTGGCCGTTGTCCTTCAGCGTGCGCAGCACGTGATCGGCCAGCGCGCCGACATGGCGGTGCGAACGGCCGGACGCCACGATCATGGAATCCGCCATCGGGCTTTTGCCCTTCAGGTCGATGAGGACAATCTCTTGAGCCTTATCGTCGTCCAGCCTGGACAGGATCAGCTCTTCGAGCGAGCCCGGACGGGGCTCCTCGGTGGAGGCCGGGATGACGGCTTCCTGCGCCTGGGGCGCCAACTCGCGGTTCAGCGGAGTGCTCCTTGTTCTCTCGCTACAAAAAGCAGCCATAGCAGGTTTTACGCGATCCGTCAGGCCAGTGATTCGACCCCTCGGCCCGACTGACCCAAAACCGGTTGCAGGACTGGCCCTTCACTCGCTCCGGTCAAACCAAATCTAAACACTCGGGCTGCTAGGACAGGCGTCTGATGAACGCCAGAACGACGTCCATTTCGCGCCGGTTCCTGATCAGCGTCGGCCTGTTGTCGATCGCGGTCACCCTGATCGCGTTCGGAGCGGCCTTCGTCGCCTTCCAGCAGGAGCTGGAGCGGCGCGAGATCGCCTATATGCGCGATTACGTCACCCAGCGGGCCAATCAGGAAGAGCGGCGCTTCACCGATCTCGCCACCCTGCACCGCGACGCGGGCGTGGCCATGAAGCTGCGCATGGACCAGCTTTCCGACCGTGAGACCAACGCGCTCTTCGACCAGTTCTTCCCGCTGAAGGCCGACGGCACGCGGCGCAGCCGTGACGCCGCGTTCGATGGCCAGAAGCTGCCGAATGGCGACTACCTCTACGGCGTCGGCGCCTTCATCAAGGACGGCGCCCATGTGCCGATGATCGAGAAGAAGGCGCTGGTCGCCGCCTATCAGGTGGCGCCGCGCTTCGGCGAGGCGGCGGTCACCCGCTACGACAACTTCTACTTCTTCACCCCGGGCACCCGGCTGGTGATGTTCGCGCCCGGCCGGCCCGACAGGCTGATGTTCTACCGCCATGAGGCGCCGGCCAATCTCGACATCTCTGGCGAGGAGATGAGCAAGATCACCGCCATGGCCGCAAATCCGGCCCGGAGCATCCGCTGCACCAGCTTGCAGCGGCTGTTGCAGGACGACGCCGGCGAGCGGCTGGCCACCGGCTGCATGACGCCCGTCGATGTCGAGGGCCGGCACATGGGCGCCTTCGGCTCGTCGATCGAGCTGTCGGGCTACTTCATGCGGGCCATCCGCGACACCAGCCGCGGGGCGGTCAACCTGATCACCACCGGCAACGGCGACCTGATCGCCTATCCGGGCTTCGCCACCCCCGGCAAGGCGCCGGAAGCCACTCTGGCGGCCTATGAGAAGGACATGGGTCTCAAGACCCTCATCGGCGAGATCAAGGCCCAGAAGGCCCCGCGCGGCGTCGTCCGCAGCGCGGACGGCAAATACATCATCGCCTATGGCCAGCTGCGCGGCCCCGACTGGTATTTCCTGATCCGCTATCCGGCCAGCGCCGTGACCATGGCCGCCGCCAAGTCGGCCGCCTGGATCCTGGCCCTCGGTCTGATCGCCGCCGCGCTGCAGGCGATGCTGGTCATGGGTATGGTCCGCAAGGCCATCGGCCGGCCGCTGCAGCAGCTGGCCGATTTCGCCGACACCCGCCGGCGCGACCCGCAAGGCCCCATCCCGGCCGCCGAATCGGTCGAGCTGGAAGCCATTGAGGCCCGCCCCGACGAGATCGGCGTCCTGGCCCGCGCCCTCAAGGCGGCCCGCGACGAGGCCACCCTGGTCATGGACGACCTGGAGAACCGCGTCCGCGCCCGCACCGCCGAACTCGAAAGGGCCAACCAGGAGAAGTCCCGCTTCCTGGCCAACATGAGCCATGAGCTGCGCACGCCGCTGAACGGCGTCGTCGCGGTGTCCGAGACCCTGGCCCGCGAGCAGACCACGGCGCGCGGCAAGGAGCTGGCCGAACTGATCTCCTCCTCCGGTCGGCTGCTGGAGCAGGTGCTGACCGACATCCTCGACTTCTCGAAGATCGAGGCTGGCGAACTGCGCCTGGAGCGGGGGGTGTTCGACGCCCAGACCCTGGTCAACCGCATCGGCGCCCTGCATGCCGAGGCCGCGGCCATGAAGGGGCTGGACCTCGACTGGTCGGTCGACGAAGCCGCCATCGGATCCTGGCAGGGCGATGCGGTGCGCATCACCCAGATCCTCTCCAACCTGCTGTCCAACGCGGTGAAGTTCACCCACGACGGCGGCATTACCCTGCATGTCGGCCGCCGCGAGCGCGGCCTGGCCTTCAGCGTCAGCGACACCGGCATCGGCTTCGACCGCGAGACGGGCGCCCGCCTGTTCCGCCGCTTCGAACAGGCCGACGCCTCGATCACCCGCCGCTTCGGCGGCACGGGCCTGGGCCTGGCCATCTGCCGCTCGCTGGCGGAGCTGATGGGCGGGACCATCCAGGCGGCCTCCAACCCGGGCGAAGGCTCGACCTTCGTGGTCACCCTGCCGCTGGAGCCCGCCGAGGCGGTGGTGGCCGGCGAGGCCGCCGCGCCCGAGGCCGAGGTCGATGGCGTCCATGTGCTGCTGGCCGAGGACCATCCGACCAACCAGCGGGTTGTCCGTCTGATCCTCGAGGCGGCGGGCGTCAGCCTGGACGTGGTCGAGACCGGCGTCGCCGCCCTGGAGCGGCTCAGCGTCCAGTCCTACGACGTCGTCCTGATGGACATGCAGATGCCCGAGATGGACGGTCTGACCGCCACCACCCGCATGCGCGAACGCGAGCGCGCCCAGGGCCTGCCTCGCACGCCGGTGATCATGCTGACCGCCAACGCGCTCGACGAACATGTCCAGGCCAGTCTGGCGGCGGGGGCCGACGCCCACCTGTCCAAGCCGGTGCGGGCCGACAGCCTGCTGGCGGCGATCTCGGCGGCGCTGGAGCCGGCCCCGGTTGAGCTGGCGGAGGCGGGCTAGGCCTCGACGGCCTTGTCCAGCTCTTCGTAGACCTCCATCAGGATGTCGTAGCCGGACAGGAAGTTATCGAGGTTCTTCTCGAGGTGGTCCTCGGTGACGCCGCCGTCGAGCATCAGGTAGTTCTCGAAATACAGCGACTTGCCGTCCTCGGAGACGTAGGCCTTGCCGATGTAGTAGTCGCGGTTGTAGCGATCGGCCGTGCGGCGGGCGAGGGCCAGGTTGCCGCTCTCCAGCTCCATCGAGGCGAAGTAGCGGACGCCCAGGCAGCCCTTCGGATAGCCGTCGGCGTCACAGGCCCGAACGTCGGCGCCCATGTAGAAGGGCGTCTTGTTCTGGGCCTCGATGGTCCAGCTCGGCTTCTCGCCTTCCTTGTGCTTGTCGGCGACGATCTTGGTCTTGAAGCCGCCCTTGCGCAGCACCTTGGCGACCTGCTCGGGCGTCACCGTATAGAGCACCTGGGCCTTGCCCGCGCGGGGCAGCTCGGCCGCCATCGCCGGCGTCGCCGCCAGCACCACTGCCGTCATCGCCAGCGCACGCCAGATCATCCCTTGAACTCCAGAAGGCCGGGCCATCGGACGCGGCCCCCGTGGACCCACCATAGCCCGGACCGGCGGCGGCTCTGCAAGTCAAGACTTGGTCCGCATCCGCTCGCGCATGGCCGTCGAGGAGGCGAAATTGAACGGCCCCCGCAGATAGACCCAGGCCGGCGTCTTCATGGTGGCCAGCAGCGGCGCCTCGCGGGCCGGGCGGCGGAAGTGGGCGAAGCGCTTGGCGGCGGGCGACAGCCGGGCTTTCAGCGAGGCCCAGGGGCGCGAGACGACAGCGACTGGGACCTCGCGCATCAGCTGGGTCCAGCCGCGCCAGCGGTGGACGTCCTTGAGGCTGTCGGCGCCCATGATCCAGACGAAATGGACGCCGGGGTAGCGGGCCTTCAAGAGACGCAGGGTGTCGATGGTGTACTGAGAGCCCAGCCGTGTCTCGATGTCGCTGACGATCATCCGCGAGTCGCCGATGGCCGCCGTGACCTCGGCAAGGCGCTGCTTCAACGGCGCCGTGTCCTTCGAACTCTTCAGAGGATTCTGCGGCGAGACCAGCCAGACGACGCGGTCCAGACCCAGCCGGGTGATGGCCGTGCGGGCGACGTGCAGATGCCCCTCGTGCACGGGGTTGAACGAGCCGCCGTAGAGGCCCACGCGCATTCCGGGCTTGAGGACGAAACCCGTCCGGAGGGCGGCCGGGCGGCCGGCCTCAGGGGCGTGTCTGGCCGGACCCGCGAACCACATACTTGAATGTCGTCAATTGTTCCGCGCCCACTGGTCCCCGGGCGTGCAGCCGGTCCGTGGCGATGCCGATCTCGGCTCCAAAGCCGAACTCTCCCCCGTCGGCGAACTGTGTCGAGGCGTTGACCAGCACGATGGCGCTGTCGACCTCGGCGATGAATTGCTCGGCCGCCGCCTCGTCCTCGGTGACTATGGCGTCGGTGTGGCCCGACCCGTAGGCGGCGATGTGACGGGCGGCGCCGGCCACCCCGTCAACGATGGCCACAGCCAGGATCGGCGCCAGGTATTCGGTGGTCCAGTCGGCCGTGGTGGCGGCCTTCATGCCGGGCTCGATGGCCCGGGCGGCGGCATCGCCACGCAGCTCGCAGCGCTCGCGGATCAGGGCGTCGGCGATGGGCGGCAGCAGGCGGGCGGCGGCGGCCTTGTCGATCAGCAGGGTCTCGGCCGAGCCGCAGACACTGACCCGGCGCAGCTTGGCGTTGACGACAATCCGCGTGGCCTTGCCGATGTCGGCGCCGGCGTGGACGAAGACGTGGTTGAGGCCCTCGAGATGGCCCAGAACCGGCGCCCGCGCCTCGGCCTGCACCCGGGCGACCAGGCCCTTGCCGCCACGCGGGATGATCAGGTCGATCTGGCGCTCGAGGCCGGTCAGCAGCTGGCCGACGGCGTCACGGTCGGTGGTGCGGACGATCTGCACAGCGCTCTCGGGCAGACCAGCGGCCCGCAGGCCGGTGGCGACACAGGCATGGATGGCCAGGTTGGAGGTGATGCACTCACTCCCGCCGCGCAGGATGACGGCATTGCCGGCCCGCACGCAAAGGGCGGCGGCGTCGGCGGTGACGTTCGGCCGGCTCTCGTAGATCATCGCCACCACCCCGATGGGCGTGCGCACCCGGGCGATGTCGAGGCCATTGGGCCGGGTCCAGCGAGCGATTTCCGCCCCGACCGGATCAGGGATAGCGGCGACGGTCTCAATGGCCTTGGCCAGATCCTCGACCCGATCCTCATCCAGCATCAGCCGGTCGAGCATCGGCCCCGACACCCCGGCGGCCTTGGCGGCGGTCAGGTCGCGGGCGTTGGCGGCGAGGATCGAGTCGGCCCCGTCGCGGATGGCGGCGGCCATGGCGGTGATCGCGGCCGTGCGCTGCTCAGCCGACGCCAGACGCAGGGCGCGCGCGCCGTCGCGCGCCGCCCGGCCCATGGCCAGCATCCTGCCCCGCAATGTCTGGCCGGCGTCGTCCATCCGCTCCGTATCCGGATTTGCTCGCGGTGAGCATTAGCGGGTTTGCCCCGGGGTGGATAGCCGACCCTTAGGTCAGCTCTCGCTGTAGTCGAACTCGAACTTCGGCGTCTCGGCCTCGAGGCATTTGCCGTCGACCGGCTTGGTCGGGTCCTGGAAGAAGCTGCGGATCATGCCCCGCGCGCACGGGCTGCCAAAGCTGACGCCGTGGGTGACGTTCGGAGCGATGAACAGCTGGCCCTTGCTGAAGCGGGCGACGGCGGCCTTGGCGAGGCTCGGCGGGCAGCCGGGGTCGATCTCGGCGGCGATGAACAGGGTCGGCACGTTGCTTGACTGCGGGCCGGCGTCGAGGGGGTCGGGCTGGCCGACCGCCCAGGCCTCGCAGACCTCGAAGTAGCGGGTCATCGAGGGCACGGCGAGGGCGGCGATCGGGTCGCCGCCGACCTCGGCCACCTTGGCCCGGTCCTCGAAGGGGAACTCCTCCTTGCACAGGTGGGTCAGATGCTGTCCTTCGAAATAGGGGCTGCGCTCGGCGCGGTGGGCTTCGAGGGCTGTGAAGTCGCCCTTGACGAAATTGGCCAGGTCCATCGGCATATGGCGGGCGCCGTAGCTGTCATAGGCGGCGTCCATCAGGAAGCCGGCCAGGTCATCGCGGGTATAGGCGCGGGCCTTGCCCTGCACCGGGCCGGCGTTGAACTTCGCGGCCAGGGCGACGAAGTCGGCCTCCACGGTCGGGAAGCGCTTGTGGCATTCGGGGTCGGCGGCGCATTTGCCGAGCACCACATGCACCGCGTCGCTGATCAGCTGCGGGCCCCCTTGCGCCCACCTGGCCTCGGGCGGCCAGGGGCTGTCCAGGACCACGGCGCGGATGCCTTGCGGCGCATGGCGCAGGATGCCCATGGCGATGCTGGTGCCGTAGCTGGCGCCGAACAGGTCTATTTCCTTGTAGCCAAGGGCCTGGCGCAGGTCCTGAACGTCGAGGGCCACTTCCTTGATGTTGTAGCGCGAGAGATCGACCCCGGCGGCGGCGTGCAGCTGGCCGCAGGCTTTCAGCGTATCGCCGGCGGCGGCGGTCAGCGGTCCGGCATCGTTCATGGCGACGTTGCCGCAGTCGAGCAGGGGCGAGGCCTGGCCCGAACCGCGCTCGTCGAAGAAGACCCAGTCCTGGTCGACAGCGATCATGTCCCTGGCCAGGGGCGAGCGGGCGACGCGCCCGGCGCCGGCGGCGGCAGCGCCGCCCGGTCCGCCCTGCAGGTAGAAGACCGGCGGCTGGCCGGCGCGGGGGTTCTGGGCCTTGATGACCACCACCGGGATGGCGACCCGGCGCGTGCTCTTGGCGCCGCGCGACTCGTCGACGATGAGGATGCCGCAGGCGGCGCGGCTGGCGGCGGCGCCGAAGTCACCCACGCAGGGGGCGGGCTTGTAGACCGGCTTGGCGGCCATGGCCGGGGCGGCGATGGCGAGACCGGCGCAGGCGAGCGCGGCGGCAAGAAGGGGGCGGATCATTCGGGACTCCGGAAAGGACGGACTAGACTAGGCGGTCCAGGTCTCGGCGAATACCCGGTGGAAGTTGGCGCCCAGCACCTTCTCGGCGACGCGGGCGGAATAGCCGCGCTTCAGGAGCTGGTCGGCGATGACGGCGCAGCGGTCGGAGCGGTTGAGGCCGGTGACGAAGGGAGGCGGACCCTCGCCCGGCGCGGCGACGCCGCTGGCCTTGCGGCGGGCGGTCTCGGCGTCCCAGGCCTTCATCATCTCGGGCGAAGTGTCGAAGGGGGTCAGGATGGTGTCGCTGCCGATGCCGACATGGTCTTCACCGGCGGTGTTCAGGGCGTGGGTCAGGTGGCCCATGTAGGCGGCCAGCGAAGGCTGTTCCGGCGCCACCGAGATGTAGCTGAGATCGAAGATGCCGATGACCCCGCCGCGCCCGGCCAGGGTGCGGATGAAGCGGTCGGACTTGTTGCGCGGGTGCGGACGGATGGCGCCGCTGCCGGCATGGGTGACCAACACCGGTTTGGTCGAGGCGGCGATGGCGGCCAGGCCCGTGGTCTCGTCGCTGTGGCTGATGTCGAGGGTGACGCCGAGGCGGTTCATCCGCTCGACCGCCTGGCGGCCAAGATCGGTCAGGCCGGTCGACTGTTTCGACATGACGCCGGAGCCGAACGGCGTGGTCAGGTTGTAGCTGAGGCCCATGATCAGCACGTCGAGGGCGCGGAACTGGTCGATGGCGTCGAGCTGGCCCTCGAGCATCTCGCCGGCCTCGAAAGAGGCGATGAAGCCGATCTTGCCGCTGTCCTTGGCGGCGCGGATGTCGGCGGCCTTGCGGACCTTGGTGAAGAGGTGGCTGTTGAAGCCTAGCGCCTTGTCGAGCAGGGCGCATTCCTCGGCGGTCTCGGCCCGGGTCTGGCTGCCCGGTCCGCCCAGCGTCATCTTGAAGGCGGTCAGGCCCGAGGCCCGGACCTGGGCCGACAGGGCCGCATCCATCGGGCCGCTGGGATCGAGCGGGGCGACCAGGTTGCCGTCGATGACGATGGCGTCCCTGTACAGCCGCCTGGCCTCCGGACTGACGCGCTCGGCCGCAAAGGCGGGCGTGGCGGCGAAGGCGGCAACGCCGGCCAGAAGCGATCGTCGGTTCATGTTGGGGTCCCTCAGCGCCGCGAACGATAGGTGGCGGCCTGCCCCGGTCAAATGAACTCGCGGAAAGGTGCCTTCCTCATGCGTCAAACAAGCGCTTGAATGCCGCAAGGTGAGGGCGTTTAGGTGCCCGCGAAAATCAATCGAGGAGGCGTTCCATGCCTGAAGCTCTGATCATCGACGCGGTCCGCACCCCCCGGGGCATCGGCAAGATCGGCAAGGGGGCCCTTGCCGAAATCCACCCGCAGGAACTGGGCGCCACCGTCCTGAAGGCCCTGGCCGAGCGCAACAAGATCAACACCGCCGAAGTCGACGACATCTTCTGGGGCACCAGCAGCCAGGTCGGCATGCAGGGCGGGGACCTCGGCCGCATGTCGGCGCTGTCGGCCGGCTACAGCATCAAGTCCTCGGCCATGACCCTTGACCGCTTCTGCGGCTCGGGCATCACCGCCGTCAGCCTGGCGGCCCAGGCCATCATGTCGGGCATGGAAGACCTGGTCATCGCCGGCGGCACCGAGATGATGTCGATGGCCGGCCGCCGCGCCCCCTCGGACGGCGCGCCGATGCTGATGGACCGCGGCAACAAGAAGCTGCGCGAGCTGCACCCGCAGTCGCACCAGGGCGTCTGCGCCGACGCCATCGCGACTCTGGAAGGCATCACCCGCGAGGACGTCGACGCCCTGGCCCTCGAAAGCCAGAAGCGCGCCGCCGCCGCCATCGCCGGCGGTCACTTCGATAAGTCCCTCGTGCCGGTTTACAACGCCGACGGCACCCTGGCCCTGGACAAGGAAGAGTTCCCGCGTCCGGAAACCACCGCCGAGGGCCTGGCCGCTCTGAAGCCGTCCTTCGCCGCCATGGCCGACGTGCCGCTGGACGAGGAAGGCACCACCTTCCGCAAGCTGATCACCGCGGTTCATCCGGGCCTGGATATCCAGTTCATGCACCACGCCGGCAACAGCTCAGGCGTCGTCGACGGTTCGGCCGCCCTGCTGCTGGCCTCGCCGGAATACGCCAAGAAGAACGGCCTCAAGGCGCGGGCCAAGGTCATCGCCACCGCCAACATGGGCGATAGCCCGACGCTGATGCTCAACGCCCCCGTTCCGGCGGCGAAGAAGGTTCTGGAGAAGGCCGGCCTGACGGTCGACGACATCGACCTGTGGGAAATCAACGAGGCCTTCGCGGTCGTCGCCGAGAAGTTCATCCGCGACCTCAAGCTCGACCGCAGCAAGGTCAACGTCAACGGCGGCGCCATGGCGCTGGGCCACCCGATCGGCGCCACCGGCGCCATCCTGATCGGCACCATGGTCGATGAGCTGGAACGGCGTGGCCTGAAGCGCGGCCTGGTCACCATGTGCGCCGCCGGCGGCATGGCTCCGGCCATCATCATCGAGCGCGTCGAAGGCTAGACCCTTTCAGGTTTTGATGTACGCATCAAAACCTGATCAAAAGGGTTTAGAATCAAACATTTAGAGCATGTCCGGGCGGGCGAACCGCATACACTTCGCCCTGACATGCTCTAGACCTTCGAAGCATCGAGACGAAGAGGGCCCCGGAGCGATCCGGGCCCCTTTTTGCGTCAGGCCGCGCGCTTCAGCGGCGCGGGCTCAGGCCGGCGGGCGGGGGTCGATTGCAGGGCCACGGGCGGGCGCTTCATCTGGTACAGGTTGGTGCTTATCCAGACGTACATCAGGGTGAAGAACAGGCTGCCGAAGGCGAGAACGACGCCGGTCAGGAAAAGGGTCTGGAAGGTCATGGCGGGCTCCTTGATTTGAGAGCCGATTGTCCCGCCTGACGAGGACGCCGAAAATTCGGGAATGGCCCCTAAGGGGTTCCCCCTAGCCCTCGGCCAGCAGGCACATCCGCACCAACTCGGATAGGGAAGCGGCCTGCATCTTGGTCATGACGTTGGCGCGGTAGATCTCGACCGTGCGCGGGCTGATGCCGAGGTCATAGGCGATGATCTTGTTGGGCTTGCCGGCCAGCAAACCATCAAGCACCTCGGCCTCGCGGCCCGACAGCGCGGCGCGGCGGTCTTTGACGTCCTGGCGAGTCTGGGCCCGCTGGCGATCGGCCTGGCTGCGGCCCAGCGCCGAATGCAGGGCCGACAGCAGGGCCTCGTCCTCGAACGGTTTTTCGAGGAAGTCGACGACCCCGGCCCGCATGGCCTCGATGGCCAGGGCGAGATCCGCGTGGCCGGTCATGACGATCACCGGCAGTCGGGCTCCGGCCGCCTTGACCCGGCGCACCATCTCCAGCCCGTTGATCTCCGGCATGCGCACGTCGGTCAGGATGCAGCCGGGCTCGAGCGCCTCCAGGGCGGCCAGAAAACTGACCGCGCTGTCATAGGCGCGGGCTTCGAGACCGGCGCTGTCGAGCAGAAACAGCAGGCTGTCGCGCATGGCCTCGTCGTCATCGACGATATGAACGACCCCGTCACTCATCGCGCAGCTCTCCATCGTTCACGGCCTGCAGGGTGAACCGGAAGGTCGCGCCGCCGCCAGGGGTTTGTTCGGGCCACAGCCTGCCGCCGTGCGCCTCGACGATGGTTCGGCAGATGGAAAGGCCCACCCCCATGCCCGCCGCCTTAGTGGTGATGAAGGGCTGGAACAGCTGGGCCTCGATCTCGGGAGCGATGCCCGGGCCGGTGTCGGCGACGCTGACCTGCGCCATGTCATCCCCAAACTCTGGCGGCGCCGGATCGATGCACACCGTCAGGTCCTTGCGGACGCTGTCCTCCATGGCGTCCATGGCGTTGCGCAGCAGGTTCAGCACCACCTGCTGAATCTGCACCCGGTCGGCCAGCACGGCGTCGACGGACGGGTCGAAGCGGAAGCGGACGATGACCCCCTGTTCCCGCGCCCCGACCAGGCCCAGCGCCGCCGCCTCCTCGACGATGCGCGGCAGGCTCTCGACCCGCCGCTCGGTCTCGCCACGGGCGGCGAACTCGCGCAGGCGGCGGATGATGTCGCCGGCGCGGAGAGCCTGATCCGCGGCCTTGTCCAAACCCGTACGGGCCTTGTCGGTCTGGCCGGTGGCGATGAGGCGGCTGGAGCCCTTGAGGTAGTTGGTTATTGCCGCCAGCGGCTGGTTGATCTCATGCGCCAGGGCCGAGGCCATCTCGCCCATGGCGGTCAGGCGCGAGACATGGATCAGTTCGCCCTGCAGCTCCTGCAGCCGGGCCTCGGTCGACTGGCGCTCGGTCAGGTCGCGGATGAAGCCGGTGAAGAACCGGCCCGTCTCGGTGCGGATCTCGCCGACCGCCAGTTCCATGGGAAAGGTGGTGCCGTCCCGCCGCTCGCCGACCACGACGCGGCCCAGGCCAATAATCCGTCGCTCGTCGGTCCGGTAATAGCGCTCCAGATAGCCGTCGTGCGCCTCCTTGTGGGGTTGCGGCATCAGCAGGCTGACGTTCCGTCCGAGCACCTCGGCGGACGTCCAGCCGAACAGGCGCTCGGCGGCGGCGCTGAACGAGCGGATCAGGCCGTCCTCGCCGATCACCACCATGGCGTCTGGAATGGTGTCGAGGATCGACTGCACATGGGCCTCGCGCTCGGCGAGCTCGCTGTTGATCCGGGTCGCCCGGCCCTGGGCCCGCTGGAAGATCTCGCCGCCGGCGACGATGCTGGCCGCGGCCAGGATGAACAGCAGCAGCGCGCTGCCGTCGTGGCCCATGGTCCAGACCGCGAGGGCGGCGACGACGGCCGCCAGGGCGCCGGGGATCAGGCCGCCGGTCGCCGCCGCCAGGACCACTGCCGGGATCATCAGCAGCGGCGTCGCCGCCTCGCCCAGCGCCGGCCCAGCCAGCACCTTGGCCGCCCAGCCGACCGACAGCCCGGCTCCGCCGGCCAGCAGGCCGAGCCAGAGCGGACGGGCCTGGTCGAGACGGAAGGGCGCGGGGTGGGACACAGGCCAGACCATAAGCCAAGGCCTGCGACAGGGCGACATAGGTAGATGCCCGTAAGGAGAGAACCGAAATTTTCGTCGGCGCCGGATAGGCGCAAAACGGGGTCATCGGCGGCCTCGGAACGGCTGCCCCTGACAGGACAGACGCCCATGACCGCCCCCGCTATCGACCTGACCGTCCATCACCAGCCGCGCGGCGCTTCGGACCGCGTCGCCTACGGTTTCGTCAAGGCGCTGCGCTTGTTCGCCGACACCTTCTTCGCCAAGCGCTACGGCCATCGGGCCGTGGTGCTGGAGACCGTCGCGGCCGTGCCCGGCATGGTCGGAGCCACGTTGACCCACCTCAAGTGCCTGCGCCGGATGTGCGACGACCGAGGCTGGATCAAGACCCTGATGGACGAGGCCGAGAACGAGCGCATGCACCTGATGACCTTTATCGAGGTCTGCAAGCCGACCGCCTTCGAACGCTTCGTGGTCGTCGCCGTCCAGTGGGTCTTCTACCTGTTCTTCTTCGGCCTCTACCTGGCCAGCCCCAAGACCGCCCACCGCGTGGTTGGCTATTTCGAGGAAGAGGCGGTGATCAGCTACACCCACTATCTGGCCGAGATCGACGAGGGCCGCTCGGAGAATGTCCCCGCCCCGGCCATCGCCCTGCGCTACTGGGGTTTGCCGGCTGACGCCCGGCTGCGGGATGTGGTCGAGGTGGTCCGCGCCGACGAAGCCCATCACCGGGACGTCAATCACGGCTTCGCCAACGAACTGGTCGGCCTGCCGGTCGGCGAGCCGGCGCCCTGTCCGCCGCATGTGGTGCTGGAACCCAACTGGAAGCGGGCGGCCTGACTTTCCGCCAAACCCGCCTGCGCCGAAAACGGGGCCCGGAGCGATCCGGGCCCTTTCCTTATGTGCGCTTGCGGCCCGTGTAGGCGGTGGCGGCGATCCCGAGGCCAATCAGGACGACCCCGGCCGCGTGATACGGATGGAAGGGCTCGCCGAGCAGGGCCACGGCCAGGACGGCGCCGAACACCGGCATCAGGTGCATGTACTGGCCGGCCGGGCCGGGACCGATCAGCTCGACGCCGCGGTTGAAGCAGAGGTAGGCCAGGAAGCTGGGAAAGAGGGCGACGTAGCCGATGCCGAGCAGGGCCTGCGGCGTGACCGCGAAGGTGCGGCCCTGGATCAGTTCGTGGGCGTAGAGCGGGGCGGTTACGAGGGCGGCCACGACGAAGGTGACCAGCAGCAGGCTCAAGGGGTGGACCTGCGGCCGACGGCGCAGCAGCAGGCTGTAGGCGGCGTAGAGCACCACGCCGATGAGGATTATGCCGTCGCCGGGGTTGAGGTGCAGGGAGAGCAGGGCCCAGGGCCGCCCCTCGCTGATCACCACCAGCACACCCAGCAGGGAGAGGGCGACGCCGGCCAGGGCGCCCAGGCCGATGCGGTCGCGCAGCAGGACGAAGCCGAAGAACAGGATCAGCGGCGGTATGGCCGCCTGCATCAAGAGGCTGTTGAGGGCCGTGGTGCTTTCGAGGCCCCAGTAGAGCAGGGCGCCGAAGGAGGCGACTCCGCTGACGCTGAGCAGCACGACCATCTTCCAGTGGCGGCGCAGGGTCGGGGCGTCGGTCTTCAGATGTCGCCAGGCCAGGGGCGCGACCAGCAGGCTGGCCAGCACCCAGCGCCAGAAGGTCAGGGTCATCGGCGGCACCACGCCGCTCATCGCCCGGCCGGCGATGCTGTTACCGGCCCAGAACAGCATGGTGGCGGCGAGCAAAAGCGGGGCCGCCTTCCACAGACGCTGCGAGAGACTCACGCGCCGATCGCCACGATCTCGACCTCGCCGCTCGCGACCATGGCCGTGTCGCCCTCGCCCTTGCCGAGCAGGGCCTGGGCGACGGGCGAGACCCAGGAGACGCTGCCCTTGGCGGGGTCGGCCTCGTCCTCACCGACGATGCGGAAGGTTTGGCGGCGGCCGTCCTCGCGGTCGAAGGTGACGGTGCAGCCGAACTGGACCGTGTCACAGGCCTCAGGAGTCGGGGTCAGCTGGGCGCTGGCGCGGCGGGCGTTGTAGTAGCGCAGGTCGCGGGTCGCCCGGGCCATGGCCGTGCGGTCGGCCGAGACGTCGCCCTGCTGGGCGGCGCGATAGGCGGCCTGGGCGGCTGTCAGGGCTTCCTCAAGGGCGGCCAGGCCCTCGGGCGTGACGAGGTTGGGGTGCGGGGAGATCGGGCGGTCCGGCAGGTCTGCCGCAGTGGCCTCGAGATCTCCCTCCTTGGTGAAGGCGACGCTCATTGCGCCATCCTACACCCTTGCATCGGCCTGTCCTGTCCGGAAGAGAGCGGCGGCTCTACAGGTAGAGCTCGTCGCCCTTCGGATGTTCGGGCGCCGCCTGCATGGCCGGGTCAGGCGCCCGCAGCAGGCGGCGGACGCGGCGCAGCAGCAGCTGGTCGTTGAACGGCTTGGCCAGATAGTCCTTGGCCCCCAGGCTGATGGCCCGGCGGACATCGTCGGCGGCGTTGCGGGCGGTCAGCATCAGGGTCGGCGGCGGGATGCGGCGGGTGCGCTTCAGCGCCTCCAGCATCTGGAAGCCGTCCATGCGCGGCATGCTGACGTCCAGCAGCATGGCGGCCGGCCGGTGCGAGGCCAGGGTGATCATCCCCTCGATGCCGTCGTTGGCGCAGACAGTGTGCAGGCCGTCGAGCTCCAGGCGGGTGCGCAACAGGTCGCGGATGTGTTCGTCGTCGTCGACAATCAGGACGAGGGGGGCGTCATGCCGCATTGCCGGCCTCCCGGGCAGCGGGGCCTTCGAGGGCCAGGTTGATGGCGGCCTGCAGGGCGGCCGGCTGGATCGGCTTGTCGATGACGCCGGCGAACACCCCGTCGATGCTTGCCTGGCGCTCTGCCGTGAAGGCCAGGATCGGCACGGCGTCGTTGGGCCCGCCTCCTTGGCGGATCGCCCGCGCCGCTTCGGGGCCGCCGAGCACGGGCATGCGCAGATCCATGAGGATGAGATCAAAGACGCCCTCGTTGGCCGCCCTCACCGCAGCGCCGCCGTCCGCGACCAGCTGGCACTCGGCGCCCATCGCCTCGAGCAGGGCGCGGGCCAGGTTGCGGTTGGCCGCGTTGTCGTCGGCCACCAGGATGCGCAGGCCCGTCAGGTCGGCCTCGGAACCGGCTTGAGCCTGGGTGGCCGAGGCGGCGGCGGCGAGGGGCGCGGGCAGCTCGAACCAGAAGGTCGAGCCCTGGCCTGGCGTGCTGTCGACGCCGATCTCGCCGCCCATGGCCTCGGCCAGACCCCGGCAGATGGCCAGGCCCAGGCCCGTGCCGCTGTGGCGCCGGGTCGAGGAGGCGTCGACCTGGGAGAACTTGCGGAACAGCAGGGCCTGGTGCTCGGGCAAAATGCCGGCCCCGGTGTCGGTGACCCCGACCCGTAGCCGGTCATTGGTCCAGCCCAGACGCACGCGGACGCCGCCCCGGTCGGTGAACTTCACGCCGTTGCCGATCAGGTTGAGCAGGATCTGGCGCAGGCGGCCCGGATCGAGCAGCAGGCCGGCGGGGGCATCTCCTTCCAGCGACAGGGTCAGGCCCTTGGCGTCGGCGTTGGCTTCGAACAGTTCGAGCGCCTCGCAGGCGACCGCGGCAGGCTCGCAGGCCTCGGGCCGGATCTCGACCTGGCCGGCTTCCAGCTTGGAGAAATCGAGGATGTCGTTGACCGTGGCCATCAGGGCCCGGCCGCCGTTCTGGATACGGCGGACATGATCCCGGGCCTTGTCCGGCAGGTCCGGGGTGGCGGCCAGCAGACCGGAGAAGCCGACGACGGCGGTCAGCGGCGTGCGGATTTCATGGCTCATGTTGGCCAGGAACTCGGCCTTGGCGGCGGCGGCGGCCTCGGCCGCGGCGCGGGCGGCGACCAGGTCGGCCTCCATGGCCTTGCGGCTGGTGATGTCGCGCAGAACGGAGACGGCCTCGACGATCTCGCCGGCCTCGTCGTGGATCAGCCTGGGACTGCCCTCCAGCCAGACTTCGCGGCCGTCCGGGGTGACGATGCGGTGCTCGCGGCGGGTCGAGCCGTCCGGCTCGATGCCCTCGAACAGGCTGTCGACCAAGGCCTGCGAGTGGGCCAGGTGGCCGGGCGCGACCAGGCTGAAGATCGACTGGCCGACCGCCGTCTCCGGATCGGCGCCGATGGCGCGGCAGGCCGGCGAGACGTAGCGGACGATGCCGTCGCGGCCGAAGCGGACCAGGATGTCGGAGACATTGTCGGCCAGGGTGCGGTAGCGCAGCTCGCTGTCGGCCAGGGCCTCTTCCATGGCCAGGCGTTCGGTGACGTCGCGCAGAATGGTGACGACCTCGGTGATCGCCCCCTCGGCGTCCCTGATGACACGCGGACTGCCCTCCATCCAGACCTCATGGCCATCCTTGGCCAGAACTCTGTGCAGGGGGCGGCTCACTGCGGTCCCGCCCAGCGTCTGGTTGATCATCGCGTTTGACGTCGCGCGATGGTCCGGAGCCACGAAATCGCTGATGAGTTGCCCGACGATATCCTCAGGTCGGTAACCCAGCCGCCCGCAGGCGGCGGAGATGTAGGTGACCCGGCCGTCAGGGGCGTAGCGGAGCAGAATGTCCGAAACCGATTCCGCCAGCGTCCGGTACCGTTCCTCGCTGGCGACAAGCGCGCTCTTCATGGTCCTGCGGGCGCTGACGTCGCGGATGACGACCACAATCTCGGAAGGCTGGCCATCCGCGTCCCGGACCAGCTTGAAATGGGCCTCGACCCAGACCGCCGAGCCGTCCTTGCGCACAGCCCTGAACTCCCGGGTCCGGTGCTCGGCGCCGTTGGCCATGTCGGCATAGACTTCGAACAGCTGCGGCCGGTCTTCCGGGTGGACGAAGGCCTGGGCGGTCCGGCCCGCCATTTCAGCCGGCTTGTAGCCCAGCAGGTCTTCGACGGCCGGCGAGATGTAGCCGCTGCGGCCGTCCAGCCGGATGCGGGTGATGACATCGCCCATGTTGTCGGCCAGGAGGCGGAAGCGGGCCTCGCCGCGGCGGGCCTCGTCCAGGACCGCGACCTGTTCGCTGATATCCTGCAGCACGCCGAAGACCGAGACCACGCCGCCATTGTCGTCGAACTCGCAGGCGGCCTTGCATGTGACCGTCCGCTCCCGCAGGTCGTGATCAGTCAGCCGGGCCTGGTATTCGAAGTCCACGCCCTTCTCGATGGCGGCGCGGAAATGGTTGCTCACCCGTTCGCGGTCTTCGGGGTGGTAGAAGCTGATCGTGTCGATGCTCTTGGGATCGAAGCGGTCCGGCGCCGTCCCATGAATGGAGAAGACGGCGTCGGACCAGGTCAGCTCGCGGTTGGCGCACTGGTATCGCCAGGCGCCGACGCCGGCCATCTGTTCGGCCAGGCCGATCAACGCATGTTCGCGGGCGGCGTCGCGGTCCTTCTTGCGAGCCTCCAGGCTCTCGACGACCATCTCGGCCAGCTGGACCAGACGATTGAGCTGGCGCTCGGAGGGGCGGGGGCGCGGAACGGTGTCAAAGACACAGAGGGTGCCCAGCGCCGCGCCCTCCGTGCTGGTCAGGACCGCGCCGGCGTAGAACCGAAGGCCGAGGCTGCCGGTCACAACCGGATAGTTATGAAAAATCGGGTGCCGGGTGGCGTCCTCGACGACCAGAACCCCGCCTCGGCCCAGGTCAAGGGCATGGTGGCAGAAGGCTTCGCTGCGCGGCGTGCCGCATTCGTCGACGCCAACGCGGGATTTGAACCACTGGCGGTCATGGTCGATGAGCGAGACGACCGACATGGGGGCGTCGAACAGGTCGGCGGCCAGGGCGGTCAGGCGGTCTAACGCCGGCTCCGGGGGGCTGTCGAGCACCTCGAGGGACCGCAGGACGGCAAGTCGGACAGATTCAGGCAAGCGCAACAAAGGAGACTCCGTTGGTCGGATTCCTGACCCCAGAGGCCTGCAAAGGTCTTAATTCCCGGTGCGGCGGGCTGACACAGGCTCAATACGAGATATCACCATTCTGTGTGTACCGCGTTGGCTCGGCCGGGCCAAAGGCGCTAACAAGGCCGGCCTCCTGGAGTGACCGTCATGCGTCTGCTGCTTGCCTTGTCCGCCCTCGCTCTCATCGCCAGCCCGGCCCTGGCCCGGCAGGTTGATCCCAAGGCGCTGTCGGAGGACACAAAGGTGCTGGCCTCGGACGCGTTCGAGGGCCGGGCGCCAGGCTCGGCGGCCGAGCAGAAGACGGTCGATTTCATCATCAAGAGGTTCAAGGAGTCCGGGCTGGAGCCGGGCGGGGAGAACGGCGGCTGGACCCAGACGGTGCCGCTGGTCCGCACCCAGGTGCAGCCGGGCGGCGCGATGGCCTTCACCGTGAGTGGCAAGGCGCGGCCGCTGGAGCAGTTCAAGGACATCTACGTCAACACGGTGCGGCCGACCGACAGCATCGCGGTCAAGGACGCGCCGCTGATCTTCGTCGGCTATGGCGTCAGCGCGCCGGAGCGTGGCTGGGACGACTACAAGGGCGTCGATGTGAAGGGGAAGATCGTCGTCTTCCTGATCAACGATCCCGACTTCGAGGCGGCGGCCGGAGAGCCCGTCGCCGGCAAGTTCAGCGGCCAGGGCATGACCTTCTACGGCCGCTGGGTCTACAAGTACGAGGAGGCCGCCCGGCGGGGGGCGGCCGGGGCGCTGATCATTCACGAGACGCCCGGCGCCGGCTACGGCTGGATTACCGTGGTCGCCCCGCGCGGCGAGAACTTCGATGTCGCCCGGGCCGACGGCGGGGCCGGGCGCGTGCCGTTCCAGGGCTGGATCGAACGCGGCGTGGCGGCCGACCTGCTGGCCGCGTCAGGCCTCGACCTGGAGATCCTGAAGAAAGAGGCCCGGACGGCCGGTTTCAAACCCGTCGAGCTGAAGGGCGCGACCTTCAGCGCCGATGTCGCGGTCAGCCACACCCGGGTCCAGAGCCAGAACGTGCTGGGCAAGATCACGGGGAGCAAACGCCCGGATGAGACGGTGGCCTATGCCGGCCACTGGGACGCCTATGGCCTGGCCGACAAGCCGGACGCGGCCGGCAAGCGGGTGCGGCCGGGGGCTCTGGACGACGCCATCGGCATCGCCGGCCTGTTCGAGATCGCCCGCAACCTGAAGGCCGGGCCGGCGCCGGAGCGGACGGTGCTGTTCGCCGCCTGGACCGCGGAGGAGCGAGGCCTGCTGGGTTCGGAGTACTTCGCGCAGCATCCGACCGTCGCGCTGGAGAAGATGGCCGGGGCCTACACCCTCGACGTGCTGCAGCCGGTGGGGCCGGCCAGGGACGTCGTGCTGGTCGGGGCTGGGCAGAATGATCTGGAGGACAGCCTGGCGGTGGCGGCGAAGGCCCAGGGCCGGGTGATCACCCCCGACGCCAAGCCCGAGCGCGGCCTCTTCTACCGCGCCGACCACTTCTCGCTGGCCAAGCGCGGGGTGCCGGTCATCCTGCTGATGGCGCTGGGCGGCGGGGCCGACCTGGTCGAGGGCGGCCGGGCGGCCGGCGACCAGTGGGTCACGGACTATACGGCCACGGCCTATCACCAGACCGGCGACGCCTGGAGCGCCGACTGGGACCTGCGCGGGGCGGCGATGGACGTCGCCCTGGTGCTGGAGGCCGGCAAGGCGCTGGCCAACAGCAGCGATTGGCCGGGCTGGAAGGCGGGATCGGAGTTCGGACCGGTGCGCGAGGCTTCGGCCGCGAGGCGCAAGCCCTAGCTGGCGGCGGCCTCGGCGGCGGCGATGCCGCTTTCCCCGACCTGGCCGATGACCGTGGCGATGCCCAGGACGTGCATGACGCCGTCGACGAAACGGATCTCGTCGTCGGCGAAGACCGGGCTGCGCTTGATCAGGGCGGCGTCGCGCAGGGTCAGGCGCAGCACCAGGTCCTTGGGTTGGTGACCATTGGCCAGGGCCTCGTCGAGCCGCTTGCGCAGCTGTGCCATGGTCATCGGCGGGGCGGGGACTGGGGTCTTGGACATGCGGCGCCTTTCGCCCCCGACGTCCCGCGGCGCGGGACCAGATATCGGGCAGGTCGGCAGAACAGGCCGGCAGGGTTCCTTGCGAATGCGGAACGGTCAGGCACTCTAGCACGGCTCATGGAACCGTGGGGCCTAATCGTCAGGCCCCGGCCCAACCCGCTCGGCGAGCACGGCCTCGGCGTCGCGCAGGCAGAGGCGGTGATAGCGGCGGGTGGCCGGGTCGTCGCCGACCGTCTCGGCCCGGTGCCAGGCGGCGAGCCGGACGAGGTCGTCGGGGCTAAGCGGCCGGGCGCCCCGACCGGCCAGGGGCAGCGGTCCGCCGAGCGCGAGGATTTCGCCGCCGCAGCGCCAGTAGCGGGCAAGCGTATCGGGGGCGGGCCTCAAGAGATCGGCCCGCTGATCAGGAAGGCGCGGCCCTGGCAATCCAGCCAGCCCTTGCGCGGAGCCGGCGGCGGCAGGCGGCGGCAGAAGCGCAGGCCCGCTCGATCGAAACTGTAGGCAAGGCCGCCGTCGGCGGCGGGTTGGAAGAAGACCCGGCCATAGTCGGGCTCGCGTGAGCCATCAGGGCGGAGTCGGGGCAGGGTGGCGAACCACGCCGGGTCGGCATGGCTCACCGGTCGCGAGGACGCGGTCAGGGGCGGCTCCTGGGATGTGGGGATGCGGAGCAGTATAAAACATACAGGATCGGCCGGTCAAGTCAGGCGAAAGGCGCGGTTCACAACCCAGGGGCGTTGGCGCGGGCGCTACGGCCTTTGACGGCTCGGCAATAACCCCAAATTGGGCAAACAGCCTTTTTGTCGCATGGACCCCGGGGGCCGGCGCGCTACCTAGCTGGCGGGACAAAACCGCTGTTTTTTTGACTGCAGGATCGTGCGGGGGGCCGCCGGACCGCTTCGAAGGATTGGGAACTGACGTTGAAGGGTATTCCGAACGATCCGGCGCTTCGCACGCCTACGCAGGAACGCTTTCTGCTGAAGTTGGGGATGGACTACTTCCTGCGGCAGCTGTCGGTGCTCAGCGCGCCGTTCGAGGGCGACGTCCTGCTGGCGGCGACCTTCGTGGCGATCGCCCAGGCGAGTGTGAAGCACCTCAATGAGCCGGGTCTGCCCAGTCCGCTGGCGGTGGAGGGGGTGTTCCCAGACGGGATGCGGCGACCGGTGACCATTGCATCGGTGGCCCGGACCCTGGGTCTGCCGCGGGAGACAGCGCGGCGGTACGTGCACCGGCTGATCGCCAGCGGCCATTGCCGCCCGGTCGGGGTGCGCGGGGTGACGGTGCCGGGGGAGGTGCTGCGCTCGGAGGCGATGAACGCCCTGGCCCGCGAGCATGTCGAGGCGATGCGCGACCTGTTCGACGGCTATGAGCGCAGCCGGGACATGCTTCAGCCCTGACCGGGGCGACCCGCGATCAGACTGATCACCAGCATGAGGGCCGCGGCGCCAAGGGCGGCGAGGCCGACCTGGGGCTTGTCGCCGTGCTCGGCGGCCCAGACGGCGATCAGACCCCAGACGATCGGCAGGCCATAGGCCAGGTGGCGCAGGCGCCAGATGACGCCGGCCCCGACCAGCAGCACGCCGGCGATGCCCGCGAACGCGGCTGGCCGGGCGAGGTCCGGACCGATCAGGCCCCAGGCGGTCAGGACGGTGATCAGGTTGATGAAGCTGGCGATGGTCAGCCAGCCGGCCAGCAGGCCCAGCGGCCAGAAGATGAAGAACCGCGTGCCCGGTCCGACCTCGCGCCCATGCGGCCGGGCGCGGAGCAGGCCGGTGGTCACCGCGGCGGCCGAGGTGACGATGATCAGGACGCTGAGCGCCTTCTGGTCGAAGGCCGCCGCGAACAGCCAGGCGGCGCAGCCGAGCAGGGCGATGACCGAGGGCCAGGCGACGGCCCGCAAGGGCGCCGACTCCGGCGTCTGACGCACCAGCTGCCAGACCCCGTAGACGAAGACGCCCAGGTAGATCAGCCCCCAAATCGAGAAGGCGTAGGGGGCGGCCCGCAACGTCTGATCGCCGTTGTCGGCGAAGGTGGCGGCGTCCATCAGCCCGAGGCTGGACAGCACCGGGGCGGCGCCGATGGCGAGGAGGACGGCGGCCATCACGGCGATGGACCGGCCGGCGGGTTTGACGGGGCGTTCGAAGGTCATGGCGCCCATGTAGGCCTGAACGTCCGGCGGTCGAGGCGGTTCGCTCACACCCGCAGCCCCATGAACGGCAGGGCCCAGAGCAGTTCGACGTCCTCGAGCGGCTTGTAGCGGGTGTTGATACTTTCAAGGGTCCAGAGGCCGGGCGCGGCGCCGCGGCGCAGGATCTTGACCATCTTCCGGCCGTCGGCGAGGCGGGCCATGACCTCCTGCCCGACCAGGGGGCTGGGATCGTCATAGCGGCGGCCGAAGATCAGGTGCTCGCCGTGGCGGAAGCGCGGCATCATGCTCTCGCCATCGACGGTCAGGACGATGCCGTCCTCGGGCACCATGGGGTCCAGCCAGTCGTGGGCGGCGCCCATCTCGTAGTCGTCGTCGAACAGGGCCTCGGCCCCGGCCGCCACCTTGCCCAGCACCGGCAGGCCGGCGCGCCTGGCCTTCATCGCCCCCTTGCCGGCGTACAGCCACTCGGCCCGCACCCCGAAGGCGCGGGCGTAGTCCTCGGCCTTGCGGAAGGAGAAGCTGGCGTTGCCGTTCTCGTTGCTGGCGTAGGTGTTGAGGTTCCAGCCGTGGGCCCGGGCCGCCTCGGCCGCCGAGCCCAGACCCTTGGCGCGGCGGGCGCGGCGCAGGCGTTCGGCGGCGCCCCTGAGAAGAGGGGCGGCATGAGGCGAAGACAGGTCGGCGGGCGGGCTCATGTAGGAAACCTACGTTAATTCCTGTATGTTGTCTACAGATGGGGGTTGAGTTCAGTCTGTATATTTAGTACAGTACCATCATGCCCGATACGACACCCCATCGGAGCCACCGCGACGTCATCGCCGTCGCGGGCGGCGCCTCGCGGCTGGCCCGGATGCTGAAATGCCCGGCCGGCCGCGCCCATCAATGGAAGCGCCTGGACTCGATTCCGCCGCGCTACTGGGCGGCCATCGTGCTGCGTGGCCACGCCAGCCTGGAAGAGCTGGCCGGGGCGGCGGCGCGGCGGCTGCGCGACAAACCCGGCTGACGGCGCGGCGCCCAAGCCCCCTTTTCCCTTCCCCCTTTTCCCTTCCCCCTGTTCACGAGTGACCGACATGCAGATCGTCGCCGACCCCGGCGCGGCGGGGTGTTCCCGCGCGCCTGTTTCCCAACCTTGTCGCCGCATCCGGGCCGAATGGCCGGGCGAGCGGCTGGACCAGCTTCGCCGCCTGTTCGACGCCGGGCTGTCGCACCTGCTGATCGCCGGCCGCATGGGCGTCGCCAAGGGGGTGATCAGCGCCAAGCTGGCCCGGCTCGGCTGGCGGCGCGGCGAGACGCGGGAGGCGGTGACGCCGATGCGCACCCTGCCGCCGCTGGTGGTCGAGCCCGCGCGCATGCGGCGGCTGGAGGATCTGGGCGAGGACGACTGCCACTGGCCGGTGGCCGAGGACGCGCGGGGGGTGCAGCTGTTCTGCGGCTGCGCCCGGGCCGGGAAGGCCTTCTATTGCGAGGGCCACCGCGCCCGCTCGGTGCGGCGCCCCCGCGCCTGGGAGCGCAAGGCCATGGAGCCGCGCGAGCCGGTGCGCCGCGAGGGCATGGGCTGGGACCGGTTCAAGGCCGAAGGGCCGGCGAAGGAGGAATGGTGAGCGCCTGGCCCCGAAGCCATCGGCGGATCATCGAGGAGGCCGGCGGGCCCAAGGCGCTGGCCAGGACGCTGAACTTCAAGCCGGACACGGTGCGCGGCTGGCGAACCCGGAACAGCATTCCGGGCTGGCACTGGCCCGAGGTGATCGTCGCCACCGGGGTAACCCCCGAGGAACTGCAGGCTGCGATCCTGGCCCGCAAGGCCGGCGTCCCGGCCGATGACGAAGCGCGGCCGAGCCGGACCGCCAAGACCGCCGCTGGTGCGGCGCGGCGCCAGCTGGAGGTCTTCTGCCAGACCATCGACGTGCCCGGCGTCGGGACGCGGCGGCAGGGCGATCCGCCCCTGCTGGCGGCCCATCACCTGCTGTGGCTGGAAAAGCTGGAGGCGGTCGAGCGCGGCGAGATCCGCCGGCTGATGGGCTTCATGCCGCCGGGGTCGGCCAAGTCGACCTATGCAGTGGATGTGTTCACGCCCTGGTTCCTCGGGCTGGAGCCCAACCGCAGCGTGCTGGTCGTCACCTACGCCACGGCCCTGGCGGCGCGGCGGGGCCGCAAGGCGCGTAGCGTCACCCGCCAGCCGGTCTTCGCAGGGGTGATGGACGTGCGCCCCGAGAAGACCCGGGCCAGCGCCATCGACTGGGCGCTGGACAACGGCAGCGAGTGGATGGGGGCCGGCATGCTGGCCGGGATCACCGGCAACCGGGCCGACTTGATCGTCATCGACGACCCGGTGAAGGGCCGGGCCGAGGCCGACAGCGAGCTGATCCGCCGCCGCACCCGCGAGGAGTTCGACGACACCGTCCGTACACGGTTGAAGGCCGGCGGCCGGATCGTGCTGATCCAGACCCGCTGGCATGAGGACGACCTGGCGGGCGGGCTGTTGCCGGCCGACTACGACGGCCGTTCGGGGCCGGTGCAATGCCGCGACGGCGAGGTCTGGGAGGTGGTCAACATCCCGGCCCAGGCCGAGCGGGCCGACGATCCGCTGGGCCGGCCGGTCGGCGGGCTGCTGTGGCCGGAATACTGGGGCGAGGACCACTGGCGCCAGTTCCGGCAGAACCCTCGGACCTGGAACGCCCTGTATCAACAGCGGCCGAGGCCCGAGGAGGGCGGCTATTTCCAGCGCTCCTGGTTTAGGCGGTTCCAGGAGGAGGAGCTGCCCAAGGCCCTGCGCTACTACGGCTCCAGCGACTATGCGGTCAGCGAGGGGCGGGGCGATTTCACCCGGCTGACGGTGTGGGGCGTCGACGAGCGGCTGAACCTGTGGCGAGTGGCCAGCTGGGGCGGCCAGACCAGCAGCGATGTCTGGATCGAGCGCCAGTGCGACCTGATCGCCGACTACCGGGGCCGGGGCGGCGTCCGCCGCTGGTTCGGCGAGGCGGGGGTGATCCAGCGGGCCATCGAGCCGATGCTGAAGGCCAAGCTGAAGCAGCGGCGGCTGAGCTGTTCCCTGGAGTGGCTGGGCTCGGCCCAGGACAAGCCGACCCGGGCCCGGGCGGCCCAGGCCCTGGTGCGCGAGGGGCGGATCTTCGTGCGCGACGACGGCGACGGGGACTGTTTCATCGACGAGTGCGTGGCGTTTCCGGCCGGGCGGCATGACGACGAGGTGGATTGCCTGTCGCTGATGGGCCGGGTCATCGACCGCCTGACGCCGCCCGTGCCGAGGTGGCGGCCGTTGCCGGAGTATGCGGAGAGCTACAACCCGCTGGACCCGCCGAGGGGGGACGAGGGCTGGGTGGGGTGGGAGTTTGCGGAGATGATGCGGGGGATCGACAACTAGGCGGCAGCCGGCGCCGTCCGCAGGATTTTCGCCATCGGCCGGCCCTTGGCCAGTTCATCGATCAGTTTGTCGAGGTAGCGGATTTCCCGCATCAGCGGGTCGGTGATCTCTTCGATGCGGACGCCGCAGATGACGCCCTTGATCTCGGTGCGGGCCGGATTGAGGGCGGGGGCCTGGCCGAAGAAGGTCTCGAAGTCGGTCTTGTCGGCCAGGTGGGCGGCGAACTGCCCGGGGCTGTAGCCGGTCATCCAGAGGATGATCTCGTCGACCTCGGTCCGGGTGCGGCCCTTCTTTTCGGCCTTGGCGATGTAGAGCGTGTGGACGCTGGCGAAGCTCATCTTGAAGATTCTGTGGCCGGACATTGCGCGCTCCTCAGCCGGGGGTCGCGACTATAGCGGTCTCGGCGGTGCAGGGCGATGGCCGGGTGGTTGACCATGGCCGGACGAGGGCGAGGGTGCCTCCGGGCCTTGGCGCCGACGCCTTCTGGATCATGTCAGCCAACCCCACGCCGTGACCCGCCTACGCCTGCGGCGCGCTCTATCCAGGGAAACAATGCGACTGGCTCCTAGTTTGGAATAATCTGCCCGGACGCCGCAATAGCTCCCAAGCGCATCAAACTGAAGTGCTGCGGCAAACAACAGCGCGGTCAGGCGGCGAAGGAAGCGCTTCGGCAGGGCAATCGGTTGTTCGAATGGCAGGACAGGACGTTGACCGCTTTGCGGGCCAAGCCGTAACAGAGGCAATCGATGAGCGGTGGGAACGTACCGCTGTCGTGATTAGTTGGCATGGGTCTTGAACGAATCCGCGTCACGGGCAGATTGCTCTAGCATCAGGTGGGAGTGCGACATGGCGGTCGAGGTTCTCGAGCGGACAGCATCAGTCGTGGTTCTCGGGAGTTTCAATCCACGCATCTTCCAGCCGGAATGGCTCCGGTCCCAAAAGATCATCGGCCAATCAGAGGCTAGTGAAGCACTCGCTGATTCCATCGAGTTTATCCATCCGGAAGTGACTTCCCTGCGATTAACGAACATGAGGTTGGTCGTTGAGCCAGAGCGATTTTTCGTCATATCGACCCAAGAGCCGTGGGAGCGCCTGAAAGATTTTGTAACCAGTTGCTTTCTCCTTCTGCCCCACACCCCATGTCGCGCGGTCGGCATCAATTACACGCACGCCTTCAGAGCCAGTTCGCGGGACCAATGGGATAAACTCGGCGACCTACTCGCTCCAAAGGATCCTTGGGCAAATTTGCTTGGTAATGAGCCTGGTGAGCGGATTGGCGGTCTGCGGTCCATGACGATGGAACGAAACCGTCGCCCGGACTCACACGCCGGATATTCCCGGGTGACGGTCGAGGCACTGGAAACTGGCGCTCCGGATACCAAAATCAGTACAAACGATCACTTCCAGCTGGACTCAAATGTTGACGGGTCTGGACAGGGTGTGGTGAAGCTCATCGACGGGGACTGGGATGCATCCATGCAGCGATCCCAGGATTTGGCAGCTAGCATAGTGGATTTGGCAAATGGCCTTTGACGGCGGTCTCCAAACGTCTGACTGGTCTCTACGTCCAACAGCGCCAACCGACGCTGAGTTGAAGCTGCAAGCCGCGTTCCCGACGCCTCCTTCAAGCACCTCAGCTAGAGAGATCGCTCCGACAGAAAGCGAGATTCGCCGCGAGCGGCCGCCAGTGAGCCCGCCTCGGCGCCCGGCAATTCACATTGATCTAGAGTCTCGCCTGACCGTCCTCCAAACTTGGGAAGGTTTTGTCGAAGAAATTGACGAGGAGGAAGGTACGTTCCGCGGTCGGCTAATGGATTTGTCGGCGGATGACACTGACGAGGAGTTCGCGGTGTTTTCGATCGACGATGTCGACCCTGATGACCGGGAGCTTCTGGTGATCGGCGGTGTTTTTCGCTGGATCATCGGTTACCGCGACATGCGTCACGGCAGGCGTGCGCGTGAGTCATCCATAGTATTTCGTCGCTTGCCGGCTTATTCAATTGCCGACATCGAAGCCGCTAAGGCTAGGGGTGAGCGGCGAGCGAATGCTTTTCGAGCAATCTAACTACGCTTCAGCACCCAAGTCTGACCAGCTGGAAGTCGCACTGATCGGTCCTGGCTATGGAGAGTCGGTGCTCTTCCACATAGGTGACGGGCAGTGGTTCGCGATCGACTCCTGCGTCGCGAAGGGGGATCCAAAGTCAGCTTCGCTCCGCTACTTGGAAGACATTGGCGCTGACCTCGGGAAGGTGTTCGCGATTGCGGCCTCACACTGGGATGACGATCATGTCAGGGGGCTGGCGGGATTGGTAAGCGCCTGTCCCTCTGCCAGCTTCATCATGGCCAAGGCCTTCGTCGCCGCCGAGTTCACCGCTTACATCGAACATCATACAACGCCGTTGACGACGAAGGTTCGGGGCGGGGCGCAGGAAATGCGCAATGTTCTCGATGTGCTGGAGGCCGCAGGCCGAACAGACATAATAGCGGCTTACCCAAACCGCTGCATCTACGGCCCGGCTGATCTGACCACGTCCCATGGACAGCCGATCGAAATTTTCACGCTGTCCCCTTCTGATGCTGAGTACGAGAACTTTCTAAACTGGGTGGCTTCCCAACTGCCTTCGGTACAGCAGACACGGAGAGTTGCCGTGTCGAGGATCAAGAACGACCTTTCAGTAGTCGTGCTGGTTTCGGTCGGTGACGATGCCATGCTGTTTGGCGGTGACCTGGAAGAAGAAGGAAGTCCAGATACTGGATGGACTGCCATCCTTAAGCGCACAGGGCGACCGCCAAACCGCTCAAATGTCCTCAAGGTGGCGCACCATGGCTCGCATAATGGCGACCACCCCGGTATCTGGTCAGAGCTGATGCAAGGGAGCCGGGTTGCGATCTTGGCTCCGTTCCGTCGCGGTCGTGTAAGCTTGCCAAAAGACACCGACATCGAGCGCATTTTGGTGAATGCTGACGATGCTTACTCCACCTCTCAGCTGACAGGGTCTCCGCTGCCCAAGCGGCATCCGGCCGTCGAAAGGACTATCAAGGAAGCCGCCATTGAGCACGGGGCGTTAGCCCAACGACCGGGCATGCTGAGGCTTCGGAAGACTGCTGGCGATCCAGGCAACTGGGCCATCGAGACTTTCGGGCGCGCTGTCCATCTCTCGAAGGTCTATGGCTAATTGCGGCCTCACAAAGCGATCAGTCTTACTAATTACATACCCGTAACCTCATTACATCTGCGTTATTCTCTTACATCGGCGTCATGACGCAAGCTTAACAAGCGTTTTCAGGTCTCCTTCAGTATACCTCCAATCACCGCAGCGCAGGGACGCGCTCGGAGACACAAACAGAGGGACTACTGCAATGACCGTTCGTATCGCCAACCTGGCCAGCCTGCTTCTCGCCGCGCTGCCCGTCGTCGCCATCCTGGGCATCGCCCAACTGGAAACCGCCGCGCGGGCCTTCGGCGCTTGAGCCGCCGCGCCCACCTCCACCGGATCTGACCGCTCCCCCCGGTCATCGATCCGGTGGAGCCTGCGGGGCCTGTGACTGTTGAACGAGAAAAGGCGCCCATCACGGGCGCCTTTTTCGTTTTGTGGGCCGCTGTGCCCCACCCTCCCCCGTAAAGCGGGGGAGGAAGAGGTTGCGCTTCTAGTCGTTGAAGCTGCTGGCCCGTTGGCCGGGCAGCGAGACCTCGACCCGGCGGTTGAGGCGGCGGCCGGCCGGGGTGGCGTTGGTGGCGACCGGCGAGGCTTCGCCGTGGCCGAACATCTGCATCCGGCCGGGGGCGACGCCCAGGGTCCGCAAGGCGCTGGACACCGCGCGGGCCCGGTTGCGCGACAGGGTCAGGTTGGAGGCGTCCGAGCCGACGGAGTCGGTGAAGCCGTCGATCCTGACGCGGACCGAAGGATTGGCGTCCAGGTAGTCGGCGAGGGGCTCGAGCCGCTGGGCCGCGCCGGGGCGCAGGGTCGCGCTGCCGGTCTGGAACAGGACGTCGTCGAGGGTGAAGACCGCGCCATAGCGGCCCTCGCGCATGCGGTAGTCGCGCATGCCCTGGCGGTTCCACTGATGGTCGCCGCGACGGCCGTGTTCGGCGCGGTCTCCGCGGTCGCCGCGGTCGCCACGGTCCGGGCCGTCATGGTCACGGCCGTCGTGGCGGCGGTCCCAGTCGAAGCGGGCGCGGTCGGGGCCGGCTTCGGCCAGGAAGGCTTCGTTGGCGGCCTGGGCTTCGCGGCGGTTGATGGCGCCGTTGCGGTCGAAGTCGAAGTTGCGCAGGACGAAGGCCTTGCCGCGCCGGGTCTCGCGCAGCTCGGGGACCAGGAGGGGGACGCCGACGCCGGTCAGCTGATAGGGGCGGCGGTCGTCGTCGCGGCCGCCGTTCCAGTCCCAGCTGCCTTGAGCGGCGGCGGGACCGGCGATGGGGCCGATGGTGATCAGCGCGATGAACGCGCCGCCGAGGATCTTGCGGGTCTGGGCCATGAAGGCCTCCTGGGTGGTGGGGGGATCGCACACCAGGGGCCCTGGGGCTTGAACCTGCTCTGAGGTCTTTTGACAGGCGAGGTTCATCGCGGCGGTCGAGCGCCCGATCTGACCTAGACCCTTTCAGGTTTTGATGTACGCATCAAAACCAGATCAAAAGGGTCTAGAATCAAACATTTAGAGCATGTCCGGGCGGGCGAACCGCATACACTTCGCCCTGACATGCTCTAGGCCGGCGCTTCGCCGGTCAGGACGACGACCGCCTCCAGCGTCACGGCGTTGTTGTTCGGCAGGGTGGCGCAGCCGAGGGCTGTTCGGGCGTGGCGGCCTTTCTCGCCCAGGCGTTCGATCAGCAGCTGTGAGGCGCCGTCGATGACCTTGTGGACCATCGGGAAGTCGTCGGCCGCGTTGACGTTGCCGCGCACGAACAGGATCTGCTCGATGCCCGCGGCATCGCCTCCGACCGCCTGCAGCATAACGGCCAACAGGTTTTCGGCGGCGCGGCGGGCGGCGGCCTGGCCGGCGGCCAGGTCGAGGTCGCGGCCGAGCTTGCCGGTGATCAGCACGCCGTCTTGCGCCGAGCTGATGGCGGAGATCGAAAGCAGGCGGCCGACGCGGACGAACGGCTGGTAGAGGCCGACGGGCTCGGGCGGGAGGTGGGGGCCGGCAGGGGTGTCGCTCGGCGCCATGCGATGCCTAGGCCGCGGCCGTTTCCGCCGCGATGGCCTCGGCGCGGGCGTCAGGCGCGCTCCAGCGGTCGAGGCAGGCGAGGAGGGCGGCGGTGTTGATCGGCTTGCCCAGGTGGTCGTCGACGCCGGCTTCGTGGCAGCGCTGGATCTGATCGGGCAGGACGTTGGCGGTCATGGCGATGATCGGCGGCTGGGGGATCGGCAGCTGGCGGATGGCGCGGGTGGCGGTCAGGCCGTCCATGACCGGCATCTGCATGTCCATCAGGACGAGGTCGAAGCCGCCGGTGCGCACGGCGTTCAGGCCCTGGAGGCCGTCGTGGGCCTCGGTGATCTCGACGTCGAAGGGGGCGAGGAGGGCGGCGACCAGCTCGCGGTTGACGGGGTTATCCTCGACCAGGAGCAGGCGCAGGGGGCGGTCGAGGTCGTGGCTGGCCGGGGCCTCGAGGGCGGGGGCGAGCTCGGCGGCGGGCAGGTCGAGCTCGAACCAGAAGGTGGCGCCCTGGCCGGGGCGGCTGGAGGCGCTGATGCGGCCGTTCATGCCCTCGATGATGCGGCGGGCGATGGCCAGGCCCAGGCCCGTGCCGCCGTACTGGCGCGAGATGGTGGCGTCGGCCTGGGTGAAGCGTTCGAACAGGGCGCCGATCTTGTCGGGAGCGATGCCGGGGCCGGTGTCGCGGACCTCGACGCGCAGGCGCTGGAGGTCGCCGTGCTTCTTGCGGGTCAGGCGGACGTGGACGCCGCCGCAGGCGGTGAACTTGACGGCGTTGGAGAGGAAGTTGAGCAGCACCTGGCCGAGGCGCGGGCCGTCGCCGAGCAGGCCGCCAGCGGCGTCGGCGGCGTCGAGGGTCAGGCGCAGGCCCTTGTGGGCGGCCTGCCCTTCGACCATGCCGAGGACGGAGCGGGCCATGACGGCGGGGTCGAAGGGGTGGCGGTCGAATTCCAGGCCGCCGGCCTCGAGCTTGGAATAGTCGAGGACGCTGTTGACGATGCCCAGCAGGGTGTCGCTGGCCTCGCGGATCAGGGCGACCTGGCGGGCCTGGGCGCCGTCGAGGCCCGTGGAGCGGCCCAGCACCTCCGAGAAGCCGATGATGGCGGTCAGGGGGGTGCGCAGCTCGTGCGTCATGTTGGCCAGGAAGTCGGCCTTGGCGGCGCCGCTGCTCTCGGCCCGGCGGGCGGCGGCGACGAGGTCGGCCTCCAGCGCCTTGCGGGCGGTGATGTCGCGCGAGGTCATGACCAGCTCGCCGGCCCCGAAGGCGACGATGCTGCTCTCGACCCACAGCTCGCGGCCGTCGGCGTGGACGATGCGGTAGTCGATGGTCTGGGGCTCGCCCGTCTCGCGGGCGGCGCTGATGGCGGCGATCAGCCGGGGCATGTCCTCGGGGCGGATGTTGTCGCGGGCCTTGCCGATGATCTCGTCCGGCTCCCAGCCGAAGACGCGCTTGGCCGAGGGGGAGATGTAGGACATGCCGCCTTCGG
This sequence comes from Caulobacter sp. SRI_014, assembly GCF_057586315.1. Classification (NCBI taxonomy): domain Bacteria; kingdom Pseudomonadati; phylum Pseudomonadota; class Alphaproteobacteria; order Caulobacterales; family Caulobacteraceae; genus Caulobacter; species Caulobacter sp. SRI_014. The sequence goes on along the minus strand of NZ_JBYCZQ010000003.1, from coordinate 385,598 downwards.
GCCGGTGGCGCGAGATGACGTCGGTGACGTTGTCGGCGAGGATGCGGTAGCCGGCCTCGCTGGCGGTCAGGGCGGCTTGCGCGTCCAGGAAGCTGCGGCGCGAGGTCATCATCTGCTTGAAGCCGGCGGCGCCGAAGCCGACGGCGATGGCCAGCATCAGCCAGATCGGACCCATGGCGGCGCCCGGGACCGGCACGGCCAAGGCGACGATCAGCATGCCGGCGGCGGGCAGGCCGCCGCTGACCAGGGAGCCGACCGGCGACTGGAAGGAGAAGGCCTGGCCGTAGCCGATCAGGCTGAGCCAGACGGTGACGGCGCAGATGGCGCCGGCGGTGGTCTGGCTGGTCCAGAACAGGGCGCCGACGAAGAACCAGGAGGCGGAGATGGCGACGAGGTTGGCGAAGTGGTTGGCGCGCTGGGCCGTGCTGGTCGCGGCGCCGGTCTTGCGGGCCCGGTACTGCGGCCAGGTGGCGAACCAGCTCCAGCCCTCCATGGCCAGGGTGGCGGCGGTCCAGGCGGCGGCGAGCGGCCAGGCCATGACCAGGCCCAGGATGGCGCCGACGCCGAGCGTGACCAGGATGCGCAACGGCAAGGCCTGGCAGCTGTGGACGGCGAGCTCGTCCAGTCCTTCGTCAAGCAGGTGGCGCATCCAGTCCCCAAACCCCCATGTACGCGGGGATCCCCGAATTTTTGACGATCATGCCGGTTTGCTACCAAGATTGGGTTAAGGGCGGAGACCGGCGTTATGTCGGCTGGGCGCCAGAGGGCTTTGGGGGCTTGCGGGGTCTGGACGTGGGATAATGGTTTCACCGCTTCGATAAGGAGAGACCATGGAACCGGACATCAAGCCGCCGCGCCCGGCCCCGCCGCCGCCGACCATCAACGACGCCCGCCAGCGGGCCGAGGAGGCCGACCGCCTGCGCCGGCGTCAGGGGCGGGGCGCCACCTTCCTGTCGAACGCGCTGGGCCGCAGCGCCGGCGGGGTGGCGACCAAGGTGCTGATGGGCTGAAGGACGGCGGGCCGTCGATTTTCCTGTTTCCCCGCCGACGTGGGATAATAGTCCCGCCGCTTCGATAAGCGGCTCCAACACAGACAGACCACGGACGACGCGCGGCGGAGGCCTCCTCCGCCGGCCTGCGAACCCGTGCGCCCGGAGCATTCAATGACCGACAGTCGCGCCGAAGAGGTGTTGCGCCGCCAGGCCCGTATGGAGGCCGAGCGGGCCCCGCTGGATGGTGTCTGCCAGGAGGTGGCCGAGCGGGTGTTGACCCGGCAACGGGACTTCACCGGCCGCCAGAGCGGGGCGGCGGCCTGGCGGTCGGAGAAGGTGTTCGACAGCACCGCGCCGCTGGCGCTCGACAAGTTCGCCGCCGCCATCGAGAGCATGCTGACCCCGCGCGCCAGCCGCTGGCACGAACTCGCCATACGAAAGTGGCGGGACCGGCAGGGACGGCCGGCGGCGCTGCCCGAGGGGGTGCGGGCCTGGCTGGGGCAGGTCAACGAGACGCTGTTCTCGGCCCGCTATGCGGCGGGCGCCAACTTCGCCTCGCAGGCGCACGAGACGTATGTCGGCCTGGGGGCCTTCGGGAACGGGACGCTGTTCGTCGATGAGGCGGAAGGCGGCGGGCTGCGGTATCGCTCCATCCCGTTCGCCGAGACCTGGTTCGCCGAGAACTTCCAGGGCCAGGTTGATACGGTGCACCGCAAGTTCGAGCTGACCGCGCGCCAGTGGGTTCAGCGGTTCGGCGACGAGACCCCGGACAGCATCCGGCGGGCGGCCGAGGACGAGCCGCACCGAAAGTTCGAACTGATCCACTGCGTCGGGCCGCGCGAGGACGCCGACTGGTCGCGCAAGGACTGGCGGGGGATGGCCTTCGCCAGCTGGTATGTCAGCTTCGAGGGCCGCAAACTGCTCAAGGAGCAGGGCTACAGGACCCTGCGCTATGCGGTGGCGCGCTATGTGACGGCGCCGCGCGAAATCTACGGGCGCGGGCCGGCGATGACGGTGCTGGCCGATATCAAGACGGTCAACGAACAACAGAAGACCCTGCTGCGCACCGGCCAGATGATCGCCGAGCCGCCGCTGTTGCTGTCGGACGAGGGCGGGCTGACCGCCTTCAGGCTGGCCCCGGGAACCGTCAATCGCGGGGCCTTGTCGCAGGACGGCAAGGAACTCGTCCGTCCCCTGAATATCGGGGGCAACCTGCCGATCACCCTGGAAATGATCAATCAGACCCGGGAGTCGATCAACCAGGCCTTCCTGGTCACCCTGTTCCAGATCCTGGTCGAGACACCGCAGATGACGGCCACCGAGGCCATGCTGCGGGCCCAGGAGAAGGGCGCGCTGCTGGCCCCGGTGATGGGGCGGCTGCAGTCGGAGCTGCTGGGGCCGCTGGTCCAGGCGGAGCTGGACATCCTGGCCGGGGCGGGCGCCCTGCCGGACATGCCGCCGGAGCTGGCGGCGTTCGAGGATGTCGTGGCCGACATCGACTACACCTCGCCGCTGGCCCGGGCCCAGAAGAGCGACGAGGGGGTGGCGATCCTGCGGCTGCTCGAGGATGCGGCGGCGGTCGGCCAGTTCGACCCCTCGGCGGTGAAGATGATCAAGGGCCCCGAGACCCTGCGGCGGCTGGCCGAAATCCGCGGCGCGCCGGCCGGGCTGTTGCGCAGTGCCGAGGACATGGCGGCGATGGCGGAGCAGGACGGGGCGATGGCCCAGCTGCGGGCGATGCTGGGGGCGCCGGGCCAGGTGGCGGGCGTGGCCAGGGATGCGGCGGCGGCCGGGCTGCCGGAGGGGCAATGATGGACATCCTGCACCCGTTGCTGCGCCGCAAGCGCGCCTATCAGAGCCTGTTCGGCGACGGCGCCCAGGGCGAGGCGCGGGCTGTGCTGGCCGACCTGAAGCGCTTCTGCATGGTTCCCGAGGCGCCGGTGGCGCGAAACACCGACGGGGCGGTCGATCCGCTGGCTTCGATGCGGCTGGTCGGGCGCCAGGAGGTGTTCAACCGCATCCGCGCCATGGTCGCCATCGACGACCGGACCCTGTTCAACCTGAAGGAAGAGGCCATTGATGAGTGAGCAAGTCCAAACCACGCCGGTGCTGTCGATCGAGACGCTGCTGGACGACCGCGAAGGCGAGGCGCCTAGTGCGGGGGCCTCGGGCGCGGGGGCCTCGGGCGAAGGGGCTGGCGCGCCCGCCTTCCTCGACCATTTCAGCGACGAGGCGACACGCGGCTATATGGAGCGCAAGGGCTTCAAGGACGTGCAGGCGCTGGGCGCCAGCTTCGCCTCGCTGGAGCGGATGATGTCGTCCGGGCGCGTGCCGCTGCCGACCGGGGAGGATGACGCCGAGGGCTACGACCGGGCGTTCGCGGCGCTGGGGCGGCCGGAGACGGCGGCCGACTACGGCTTTGGCGAGTTGGCCGGGGCGGACCCGGAGTTCAGCGGCCAGGCGGCCGAGTGGCTGTTCGAGGCCGGGGTCGGCAAGGCCCGGGCCGCCGCCCTGGCCGAGAAGTGGAACACCTATGTCGGCCAGCGCGAGGCGGCAGCGCAGGAAGCTTTCGAAGCGCAAAGCCAGGCCGACTGGATCGACCTCCAGCGCGAATGGGGGCCGAGGTTCGCCCAGAACACCGAGACATTCCGGCGGGGCGCGCTCACCTTTGGCCTGACGCGCCAGGAGATGGCGAGCATCGAGGCGGGGCTGGGCACGCGCCGCACGGTCGAGCTGTTCGCGAAGATCGGCGAGGGGCTGGCCGAGGACCGCTTCATCGAGGGCGAGGGCCGTTCGGGCTTCGGACTGAGCCGCGAACAGGCCGAGAGCCGTATCGCCTCGCTGCGACGCGACCAGGCCTGGCAGGCCCGCTGGATGGCCGGCGGGGCGGACGAGAAGGCGGAGTGGTCGCGGCTGACGAAGATCGCCGGGGGGTGAGCGTCAGGCGCTCACTTGCCCTTCAGCGTCGCAGCCACGATCGAGGCGTTGTAGTCGCGGTAGGCGGCGCGGACGAGGTTTTCCCAGGCCGGCAGGTCGACGATCACCGCATCGCCGCGCGCCACGCTCTCGCCCATGACCGAGAGGGGCGCGACGTCGGCGGCGCCGGCCTCGTCGCGGGCGAAAGGCGTGCCGACGCCGTAGTCGGCCTCCGGGCGGACGAAGAAGGCGAAGACGTTGTTCTTGCCGAAGGCCTTGGCGAAGATGATGCCCGAGGCGACGCCGCGGATGCCGAAGACGGCCGAGCCGCCGGCGCTGGCGGTGTTCCTTTTGGAGCCGCTCTGGACGGCGGCGGACATGTTGGCGAAGTCGATCACCAGGTTGGGAATGACGGCCAGGGTTCCGTTGGGCTGGCCTTTGACCAGGCGATTGTTGAACGGAGTCATGTCCATGAAGCTGGCGCCGCTGAGGTCGGCCTTGTAGGGCGCGAGCAGCGGAGCGTTGGTGGCGCCGACCGAGATGTAGCTCTGGCGCAGGCTCTTGTTGACGGTGATGCCGCCCCGGGCCTCGACCACATGGCGGTTGCCGGGCTGCAGCGGGATGGTGTTGGCGGCGATCATCGCCTGCGCCGTCTCGTCGGAGGCGACGGGCAGGCCGGCGGCGGCGAACTGGGCGCGCAGGTCGGCATGGGCCTCGTCGGCCAGCTTGCGCATGGTGGCCTCGTCGACGCCGGCCAGCACCTTGGTGTTGCGGGCGCGGGCGCCGCCGCCGACGGCGGTGGCCTGGTTCTCGGTGATGAAGGTGATCTGGTAGGTGGGCAGGACGATGGCGTTCGAGCCCTTGAAGTAGCCCTTGTCGTGGCTCGCCATCTTGATCGGGAAGGTCTGGGCGGCCAGGGCAACGCCGACCCCGAGGGTCAGGGTCGCGGCGATGGCGGCGGCGAGGGCGAGCTTCTTCATGACGGGACTCCGGCGGTGCGGCAGTTGCGCACTTTGAGTAGATTTCCCGGAGATTGCCGTCGTCCCCAAAATCAGGGGGTGGCGGGCGACCGTCAGTCGGAGATCTGGACCTCGTGGAAGGTGCTGCCGTCCCACACGGCGACGAAGGCGGTCGATTCCTGTGTGCCGTAGACCATAACGTCGCCGGAGAGGGTGACGTCTTCGATGGCGCAGACCGTGCCCGGATCACCGTGGCCCTTGCCGCAGGCGGTCTTGAAGGTTCCGGGCAGGGCCTTCTCCAGATAGCTGTTCTCGAGAACGCCGTAGAAGGGCAGGCGTACCTCGCCCTCGCCGGCGGAGCCACGGATGACCAGTTGGCGCGTTTCGCCGCTAGCCTCCAGAGAGGCGGTGTCTGGCTGGCCGTCCCGGTCGAAGTCGCCCGTGATCGGTTGCGGTGTCGTGCTGGTCGGTGTCGCCTTGCCGGCGGGGGCTTCGTGCATGATCTCGTTCACCTTGATCAGCGCCGGGCCGAGGATCACGGCCATCAGAGCGGCCAGGACGATGAATGGCGCGAGGACGGCGGTGATGATCCAGGGGATCATCCTGCGGTTCTTGCGGCGGACGCGCGCCTCCCGTTCGGCCGGGCTCTCAATCTGCGTATCGGGCGGGGCCATGGTCGGTCCTCAAATCACCGGGGCCGTTAGGGTCGGTACAGGCATTGTGGCTCCATCGGCGCAGACGAGTATTGGACTTTCCAAAGTTCGGATGTGACCATTGGTGTTGCCCCTGGAGGGCGAAAATCTGACGGGAAGCGAGATGAATTCCTTGTTGCGATTGGTCAGCGCCGGACTGGTGGCGGCTTTGCTCGTCGCTCCTGTGGCCACGCCCTCGACAGGGCACAGCCAAAACGGGCGAATTTATCCGACCAACGCCCAATGCACCGAAGGCTATTCGGCGAACACAGTGTTCCTCCACGCGTGCGACAACAGCAAAACCTACTACTGCCCACTCTCAAGCCGGTATGGTTGGGACACGATGTGCGTGCCGCTCAGCCCAGACGAGCTGAAGGCGCGCCAGGAGGCGGCTGCGCGGCTTGAAGAAGACCGTCGGTTGAACGCGGAGGCCGCTGCTCGTCGACAAGCCATGATCGACGAGCGGGTAAAGGTCCTGGGGCCGGCCCGGCGTCTGGAGGCTGAGCGGTACGTCGATATGAAGATTGCAGCCGAAAATGCCCGGCCGCCGGCCAAGAAGCGCGGTATCTGCAACCTGGTTTATGGATCGCCGCAAGAAGTGAAGCTCCGCGAGGCCGAGGAGAAGCGGAAGGCAGAAGGCCGGCCGGGCATTCCCGTCTGTCCGGCTTAGACTTCACCCGATCAAGGACCTTTCAAATGAGATCCTCTAGAGGAATACGAGAGCGTTTCGCGCCCAAAACAATCGCTGGCTCGGGTAGAGCGATCATTGTTCCTATGCTTTTAGGTGGCTTGCTATTGGCGTCTCCAGTCGCCAGCCAGGACCGAGGCGGTCCGTCTGGCAATGGTGAGGTGTCCTATGCACTGCCTTGCTCAGTCTATGGCGGCGTGGAAATCAATGGCTACTGCGTCAGAAATCCGACGCCCGCCCAACGAAGCCAGGCCGAGGCGGAGGCGAACGCGCTCAAGGCAAAACAGGCGGCCATTCGTCGCGAAGCCGATGCGCGGGCCGCCGAAGACCGGCGGCTGGCCGCAGAGGCGGCCGCACGTCGGCAGGCCATGATCGATGAAAGGCTGAAGACCATCGGACCAGGCCGACGGCTTGAGGCCGAGCGGTTCGTCGATATGAAGATTGCAGCCGAGAAGGCCCGTCCACCCGCCAAGAAGCGCGGCATCTGCAACCTTGTTTATGGATCGCCGCAAGAAGTGAAGCTCCGCGAGGCCGAGGAGAAGCGGAAGGCAGAAGGCAGGCCAGGGATCCCGGTTTGCCCGGCCTGACAGGGGCTCTATGTGTAGGCCCAAGGGCATTCGCCCGTGGCGGCTGTAGACGGCAAGCGGTGGTTTGATGACGTCCTGTGCCCGGGTAAGGCACCGCGACGACGGGGGAGGAAATGGTGACTGAACGTTGGCTCCTGAGTGGCCGCTCTTCCGAGCGCAGGACGGTATTGGCTGCGGTCGTGCTGCTGGCATCGGCATTGTTCCAAACCCCGGCAGTCGCCCAACCGCCCGAACAGACACAGCAGGGCGCCCAGGAATTTATCACCAAGGTCCTGACTCAAGGCGGTATCACACTCGAACGGCGGGATGCCGGCATGCCGGACTTCAACATGTTCGAGGCGAAGATCGAACTCTGCCGCTGGCAAGGCCAGAATGTCGGTTGTGGCGGATCGCGGATTGAGCGGCGTCACTTTCCGGCATTTGCCGTTCACTCGGTCTGGAAGGGCGAGGGAGAGAGGATATGCTGGACCATGGTCAGCCACTGGGGAGTGGGCGGCAACCCGTGGCAAGAGGGTCTGAATATCGGATCCTGGTACAACATACCAAAACTGACAGCGCCCGAGCTGCATTGGGACAAGATCGCTGAAGTCAAGGTCGCCGGGACATCGGTCTATGTCACCGGAATGGAGCCAGCGCTGAAGTTCAACCTGCCCAGTGAGGCGTTGGCGGCGCGGCTCGGCTACGCGATGGAATTCCTGCGCGCATCATGTGACCGCCTTGGCGAGACCGGGTTCTGACGCAGAGGTTCCGAAGGCGACCTCTCACCATGGAATTCAGCAAAGTCCCCCCACTGCCTAAAACGCCAAGCCTGCGGTGGGATCACATTCCTGCCGCAGGAACTCCATAGCGAACGTGGTCCGGGTAGCCAGCGCTTCAGTGGGGTATTGGAAACGGAACTTTCGGCAGCAATGATATCCATTACTATTCGACGTCCCCTTAAACGTAACGTGAACCCGGTTTGTTTCCTGTTTGACTTCGGCAACATCCTTCCAATTGATGTAATATAACTTTCTCTCTTTTATAGGGGTGTACCTGGTTCCACCTAAATTCTCATACTGATAATCTAGAACAACTTCAGCACTGGTTATGCAGTTGTCGTCCTTCTTCGCCATCCATAAAACAACCGACTTATCATAGACAAGCCTGCCGTTTATCATTTCGATCTCAAAGCGAATATTCTGGCTGGTGATTCCTAGAAATTGCTGAGCTGTCTCCGGTGTTTGTTGAGGCTGGGCCGCTACCGGACCGGAAAGAGCGACCGCTGCCGCAAACAAGACAAGCTTGAACTGGCGCATTGAAAATCCTTCCGAGTTCTGCCGCTGGTTGAATCTAAGGCAGAATATATCCGCTAAGCATTTGAGGTGTACTTGCTAGCGGAGATGTCGGGCGTGTCAAACGGTTCGGCCGTTTCCAAGCCGTCGATACGACGTTGGCCCGCGTTCCTCTCTCGAAGGGCTATTGCGCGGGAGTTACGGTATAATAGGTGAGCCGCTTCGATAAGGAGCGCCTCCCCAAAGTTTCCCCGCCCCCAAGCGGGACACGGACCCGCAGGCGATGCGGACAAGCCGATCGGTTCAGCTATCAACCCATCGGCGCGCAAGCGCGCCTCTTCCCCCACCACCACGCTTCGCGCGGTCCCCCTCCCCCGGAGGGGGAGGATATGGAGATCCTGCGTCCATGACGGACTTCTCAGCCCAATACCGTATCGAGTTCGCCAAGACCGCGAGCCTGCTTCTGCAACAGCGCGGCTCCAAGCTCCGAAATCATGTGATGGTCGGCAGCCACAAGGGCGAGGGCGCCTCGCCCGTCGACCAGTACGGCGTCACCGAGGCGCGTGAGCGCACCGGCCGCGCGGTGCCCAAGGAGAGCGCCAACACGCCCGTCGACCGGCGTTGGGCCTATCCGCGCTTCTTCGACTGGAGCGACATCGTCGACAACATCGACCTGTTGCAGACCGCCTCGGACCCGCAGAACCCGCTGGTCCAGGCCTGCACCGCCAGCCTCGGCCGGCGCATCGACGACGAGATCATTCGCGCCTTCTTCGCCGATGCGCGCACAGGCAAGCAGGGCGGGACGACGACGTCCTTCCCGGCCGGGCAGCAGGTGGCGGCCGGCGGCGTCGGCCTGACCTTCGAGAAGCTGCGTGCGGCCAAGAAGATCCTGATGGCCAACGAGGTCGACCTGGCCAATGACCCGATCGTCTGTGTGGTCAATTCGGTCCAGCACGACGCCCTGCTTGGCGAGATCGAGATCACCAGCGCCGACTTCAACGGCGGCGACCGGCCGGTGCTGAAGGAGGGGATCATCACCCGCTTCCTGGGTATCGAGTTCGTGCATTGCGAGCGGCTGACCCTGTCGGGCGCCAACCGCCGGGTGCCGATCTACGCCAAGAGCGGCATGCATCTGGGTATCTGGTCGGACGTGGCCACCGACATCGGCCCGCGCCGTGACCTGGAGGGCAACCCGATGGAGGTGACCGGCTCGGTGACCATCGGGGCGACGCGGACTGAAGAGAAGAAGGTCGTCGAGGTGCTCTGCACCGAGAGCTAGGCGGCCGAAGGCCGCCCTTCTCCCGCTTGCCGGGAGAAGGTGGCGGCGAAGCCGACGGATGAGGGCAGCGCCAGCCTGCGAAGGCTTGCGACAATGCTGAACGCGCCAGAACGCGCCCGTCCTGATCCGCCGGTGCTGCCCTCATCCGAGCCGCTGCGCGGCCCACCTTCTCCCGGCAAGCGGGAGAAGGGATCATTCAGGGAAATTCTCCATGGCTATCGCCAACACCAAATCCACCGCCGTTTCCAACCGTGACGCCAGCCCGCGTGTGCCCAGTCCCGCCCATCTGGTGCGGGGGCCGCTGTTCGAGGCGGTCGGGACGGTCGAGATCGCGGCCGCCGATGACGATACCTCCGTGTACCGCATGGCGCGGCTGCGCAGCTCGGACCGGGTCAGCCAGCTGACTGTGTTCAATGACGCCATCACCGGCGGGACCGGGTTCGACCTCGGCCTCTATCGCACCGCCGACGATGGCGGGACGGTGGTCGACGCCGACCTCTTCGCTTCGGCGATCAGCCTGGCCAGCGCCACGACCGCCGGCACGGATGTGACGTTCGAGAGCGCCGCCACCGATGTGGCCAAGATCGAGAAGCGGCTGTGGGAACTGCTTGGCCTCAGCGCCGATCCGCAGATCGACTACGACCTGGCCTTCACCGGTTCGACGGTCGGCACCGCGGCCGGGACCGTCAGCCTGCGGGTGCGGTTCACCGGCGGGTACTAGCTGCTCCCCCCTCGGGGGAGCTGTCGCCGCCGAAGGCGGTGACTGAGGGGGTCCGCTACCGGCGGTGGGGACCCCCTCCACCATCGCCTTCGGCGATGGTCCCCCTCCCCCGATGGGGGAGGAACTGGAACCTCACAGACGGAAGTGCAGATGCCCACATCTCCCACCGCGGTCGGCAATGCGGCGCTTGGCAAGCTGGGCCAGGGCGCGGTGCTGTCGTTCGATGATCCCGACGACCGGGCGCGCTGGCTGAAGAGCCGGTTCGCCGATGTGCGGGACCTGTGCCTGCGGGCCAACCGCTGGCATTTCGCCATGGCCCGGGCGCGGCTGAGCGCGGAGGCAACCGCGCCGACGTTCGGCTATGCGCGGTCATTTCCTCTGCCTACGGACTGTCTGCGGCTGGTCGAGGTCGGCGGGGTGGCGGTGACACCGGGCCTGGCCGACTGTCAGGGCGCCTCGCAACCGGCCTTTGCGCTGGAGGGCGGGCGGATCCTGACCGACGCGGCCGCGCCGCTGGAGGTCCGCTATGTGCGCCGGGCCGAGGATGTGGCGGGCTGGGATCCGCTGTTCGCCGAGGCCGTCGCCTGTCGGCTGGCCTTCGACCTGGCCGAGAAGCTGACCCAGTCGTCCGGCAAGAAGGAAGCGGCTATGCGCGACTATCAGCTGGCCGTGCGCGAGGCCGTCCGGGTCAACGCCATCGAGATGGCTCCGGAAACCGCGCCCGACGGGGCGTGGGTTCTGGCCAGGCTTTAACGCCGGCGAGAACCACCGACCCCGGCGCTGCCCCCACCACCACCCGCTTTGCGGGCGGTCGTTCGGCGCGTCCGCCTCACCCCCCAATGGGGGAGGCATGGAGCCAAGATGAAAGCCAATCCCGCCATCACCGGTTTCAACGCCGGGCTGCTGTCCCCCCTGCTGGGCGGGCGGCCGGACCTGGAGAAGTGGCAGTCGGGCCTGGTCCGCTGCGACAACCTCATTCCGCGTGTGCAGGGCGCCCTGCAGCGGGCGGCGGGCAGTGTGTTCGTCGGCGAGGTCAAGGACAGCGCCGCCCGGTGCTGGCTGGCGCCCTTCGTGTTCAGCCAGGCTGACGCCTTCGTGCTGGAGTTCGGACCGGGCTACATCCGCTTCTTCCGCGATCACGGGCGGCTGGTGACATTTTCCGAAGAGGGGGGCACCGAGGAGATCGTCGAGATCGAGAGCCCGTACCTCGGCGTCGACCTGACCCGGGCCGACGGCAGTTTCGGCGTGCGGTTCGAGCAGTCGGGGGATGTCGTCTATCTGGCCTGCGCCGGGCATGCGCCGCGCGTGCTGAAGCGGCTCGATAACGTGACCTGGGCGCTGGAGCTGTTCGAGGCCAAGGGCGGGCCGTTCCAGGACGCCAATATCGACGAGGCCCTGACGGTGTCGGCGGCGGGGACGTTGACGGTCGGCGGGACCGTGACCCTGACGGCGAGCGGCGACATCTTCGAAGCCGGCCATGTCGGCGGACTGTTCGAGCTGGAGCTCGAGGACGGGGCGGACGTGCGGGCCTGGCAGGTGCGGACGACCACCGACGTCGGCGACCGCAGGCGGGCCGACTGGCGCCACTATCTCTGCACCCAGGTCGGACCGGTCGACACCACAGACAAGCCCGCGATCTGCGGCGAGGAGCTGCCGGTCCACACGCGCGGCAAATACTGGGACGGCACCGGCGAGGAGCAGAAGGGCGACGGGGCGGTCGGCTCGATCGGGGTGGAGTGGGCGTATCTGCATTCCGGCTATGGCCATGTGCGGATCACCGGCGTGACCAGCCCGACGGAGGCGACGGGAGAGGTCCTGGCGCGGCTGCCCGACGAGCTGACGACACAGGCCAGCCATCGCTGGGCCTTCGGGGCCTGGTCGGCGGCGGCCGGATGGCCCGACAATGTCTGCTTCTTCCGCGAGCGGCTGAGCTGGTTCCGGGGACAGCAGGTCTGGCATTCGACCGCCGGGGATTTTGCGAACTTCGAGGCGCGGGAGCATGGCGAGGTGCTGCCCGACAGCGCCGTGGTGCTGTCCATCCAATCGGCCCAGGGCAATCCCATCGAATGGGTGACGCCGACCCGGTCGGTGCTGTTCATCGGGGCCGGCGGCGGCGAGCACAGCCTCAGGGCCCAGACCAGCAGTCAGGCCTACGGACCCGGCAACACCCAGCAGGATCCGGAAACGGGGTGGGGCGGGGTCGGGGTCGAGCCGGTGCAGGTCGGGGCCGGCGTGGTGTTCGTCGAGAAGTTGGGCCGGCGGCTGAGGCTGCTGGTTCCGGCCCAGGACGGATACGAGGCCCTGGACCTCAACAAGTATCGCGGCCAGCTTCGGTCTCCGATCGTGGCCATGGCCTGGCAGCAGACGCCGCATGAGAGCGTCTGGTGCGTGACCGGCGAGGGCGGGCTGGAGGCCCTGACCCTGCAGATGGAGGACAGGGTGTTCGCCTGGCGGCGCCACCAGTTGGCGGGCGCCGTGGAATCGGTGGCGGTGATCCCCTCGCCCGGGAGTCCTGGCGTTCCTGGGGGCCGGGACGACGTCTGGCTGATCGTCCGTCGACAGATCGATGGTCAGACTCGGCGCTATGTCGAACGGCTGGCGGCGGAATACGAAGCCGGGGACGACCAGGCCCTGAGCATCTATGCAGCCAGCGCCCTGACCTACGAAGGCGCGGCGACGACGACCCTGTCGGGGCTTCAGCACCTGGAGGGCGAGACCGTCACCGTGAAGGCCGACGGCGCGGCCCATCCGGACCGGCTGGTGACGGACGGGGCGATCAGTCTGCAGGCGGCGGCGAGCAAGGCCGTCGTCGGTCTGGCGGCGCCCTACGCCGGCCAGCTGATGCCGCTGGAAGCCGGAGCCGCGGCGGGCAGCGCCCAGGGGCGGCTCAAGCGTGTGCACGCCCTGACGGTGCGGCTGCTGGACAGCCTGGGTGGACGGTTCGGGCCGGCGCCAGGGCAGTGCGATCCGCTGCAGCACCGCCAGCCGAGCGAGGCCATGGATGCGCCGCCGCCCCTGACCAGCGGCGATATCGGGATGACTTTTCCCGGCGGCTACGACGGGGCGGCGACCATCGCCTTCGAGGGGGATGACGGCTTTCCTTTCACGCTGATCGGGCTCTATCCGGAGCTGGTGACCTATGAAGGTTGAGCCGTTCCGGGCGGTCCACCTCCAGGCCCTGACCCTGCAGCCGGCCCAGGCGGCCTGGCGGGGGAGGATCGACGGGGAGGCCGGGGCGGCGCTGGAGGCTACGGGCCTGGCGTGGACGCTCCGGGACGAGCGCCGGATCATCGGTTGCGGTGGCGTCATCGACCGCGGCGGTGGCCGGGGGGAGGCCTGGGCGCTGCTGGCCCAGGACGCGGGGTCGGCGATGCTGGCCGCCACCCGGGCCGTGCGCCGCTATTTCGAGACCGCGCCGTTTCGCCGGATCGAGGCGGTGACGGCGGTGGACTTCCTGCCGGCGGCGCGCTGGACGCGGCTGCTCGGCTTCCGTTGCGAAGGGCGAATGTGGGCCTTCTGCGATGAGGGCGGCGACGCGATGCGTTGGTCGATCACCTTTCCCGACACTCATTCCGAACAGCCGTTGCGGCCGGAAAACACCCATGGAGAGACGCAGACATGGCCTGGGTAGGCGCAGTCCTGAATATTGTGAGTTCGGTCGCCGGCGTGGCCGGCGGCGTTGCCGACGGGCAGGCTACGGCCGCGCAGCGCGCCTTTTCCAGCCAGGTGGCGCGCGAGAACGCCCGCACGGTCGGCGAGCAAAGCGCCATGCGGCGGGAGGCGATGCGGCGGCAGTCGAACCAGGTGCTGGGCGCGCAGGCGGCGGCGATCGCCGAGAGCGGCACGGGGATGGGCGGCTCGAATGGCCTGATCGCGGCGCAGGACGCGGCGCTGGCCGAGCTCGACGCCCTGAACGAACGTTACGAGGGCCGGCTGAAGATGGCCGAGTACGACAACCAGGCCGACCTGCTGGGCGCCGAGCAGGTGAGCGGCATGCAGCGGGTGTTCGGCAAGCGGGGTCTCGGCGGCCTGTCGTCTTTCAACCGGCATCAGAGCCGGTTCTCGAACATCACGGGCCACGAAGCGAGGGGCTGGTAGATGCCGATCATTCCGCGATACCAACCGCGCGGCGGACCCTCCGTCGGCGGACTGAACTATGCCGGCGCCTATGCGCCGCCGGGCGGCGAAGACTGGCGGCTGCTCGCCCAGGCCGCCAGGGCGGGTGGCGCGATCCTCGATGGCGTTCAGGCGCTGAACGGGACGCCGGAGGCGCCGGCGGAGCGGCCGCGGCGGGGAACCTCCAACCCGGAGAACCGACCCACCCCCTCGACCGAGGTGGTCGACGCCAAGGCGCGGGACCTGGTCTGGCGCCGACGGCAGCTGGAACGGCCGGACGCCGACCTCCAGGCTGTCGCCAGATCGCGTGACGCGGCGGGCCAGGGCCTGGCGCCGGCCGCCCGGGCGGTGTTCGACAGACTGAGCGGGCCCCGCGAGGCAGGCTATGCGGCGGCCGGTGCGCGTCTCGCCGAGGCGGAGCTGCGGGCGATGGCGCATCGGCTGTCGGAGGATCGCCAGGCGCTTGGCGTCGATGAGTATGTGCAGCTGGCCGACAGCGCCCCGGACCAGGCGCGGGCCGCCCTGGGGTCGGCGATCGGCGAACTGTCGGAGCGGCTGGCGGCCATGGGCGCCGGCGTCGAAACGATCGACGCCAGCCGTCGCGAGCTGTTGGGCGAGGCGGTCGGGCGGCGGATCCGGCTGACCCTGGCCGCCGATCCCGCGCGCGCGGCCAGGCTTCTGGAAACCGAGGGCGGGGTGCTGGAAGAGCGTGCGCAGGGGCGGCTGCGAACCGAGATCGAGGCCGAACAGACCCGACGCGCCGCACAGCAGGACCTGCAGCGACTGGCGGCCGGGCACGAGGGTGTGGAAGACGACCTGGAGGGGCTGCTGGCGGAGGCCGAAAACCTCGCAGGGTCCTCGCCGGATCGGGTGGCGGCCTATCGCGGCGCGGCCATCGGCGCCTGGGGGCGGGCGCAACGGGCGCGGGAGACGCGCGAGGATGCGGCGTGGTCGGCGGTGGCCGACCAACTGACGCCGGATTCCGCCGTCACCGGCTGGACGCAACTCGATCCCGGAACCTGGGGCGCCCTGGCCGACTGGCAGCAACAGGCCGTGCGGGACTATTTCGAAGCGCCGTGGCGCGAGCCGGACCCCAAGGTCGAAACCCTGCTGAAGACCATGGCCGGAAAGGATCCGGAAGGCTTCCGGGGGCTTGACCTTGGTCCCCTGGCGAGCCGGTTGACGCCGGCGCGATACGCCTATTGGCGGGAGCAGCAGATCGCGGCCCGGGCCCCAGGCTGGGAGGCGCGGCAGGCCCGCTTCGCGCAGGATGCGCGGATCATCGATGGCGTGACGGCCGGGCTCGATCTGGACGACGACCAGGCCTGGGCCGCGCGGGTCGCGGGCCAGCGGGGCATGGATCAGGCCCGCCTGCTGGCGGACGGGCCGCTCAGCGACGCGGCCCTGCGGGCGGCCTGTGGCGACGGCATGCAGGGCGTGCTGGACTTCTTTCAGCCGTGGCGAAAGGAGGAACGGCGGCGGGAGGCCGAGGAGAACGCCCAACTGGATCGGGAGGAGAAGCAGTATCAGGCGATCCTGGATTGGGTCCTCAAGGGCGCCGACATCGAGCAGCCCTACATCGAACGATGGGAGAACGATCTAACCAACGGCGTGCCAAATCCGCCAAAGACGGTCGGCTATGTTCCGTCCAGCGGCAGCGGCGTGACGATCGGCACCGGAGTCGATCTCGGTCAGAAAGGGCTGAAGGAGCTCCGGGAGATGAACCTGGACCCGGTGCTGTTTGAGAAGCTCAAGCCGTATCTGGGCGCCAAGGGTCCAGCCGCCGACGCGCTGCTCAAGGGCAAGCCGCTGGTGCTGACCCCGGAGGAGGCCGAGACGGTGACCAGGGCGTCGCACGCCTGGGAGCTGGCGCAACTCATGGGCGACTACAACCGCGACACCAAGATCGGACGGTTTCAGGATCTGCCCAGGGACGCCCAGACCGTGCTCTTCAGCCTCTTTCTGCAGCACGGCACGTCGAATCCGAAGAAGACGGCGCCGAAGCTCTGGCTGGCGGCCACGACCGGCGACTGGGCGGCGGTTGAGAACGAACTGCGGTATGGATTCCCCAAGGATCTACCGGACACCCGGCGACCGGCGGACGCCCAGAAGATCCGAGACGCCATTACTGCCGGTCGCCTGAAGCTGAAGCCCGGTACGGCGCTGAAACCCCTGCCGCCGCCGACGCCGAAGCCACCGAAGCGCCCGCCGCCGGCCATGCCCAAGGCGCCGCCGAAGCCCGCGGCCAAGGGGGCTCCGAAGCCCGGCAGAGCGCCCAAGCCGGGCGCCAGGGCTTCGGTCAAGAAGACCCCTTGACGTCGCCGATTTGTTCCCGTTTTGTTTGCGGAAATCTTGCTGGATTTCCCTCATGAACACTATGCGTCAGGTTGTTGGACTGGTCTTGGCCGCAGCTCTGTTGCTTCCGGCCTGCGGCTCTGCGGAACAGACCGATCCAGCGCCGCCGGCGCCCGTGCCGGCATCGGCGCCGAAGCCGAAACCCGCGGTTGCGCCGGAGACTCCGCGTTGGGTGAAGCTGCCGCATCGAGCGACAAGGGACGCCATGGACGAGCTTTCGCCGGACTATTTCGGCGGGCCCAAGCGCAAGTTGAGCCGATTTCTCGGAGCCCGCGGCAAGGACCAGATCGGGCGCACCAGGCTGGACGTGATCGTCAGCGAAGGCTTCAACGGCCATCGGGAGGTTCTGGAATCCGACACCTACCCCTTCTACCGGGTCTGGTTCAGTTTCCGGCCGCACCAGGCGTTTGAGCACACGGCCTTCGTCGTCTCGCGAGAGAATGAGATTCTCGCGGTGGCCAGCGTCCACGCCGACTGCGCGCCGGAGGCGTTCTGCGACGTCTCCGAGCAACTGGCGCTGCACATCTATGTGCCCAGGGGCGAGGCCACGCCCGACCGTATCGAGCCGCTGCGAACCTGGGCGAAGACGGAGAACATCTGGGCGCCCGCGCCGGAGCAGATCATCGAGCTCCCCTGACACGGACCCGCCCCCGCCGGCCGCAACCAGGGTCGCTGTCCGGCCAGGACAGAATCTCCTTGCCGCCGCCCATCGTGCGATAATGGTTTCGCCGCTTCGATAGGCGGCCGTCTCTACCGTCCCGGACCCGCCGCCGCCTCTGCCCGAGGCCGCTGGACGGACAAGCCGCACCCGCGCCTTTGTTTCGTCGCGCGTTTGATCCGAAAGCCGAGTCTCACTTTTCGGAACGCGCTCCAGCCACTCGAGATCCGCCGCCGCCGGCCGGCCCGCGTCCGCGGGTCCGCCACGCGCGCCGCAGAGGGAGCCGCATGACCGTCACCGCCCCGTCCCCCCGCTATGCAGCCTACGCCGGCGACGGCGGTTCGGGTCCCTTCCCGCTGCCCTTCCCCGTCCTGGAGGCGGACGACGTGCGGGCCGTGATCGTCGCCGCCGATGGCGGACGCGAGCCCCTGGAGGGCCTGGCCGTCGACGGCGCCGGCGCGCCCGAAGGCGCCCAGGCGACCACGCCGCGCGCCATCGTGGTTGGCGAGACCCTGGTCCTGTGGACCGATACCGCCCTGGTCCAGCCCGCCGACTACATCGCCGCCGACGCCTTCCCGGCGCAGACGCACGAGGCCGCCCTCGACCGCCTGACCCTGATCGCCCAGGACCAGCGCCGCGACCTGGCCCGCGCCCTGTCCGCCCCGCCCGGCGACACCCTCGGCCCCCTGCCGGACGCCGCCCGCCGCAAAGGCATGCTCCTCACCTTCGACCCCGAAACCGGCGACCCGGTGACGGACCGCGACTACGCGGGGTTTGTGGCGGAGGTGGCCTTGACTGCTGATCTGCCAGCCTCTGCTTTTTCGGCCGTCGTCGCGGAAGGCGCGGAGCAGGCCGCGCTGGTTGCTGCCGAAGGCGAGGCGCAGGTCTCCGATATCGAGGCGGCCGGCGAAGCCAATACCGCCAGCTATTTCGCCACCGACGCCGCCGGTCTGACGGCCGCCGCCACTGACGGCTTCTTCGGTGTCGTCCAGACCTACGGCAAGGGCATCGACTGGAAGATCGACAACGCCGGGGCGGCACTGTTCAAGGGCTATGGCGCGGGACCACTCGGCAGCGACATCCGCGCGGTCCGCCAGTCGCAGCTGTCGTCAAAGCTCTGCACGCAGTTCCCGCCTGGCTGGGAGGTCTGGTGGGCGCTGGACGCTGAGCTGGTCGACCGGGCCTACATTCCTTACCGCACGCCGCAAGAGCACCTTGGTCCCTACCGGCGGCCTTTGAACACCTTTGGCTTGGGCGACTTGCGCGACGAGTCCCCAACGACCCCGGTGATCACGCCTTATGCCATCAACGGTCCGTTGGGGGCGCTGACCGCCGCCAGCGTGGCATTCACCTCGACCGCGACGGTGCTTGGCATAACCAACACCGAAACCCACAAGCCCCCCAACGGGACAAGCATCACGATACGGATCAGTGCCACGACCCTTTCGGGGGCCGGCGCCAGAAACTACCGCATCGGCCAGGCGGGCACGGTCGACATCAACTACAAGGTGATCGCCCTGCCCGATATTAGCGGCGAGGATTTCACCGATCCCACAAACGCCGACATCATATTCACGTTCACGCTGACCTTCGACAGCAGCAAGCAGCTAGGCGTCTGGCCCGACACCAACGGTGACGCGACAACGGTTCATATCGGTTCGCTGGAAGTTGTCAGGGCAGACAGCAGCTTCCCATTGCTCGCCGACCAGACGTGGGGCGGCTACGTCAGCCGAGGCAGCGCCAGCATTGGCGGTATCGTTCTGGACAGCGAAGGGTGCTTCGCCAACGCGGGCCTGTCGGACCCGGGCCTGATCGATTTCCCGCCGTCCTGGCCATCGAACATCGACTACGCGTCGGGCAAGACCGAAGTGGTGCTTGCCGAATGTGTGGGCGGGGCTGGGGCCAGCGCCTACGCGGTGCTGTCCTCCGAAGATTACAACGCCGACCTTTCGCCGGTGACCAACAGCAACACGTTCGGTCTCCTGTTCAACAACACGACGGAGGAGGGGCAATACGCCCCCTATCCGAGCTACAACCTGAGCAGGCACGGGGCGAACGGCATCGGTCTGGGGCTTCAGGCCTGGTGGAACCGCTATGGCCCCAGCCATCACGATTACGGAGTCGGTGGGGCCAAGCTGCACGACCTGACACCGACTTTCGTGGCTTGGTCAGGCCGCGCTGAACGGCTGGGGACCTACAACTCCACCAAGGACATCACTCAGACCCTGCAGACCAACAGGATGCGCATCGCTGCCAAGGCCCGGAAGCGAGGCGTGGCGACCAATGCTGAGCTGTTTCAGGTGCTGCGGGCGATGCACGACCAGGCAGCAATCGCCGGCATGACGCCGGGCAACCTGGCCGATTGGATCGGGTTGATCGACGATAGCAACGGGACGCGCGGGGCCGGTGAATGGACTTTCCGCATCACGGCTGGCGGCTACATGGGCGTTGGCCAAGCAAACGTCGTGCTGCGCAACGAGAGCATCGGCGGCAAAGGGCTTTATAGCGGCGTCGCCTCCAGCTTCACGATCAACACGACGGACGGCTTCGTCTACATGCTGGAGCGACTCAAGCCATCCATCGCCTTCGCACTTGAGATGGGGCTTCCCGCAGCTGTCATGATGCGCGGCTTCACCAATGACTATCAGCAGGTCGCGCTCGACAGCGCCCGGGTGATTGGTGAGTACGAGCAGTACCTCTGGGACCCGATAAGGGCCGAGGGTGCGGACCTGATCCTCGTCAATCCCTTCCCGTCCTCGGTGCGTTTTCCGGGCGATACACTGCGTGCGCCGCTGATTGCGGGTCAGTCGGCCTACGCCGCTGCGAACGAGCGGACCTACCGCATCGCTCCGACCACCAACGCTTGGTCCTTGGCGGCGATGGCCAGCTACTACCAAGGCGACATGGTTCACCTCGACACTGCCACTGGCGACGTGGACGTGGCCAGC
Source organism: Caulobacter sp. SRI_014 (assembly GCF_057586315.1). Taxonomy (NCBI): domain Bacteria; kingdom Pseudomonadati; phylum Pseudomonadota; class Alphaproteobacteria; order Caulobacterales; family Caulobacteraceae; genus Caulobacter; species Caulobacter sp. SRI_014. The sequence goes on along the minus strand of NZ_JBYCZQ010000003.1, from coordinate 365,416 downwards.
CAGATCAAGAACGGAATCATCAACTGGCGGGCGTCGCGCTGATGATCCCGCCAAAACTCCTCACCGACCTCTTCACCGGCGCCGACGGCCGCACCTGGGCGATCGGGCGGGTCTACAGCCTGCCGATGCTGCTCTGCGGACTGGCCTTGCCATTCGTGGCGGTTCTGCGCGGGCAGGCCCTGGACTTGATGGCGCTGGGCGGCCTGTTCGGCGGGCTGGGCGGTGGGGTCTGGGCCCTGATCCGGGGCACCAGCGCCACCGAGCCTTCGGCCCCGACCAACCCAGAGGACTAGATCAGAATGTGGACATACCACCAGCGCAGCGGCCGGCTGTTGCGCGACGACGCGCCCGTGGGCCAGGGCTACAGCGGCGATGGCCCGGCGCTGGCCGACGGCCGCAACAACCCCGCCATGGAGGCGGTGCGCGGCAAGGGACCGATCCCGCGCGGGCGCTGGCGCATCGGCCCGCCGCGCCACAGCCGCCGGGTCGGGCCCCATGCCATGGACCTGACGCCGGTCGGCCACGACGCCCACGGGCGGAGCGCCTTCATGATCCACGGCGACGACGCGGAAAACGACGCCTCGCGGGGCTGCATCATCCTGTCCCGGCCCCTGCGCCAAAGGATCAGCGGCAGCGGCGACAGCGAGCTGGAGGTGGTCGAATGAGCGGCCTCTTCACCCTGGCCGGCGGGCTGGTCCGGCGCTTCGCCGGTCCGCTGATCGTCGTGCTGACCGGGCTGTTGCTGGCGCTGGTCGTCGGCGGCCTGGCCTGGACCAGCTGGCGGGGCGCCGGGGCGGAGGCGAGAGCCCGCGAGGCGGCGCGACAGCGCGCCGGGGCCGAGGTCGCCCGGGCCTCGGACCAGGCCTCCCGCGCCGCCCTGGAGGCGGTCGCCGGGCAGGGACAACGCGAGACGGACCGCCAGGTCCGTGAACAGGAGACCCGTGATGACATCCTCTCCGCGCCGGACGCCGGCGCTTCTGCTGGCGCTGCCGGCTATGCTGGTCTTGCCGGCCTGTGCCGCCGTGCCGTCTACCGTGACCATCCCCGTTGCGCTGGACTGCGCCGGCCGGCTTCCGCCCCAGCTGCGCGCTGAGGTCGCGCCCGCCGCGCCGCCGGCCGACAACAGCATCGGCCAGTGGGTCGCCTTCGGCGACGCCCAGACCGGCCGGCTGGAAACCGCCAACGACCGCCGGGCGACGATGCTGTGGATCCTCGAGGCCTGCGAGGCCGAGGAACGCGCCGCCGCCGCCCGCCTCGCGCCCCGGCCGCCGTGGTGGCGGCGCCTGACCGGAAGGACCGGACAATGAGCGGAGACCGCCAGACGGTGGCAGGCGCCTACATGAAGATCGCCGCCCATGAGGAGCTCTGCGCCGAGCGCTATCGCGGCATCAACGAGAAGCTGTCCTGGGTGCTGCGCAGCCTGGTCGGCATGCTGCTGGCCTTGCTCGCCTGGGCGCTGGTGCAGCTGTATGCGCTGGAGCCGCTGCGGAGGGGGGACGCATTCAAGGCTCAACAAGCCGCCCACTCTAATGATAATCCACGGACGCGAATTTGACGTAGGCCAATGCAGGTGTGCCCAATTGTCGCGAAAGCGTGGGGGCGCTATTGAACTGGAACGTTCTGGAGTTCGTGGGAATGAGTGGAATCGATACCCTTCTGAGGATGCCGACAGTTCTCGATCGAGCTGACCGTGCGCGGGTCGTGTTGGAGCCCTTTCCTCATATCGTCATCGAGAACGCATTGCCGTCGGAGGTGTTCGAGGCGCTCTCATCCTCGTTTCCGACGCTGGGCGACCTACCCGCAGACTTAGCGGGGACAAATAACAGGCGCTTCAACTTGTATGCCTCTTGGGGCCCGACCGAACTGCCCAAGGACCAAACCCCAAAGCCTTGGCAGGCCTTCTTGGAAGCACACACCAGCGTCGAGTTCTCAAGAAAGGTGTTCGCGCTGTTTCCAGAAGCGACGGTCGACGGAGCCGCGCCGGATGAGCGTTGGATCAAGACCGAGGCATTTGGCGCAGGTTTGGCCGAGAAGCTCGGCTTCTCACGACCGGTTTCGGTCGATGACGTCATTGCCCGAGCGACAGTCGCGGTGAATACGCCGGTTTCGAGTCCCACGAGCGTGCGCGGCCCTCACGTCGATAGCATCTGGAAGGCCTACGTTGGCCTCTATTATGTCCGCTCTCCGGACGACGACTCGGTCGGGGGCGATTTGTCGCTTTACCGATGGAAGGGTGGAGCAAAGGTCGATCCTTGGACGAAGAAGGCCGATCCTGCGTTAGTGGAAGAGTTCACGACGGTTCGCTATGCGCCGAACACATATGTGCTGATGCTCAACACGCACGACAGCCTTCACGGTGTAACCGTTCGTCAGGCGACCGGCCATGTGCGGCGGTTCGCCGTGACCTCAGGCTGGTTCCCAGGGGTGGATGAATCCAGCCTGTTGGGGCGGCGGCGCGGTATCCTCGAACGGGTGAAAGCATTCGTTCGCCCCATCATGGCTCCGCCGAGCGTGGCGGAGTATCAGGATTAGAGCCGCAACTCGCTAGATTGGCTTTCTAAGGACCATCGAGAAACTCTCGGCCGCTTCAATCCCTGCTGTAGCGCGGAACGCGAGCATCCAAGCACGCCACAATACGTAGATCGGCGGAAACGGCAGGAAGTACCCGCTGATCCAGAACGGTCGTAGTTCTTCGACTTCCAGACCGGCCCGTTGTGCAAGTTCGCTAAACTGTTTTGGCGTGCATCGGTCATAGCAGGCTGGCCAACCGCCCTTTCCGCCCTGATCGGGAAGCGTCCCAAGGAGCCGACGTTTCATTCCTTCGGGAATAAGCAGGTTGATACGAGCAAATACCGCGTTGCCCGAGGGCATGTAGATCACAGCCCTGCCGCCGGGCTTGAGGATGCTCGCCACCGCACGAAAGCCCCCTTCGGTATTGGGCAAATGCTCAAAGCAGCAATGCGATATGACAAGGTCGGCGTCGCCTTGCCCGATGAATGTCGTTGCATCCGCCGCGACGGACACGTCGTAGGCCCCCTCGGGAGCCATACTGAGTTCTTCGGCGGACAGGTCGAGCCCTGTGACGTGCATTCCTTCGCGCGCCTTGAGATCCGGTGAAACCATAGGGTATCGCCCGCTGCCCAAATCCCAGACCCTCAAGGGGCCTTTGAGGTGGCTCGGGAGAAGCGTGCGGCGGTAGTACTGACTACCCTCGATGGACCATTCGGTGGGCAGCAGCTTGTCGAAGGCCCGGGAAATTCTCGTAGCAAGATCAGTCAGTCGTCCCATGCTTCGTTCCTAGCGTTGGTTCGACCGCGAAGTCGACAGTATGTCATTCAGCCGTGATTGAACGAGGTGGCCAACGAAGGCCGACCCTTGAAGCGTAAGGTGTCCACCGTCGTATTGGAGGGGCTCACCCGTGGGCGTTTGCGTTCGGCATGTCCCCGCTGTGCAAAGTGCAGCATAGAGGGAGACGTAGGGGACGCCGTGGTTCGCCGTCACTTTCGCTAACCGGCCGTCGGCTATCGGGACCAATCCCATCAGATGCCGTTGAGGCAGCGATGAGTCCGTGCGCTGCTCTGCGGCGACTAGCAGGCGGGGCAATAACTGATCGTAGCGCGGCACCGGTCCAAGCACGACCACGGGAATATCTAATTCTCGGAACGTTTCGAGCGTCCGCTCCAGAGCACTGACGTCGGTGGGTTCCCAGCGCGCCGCGAGAACGACGAGGTCGATGTTCTGGCTTTGCAAACGCCGACCGTAGATCTCTTCAAGCAACCCGTTGCAGATCGCATCCTTGCTCTTGGAAGGCCAGGTCGGTCGACAGCCACCAGCAGTTGCCTGCATCAGGTTCGCTTCTGGAATTGCCGCTGCGAGCCCAGACCACAGGTGGGCGGCATGGCTGTCGCCAAGCAGCAGCACATTCTTCCGCCCACCGACCGACGTGAGGCACTTCTCGGCGTCCACTTGGTCCCGCAGGCCTATCCCAGCCATGCAGCTTGGATCCTTCATCGTCAGCAGCGGACTTTGCGTCAGGAAGCTAGCTGTCTGATTGGCTTGAGCCGACATGCGCGCCGGAAAGCCTCCGAACAGGATCAGGAGCGCGGCAACAGCTGAAAGAGCTGCGGCCCCGATGACCCCGAAAGCATACATCTTCGGGCGGTCCAGCCAGCGGCCCTGTGGAGAAAGCCAGCTGCGCCCCCGAAATGGCTGCTCAATAATCTTGTAGGACGCCCACGCCAGAACAACGGATAGGGCGATCATGAGGGCCTTCTCGACCTTTGGGTCGAGGCTCTCGCCAAGGAAGAAGCTGGCCCGCTGAAGGACGATAACGGGCCAATGCCAGAGGTACAGGGAATAGGAAATCAGGCCGAAGAACTGCATCGGCTTGAGGGAGAGAAGCCGACCGGCAAGCGTCGGGCCAGCGCTGCCTGCATGCAGCAGGGCGGCGGCGCCGAGGCAAGGCGCGAGGGCCGCGACCCCCGGGAAGGGCGTTTCGGCTGTCAGGAAAAGGACTGACGCTCCGATGGCAGCCAAGCCGATTATGGCCGTGAGTTCCCGCAGCCAGCGGTGCTGCAGGGCGGGAATGGCACCTACGGCAAGGAGAGCGCCAAGCGCGAGCTCCCAAGCTCGAGTGTGAAGAAGATAGAAGCTCGCCGTTTGCTGGTGTTGGGAACCCCACCAACTCCAAACGAAGGACAGGAGCGCCACAACCGCGATTCCGAGCTTTACGCTGCCGGGGACGTGCCTCGATTCTCCACTGCTTTCTGGCGGATCGGCTTTCCCAGGACGCCAACGCCACAGCACCAGCAGTGCCAGAGGCATCACCAGATAAAACTGCTCCTCTACGGCCAATGACCAAGTATGAAGAAGGGGCTTTTGATGAGCGGCCTGTTCGAAATAGTTAGTGTCCAGCCAGAACAGGACGTTGGAGCCAGAGAATACCGCCGCCAGAAGGGTCTTGGCATAGTCAACGACCTCGGCGGGCGTGAGCAACAGACTCACGGCGACCGAGGTTAGCCCCAGCATCGCAAAGAGGGCGGGGAATATTCGCCGGATGCGCCGTTCGTAGAAGCCAGACAAAGAGAGAGCCGTGCGGCCGTTTGCGGTCGTTTGCGCCAACTCCTCGGCGACGATGCCAGTGATCAGGTAGCCAGATATGACGAAGAACACGTCCACGCCCACGAAGCCGCCAGGGGTCTGTGACAACCCGGCGTGATAGGCCACGACCGGCAGAACGGCGACCGCGCGCAATCCGTCGATATCGCTTCGATGTTTCAAGACGCCCCGCACTAGATGGTCATGGTTCTTTTAGGCGGGCCGAGCAGGAACACAACGTCTGGGTGGCGGCCATCCCTCGGATTGGCTAAGCGAGAGCATGCTTAGAAACAGCGCTATGTTGCGCGGCGCTGTCGCGTCGATGGCGATCCAGGGGCTCAACGTTGGCCTGGCCTTCGCCGGGTCCGTGGTGCTGGCCCATGTCCTCGCCCCCGCCCGGTTGGGCGTCTACGCCTTCGTGCTGTCCTTCGCGACCGTGCTGACCGTCCCCGCCATGTTCGGGGCGCCGACGCTGGCGTTGCGCGAAGTTGCGGCGACGAAGGCGAGGGGCGACTACGGCCTGATGAAGGGGCTGCTGACGCGGCTGCACCAGTTTGTCGCCGTCTCCAGCCTGGTGATCGCCATCCTCGCCGCCGGGTTCGCCCTGCTGACCCCATGGGGGCGCGGCGATCCGGCCACGGTGCTGTGGGGCGTCGCCCTGATTCCGCTGATCCCGCTGTCGGCGCTGCGCGGCGGGGTGCTGCGCGGGTGGGGGGCGGTGGCGCAGGGGCAGTGGCCGGACCTGGTGCTGAAGCCGGCGGTGTTCCTGCTCGGGCTGGGCGTGGTGTTCCTGGTCGGGTGGAAGCTGGGGCCGGACGAGGCCATGGCGCTGACGGCGCTGTCGAGCCTGGCGGCGCTGGCCGTCGGCTGGTGGCTGTATCGGCGGCTGAGGCCGGCGCAGCTGGCGGCGGCGAGCCCGGTCTATCGCAGCCGCGCCTGGCTGGCGGCGCTGGTCCCCATGGGCGCGGCCGGCGGGGCCATCCTGGTCAACGGCCAGATCGGCGTGCTGCTGACCGGACTGGCCGGGGCCGAAGCGGTCGGGCTGTACCGGCCGGCCATCCAGACCTCGCTGATCGCGGGCCTGGGCTATACCGCCGTCATCGCCGCCCTGGCGCCGCGCTTTGCCGCCGCCCATGCGAAGGGCGACCGGGAAGGGCTCGCCCGGACGGCGGCGGCCGGGGCGGCGCTGGCGGTCGTGACCTGCCTGCCGTTCGTGGCGCTGTTCGGGGTGGCCGGCGGGCCGCTGATGGGGTTGGTGTTCGGGGCGCCCTATGCGGCGGCCGGGCCGGCGCTGGCGGTCATGACCCTTGCCCAGCTGTGCAATGCGGTGTTCGGGCCGGCGTCCTCGGCGCTGATCATGGCCGGGCATGAGCGGCGGGCGGCGGTGGCCTTCGTGGCGGCGCTGGCGGTCCATGCGGGGCTGGGCGTGGTGCTGATCCCCCGGTTCGGGGTCGATGGCGCGGCCTGGGCGTATCTCGGACAGATGGCGGTCATGAACCTGATCCTGTGGGGCCAGGCGAAGGCGATGCTGGGCGTCGACACCGGCGTCTGGGCGGCGTGGAGATTGCTGCGCCGCTGATCTATTGTCCGGGCCGATGGAGCCGGGGCCCGATCTGACAGCCTTCGTGGCGCGCGTCTTCGCCTGTTCGCCGGCGACGGCGGAGGCGGTGGCGCGGCGCGCGACGGCCCGCGTCTATGCGGCCCGGGCCGTGGTGCTGCGTCAGGGCGACGCCTGCAGCGATACCTGGCTGGTCATGGCCGGGCGGGCGCAGGCGCTGGTCTATGGCGTCGACGGCCAGCTGGCCCTGGTTCAGGAGTATGAGGACGGCGACCTGTTCGGGGCCATCACCGCCCTGGACAGCGGGCCCCAGGCGGCCGACGTGGTGGCGGTCGAGACTCTGCGCGCCGCCCTGTTCCTGAGCGCCGACTTCCTGGAGCTGATCGAGGCGCACAGCGCCGTCGGGCTGGCGGTGTCACGGCTGCTGCTGCGCCAGCTGCGCAGCGCCACCGGGCGGATGGTCGAGCGGATGACCCTGACGGCGGCGGCGCGGACCCGGGCCGAGCTGCTCAGGATGGCGGTGGACGAGGGCGGCCGGCGGGTGATCCGCCCGGCGCCGGTCTGGTCGGCGCTGGCGGTGCGGATCCATACGACGCGCGAGACGGTGTCGCGCGAGATCAGCAAGATGGAGCGCCGCGGCCAGATCCGCCGCGAGGAAGGGGCCATCGTCCTGGTCTCGCCCCGCGCCATCGAGGCCGATATCTAGTAGACGTTCAGGCTGTAGACGCCGCGGTCGACATCGTCGCCGGGTTGGCCGTCGCCGACCGGCGGCAGTTCGCCGACCGGCTCGCAGGGCACGGCCTCGCCCTCCGGACCGGAGGCCAGCAGGCTGGCGAACAGCGCATCGACCAGGGCCGCGCCCGGCGGCACGGAGGCCAGCAGCCGGGCGGCCGTCCGCGGCGGCGGACCCATCATCAGGCACGACAGGCGCCGGCCGATCCCGGCCGCGCCGGCGATGCGGCCCGCGCCCAGCAAGGGGGCGGCGATGCGGGCGGTGGCGACGGCCTGCTCACAGGTCTCGAAGGTCAGCAGCAGGGCTTGGCCGGTCCACAACGGCGGCTCGGCGAACGTGACGTCCAGCCGGGCAAGGGCGTCCAGCAGGGCGGCCGCCACGGTGTCGGCCTGCTCGGGGGCCGGGGCGATGGCCAGCACGGCGACGATCCGGGCTCCGTCGGGAACGGTCAGCTTCGCGGCCGCCGGAACCGAGCCCAGGCGCGGGGCGGCGAGGCCCAGGCTGCGCCGACCGGCCTTGGTCCAGACCTCGCGGGCCCATTGCGTCACAGAGGGGGCCGTGATGGCCGCGGTCTCGCCGGTATCGGCCTCCGGGATGGTCAGCTGGATGGCCTCGCTGGCCAGCAGCCGGGCCTGCATCGCCGCCCGCCCCATGGCCGCCCGCCCGGCCAGTTTCAGGCTCAGGGGGTCGGGACGATCCGCCAGGCCGGCGACGACGCAGACCGTGTCGGCCCGCGCCAGCACCGTGTCGAACCGCTCGGCCCAGGCCTCGCCGAAGGCCTCGACGCTGGCCGCCCGGAAGGCCGTCCGGCCGGCCGGCAGCACCAGATGCAGCTCCGCCCCGCGCGCCAGCAGGGCCTCGGCGATGACGATGTCGGCCCCGGCCGCCAGGGCCCCGTAGCCGAAGCCGACGGTCTCGGCCTCCAGCACCTGGGCCACCCGGGCGGCGAGGTCGGCGTCCCGCGGGTCGACCCCCAGATGGCCGGCGAAATGCAGCGCCCGCGGCGGCCGGAACGGCTCCAGCCAGTCGGCCGGCGCGCCTTGCGCCTCGAGGATCAGGGCGAACTGGCGCAGGGTCGAGGCGTGGTCTTCCCAGGCCTTGGGCGCCAGGGCCACCGCGCCCTGCAGGGTCAGCCAGGCCTCATGGGTGCGGCCGAGCAGCAGCTCGGCCTCGGCCCGCGTCGCCTCGCGCCAGTAGGGGGTGTCGGGTTCGGCATCGCCCTGGTCCAGCCGGGCCAGCACCTTCTCGGCCAGCGCCGCCGCCCGCTGCGGCTCCCCGGCCAGCAGCGACAGGCTGGCGGCGTTGATCAGCGGATAGGTCGCCCAGTTCATCGCCCCGGCCGCCCCATAGGCCTCCGCCGACCGCGCATAGAAGGCGCGGCGCGCGTCCCCGTCGGCCCGCCGCCCCTGATCCTTCAGCAGCCGCCCCTTGAGGGACAGGACGGCGGCATCGTCGGTGACGCTGTCCAGGCCGGCGTCCTGGAACAGCCGCAGGGCATGATCCAGGGCGCCGGCGCGGGCATGGGCGATGATGGGGAGGAGGGAGGGGGGCACGGGTGAGTGGCTCTAGGGGATTCCGGCCCCGCCATTGTCAGGTACATTTGGGTCGAAGATGAGGGGCAGTGTCTTGCCCGTCTCAGAATCTTTCATGGTGATGTGAAAGTTGAACCCGCGTAGCTCCGCGATGTCGTTCCGGTCCCGCGGCCGCAGCAGGATCGACCAGCACAGGAAGCGACAACCTTTGGGAGGAGTGCCGCCCGCAGGAAGCTGACGGTTGCCGTCACTGTCGAAGAAATGAAGGTTGGTGTCTTCAATCCTGTCTGCCGGGGGTTTGATCTTGTGGGTCACGCCTGGCTGGTCGCGCGAAAACGCCCAGTCAATTTCCTTGTGGAGCTCCAGCAGCAGAATTCGGGGATGGTTGGGGTCGCCCCCCTCCATGTCTTCCATTCGGATGTCCCAGGGTGTGTCCTCGCGGTAGACTGGATCAACCATTCCGTGGATCAGCCCCTTCACATACTCTTCGACATCCTTGTCCTTCGGCGGCTTGGTGGCCGCTGTCGGAGATAGAACCCTGAACCGAAGTCCCTTGATGGGCGTGCCATCGACATCCTTCTCCCAGACGATGGTCAGGATGCGATGCTGTATCCAGGCTTTGGCCGGCTCGTCGGGCCCGCCAATGTGAATGGGTGCGTAGTCGTTTCTCGGGGGGGCAGGTTCGCCCATCACGGTTTCTCCTTGAATGACGGATCACTTAGTTTCGCGAGCGCTTGGTCTGCGTAGGTCGCTTGATCGCGCCAGCTGACATTGGTCGGATCCATTGCCGAGAGGCTCCGGAACGTCGCGCCGGCCGCGCGCAAATGTCTCCGGGCAGCTGCGACGTCGCCTTGGCGATACGCGATGGTCGATAGCGCCCGCTGACTGATGGCCCAGCTGGCTTTCAGTTGGGCGTTGTCGGGATCTCGCCGCAAGAGCCCTTCGAGAAGGTCGACCTGGGCCAGCCGGTTGATCTGCGCTGCTCCCAAGTCACCCAATTCTACTTGCACGATCGCCAGCCAGGCCAAGCGCGTCGCTACGTCCACCTTTAGCTCCACGTCGTCTGGAGCAATTTCCAGCGCTCGGCGCATGGAGTTCAGCGATTCCTGGCAATGCACCAAGGCCCGCGACAAGGCTCGTTCCTGCTCGACCGCCAAGGTGCAAAGATTGCCTTGCGCATAGCCAACCTCCTGGCTTCCGCGCTTGGAGCCCGGCTCTTCGGCCCCCAGCCTTTCAGCCAGGGTCAGGTACGTGTTCCAGGCCACCCTGGCCGCTCCGGTGCGGCGGTCAAGATAGTCAGCATATCCGCGCCAGTACGCACTCTGAGCATGGGTGAACAGCCGATTCGGTTCTTCCGGCTCGGCGGTCAGCAAGGTCGAGCTGACCCGCCAGGCTTCGTCAAAGTGGGCCCGCGCTTCTCCGACATTACCTTGGGCAGCTTCGTCTTCGCCCATGGCATGCAACAGCCTGGCCCATTTGGCCAAAGAGTCGGCGGGCAGCCGATCAACGCGCTGAGAGCGGTAGTAGGCCAGCGCTCGGGCGTTGACCGCCTTCATCAGAGGCAGTCGCCCAAGCGACTTGAGGTCGTCGCGCAGATCTGTGCGCATAAATTCCACGAGCTTCTCTGCTTCCCTGCGCTGATGATCGGACTCCGCTCGAGCCTCGAGGGCGACCACCATCATTCCCCCCATCGCTACCATCCCGATGAGGGCCGCCGCCGTGATCGCCATCACAGCCCGCAGCCGTCGCTGGGCGTCGCGCTGGATCAACTGATCGACGCCAACGCTGGCCATTCCGGCTACCAATTTCAGTAGCGCCAGCCGGTCGCCGTCGCGCTCGCGGCGAAAATCCGCCGCCAGCGGCTCGGCGCCACTGTTCGCTAGGGTCAGCGGAAACGCTTCCGCCGGTTCCCCACGGATCAACGCTGCAAAGATCGGCCGATCCGGATGCAGTTCCCGGAACAGCTCGATCTCCCGCCCGACCCACGGCGAGGCCGCCGCGTCCGGCGAGCAGACCACGACCAGGCAGTCGGACACCGCCAGCGCCGCCCGTACCTGGGCGCTGAGGTCATGCGCGGCGGGCAGTTCCTCACGGTCCTTGAAGATCGGTGTCAGCCGCCGTTCGGCGCCCAGCCGCTTGGGCAGGACATAGCCTTCCAGCCGCTGGTGCAGACGGGCGACGAAGACGGCGTCGCGATGGCTGTAGCTGATGAAGGCGCGATACCGCGCACCCGCCGCCCCCGAACCGTCCGCCATTCGCGTGTCCCCCGACCGCCATCCCGCCAAGCTGACAGAGGCGAGGTCCATGCACAACACGTGAAGGTTGCGTGACGGCCGTCACGGCGGTCGGCCGCCCAAAGGGGGTCAATAGGCGGCGGGCGGATCAGGTGATCGCTTTTGGGCCCGGACATCCTGGAGGCAGTCCCATGCCAAACGTGAAGGTCGAGGTTGAGACCGAAATAAAGAGAAACAAGTACGAGATTCTGATCGACTCCAAACAGACGCCGATCGACGACGACGGCGTCGGCAACCGCGTCTGTGCTCCCGGCAAGCATGTCCTGTTCTGGCGCATGCGAGGCAAGGCTGGAGACAGCCTGAAGATCAGGCTCTCCCAGGCCTCGCGGGAAATACTGCCGAAGTTCGAGAGCAAGATTCCGGACGATGAAAAGCTCGGCTTCGGCGTCAGCGAATTCATCGTAGAGGCCGAATGATGCGCACGCTCACACCTGTCATGGCCGGCCTCGCGCTGGTCGCCTGGTCGGGCCAGGCCTTTGCTGACGACGACCGCGCAGCAAAGGAGATCGCGCCCTCCCGCGCCTTCGCCCAGAAGGCGCCAACCGATGCCGACACCGCTGCTGCGAACCGGTTCCAGGTAACCGCCAGCAAGGGCGAGTCCGAGGTCACCCTGAAGTTCGGCGACGGCGACGAATACGGCGATGACCGGTTCGGCCGAACCTCGGACTGGAGCGTCGCGATCTCGGTTCCGCTCGGTGATGGCAAGAACGCCGCGGATCTGGCCACCATCGACGACATCGGCGACGGCCTGTCGGTCGAGGCCAGCTGGCGATTCACCCGGACCTCGGTCGATGCGCCGGATACGCAGCTGCTGCTTGATTCCTGCGCCCGGCTGCGTCGCGAAGGCGACACGAGTCCCTGTGACGCCACGTTCTTCAAGAAAAATGATCCCGAAGGATATCAGAAGTACCTGGACATGGCCTGGGGCAAGACCCCCTTCGTCGTCGGCGGCGGGGCCACGATCGCCATTGATCACGACGACTACGACTACCTCGACGCCACCACTCTCAAGGACCGCTCGGAGGAAAAAACTTCTGCCTCGCTCAAGGCGTTCCTGACGATCCAGCCGCTGCGCCGTCAGCAGTTTTTCGAGTTCAGCTACAAGCGCTCCATCAGCTGGGAGAGTCAGGACGAGGTGATCCTCTGCCCGGCCGGCGGCGGCGTGCTGACGTGCAAGAAGGGCGCAGGCGGGCCTCCCGGCAAGACGGAGCGAGACCTGCTTTCAGCGGAGTACCGACAGGGGCTCGGCAACGACTTCGCCTTCAGCTTCAAGCTGAGCTACGACGCGCGCAACGACGTGACCGGCGCTGACCTGCCGCTCTACTTCGTCAAGGATGGCAAGGGCGGCCTGTCGGGCGGCGTGCGGTTCGGGTGGCGTAGTGACTCAGGCGATACGATCGCTGCCGTGTTCATCGGCGCGCCGCTTCCCTTTGGTGACTGACTATCCTCAGAACCCGTGGAACACCGCAAACCCTTCCACGGGTTCCCGGTCCGCCACCAGGCTGTTCACCGCCGCGGTTTCATCCGGCCAGCCCAGCGACAGGCCACAAACCACATACTGCTCATCCGGCACGCCCAGCACCCGCTTGGTCACCGTCCAGTAGTTGTTCCAGGCGCCCTGGGCGCAGGTGCCCAGCCCCCGGGCGGCGGCGGCCAGCATCAGGGTCTGGATGAACATGCCGATGTCGAGGAAGCTCATGGCGTCCAGGTCATTGTCGATGGTGAAGATCAGCCCGACCGGCGCGTCGAAGAACTGGTAGTTGCGCCCCCACTGGCGCCAGTTGGCCGCCTGGTCGCCCTTCGGGATCTCCAGCAGGCCGTACATCGCCTTGCCCAGGGTGCGCATGCGGCCCAGGTAGGGATCGCGCCGGGCGCCGGACCGGCGCGGGAATTCGGCGCCGTTGTCCTGTGGGTCAGTCTCGCGGTGGGCCAGCACCTCGCGCTCCAGCCGCGCCCGCGCCTCGCCGGCGACGACATGCACCTTCCACGGCTGGATATTGGTCCCCGACGGCGCCCGACGGGCCTCCTCCAGCAGTTCGCGGACCAGCGCCTCGGGCACGGGATCGGGCTTGAAGGCGCGGATGGAGCGGCGGGCGCGCAGGGCGTCATTGAGCAGCAAGGGGTCGCTCCGGACTTGGGACATGTTGGTTTCCAACCCGTCCCTTCTTACGCGGTCCCCTCTTGGGCGGAAACGGGGACACGTTGGTTTCCAACCTGTCCCCTCTTCCCGTTATCTATCATGCTTTGTGATCTGGTAGCTCTGCGCCGCAGTGGGCGCCGGCGTGGCGGCGGCGCCAAGGCTTGGAAGGCTGGCCCCCACAGCCAAAGCGAGCCGGGCGGCAAAGCGTTTGAGATTGATCATGACTCTTCCCGCATCAAAAGACGCTGATGCGCACCGTTGGCCCATAGTCCCAGGTCAGGGTGACCTCCTGGCCGCAGGCCGTGAACTTGACTGGCTTCTGGTAGTTGAGCCGGTAGCCGTTGGTCGCGAGGCCGGGCGCCTTCATATCCACGACACCGTAGTAGTCGGCGTCGTCGTTGCCCTGATTGGCCTGGACGATCCGGATCTTCAGATCGCCGAAGGTGACCACCTCCCCGACCTGCACCCGCTGCTCCCAGGCGCCATTCGGAGTCTTTCCAACCTGGCAGCTCTGCGCCATGGCCGGCGCCAGGCCACGCGCCGGCGACTCGGGTGAAAGGCAGAGGGCGGACAGGCCGCAAAGGCTGGCCAGACCCGCGTGAACGAGCCGGGCGGTGATGGTTCTCGTCGTCATCATGGGGTCTCCACGGATGGGCCAGGTGGCGCGGCGGTGGCGCGGCCTGCTATAGGTATCCTGTCGCCGTTATCCGATTGCCGCGCGAAGCGCCGGAATGTCAGACCTCACCGCCTGGGTTCAAGCCACCATTGGCATGAGTCACTGGGCGGGTTCGTGAGGCAGACGCCGCACTCGTCAATCAGACCGCCTCCGCCGGTCGAGCAAACGCCAAGCACGAGCTTCGGGGACGTCGCCGCCACTTGTTGGTCCGCACTGAACATCTGCGGGGTCGCTGGTCCGCAGCTGTAGACCCGCGAGCAAGCCCCAGGCGCCTCCGGAATGGTGACGAAATTGGCGTAAGGCGTCCAAACACCCGGTTGCGCCTGCGCAACTGCGTCTCCGGATGTCGATCCGATCACCGCGATCAGGCCGATCACCGCGATCGCAGCCATGATTTGTCTGTTCATTGTCCGGTCTCCCATCTGTGTCGTTCGGTTTGCGCCCCCACGATACGCGCAAGGGACGCTACAGAATCACCGCCGCGCCCACTGGCGCGCATCAGGACGCGTCCGGGATTCCTGGCCCAGGACGCGCTGCTGCTATGGCCGCCAGGAAGTATCGATATGACTATCAAATACTGTGCGAGACATTTCCAATCTCTTGGCTTCCTGAGCATTCGCGTAGCTGTCGTAGGTGTAGCACTGTCCCTGCTGAGCGGTCTGACTATAACGTGCCTGCACGAAATTCGTGAACGGCGTTTCGTGACTGTAGCTTGCCGCGTCCGATGAGACGAAGATGGACGAATAATAGGCAATGCCTGTGCGGTAATCTGGTACGACGCACCACATCTGATGAGTCATGCCTTGCGCAGCCGCCGGTCGGACCGAAATGACGCCAGCCGTCATCATGGCGCATAGGCTGATTGCCATCATGGTGAGAGCACGGATACCGATTTTCATTCGTCTTCTCCCTTTGCGCGGAGGCCGCAAAACCCCGCTTTCGCCTGAAAATTCTGCAGGTCACGCTGTCGAGGGCCTGATGCTCAGCAGTGCTGGAACACCAGCCTCTTGTTCTCGACATAGACCGACGGTCTTGAGCCGATGCACGCCGCTCCGCTGGCGCTGACTTCGTTGTGGTCGACGACCCGGCCGTCGGACATGGCGCTGCCCGGGGTCACCGGGGTGAAGGGGAACTCGAAGCGGGCGCCGGCGCGGATGTCGTAGGTCTTGTATTCGCGGCGCGAGCACAGGTTCCAGTCGCCGGCCGCCTCGTAGGTCGCCTTCATGCAGAAGGAGATGGTGATCGTCTTGCCGCAGATATTGCGGAAGGCATAGATCATCTGGATGCCGGAGCGCACGGGCGCTTCAGTCGTGACGCAGGTGTTCCAGACGTCGCCATCGCCGCCGCCGCCCGATGCGGCGGGGGCCGGGGCGGGTCGGCCGCCGCCGCCTCCGCCACCCGACGGGAACTGGCCGTCGCGCAGGCCAAGCGGGCCGGGGCCGGCGTCGGTGACGATGCTCTCGGCGCCGCCTCGGTAGGGTTGGCAATTGCCCCACCTCGTCCAGTGCGGTGAGCAGCCGCCGATCCAGGCGCCCGACGCGTCAGGGTCCAGTTTGCCGGCGACGTAGGCCTGGACCTGTCCTTCGAGAACCCCGTTCACAAAGCGTCCGCGGTAGGAGTTGCTGTAGGCTCCATACGTCAGAGAGCCCTCGCCGTTGATGAGCTGGCCCCGCTGGCAGCCGGTGCCCTGGTAGCTGAGCTTCGCGATCCTGCGGGCTTCGGCAGCGCTCATCGTGTTGGCGCGGGTCCAGATGACGATGCAGCCCTCGGCCGTCGCGACCTGCAACCAGGTCGTCTGGTCGTCGGCCGGCTGGGCGGCTGCCGGGGAAGATGTCGTCAACAGGGCCAATGCGGCGCTGGTCGCGGCTGCCATGGCGGCGTTTGCTGGTGAGCGGTCCCGACGCATATGTTTCCCCCGATGTCTTTGCCCTGGTCGACCACTCTGGATCGCGTTTCGTTCGCGTAACGACGTTTGGCTTTCCGAAACGGGGTGTCATAAAGTCGTTCTGAAGAATCTCTGAAGGGTTGGGGGGGATGGCCCAAGCAAGCTTCATGGGAGGGGAAAGCATGCCTCGGCGGCGCTGGTCGTTTGGCGCGTGCACGTTTGACGAGGCAAGCTGGTCTCTGACCGTGGACGGGTGTCGCGCGACGATCGAGACAAAGCCGCTCGAGGTGCTTCGCGAGCTGCTTGTCAGCGCGGGGAGCGTTGTTTCAAAGGACGAATTGCTGGACCGGGTCTGGCCGGATGTGACGGTCGTCGAAGCTTCTCTGCCGACGGCGGTCTACAAGCTCCGCACCGCAATGCACGACAATCGTCAGGGCGCGACGATCATCGAGACCGTTCCGGGTCGCGGCTACCGGATTGTCGCCCCCGTCACCCTGGAGAATGTGCCCGCGCCCGGCGCGGCGGTGAATGCCGCTATGGCGCGTGTCCCGGTATTTTGGCCTGCGGATCGTGTTGGCTGGCGCCCGATGAGTGTGGTGCTGGGTGGGGCGGCGATCGCGATGCTTCTGCTTGCCGCGGCGCCGTTCTACGACCAGATCCGCCCGACCCGGCAGGTCTTCACTGACCGTGAAGTCTCGAACGCCTTGCGGCGTCTTGACGTCAAGGCGATCGAAGACATGCTGGCAGCCGGCTGGGATCCGAACGCCTTCACGGGCTCCGAAGGAAACCGCGCGCTCCATACTGTCATGGAAATCTGTGAATGGGACCGCGGGCACGACCAGCGGCGCCTGCTCCTCATGGCGCGCACCCTGACCGAGGGCGGCGGTCGGCTGGACCTCCGCAACGCCTGGGGCGACACGCCTTATTCGATTGCGGGTGCGCAGCGCTACTGCGGCCCGGATCACCCGGTAACGCAGAGCCTGCGCGAAACGTGCTTCTCCGGGTTTCGTCCGCTGGGCGAGCGCTGTCTGGCCACCTACCAGCTAAGGAGCGATGCAGCACGGGAACCGGTGATTGCATCGGCGGCAGTTCGCTAGCTGGGGCGCGGGCGCGGGCGCGCCGGATCGGCGCGGCGGACTTTCTGGCGAGACTGGAGGTCGCCGGTGATCCTGGCGGGGTGGTCGGCGACGCCATCGCCGGCGATTTGGGTGGAGACACGTTGTATCAACGTGTCCGCTTTTTCTTCCGTCAGGTCTTGGCCTTCGGTTTCGCCTTCGCCTGTTCCTCGCGCAGCCCCCCGGCCGAGGCTTCGATGAAACTGACCTTCGCCCCGGCCTTGAGCCGGCTGGCCAGTTCCTGCGCGTCCCAGTTGGCTAGCCGGATGCAGCCGTGGCTGAACTTCTTGCCGATCTCCTTGGGCTCGTCCGAGCCGTGGATGCCGAAGGTTTCCTTGCTGAGGCCGATCCAGACGCTGCCGACCGGATTGTTCGGCCCGGCCGGCAGGGTCAGCTTCCCCTTCACGCCGGGTTGGCTGTAGGTCAGACGCTTGGGGTCGAAGGTGTAGGTCGGATCCTGCGCCACGCCGGTGACCTTGAGCAGGCCTTCCGGCGCCGGCCGCTCGTCGCTGCCGATGGTCGAGGGATAGAAGGCTAGCAGCTTGCCGCCGGCGTCGAAGGCCCGCAGCGCCTTGTCGGCCTTGTCGACCTCGATCAGCGCCACATCGGCCGGCAGGGCGTCATCGCCGACCTGGGCGACGACGATCTTCGCGCCGGCGGCGAAGTCGCCGCCGGGGTTGAGCTGGTCCAGCAGCTCCTCGGTCATGTGAAACTTCTCGGCCAGCGCCTCCTTGGCGCTCTCGAAGCCCATGGCCGGCAGTTTCGCCTGTTCCGTCATCCTGTCGCCAAGCGTGACGAAAGGCCCCTTCACGTCCTCGGCCGTGATCACATAGTCGGCCAGCACCGGCCGGCCATCCGCGGCGGTCAGCTTGGCGAAGACCTGCTCGTCCATCTCGCCGTCGACGGGCAGGGCATTGGCCTCCTCATAGGCCGCCACCGCCTGGCGCAGGTTCTCGCCGGCCGTGCCGTCGATGACGCCGGGCGAAAACCTCGCCCGGTCGAGCAGGATCTGCGCGCGCAGCACCGCCGGCGCCCGGGCATCGTCCGTGGGCGGAGCGGCGAACGGCGCCTGGTTGACCGCGCCGGGCGACAGGCCGCCGGCAAGGGTTGGTGACGGCGTCGGCGAGGCCTCCTGCGGCGGGATCGGCGGCCCCTCCGCCTCCGATTGCGGCGCGGGTCCGCACGCGGCCAGGAGGAGTGTGACGCCGGTCACGGCGAGCAGGGGGCGAAGTGTCATAGCGCTGTAAGCCTTGGGCGTCGTGGTCGGTTCCCGGCGCCCGGAGGTTGAACCCTGAATGCTCAAGATGAGTATTTTCCCCAAAATGGGCCATTGGCGGAAATCGTTGTTGAACCGTCCTCAAACCCATGTTCGATCGCGGGCATTCGCTTGGGGAAGCGCTGGGTTGGGAACGTCGAAGCCTGTCTGTCTGCGAACGAGCGCCGGGCGCAACGCCCGGCATCGACATACCGCAAATGGGGATAGCGCCAACGCCGCGCCTGAGCGAACCCTGTTCCCAAACTGGGTAGGTTGCGCCTGCCTGTCATCACAATCGTCCTCCGGCCGCTGGCCGGCTGAACGGCGTTCTTAGGGAGTTACACCATGGCTGACATCACGGGCACGAACGGCGACGACACCCTGGTCGGCACCGCCGATAGCGACGTCATCACCGGCGGCGACGGACAGGACACCGTCGATGCGGGCGGCGGCGCCGATACGGTCAGCGGCGGTCTGGCGCGAGATGGACTCTATGGCGGCGATGGCGATGACACCCTGAACGGCGACGAAGACAATGACGTCCTGGCCGGCGGGGCCGGCGCCGATACGCTCAACGGCGGCGCCGGCAACGATACGCTCAACGGGGGCGGCACGGGGCTGACCGTCGGCACGGCCTTCATCGCCAATCCCAATCCGCCTGGTCCCTCGGTGCAGATCACCACCTATTTCGTGACCAACGGCTCGATCGATGACGGCGTCGTCGATACCCTGAACGGCGGAGACGGCGACGACTTCGTCACCATGGGCGCGGGCGATATCGCCGATGGCGGGGCCGGGACCGACTCCATCACCCTGCTGCTGCGCACCAGCGCGAACGCCCTGAACATCGACTTCTCGGTCGATGCCCAGGCCAGCCTGTCCGCCGCTTCGGGCGGCAGCGTGAGCAATTTCGAATCCTACTCCATCTATGCCTCGGACTTCGACGACAGCTTCGTCGGCGGCGCCGCCAATGACGGGTTCTTCGCCTTCAGCGGCAACGACAACCTTTCCGGCGGCGACGGGAATGACCAGCTCGTCGGCGGCCTGGGCTCGGACGTCCTGAACGGCGGAATCGGCAACGACAGCCTCTATGCCGGCGACAACCTCTCGACCAACAACCTGCTGTCCCAGCACGGCGCCGACTTCGCGGCCGACACCCTCAACGGCGGCGACGGCAACGACACCCTTTACATCGGCATGGGCGACACCGCCGACGGCGGCGACGGCACGTCCGATACGGTCTACGTGGCATTCACGGAAGCCACCAGCGGGGTGAACGTCGATTTCAGCACCGACTCGGAAGCCCGCCTGGAAGCCGCCTCAGGCTCCAGCCTCGCCAACTTCGAGCGCTACAGCGTCTGGGGCAGCGCCTTCGGCGATACCTTCATCGGCGATGCCGGGGTCAATAACATTTCCGGCGACGCGGGTGACGACACGCTCAGCGGCGGCCTCAGCGGTGACCTGCTCCGCGGCGACCTGGGACGAGACGTTCTCGACGGCGGCGATGGCAATGACCTGCTGTTCGGCGGCGAAGGCTCAGACCGGCTCACCGGGGGTCTGGGCAACGACCAGATCCAGGGCGACAGCAACGGCGCGTCCGGGATCATCACGGGACGGGGACCGGATACCGCTGTCTACAGCGGCCTGCGCGCAGACTACACCATCACCACCAATGGCAACGTCACCACGATCAGCGGCCCCGAGGGCACTGACACCCTGACGGATATCGAGTTCGTCGAATTCTCCGACCAGACGGTGACGCTGTCGGCTTCGGCGGGTGTGCGTTTGACCAGCGTCACCGGCGGCGGCGACATCAACGGCAGCGCCTTCCAGGACGACCTGCGCAACAATGGCGCGGCGGCCAACCTGAACGGCGGCGACGGCGACGACACCCTGACCGGCGGTCCGGAGGGCGACTACCTGAACGGCGGCGCGGGCAGCGACCGGCTGGAGGGCAATGGCGGCGACGACCGGCTGGAAGGCGGCGAGGGCGACGACATCCTCAACGGCGGCGCCCAGACCCAGTTCGGCAGCGACCAGGCCGTCTACTACGGCGCCACGTCGGGCGTGACCGTCGACCTGAACATCCAGGGCGTGGCGCAGAACACTGTCGGCGCCGGCATGGACACCCTGATCGGCATCGAGGCGGCTCACGGCAGCGCCCACAACGACACGCTTATCGGCGACGCCCAGGGCAACTACCTCGGCGGCGGCGGCGGCAATGACAGCCTGACCGGCAACGACGGGAATGACTTCCTCGAAGGCGGCGACGGTGATGACACCATGGACGGCGGCGCCGGAACCGGCGACGGCGTCGGCTTCTACAACGCCTCGAACGGCGTGACGGTGAACCTCAACCTGCAGGGCAGCGCCCAGAATACCGGGCAGGGCAGCGACACCTTCACCAATGTCGAGAACATCTCCGGCTCTCACAACTTCGGCGACAGCCTGACCGGCGACGGCCAGAACAACTACATCGACGGCGATGGCGGCGATGACACGATCAGCGGCGGCGCCGGCTTCGACAACCTGCGCGGCGGGACGGGCAATGACGGCCTCTACGGCGGTGCGGACAATGACACCCTCAGCGGCGGCCTCGGCGATGACGCTCTGGACGGTGGCGACGGAACCGACGACAGCGTCGACTTCTGGGACGCTGCGAATGCGGTGACGGTCAACCTCGGCCTCGCCGGCCAGAACACCGGCCAGGGCTTCGACACCATCACCGGGGTGGAGAACATCACCGGCTCGAACAATTTCGGCGACACCCTCACCGGCAACGGCGGCGACAACGACATCTTCGGCAATGGCGGCGATGACACCATCGCCGGCGGCGCCGGCATCGACTACCTGGGCGGCGGCGCCGGCGCCGACACCATCAATGGCGACGACGGCAACGACACCGTGCGCGGCGACCTCGGCGACGATGTCATGAACGGCGGCGCCGGGACTGACCGGGTCGATTACTTCAGCGCGGCGAACGCCGTCACGGTGAATCTCGGCATCACCACCGCCCAGAACACCGGCGAAGGGATGGATACCATCACCGGCGTCGAGCAGATCACCGGCTCGCAGTTCGGCGACACCCTGACCGGCGACAACAGCGCCAACTTCATCGACGGCCAGGACGGCGCCGACACCATCTCGATGCTGGCAGGCAGCGACAACGTCAACGCCGGCGCCGGCAACGACACCGTCTTCGGTGGGGACGACAATGATTTCCTGCATGGCGGCCTCGGCGACGATTCGCTCGACGGTGGCGCGGGCACGGACATGGCCCAGTACTACGGCGCCACGGCCGGTGTGACCGTCAGCCTGGCGCTGCAGGGCCAGGCCCAGAACACCGGCGCGGCCGGCCTCGACACCCTGACCGGCTTCGAGCAACTGGGCGGGTCGGATCATGGCGACACGCTGACGGGCGATGCGGGCAACAACTACATCGATGGCCAGCTCGGCGATGACATCCTGAACGGGGGCGACGGCGCCGATACCCTGGTCGGCAACCTCGGCAACGATGTGATCAGCGGCGGCGCCGGGCTCGACAACGCCAGCTACAACAACGCCACCAGTGGCGTGACCGTCAGCCTGATGCTGCAGAACGCCGCCCAGAACACTGGTTCGGCCGGCATGGACACCCTGAGCGGTATCGAGAACCTGACCGGCTCGGCCCACGCCGATACCCTGACGGGCGACAATTCCGGCAACAACATCAACGGCGGCAACAGCGATGACACCCTGTTCGGGCTGGGCGCCAACGACACCCTGCTCGGCGGCAGCGGCAATGACACGCTGAACGGCGGCGACGCCAACGACAACCTGCAGGGCAGCGTCGGCAACGACACCCTGAACGGCGACGCCGGGTTCGACACCGCCGGCTATGGCGAGTTCAGCGCCAGCGTCACGGTCGACCTGCGCATCCAGGGTACGAGCCAGAACACCGGCGCCGGCGGCGTCGACACCCTCAACAGCATCGAGAATGTCAACGGCGGTTCGGGCAATGACACCCTGATCGGCGACGAGATCGGCAACTTCAACTTCGGCGGCGCCGGCAACGACACCATGCTCGGCAACGGCGGCGACGACCAGCTGACCGGCGGTCTCGGCGACGACACGATCGACGGCGGGGCCGGGGGCGACGTCGCCACCTGGGGCGATGCGACCAACGCGGTGACGGTCAGTCTGCTGCTGCAGGGTCAGGCCCAGAACACCGGCTGGGGCAATGATACGCTGACCAACATCGAGTACCTGTCGGGCTCGGGCTTCAACGACACCCTGACCGGCGACCAGTTCAACAACAGCCTGAACGGCCAGAACGGCAACGATACGCTGAGCGGCGGCGACGGGGATGACGCCGTGCGCGGCCAGAACGGCGACGACATCATGTCGGGCGGACTGGGCAATGACTTCCTGACCGGCGGCGAAGGCAGCGATGTCATCGACGGCGGCGACGGCATCGACCGGCTGGGCGTTTCCCTGGTGGCGACCGACCCGCAGACCGGCGCGACCATCGACCTGAGCATCACGACCGCCCAGGACACCGGTCATGGCATCGACACCATCACCGGCATCGAGCATGTCAACGGCACGATCTACAATGACACCCTGAGCGGCAACGCCGCCGACAACTGGGTGGCCAACGGCATCGGCGGCAATGACACGCTGAGCGGCGCGGCCGGCAATGACCTTCTGGACATCACCGGCGGCGACCATGTGGTCGACGGCGGGGCGGACAACGATACGCTCGGCTTCAACGCCGCGGCCGCCGCGGTCAACGTCTCCCTGGCCCTCCAGGGCGCCGCCCAGACGACCGGCATCGGGAACGTCACGATGTCCAATGTCGAAAACCTCTCGGGGTCCGACTTCGATGACACCCTGACAGGGGACGGCAACGCCAACACCCTCAGCGGCAGCGCCGGCGACGATACCCTGAGCGGCGGCGGCGGGGCCGACGTGCTGCTGGGCGACGGCCTGCGCTATGTCGATTTCGGAACCTTCGGGGCCTCCGGCGCCATCACCCAGTACGAGGACGTCGGGGTCGATTTCGGCGACCCGGCCTACAACGGCGCCGACAGCCTGGACGGCGGCGAGGGCGATGACCGCCTGGTCGGCGCCGGTGGTGACGACGAGCTGACCGGCGGGGCGGGCAACGACACCCTCGAAGGCGGCATCGACGAGGATACGGCGGTCTACGCCGGCCTGCGCTCGGCCTACACCCTGACCCGGGTCAACGAGACCACCTGGACCATCAGCGGCCCGGACGGGACCGACACCCTGACCAACATGGAGTTCGCCCGCTTCTCCGACCAGACGGTCAGCCTGGTCGGCCCGCCGCCCATCGTCGGCACCGAGAACGGCGAGTACATTCCCGGCACGGCCGATGACGATGTCATCCAGGGCCTTGGCGGCGATGATGTGATCGAAGGCTTCGCCGGCAACGACGAGATCGATGGCGGCGACGGCAACGACGAGCTCTACGGCTACGACGGCGATGACCACATCATCGGCGGCGCCGGCGCCGACTTCACGGGCGGCAACGCCGGCAACGACCACATCGAGACCGGTGCGGGCGACGATTATCTCCGTGGCAATGAGGGCGACGATATCCTCGATGGCGGCGACGGCATCGACCGGGCGGCCTTCGCGCCGCTCTCCTTCGATGTCCAGGCTGGCGCCACGGTCGACCTGCGCCTGCAAGGCGTGGCCCAGGATACCGGCCATGGCATGGATACCCTGATCGGCATCGAGAACGTCTCGGGCACCTACCTCGACGACGTGATCACCGGCGACGACAACAGCAACTGGCTGTGGGGCGGCTCGAACGGCAGCGGCGCGACCGGCAACGACGTCATCGACGGCCAGGGCGGCAACGACCTGATCCAGATCGGGACCGGCAACCATGACCTGCAGGGCGGCTCGGGCATCGACACCGTCAGCTTCGACGGCAACGGCACCGACATCACCAGCGCCGGTGTCACCATCGATCTGACCCTGCAGGGCGGCTCGCAGGACACCGAGCAGGGCCTCACCGTCCTGGCCGGCTTCGAGAACGTCAGCGGCTCGGCGTTCGATGACAACATCACCGGCGACGGCGCGGCCAACACCCTTGGCGGCGCGGCCGGCGACGACAACCTCAACGGCGGCGCCGGGGCGGACATCCTGCTCGGCGACGGCGAGGTGGCTCTGGACAGTCCGTTCGGCTTCTCGGGTCCCATCGTCACGGTCAATGACATCGCCGAGGCCTACGCCAACCCTGCGCTCAGCGGCGCCGACACCCTGGACGGGGGCGAGGGCGCCGATACCCTGATCGGCGGCGGCGGCGATGACATCCTCATCGGCGGCGTCGGGTCCGACAACCTGCAGGGCGGCGCCGGCTTCGACGTCATCAGCTATGCCGGCAACGCCACCGGCGTCACGGTCAACCTCAACTTCGGCTCGGTCAACGACGGCACGGGAACCGACACCCACTCCGGCATCGAAGGGGTTATCGGCACCGCCTTCCTCGACAACCTGCTGGGCAACGCCGGCGACAACAGCCTCGACGGCGGCGATGGCCATGACTTCATCGCTGGCGGCCTGGGCAACGACATCGTCCGTGGCGGCGCCGGCGACGACTTCGTGCGCGGCAACGACGGCGACGACACCATCGATGGCGGCGACGGCAACGATCGGGCGGCCTTCTCGCTGAGCGCCGGCGATGTGCAGGCGGGCGTCACGGTCGACCTGCGGCTGCAGGGCACGGCCCAGGACACCGGCCATGGCATGGACACCCTGACCGGCATCGAGAACGTGTCCGGTAACCAGTTCGATGACATCATCACCGGCGACGACAACAACAACTGGCTCTGGGGCGGGTCCAACGGCTCCGGCGCCACCGGCAACGACACCCTCGACGGCCAGGGCGGCGACGACCTGATCCAGGCCGGCAACGGCAACCACGACCTGCGCGGCGGCGACGGCATCGACACCGTCAGCTTCAACGGCAACACCTCCGACGTCACCTCGGCCGGGGTCACCATTGACCTGACCCTGCAGGGCGGCTCGCAGGACACCGAACAGGGCATCACGGTGCTCGAGGGCTTCGAGAACGTGTCCGGCTCGACCTTCGCGGACAGCCTCACCGGCGACGGCGGGGCCAACACCCTCGCCGGTTTCGGCGGGGACGATTCCCTGTCCGGCGGCGACGGCGCTGACCTCCTGCTCGGCGACGGCGTCGTCGCCAGCTCCAGCACCACGGGCTTCTCCGGTCCCAGCATGGTCCACGAGGACGCGGCCGTAACCTACAACAACCCGGCCCTCAGCGGGGCGGACACCCTGGACGGCGGCTCGGGCAACGACACCCTGATCGGCGCCGGCGGCGATGACATCCTCATCGGCGGCATCGGCGCGGACAATCTGCAAGGCGGCGACGGCTTCGACGTCATCAGCTATGCCGGCAACGCGACAGCCGTGAACGCCAACCTGGCCCTGACCACCGTCAACGACGGCACGGGGACCGATACCCACTCGGGCATCGAAGGGGTCATCGGCACGGACCACAACGACAACCTGCAGGGCAACGGCTCCGCCAACAGCCTCACCGGCGGCGACGGCGATGACGTCCTGCGCGGCCAAGGCGGCGATGACCTGGTTCAGGGCGGCGCGGGCCTCGACAACGTTCGCGGCAACGCCGGCAACGACACGGTCCGCGGCGGCGACGACAGTGACTACGTCCAGGGCGGCGACGGCGATGACACCATCGACGGTGGCGCCGGTCTCGACCGGGCGGCCTTCTTCGACGCTACCGTCGGGGTGACGGTCGACCTGTCGGTCCAGGGCGTGGCCCAGAACACCGGCCAGGGCATGGACACCCTGATCGGTGTCGAACACGTGTCGGGCACGGCCTTCGACGACGTCCTTACCGGAAATGGCGACGCCAACTGGATCTGGGGCAACCTGGGCGCCGACGTCATGAACGGCGCGGGCGGGGATGACCTGCTGCAAGTCTCCGAAGGCGCCCAGACCGCCAACGGCGGCGACGGCGTCGACACCGTCCTGCTCGGCCTGCAGTCCGGCGCGACCGTCTCCCTGGCGGTCG
This sequence comes from Caulobacter sp. SRI_014, assembly GCF_057586315.1. Classification (NCBI taxonomy): domain Bacteria; kingdom Pseudomonadati; phylum Pseudomonadota; class Alphaproteobacteria; order Caulobacterales; family Caulobacteraceae; genus Caulobacter; species Caulobacter sp. SRI_014. Next base: position 339,057 of record NZ_JBYCZQ010000003.1, on the reverse strand, counting down.
GTGGGGCCCAGGCCTTCACTGGCGGCAGCATCACCCTCACCGGTGTCGAAAACCTGTCGGGCAGCGGCTTCGCGGACACCCTGTCCGGCGATGGCGGCGCCAACGTCCTGGCCGGCGGCGGCGACGCCGACGTCCTCTCGGGCGGCGACGGCGCCGATGAACTGCTTGGCGACGGCGAGATCGGCCTGGAGACCAACCAGGGCGGCGGCGGGGCCATTACCCGCCGCGACGACGCCGGCTATGCCGGCGCCGACACCCTGAACGGCGGGGCCGGTGACGACATCGTCCGCGGCGGTGGCGGCAACGACACCATCGACGGCGGTGACGACACCGACACCGCGGTCTTCGCCGGCAACCGCGCCGACTACACCATCGCCTTCGGCGGTGGCGGCGTGGTCACCGTGACCGGGGCAGACGGGGCCGACAGCATCACCAACGTCGAGTTCTTCCAGTTCGATGACGAGACGGTCAGCCTGGCTGACCTGGTGCCCGTCACCCTGGCGGCCGACGCCCTGACCATCACCCGCACCCTGGCGTCGGACCTCAAGTCCGAAGTCCTGCTGGCCAATGACGGCCTGGCGGGCGGCTACACGGTGGTCGGCATCCGAAATGTGGTGAACGCCACTGTCGACCTGGTCGGCGGCCGGCTGCACATCGTCGCTACCGGGCCGAACGCCAGCTTCGAGTACATCGCCGATGGTCCGGATGGTCCCAAGGCCGGGGCGGTCAACGTCACGACCCTGGTCACCACCAACGTCGTCGATACGGTCAGCGGCGGAGCGGCCAATGCGGCCGACCTGCAGGGCCAGAACGGTAACGACACCCTGACCGGCACGGCGGGCGAAGACCGCCTGGTCGGCGGCCTCGGCAATGACATCCTGGATGGCGGCGCCGGCGTCGACGAACTGATCGGCGGCGGCGGCAACGATACCTTCCGCGTCACGGCCGGCGACCTGATCACCGAACTGACGGGCGAGGGGACCGATACCGTCGAGGTGGCCAACGGCAGCTACACCCTGGGCGACAACCTCGAGAGACTGGTCCTGCTGGCCGGCGCCGGGGCGGTCAACGCGACCGGCAACGGGCTGGACAACACCCTGGTCGGCAACGCCTCCAGCAACGTCCTGGACGGCGGCCTCGGCGCCGACATCCTGCAGGGCGGAGCCGGCGATGACACCTATGTCGTCGACAACGTCGGAGACACCATCTCCGACGTCGGCGGCGGCGTCGATACGGTGCAGACCACGCTCAACACCTACACGCTTGGCTCGACGACCCTGGAGAACCTGACCTTCACCGGGACGGGGAATTTCACCGGCACGGGCACCACCCTGGTCAACACCATCATTGGCGGCGCGGGCAATGACCGCCTCGACGGCCTGGGCGGCAGCGACACCACCATCGGCGGGCTTGGCGACGACACCCACGTGGTCGGCTCGGCCGGCGACATCATCGTCGAGCTGGCCGGCCAGGGGACCGACACCCTGGAGGCCAGCGCCTCCTATGTGCTGGCGGCCGGGGTCTCGATCGAGAACCTCGTCGCCACCGGCGCGGCGGCGGTCAGCCTGACCGGCAACGAGCTGAACAACAGCCTGACCGGCAACGGCGCGGCCAACGTTCTCAACGGCGGCGCCGGCGCTGACGCCATGGCCGGCGGCCTGGGCGCGGACACCTACATCGTCGACAACGCCGGCGACACGGTGACCGAACTGGCCGGCGGCGGCATCGACACCGTCCAGTCCAGCGTCGACTACACGCTGGGCGCCGAAGTCGAACGCCTGACCCTCATCGGGGTGGCCGGCTCGGCCACCGGCAACAGCCTGGACAACGTCCTGATCGGCAACGCGCAGGACAACATCCTGAACGGCGGCCTCGGCGCGGACATCATGCAGGGCGGGACCGGCAACGACATCTACCATGTCGACAACGCCGGGGACGTGATCACCGAGAGCGGGGCGGGCCTCGACACCGTCTTTGCCACCCTGTCCAGCTACACCCTGGGCGCGGCGCTGGAGAACCTGACCTATACCGGGTCGGGAACCTTCACCGGCACGGGCAACGCGGCGGCGAACTTCATCAACGGCGGGGCGCTCAATGACAGCCTCAGCGGCCTGGCCGGCGATGACGTCCTGAACGGCGGCCTCGGGGCCGACGCGATGAACGGCGGCGACGGCAATGACACCTACTATGTCGACAACGCCGGCGACACGATCACCGACAGCACCGGCATCGACACGGTGTTGACGACCCGCAGCTTCACCCTGGCGGCCAATCTGGAGAACCTCTTCTACAACGGCGCCGGCGCGGCTTCCCTGACCGGCAACAGCCTGGCCAACATGATCGCCGGCGGAGCCGGCGACGACTTCCTCAAGGGCCTGGCCGGGAACGACACCCTGTCCGGGTCCGGCGGGTCTGACGACCTGCAGGGCGGCGACGGGGATGACATCCTCGATGGCGGCGCGGGCGCGGACACCCTGCTGGGCGGGCTTGGCAACGACACCTTTGTCATCGATGACGCGGGCGACGTGGTCACCGAGAACGCCGGCCAGGGCACGGACAAGGTGCGCACGGCCCTGGCCAGCTACACCCTGACCGCCAACGTCGAGAACCTGGACTACATCGGATCCGACGCCTTCACGGGCGTGGGCAACGGCCTGGCCAACGTCATTACCGGCGGCGCCCTCGGCGACAGCCTGTCGGGCGGCATCGGCAACGATACGCTGAACGGCGGCGGCGGCGTCGACACCCTCGACGGCGGCGACGGCACGGACATCCTCGACGGCGGCGCCGGCGCGGACAGCATGACCGGCGGCATCGGCAACGATACCTACCTGGTAGACGACGCCGGCGACCTGGCCATCGAACTGGCGGCGGGCGGCACGGACACCATCCGCGTCACCGCCTCCAGCTACGTCATGGGGGCCGAGATCGAGATCATGCAGTTTGTCGGGACCGGGTCGTTCACCGGGACCGGCAACGCCTCGATCAACACCATCATCGGCGGAACCAGCGCCGACACCATCGACGGCGCGGCCGGGGCCGACACCCTGCGCGGCGGCTTCGGTGGCGACACCCTTAACGGCGGGCTCGACAACGACAAGCTCTACGGCGAGGACGGCAATGACGTCCTCAATGGCGGTGACGGCAACGACACCCTCTACGGCGGCGCGGGCATCGACACCCTGTCCGGCGGGGCGGGCCGCGATGTCTTCGTCATGCAGGTGGCGGCCGACAGCGGCGTGGGTGTGGGCAACCGCGACCTGATCACCGACTGGGACGCCGCCGACGTCATCGACCTGCGGGCGCTCGATGCGATCGCCGGCGGGGCCGACGACGCCTTCCTCTACATCGCCAGCGGCGCCTTCAGCGCCGGGGGCGTCGGTGAGGTGCGTTGGGAAGTCTCGGGCGGCAACACCCTCGTCCAGGGCGACCTGAACGGTGATGGGATTGTCGACTTCGAGCTGCAGATCGCCGGGGTCCAGACGCTGAACAACCTCGACTTCCTGCTCTGATCCAGCGGGTCGCTCTCCGATCCCCGAGCGGAGAGCGAAACCCTGCGGGTTGCATGAAGCCGGCAGGGGGATGGGCGGGTCCTAGATGGGCTCGCCCGTCCACTCCCAGTGCCAGGGCTCGTAGGCGTAGTTGACGAAGCCGAAGCGGCCGGCGTTGCGCACCATCCAGCGATAGGCCGGGGTGCGCGACTGGGTCAGGCGGTTGAATTGCGCCGTCGAGGCCGGATCGCCGCCCGGCGCAAGGCCGACATGGATATCCAGCGCCAGCCCGGTCCGATGGGCCGAGCAAAGGGTGCGGCGCACGCCGTCGCAGTTCAGGTCGATCAGGCAACGGGCGGCATCAGCCTCCGGATCGCGATAGGCGGAGAAGATCTTCAAGGCGTTCGGCTGGCTGAACACCGACGGCGCCTCGGCGCGGGCGGCGGCGACCATCCGGCGATAGGCGGCCAGGGCGCCGGGGCGCAGCTGCATGGGCCGTCCATAGACCTCGCCGGCCGCCGCATAGGTCAGGTTGCTGGTCGGCGGCGGGCAGTCTTCCGGATTGATCTTCGCGAACGGCCGGGCCCGGTGCCAGCGCAGGCGCATGGCCTCGAACACCGCGGGCGTCATCACCCCGTCGGCGACCGGCCCGTTGCGCCGCTGCCAGGCGGCCAGGGCGGCCGCGAAGCCCGGCTGGTCCCAGGCGCAGGCCGTGGCGATCTCGTTGGCGATCAGCGGCGCATAGAGCTCCCAGCCGATTTCCTCGGACCCGAACGGCGACCAGATCAGGCTGCGGGCCGTTTCCGCGTTCGTACGGGCGGCGGCGGCATAGCGGCTGTTGTCGCAGTCCCGGGTCAGCACGGGCGGCGGCGAGGGCGGCCGGCCGACGTAGGTCTCGCCCGTGTACGGCTCCTTGAGGCTCGGGGTCTGCGCGTCCGGCGCGGCCAGGAACCAGACCCCGACCGCGACGATGATCGCCAGCAGGGCCAGGGCCGCGGCCCAGCCCAAGGCCCGCAGCAACCCTTGGATCAGCCGGTCGAGAAATCGCAGGATGGCCTGCATGCCGCCTCCAGACCGATCATCCGGTCACGGCTGGCCTAGCGCGTCAATCGCCGGAAGGTTCAGGCGGCTCGCAACCCCCCGCGCCGCCGCGAGCCCGGAGGCCAGGGTGGCCTGCAGCAGATAGCCGCCGGTCGGGGCCTCCCAGTCGAGCATCTCGCCGGCCGCGAACACGCCCGGCAGCCGGCGCAGCATCAGGTTCTCGTCCAACTCACCGAGCCGAATGCCGCCGGCGCTGGAGATGGCCCGGTCCAGGCCCTGCATTCCGGTCAGGGTAATCCTCGCGCCCTTGATCAGGGCCGCCTGGCTGCGCGGCGAGATGGGGATCGGACCGCCGGTCGCCTCGCGCATCAGGCCGATGGCGGCCGGCGACAGGTGGGCCGCCTTGCGCAGGTGATTGGACTGGCTCTGGCGCCCCTGCGGCGTGACCAGCCGGGCGGTCAGCTGCCCGAGCGTCTGGTCCGGATGCAGGTCGATGGACAGCTCCGCCTTGCCGTCCCGGGCGATGGCCTCGCGCAGGCCCGCCGACAGGGCGTAGATGGCCCCGCCCTCCAGGCCATAGCCGGCGATCATCGCCTCGCCGCGCACGGTCTGGTCGCCATGGGTCAGGGCGATGGCCTTCAAGGGCTGGCCGGCGAAGCGGTCCCTGAAGATGTCGCTCCAGGCGACGTTGAAGCCGACGTTGGCCGGCTGAAACGGCGCGATCTCGACGCCGCGTTCCGCCAGCAGGCCGGCCCAGACCCCGTCGGACCCCAGCCGGGGCCAGCTGGCCCCGCCCAGCGCCAGGAGGGTGGCGTCGGCGGTCTCTGTGACCGGCCCGTCCGGTGTGTCGAAGCAGAGCGCGCCGTCGGCGGTCCAGCCGGTCCACCGGCTGCGCAGCGTCAGCGTGACGCCAAGCTCGCCCAGACGGCCCAGCCAGGCGCGCAGCAGCGGCGAGGCCTTCATGGCCTTGGGAAACACCCGGCCGCTGGAACCGACGAAGGTCGGCTGGCCCAGGCCCTCGGCCCAGGCGATCAGGGCCGCCGGGGTGAAACCCTCGAGCAGGGGACCGGCCCAGTCGGCCGCCTCGCCATAGCGGCCAAGAAAGGCGTCCAGCGGTTCGGAGTGGGTCAGGTTCAACCCGCCGCGGCCGGCCATCAGCAGCTTGCGGCCGGCCGACGGCATGGCGTCATGCAGCCGCACCCTGGCCCCGGCCCGCGCCAGGGCCTCGGCGGCGATCAGGCCGGCGGGACCGGCGCCGATAATGGTCACTGTCGGGATCATGGGGGCTTGTAGCAGGTTCGCGGCTCCGTGAACGGTCGTGATGGACCAGTGGGCGGCGCGGCGCGTTTCAGGTTTCGGGAAAATATAGGCGCCGGGCTGAAACCAACCGGAGTCTTGTGCGCTTCCCTTCCGTGCATCAGACACGGAGGGAACATCCAATGCGTATTGTCATCACCGCCGTCGCCGCTCTCGGCGCCCTGTCCCTGGCCGCTTGCGGCAGCCCCGCCGAGAAGGCCGCTGAAAAGCAGGCCGATCAGGTCGAGGCCACGGGCGAAGCCAAGGCCGACGCGCTCGAAAACGCGGCCGACGCGGCCCCGACCGAAGCCAAGGAAGACGCGCTGGACGCCAAGGCGGACGCCACCGAGAAGGCTGCCGACGCCAAGGCCGACGAAATCGAAAAGAAGGCCGAGCAGTAGGCTCTTCCTTCCAGGATCAGGCGAACGCCCTCCGACCCAGGTCGGGGGGCGTTTTGCTTTGGGCCGTGGTACAGCAGACGCCATGAGCACACCCCCCAACACCGCCCAGATCGACTACTGGAACGACCGGCCCGGCGAGACCTGGGCCGCGCTGCAGACCCTGCTCGACCGCCAGATCGCCCCGCTCGGCGCAGCGGCGATGGCGGCCCTGGACCCGCGGGCCGGCGAGCGCATCCTCGATATCGGCTGCGGTTGTGGCGACACCACCCTGGCGCTGGCCCTGGCCGTCGGGCCGGAAGGGCGGGTGCTCGGGGCGGACATCTCCCGGCCGATGCTGGAGGTGGCGAACAAGCGGATCGCCACGGCGGAACTGGCCCAGGCCATGGTCATCGACGCCGACGCCCAGGCCGAGGATTTTGGAGAGGGCCAGTGGGACGCCCTCTACTCGCGCTTCGGGGTGATGTTCTTCGTCGATCCCTTGGCCGCCTTCGCCAACCTGGCGGCGGCGCTGAAGCCCGACGGCCGGCTGGCCTTCGTCTGCTGGCGGCCGCTGAAGGAAAACCCCTGGATGACCGCGCCGCTCGGGGCGGTGCTCAAGCACGTGCCGCCGCCCGAGCCGACCGACCCGCTGGCGCCAGGTCCCTTCGCCTTCTCGGACCCCGAGCGGGTGCGGGGCATCCTGGCCGGGGCGGGATTTGTCGACATCACCCTCACGCCCCATGACGAGGCCATCGGTGGCAACCCCCTGGAGGACGCCCTGGTCGTGGCCCGCAAGGTCGGGCCGGCCGCCCGGCTGATCGCCGAAAACCCGGACCAGCGCGACGCCATCCTCGCCTCCCTGCGCGAAACCCTGGCGGCCAAGGACGGACCGGACGGCGTCTGGTTCGACTCGGCGACCTGGATCGTCACCGCCAGGCGGGGCTGAAACATAAAAGAATTCAAAGGCTTGATGAATATGTCTAGACATATTCATGGCCCTGGAACGCCCTTGCCGGCAACCGGACCCGGCGCGTAGGCCCCGAGGCGTCACAACCCACCTACAATCCCCGCGCCCCTGCCAACGCGGCGCCTACGCTCCCGCCTACCTTCCCGGCCTCCCGAGCCACGCCAAAGCCAACGGGCCTTGAGGTTTTCGGGACATCCCGCCGACGCCGGCCTTTTTCGTAGGCCGACGTCCGGCGGTATAATGGGCTCGCCGCTTCGATAGCGGCCCTAGCGCCCGCCCTGGCCGTCATCCACCCGCAGGCAGGTCCCGGTCACCGCGTCCGAGGCCGGGCTGCACAGGTAGAGCAGGGTGGAATCCAGCTGGGCCGGGTTGCCGATGCGCTTGCGGGGGAAGTGCTGGCTGATGTCGCCCATGCGCGACAGCATGCCGTCCATCATCTCGCTCTCGAAGGCGCCCGGGGCGATGGCGTTGACGTTGATGTGGAACTTCGACCACTCGACCGCGAGGGTCTCGGTGATCCTCACCATGGCCGCCTTGCTGACCGAATAGAGGGCCGCGCCGCCGCCGGTGTAGCTGTAGGCGGCCGAGGAGGCGATGTTGATGATCCGTCCCGGCGAGTTGGCCGCCATCCGCCGGCGGGCGAACTCGCAGGCCAGGATCCAGGGGCCGCGGACGTTGGTGTCGAGCACCGCGTCGATCAGCTCGACGCTCATCTTGTGGGCCCGCTGGGCGTCGGGGATGCCGGCGTTGTTGATCAGGATGTCGACGGGGCCGAGCGCCTCCTCGGCCTGGCCGATCACCGCCAGCAACTGGTCGGTGTCGGTGACGTCGAGCGCCAGGGCCACGGCCCGTCCACCGGCGTCGTTGATCTCCTTCGCCAGGGCTTCAAGCCGGTCGGTGCGCCGGGCGGTCAGGGCGACGGCGCAGCCCTGGGCGGCCAGCACCTGGGCGAACCTTTTGCCAAGGCCGGAGCTGGCCCCGGTGACCAGGGCGACATGGCCGGAAAGGTCGATCGAAGCGTTGGGCAGGGGATAGGTCATGGGGTGTTTCCTCTCGTTGCCGCCACTATCGAACGATGACCGAGGGGCAGGAAAGGGCGCCGCGAGGTCAACCTTGTCGGAACGAGACGCCCGGCGGATAGTCCGTCCAGCGATCACGGGACAGAGGGCGGTTCAAACGGCCCCGACCGCATCGTCGGGAGGAAGACCATGAGCGAGACGTCCGCGCGGGGCTCGGCCCCCAATACCGTCTCGGCCGGCGACTACGGCCTGCTGGTCATGCTGATGCTCATGAACGTCCTCAACTTCGTGGACCGCCAGCTGCTGTCCAGCTTCGCCAACTTCATCGTCCCGGACCTGGGCCTCACCAACACCGAGTTCGGCCTGCTGACCGGCCTGGTGTTCATCGTCTTCTACGCCGTGGCCGGGTTGTTCATGGGGGCGCTGGCCGACCTCATCCACCGGCCCCGGCTGATCGCCGCCGCCATGTTCGGCTGGAGCGTCCTGACCGCCGCCTCGGGTCTGGCCAAGGGCTTTGTCAGCCTCGCCATTCCCCGGATGTTCATCGGCGTCGGCGAGTCGGCCCTGACCCCGACCGCCATGTCGCTGCTGGCCGATCGCTTCCCGCCCGAAAAGCGCGGCTTCGCCTCGGGCTTCTACTACATGGGCGTGCCGATCGGGGTCGGGGTCAGCCTGCTGGTCGCTGGCTACCTGGGGCCGGCCATCGGCTGGCGGAACTGCTTCTACCTGCTGGGGGGCATCGGGGTGGCCTTCTCCCTGGTCATCCTGCTGGTCCGCGAGACACGGCCGTCGCGCAAGGCCGCCGCCGCCCTGCCGGACGCCGTCGCGGCCCCGTCCGTGGGCGAGCTGGTGCGCATCTTCTGGGGGGCGGTAAAGGCCTCCCGCGCCCTGCAGTTGGTCATTCTCGGCGGGGTCTGCGTGCATTTCGTGCTCGGCGCGGCCGGCTTCGACCAGCTGTGGCTGGTCCAGGAACGCGGCTTCGACCGGGCCTGGATCGCCCAGGTTTTCGGCCTGATCGCCGTGGTCGCCGGCGTGGCGGGCAATCTGTTCGGCGGCGTGATCAGCGACCTCTTTGCCCGCAAGACCGGCCAGAGTCCGGCCATGTTCATGGTCATCGTCTTGAGCGTGCTGCTGCCGGTGAACCTGACCTACCGGCTGCTGCCCCCTGAGAATCCGCTGTTCTGGGTCTGCGTGGCGATCGCCTTCTTCCAGCTGGGCGTCTTCTACGGCCCGACCTTCTCGGCGGTGCAGGGCCTCTGCCCGCCGCAGGTGCGCGGGGCGGTGGTGGCCTTCTACCTGCTCAGCCTCAATGTCGTCGGCCTCGGCATCGGCATCACCGGGGCCGGGATCATGGTCGATGCGCTGATCAAGGCCGGCGTCGCCCAGCCCCTCAGCTGGACCCTGTTCGCCTTCACCGCCCTCTCGGGCCTGGCCATCCCCTGCTACTTCTTCGCGGCGCGGGCGACGAAGCGGCTCGGCCTTTCCGGGACCGCCGCCAACCCCTAGAGAGGGGCCATGAGCTGGAGCCGGACCTACGAGGGCGAAGAGCCTGTGCGCGTCAACAAATGGCTGGCGCAGTCAGGCGTCTGCTCGCGCCGCGAGGCCGAGGGCCTGATCGCCGAGGGCCGGGTGACCATCGACGGCGCCCCGGTCGAGGACGTCGGCCGCAAGATCCTGCCCGGCCAGACCCTGACCCTCGACGAGGCCGGTCAGGAGGCGCTGGAGACCAAGCTGACCGTGCTGATCCACAAGCCGGTCGGCATCGTCTCGGCCCAGCCCGAGGGCGACCAGGTTCCGGCCGTGCGGCTGCTGCGCCGCGCCAACCTGTTCGTGGAAGCCGAGGTCTACCCCAACAGCGACCACAGGCTGGCCCCGCTCGGCCGCCTCGACATGGACAGCCGGGGGCTGCTGATCCTGTCGGAGGATGGGGTGCTGGCCAAGGCGGTGATCGGGCCCGACAGCGAGCTCGACAAGGAATACTTCGTCCAGGTCGAGGGCGACATCACCGTCGAGAAGATCGACCTCCTGCGCCACGGCCTTGAGCTCGACGGCCGCACCCTTCGCCCGGCCATCGTCGAGGAGGTGATGCCTGGCCGTCTTCGCTTCGTGCTGGTCGAAGGCCGCAACCGCCAGATCCGGCGGATGTGCGAACTGGTCGAGCTGGAGGTGGTGGACCTGATCCGGACCCGGGTGGGCCCGATCGAACTCGCCGACCTGCCCGAGGGCATGTGGCGGCCGATGACGGCGGCGGAACGGGCGGCGCTGCTGGAAGCGTCAAAGCCTCGAGGCTAACCCACCTTCCGACCCTCCCGCCTACCGCTCATCCCGGCGAATTCCGGGATCCAGCCGCGTGATCTCGATGCCAAGGGTGCGTGCGCTTGGGCACGGCTGTGATTGCCCGACCCAAGTCCTCGCCGTGCCTGCAGGCACGAGTCCTGACCAGCGGCGCCCTACGAACTGGATCCCGGCATTCGCCGGGATGAGCGGGAGTTTGGGGGAGGAGAAGGGCAATCTGCCGCAACGTCACGTCCCGCTGTTCAAACGGCCGTTTCAAGTGCATTATCGGCGATAACATAAGAACAGGGAGAGACGGTTTTGGCGCAGGCTTCGGAAACCGAGCACTTCGACGTGGTCATCGTGGGGGCCGGCCTGTCGGGCGTCGGGGCCGCCAAACACCTGCAGGACCGCTCGCCGGACCGCACCTACGTCGTGCTCGAGGGCCGCGCGGCCAAGGGCGGCACCTGGGACCTGTTCCGCTATCCCGGCATCCGGTCGGACAGCGACATGTACACCCTCGGCTACGTCTTCAAGCCGTGGAAGGCCGCCAAGGCCATCGCTGACGGTCCCTCCATCCTGGCCTATGTCAACGAGACCGCCGCCGAGAACGGCATCGATGCGCACATCCGCTATGGCCACATGGTCAAGCGCGCCGACTGGGACACCGCCACGGCCGCCTGGACGGTGACCGCCGAGGTCGCCGGCAAGACGCTTCAGTTCACCTGCAACTTCCTTTTCATGTGCTCGGGCTACTACTCCTACAAGTCGGGCTACAAGCCGGAGTTCGCCGGATCGGCAGACTTCAAGGGACGGATCGTCCACCCGCAGGAATGGCCCGCCGACCTCGACCATTCGGGCAAGAAGGTCGTGGTCATCGGCAGCGGCGCCACCGCCGTCACCCTGGTGCCGGAAATGGCCAGGACCGCCGCCCACGTCACCATGCTGCAGCGCTCGCCGACCTATGTGGTCAGCCGTCCGGCCGAGGACCCGGCCGCCGAGTGGCTGAAGAAGAAGTTCAGCCCCATGACCGCCTACCGCATCACGCGGTGGAAGAATGTGCTGCTGGGCATGCTGTTCTTCCGCATCGCCCGCAACAGGCCGGAAAAGGTCAAGGAACAGATCCTCGGCATGGTCCGCGAGAAGCTGGGCCCCGACTACGACGTCGCCACCCACTTCACGCCCAAGTACAATCCCTGGGACCAGCGGCTCTGCCTGGTGCCGGACAATGACCTGTTCGACGCCATCAACAATGGCGCGGCCAGCGTCGTCACCGACCACATCGAGCGCTTCACCGAGACCGGCATCCTGCTGAAGTCCGGCCAGACGCTGGAGGCGGACATCATCGTCACCGCCACCGGCCTGAACCTGGAGGTGCTGGGCGGGGCGCAGTTCGCCGTCGACGGCGAGCCGGTCAAGTTCAGCGAGACCCTGAGCTACAAGGGCATGATGTACAGCGGCGTGCCGAACCTGGCCTCGTCGTTCGGCTACACCAACGCCAGCTGGACCCTGAAGGCCGACCTGACCTGCGCCTATGTCTGCCGGCTCCTGAACCACATGACCCGCACCGGCCTGGCGCAATGCACGCCGGTGCGCAAACCCGGCGACGAGGGCGACCAGGACTGGCTCGACTTCTCCTCGGGCTATGTCCAGCGCTCCGTGCACCTGTTCCCCAAGCAGGGAGCCAAGGCGCCGTGGAAGCAGCACCAGAACTACGCCCTGGACCTTATGACCCTGAAGTTCGGCAAGGTCGACGACGGCGCGATGGTGTTCTCCAACCCGGTGTCGAAGATCGGCAAGGCGGCCGTCGAGAAGAAGCTGGCGGCCTAGAGCATGTCAGGGCGAAGTGTATGCGGTTCGCCCGCCCGGACATGCTCTAAATGTTTGATTCTAGACCCTTTTGATCAGGTTTTGATGCGTACATCAAAACCTGAAAGGGTCTAGCGGTCAGCGCTCTTTCGGCAGCACCCGCATTCCCAACAGGGTGATGCCGATCAGCACTGCCTCGACCACCATCGGGGCGACGACGCCCGGGCCGCCGCCGGTCAGCAGCAGGTTCAGCGTCCGGCCGGCGAGCGCCAGCACCAGGATCAGCAGCACCGGCCACAGCCAGCGGCTCTCGCGGCGCAGGGCGGCGATCAGCGACAGCCCGCCGGCGGTGGCGAAGAAGGCGGCCATGTCGGCGCGGATGGTTCCCAGACCCGCCACCCCCTGAGGGCTCAGCGCGAACTGGGCGGCGGCCTCGGCCGGGGCCAGCCAGAAGCGGCTGGCGATCAACAGGGCCAGGGCGCCGACGGTTCCCAGCAGCAGGCGGGTCCCGATGCGCCCGAAGCTCTCCCCGGCCCGGCGCATGACCACGGCCAGGACGATCAGCAGCAGGAGGACCACCACCAGCGCACCGATGAAGAACGGACCGTAGGTCCGCACCAGGCTCTTCAGGATATTCTTGGCCACCTGCTTGTCGGCGGCATAGCCGGGCGGGATCTCGGCGACCCCGACCCGCTTGGCATAGGCGGCGTAGTCGACCTTGAGGGCCGCCAACTCGGCCGGGCGGGCGGCGGCCAGGTCGTTGGTCTCGCCCGGGTCGCGGGTGATGTCGTAGAGCCGCCAGGCCGGGTCGGCCAGCGGCCCGGCGCCTTTCACGATCTTCAGGTCGCCCTTCCACAGGGCCGCTTCGCCGGCCGCCTCCATGCCCACCGGGGTGGCGGGGTCGTATGGGCTGGCGACGGCGCCGGTCAGGACGGGACGCAGGCTGCGGCCATCCATCGGATGGGCGGGCGCGACGCCGGCCAGGTCCAGCAGGGTGGGGGTGATGTCGGTGATCATCGAGAAGCCGCGCGTCACGGCCCCGGCCTTGACCCCCGGCCCTGACAGGATCAGCGGCACCCGGGTGCCGCCCTCGGAGGCGTAGAACTTGAACAGGGCGCCGGGGGCGGCCGAGGCGCTGGCCCACCCCGGGCCGACCGCGCTCCAGGTTCCCTTGCCGCCGGGCTGGTTCTTGTAGCCGACGGCCTTCAGCCAGTTGCGGAAGGTCGGATCGGCGGTCGGATCGGCGCCTTCCGGACCGTTGTCCGAAAGGACGACGAAGACGGTGTTGTCGTAGCGGCCGGTCGCCTTCAGGTGGGTCACCAGCCGGCCGAGGTGGGCGTCCATCGATTCCAGCATGCCGGCATTGACGGCCATGCGTTTGGCCCAGGCCTGCCGGTCCTTCTTCGACAGCTTGCTCCAGTCGGCGACATTGGCCGGCATCGGCCCCATGGGGGCCTCGGCGTCGATCAGTCCGGTGCGGACGGCGCCGGTTTTCCGGGCCTGGCGCAGGGCGGCCCAGCCGTCGGCGTACTTGCCGTCATATTTGGCGATGTAATCGGCCGGGGCCTGCACCGGCATGTGGATGGCCAGCATCGGCAGGTAGGCGAAGAACGGCTTGCCGTCCTTCGGGGCGCTGTCGATATAGCCGATCATCCGGTCGACCAGCAGCTGCGAGGAATAGAAGTCCTTGGGCAGGGTCGCCGGCTTGTCGTCCTCGTACCATTCCTGGCCGGTGTAGATCGGGAAGTAGGGCCGCTGCTGGAAATTGTCGCCGCCGGTGGCCTCAAGGGCCAGCGACCGGTCAAAGCCGCGGGCGCCCGGCAGGGAAGCGGCGTCATGGCCCAGGTGCCATTTGCCGGCCATGTAGGTCCGGTAGCCGCCCGCCTTCAGCTGGCTGGCGACCGTGACCACGTTCTTGGCCAGCTTGCCCTGGTAGGCGGGATTGTTGCGGTGCTCGGGCGGCGTGCTCTCGGGCAGGTTGGCGACGCCGGCCGTATGGCTGTCGACCCCGGTCAGCAGCATGGCCCGCGAGGGCGCGCACATCGGCGAGGCGTGGAAATTGGCGAACCGCGTGCCCTTGGCGGCCAGGGCGTCGAGGGTCGGGGTGGCGATCTCCGAGCCGTAGGAGCCCAGGTCCGTATAGCCGGCGTCGTCGATCAGGATCAGGACGATGTTGGGCTGCTTGACCGGAGGCGGCGCGGCGGCGCTGGGGCCGAAGGCCAGCAGGGTGGTCAGGCCGAGAAGCGCCAGAACGGCTTTCGCCGACCGCCTGAACTGAACCATGGAACTTCCCCGCCTTGTATTGGCACCTTTCATGCCAATATATCATACACCTGTCGAGACCCCTGGGTAACTTTTGAAAGTTGACGGGAGCGTCACTCTTGGCCTGAAGGCCCCGAGGGCGCACACTATGAGCATGACCGGCCCTCCAGAGGCCGGCGGGAGAGACGACACCAATGGCCGACGACGCGCCCCTGCCCAGCCTGCTGCAGCTGACGCCCATGGACCCTACCTACCGGGCCGATCCGCACCAGGTGCTGGACGATCTGCGGACCCGCTGTCCGGTGCATCGCGACACCATGTCGGGCAACTTCATCCTCAGCCGCTATGCCGATGTGCGCTCGGTCGTCTCTGACCTCGACATGCTGCGTGACCCGGTCAACGCCGAGGAGGGGGCCTATCTGCAGCGTCGATTCCTCGGCGAGGTCGATCCCAACCTGCCGCGCAGCCACGTCTCCAGCATCCTGACCCTCGACGACCCCGACCACGCCCGCATCCGCCGGCCCCTCGCTCAGGCCCTCTATGCCCGGGTCGCCAAGTTCAAGCCGGAGGTCGAGCGGATCATCGGCGAGACGCTCGACAGCCTTGAGGGCGAGAAGCGCTTCGACCTGATGGACCGCTTCTGCGTACCGATCCCGATCGATGTTATCGCCTCGATCCTGGGCGTCGACCGCGAGCGGCTGGGCGAGTTCCGCGAATGGTCTGAAGGGCTGATCCAGGGGCTCAACCCGTTCCGCAACGAGGCCCAGACCAAGGCCATGGAAAGCGCCTCGGAGAACCTCAACGCCTACTTCCTGGAGACCATGGCCGCGCGCCGCGCCGAGCCGCGCGACGACCTGATCAGCGACATGGTCAAACTCCAGGCCGAGGCGGAGCTGCACGACACCGAGCTGCGGATCAATCTGACCGCCCTGCTGGTCGGCGGCAACCTGACGACCACCGACCTGATCGGCAATGCCGTGCGCCTCCTGCTGCTCAACCCGGCGGAACTGGCCAAGCTCAAGGCCGATCCCAAGATCATCAACGCCGTGGTCGAAGAGGTGCTCCGCTACGAGCCGCCCGTCGATATTACCGGCCGTATCGCCCACAGCGACATGGAGGTCGCCGGCTGTCCCGTGAAGGCGCGCCAGGCCATGACCGTCTCCCTGCGGGCGGCCAACCGAGACCCGGAGGTCTACGACGATCCTCACGCCTTCAACGTCAGCCGCAAGCACCGCCCGCACGTGGCGTTCGGCGGCGGGGCGCACATCTGCATCGGGGCGCCGTTGGCCCGGCTGGAGGCCCAGGTGGCGCTGGTGCGGCTGTTCGAACGGTTCCCGGACCTGTCGCTGGTCGAGAGCGAGCCGGAATGGCGGACCCTGCCCTTCTTCCGCGGGCTGGAGCGGATCGACGTCGCGGTCTAGCGCGACATCCAGGGCTTTGACTTCGACGACGAATGGGCGGCCGCCGCCTGTTCGCGCTGGAACTTGCCGCCGCGCGGCGGCTT
The DNA here is from genome assembly GCF_057586315.1 of Caulobacter sp. SRI_014. NCBI lineage: Bacteria > Pseudomonadati > Pseudomonadota > Alphaproteobacteria > Caulobacterales > Caulobacteraceae > Caulobacter > Caulobacter sp. SRI_014. The sequence goes on along the minus strand of NZ_JBYCZQ010000003.1, from coordinate 323,014 downwards.
CGGCTTGGCGTCGATGGCCGCCCTCTTCAGGCGCAGGGCCTTCTGGATCGGGGTCTCATCCGGGGGAATGGGCGGCTCGTCGGTCATGATCTTCAGATAGGCCTGACCTTGCGACAAGGCTAGCCCGTTAACCGCCTCTCTCGACGGATCGGTAACCAGCCAGGCGCATCCTTCCGTTTCGGGGGGTATTCCCGATGTCCGACAAAAGCGCCTTCTGGGGCCTGCTGCGAAACCTGGCGATCCTCACGGTGATCGCCCTGGCCATCCACAATCTCTGGCCCGTCTGGTTCCCGAACACACCGAGACCCTGGAACGGCCTGGTGGCCAGCGCCGTCCACATGCTCCGCGTCTAGTTCACCCGCCGCGCGCGCCCGGCCCAGTAGGGCTCGCGCAGGTCCTTGCGGAGGATCTTGCCCGAGGCGTTGCGGGGCAGGGCGTCGATGAAGTCGACGCTCTTGGGGGCCTTGAAGGCGGCGATGCGGCCGCGGGCGAAGGCGATGATCTCGTCCGGCGTCGCGGTCATGCCGGGCTTCAGGGCGACGACGGCCTTGACCGCCTCGCCCCACTTCTCGTCGGGGATGCCGATGACCGCCACCTCGGCCACGGCCGGGTGGCCGTAGACGGCGCTCTCGACCTCGGCCGGATAGATGTTTTCGGCCCCGGAGATGATCATGTCCTTCACCCGGTCGTGGATGAAGAGATATCCGTCCTCGTCCAGGTAGCCGGCGTCGCCGGTGCGCAGCCAGCCGTCGGCGCCGATGGTCGAGGCGGTGGCTTCGGGGAGTTTCCAGTAGCCGGGCATGTTGGCCACCGAGCGGCTGGCGACCTCGCCGACCGTGCCGGTGGGAACGGTGTTGCCGGCCTCGTCGATGACCTTGATCTCGACGCCCGGCATCGGCAGGCCGGCGGCGCGCATGCGGGGGCTGCCCTCGGGCACGTGATCCTCGGGCGGCAGGTAGACGATAGTGCCGCAGGTCTCGGTCATGCCGTACTGCTGGCAGAAGCCGCAGCCGAACACCTCCATGCACTCGCGCAGCAGGTCGAGGGGGATCGGGCTGGCGCCATAGAGAATGTACTTCATCCGGCTGTAGTCGACCTCGCGGGCGCGCGGCTGGCGCACGACGATCTGCAGGGCGGCCGGGACCATGAACATCTTGCTGATGCGGTCCTGCTCGATGAAGTCCAGCACCTTGAAGGGGTCGAACTCGCGGGCCACCACGCCCTTGGCGCCGTTGTAGAGGCCGACGATGCCCCAGCCCGTGCCGCCGATATGGGCGACGGGCATGGCCACCAGGCTGACGTCGTCCGGACCCCACTGGTTCCAGGGCATATTGGCCTCGGCGGCCTGGCGACGGCCGCTCAGCAGGTTGGCGTGGGTCAGCATGGCGCCCTTGGGCTTGCCGGTTGTGCCGCTGGTGTAGAGCTGGACGGCGACGTCGGCGGCCGGGTCGATGGCGACGCCCGGGTCCGCGTCGGAAGCGGCGTCGCGCCAGGCCTCATAGAGCGGCCGGCCGTCGGCCCCATCGGCCTCCATGGCGATGACCTTGGGGCGATAGCTGAGGTGCTCCGCCACCGCCTCGCTGGCGCCGATGACCTCCGGCCCGACGAAGATCAGCGGCGCCTCGCTGTCCTCGACGATGTAGGCGACCTCCGGCGGGGCCAGGCGCCAGCCGATGGGGGTCATCACCGCGCCCATCTTGGCCGACCCGAACAGCAGCTCGAAATAGGCGTCGCTGTTCTTGCCGACATAGGCGATGCGCTGGCCCCTGGTCACGCCCTCGGCGATCAGCGCGTTGGCGACCCGGTTGGTCAGGGCGTCGAACTGGGCAAAGCTGGTTGTGCGCCCCTCGAAGGTCAGGGCCGTCTCGGCGCCCCGCGCGCGCGCCTGATAGCGGGCGATATCGCCCAGGGTCGGCATCTGGTCGAAGTCGACGGCGGTCATGGGAATACCTTCAGAGTCCGAGGACCAGCCGCGCCATCAGGTCGCGCTGGATCTGGTTGGAGCCGCCGTAGATCGAGGCGGCGCGGTTGTTGAGGTAGCGGGGCATGGCGACCAGGCTGTGGGCCGGGCCGACCGGCTCGGCGTTGGCGCCGGGCACGCGCGATTCCGGCTGGTAGACGGCGGCGTAGTGGTTGGCGATGTCGATGGCCAGTTCGTCGATATGCTGCAGGGTCTCGGTGCCCTGCACCTTGAGCATGGAGGAGGCCGGCCCCGGGTTCTCGCCGGCCGAGAGGGCGGTCATCACCCGATGCTCGGTCATCTCGACGGCCTCGACGGCGATCTCGGCGGCGGCCAGCCTGGAGCGGAAGTGCGGGTCGCTGAGCAGGGGCTGGCTGTCGTCGCCGGCCTCGGTCGCGGCCATGGCGCGCAGGCGGGCCAGCGAGACCTTCAGGCCCGGGGCGGAACTGCCGCCACGCTCGAACTCCAGCAGGTATTTGGCCACCGTCCAGCCCTGGTTCTCTTCGCCGAGGCGTCCCGACTTGGGAACCCGGACATTGTCGAAGAAGACCTGGTTGACCTCATGCTCGCCGGCCAGGGTGATGATCGGCGCGACCTCGATGCCGGGCGTGTCCATCTCCAGCAGCAGGAAGGTGATCCCCTGCTGCGGCTTGCCCTCGAAATTGGTGCGCACCAGGCAGAACATGCGGTTGGCGAAGTGGGCGTGGGTGGTCCAGATCTTCGAGCCGTTGAGGACGTAGTCGTCGCCGTCGCTGTCGGCCCGCATCTGCAGGGAGGCCAGGTCCGAGCCGCTGCCCGGCTCGCTGTAGCCCTGGCACCAGTAGTCCTCACCGGCCAGGATGCGCGGCAGGTAGAAGGCTTTCTGCTCGGGCGTGCCGTAACGCATGATGCAGGGGCCGACCATCTTCAGCCCCATGGGCGACAGGCCAGGCGCGCCGGCGCGGGCGCACTCGGCCGAGAAGATGTAGCGCTGCATGTCGTCCCAGCCGGCGCCGCCGTATTCCACCGGCCAGGCGGGGGCGACCCAGCCCTTGGCGTGCAGGATCTTCTGCCAGGCGATCGACCATTCCTTGTCGGTGAAGACGCTGGTGGTCAGCGAGCCGGCCTGCCGCAGCAGCGGTGAGAGATTTTCGGAAAGAAAGGCCCGGACCTCGTCTCGAAAGGCGAGGTCGCGTTGGCTGAGGTTGAGGTCCATGGGCGGGCTCCGGAATCTGGCGAGCGCACCCTCTCAGTCAGGCGGGGCGAGGGCAACCGTGACCCAACGACAAGCGTGGTCAGGCGACCTGGGTCGCCGTGCCCGCGACCATGTACCAGGTGACCACCAGGCCGCAGATCAGGGCGCCCGGAAGGGCGCTGCCTGTGCGCCGCCAGGCGAAGGTCGAGACAATCGCGGCGGTGGCGAGGATGGGCACGAACTGGATGGCGATGACGGTGGTCAGCGGGTCGAAGTCCGTGGGCAGGCGGCCGGTGATGAAGAACAGGCCGTAGTCGACGACGAGGAACAGCAGGAAGCCGCCGGCCATGGCGACGATGGCGGTCAAGTACTGACCGGTGAAGCGGTGCAGCGCCGTCAGGCTGACCCAGAAGAAGGCGGTCAACGGCAACAGGTAGATCAGGGCGATCATCGCCTGACGCGGGCTGAACAGCTTCAGGGCCACGACCCAGAAGCGGAAGTCGACGAGGAACAGTCGCTCCGCAAGCACCAGCGACAGGTAGCCGACGGCGCTGACGGCGACGGCGATCAGGAGGGCGGGGAGCAGGATGTTGCGACGCGGCGGCGCTTCGGCCCGCTTGCCGAACAGGCCGATGATCAGCGTGAAGGCGAGGTTGATCAGCGCCCAGAGGACCACCTGGGTGGTGACGGTCTGGGGCAGGGCGGCGCTCGGCTTGATCAGCAGGGTCGCCGCGATGAAAGCCGGGAAGTAGGTCAGCACCGGGATCAGGGCGGTCAGGGCCAGACGCGGCCATCCTCCGCCGGCGCTCGGAGCGGGCGCGCCCCGCAGGGCGGTGAACAGCGGCAGGTCCAGAAGGACCGCGAAGGTCCCGAGCAGAAGGACGACGAAGCCGACCAGGGCGATGCCTGTGCCAGCTTCCTTCCACATCCAGATTTGATCGGTCGACGGGCGCGGCGTGCCGCCGGTCAGGGTGCGGGCGAACCAGTCGAGACTGTCGCCGACCGCCTGCGTCGAGATGTGGTCGCCTGGGTGGGTGGTCGCCGGCGTGTAAAGCTGGCGGCCCGTGCCGGCGGCGAGGTCGCCATACAGGCGGCCGGTCTGCAGGGTCTCGGTTGCGCCGAACAGAGCCTTGGCTTTGGCGCTGGTCCCGACATCGGCGGCCCGGGGGACGCCCCACATCAGCTTGGCGAACTCGTCGTACTGGCTGAACACGAGGGCGGTGTTGCGTGGCCAGGCCGGCGTGCCGTCGGCGGCGAACGGCGCGCCAGTCGAGGAGCCCTCAAGCACCACGGCCTTGTAGGCGTCCGGCATCGTCGCGGCGGCGGCCAGCACGGTCCAGCCGCCCATGCTGTGACCCTCCAGGCCGATGTTGGCCTTGTCGACTGTGGGCAGGCTGCGCAGGTACTTCAGGCCGTCGGGACCGCCGAAGCCGTTCGAGAAGGCCGCCCCGCCGCTGTAGCCGTGGCCGGTCTGGTCAAGCGCCAGAACGACATAGCCGCGCCGGGCGTACTCGATGGCGAAGGCCGACTGGGTCTCGCGACTGTTGATATAGCCGTGGACGGCGAGGATGCCGGGCGCCGGTTTCTGGGCGGTGGCGTTCGGCGGCGTGTAGAGGAGGCCGCTCATGGTGACGCCGCCGGTCCCGGCGAAGCGCACGTCCTGGACCTTGATCCCGCCGCTGGTCTGGATGGCGCCGGCCAGCCACGAGCCCCCGAGGATCAGCAGCCAGCCGACCACGAACAGCAGCCATCCCTTGCGCATCGTCGTTCCCCGCCCCTGCCGCCGGCGTCATGGCCGACGGTCTGTTGGGGGGAGTGTCACCCACAGCCGGGCCCGGCGCAAACCGGCGGGCAAAAAAAGACCCGGTCCGGCCAGGCCGGTCCGGGTCGATCACGCCAATGGCGCAGGAGGAGCTCGAGTCTATTCGGCGGCGAAGGCCAGCGGGCCGATCGGCAACGGCTTTTCAAGGTTGGCCCAGTCGATCAGCCCGTCATGGACCGCGTCCTCGAACTTCAGGACGCCGAGGGCCTCGAACTTCGGCCGGACGGCGTCGGTCAGCAGGCCGATGCGCTTGAGGTTGGGAATCATCCGCTCAAAGAGGAAGTCCCGGAAGGCGCGGCCGGTCGCGGCGTTGTGGTTGATCTCGCGGGCCTCGTCCCGGGTGAAACCGAACTCCAGCGCCACCTCGGTGTCGAACAGCCGCTCGCGCATGATCACGCAAGCCTCGTAGGCGAATTGGGCCCGTTCCTCGATCTCATGCTCCGGCAGGGCGCGAATCCAGTTCTCAAGGTAGTTGACCCCGAAGGCCACGTGCCGGCCCTCGTCGCGCATCACCAGCTCGACGATCTGGCGCAGCAGCGGATCGCGTGTGGTCATGTGGATCGACTGGAAGGCGGCCAGCGCCAGACCCTCGATGAGGATCTGCATGCCGATGAACTTCAGGTCCCAGCGCTCGTCGGTCAGCACCTTGTCGAGCAGGATCTTGAGGTTGGGGTTGATCGGATAGATCGTCTTGCAGCGCTCGACGAGGTACTTGTGGAACACCTCCACATGCCGCGCCTCGTCGAAGGTCTGGGACGAGGCGTAGAGCTTGGCGTCGAAGGTCGGGGCGCAGCTGACCAACTGACTGGCCACCAGCATGGCGCCTTGTTCGCCGTGCATGAACTGCGACAGGGTCTGGGCCTGGCTGCGCCAGGCGAACTTCAGCTTGTCCTCGTGGCTGAGGGCCTCGTACTTCGGGTTGCCGGCGTAGGCGTTCATCTCGGGGGCGGACGGGAATTCGCTGTGCGGGAACGGCGTGTCCCAGGCCACGTCCATCTGGGCGTCCCAGTTGAACCGCTTGCCCAGCTCATAAAGCTTGCGGATCTTGGCGTTGGCGTCCGCGTAGTCCCAGTTGTAGGAGCCGGTCAGCGGGGTGTGGAAGATCTCGCGGATGACCTCGACGTCCTCGCCGGTTAGGTGGTTCACCAACTCGTCGTCGAATTCGCGGATGATCTGCGGAGGGCCCTCGACCAGTTTGACATTCAGCATCGGCGTAGTCTCCCGGCACGCCGCGTTCTAAAAGTGACGCAGGCGTCACCTTTACAGACACCCGTCGCCAATCGATGGAATTGATCTGGATCAAACGGCGGCGAGAAATCAGGAGAGGTCGACGACGCGGATGGCCATCCGTTCAAGCCCATCGCCCGGCGCGGGTCCATAGCCTGAGCGCATCGCTCCCTTAACCTGCCGGCATTTCACCGCGCCGCCCCGGAATGCGACCTCTCGGCCCGATCCGACGCCCCATCCCGGCGGCTCGGCCGGAGCCCGACCCGATGCCCGCTTCCCGCGCCCAGACAAACCCGCCCGCCGCCCCCTTCGACAAGGCGGCGTTCGGTCAGGTCGTCCTGGTGTTCCAGGGTGGCGGCGCCCTGGGAGCCTATCAGGCCGGGGTTTATCAAGGGCTGCATGAGGTCGGCATCGAGCCCGACTGGGTGATCGGCACCTCCATCGGGGCTATCAACGCCGGCATCATCGCCGGCAACGCCCCCGAGGACCGCCTGGACCGCCTGCGCCGCTTCTGGAGCCAGGTGACCCACAGCCCGCTGACCCAGATGGCCGGAGCCCTGCCCGGGGTGGGCATGATGGCCGCCAACAGCATGACCGCCGCCGCCGGCATCGGGGCCTTCTTCGCTCCCAACCCCTGGGCGTTCCTCGGGGCCCAGGTCCCGCTGGGATCGGAAAGCGCCGCCTACTACACGACCAAGCCGCTGGAGAAGACGCTCCGGGACCTGATCGATCCCGACCGGCTCAACGCCTGTGGACCCCGGCTGACGGTCGGCGCGGCCAACGTCCAGACCGGCCAGATGCGCTATTTCGACAGCCGCGACACGCCGCTCGACGTGCGTCACATCATGGCCTCCGGCGCCCTGCCGCCGGCCTTTCCGGCCATCCGCATCGACGGCGAGCTCTACTGGGACGGCGGCATTCTTTCCAACACCCCGGTCGAGGCGGTGTTCGATGACTGTCCGCGCCGTTCGGGCCTGGTCTTCGCGGTCCATGTCTGGAGCCCGCAGGGACCGGAACCGGACAGCATCTGGAAGGTGACCAGCCGCCAGAAGGACCTGCAGTACGCCAGCCGGGCCGTCAGCCTGATCGCCCGCCAGAAGCAGATCCACCGGCTGCGCCACATCATCTCGGAGCTGGCGTCACGCCTGCCCGAGGCCGAACGCGCCACACCCGCCGTACGGGAGCTGGCCGGCTATGGCTGCCTGACCAATGTCCACGTCGTGCGGCTGCTGGCCCCGCCGCTGGCCGGCGAGGATCATTCCAAGGACATCGACTTCAGCCCCGAGGGCATCTCCAGCCGCTGGACCTCGGGCTACGAGGACACCCGCAAGGTTCTGGCCCAGGCGCCCTGGACGGCCCCCTTCGACCCCACCGAAGGCTTCATCCTGCACGAGGCCAGCGCCGGCCGAATGATGGACAGCCCCTCTCTTCCCCCCTCGTCCCAAGGAACGACCCCATGACCCTGAAACTCCCCCAAGCCCTGAGCCGCCTGCATGACTGGCGGGTGATGCTCGGCCTGGCCGCGGCTTCCGCCGTGGCGCTGGGCGCCGTCGTGGCCCCCGCGGCCCTGGCTGCGCCGCAACAGGCCGTCGCAGCCCCGACCCAGACCGCCGTCGGCGTCATCCGGGTGGCCAGCCGATATTCCTTTGACGAGACGGTGACCCGCCTGCGCGGCGACATCGGCGCCAAGGGCATCCGCTTCTTCACCGAGATCGACCAGAGCAAGCTCGCTTCGGAGGCCGGCATCACACTGCGGCCCTCCAAGTTGCTGCTGTTCGGCAACCCGCCGCTGGGGGCGCAATTCCTCACCTCCAACGCCTATTCCGGCCTCGACTGGCCGGTTCGGATCCTGGTCGTCCAGGACGAGACCGGACAGGTCTGGGTGGCCTACACGGACTTCGCCTTCATCGCCGACCGCTACGCCATCGGCGACCGCGACGCCCAGCTGAAGATGGCCTCGATGGTGGCCGCCTCGATCGCCTCCAGCGTCCAGCGCTAGTTCCCTTTGCTCCACGGTCCCGCTGCATCGGCGGAGGCATCGCGCCTCCGCCGACGTTCGCCGTTGCGGGCCGCCGTATCGCCGCTGGCGCCGGCTTTCAATGCGTTTTCGGCATGAGCGTTGGGCACGGTCCTGCGGCAAACCGGAAGTCGGCCCGGCTACACGGCCGGCTCCGCTGAAGCCCCCCCCCAGAGGGGTGCGGCGACGGCGGCGTCCAGAACAAGGATCGACACCATGACTGGCCAATCGCCTATGCTGACCGCTTCCTTCATCGACGCCGCCGTCGCCGACATTCAGCGCCCCACGCCCACCCGTCGGTACGCCGGCGCCCCGGCCGTTTATCGCGCGCCTTTCTCCACCCTGGCGGTGGGCGGCTATGATCCGGTCGCCTATTTCGTGCTGGGCCGCGCTGAACGGGGCAGCGCCTGCTTGAGCCTGATCTGGCAGGGCGCCGAGTATCGCTTCTGCTGCGAAGGCAACCTCCTCCGCTTCGAGTCCAACCCCCACGCCTACGCCCCGCAGTTCGGCGGCTACTGCGCCCAGGCCGTGGCCAAGGGCTTCCTGGCCAGCGGCGACCCGCGCTTCTGGCGGACGGTCGGCGGCCGCCTCTACCTCACCTTCGACGCTCGCGCCCAGGCCCGCTGGGACGCCAACGCCACCGCCCTGATCGCCCGCGCCCATCGCAACTGGCCCGCCGTGCTGCGCTGACGCGCTCCACCCCCAAACTAGAAGGAAGCGCCCGATGATGCGCCCTGTCTCGATGCTTTCCCTGGCCCAGGCCGGCTTCATGTCGGCCGTGTTCCTCGACAGCCTGCGGTTCAAGTTCACCAACCATCCCAACACCCAGCAGATTTTCGGCCGGCTGGACGGCTGGGCCGGCTCACTGGGGGCGCCGGGCCTGTTCGCGCCGATGGGGCTGTTCTCGCAGTACGTCATCGGCGGCGCTGAACTGGCGGCCACGGCCCTGCTGATCGTCGGCGCCCTGCCCCGACGCGGCCATCTGCAGGCGGCCGGCGCCGCGCTGGCGGCGGCGATCATGACCGGGGCGGTGAGCTTCCATCTGTTCACACCTCTTGGCGTTGATCCCAACAACGACGGCGGCGGCCTGTTCATGGCCGCCTGCGCCAACCTCGGCATGGCTGTCTCCATGCTGGCGGTGTTCCGGCGCGACGAGGCCGCCGAGCTTCTCGACCGGCTGCTGGGTCTGTTCGCGCCGATGCCGGCCCCGGCGCCGGCGATGCCGGAGGCCCAGTCATGACCGAGGTCGATCACCGCATTCTCGACGCCCTCCAGACGCACGGGCCGGCCACCGTCGAGCGTCTGGCTCGCATCATCTGGCCAAATGTCAGGCAGCGCCGTCGGCCGGCGGCAGCCCAGGCGCTGCTGGCGGTGATGATGGACCTCGTCCGCCGCGGGCTGGTGCAGTGTCAGGACGGCCTGCCGACGCCCGGCGCGGTCTACCGCCCGGCGCGCGCCTGGCGACGCGCCGCCTGACGATCGGCCCGGCGGCGCATGCCGTCCATGCCTTCTTCGCATTTCATCCGGCGGCGCCGATCAGCCACCGTCGTCCGGTCAGCTTTCTCCAAGGACCCCCCAATGCAGACCATCATGACCCCCCGCTCCCGCGCCGCCGTCGAACGCCCGCTTGAAGGCAAGACCGCCCTGATAACCGGCTCGACCAGCGGCATTGGCCTGGGGATCGCGGAGGTGCTGGCCGAGCAGGGGGCGTCCCTGGTTCTCAACGGCTTTGGCGATCCGCAATCGATCCTGCGCACCCGGGATCGCCTGGCCGCCGAGCATGAGGTCGAGGTGGCCTATTCCGGCGCCGATCTGTCGGATCCCGCCGCCATCGCCGAGATGATGGCCTATGCCCGCGATGTGCTGGGGCCGATCGACATCCTGGTGAACAACGCCGGCATCCAGTTCGTCGCCCCGATCAGCGAATTCCCGACGGCCAAGTGGGACGCCATCCTGGCGCTCAACCTGTCTTCGGCCTTCCACACCATCCGCGCCGTCCTGCCCGAGATGGTCCAGCGTCGGACCGGCCGGATCATCAACATCGCCTCGGCTCACGGCCTGGTCGCCTCGCCCTTCAAGTCGGCCTATGTCGCCGCCAAGCACGGCGTGCTCGGCCTGACAAAGACCGTCGCTCTGGAAGCCGCCGTCAGCGGCGTAACCTGCAACGCCATCTGCCCGGGCTACGTGCTGACCCCGCTGGTCGAGAAACAGATCGAGGAACAGGCCAGGGCCCATGGCATCCCCGAGGAGAAGGTGGTCAGCGACATCATGCTCGCCTCCCAGCCCAACAAGCGCTTCGCCTCGGTGCGCGAAATCGGCGCCCTGACCGCCTTCCTCTGCGGCCCCGGCGGCGACTCCATCACCGGCGCGTCCCTGGCCGTCGATGGTGGCTGGACCGCCCACTAGGCCGCCAGACGAGGGAGATCGGGCCATGCGCACCATCGACACCGCCGCCTCGGCAACGGCCGGGACCAAAGTCCCGGCGGCCCGTCGGCGGATCGTCATCGTCGGCGCCGGCTTCGGCGGCCTGACGGCGGCGGCGGCCCTGGGGCGGGAGGAGGCGGACATCACCCTGATCGACCGCAGCAACCATCACCTGTTCCAGCCGCTGCTCTATCAGGTGGCCACCGCCGGCCTGTCGCCGACCCAGATCGCCAGTCCGATCCGCACCATCCTGCGCCGCCAGGCCAATACGCGGGTGGTGTTGGGCGAGGTGACCGGCATCGACCTCGAGCGCAACACCGTGGCCTGCAATGGCGCGGCGATGGCCTTCGACGACCTGATCCTGGCCACCGGTGCGACCCATGCCTACTTCGGCCGGGATGACTGGGCGCCCTTCGCCCCGGGGCTCAAGACGCTGGACGACGCCGTCGGCCTTCGCCGGCGGGTGTTGCTGGCGTTCGAGGCGGCGGAGATCACCACCGACCCGGTCGAACGCGAACGGCTGCTGACCTTCGTCGTGGTCGGAGCCGGTCCCACCGGGGTGGAGGTGGCCGGCGCGGTGGCCGAGCTGGCCCGCCGCGCCCTGACCTGCGACTTCCGCGCCATCCGCGGCGCCATGGCCCGGGTCGTGCTGGTCGAGGCCGGTGAGCGAGTGCTGCCAAGCTTCTGTCCGACGCTGTCGGCCTATGCCCGGCGGGCGCTTGAAAAGCTGGGCGTCGAGGTGCGGCTGGAGACCGTGGTCACCGACTGCGACGCCGGCGGCGTCCAGCTGGGCGACCGACGGCTGGAGGCCGGCAACATCATCTGGGCCGCCGGGGTCCGGGCCTCGCCCGTCGCCCGGTGGCTGGACCGTCCCAGCGACCGGGCTGGCCGGGTCCGGGTGCATGCCGACCTCAGCGTCGAAGGCCATGGCAACGTCTTCGTCATCGGCGACGCCTGTCTGATCCCCGACATGGACGGCCGCCCGGTGCCCGGAGTCGCTCCGGCCGCCAAGCAGCAGGGCGCCTATGTCGCCGGGGTGCTCCGGGCGCGGCTGGCGGGCCGGCCGCCGCCGCGCGCCTTCCGCTATCGCGACGCCGGATCCCTCGCCACCATCGGCCGCGGCGCGGCGGTGGCTCAGCTGGGTCCCCTGCGGTTCACCGGCGTCGCCGCCTGGCTGTTCTGGTGCCTGGCCCACATCTATTTCCTGGTCGGTTTCCGCAACCGGCTGACCGTCGGCATCGACTGGCTGGTCAGCTACCTGACCTTCGAGCGGGGATCGCGCCTGATCACTGGCGCCGCCGAACCATCCAGGTCGATGTCGTAGGGCGACCCTAGTCAAAACAGGCTGTTGGAAAATCAACCGCGAGGCTAGTCTTCGCAGGTCTTCGTGGAGACGACCGATGGAAATGCAGCATGTGCGCTACTTCCTCGCCCTGTCGAGGACCCTGAACTTCACGCGCGCCGCCGAGCAGTCCAACGTCAGTCAACCGGCCCTGACCCGCGCCATACAGCAACTCGAGCACGAGATGGGCGGGCCGTTGTTCCACCGGGAGCGGACCCGCACCCATCTGTCGGAACTGGGCCGCATCATGCTGCCCTATTTCGAGTCCATCCAGAGCCAGGCGGAGGCCGCCAAAACCCATGCCCGAAGCCTCAAGCGGCTGGACCGGGCCACCCTGAACATCGGCGCCATGTGCACCATCGGCCCGGCCCTGGTCTCCGACCTGATGATCAAGTTCCGCCTGCAGAACCCCAATGTCGACCTCGAGGTTCGCGACCACAGCGCCCAGGAGTTGCTGGAGCAGCTGGCCTCCGGGGAGATCCACCTGGCCCTGTTCGGCATGCCGGATGGTCCCGACACCCGATTCCACGCCCTGCCGCTGTTTAGAGAGCGGTTCGTGATTGCGGTGCCGCCAGGCCATCGCTTCGCCGCCCAGAACGTCGTCCAGGTCACCGATCTGCATGATGAGGCCTACGTCAATCGGGCCCACTGCGAGGTGTTCGACGTCGCCCGGCGCGAGTTCCGGGCGCGCGGCTCCCACACCCGTATCGTCTTCTCTTCGGAGCGGGACGACTGGGTGCAGGGGATGATCAAGGCTGGGATGGGCTTCGGCTTCTTTCCCGAGCTCTGCGTCACCGACCCGACCCTCGTCACCCGCCGGCTGGTGGACCCGGAGTTCATCCGCACCATCAATCTGGTCACCGTCCGCGGCCGGCCCCACTCGCCAGCGGTCGGGGCCTTCGTGCAGGAGGCCCGGCGCTTCCCCTGGCCGCGCAGCCAGTTCGATCCGATGCCGGAAGATGCGCCGTCCGGTGAGCGACGGGACGAGTTGATCGAGGTCTGAGCGCCACGGGCTGTTCTAGGTCCGCGTCCCGGCCGTGGCCACCGACAGGCGCGCCGCCAGCCAGGCCGCCGCCGCCAGGGCGAGGCCCACTCCCGCCACCACAGCCGGCCAACCGAGACGGTCGAAGACCTGCCCCAGCACCGCGGCGCCGGCCAGCCCGCCGAGATAGTAGCTGGCCAGGTAGAGGCCGCTGGCGGCGGCCCGGTCGGATCGCGCCGCCCGGCCGACGAAGCCGGTCGCCACGGCCTGGGCGAAAAAGGTCCCGACCCCCAGCAGCACCATCCCGGTGATCACCACGGGCAGCCACGGGCTGAGCAGCATCGGCAGGCCCGCGCCGGCCAGGGCCAGCGATCCCCAGAAGGCGGGCCTGGGCCCAAAGCGGTTGGCGATACGTCCGGCGGCCGGGGTGGTCACCATCGAAGGGATGAAGACCAGATAGACCAGTCCCAGGGCCATTGGCCCCAGTCCCAGCGGCGCCCGGGCGAGAACGAAATTGATGTAGGTGAAGGCGCCGATGAAGGCGAACAGCACAAGAAAGCCGATGCCGAAGCAGGCTCTCAGGCAGGGCACGGCGAAGTGAGCCGCCAGGCGCTGCCAGGGCGGCGGAGTCTCGGTGGCGGCCGGCAGCGCGGTGCGGCGCAGGGTGATGAAGACCAGCAGGGCTCCGGCCAGGTTCAAGGCCGCGAAGACATAGAAATTGGTCGCCAGGCCAAAGCTGGCGGCCACGAATGATGAGACCAGACGGCCGATCAGGTTGCTGGCCACCGCGCCTGTGACATAGGCCGCCAGGGCGCCTGCCGTTTCCTGCGGCGTCAGCTGTTCGGACAGGTAGGCCATGGTCAGGGTGAAGGCGGCGGACATGAAGATCCCCTGGATCACCCGCAAGGCGGTGAAGGTCTGGAGATCCGGGGCATGGACCAGCAGGGCGGTCGGAATGGCCAGCAGGGCCAGGGCTATCCAGATGCCGGCCCGGCGGGGCAGTCGATGGCTGATCAGGGCGACCCCGAGGCCGGCGGCGGCCATGCCGAACGTGCTGGCGTTGACGGCCAGGCCCATGGCGGCCGGCGTCACGTCGTAGACCTTGACCAGGACAGGCAGGATGGCCTGGGCGGCGAACAGGTCGACCAGGGTCAGAAAGCCGATCAGGCCGATGACGAACATGCGAAAGGCCGCCTGCGCGGGCCGCGCGGCGGTGGTGTCGGCGAGGGCCATCGGGCGGCCTCCTGTCTGGATGGAAAGTCGAAGGGAAGCCGCGCGACGCCCGCCGGCGGGGGTGGGGGCGGGCGTCGCGCGGTCCGGCCAGGCCGCCGGGGATATGGGACGTGGCGGCCTGGCGGTCGGGCGGAGCAGCGGAGGGCGTGGGCGCTCCGCCCGAAGCGGTTACATCTGGTCGTCAGTGGCCGGGGTGGTCTCGTGGAAGACATCGCCGGCGATCAGCACGGCCGGCGCCTTGCCGTTGTTGCGCCACCAGTGAGACAGCCCGCCTTCCTCGCGGGAGACGTCGCCAGCCTTGTGCTCGATGCCGACGGCGCAGGTCGAGCGGTATTCGGTGATCGTCCCGGACAGGGTCATGATCAGAGCGGGACGGTCGGCGTGGCTGTGCCACGGAACCACGCCGCCGGGCTGGATGACCAGGCGGCGCAGGCGCAGCTGGCGACCCTCGCCGCCGGGGATTTCGCCGGCCAGGTTGACCGAACCCAGGACCGTGTCGGTGACGTCCTTGGGCATGGTTTCCCCAGTGGCGCGGGCGTTCGGCCGCGATTGACCGGCGGGGCATTCGCCGGCCTGGGCGGCGGCGGCGACGGACAGCATGCCGGCGATGCTTGCGGCGGCGATGGCGAGGTGAGCGAGGCGTTTGGTCATGGGTTCAGATCTCTCTGCGGCTGTCGGCTTCGGGGGAGGAAGCAGTGTTTGAACAGCCCTGACCCTAGGCCGCGGGGCCCGCCGCCAGAATTCGCAAGAAGGTATGGACAGGATGCGAGGGGCGCATGACGGCTGTTCCGCCAGCCCGCTTCAGGTCGTTTGAAGATCGGCGCTAGAGGACGACCTCGATCCAGTCCTCTTCGGCCATCTCGATCTCGTCGAGGTTCGTGCCGGGCCCCAGGCGGTCGACCACGAGGAAGTCGCTGACCTCGCCCAGCGCCAGGGAATAGTGGTGCCAGGTTCCGGCGGCGTAGTTCACCCCCTGCGAGCCGTCGGCCAGGAAGACCTCGATCCTCGACGGGTCCAGGTCTCCGGGCGGGGCGACGGCGACCAGATACGGACGGCCATTCAGCGGCATGAAGGCCTGACTGCCGTCCGGATGGCGCTCCATGATCTTCAGGACCAGACGCTCCAGCGGGGTCGAGCGGAAGATGCTGAGGATCACCTGGCCGTCGTTGGCCGTGGTGTGGCCGAGCGCGTGGTAGCGGGTCGTGGCCCCGTAGTTGATCGGATAGTGCTGGGCCTCGTCGCGGGCCGAGATGACCTCGCCGAACGGCTCGAAGGCCTCGGGCGTCAGGGGACTGGGTCGGAAGGTTCTCATTGCGCGCCGGCCTTGATCCATGCGCCGAGCCTGGCGCGTTCTTCCTCGGTCATGCCGGTTTCGTTGCCGAGCGGCATGGAATGGTTGGCCACGGCCCGCTGGTAGATGCGCGGGGCGTAGCTGCGGATCTGTTCGGGGGTATCGTAGGCGACGCCGTTGGGCGGGGCGGTGAAGCCCTTGTGGGTCGGGGCCGCCGAGTGACAGGCCGTGCAGTGCTTGCCGATCATGGCCTGGACCTCCGGGAAGGTCGCCGGGGTGACCCCGGCCTCGGCGGGCTTGGGCGTGGTGATCAGGGCAAAGAACATCACCCCGACGAACAGGGCGATGCCGTTGACCAGGATCATCGCGTTCTTCCGCCCGGCGTTCTTCTCGTTGAAGAAGTGGCGGATGACGGCGCCCGACAGGCCGATCCCGGCGATCAGCAGCCAGTTCAGCGGATGGTCGGTGACCATCGGATAGTGGTTGGAGACCATCAGGAAGAGGACGGCCAGGGTCATGTAGTTGTTGTGGACGCTGCGCAGCTTGCCCTTTTTGCCCAGGGCCGGATCAACGGGCTCGTCGGCCAGCATGGCCGCCACGATCTTTCGCTGGTTGGGGATGATGACGAGAAACACATTCCCCACCATCGCCGTGCCGATCAGCGCCCCCATGTGAATGAAGGCGCCGCGATTGGAGAAGATGTGGGTCAGGCCGAAGGCGGCGGCGACCAGCACCGCGAACCAGACCACCGCGAACAGTTTCACCCGGTGGGCCAGCAGCCTGCAGAGGGTGTCGTAGACCAGCCAGCCGGCGACCAGGAACCCCGTGCCGATGCCGATGGCCTGCCAAGGGGTAAGGGGCAGCTTGGCCGGGTCGATCAGATAGACCGATGCCCCGGCGTAGTAGATCAGGGTCAGCAGCAGGATGCCCGACAGCCAGGTGGTGTAGGCCTCCCATTTGAACCAGTGCAGCTCGTCCGGCATGTCCGGCGGGACCGAGAGGTACTTGCGCTTGTGATAGAAGCCGCCGCCGTGCACGGCCCAAAGGTCGCCCTGTACGCCCTTGGGGGTGTCCGGCCCGGCCCGAAGGCTGGCGTCCAGCCACATGAAATAGAAGGACGAGCCGATCCAGGCGATGCCGGCGATGACGTGCAGCCACCGCGTCGCCATGTTGGCCCAGGCGAGAAGATCAGCGAGCATCGGTGGTCTGTTCCTTGATGACGCGAACCTCTGTGGTGTCCTCGGCGGCGCTGCTGAACAGGCGGATCTCGGTGTCCTCGAAGCGCAGGGTGACCGTGGTCGCCAGATCGCCGATGTCGGTTTCGATGCCGGTGATGACCTGCCCGCGCACGGCGGTGATGTCGTTCATGCGGATGGAGGCTTCGCCCGAGTCCTGTTCCGCCTCGTAGCCTTCGGGAGCCTCGCGGCCCGGCCGCCAGAAGACCAGCCCGCAGTCGAAGCAGAGCTGTGTCCAGCCCTCCGCCGTGCGGATCAGGACCTCGTTGGCCTCGTCGGTGACGCGGCCGTCCTCGACAAAGACGGTGCAGATGAGCTGCAGGCAGGTCTGGCCGAGCAGGGGCGCGGGATCGCCGATGACGTTGAGGTCGGCCGAGAGGCCGGTGTGGATCGGAGCGAGGGTCATCCCGGGCCGTCCTCGTCTTCGATCAGCCCGGTGAAAGGGGTGGTGCGGATGAGCCCTAGCCGGCGATGAACATAGGCTTCGGCAAGAGGCTCGTTCCAGGCCGATCCCCGGGTCAGACGGACGACAACCTGTTCGTCCTGATAGAGCGTACCGATGCATCGCTCCTCGCCCGGCGCCGCATCCGGACCGAAATCATCCCCGCCGCCGGTGACCAGGGCGATGGCTTGAGCGATCAACGGGCTCAGCTCCTCTTGGCTCAGCAGGGGAAAGGTCGCCAGGATCGCCAAGGCGTCAGCCCTCAATCCGCTGGAGGAGGTCAGCGGCGACCGACACGGCGATGACTTCGGGCGCCTTGCTTTTCAGGCCCGGGATGCCGATCGGGCAGGTCAGGCCGGAGGCGTCGACGCCGTCTTCCGTCAGCCTGCGGAGGAAGCGCACCTTCTTGGTCTCAGAGCCGATCAGACCGACGTACCGGGGCGCGGCGGACAGCGCCGCGCGGGTCAGTTGGTAGTCGAGGTCATGGTTGTGGGTGAGGATCAGGACGAGGTCGTGCGGTCTCGCCTGGGCGGCGGTCTCGATCAGTTGGGCTTCGCCCTGAAGTGCGACACCGGGGCCGGCCGCTTCGGGGCGGCTGTCGTACCAGTCGAGGCGGAAGGGCAGCGGGGCAAAGGCGCGGGCGATGGCCTGGCCAACATGGCCGGCGCCGAACAGCAGGACGCGCGGGCGGGCGGCGTCGATGCGTTCGACCAGGGCGTCGCCTTCGGTAAGGACAGGGCGGCGACCGGGCAACGGAGCGCCGGCGGCGTCGATCATCGACATCGCGCCGACCCACTGGGTCTCGTCGGCGAAGAAGGCGCGGGCCAGGCGGGTTCCGCAGACCCGGGCTTCCAGCCGATAGGCCTGGCCGGCGGCCTCGGCCCGGGCGGCGGGCTCGAGCCAGGCGCGGTCATCGCTGTCGAGCCGCTCCAGCAGCAGGCGGACATGGCCGCCGCAGCACTGCTGCAGGAAGGGACCGAGGGGATAGTCCTGCAGGGCGAAGCCGCGCTCGGTCTGGGTCAGCAGGCGGCGGGCCTGCTCGGTGGCGCGGTATTCGAGATTACCGCCGCCGATGGTGCCCGACTGGCCATCGGCGCTGACCAGCATCCGGGTCCCGGCCTCGCGCGGGGTCGAGCCCTCGGCGGCGATGACGGTGACCAGGGCGAGGGGTTCGCCTTGTGTCAGGGCTTGCAGCGCTTGCGTGGCCCAGTTCATCGGTGAGCTCCGGCAACCGACGAATAGTCTTTCCATCCCGTCATCCCGGAAAGCGCGCAGCGCTTATCCGGGACCCAGGGGGTGCGGCGCACCGGCCGCAACGCTGCGTTCGGTAGCGAGTTCACGCACCCCCTGGGTCCCGGATAGTCCGCTCCGCGGCCTTCCGGGATGACGGAGAGGGGGAGGCGCTTCATGAGTCGCTACCCGCCCGCCGCCGAACGTCCTCGACTGCCATCATGATGCGTTCGGGCGTGGCCGGGGCATCGAGGCCCGGCATCACCCGGTGGTCGCCCACCGCGGCGACGGCGTCGGTCAGGGCGCTGAACACGCTGATGGCCAGCATCAGGGGCGGCTCGCCGACGGCCTTGGAGCGGTGGATGGTGTTCTCGGGGTTGGGCTGGTCCCAGAGGTCGATGTTGAGCACCGGCGGGCGGTCTGAACAGGCCGGGATCTTGTAGGTCGAGGGGGCGTGGGTCTTCAGCACCCCCTTGGCGTCCCAGACCAGTTCCTCGGTTGTCAGCCAACCCATGCCCTGGACGAAACCGCCCTCGATCTGGCCGATGTCGATGGCCGGGTTCAGCGAGGCGCCGCAGTCGTGGAGGATGTCGGCGCGAAGGCAACGGTTCTCGCCGGTCAGGGTGTCGATGGCGACCTCGGAACAGGCCGCGCCCCAGGCGTAGTAGAAGAAGGGCCGGCCCTGGTGGGTGGCGCGGTCGTAGTGGATCTTCGGGGTCCTGTAGAAGCCGGCGGCCGACAGGCTGATGCGGTTGAACCAGGCGCGGCGGGCCAGTTCGGTGAAGCTCAGCACCTCGTCGCCGGCGTGGACGTTGCCGTTCTCGAAGCGGACGGCGGCCGGGTCGACGCCGAATTCCTTGCCCATGAAGTCGGCCAGCCGGCCCTTGATCTGGTTGGCGGCGTCCAGCGCCGCCATGCCGTTGAGGTCGCTGCCCGAACTGGCGGCGGTGGCGCTGGTGTTGGGCACCTTGTCGGTGGCGGTGGCAGTGATCTTCACCCGCTCCAGCGGCAGGCCGAAAGCGCTGGCCACGACCTGCGCGACCTTCTGGTAGAGCCCCTGGCCCATCTCCGTGCCGCCGTGGTTCAGCATCACCGAGCCGTCGGTATAGACGTGGATCAGGGCGCCGGCCTGGTTGAGGTGGGTGGCGGTGAAGCTGATGCCGAACTTGACCGGGGTCAGGGCCAGGCCCCGCTTGAGGGTCGGATTGGCGGCGTTCCAGGCGGCGACGGCGGCGCGGCGTTTGCGGTAGTCGCTGGTCTGCTCGAGGCGTTCGATCAGGGCCAGCGCCGGGCTGTGGTCGACGGTTTGGCCGTAGGGTGTCTGGTCGCCCGCCACGCCGTAGAGGTTGGCCTTGCGGACATCGAGCGGGTCCTTGCCGAGCTCAAGCGCGATGGCGTCCATCGCCCGCTCGATGCCGACCATGCCCTGCGGGCCGCCGAACCCCCGGAAGGCGGTGTTCGACACGGTGTGGGTCTTGAAGCGATGTGAGACGATCTGCGCCGCCTGCAGCGCATAGGCATTGTCGCTGTGGAACATGGCCCGGTCGTTGATGGCCATGGAAAGATCGGCGCTGTAGCCGCAGCGGCTGGCGTGCTCGACGCTGTAGCCGGTGAGGCGGCCCGCATCGTCGAAGCCGACCTCCCAGCCGGTCTCGAAGTCATGGCGCTTGCCGGTCATCACCATGTCGTCGTCGCGGTCGAGGCGGACCTTCGCCGGCCGCCCGGTTCGGGTGGCGATCAGCGCGGCGGCGGCCGCGAACAGAGCCGGCTGGCTCTCCTTGCCGCCGAAGCCGCCGCCCATGCGCCGCACACTGACGGTGACGCTGTGGTCGGGCACGCCGAGCACCTTGGCGATGTTGTGCTGCACCTCGGTCGGGTGCTGGGTCGAGCACCAGACGTGGACGTCGCCGTCCTCGCCAGGGGTCGCGAGGCTGATCTGGCCCTCGAGGTAGAAGTGGTCCTGGCCGCCAATGGCCAGGTGGCCAGACAGGCGATGCGGTGCGGCGGCGATGGCGGCGGGGGCGTCGCCGAGGCGCATCGCTTGCGCGGCTTCGATGACCGAGGCGGCGGCGCGGGCGGCGGCGATGTCGAGCAGCGGCGGCAGGTCTTCGAAGACGAGGTCGGCCAGGGCGGCGGCGGCGCGGGCCTGGGGCAGGGTCTCGGCGGCGACGGCGAACAGGGACTGGCCGACGTACTGGACCAGGTCCTCGGCGAACAGGGGGTCGTCGCCGACCACCGGGCTGACGTCATTCTTGCCGGGGATGTCGGCGGCGCAGACGACATCGACGACGCCGGGCGCGGCGCGGACGGCGTTGAGGTCCATGGAGACGAGGCGGGCATGGGCCCGGGGGCTCATGGCCATGAAGACGTGCAACAGGTTCGACGGCTCGGGCAGGTCGTCGATGTAGGTGGCGGTCCCGGCGACGTGCTTCTCGGCGCTGTCGTGCTTGATCGGGCGGTGGACCATACCCGCGATTGGAGTTCCGGCGTCAGGCATCGACCGGCTCCAGGGCAAGGACACTGCCGCTGCCCGCGAACAGCTTGCGCAGAAGGTTTTGGCCGGCGGTCAGGCGGTAGGCGGCGCTGGCCCGCATGTCGTCGATGGGCTGGAAGTCTTCGGCGAGGGCGGCGGCGGCGGCCTCAATGGTTTGCTCCGTCCACGGAGCGCCTGTGAGGGCGGCCTCGCAGGCGGCCGCGCGCCTGGGGGTGGCGGCCATGCCGCCGAAGGCGATGCGGGCGTCGGTGACGGTCCCGCTTTCGATCCCCATTGAGAAGGCCCCGCAAACGGCGGAGATGTCCTGGTCGAAGCGTTTGGACAGCTTGTAGAGGCCGACGGTGCGGCCCGGCGCCGGCCGCGGCACGGTGATGGTTTCGATGAACTCATCCGGTCGGCGGTCCTGTTTGCCGTAGGCGATGAAGTAGTCTTCCAGCGGCAGGGTCCGGGTCCCGCTGACCGACCGCAGGGTGATGCTGGCGCCGAGCGCGATCAGGGCCGGGGGCATGTCGCCGATGGGCGAGCCGTTGCCGATGTTGCCCCCGACCGTGCCGCTGTTGCGGACCTGGACCGAGCCCAGGCGCCGCAGCAGTTCGCCAAGGTCCGGGTGCAGCCGGGCCAGCGCCGCCTGTGCGTCGCTGTAGCGGACCGCTGAACCAAGGGTCAGGCCGGCCTCGGTTTCCTCGATCTTCTGAAGCTCGGGTACGGCCCCCAGCCAGAGGATGGTCGGCAGGGTCCGATGCTGCTTGGTCACCCAAAGGCCGACGTCGGTGGCGCCGGCGAGCAGGGTGATGGCGCCGTCCTCGCCGCCGAGGCTCAGGTATTCGGCGACCTCCTGGACCGTGCGCGGCGCGAGCCAATGCAGCTGGCCGTGGCGAAGGTTGAGCGGGGCGC
The DNA here is from genome assembly GCF_057586315.1 of Caulobacter sp. SRI_014. NCBI lineage: Bacteria > Pseudomonadati > Pseudomonadota > Alphaproteobacteria > Caulobacterales > Caulobacteraceae > Caulobacter > Caulobacter sp. SRI_014. The sequence continues at coordinate 301,247 of NZ_JBYCZQ010000003.1, read as the reverse complement.
TGGCGGCCAGGTCCTTGAGGGCGGCGACCAGCACGGTTTCGTCTTCCGCCGGTGCGCTTGCCGCGTTGGCGGCGGCGACGATGGGGCCGTAGCCGGTGCAGCGGCAGAGGTTGCCGGCCAGGCTGTCGCCCACCGGCGGCGGATCGTCCTGGCGGCCCCGGGCCCACAGGCTCATGACGAAGCCGGGGGTGCAGAAGCCGCACTGGCTGGCGTGGTGCTCGACCATGGCGGTCTGGACCGGATGCTGGCCGCCGAGGCTTTCGACGGTCTTCAACGCCTTGCCGTCCAGCATGGGGGCGAAGAGGATGCAGGCGTTGACCGCCCGCCATTTGACCTGGTCGCCGTCGAGCTCGCCCAGCGCCACGGTGCAGGCCCCGCAGTCGCCCTCGGCGCAGCCCTCCTTGGTCCCCGTCCGGCGCAGGTCGTAGCGCAGCAGGTTCAGCACCGTCGTGGTCGGATCAATGTCCTGAAGCTCGACCGCCTTGCCGTCGAGGATGAAGCGGACCACCTCGCGCATCAGCTGCCCCGGTAGGTCGAATAGCCGAAGGGGGAGACCAGCAGCGGCACATGGTAATGGGCGGCGACATCGGCGATCCCGAAGTCGATGACCACGGTTTCGAGGAAGGCGGGGTCGGGCAGATCGACGCCGAGGCTTCTGAAATAGGCGCCGACCTCGAACTCGAGGCGGTAGGCGCCGATCTGCACGGTCTCGGCGGTCAGGAGGGGGGCGTCACAGCGGCCGTCGGCGTTGGTCACCGTCTCGGTCAGAACCTGGCCGTCCCGGATCAGGCGCAGGGTCAGGCCAGCGGCCGTGCGGCCGTGGGTGGTGTCGAGGACGTGGGTCGTCAGACCGGTCATTGGCGCTCCAATCGCCGCCGGAACGCGGCGGAGCAGCCCAGATTTCTCTGTCTGGGCGCCGAATGCAACCATTGTCCGCCGCGACGTAACGCCAAGCCTTGACGTTGGGCGCCGCTGACGCTCCGTATGGTCGTCCCATGAGCGACGGCTACACCAGAAACCTCGTCGGCTACGGCCGAAATCCCCCGCATGCCCAGTGGCCCGGCGGCGCCCGGATCGCGGTCCAGATCGTGCTGAACTACGAGGAGGGCGGCGAGCGCTGCATCCTGCACGGTGACGCCGGCGCCGAGACCTTCCTGTCGGACATGATCTTCCCCGGCCCGGTCGAGGCGGCCGAGCATATGAGCATGCAGTCGATCTATGAGTACGGCTCACGGGCCGGGGTCTGGCGGCTGCTGAGGCTGTTCGAGCGGTACAATATTCCGCTGACGGTCTTCGGCGTCGCGATGGCCATGGAGCGCAACCCGGCCGTGGTCGAGGCCTTCCTGCAGGCCGGCCACGAGATCGCCAGTCATGGCTGGCGCTGGATCAACTACCAGGACATCCCCGAGGCCATCGAGCGCGAGCACATGGCCAAGGCCATCGAGATTCACAAACGGCTGACCGGCGAGCGGCCGCTGGGCTGGTACACAGGGCGCACCAGTCCCAACTCGCGGCGGATCGCGGCGGAGGAGGGCGGCTTCCTCTACGACGCCGACGACTATTCCGACGACCTGCCGTTCTGGACGACGGTCTCGGGGCGGCCGCACCTGATCGTGCCCTACACCCTGGAAGCCAATGACATGCGCTTTTCGGGGACCGGGCTGAACACGGGCGATCAGTTCTTCAGCTATCTGCGGGACGCCTTCGACGTGCTCTACGCCGAAGGTGAGGAAAGCCCCAAGATGATGTCCATCGGCCTGCACTGCCGCCTGGCCGGGCGGCCGGGCAAGCTGCTGGGCCTCGAGAAATTCCTCAAGCATGCGCTGGGCCACAAGGACGTCTGGTTCGCCCGCCGCATCGAGATCGCCCGCCACTGGCGCGAACACCATCCCCATGCCTGAGGTCGACTTCACCACCCGCTTCGGCGCCGTCTACGAGGACAGCCCCTGGGTCGCCGACGGGGTGCTGGCCCATGCCGCCGAGCTGACCACGGCCGAAGCGATGGCCAGGGCCATGGCCGAAGTGGTCGATACGGCCCCGTATGAGAAGAAGCTGGCGCTGATCCGCGCCCACCCACAGCTGGCCAGCCGGGCCAGGATGGCCGACGCCTCGGTCAAGGAGCAGTCGGGGGCCGGGCTTGACCAGTGCAGCCCCGAGGAGTTCGAAGCCTTCCAGCGACTCAACGCCGCCTACAACGACCGCTTCGGCTTTCCCTTCATCGTCGCGGTGAAGGGCATGACCCGGGCCGAAATCCTGGCCGCCTTCGAGGCCCGTCTGGCCAACGATCCGGACACGGAGTTCGCGCAGGCTATGGCCCAGATCCACCGCATCGCCCGGTTCCGGCTGGACGACCTCTTCAGGGACCTTCCGTGAGCACACACCCCTATGCCGGCCTGATCGACCTGGCCCAGCCGCGCCTCGGCGGCGCCGTGGTCTATGCGACCGACGACTTCTTCGCCGACAAGAGCCGGATGATCGACCCTTCCGAGCCGGTCTTCATCCCCGGCAAGTACGACGATAACGGCAAGTGGATGGACGGCTGGGAAAGCCGCCGCAAGCGCGTGCCTGGCCACGACTGGGCCATCGTCAAACTCGGCGCGCCGGGCCAGATCGCCGGCTTTGAGATCGACACCCGCAACTTCACCGGCAACTACCCTCCCGGCGCCTCGGTCGAGGCCTGCGTGTCGGACGCGCCGGTCCCAGGCGAAGACGCGGACTGGACGTTGCTGGTCCCGCGCATCGACCTGAACGGCAACGACCGCCGCTTCGTCAACGCCGTGCATGACGGCGTCTGGACCCATGTGAAGCTGAACATCTTCCCGGACGGCGGGGTGGCCCGGTTCCGCATCTTCGGGACGATCCACAAGGACTGGTCGAAGGTGTCGGCTGACACGGTGCTCGACCTTTTGGCCATGGAGAACGGCGGCCGCGGCCTGATCGCCAACGACGAGCACTTCGGCCGTGTCGAGAACCTGACCGCGCCCGGCCGGGGCAAGGATATGGGCGATGGCTGGGAAACCCGCCGCCGCCGCGAGCCCGGCCACGACTGGGCGGTGCTGGAACTGGGCCACGCCGGGGTGATCGAGGAGGTCATCGTCGACACCGCCCACTTCAAGGGCAACTACCCCGACCGCTGCTCGATCCAGGCGGCGCTGGAGGCCCTTGGGACGCCGGAGGAGATCGCCGAGACAGCGGCCGATTGGCCGGTGTTGCTGCCGGAAGTGAAGCTGTCGATGGACCACATCCATGTGTTCCGCGAGCAGCTGGCCGACATCGGGCCGGTGAAGTTCGTGCGGCTGAACATCTATCCCGACGGCGGCGTCAGCCGTCTTCGCCTGAGGGGTCGTCTGGCGTAGGGGTCCCGTCGCCGTTCCCCTTGCACCGGGCGACGCCGGCCTCTTGCGCCATCCGGGCTACGGCGGCCTTCGGCGCGGCGCCGCTGGCGTCGAGCATGACCGGGCCGGCCCGGCCCCGGATGAAGTAGCCTCCGTCGTCCTTGGCCGCGAGGATCAGCCAGTTCTTCAGCGGATATCGGGCGTAGTCGGCGTGGGCGATGCGGGTCACCCGGATGCGGCGCGGAACGTCGCGCCCCTCCAGCACCTTCTCGACCCGGACATACCAGCGGAAGGCGCTGTCCCAGTCGTTCACCAGGGTCCAGAACTCCGAACGCTCGACCGTGCCGACGATGGCGATGTCGTAGCAGGCCGGCTCCTCATAGGCGTCAGCGACGGCCGCGCCGGCCGGCGCCAGCAGCAGCAAAGGCAACAGGGCGGCGAGGGCGCGCACGGGTTCAGGCCGAGGCGGCCGGGCAGCGCTCCAGTCCCCGCTCGCGGGCCAGTTCATCGACCCGCGCCGACGTCACCAGGCCCCGACCATCGAGCCGCAGCCGGCCGGCGGTGCTGAGCACCCCGAAGCCGCCGGTCTCCGAGCGCGACAGGAAGAAGACGGCGTTGCGATGGTAGGTCAGGCTCGGAGCGGGCCCCTCGGGATCGCTATAGACCGCGATCCGGTCCGGAAGCCGGCCCCCGGCGTAGCTCTTGGTCACCGACACCTCCAGGCTTTCCTCGCCGACGCGCAACGTGCCGAGCACGGCGACATCGTAGCAGGCCCAGATTTCCGGGGCAGCCGGAGCGGCGTGGGCGGCGGGTGCGGCAAGAGCCAGCAACAGAAGCGGAAACAGAGCGCGCATCGATCAGTCCCCTGGGGTCCAGGCCGAAACCTGCGCCCCGGACCCCGGCGACGTCAACGCTTCGGGGCGCTGGCCTTCTCGTTCAGGGCGCCGAAGAAGGCGTAGAGATCGTCGATCTCCTGGTCGGTGAAGTGGCTGAACCGCCCGCGCGCCACATCGCTCATCAGCCGCAGCTCGCGGTTGCCGGTCGCCTTGCCGGTGCGCATCAGGGTGACGAAGTCGGCCTTGTCGTAGGCCGCGACCATGATCAGGTCCGGGGGCGCCTTGCCGGGCGGATCGAAGGGGTTGTCCCCGCGCAGGCCGAACCCGTGGCATTCGTTGCAGCTGGTCATGGCCAGGTATTCGCCGCGGCGCACGGCTGGATCGGCGTCGGACTGGAAGCTGAGCGGCGGCGTCTTTGGGACGAAGGCGGGGATGGCGGCGTCTGCCCCGGTGGCCAGGGCGTAGCGGACCTTCCAGTCGAGGAAGGCTCCGGGCAGCTTGGCCTCCACGACCGGGGCGCTGCGCAGATAGCCGATCAGGGCGGCGACGTCGTCGTCGGTCAGGCGGACGAAGTTGAACGAGGGCATCGAATAGAGGGCGCGCCCGTCACGGCCGATGCCATGGCGCAGAGCGCGTTCGAACACCGCCGGGCTCTCCTCTCGCGCCAGTCGGGCGAGGTTGGGGGCGACGGTGTGGTTCATCAGCGAACCCTTGCCGAATTCCTCGCCCTGCAGCTGGGCGCCGTGACAGCCGGCGCAGCCCCGCGTCAGGACCAGGTTTCGACCCCGCGCCAGGCTGGCGGCGTCGGTCGGGATGGGGGTGGCAAAGCGCGGCGGGTCGGCGAAGGACCTGAGGTGCGCCTCGCTGGCGAACCAGACCCAGCCGGTGAAGCCGACCGCGGCGGCCACCAGGGCCGCGACGATCCAGAGTACGAAGCGCATGGGACCCTCCGGGGCAGAGGGTGATCCTCCCTCGCCGGTTGCGCAACCATCGTTCTCTCAGGCGCTGACGGCTCGGCTGACCAGACCGCCGGCCCGTTCGATGAAGCCGATGATCTCGTCGACGCCCTTCAGCCGGGTCAGGTCGCTCATCACTGTGGGGCGGGTTCCGCGCTGAACCCTGGCGTCGCTTTCCATCACCGAGAGGTCGGCGCCGACGTGGGGCGCCAGGTCGGTCTTGTTGATGATCAGCAGGTCGCTGCGGGTGATGGCCGGGCCGCCCTTGCGGGGGATTTTCTCGCCCTGGCAGACGCTGACGACATAGAGGGTCAGGTCGGCCAGATCAGGGCTGAAGGTGGCGGCCAGGTTGTCGCCGCCGCTCTCGATGAAGATGACCTCTAGGTCGGGGTGGCGGGCGTTCATTTCCTCGATGGCCCGCAGATTGATCGAGGCGTCCTCGCGGATCGCCGTGTGCGGACAGCCGCCGGTTTCCACGCCCATGATGCGGTCTTCCGGCAGGGCCTGCAGCCGGTTGAGGATCAGGGCGTCCTCGCGGGTGTAGATGTCGTTGGTGATCACCGCGACCGACCAGCGGTCGCGCATGGCCTTGCACAGCTTCTCGGTCAGGGTGGTCTTGCCCGATCCGACCGGGCCGCCGATCCCGACGCGCAGGGGTCCGTTCTGACTCATGAGATGAACAGCCTGACGGTGAGGGTTTCGTGGCGCATGGCGGCGATGTCGCTCATCAAGGCGCAGGCGCCGAGGTCGTCCAGGGACGAGGCGGCGGCGCGGGCGGCGGTGGTCAGGATCAGCGGTTCCAGGGCGGCGAGAACCGCGACCCCGTCGGTCTGGCCGAGCGGCACGGCGCGCAGGGCGATGCTGACCAGGTTGCTGGCGAAGGCGTGGAGCCAGGCGGTGAGGGCCGGCTCCAGCGGCACGGCGTGGGCGGCGGCGGCCTTGCCGACGGCGATGCAGTAGGGGGCCGGCGCGGCGGGGGCCCAGGCGCTGACGGCGGCGGCGAAGGCGGCGCCCTGGCTGAGCGTCTCGCGGCGGCGTTCGGCGGCCGGGGCCATGGCCTCGGCCAGTTCGGCGGCCTCGGCGAGGCGGACGGGATCGTCGGCGGCGGCGTGGGCTTCGGCGAAGAGGACGGCGTCCGTCCAGCCGGAGCCGTGGGCGACCAGGGCGGCGATCCAGGCGTGGAGGCTGGCGCGGTCGTCGACCGTTCCGTCGGCGATGGCGGTTTCCAGGCCGTGGGAATAGCTGAAGGACCCCACCGGGAAGGCGGGGGAGAGCCAGGTCAGGAGCTTGAGCAGCGGCTCAGTGCTCGTGGGCATGGTGGGCTCCGCCGTACGCGCCGCCTTCGGGGTCGAAGCGCTCGGTGACCCGGTGCACATGCGCCCCCAGGTGCTCCAGCATATGGGCGATGACGTGGTCGTAGCGGATCAGCAGGCGCGCACCGTCGATCTGGGTGGCCAGATGGCGGTTGCCGAGGTGCCAGGCCAGTTGCAGCAGGTGGTCGGGGCTGTGGGCGGTGACCTCCAGCAGGTCTTCCGGCGCGGCCAGCACCTCGAGGATGCGGCCGTCGTCCAGTTTCAGGCCGTCGCCGTGCTTCAGCTGCACGGCGGCCGGCTCGTCGAGCAGGGCCTCAAGCTTCAGATGGTCGCTAGTCAGGACCAGGCGGCGGCGATGGCGGCCGTCCTGGTCGAGGGTGACGTGGTCGGCGGCGGCCCAGGCCCCGGGCGGCAGGATGGCGGTGATCTTCAGCATCATCAAAACAGAAAGTACCGTTGGGCCATCGGCAGCACCGTGGCCGGTTCACAGGTGAGCAGCACGCCGTCGGCCCGGACCTCGTAGGTTTCCGGATCGACCTCGATGTGCGGCAGGGCGTCGTTGTGGATCATGCTGGCCTTGGAGAGGCCGCCGCGGACGTTCTCGACAGCCAGCATCTGCTTGTCGGTTTCGATGCGGCCGCGCAGGCCGCCGTCGATGGCCGCCTTCGAGGTGAAGACCACGGACGACCGCGTCAGCGCCTTGCCCAGCGCCCCGAACATCGGCCGGTAGTGGACCGGCTGCGGCGTCGGGATCGAGGCGTTCGGATCGCCCATCGGGGCGGCGACGATGGAGCCGCCGAGCAGCACCAGGTCCGGCTTCACCGCGAAGAAGGCCGGATCCCAGAGGACAAGGTCGGCCCGCTTGCCGACCTCGACGCTGCCGATGTGGCGGCTGACTCCTTGGGCGATGGCCGGGTTGATCGTGTATTTGGCGATGTAGCGTTTGACCCGGGCGTTGTCGGCGCCGCCGTCGCCGGGCAGGGCGCCGCGTTGGCGCTTCATCTTGTCGGCGGTCTGCCAGGTGCGGATCAGGACCTCGCCGACCCGGCCCATGGCCTGGCTGTCGCTGGAGATGATCGAGAAGGCGCCGAGATCGTGCAGGATGTCCTCGGCGGCGATGGTCTCGCGCCGGATGCGGCTCTCCGCAAAGGCGATGTCCTCGGGGATCGACGGGTCCAGGTGGTGGCAGACCATCAGCATGTCGAGGTGCTCGGCCAGGGTGTTGACTGTGTACGGACGGGTCGGGTTGGTCGAGCTGGGGATGATGTTGGGCAGGCCGCAGACCTTGATGATGTCCGGCGCATGCCCGCCCCCGGCCCCTTCGGTGTGGAAGGCGTGGATGGTGCGGCCCTTGATGGCCGCCACCGTGTCCTCGACGAAGCCGCTCTCGTTGAGGGTGTCGGTGTGGATCATCACCTGGACCTCGTAGGCGTCGGCGACACTCAGGCAGTTGTCGATGGCGGCGGGCGTGGTGCCCCAGTCCTCATGCAGTTTGAGCGCGCAGGCGCCGGCCAGGATCTGTTCCTCCAGCCCGCCGGGCAGGCTGGCGTTGCCCTTGCCGCTGAAGGCCAGGTTCATCGGCAGGCCGTCGGCCGCCTCGATCATCCGCTGCAGATGCCAGGGGCCGGGTGTGGCGGTGGTCGCCTTGGTGCCGGTGGCCGGGCCGGTGCCGCCGCCCAGCATGCAGGTCACCCCGCTCATCAAGGCGTCCTCGACCTGTTGCGGGCAGATGTAGTGGATATGGGCGTCCATGGCGCCGGCGGTGAGGATCTTGCGCTCGCCGGCGATGATCTCGGTGCCCGGGCCGACGATTATGGTCACGCCCGGCTGGGTGTCGGGATTGCCGGCCTTGCCGATGGCGTGGATCAGGCCGTCCTTCAGGGCCACATCGGCTTTGACGATGCCCCAGTGGTCGATGATCAGGACGTTGGTGATGACGGTGTCGGCGGCCCCTTGCGCCCGGCTCTGCTGGCCCTGGCCCATGCCGTCGCGGATCACCTTGCCGCCGCCGAAGGTGACCTCCTCGCCATAGGTGGTGAAGTCGCGTTCGACCTCGACGAACAGTTCGGTGTCGGCCAGCCGCACCCGGTCGCCGGTGGTCGGGCCATAGAGGTCGGCGTAGAGCGGGCGGCCGATGCGGGCCATGGTCAGAGGTCTCCCATGACCGACTGTCGAAAGCCGTAGACGCGTCGGGCGCCGAGGATCGGCACGAGGGTGACTTCGCGGGTCTGTCCCGGCTCGAAGCGCACGGCGGCGCCGGCGGCGATGTCGAGGCGCCAGCCGCGGGTGGCCTCGCGGTCGAAGCTGAGGGCCGGGTTGGTCTCGAAGAAATGGTAGTGGCTGCCGACCTGCACCGGCCGGTCACCGGTGTTGGCCACTTCCAGCGTGATACGCGGCGCGCCGGCGTTGAGCTCGATGTCGCCGGGGGCGGTGATGATTTCGCCCGGGATCACGGGCGGCTCCGGTAGCGGGCGATCAACCGGGCCAGCGGCGCCCGGACCCTGGCGCCCATGCGGGCCAGGGGCGCGCGCAGCCAGATGGTCACCGCCATGACCAGAATGGCGGCCAGCAGGGCCAGGCCGTGTTCGCCGCTGAAGCCGTGCAGCAGGCCGGGCTCGCCATGGCCCTCATGCGCGACGGCGGGGGAGGCGGCGGCGAGGAACAGCAGGGTGGGCAGCATGCGGGTCATCGGAGCCTCTCAGCGAATGGGGTGGTGGACGGTCACCAGCTTGGTGCCGTCGGGAAAGGTGGCCTCGACCTGGATGTCGGGGATCATTTCGGCGATGCCGCTCATCACCTGATCGCGGGTGATGACGTGGGCGCCGGCTTCCATCAGCTCGGCCACGGGCCGGCCGTCGCGGGCCCCCTCGACCACGAAGTCGCTGATCAGGGCGATGGCTTCGGGATGGTTCAGCTTGACCCCGCGCTCCAGCCGCCGGCGGGCGACCATGGCCGCCATGGCGATCAGCAGCTTGTCTTTTTCGCGGGGCGTGAGGTTCATCAGAGGGTCCAGACGGCGGGCGGGGCTGCGCCGAGCGCGATGAGGGCGGGGATAAGGACGCGGCGCAGGGTCAGGCCGTCCGGCGCGGTCAAGCGGGCGACCAGCTTGCCGTCAAAGGCGCTGGCGCCGCCGTGGTCGCCGATAGCGTGGCGGACGGCGTCGATGTGGCTCTCGGCGTCCGGGGCGGCCAGCAGCAGGGTGGCGAAGGCGCCGGCGCCGGCCAGCAGCGCCGGCTGGTGGATCAGATGGGGAATGTCGTCGTCCAGTTTCAGATCGTCGGCGAAGACCAGCCGGCCCTGGCGGCGGATGCGCCAGCGGTCGTGGAAGGACCCGCGGGCGAAGGTCTCGCCCATAGCGTGGCGGCCGAGGATCACCGCCTCGCAGAGGAGCAGGCTGGCGTCTTCGGCGAGGTCGGCGGTGATCGTGCGGGCCAGGGCCGAGCCGTCGAACAGAATGGTTTCCTGCGGCAGCCAGTCGATCCGCGCCCCGGCCGCCAGGGTCAAATGGGCCTCGACGCGGGCGGTATCGGCGCTGGCCCGGTAGATGCGCTCACAGGCCTGGGTGGTGACGACCACATGGGCGCCGGGGCCGGCCTCGACTGTCCAGCCGAAGCGGTCTCCGCCGGTCATGCCGCCGGCGGAGTTGATCATCACCGCCTCGAGCGAGGCCTTGCGCTGGCGCGGCAGGCGCAGCTTGGCCGCGCCATCCTGATAGAGACGATCCAGCCGGGTGGCGCCGTCCTCGGAGCGCACGGCGATGCGGCCGCGTCCGAAGGCGCGCTGGGCCGGAGCAATCTCGGCCGTGGAAGTGACGGGGACGTCGAACGCCATCCCGCCAGCATCGGGCGCGCACCGCCAGCCTCAAGCCTGGCCGGCGGCATGGGAGACGAATACCGCCCGGCGCCTAATTATTGGGCGCCGCTATTGTTTCTCGGCGGGAGCGGCTTCCGGGGCGGCCGGCGCGGCTTCGGCGGTGGCGTCGGCCGGGGCAGTTTCAGCCGTGTCGGCCTTGGCCTCGGCGACGGCCTTCTCGGCGGCGGCGGTATCGGCGGCGGTGGCCGGCGGCGCCGGATCGCCCTTGTCGCCCGGCGCCTTGAGGCGGTCGCAGGCGCCGGTGGCCAGCAGCAGGACAGCGGCGGCGGCGGTCAGGCCGAGGCGCGGAAGGGTCTTGGTCATGGACGGGGTCCTTAAGGGTCTCGTTGATGGCCTCGAAGCGGAGCCTAGCGGGGACCGGCTTGTCAGGGAAGGCCGCCGGGCGCCTACTGGCGGCAAACAAGGTCAGGGAGGACCGTCATGAAGGTGACGCCGCACGCGGGCGGCTTCGGGGCCCGCCTCGAAGGCTTCGATCTGTCCAGGCCCCTGGATTCCGCAGCGCTGGCCGCCGTGCACCGGGCCTGGACCGACCATTCGGTGATCTATTTCCCCGACCAGCCGATGGATCTCGACGCTCTGGAGGCCTTCACCCTGCAGCTGGGACCCTTCGGCGAGGACCCCTTCATCAAGCCGATGCCCGGCCGGCCCAATGTCCTGGAGCTGCGCCGCGAGCCGGACGAGACGGCGACCAACTTCGGGGCCGGCTGGCATTCCGACTGGAGTTTCCAGCCCGCGCCCCCGGCCGGCACCATCCTGCATGCCCAGGTCGTGCCGCCGGTCGGCGGCGACACCCTCTATGCCGACTGCTACCGGGCCTGGGAGACCCTGTCGCCGGCCATGCATGCCATGCTCCTGCCCCTGCGGGCTGTGCACAGCGCCCGCCAAGCCTACGGCCCCTCCGGCGTCTTCGCCAAGGAGACGGCCAAACGGACCATGCAGATCGTGGTCAGCGAGGAGGCGGAAAAGACCGTCGCCCATCCCCTGGTCGTCACCCACCCGGTCAGCGGCCGCAAGGCGCTGTTCTGCAGCCCGGTCTACACCGTTGGCATCGAGGGCATGACCCGCGAGGAAGGCATGGCCATCCTGCGCTTCCTGTTCGAGCACATCACCCGGGATGAGTTCGTCTACCGCCACCATTGGGCGGCCGATATGCTCACTCTGTGGGACAACCGCTGCACCCTGCATTTCGCCGACGGCGGCTATGACGGGCATCTGCGGGTGATGCATCGCACCACCGTGGCCGGGACACCCCCTCAGGGATGAATGGCGCGTCTGGACCCACCCTTTTGCATTAACCGTGGTTCGGGGCATTTGCCTTGACCGATCAATGCCCTAACTCCAAGGTCGAGGCGGGATACCGATGTGATTTGGCGCGAGGGGGCGCTGTTTTGGGCAACAGAATTTCAAGAGTCTTCGCCCCGGCCCTGCTGGCGCTGCCGCTTGCACTGGGGGCCGTCGTTGTGACGGCCGGCGCCCAGGACTTCGACGCGGTCCTGGCGGCGCCCGACGATGTCGAGCTGAACCTCGCCTTCGCCCGCAGCGAGGCGGCGCAGGGCAACCTGTCGTCGGCAGCCTCGGCTATGGAGCGGGTGCTGATCCTCGAGCCGAACCGCCATGGCGACCGGCTGTTCTACGCCGTGCTGCTGTACCGGCTGGGCGATTACAACGGCGCCAAGGTCGAGCTGGACCGGCTGAAGGGGGCCAACCTTTCGCCGCTGCAACGGGCCGAAGCCGACCGCTACCTCACCCGGGTCAAGGAAAAGACCGCCGACTCCGCCATCTCCGGCCGGGTGACCGCCGGCGTCGTCTACGAGGATGACGCGGCCGGCGCCTACTTCACCGCCTTCGACATCTTCGGCGCGCCGCCGGCCGAGCAGGGGACCTCCAGCGAGCTGTCCCTGACCGTAAACGGCCGCCTCGACCTGGGCTCCAGCAAGAGCTGGGAAATCTATGGGTCCGGCCTGGCCTACGACCGGTCCGAACTGTCGGGCGCGGCCATCGACTTTCAGCGGTTCGAGGGCGAGGGCGGCATCGGTCATCGCTCGCGCCTGACCTCGCTGCGCATCGGGCTGGTGGCGCGGCAGGTGCGGCTACTGGGTGATCCGCAGCTGACCGAGCTTGGCCTGCGCGGCGCCTTCAACTGGCGGGTCACCAACCGCACGACGCTCGGCCTGCGCGCCGAGGCGGTCGACCAGAACTTCGACGAGCCGGCCATCGACGCGGTCTCGGGCCTGATCGGCGGCGACCGCGACGGCGAGCGCTACAGCCTCGAGGTCAGCGTCAGCCACAAGCTGGCCGCCCGCACGAGCCTGACCGGTGCGCTTGGCTGGGAGGCCAAGACCGCCTCCTATGATCCCTTCGGCTATTCCGGCCCTCGGGCGTCCATCGCGCTTGACCAGCGGTTCAAGCGCGGCGTCTACCTTCTGGCCACCGTCCAGGGGCGCTGGCTGGAGTATGAGGAGGCCGACCCCTTCTTCCTGCTCGGCGAGCAGCGCGAGGACACCCGCCTCAACGCCCGTCTGGCCGTCGGGGCGCCGCTCAGCGCCTTTGCCGGCAAGGGCGCGACCGGCGATGTGCGCGAGGACATCACCCTCGAAGGGGCGCTCAACTATTCCAGCCGCGAGAGCGGCTTCCCGCTGGCCGATTTCGAAGGCTGGGGCGCCGAGCTGCGCCTGATCTGGCGCTTCGGCGCGCGCAACTAGAGGCTTCGAGGAGCACCTCCATGAAGACGCTCAGAATTCTTTCCGTCGCCGCCGCCGGCTGGCTGGCGCTGTCGGCCGGCGCCATCGCCTCCGCCGCCTGGGCGCAGGAGCAGGTCGGGGTCAACGCCGCCGTTCGCAACCAGGTGCAGCAACGCAGCGGCGGCACGCCTCTGCGGCCCGCCGTGGTCCGGGCTCCGGTCAAGCTGGGCGACCAGTACGTCACCGGTCCGGCCAGCCAGGTGCAGGTGCTTCTGCGCGACCGCTCGACCTTCACCGTCGGGTCCAACGCCCGGATGACCGTCGACCGCTTCGTCGCCCCCGCCCCGAACAATCCGGGCGGGGTCAGCGCCAGCGTCGCCAAGGGCGCCTTCCGCTTCGCCTCGGGCAAGACCTCGCGCGGGCCCTCGCGCCAGGCCATCACCACCCCGGTCGCCTCCATCGGCGTGCGCGGCACCATCGTCGAGGGCCTGGTCGGACCCGAGGCCCTGGCCCTGCTGCAACAGCAGCCCGGCGTGCCGCCGTTCTCCGGCGATCCGGAGACCATGCTGCTGGTCGTGTTGCGCGGCCCGGCCGGCTCGGCCGACAGCTTCGACACCCCCGGGGCCATCGATGTCGAGCGGGACGGGCGAACCATCACCCTGGACCGTCCGGGCCTGTCGCTGATCGTCACCGATGCGGGGACCTTCGGCCCGTTTGAACTGACCGACGAGGTGTCGGCCCAGCTCATCGCCCTGTTGCTGCCCCCGCCCAGCTCGCCCGATGACGCGGGCCGGGGCGGTGAGCAGGATCCGGCCTATGTCGCCTCGGGCGACGCCGCCGACGGGCCGGACGGCCTGCCGCCGCCGGACGCCGGCGACAACTTCGAGCCGACGCCGGACGTGCGTGACGGCGTCGGCGCCGATGGCGACTTCCCGCTGTTTCCGCCGGTTTCGCCCAGTCCGTAAGGGCCGGCGGCTCTAGAAGAGCCAGCCGCCCTCGACCCCGGTGGTGACCTCCGGCGGCGGCGCGGGGATGGGAGCAGCCATCGGCGTCTCCTCGCCCTTGGGCGCGACAATGATGCCGCCGGCGACATCATTGATCGTCACAAAGATCGTCTGGCGGTCTTCGCTGAAGCCGTCGCTGACCGCGATCTCCACCGCATAGACATTGTCGCCGTCGGCATCGAGCGGCGCCTCGAAGTCGGGCGAGAAGATGAAGGTCAGTTCGCCGGTCGAGCTGTCGATGGCGAACAGGCCTGCGTCGGCGCCGTCGGTGATGTTGAAGCTCAGGGTTGCGTTGATGTCGGTGTCCGAGGCCGTGACGAAGCCGATGAAGGTCTGGTTCTCGTCGATCGACACGAAGGCCTCGTCGCCGCCGCCGCCGAAGGTGATCTCAGGCACATCGTTGCCGACGGGGATCAGCAGGTCCGCGAACTGCAGGAACTCGATGTTGAACAGGTGGTCGGTAAACCCGTTCAGATCCGTGACGAAGATGTCGTTGTTGGTCCCGAACGCCAGGGTGTAGTCGGCGAAGTCGCCGCCGTATTCGACCGTGTCGGTATCCTGCAGCCGGTCGCCGCCGCCGTCGATCTCATCGATGTCGCCATCACCGCCGTAGATGTAGTCGTCTCCGCCCTCGCCGAAGACCTTGTCATCGTCCTCGCCGCCGAAGAGGATGTCGTTGCCGTCGCCGCCGCGCAGGGTGTCGTCGTCGGCGCCGCCGTCGAGATCATCGATCCCGGCCCCGCCGTCGAGGAAGTCGAAGCCGGCGGCGCCGCGCAGAGTATCGTCGCCCGATGCCCCTGCCAGGCTGTCGTCGCCGGCCTCGCCGTCGAGCGAGTCGTCGTCTCCCCCGCCGTCGATCTGGTCGTTCCCGTCGCCGCCGTGCAGTTCGTCATCGCCGGCGTCGCCATGCAGGATATCGACGTTCACCCCGGCGTAGACCAGGTCATTGCCGTTGCCGCCGAAGACCAGGTTGAAGCCGTCGCCGGTGGTGATGTTATCATTGCCGTCGTCGCCGAACAGAACGTCGTCGCCATCCCCGCCATCGATGCTGTCGATGCCGATGCCGCCGTAGATGTGGTCGCCGTCCTCATTGCCGTTGAGGATGTCAAAGCCGTCGCCGCCGTAGAGGAAGTCCTGGCCCTCGTTGCCGTTCAACTCGTCGTCGCTCTCCTCGCCGAACAGGCTGTCGTGATCCTGGCCGCCGTTGAGGACGTCGGAGCCCAGGTTGCCGTGGATGATGTCGTCGCCGACGCCGCCGTCCAGGATGTCATTGCCCGCGAAGCCGGTGATGGTATCGTTGCCGGCGAAGCCGCTGAGGGTGTCGGGGCCAGGCGTCCCGTTGAGGACGTTGGCGTTGAACTGGACGCGCACCTGGGCGCTGGCGATCTGGCTGGTGGGGTCGGTGATCTCGATGGTCAGGGTGTGGTCGGGAACCGTGTCGGTGGCCAGGGAGCGATAGCCGAGGGCCTCGACCACCGCCTCGATGGCCTGCCGGGTGGCGGAGGAGTTGAAGGTGATGACCAGGTCGGCGCCACTGGTCCCGCCCGTGCCCGAACCGATGACGATGCCCTCGTAGAGGATGACCAGCCCGGCGGCTACGCTGGTGCTGACCTGGCCGGGGCCTGTGCCGAAGCTGATCACAGAGAGAACGTCATTGAAGTTCAGACCTGAAACCCGAAGCGTTGCGCCGGTGTAGGACGACTGGCCGTTGGTGAAGGTGACATTGCTGTCGATGCGCGTCGTCGGCGCGGCCTCGTCGATCTTGAACAGGCCGATCAGGCCGGTGAGGGTCGGGCCGGTTTCGGTGTTGTCGTTGGTGACCGTGACGAAGATCGTCTGGGTGTCGCTGGCGCCGCTCGGATCATCCGCCCGCACCATGACTTCATAGACGTTGTCGCCGTCGAAATCCTGCGGGCTCTCGAAGTCCGGCAGGACGGCGAAGCTGAGCAGGCCGGTGGCGGGGTCGATGGTGAACAGGGCGCCGTCGGGACCGCCGACGACGCTGTAGGTGATGGTCTGGCCCTCCGGATCGGTGGCCGAGACGGTGGTGGCGTCGGGCTCGTTCTCGATCACCGAGACGTTGGCGGTGGCGCCGCCGCCGTCGGAGGTGATCACCGGCGGCTCGTCGTCGTTGACGATGGTGATGTTGAGCGTCTGGGTGTCGATCAGGGTCCCGTCGGAGGCCTGGATCACGACGGTGTAGAGGTTGTCGGCGCCGGAATCCGTCGGGTTCTCGAAGTCGGGCGGGGTGATGAAGGTCAGCGAGCCGTTCAGGCTGTTGATGGTGAACAGCGACTGATCGATACCGCCGACGATGCTGTAGGTCAGGGTGGCCCCGGCGTCGGGATCCGTCGCTTCCATCTCACCCACCACGACGTCGTTCTCGAACAGGGTGATGTTGGCCGTCGGTCCCCCGCCGTTGGAGATGAACGTCGGGGCCTCGTTGACGTCGGTGACCGTGACGCTGATCGTCTGGCTGTCGGTCAGCGAGCCGTCGGTGACCAGGACGGTGACTTCGTAGACGCCGTCGAGATCGGCGTCGGTCGGGGTTTCGAAATCCCGCGGCGAGACGAACTCCAGTACGCCGCCGGCGCCGAGGGTGAACAAGGCTGCGTCGGCGCCACCGATGATGGCGAAGGTCAGGCTGGCGCCGGCGTCGGGATCGGAGGCGGTCAGGTTGGCGACGAAGGGCGGATTCTGGTGTTCGCTGTAGTTGAAGCTGGCAGTCGGCCCGCCGCCGCCGGAGGTGATGACCGGCGCCTCGTTGAGGTTGGTGATGGCGACCGCGATGGCCTGGGTGTCGGTCGTGGTTCCATCGGAGACCTGGACGACCACATCATAGATGCCGTTCATGCCGGAATCGGAGGGGGACTCAAAGTTCCGCCCACTGATGAAGCTGAGCTGGCCAGTGGCGGCGTTGATCGTGAACAGGCCCGAGTCGATACCGCCGACGATGCTGTAGCTCAGGCTGCCAGCCGGTGTGTCCGGGTCGCTGGCGGTCACCGTGGTCACCGCCGTGCTGTTCTCGGTGATGCTGACCGTGGCGGTCGGTCCGCCGCCGTTCGAGGTGATGGACGGCGACGCCCCCCCTTCGGCCGCGTCAGTGATGATGACGGTGATGGTCTGCACATCGGTCAGGGCGCCGTCGCTGGCGCGGACGATGACGATGTACCTGTTGTCGCCGTTGCTGTCGGCCGGGGCCTCGAAGTCGGGGTTGGCGACGAAGCTGAGATGGCCGGTGGCGGTGTTGATCGAGAATCGGGCGGCGTCGGCCCCGCCGGAGATCATGTAGCTGATCGTGGCGCCGGCATCCTGGTCGGTGGCGGAGACGGTGGTGACCAGCAGGGCGCCGTTTTCGGCCCGGGTGATGCTGGCGGCGGTCCCGCCCCCGTTGGAGGTGATGACAGGGGCATCGTTGCGGTTGGTCACCGTGACGTTGATCGCCTGGCTGTCGGTATTGGCGCCATCGCTGGCCTGGACCACGACGTTGTAGACGCCGTCGCCGTTGCTGTCGGACGGCGCCTCGAAGTCGCGGCCGCTGATGAAGGCCAGGGCTCCCGTCGTCGAATCGATGGTGAACAGCGAGGAATCGGTCCCGCCGACGATGCTGAAGGTCAGGGTGGCGCCGGCGTCCGGATCGGTCGCCGTCACCGCGGTCACCACAGTGGAGTTTTCCACCACGCTCCTTGCCGCGGTCGCGCCGCCGCCGTTGCTGGTGATGACCGGGGTTTCGTTCTGGTTGGTGACTGTGACGTTGACGGTCTGGGTGTCGGTGAGGGTCCCGTCGCTGGCCTGGACGATGACGGTGTAGACGTTGTCGCCGTCGGCGTCGGCCGGGGCCTCGAAGTTGGGGTTGGCGGCCAGCTGGATGACGCCGGCCGCGTTGATCACGAAGCGGGCCGCGTCGGCGCCGCCGATGATGCTGTAGGTGACGGTGGCCCCGGCATCGGGATCGACCGCCATGACCGCGCTCGGGCCGAGGGTGTTCTCCGAGATCGTGTAGCCGCCGACCGCGCCGCCGCCATGGCCAGTGATGACGGGCGCTTCGTTCTGGTTGGTGACCGCGACGTTGATCACCTGGGTGTCGCTGAAGGTCCCGTTCGAGGCGGTGACGACCACCTGGTAGCTGTTGTCGCCGTCGCTGTCGGCCGGGACCTCGAAGTTCGGCGGGGTGATAAAGCTGAGCACCCCCGTCGTGCTGTCGATGGTGAAGCGGGCCTGATCGAAGCCGCCGCTGACCGTGTAAGTCAGGGTGGCGCCGCCTGGATCGTTGGCGGTGACGGTGGTGACCGCGGTGCTGTTCTCGGCGCGGCTCAGGTTGGCGGTCGCGCCGCCGCCGTCGGAGGTGATGGCCGGCGCCTCGGCGACATCGGTGACGGTCACCGCGATGGCCTGGGTGTCGCTGTTGGCCCCGTCGGAGACCTGGACGATCACGTCGTAGATGTTCGCGCCGCCGGCAGCGGTCGGCGCTTCGAAGTCGGGCGCGGTGATGAAGCTGAGCGCCCCGGTCGTGCTGTCGATCGTGAACAGGGCCTGGTCGGCGCCGCCGGCCAGGCTGTAGGTCAGGGTCGCGCCGGCGTCGGGATCCGCGGCGGTGACCGTGGTGACCGCCGTACTGTTCTCGGCGACGTTGGCCGTGGCGTTGGTTCCGCCGCCGCCCGAGGTGATGGCCGGCGGCTCGTTGGTGTTGGTCACCGTCACCGCGATGGCCTGACTGTCGGTCAGGGTTCCGTCGGAAACCTGGACGATGACATCGTAGACGTTGTCGCCGCCAGCGTCGGCGGGAGCCTCGAAGTTCCGTATGCTGACGAACGACAGCTGGCCGTTGCCGGCGTTGATCGTGAACAGCGCCTGATCGGCCCCGCCGATGATGCTGTAGGTCAGGGTGGCGCCGGCATCCGGGTCGCTGGCGGTCACCGTTGTGATGCCCAGCAGGTTCTCCGGCGTGCTGGCCGTGGCGTTGGCGCCGCCGCCGCCCGAGGTGATGACTGGCGCTTCGTTGCCGTTAGTGACGGTGACGGCGATGGCCTGGGTGTCGGTCAGCGTGCCGTCGGATACCTGGACGGTCACGTCGTAGACGTTGTTGCCGCCGGCGTCGGTCGGGCTTTCGAAGTCCCGGCCGCTGATAAAGGCGAGCTGGCCGGTGGTGGCGTTAATGGTGAACAGGCCCTGATCGACGCCGCCGATGATGCTGTAGGTCAGGCTGGCCCCGGCGTCCGGGTCGCCGGCGGCGACGGTGGTCACGGTGGTCGCGTTCTCGGAGACGCCGACGGTCGCGCTCGGCCCACCGCCGTCAGTGGAGATGACCGGCGCCTCGTTGGTGTCGAGAATGGTCAGCTGGATGGTCTGGGTGTCGCTGAGGGCGCCATCGAAGGCGCGGACGATGACCTCATAGATGTTGTCGCCGTTGGCGTCGGCCGGCGTCTCGAAGTCGCGGGCGGCGGCCAGCTCCAGCAGGCCGGTGGTGGTGTTGATGGTGAAGAAGCCGGCGTCCGCCCCGCCGATGATGCTGTAGGTCGGGGTCGTGCCGTCCGGATCGGTGGCGCTGACCGTGGTCGGGCCGGTGGTGCCTTCGATGATGGCGTAGGCGCCGTTCGGGCCACCGCCCAGGGAGTTGATCACCGGCGCGCCGTTGGTGTCGGTGACCCGGATGTTGAGGGTCTGGACGTCGGTGCGGGCGCCGTCGCTGACGCGGATCTGCACCTGGTAGATGTTGTTGGCGCCGTTATCGAGCGGGGTCGAGAAGTCCGGCGGAGTGGCGAAATCGAGCACGCCGGTGGTGGTGTTGATGACGAAGAAGGCCTGGTCGGCGCCGCCGATGATGGCCCAGGTCAGGGTCGAGCCGGCGTCCGGATCGACGGCGGTGTTGAGGATCGACCCGGTCGTGCCCTCGACCACATCATAGGTGGCCGTCGTGCCGCCGGCCCCGGAGGTGATCACCGGCGACTCGTTGGCGTTGACGATGGTGACGGTCAGGGCCTGGGTGTCGGTGAGCGTCCCGTCGCTGGCCTGGACGGTGACCTGGTAGGCGTTGTCGCCGTTGGCGTCGCCGGGGTTTTCGAAGTCTGGCGCGGTGGCGAAGCGAAGGGCGCCGGTAGTCGCGTCGATCAGGAACAGGCCCGCGTCGGTGCCGCCGATGATGGACCAGGTCACGGCTGTGCCGTCCGGGTCGTTGGCGATGTTGGTCGTGACCGCTGTCAGGTTCTCGGCGATCGAGCGGGTGGCGGCGGCGCCGCCACCGTTGCTGGTGATGACCGGAGCCTCGGCGACGTTGGTCACCGTGACGGCGATGGCCTGGGTGTCGGACAGGGTCCCGTCGCTGGCCCGGACGATGACGTCATAGACGTTGTCGCCGCCGACGTCGGTGGGGTTCTCGAAGTTGGGGGCGACCTTGAACTCGAGCAGGCCCGTTGTGGCGTTGATCTTGAACTTCGCCGCGTCGGCGCCGCCGGCGATGGAGAAGGTCGGGACCGTGCCGTCCGGGTCGGTGGCGGTGACGGTGGCGACCACGGTCGAGCCCTCGGCGACCCCGGCGGCGGCCGAGGCGCCGCCGCCTCCGGAGGTGATCACCGGCGCCTCGGCGGCGTTGGTAATGGTCACCGACAGGGTCTGGTTGTCGGTCAGCACGCCGTCCGAGGCCTGGATGATCACCTGGTAGATGTTGTCGCCGTTGCTGTCGGTCGGGGCCTCGAAGTTGGGGGCGCTGACGAAGCTGAGTACACCGGTCAGGCTGTTGATGGTGAACCGGGCGGCGTCGGCGCCGCCGATGATGCTGTAGGCCAGCATGGTTCCCGCATCGACGTCGCCGGCCACGACTGTGGTGACGGCGGTCAGATTCTCGGCCTGGCTGACGGCGCCCGTCGCGCCGCCGCCGTTACTGGTGATGACCGGGGCTTCGTTCTGGTTGGTGACGTTGACCGTGAAGGCCTGGGTGTCGCTGGCCGTGCCGTCGCTGGCCCGGACGATCACCTCATAGATGTTGTCGCCGTTGGAATCTGTCGGGGCTTCGAAGTTGGGACCCGTGACGAAGCTGAGCGCGCCGCTGGTGGCGTTGATCGTGAAGCGGCTGGCGTCGGCGCCGCCGGCGATGCTGTAGGTGATGACCGCGCCGTTATCGATGTCGACGGCTGTGATGGTGGCGACGCTGGTTCCGTTCTCGACCCGGCTGGCCGTGGCGGTCGCGCCGCCGCCGCCCGAGGTGATGACCGGGGCGTCGTTGGTCCCGGTAATGGTCACCGTCACCGTCACCGGGCTGGTCAGCCGGGCGATGTTGGCGGCGCCATAGAGCACGTAGGACGCGCCGGCGTCGGTGCGGCCGCTGGGGTCGGCGTTGGGCGATCCGATGATCAGGTCGTCGATGCCGTCGTTGTTGAGGTCGCCCGCCGCCGACACCGCCTGGCCGCTGTAGCCGCCGGTCGTGCCGCCGCCGATGGCGAAACCGGTCAGGCCGTTGAGCAGGGACAGATCGACGCTGGCGTAGCCGCCGGTGCGGCCGAACAGGACGTAGCTCTGGCCGGCGTCGGCGCTGCCCTCCGGATCGGCGTAGAGGGCGCCGATGAGCAGGTCGTCGATGCCGTCGGCGTTGACGTCGCCGGCCGAGCTGACGGTGTGGCCGGTCAGGTCGTTCGCCGCCCCGCCGCTGATCACGAAACCGGCCGTGCCGGCGACGCTGGACAGGTTGACCGAGGCGCCGAAGCCGCCGCCATCGCGGCCATAGAGGACGTAGATCTCGCCGGCGTTGCTGCGCCCGGACGGATCGCCGTAGAGGGCGCCGACCGCGATGTCGTCGATGCCGTCGTTGTTCAGGTCGCCGGCCTTGGCCACGGACCAGCCGGCGAAGTCGCCCGCATCGATGCCGTTCAGAACAAAGCCGTTGGTCCCGTTGAGCGTCGAAAGGTCGATGTTGGCCGCGAAGCCCCCGCTCTTGCCGAACAGGACATAGGCCTCGCCGGCGTTGGCCCGCGCGCCGGGATCGCCGCCGGCGGCCCCGATGATCAGGTCGGCAAAGCCGTCGTTGTTGAGATCGCCCGCCGAGGCCACGGACAGGCCGCTCTGGTCGCTGGCGTCGATGCCCGAGATCGAGAAGCCGTTGGTCCCGTTCAGGGTGGTCACATCGACCGAGGCGCTGAACGCGCCCGTGTGACCGAACAGGACGTAGCTCTTGCCGGCGCCCGAATGGCCGGTGGGGTCGGCGTCGCGGGCCCCGACGATGAGGTCGGCCCGTCCATCGCCGTTGACGTCCCCGGCCGCCGAGACCGAGAAGCCCAGGCTGTCGGTGGCGGCCCCGCCGCGAATGACGAAGCCGTTGGTCCCGTTGAGGCTGGAGACGTCGATGCCGCCGGCGAAGCCGCCGGTCGCCTGGCCGAAGATCACATAGGCGGCCCCGACATCGAGCCCGGCCGGGCCGTTGGCCTTGGGGGCGCCGATGATGAAGTCGGAGCGGCCGTCGCCGTTGACGTCGCCCGCGGCCGACACGCTGGTCCCCAGGAAGTCGAGCGCCGCGAAGCCGCGGATCGAGAAGCCCTGGGCCGTGGTCAGGGCGGCCAGGTCGATGCCGGTGTAGCCGCCGGTCTTGCCATAAAGAACGTAGGCGGTCCCTGCGCTGGTCCGGCCGCCGGGGTCGGCCTGCAGGGCGCCGATCAGAACATCGTCGATGCCGTCGGAATTGACGTCGCCGATGCCGGACACGGCGTAGCCCGCCAGGTCGCCGGCCGCCGCGCCGGTGATGGTGAAGCCCTTGGCCGCCGTCAGGGCGCCGGCGCTGATGAAGCCGTCGGGCGCGACCGACGAGCCGCCGCCGTCGGTGGCGACATAGGTGAAGGTTTCGGTGGCGGTCTGGCCGGCGGCCAGCTGCTGATAGGCGCCATTGACCAGGAAGCTCAGCGTCCCGTTGGCATTGACGACGATCTGCACGCCAGAGGGCAGGGTGATGATCGAGCCGGGGGTGACGCTGGATCCATTGACCTGGACGATGCCGACGACCCCGGTGTCGTTGCCCAGAACCGGCAGCACGACTGTCCCGCCATCCTCGCTCGCCGCGCCGGTGTCGGCGGTTCCGGAGACCACGCGAGGCGCGGCCAGCGGGTCGCTCTCCACCGGGATCAAGGCCGCAGGCGGAGTGTCGCTGGAACTCTTTTTGACGGCCACGATGTCTTCCCCTGAAACCCCGATCGGCCCCTCCGACCGATCAACGCGCCGCGAACGGCGTTCGTTAGGTACGCACCTTCCGCGCGTTTGGTTTTGCCGTCAAATTTGAAGGGGTTAACCAATGTGAGCAGGGCGCCGGTTCGGCTCCCCAACCGCTTGCATTCCATTTGGCCGACCGGTGTTTGGTGCTATCGTCGCGCCATCGGGGATAGGTCCGGGCCGGGGAGGCTCCGGGCCAGCGTTCAAAGGGGGCCGCGTGGAGCGTCTGCTCACGGGCAAGATCGGTGCGTTTGCCGGGTGGGCGATGCTCGTCGTCGCTCTGCTGTTCGGCGCGCCGGCCGCCTCGCAGGCGGTGCACAACGGGGTCGGCAGCTGCGCCGGCTCGACCTGCCACGGGCGCAGCGCCGGCGACGGCGCCGTGGTGCGCCAGAACGAACTGGTTGTCTGGCAGGACTACACCAGCGCCGCCGGGGCCCACTCCAGGGCCTGGCGCAGCCTGCAGACCCCCTGGGCTCAGAAGATCGCCGACCGCCTCGGCCTTGGCGACGCCGCCCGGGCGCCGGCCTGTCTGGGCTGCCACACCGACAACGCCGCCAAGCGCGGCCCGACCTTCCAGATTTCCGACGGCGTCGGCTGCGAGTCATGCCACGGCGGCTCGGGCGACTGGCTTGCCAGCCACTACCAGGTCGGGGCCAGCAAGGCCGATAACCGCAGCCGCGGCATGCGGGCCCTGGAGAATCCGCGCGTGCTGGCCAGCACCTGCCTCGACTGCCACTTCGGCAGCGACAAGCCGGGCCAGTTCGTCAGCCACCGCATGATGGCCGCCGGCCACCCGCGCATGAGCTTCGAGCTCGACCTGTTCAACAGCTATCAGAACCACGCCCGCAGCCGCTCGGTCGGCGGCGTGACCAGCTGGGCCGTCGGCCAGGCCATGGCGCTCGAGCGGTCGCTGACCCTGTTCACCTCGGCCAAGGGCAGTGAGGGGGTGTTCCCCGAGTTCTACTTCTTCGACTGCCACAGCTGTCATCGGGCGATCAGCGACGACAAGAACCCGCCGGTGCGGTTCGGGGCCAACCCCGGGCGACCCATCGTCTGGGGCGCGCCGCCCTACAATGACGAGAACATGATCCTGCTGACCGCCGCCGCGAAGATCGCCGCGCCGGACCTGGCCGACCGGTTCGCCGCCGACTCCGCCGCCTTCCATCGGGCCATGGGCGGCGAGCGAGCCGGGATGGTGGTCGCGGCCAGGCGGTTGAACGCCACGACGCTGCAGCTGGGCAACCGCTTCGCCGGGCGCGGCTTCAGCGGCCGGGACACGGTGGCCATCCTGCGGCTGGTGCTCGGCGATGCCATGACCGTGCGCTACACCGACTATAGCGGCGGGGCCCAGGCGGTGATGGCCGTCGACACCCTGCTGACCGCCGCAGTGAATCAGGGCGCGGTGAGCAGCGGCGCCGCCGGCGGCATGCGCCGCGATATCGAAGCGGCCTACGCCGCCGTCAGAGACCCCAACGCCTATCGACCGGGCGACTTCCGCGCGGCCCTTGGCCGCGTGCGAAACGCCCTGGAGCGCGCCACATGATCCGGGCTTCAGTTTTGAGCCGAGCTTTCACCAGCGTCCTCGTCGCCGCCTCGCTTGTTGTCGCCGGCTGCTCCGGCGGCGGCGGGGGCGGAGGCGGTGGTGGTGGCGGGGGGGGAGGCGGCGGCGGCGGCGGCGGTGGTGGCGGCGCCACCCCGGTCTATCCGGCGCTTGGCATGGCCGCGCTCAGCGTTGCCGACGTCGAGGGCGTGATCGCCCGGGCGGTGGCCGAAGCCCGGGCCCGCACCCGTCCCTCGGTGATCGCCGTGACCGACCGGGTCGGCAATGTGCTGGCCGTCTACCGCATGACCGGCGCCCCGGCGACGATCACCATCCGGCCGGGTCCCGGAACCAACCGGGACATCCAGGGCGTCGTCGCCCCCGCCGAGGCCGGGGCCATCGCCAAGGCGGTGACCGGCGCCTACCTCTCCTCGGCCGGCAACGCCTTTTCCAGCCGCACCGCCAGCATGATCGTCCAGCAGCACTTCCCCCCGGCCCCCGGCGCGGTGGGGCTGGAGAGCGGTCCGCTGTTCGGGGTGCAGTTCAGCCAGCTGCCCTGTTCGGATTTGAACCGCCGGTATGCCGCCGGCGGCGGGGCCACCGCCTTCCTCGGGCCCAAGCGCTCGCCGCTGGGCCTGGCCGCCGACCCCGGCGGCTTCCCGCTCTACAAGGGCGGGGTGCTGGTCGGCGGCGTCGGCGTCATCGCCGAGGGCGACTACGGCTTCGACCCCAACGTCATCGACGTCGACAACGACCTGGAAGAGATCATCGCCCTGGCCGCCATGAGCGGGCTGGACGCTTCGGTGGATATCAAGGCCGACCGCATCACGGTGGACGGGACCTCGCTGCGCTTCAGCGACGCCACGACCTCCGACCTGATGAGCACCCCGGCCAGCGCGCCGGCGCTCGGGACCCTGCCGGTCGGCACGGGCGCCTTCGTGCCGGTCACCGGCTACTACCCCGGCGGCGCGGCCATCGCCGGCCAGACCTTCGGGACCGAGGGCTCGGGCGTGCGCGACGCCGCCGACGCCGAGTTCGCCGACCCCGACGCCTTCGTCCTGACCAACGGCTCCGGGGGCAACCGCTATCCGCCAGCGGCCGGCTCCGACGGCGGCAGCGTCACCACGCCGATCACCGCCGCCGAGGCGCGGGCCGTGTTGGAGCAGGCCTTCGCGGTCATGCGCCACGCCCGGGCCCAGATCCGCCGGCCGCTCGACAGCCGCGCCCAGGTGACCATCTCGGTGGTCGACACCCATGGCGATATCCTCGGCATCGTCCGCTCGCCGGACGCCCCGGTGTTCGGCGTCGATGTCTCCCTGCAGAAGGCCCGCTCGGCCGCCTTCTTCAGCAATCCGGTGGCCGGCGCCGACCTCAGCGCCGATCCCAGCGCCGACGTCCGCAGCTTCGTGCCGGCGACCCGCGCCTTCCTCTCGCGCCCCGACGCCCTGACGGGGACGATCGGCTTCTCGGTGCGGGCCATCGGCAACCTGCACCGCCCCTACTTCCCCGACGGCGAGGTCGGCCGGCCGCCCGGCCCGCTGTCGCGCTCGATCGCCGACTGGAGCCCCTTCTCGACCGGCCTGCAGTCAGCCCTGGTGCTTGGCAATCTCGGCCAGCACCTGACCTTCGTGAACGGCGGCGGGGCCGACACCCCGGCCCGGTGCACGGCTCTGCCCGACGCGCGGCCGGGCGTGAACCGGCTGCAGAACGGCCTGCAGATCTTCCCGGGCGGCGTGCCCATCTATCGGGGCAGCCAGCTGGTCGGCGCGATCGGCGTCTCAGGCGACGGCATCGACCAGGACGACATGATCAGCGCCCTTGGCCTGTTCAACGCCGGCGGCAGCCTGAGCCATCCGGCCAGCGGCATCCGGTCCGATACCGTGGTCGTCATTCAGGGCGCGACCTCGACGCGCCTGCGCTACGTCAACTGTCCCTTCGCGCCCTACATCGACAGCGGCGCCTCCAACGTCTGCTCGGGGATCTGACATGATCGCCGTCCGCCCAGTCCTGCTGTTCGGGAGCGTGGCCGCCGCCGCGCTGCTGGCCGGGGCTGCCCATGCTGGCGAAGGGGGGGCGGCGGACGGCTCGGCGATCGACCAGGCGGTCGAGGTCGCCATGCAGCAGGAGGCGGATCCACCCGCGCAGGCCACGGCTCCGCCCCCCGGGGCCCCCCCGCCAACGGCTGAAGGCGGCACGCCGGAGTCGATGTTCGAATGGCTGCCCTGGAGGCGTCGTCCGGGCCGCATCGAGACCTATCCCGAGCGCGACCCGCAGGAGAACCCAGGCGCCGTCAACGCCCCGCCGCCGGAAGCCTTCCCGGCCGACCACTTCCCGATCCCCGACCGCTGGCGCCTCGCCGACCAGTTCGGGGTCAAGGACAACTGGTTCGACCCCTACAACCAGAACACCTTCAAGGGCGACCGGCCGATCCCGGGCACCGAGGACCGCTTCCTGGTCTTCACCGGCGTCATGGATACGGTGATCGAGCCGCGCAGCTTCCCGGTTCCGGTGGGCGTTCAGACCACCTCGGGCTCGGGCAGCAACGACGTCTTCGGCCGCGCCGACAGTTTCGTCGCCTCGCAGACCTTCATCGCCGGGGTCGCCTTCATCGAGGGCTCGACCGCCTTCAAGCCGCCGGACTTCGAGGGGCGGGTCACCCTGGCCTTCAACTACAATTACGCGGACATCTCCGAGCGCCGCGTCCTGTCGGTCAAACCCAGCCGCGACACCGAGCGCGAGGACTGGTTTGTCGGGGTCCAGGAGCTGTTCGTCGACTACCACCTGCGCAACGTTTCGGACCGCTACGACTTCGACTCCATCCGGGTCGGCATCCAGCCGTTCAACGCCGACTTCCGGGGCTTCCTGTTCCAGGACAACCAGCTGGGCGTCCGGCTGTTCGGCAACCGCGACAACAATCGCTGGCAGTACAACCTGGCCTTCTTCTGGCGGGTCGAGAAGGACACCAACTCGGGCCTCAACGACGTCACCCAGAACCTGCGCGACGACCAGCTGTTCGTCGCCAATCTCTACCGCCAGGATTTCCCGGTCCCCGGCATGACCTCGCAGGTCACCGCCGTCTACAACCGCAACGATGAGGCCGACGAGATCCAGGTCGACGACAACGGCTTCCCCGTCCGCCCGGCCCTGATCGGCAACCTGCGGCCGCGCGACTACGACGTCGTCTATCTGGGATACTCCGCAGACGGACGGATCGGCCGCCTCAACCTGTCGGGCAGCCTCTACGGGGCGTTCGGCGAGGACCGCAATTCCATCTTCACCAGCAAGCCCGCCGACATCCGCGCCTGGTTCGCCGCCGTGGAGCCTTCGATCGACTTCAACTGGGTGCGGGTGCGGGGCTCGTTCCTCTATGCCTCAGGCGACGACGATCCCTACGACAACGTCGAGAAGGGCTTCGACGCCATCTTCGAGAACCCGCAGTTCGCCGGGGCCGACACCAGCTACTGGATCCGCCAGTCGATCCCCTTCGCCGGCGGCGGCCGGGCGGTGGGCGTCAACGGCCGCAACGGTATCCTCAATTCGCTTCGCTCGTCGAAGGAAGAGGGCCAGTCGAACTTCAACAACCCGGGCACCATGCTGGTCGGCCTGGGCGCGGACTTCGACATCACCCCGCAGGTCCGGCTGAGCGGCAACATCAACCACCTGTGGTTCGAAGACACCATCACCGTCCAGGTGCTGCGCAACGAGGGCTCGATCCCGCGTGAGCTGGGCCTCGACATGTCGGTCGGCGCCATCTGGCGGCCGTGGATGACCCAGAACATTGTCTTCCGCGCGTCCGGAGCCCTGTTCGAGCCGGGCGACGGATTCGGCGACCTGTTCACCAACTCAGAGCGCGACGACCGCTACTATTCGATCCTGCTCAACGCGACCCTGGCTTTCTGACATGGCAGCGGTGGGGTTAAGAGGCTGGCTGCTCGGAGCCCTCGCGGTCGCGGCCCTCAGCCTGACCGGCGCCGCCATCGCGGCCGGCGAGAAGGAAGAGGCGGTCCCCCGCACCTACGCCGTCGCCCCGCCGGCCAAGGCCGGCCAGACGCCTGCCGAAGCCAAGGCCAAGAGCGCCGGCTGCATGAGCTGCCATTCGCCGGTCGACTCGGTGTCGATGCACGCCTCGGACGCCGTGGTCATCGGCTGCACCGACTGTCACGGCGGCGATGCCAAGGCCGCCTTGCCGGCCGGGGTGACCAAGGACAGCGCCCAGTACGTCGCCGTCCGCGACCAGGCCCACGTCCTGCCCCGCTATCCGAAATCCTGGGGCTGGCCCAAGGCCGCCAACCCCAAGCGCAGCTACAGCCTGCTCAATCGCGAGTCGCCGGAGTTCATCCGCTTTGTGAACCCGGGCGACTACCGCGTCGCCCGCCAGGCCTGCGGCGCCTGCCACATGGGTCTGATCGAGGCGAACGAGCGGTCGCTGATGGCGACCGGGGCGATGTTCTTCGGTGGTGCCAGCTACAACAACGGCATCCTGCCGTTCAAACGCTACATGGTCGGCGAGTCCTACACCCCGGACGGCGAGCCGGCGAAGATCGTCTCTCCCGGCCGGCCGGCCGGCACCGTGAGCGAGGCCGAGGCCAAACGCGGCGCCCTGCCGGTGCTCTACCCGCTGCCGACCTGGCAGGTGACGCCGCCGGGCGACGTCTTCCGCGTCTTCGAGCGCGGCGGGCGCAACATCAACACCCAGTTCCCCGAGATCGGCCTGCCCAACCCGACCGGCCAGACCCAGCGCCTGGAAGAAGCCGGCCGCCCCGACATCCGGCAGTCGAACCGGGGCCCGGGCACCGGCCTGCGCATCGCCGTGCCGGTGCTCAACATCCACAAGACCCGGCTGAACGATCCCTACACCTGGTTCCTGGGCACCAATGACCAGCCGGGCGACTACCGCTCCTCGGGCTGCGCCAGCTGCCACGTTATCTACGCCAACGACCGCGAGCCGCGGCACAGCCTGACCTACGCCAAGTTCGGCCGCGATGGGCAGAGCCAGACCAGCGATCCGACCATCGACAAGGCCGCGACCGGCCATCCGCTGAAGCATGTGTTCAGCCGCGCCATCCCGACGTCGCAGTGCATGAACTGCCACATGCACCAGCCGAACATGTTCCTGAACAGCTACCTCGGCTACACGATGTGGGACTACGAGTCCGACGCCCCCTCGATGTGGCCGAAGACACAGAAGTACCCCACCGACCACGAGATCCGCGAGATCAACGACCGCAACCCCGAGGGCGCGGCGCCAAAGGGCCTGTGGGGCGATCTCGATTTCATGCGCGAGGTCTACGGGCTCAACAAGAACCTCAAGGACACCCAGTTCGCCGACTACCACGGCCACGGCTGGAACTTCCGGGGGGTGTTCAAGCGCGACCGGGCCGGCAACCTGCTGGACAAGGACGGCAAGATCGTCAGCCCGGACGATCCGGAGAAGTGGCGTCTGAAAGGCGAGGGCGAGTTCGTCCCGGCCGGAACCAACCCCGGCAAGACCGTCCATATGATGGACATCCACGCCGAGAAGGGCCTGCAGTGCGCCGACTGCCACTTCGCCCAGGACAGCCACGGCAGCGGCCTGATCATGGGCGAGGTCGCCTCGGCCGTGGAGATCTCCTGCAAGGACTGCCACGGCAACGCCCGCAAGTACCCGAACCTGCGCACCAGCGGGCCGGCCGCCCCGCCCGGCGGCACCGACCTGATGCTGCTGCGCAATCCCGACGGCCAGCGCCGCTTCGAGTGGCTGGAGCGGGACGGCCGGCGCGTGCTGGTGCAGCGCTCCATCGTCGATCCCAAGCTGGAATGGGAAGTGTCGCTGGTGAAGGACGTGGTCGACCCGTCCAACCCGCGCTTCAACGCCAAGGCTGCCCGCGCCAAGCTGATGAGCAAGGCCGCGCCGGGGCGCAAGCCGCTGGCCTTCGGCTCGGGTGTCGCCGACAAGGATCTCGCCCACCCCGAGGCCGAGATCGCCTGCTTCACCTGTCACACCAGCTGGACACCCAGCTGCGGCGGCTGCCACCTGCCGATCGAGGCCAACTGGAAGGCCCAGAGCCACAAGGACAAGGGCGGCGAAAGCCGCAACTTCGCCACCTACAATCCGCAGGTCGCCCGCGACGACATGTTCCAGCTGGGCAAGCACCAGCTGACCCGGGGCGGTATCATCGCCCCGGTGCGCTCGTCCTCGGCCCTGGTGCTCAGCTCGACCAACATCAACCGCGAGCGCATCTATGTGCAGCAGCCGCCGGTGTCGGCGGCGGGCTTCTCCAGCCAGGCCTTCGCGCCCCACTTCCCGCACACGGTGCGGACCACGGAGACCAAGACCTGCACCGACTGTCACGTCTCGGCCGCCGAGGACAACAACGCCATCATGGCCCAACTGCTGACGCTGGGCACCGGCACGGTCAACTTCGTGGGCATGCACGCCTGGGTCGGGGCCGAGGGCGGCTTCGAGGCCATTCGCGTCACCGAGTGGGACGAGCCGCAGGCGGTGCTCGGCTCTTATCTGCAACGCTACGCCTACCCCGACTTCTTCGGTCTGCACGTCAGCCGCAACAAGATGCAGCTGATGAACTGGACCCGCAAATCGAAGGACGGCTCGCTTGAGGAGTTCGCCAACGTCCGTCAGGGCGCCGGCGGCGATGTCCGCTGTCTGCAGCTGCGCGGCGAGTACATGTATGTCGCCGAGGGCCGGGGCGGCTTCCGCGTCTATGACGTGGCCAACATCGGCAACAAGGGCGTCTCCGAACGCATCGTCACCGCGCCGTTCTCGGGGGCCGGCCACGACACCCAGGTCGCGACCACCAACGCCACCTGCATGGCCCTGCCGACCAACCAGCCGATCAATCCCGCCCGCAACACCCCGATGATGCAGCAGGAGAACCTCGAGCAGCCCTTCCACCCGATCTATCACTACGCCTTCGTCACCGATGCCAAGGAGGGGCTGATCGCGGTCAATGTCGACACCCTGGCCGACGGCGAGCCGCGCAACAACAAGCTCAAGCGGGCGGTGACCTGGAACCCGGGCGGCATCCTGAACGGCGCGCGCCACATCACCCTGGCCGGCCGCTTCGCCTACATCGCCGCCGCTTCGGGCCTGGTCGTGGTCGACCTCGACGATCCGTTGAAGCCGCGCCACGCCGCGACTGTTCCGCTCACGGACGTTCGCGCCAGCGCGGTACAGTTCCGCTACCTGTTCGTCACCGACCGCGAGGGCGTGCGCGTCCTCGACATCACCCGCCTTGACCGCCCGGCGGTGATCCCCGGCGCCGTCGTGCCGTTGAAGGACGCGCGCCGCCTCTACGCCGCCCGTACCTACCTCTATGTCGCGGCCAAGTCCGAGGGCCTGGTCGTCCTCGATATCGAGAAGCCGCGCAGCCCCCGCATCTTCCAGCGCATCACCTTCGACGGCCGCCTGAACGACGTCGAGGACGTGGTCATCGGGTCCACCAACGCCAGCCTGTTCGCCTATGTCGCCGACGGCCGCAATGGCCTGAAGGTGCTGCAGCTGACCAGCCCGGCGACCCAGCGGGCCTTCTACGGCTTCAGCCCCGCCCCGGTCCCCGAACTGATCGCCTGGGCGAAGACCAGGACCCCCGCCTTCGCCCTCTCGCGCGGCCTCGACCGCGACCGGGCCGTCGACGAGACCGGCAACCAGATGGCCATCTTCGGCCGCCTGGGCTCGCGGCCGTTCACCCGCCCGGAGATGGAGCGGCTGTTCCTCAATCCGCAAGGTGAGGTGTACAGGGTGACCGACACGCCGAGCATGAGCGACTGGCTGCGTTAGGCCGAATGGGCCATACAAGACCCCTGCCCGGAGCACCGCCCGTGAAATCGCCGCCGTCGAAGACCCGCCTGTCGGACCTCAAGGGCGGATCGGGCCCAACGAAGAAGTTCGAACCGCCGACGCCGAAGGTCAGCCGCCTGAAGAAGGGCAAGGTGCTGACGCCGGCCGAGAAGGCGGCCTTTCTGGCCTCGCGGCCTGATCTGAAGGGCTAGTGCCCGCCTGACCCCTCGGCCCGCTCGTGGGCCAGGTGCTTCATGAAGCCCTGCATCTTGGTTGTGTAGCGCGCCAGGATCTTGGCCCGGCCCTGTTCGTCGGTGTCGGTGTAATGGCTGACCAGGGCCTTGCCGTTCCACCAGTGCAGGCCGATGCCGGGCGGGCCGGCGACGATCATCGGGCGGTCGTCGGGCCTTTCCAGGTCCATGGGATCGAGGTCGAGGACGACCTGCGGCTGGGTCGAGGGGCAGACCCGCACGGTGGTGCCGGCAAAGGCGCTGATGATCGGCCGATGCACATGGCCGGCCAGGATGGCGACGATGTTGCGGTGGCGGGCGACGACGGGCTCGAGGCGGGCGACCCAGGCCTCGGCCGAACCGATGGTCATCCATTCGATGCCGGTCTCGACGGGCGGGTGGTGCATGACCAGCAGGGTCGGACGGTCGGATTCGGCCAGCCGGGCCTCCAGCCAGGCGGCGCGGGCCTCATCGAAGCCGCCGCCGTGACGGCCCACTTCCAGGGTGTCGGTCACGACGATGCGCAGGGGCAGGTTATCGACGACGTACTGGTTATAGCCGCCCGAGAAGGGGGCGTTGGGATAGACCTGGCGGAAGACGTCGCGGTTGTCGTGGTTGCCCATGCAGAACAGGACCGGCATGGCCAGCTTGTCGAGAATCTTCTTCAGCCGCTTGTAGCTGGGCAGGTCGCCGTGGTCGGTCAGGTCGCCGGTGGCCAGCACCAGGTCCGGGCGCGGAACGATCTCGTTCAGCGTCTTGACCACCAGGCGCAGGCGCTTGGCGTTGTCCTCGAAATCCCCGCCTGAGCCGAAGCCCAGGTGCAGGTCGGTAATCTGGGCGATCAGCATGGTTGCCCCTCAGCTGCTGTCGTCTCAGGCCCGAACGCGGCCTCGCGTTACTTTTCTTCCGCTTGGTAAACCCCGTCCCAGTCCGCCGGCGGCGGGTTGGCGGCATATCGTGCGATACGTTCGGCGAAGAGTCCCGCCAGTTTTTCGATTCCGAACACCGAGCCCGTCTCCCGGAAGCGAGCCAGGGCGGTTTCAGCCGCCTTCCACTCCCGGGCGCGGTAAGCCGTCAGCATGTCGGCGAAGGCCGTCTTCATGGCCTTGAAGTCCGCATCGCCGGCCATCACCGGTCGGCCGAGCAAGGCGTAGATGCGCTCGGGCGCCTCGCGGCCGACCACTCGCACCTGGTCGACTTCCAGCTGGGCGTACTCGGGAATTTCCTTTGCCAGGGTCTGGCCCATCAGGATCGGCACGCCATAGACCTTGGTCAGGCCCTCCAGCCGCGAGGCCAGGTTCACCGCATCGCCGATCAGGCTGTAGCTGAGGCGCTGGCGCGAGCCCATGTTGCCGACGCAGCAGCGGCCGGCGTTCAGCCCGATGCCGATGGCGATATCGCCGGGCCAGGGCCCCACGAGACCGCTCTTTCGGGCGTTCATCTCCTTCATGGCGTCGATCATGTCGAGCGCCCCGGCGGCGGAGTTCCTGTACTGGTCGGGATCGTCCAGCGGCGCGTTCCAGAAGGCCAGCACCGCATCGCCGATGTATTTGTCGATGGTCGCCTTGCGCGCCAGCAGGGCGTCGGTCAGCGGGGTGAGGAGTTCGATCAGGAAGCTGATCAATTCTTGTGGGGCCATCTTCTCGCTGATGCGCGAGAAGCTTCGGATGTCGCTGAACAGGACGGTCATGTCCCGCTCCTCGCCACCCAGCTCCAGCTGGCCGGGGTCGCGGGCGATGCGTTCGACAAGCTCCGGCGAGAGATAGCGGTCGAAGGCGCGGCGGATGTAGGCCCGGCTGCGCTCTTCCCGATAGAAGCTGAAACTGGTGACCATGGTGTAGACCAGCGCGATGGTCAGCACCGGCATCGTCGGTTCCAGCAGGAGGGCGCCATAGCGGAAGGCGGCCCAGCTGCCGGCGATGGTCCCGATCACCGACAGGGCGGCGATCACCCCGCTGCGCAGGGCGCCGAGGGCCGGCGCCAGGATGGCGAGCCCGACCCCGAAGAAGATCAGAAGGTAGAACTCGGCGCCGAGCGCCCAGTCGGGCCGCGACAGGTATTTGCCGAGGATCATCTGCTCGGCGGCCTGGGCGTGGACGATAACCCCGAGCTCGCGCTCGCGCAGGGGCGTGGAGACCAGATCGCGCAGGCCAACGGCGCCGGCGCCGACGAAGACCACGTGGTCCGCAAACTTTGCCTTCATCTCCTCGGGAGACAGCGAGCCCTCGAGAATCTTCCAGGCAGGCACGACCCGCTCGGGACGGTCGTCGGTGTAGTGCATCCACACCTCGCCGTCGTCGGTGGTGGGGGCGATAAAGTCGCCAACCTTGATCGCCACCATGTTGACTTTGCCGGCTGAGGTCTGGCCGCTGGCGTCGGAGGACTTGATCACCACCGAGCCCGCGCCTTGGCCCACACGCAGGGCCTCCAGGGACAGGGAGGGGACGATGTGGTCGTTGATGCGGGCCAGCAGCGGGGCGTTGCGGATGATGCCGTCGCGGTCGCCGATGATGGAGACAAAGCCGGCGCCGGCGGCGTTCTGGGCGATGGCCGGCAAGGTCGGGATCGAGCCTTTGAAGGCGGGCAAGACCTCCAGCGGCGGGGAGCCGGCGACCACCACCCCGGCGGCCTCGACGGGACGGGCGTTGTTGGGCTCACGGGTCAGAAAGAAGCCGGCGACGGTCGGCGAATTGGCGACAGTCTGGCCGAACAGCAGGTCGTGGTCGGGCAGGGCGGCGATGTCGGCGTAGTCGCCCTTCGCGGCCGGATTCTGGCGCAGGATCTCGGCGGCGCGCGAGGGGCTGGTGCGGTCGGGCTCGCTGAACACCACGTCGAAGGCGATGGCGCGGGCGCCGGCGTCGGTCAGGGCCTGGGTCAGGCGGGCGGTGTCGGTGCGCGGCCAGGGCCATTGGCCGAGCCGTCGGATGGTCTCGTCGTCGATGTCGACGACCCGCACCCCGACGTCTTCATACGGACGCGGATAGAGCCGCTGGTAGTTGTCGAAGACCAGGTTGCCGAGGGTCGCCAGGGCAGACGGCTGCAGGAACTGGATAACGGCGATGATCACCGTCACCACCAGCCCGGGCGCGGCGGACTTCAGCGTCTGGACCCAGCCGGCGCTCTGGCCTGCGCGAGGTTTGCGGGCCTTCTTCTCGCTCATTGCCCTGTCCCCCAGGTGATGGCGCGGCCCTGCACGGCGACGGCCTTGGGGCCCTTGCCGGGCTCCTTGCGGGTCGGCCGGATCGGCGCGTGATA
Organism: Caulobacter sp. SRI_014; assembly: GCF_057586315.1. NCBI lineage: Bacteria > Pseudomonadati > Pseudomonadota > Alphaproteobacteria > Caulobacterales > Caulobacteraceae > Caulobacter > Caulobacter sp. SRI_014. The sequence continues at coordinate 265,261 of NZ_JBYCZQ010000003.1, read as the reverse complement.
GCTGTGGCAATCGGCGCAGTCGGCCCCGGCCGCCTGTTTGACCTTGGCCTTGTCGGCCCCGTGGCAGGACTGGCAGGTCGCCAGCCTGGGCAGCAGTAGGTCCTTGGCTGTCCCTGACTTGTCCGCCGCGTGGCAGGTCGCACAGGCCGGCTGGCCGTCGGGGCCTTTCGAGTGCTCGGGAATGTCGTGGTTGAAGGTCCCCTTGGTCAGCCAGGCGTCGGCCAGCTTGACCGGCCCGGCCCGCCAGACCAGCGACCCATCCGTCGGCGGCGAGGCCCCGTGGCAGCCGAAACAGGTTCCGCCCGGGGAGAACAGGCCGCGGATGCGCGCCGCGGCGCTGGCCGTGACGCCGCTGTAGGTCTCAGGATCACCCGGCCGCCGACGCCCCATGGTCGGTCCGGTCCTCGAGACCACCCCGCCCCCGCCCTGGAAGAAGCTGACCAGCTTGCGGGTGTCGCCGTGCGGCAGATTGCCGATCGAGTGGCAGGAGCCGCAGGCCGCTTCCATCTTCACCGGCAGGTAGTTGCCGCCCTTCGGTTCTTCCTTGTGGCAGCTCTGGCAGTCGAGCGGCGCGCCATAGCCGCGTCCCGCGCCGAGGCTGACCGCCATGCGGGCAGGGCCACCGGTGCGCGACAGATGCAGGTCGTGCGGGAAGATCAGGCCGCTGTTCTCCGACGGCCGGGCGGCCATCGAGATGCGGCGCACCTGAAGCGGCGACGGCGAGACGGTGACCAGCGGCCGCAGGTCCGGGTGCTTGCCCCAGTTGGCGACGTTGGCCAGCTTCGTATCTTTCAGCCGCCTGTCGAGGCCGGCGTGACAGGCGGTGCAGCTGTGGACCGTCTGCAGGGTCGGCTTGTCGTGGTTGGGGTCGGCCAGCGGGTCGCCGACATGCTCGACATGGCAGCTGGCGCAGCGCTGCTGGGGCTTGTTGAACACCTTGCGGGCGTAGTCGAAGACCTTCTCGTGCCACTTCACCGGCGCCGGCGTGCCCCAGACCATGCGGCTGAGGCCCGCGTGATCACCGACGGTGCGCAACGGCAGGTCCGGAGCGCCCTTGCCCTTCAGGCGGACCTGCGTCGCCGCCAGCTCGGCGGGTGTCTGACTGGCCGAATGGCAGGTCTGGCAGGCGGTGTCGCGCACCGAGACGAAGGCCTTCTGGTGACAGGCCTGGCAGTCGTTCTCGAGGAAGGCGTGGGTCTTGGACAGCGGGCCCGACGACCACTGGCTGTCGAGGTCGATCTTCGGATGGCTGCCGAACACGCCGTAGACGGCCAGCACCGGCAGGATCAGGCAGAGCAGGGCGATCAGCGTAAAGCCGGTCCAGGCCAGCCGCCGCTTGCCCAGCACCCGGGCGCGGGGGATCAGGCTGGCCGGAGTCGCCGCCTCGCCCTGGCCCGGGGCGGCCTCGACGCGGGTCAGGGTCAGGACGACTTCGTCACCTTGGCCGGGACCAATCGCCAGCAGGTGATCGCCGAAGCTGAGCTCGGGGACGTCGGCGATCTTGACCACGGCGCTTTTGGTGAAGCGGCCGTCGACGCCGAAAGGCTGGGCCCCGGTCGCCTCGATCCGCAACCGGCCCAGGCCCTCCTGGCTAAGCGTGGCGTGGTGTATGCTGACCGCCAGGTCGGGGATGCGGATCTCGCAGTCGGTCCCCCGGCCGATACGCAGCGGCCCTTCGGCAACGGTCTTCTTGCGGACGATCTCGCCGCCCGCGGCCCGTTTGGTGATCTGTCGAAGGGTGAAGCTCATCCCCGCCTCACCAGTAGATGAAGACGCTGACGATGTGCGCGGTCAGCGCCATCAGCAGGGCGATGGAAGCGGGGACGTGCACGGCCAGCCAGGCCCCCAGCAGGGTGCGGATGCGCAGGTGCTTGCGCAGCTGCAGCAGGGCGGCGCTCTTGCGGTCCAGCAGGGCGGTGACATTGCCGATGGCCGCCAGCTCGCTCTCGTTGGCCTTGCGCGACAGGCCCTTGAGCTTGCCCAGGGCCCGCCGGGTTCCGCAGTCCATCGGGTTGGTGCTCAGTCTACGGAAGAAGCCGCCGCCGACGCGGCTCTTCTCCAGCGACAGCCGCACAGCCGCCGCCTGGCGCTGGTTCAGCGGCTGGGCCGCCTCGTTCAACTGTCGGTCCAGGGAGCGGATGGTCTCGACCATCTGCTTCTGGGTGGTTTCCTTGCGATTGTTGCTCAGGGCCTTGGGCAGGCCGGCGTAGGCGATGATGCCGTAGACGCCCGACAGCACCACCAGGATCATCAGGGCGTAGGCCAGCGTATGGATGTTCCAGCCGAACTGCAGGCCGCTGTGCAGGGTGGCGACGGTGACCAGGGCCAGCCCCAGATAGACGTGGGCCGAGACCCAGGCCTTCAGCGACCAGTCGCCCTTGGTGATGACCCGCTTGCGGATGCCCAGCGCCGTCAGCCAGACGATCAGCAGGGCCCCGATGGTCCCCAACGTATAGCCGTACCAACTGCCGCCATTGGGGCGGGGATGCACATCGGCCAGCACGTAGCCGACCGCCGCCGCAATACTGAGCGCCAGCCCGACCCAGGCCCAGCGATAGCCGGCGTGGCGCAGGAAGCCGACATGGACCTGGGCGTTCGAACGCTTTCCCTTGCGCGGCGCCCGGGCCATCTCAGCCCTCGCCCCGCACGCGGGTAACGGTCAGGAAGTCTTCCGGCGACACTCGGATCGCCGCCCCCGTCGGGCAGGCGCGGACGCAGGCCGGGCCGCCGTCGATGCCGGCGCACATGTCGCACTTGATGGCGACCTTGGGCTTCTCGCCGTACTTCTTCTTGGCCTTGGTCTTCCACTCGATGTCGGGCTCGCCCGGCCCCGGTCCCTGGCCGAACAGGAACCAGCTGAGCAGGCCCGGCTTGGCCGGCGGCGGGCTGTCCATGCGGATCACGCCATAGGGGCAGTTGCGCTGGCAGTTGCCGCAGCCGATGCAGGTCTCGTCGATGAACACCTCGCCATCGGCCCCGCGCCGGATGGCGTTGGGCGGGCAGTCGGTCATGCAATAGGGGTGCTCGCAGTGTCGGCAGCTGGTCGGCACATGGAGGTTGGCGTAGGTCCGTCCGGCCTCGCGGTCGAGGCGCGACAGCCCGTCATGGACGTCGGCGCAGGCCTTCTCGCAGTTGTCGCAGCCGACGCAGAGGGTCTCGTCGATCAACAGGACGTCGGTGGCCTCGCCGATGCCCTGGTCGACCAGGAAGTCAGCGACGGACGAGTAGAGATCGACGACGCCGCTGAAGCGGTCCTTCTGCTCCTCGATGTAGCTGTTGATCTGTTTGCGGGCCCGCATGTCCTCCCGCATCTTGGCTTCGAGCTCGGGCTTGCGGGCCAGCAGCCGCCGGAAGAGATCGCCGTCCAGCCGCACCACCTCGGAACGGATCGCCGCCCGCACCGTCGCCACCCGCCGGCCGCCGTCGATCAGGGCCATTTCCCCGACGTACGAACCCGCGGGCACATAGTTGAGGAACACCGTCTTGCCGCCGATCTCCTTTTCGATAGTCATCGAGCCGGAGCGGATAATGAAGATGTCGTAGCCTTCCTCACCCTCGTTGATGATCGCCTCTTCGGCCTTGACCTGCATCAGCTCGGCGCTGGTCAGGACCTCGACGATGTCCTCCTTGGTCAGGCCCGATCCGAAGATCTGCAGCATCTGGCGCTCGGTGGTGATGCGGTTGACCGTCTCGCGGGCGTCCTTGTTCTGCGCCATCAGCCGCAGGGACGCCGTGCGCGGCATTTCCAGCAGGATGCAGCTCTCGGCTGCCCGGATCGTCGCTCCGCGCCTGCGTCCGGAGATCAGGCCCACCTCGCCGAAGATCGAGCCCTGGGCGATGGGCACGGTCTCTCGCCGGTTCTTCGGGTTGACCTCGACCTTCACCGAGCCCGCGGCGATGCCGAACATCGACGAGCCGATCGAGTTGCGCTGGAAGATGATCTCGTCGGGGGCGCAGACCCGCACCGAGCTGTCGAGCAGGAACTCCCGCATCTGCAGGGTCGAAAGGCCGTTGAGGATTTCGATCCGGGTGCGGAGGAACTCCAGCCACTCGGCGACCGACTGGCCGCCGGGCAGGGCCGACAGCTTGGCCTCGAGGATCGGTTCGTCGGCGGGCTTGAGGCCCAGGTTGCCGGCGATGAACTCGATGACGTCATAGCCCTGGTTCATGCAGTGCTTGATCAGCGGATAGCCGGCCAGGGCGCCGATGACATAGATGCCCGGCGCCGTCGTCTCGAACGTCGGCGACAGCTTCGGGAAGGCGTCGCGGTCGGCGCTGCTGAAGACCACGCCCATCGATTCCACGAACTTGCGCGGCGGGGCCGAGCCCATGCGGGCGATGATCCGGTCACAGCGTATCGACTGCTGGCCCTCGGGCGTATCGATGGTGATGAAGCCCGGATCGACCCTCGCCGGCGTGGAGCCGGCCAGGATGGTGATCCGCCCGGCCGCCGCCGCGTCGGTCAGGGCCTTGACGTTGGCCTCCTTGGCGCGGGCGAAGTCCATCGACTTGTTGAGCAGGGTGACGACATTGCCCTGCGCGGTATCGGCGATCAGGCCGAGCGCGTTTTCGATGCCGGCGTCGCCGCCGCCGACCACGGTGATGTGCTCGTCGACGTACTCGGTGGGGTCATCGAGGGTGTACTGCACATGCTTCAGGTCGCCGCCCGGCACGGTCAGTAGGTTGGGGTTGCCCTGGGTGCCGATGGCCAGCACCACCGTCTCGGCCTTCAGCACCCGGCCGTCGGTCAGGGTGATTGTGAAGTCGCCCTTGGTTCCGGTGACGGAAGCCGCCTCGGCCTTGTAGGCGACATTGACCTTGTGGCCGGCGGTTTCGCTGTTCCAGCGGTCGAGGATGGTTTCGCGCTTGCCGGCCTCGAAACCGATGTCCGACCGCAGCACCAGCTGCGTCGGGGTGGCCATGATGTGCTTGCCGCGCTGGTAGCGGAAGATGGTGTCGGAGAGGCGGTCGGTCTTCTCCAGAAGGACGTGAGTCATCCCCCGGCGAGCAGCGCGCGCGGCGGCGCTGAGGCCGGCCGGCCCCGAGCCCAGGATCGCAACCCTGTAGACTCCCTCCATGTCTCGCCCCGTCAGCCGGAAATATGCCGGCCACCCCACGGGATACGGCCCCCTGCCGTCCCCGGATTGCTTTACCAGTACAGCGGTTTCCGACTAACGTATATCGCGTGGATGGGGAGCGGGCCGGGGGATCATGAGCGCCGAAATCGGCCAGTTCGCCCTGATCCTCGCCTTCGTGCTGGCGCTGGTTCAATCGGCCGTGACGATGTGGGGCGCGCATCGCCGCGATGACGCCCTGATGGGGCTGGGCCGGATGGCTGCCCTGTTGCAGCTGGTGTTCGTCGTCATCGCCTTCGGGGCCATCGCCTGGGGCTATGCGACCCTGGACTTCTCGGTCGAGCTGGTCGCCCGCCACAGCCACACGACCCAGCCGCTCGCCTACCGCCTGGCGGCCAGCTGGGGCAGCCATGAGGGCTCGATGGTGCTGTGGATCCTGATCCTGGCGCTGCATGGCGGGGCGCTGGCCGTGTTCGGCCGCACCCTGCGGGCCACCTTCCTTTCACGGGTGCTCGGGGTGCAGGGCCTGCTGGGCGCCGCCTTCCTCGGCTTCTCCCTGTTCACCTCCAACCCCTTCACCCGACTGTCGCCCGCCCCCATCGAGGGGACCGAGCTCAATCCGCTGCTGCAGGATCCCGGCCTGATCAGTCATCCGCCGCTGCTCTACCTCGGCTACGTCGGCTTCAGCGTCGCTTTCGCCTTTGCCGTCGCCGCCCTGATCGAGGGCCGGGTCGACGCGGCCTGGGCGCGGTGGGTTCGGCCCTGGGTGCTGTTCGCCTGGACATCCCTGACCCTCGGCATCGCGCTGGGCAGCAACTGGGCCTACTACGAGCTGGGCTGGGGCGGCTGGTGGTTCTGGGACCCCGTCGAGAACGCCTCGCTGATGCCCTGGCTGATGGGCACGGCCCTGTTGCACAGCGCCCTGGTGCTGGAAAAACGCGGGGCCCTGATCAGCTGGACCCTGCTGCTCTCCATCCTGACCTTCAGCCTCAGCCTGATCGGCACCTTCCTGGTCCGCTCGGGCATCCTCAACAGCGTCCACGCCTTCGCCGTCGACAGCGCCCGCGGCGCCTACGTCCTGGCCTTCTGCGTCCTGGCCACCGGCACGGCCCTGGCCCTCTATGCGTGGCGGGCCCCGGCCATGCGCACCGGCGCCCTGTTCGGGCCCATCTCCAAGGAGGCCGGGATCACGCTGAACAACCTGGTGCTGGTGGTGGCGACGGCGACCGTCTTCCTCGGCACCTTCTATCCGCTGCTCTACCCGCTGATCAGCAATGGCGGGACGATCACGGTGGGCCCGCCCTTCTTCAACCTGATCTTCGTGCCGCTGTTCGCCATCCTGCTGACCCTGGTCGGCTTCGGACCGCTGCTGCACTGGAAGCGTGATCAGGTGAAGGCCATTCTTATCCGCCTGCGCTGGCCGCTGGGCCTGTTCGTCATCGCCCTTCTCGCCGGGACCTTCGCATTTGGCCTGGGTAAAACCCTGGCCGCCTTCGGCATCGCGCTGGGCGTCTGGCTGATGGCGGCCGGCGGCCTGTTGCTCGTTCGCCGCTGGGGGATCGGGTCGAAGACCGCCGCCGCCAGCTGGACGCTGATCCGCACCACCCCCGTCGCCGTCTGGGCCGTGGCCCTGGCCCACGCGGGCCTGGGCGTCACCTGCATCGGCGTCACCGCCATGGCCGGCTTCGAGGCCAACAAGGTGCTGCGCATGGGAACCGGCGACCAGGTCGAGTTCGCCGGCCGCACCGTCATCCTCGAAAGCCTGGGTCAGGTGGTGGGACCCAACTACCAGGCCGAACGCGGCGTCTTCAGAATCGTCGGCGGGCGAGGGCCAAAGACCCTGGTCTCGGAGCGCCGCTTCTATCCCTCCAGCCAGACCCAGACCATCGAGGCCGGCATCGGCCCCTCGGTGATCGGCAACCTCTACATCTCGGTCGGTGAACAGGATGGCGCGGGCAAGGCGGTCATCCGCCTGTGGAACCACCCCTTCGTCGGCTGGATCTGGGGCGGCTCCATCCTCATGGCGCTCGGCGGCCTCGTCTCCCTCAGTGACCGGCGCCTGCGCCTCGGCGCCCCCCAACCTTCCAAAGTGAAGACGGGGCGCAAAACCGCCGAGGCCGCCGCATGAGGCGCCTGGCCTTCATCGTCCCCGTCGTCGTCTTTCTGGCCATCGCCGCTGTCATGGCCGTGGGCCTTGGCCGCGATCCGAAGATCCTGCCCTCTATGCTGATCGGCAAGCCGCTGCCGGCCTTCAACCTGCCCGACGTGCGCACCGGAACCGGCGGCCGGGGTCTCGCCACCAGTGACTTCCAGGGCAAGCCCGGCCTGATCAACGTCTTCGCCAGCTGGTGCGTCTCCTGCCGCATCGAGCACCCCTTCCTGATGCGGCTGAAGGCGGAGGGCGTCTCGATCCACGGCCTCAACTGGAAGGACAAGGGCGACGCCGGAGCCCGCTGGCTGACCCAGTTCGGCGACCCCTACGACCGCGTCGGCTACGACCCGACCGGCCGCACCGGCATCAACCTCGGCGTCACCGGCGCCCCCGAAACCTTCGTCATCGATGGCAAGGGCGTGGTCCGCTACCGCTACGTCGGCCCGATCACGCCAGAGGCCTGGGCCGATACGCTGAAACCCCTGCTCGACAAGCTGGAGGCGGAATCGTGAAGCGCCTTCTGTTGATCCTGGCCCTGGTCTTCGCCGCCGGTCCCGCCTTCGCCGTCCTCCCCGAGGAACAGCTCAAGGACCCCGTCCTCGAGGCCCGCGCCCGTCATCTATCCAAGGAGCTGCGCTGCGTCGTCTGCCAGAACCAGACCATCGACGACAGCGACGCCCCTCTGGCCGCCGACCTGCGCGCCATCCTGCGCGAACGGCTGACAGCCGGCGACACCGATGAGCAGGCCAAGGCCTATCTGGTCGAACGTTACGGCGACTTCGTGCTGCTCAAGCCGCCGATGAATCCCGCCACCCTCTTCCTGTGGTTCGGCCCGGCCCTGCTGCTGCTCGGCGGCGCGTTTGGCGTCTGGCGCTACTGGCGCGGCCGGTCGCTCGCCGCACCCGAACCCCTCGACCCCGAAGAACAGGCCCGGCTCGCCGCCCTGCTGAGTGAGAAGCAATGATCCTCTGGATGGTCCTCACCCTGCTGGTCGCCCTGGCCGTCGCCGGCCTGGTCATTCCGCTGGCCCGTCCCGGCAAGGCGAGCGACCGCGCCGCCACCCCGACCGGCATCCTCGCCGACCAGCTCAGCGAACTCGACGTCCAGACCGCCGCAGGAACCCTCACCGCCGACGAAGCCGCCCGGCTGAAGCTGGAGATCGAACGCCGCATGCTGGCCGAGGCCAAGGGCCCCGAAGCCCCGGCCCGGCCCTTGAGCGAAAAGGCCCTGCTGCGCCTGGCCCTCGGCCTCGCCGCCGTCGTCGCGTTGGGCGCCACCGGTCTCTATGCGATGATGGGCAAGCCCGACGTCGCCTCGGCCAACGCCAGCCCGGCCAAGCTACTGGAGGGCGAAGGCACGCCTCCCGGCCACCCCGGCGGCGACCCGGCGGCCATGATCGCGCAGCTCAAGGCCCAGGTGGAACGCAACCCGTCCGAGCCGGAAGGCTGGCGCATGCTCGGCTGGTCCTACTTCCAGACCGGCCAGTTCACCGAGTCCGCGGAGGCCTACGACAAGGCCGCCACCCTCGATCCGGCCAACGCTGAACACCGCTCGGCCCAGGGCGAGTCCCTGGTCCAGGCGGCCGGCGGGCAGATGACTCCGGCGGCCTCCACGGCCTTCCGCCAGGCCCTCAAGCTCGACCCGAACGACCCCCGCGCCCGCTACTTCCTGGCCGTCGAGAAGGACCAGGCCGGCGACCGAGACGGGGCCATGGCCGACTGGATCGCCCTGATCAACTCCGCCCCCGACGGCGCCCCCTGGGCCGCCGAGGTTCGCCGCTTTGTCGAGGACCTGGCCCGCGAACGCGGCATCGACCTGACCGGCAAGCTCAAGGCCAGCAGCGGCCCGGCGCCGCGGGGCCCCAGCGCCGACGACATCGCCGCCGCCCAGACCATGAGCCCCGACGACCAGCAACAGATGATCCGCGGCATGGTCGAAGGCCTCGAAGGCCGCCTCCAGGAACAGCCCCGCGACGCCGAAGGCTGGATCCGCCTGATGCGCGCCCGCATGGTGCTGGGTGAACCGGCGGCGGCGAGCCGGGCGCTGAAACAGGGCCGGGCCGCCTTCGCCGACTCCCCGGCTGATCAGGCCCGGATCAGCGAGGCGGCGAAGGTGCTGAAGGTGCCGGGGGCGTAGCGCGGCGCCCCTTCGAAAGCTCTCCGCCCTTTGGGCGGAGGACCGCTTTCGAGCCTAAGCGAGAAAGCAGGAGGCGGGCCCACCGGCGTTGGAAGGTTAGCGCGTTCGCTTACACGCCGGCGTCTGCGGACACAGCGCACGTCCGCCGGTGGAAGTCCCGCCTCCTGTTTTGTCGCTCGCGCTCCAAAACGGTCCTCCGCCCCAAGGGCGGAGAGCTGACGTATCGCGCCGTCCTCACGAACCGGCTATCTTCCAATCATGAGCGCCGCCCAGCCCCTGCATCCGAACACCGACCCGGACCTTGCCAACCTCGGCCTGCCGGGCTGGATCTATCACGACGCCGACTTCTTCGAGGCCGAGAAGGCGGCGGTGTTCCGCACCAGCTGGCAGGTCGTCTGCCACCTGTCGGACATCCCGCAGCAGGGCGACTTCCACACCCTCGACTTCCTCGGCGAGAGCCTGGTCGTGGTGCGCGGCGACGACGACAAGGTGCGGGCCTTCCACAACGTCTGCCGCCACCGCGCCTCGCGCGTGGTCGACGGACCGAGCGGCAACTGCGGCGTCCGCATGACCTGCCCCTACCACGCCTGGAGCTACGACCTGCGCGGCCGCCTCGCCGGCATGCCCCATGCCAAGGCGTTTGGCGACTTCGACCGCGCCGCCCACAACCTCGTCCCCGTCGAGCACGAAATCTGCCTGGGGTTTGTCTTCGTGCGGTTGCAGGGCGGCCTGCCGACCGTGCGCGAGATGCTCGGCGACTACTATTTCGAGCTTGAACACTACCGGATGGAGGAGCTCCAGCCGCTGGGCCGCGTGACGATGCGCGAGCGGGACGTTAACTGGAAGAACGTCTCCGACAACTATTCCGACAGCCTGCACATCACCGTCGCCCACCCGGGCCTGACCCGGCTGTTCGGCGTCGGCTACGGCCTCGAGGCCGGGCCCTGGTGTGACAAGATGTGGGGCGCCCTGCGGGAGAGCCCGTCGGACAGCTGGTCCGAGCGCGCCTACCAGCGCTTCCTGCCGGACGTCGACCACCTGCCCGCCGACCGCAAGCGGCTGTGGACCTATTTCAAGCTCTGGCCGAACGTCGCCTTCGACGTCTATCCCGACCAGATCGACTTCATGCAGTTCCTGCCCGTGTCGCCGACCCGGACGATGCTGCGCGAGATCGCCTATGTCCTGCCCGACGAGCGCCGCGAGATGAAGGCGGCCCGATACCTCAACTGGCGGATCAACCGGCTGGTCAACATCGAGGACAAGGCGCTGATCGAGCGGGTGCAGGCGGGGATGGCGTCATCCAGCTACGCCATGGGGCCGCTGAGCGAGAACGAGGTGGCGCTGAAAAGCTTCGCCCGCCGCATGCGGCAGCTGATTCCGGAAAGCCAACTCGGCAGCGCGCCGCCGAAGGGCTGGGCGCGGTAACCTCTGGTCGCCCTTCTCCCGCAAGGGGAGAAGGGAGCCCCGAGGCGAACTCAGATCTCCTTGCGCCGGATCACCAGGTTCCGGATCTCCGTCATGTCTTCCATGGCGAACCGCACGCCTTCGCGGCCCATCCCACTGTCCTTGACCCCGCCATAGGGCATGTTGTCGACGCGGTAGCTCGGCACGTCGTTGATCAGCACGCCACCCACCTCCAGTTCGTCCCAGGCGGCCATGGCCTTGTGGATGTCGCGGCTGAAGACGCCCGCCTGCAGGCCGAACCGGCTGTCGTTGACCTCGGCCAGGGCCGCCTTGAAGTCTGTAAATTTCGAGAGGATGGCCACCGGCCCGAAAGCCTCCTCGTCGCGCAGTTTCAGGCCGCGCGGCACGTCTTCCAGCAGGGTGGCCTCGAGCATCGCCCCGTCACGCTTGCCGCCGCACAGCAGGGTCGCGCCGGCGCCGACCGCGTCCTCGATCCAGCCTTCCAGACGCCGCGCCTCGCCGACATCGATCATCGGACCGATGAAGGTCTCTTCCTTGCGCGGATCGCCCGAGACCAGAGCCCTGGTCTTCTTGACCAGCGCCCGCCTGAACCCCTCGTAGACGGCCTCATGGACGATGATCCGCTGCACCCCGATGCAGCTCTGGCCGGACTGATAGAAGGCGCCGAACACGACCCGCTCGACTACGTCCTCGATGTCCGAGTCCGCATCGACGATCACCGCCGCGTTGCCGCCCAGCTCCAGCACCACCTTCTTCTTGCCGGCCCTCGCCTTCAGCGCCCAACCCACCTCGGGTGAGCCGGTGAACGACAGCAGCTTCAATCGCTCGTCCGTGGTGAACAGGTCCGACCCGTCGCGCGTGGCCGGCAGGATCGAGAACGCCCCCCGGGGCAGGTCCGTCTCGGCCAGGACCTCGCCGATGATCAGGGCCCCCAGCGGCGTCCTGCTGGCCGGCTTCATGACGAAGGGGCAGCCCACCGCGATGGCCGGGGCGATCTTGTGGGCCGCCAGGTTGAGCGGGAAATTGAACGGCGAGATGAAGCTGCAGGGCCCGATCGGAACCCGCTTCCACATCCCCTGATAGCCGCGCGCCCGGGCCGAGATGTCCAGCGGCTGGACCTCGCCGGTCATCCGCACGCTCTCCTCGGCGGCGATGCGGAAGGTGTCGATCAGGCGGGTGACTTCGCCCCGGGAATCGCGGATCGGCTTGCCGGCCTCGATGCACAGGGCCTGGGCCAGCTCGTCCTGGCGCTCGGTGAAGCGCTTCACGCAGTGGGCCAGCACGGCCTGACGCTCATAGGCCGCCAGCCGCGCCATCGGCCCGGCCGCGTCGACGGCGGCGGCGATGGCCTGGTCGATCAGGTCGGGGGTCGCCAGCGCCACCCGAGTCGCCACCTTGCCGGTGTACTTGTCGGTGACCTCGAGGTCCTGGTTGGGACTGACCGCCTTGTTGGCCAGGTACAGCGGATAGGCGTCCTTCAGCGGCATGGCGGGGTCCCAAAACAAACACGGCGGCCAAACGCTTACGCCTGGCCGCCGGTTCGCAGAAGGAAAGATTGGCCGCCGCTAGGGCAGACCGACCCCGAGGGCCAGCAGGGTCTCGGACGTGATCCCGCCGGCCAGCTTGCGGTCAGCCTGGAAGCGGCCGAGGGCGGCCCGGGTCGGCGCGCTCAGCTGCCCGTCGCGCGGACCGCTGTAGTAGCCGCGCAGGCCGAGGGCCGATTGCATGTCCCGCACCAGCTGCGGGGTCACCCGCACCTGTTGGGCGCCGCCGGCTTCCACATAGGGCTTGGGCGCGGCGTCGGAGCCGTACAGGCCACCCTGCACGGGGGCGCCCGAGCAGTTGTCGACGCAGTCGCGGCCGTAACCACCCCCGGTCGGCGCCGGCGGCGGCGGCTTCGGATAGCTCTTCGGCGGTTTGGGATAGGACGACGGCGGCGGCGGCGGGCCGTAGGACGGCGGGGGCGCGTAGCTGGCCTTGTCGGCGCAGACGATCTCGCGCCACTGGAAGCTGGTGTCGGTCACCATCCGCGACTTGGTCACCGTCTTGTAGGTGGCCGGGATGGTGTAGGTCTCGACCCGCTCCTTGGTGATCACGACGCGCACGCGGACCGACCGGTACTCGGCCGGGATCACGCGCTTTTCGACCCGGGCGTCCTGATCGATGACCTGGCGGGTGACCACCTGGGTCTCGGCCGGCACCTGGATCTGCACCGTGCGTTCCGGCGTGCGCAGGACCTTGCGGGTGACCATGGCGTACTCGGCCGGCACCTCGACCAGGCAGAGCACCTCGCCGGTGGACAGCACCTTGTAGTGGTTGGGATCGGTCGGCCGCTGGTCCTTCGGCACGCCGCGGCGCCACTCGTAGTGGGCCTCGCGGACCATGACCCGCTCGGAGATGGTCTCATAGACGGCGGCCACGGTCTCGGTGCGGACGGACGCCTGCTTGAGGATCACGGTCTCGGTCACCGTGCGATAGGTGGCCGGCAGGGTGATGTATTCGGTGCGCTCTTCGCGGACCAGAACCTGTTGCAGTTCCTCGCCGTAGACGGCCGGGATGACCCGGGTCTCGGTGCGGGCCGGCGAGTCGACGATCTGTTCGGTGTAGCTCTCGTACGACGGCGGGATCAGCACCTTCTCGTAGCACTTGCCCGGCACCGCGTTCGGCGGGAAATCGCCGCCCGGCCCACCGGCCATCGCGCTTCCGGCGGAGAGCGCCAGCAGCGTTGCGCCCAGCGCGACACCGCCCAAAAGTTTCGACCTACCCATTTTGGTTCAACCCCTTGTCCTAGCCCAAATTAACCATAGTCGGGACGAGGTTTCCGCCAAGAGAAAACGACGTTATTCGCTTGGTGGGCGAGTAGATTACTTCACGAGTCGCGCAGACGACGTGACCCGAAGCCGAGAATTCGCCTGTGAGGGGAGTTTGTACGCAGAATGGGCGAGTATTCATCGCCCCATTCTGGGCGAAGATGGTTTGAACTACTCCAGCCTCAACTATCCAAGCCAGGTCAGGTCGGCATCGACGATGACCGACAGCAGGATGGTGGCGGTGGTCGTCCCGCCCCGGCCGTCGAGCGGCGTGACGGTCAGTTCCAGCGTCCGGCTCTTGCGGGCCTCGCCGTTCCAGGCGCCGTCCAGGCTGATGCGCAGCCCCTGCCGCGACTCGCAGGCGCCCGAGGGCACCAGGAACAGGGAGTCGGTGGCGACCTCCTGGCCGTCGGCGAGCATGCGGATGCGGATGACCGAGGCGGCGTCCGGGTCGGGCTTGACCTCGATGAAGCCGGTGGTCACGGCCTCGCTGGCCCCGATGGCGTCGGCCGGCACGGTGACCAGAGCCGTCTGCGGGCTGAGGATGTCGCCGGACAGGTTGATCGTCTTCTGCTGCATCATCCGCATCGGCGCGGCGGCGAACACGATCGGCGGGGTCATGTCGAACGGATAGTCGTAGCCGAAGGCCTCGGTCCGCATGGTCGAGGCGGCGTTGACCGTCGGCGCCAGCCGCCCCCGCGTATCCATGAAGCCGCTGAACAACTCGTCGCGCCAGGGCTTGGGGTAGAGGCCGTCGCTGTTTTTCGAATGCCAGACGGTCCAGATGCGGTCGATGTTGCAATGGTGCATCCAGAACAGCGGATCGTTCGGCGCCCGGTCCAGCCGACCCATGTCGCCGCCGACAAAGCCGTGGATCATGTTGTGGCCGCTCCATTCGGCGCTGCCCGAATAGCCGCCCTGGGCCGGGGTGCCGACATTGCGGGCCCGGCCGAAGAAGGTGGCGAAGTCGTCGGTCACCCGGCCCTGGAAACGCTGGCCGTTGCGCTGCATGAAGGCCCGCAGGCTGTCGCCCGGCTGGGCGTCGCGCCGCAGGGCGAACGACGGATCGGACGAGACGATGGCCGGCATGCGATCGTCGTCCCAGTCCCAGTAGGGCAGGGCGAAGTTGGCCTTGCCGCTGAACCGCGCCACCTGGCGCTCGAACCAGACCAGCTGCAGCCGGTGCCAGGGCAGGAAGCGCCAGGACGAATGATGCCGCTGGCGCATGTCGGCGTGCAGGGCGATCTGCTGCTCCCAGACCCCGGCCGACTTCATCAGCGGGATGGCCCGGCGCAGGGCGGCCAGATCGGGATCATTGGCCGGCAGGGTCGAGACCGGGCGGCGGATGCGCAGGCTCTGGGCCATGGACAGGTCCACGCCCGCAAGCGCGGCTCCCGCCAGACCGGCCAATGCCGCGCGCCGATGGATGGCCATGATGTTACGCCCCTTGGAAGAACCCCGGCGGCGATTGGTTAACCCGCCACGCCCGGAGTCAACCGGCGTCGCCCCGGACGGGAGCCCGATCCTTACGGAAAAGACACTCGACGCCTTTCCGGGGTGGGCCAATAGTCCTCCGCTTCCGGCAGACCGTCCCCAGAACGGCCGCCACGCTCCGAGGAGGCCACCCCCATGACTACCAACCGTCGCCAGCTGTTGCTGGGCGCCGCCGCCGTCGGCGCGGTCGCCTCGCTGCCCCTCGCCGCCTGCACCCAGGCCGCCGCAAAGGGACCGGTGGCCAACGCCGAGCTGGGGTCTCTGCTCGACGCCTTCGTGCAGGAAATCCTCATTTCGTCGCCGGAAACGGCCACCTCGCTGGGCCTCGACAAGGACGCCTTGGCCGGCCTGAAGTCCAAGCTGTCCGACGCCTCGGCCGCCGGTCGCCGCAAGACGGTTGAGGACTACAGGAGCCGCGTCACCCGCCTGAAGGCGATCAAGCGCGACGGCCTCAACGAGCGGGACACCACCCTCTACGACACCGTCCTGGCCTCGCAGGAGCTGGGCGCCCAGGGCGGCGACTTCAGCTATGGCGGCGACTTCGCCAACCCCTATGTGCTCAGCCAGCAAAACGGCTCGGTCGGCGGCATCCCCGAGTTCCTCAACAGCCAGCACCTGATCAAGGACAAGGCCGACGTCGACGCCTACATCGCCCGCACTGAAGCCCTGGCCGGCGTCATCGATCAGGAGACCGAGCGCTTCAGGACCGACGTCGCCGCCGGCGTCGTGCCGCCCGACTTCATCCTGCCAAACCTGCTCGGCCAGCTGAAGGGCTTCCGCGCCCAGCAAGCTGGACAAACCGGCCTCGTCAAATCCATCGTCGACCGCGCCAAGGCGGGCAAAATCGCCGGCGACTTCGGCGCCCCGGTGACCACCCTGGTCAGCGACAAGATCTTCCCGGCCATCGACCGCCAGATCGCCGCCGTCGAGGCCGCGATGAAGTCGGCCAACAGCGACGCCGGTGTCTGGAAGCTGCCGCAGGGCGAGGCCTACTATGGCTGGGGCCTGGAGGTGGGCACCACCACCACCATGACCGCCGACGAGATCCACACCCTGGGTCTCGAGCAGGGCAAGGCTATCGATGCCGAAATGGACGCCCTCCTGAAGGGCGAGGGCTACACCACCGGCACGGTCGGTGAGCGGGTCAGCGCCCTGACCAGGGATCCGAAACAGCTTTATGCCAACAGCGAGGCCGGCCAGGCCGAACTGATCGCCTACCTCAACGAATGCGTCGCCAGGATCCGGCCGCATATGACCGAGCTGTCGAAGCTGGGACTCAAGGCGCCGGTCGAGATCAAGGCGGTGCCCAAGGACATCCAGGACGGTGCGCCGCTCGGCTACATGAACTTCGCGGCGCTCGATGGCTCACGCCCGGCCATCTACTATGTGAACCTCAAGGATACGGGGAACTGGCCGCGCTATTCGCTCAACAGCCTGACCATGCACGAGGCCATCCCCGGCCACGCCTGGCAGGGCGCCTATCTGGCCGAGAAGCACGACCTGATCCATCCGATCAGCTCGCTGATCGGCTTCAACGCCTTCATCGAGGGCTGGGCCCTCTACGCCGAGCAGATGGCCGACGAGGTCGGCATGTACAAGGGCGATGCGCTTGGCAAGGTCGGCTACCTGCAGGCCCTGCGCTTCCGGGCCGCACGGCTGGTCGTCGACACCGGCCTGCACGCCAAGAAGTGGACCCGCCAACAGGCCATCGACACCCTTGTCCAGGCCACCGGCCGCGCCACCGCCGCCGCCACCAGCGAGATCGACCGCTACTGCGCCAGCCCGGGCCAGGCCTGCGGCTACAAGGTCGGCCACACCGAGATGAACCGCCTGCGCGACAAGGCCAGGGCGGCCCTGGGGCCAAAGTTCGACATCCGCGACTTCAACGACACGGTGGTCGCCACCGGCGGCACGCCGCTGACCGTGCTGGGGACGGTCATCGACCGCTACATCGCGGGCGCCGGGTAGGCTTGGCGAGGCGAACCCGCCGCCCTCGCTTTCCCCATTTCCGGTGATACGCTCGCGGTCATCGGTGGCGTGGGGGAGTATCGGGGATGATCAACAGACGGATCGCGCTGGCCGGCCTCGCCGCCGCGGGCGCCACCCCCGCCCTGGCCGCCCCGACCCGGCTGCAGTCGACCGGCACGCCGGTCGAGCTTCCCCTCAAGGTCACCCGGGGCCTGCCCTGGACCACGGTGGAACTCCCCGACGGGCGCAGCTTTCCGTTCGGCCTGATGACGGGGCGCCGGGAGTGGGGCGCCCATCCTTCGGTGACCAATCCGGGCTATGAGCCGGGCAGGAATTCCGGCGGCTCCCGGATCGAACGGGCGGTGATCGGCGGCAAGATCGCCGACACCGCCATTCCCTGCGAAAGCGTGGCCGGCTTCTTCGAAGGCCTGCCCATCGCCGGCCTCATCGGCGTCATCCGCTACCAGCCGGTGCTGATGGACTGGGACCGCCAGGTCCTGACCATCAACACCAGGACCGCGCCGGCCGGCTACCGCAAGCTGCGGATGGACGGCACGGTCGGGGTCTTCGGCTGCATCAAGCTCGACATTGACGGCCATATCGCCCGCGTCTGGGTCGCCCCCTTCATCCCCTGGGGCCTTCACCTGAGCAGCGGGTATGTGAAGCGCGAAGGCCTGTGGGACAAGTTCGCCCGCCGCCGCAACGACTACGACGGCCAGGGCAATGTCCTGCACCAGAGCGTGGTGGCCGAGAAGATCACCGTCGGCGGCCTGGAGATCGGCAACGCCGTGGTTCGCCTCAACGCCAATGACGACCGCTACCTGCGCCACCTCGGGGGCGACAAGGACGGTGTCATCGGCTTCGACCTGCTCAAGCGGCTGAACATGCACATCGACCGACCCAGCAACGAGCTGGTTTTCCGCGTCGCCTACAGCGGCCATCTCAATGACCCCTACGTCGACGACCGGGCGGGCATGGCCTTTACCGACTACGACGGCGCCCTGACCGTCACCTGGATCGACGAGGCGGGACCGGCCTTCAAGGCCGGGGTGCGGCGCGGCGACGTGGTCACCGGCGCCGACGTCGAGGCGGGTGTCCCGGGCCTGCCCTACGCCCTGACCCGGCCGGCGGGGACGCAGGTCCCGCTCGACATACTCCGTATTGGAAAACGCGTCCGCGTCCTGCTCACCCTCCAAGACCGGCTGTAGAAGTCCATCCTCGCCGTTGGCCGCAACAGGGTGGTTCCGGGGCGGTCGTCCGATAGGTCCCGCACAGGCGAAAACGACGCTTCAGGTGGACGCCAAAGTGGTCTTATAGCATTGAAAAAGAACGATAAATAATCCGGACGGCTGTCGAGGCCATGCTATAATGGCTCCGCTTCGACAGGCTGTCCGGACCGCAGCCGCTAGACCGCCTCCAGCACCGTCGCCACGCCCTGGCCGCCGCCGATGCACTGGGTGGAGAGGGCGAACTTGCCGCCTTGCCGCTTCATGATCTGCGCCGCCTTGGCGGTGATGCGGGCTCCGGTGGCGCCCAGCGGGTGGCCGATGGCGATGCCGCCGCCGTCGATGTTGACCCGCGCCTCGTCCATGCCGAGCTCGCGGATACAGGCCACCGCCTGGCTGCCGAAGGCCTCGTTGATCTCGATGACGTCGATGTCGTCGATGGTCAGGCCCGCCCGGGCCAGGGCCTTGCGGGTCGCCGGCACGGGGCCGATGCCCATCAGTTCGGGCGGACAGCCGGCGGCCGAGACCCAACGGATGGCGGCCAGGACCTCGAGGTTGTTGCGCAGCGCGTACGCTTCGCTGACCACCAGCACCGCCGAAGCGCCATCGGTGAGCGGCGAGGCGGTGCCGGCGGTGACCGAGCCATCGGGGCGGAAGGCGGGCTTGAGACCCGCCAGGCCTTCCAGCGTCGTCTGCGGTCGCAGGCAGCCGTCGGTGTCGATCACCGTGCCGTCGGCCAGGACGATGGGGACGATCTCGTCCTTCAACCGCCCTGCCGATTGCGCCGCGAAGGCCTTCTGCTGTGAGGCATAGGCCAGCTTCTCCTGGTCCTCGCGGCTGACATGGTAGAGCGCCGCCACGTTCTCGGCGGTCTCGCCCATGGTGATGTAGGCCTCGATGCCGATCTCTTCGCTATCGGGGCTGACGCCCTTGAACTTCGGGTTGGGCGAGAAGTTGAAGCCGCCCTGCGGCACCATGGTCATCGACTCCACCCCGCCGACCAGGAAGGCCTCGCCGGCCCCCAGCGCGATCTGGCCGGCGGCGATGTGGATGGCCGACATCGACGAGCCGCAGAAGCGGTTGACCGTCATGCCGGGGACCTCGATGGGCAGGCCCGCCAGCAGGCTGGCCAGCCGGGCGATGTTGTTGCCCTGCGCGGCTTCAGGGTAGGCGCAGCCGAGCAGGACATCGTCCAGGGTCGCCGGATCGATGCCGCTGCGCTCCACCACCGCCTTGAGGGCGGCGGCGGCCAGGTCGTCGGGCCGCACCCCGGCCAGCGCCCCCTTGCGGGCGAAGTGGAACGGCGTGCGGGCGTAGGTCGCGAGAACGGCGCGGGTCATGGGGTTGCTCCTTAGGCGGCCACCGCCGGGCGAACGCCGTAGCGCTCGGCCGACAGGTCGCGGGACAGGTTGGGGGCGAGGTTCAGGCGGGCGGTTTCAAGCGCCTGCCAGTCGGCGGCGTCGGGCAGGGCGGGGATGGTCACCGTCTCGCCCTGGTCCAGGCCGGCGAGGGCGGCATCGACCATGTCCTCGACACCCATGACCATGCCGGCCGGCAGGCTGTCGACGTCGACGCCGCTCTTGGCCCAGATCTCGGTGCGGGTGGCGCCGGGCAGCACGGCCTGGACGCGGACGCCCTTGTCCGCCAGCTGCGCCGCCAGGGCCTGGGTCAGCGCCAGGACATAGGCCTTGCTGGCCAGGTAGGTCGGCTCGAACCGCTCGGGCAGCAGGGCGGTGACTGAGCCGATGTTGATGATGGTCCCGTGGCCCTTGGCGGTGAAGGCCGCGGCGGCCGCCGCCGACAGCCGTGTCAGGGCGGTGATGTTGAGATCGATCAGGTCCTCGATCCGCTCGGGATCGTGGGTCTCGAAGGTCCCGCCGATCGAGATGCCGGCGTTGTTGATCAGGCCGTCGATGTCATGGTCGTTGTGAATACGCCGCTCGACCGCGTGCAGATCGGCCGGCGAGCCGAGGTCGGCCGGAAACACCTGGACGGTCGTTCCGTCCCGCGCGCTCAGCCTGTCGGCCAGGGCCTCGAGCTTCTTCAGGTCGCGGGCCACCAGCACCAGGTCATGGCCGGCGGCGCTCAGCCGGTCGGCATAGGTTGCGCCGATGCCGCTGGAGGCGCCGGTGATCAGGGTCTTCGTCATAGTCAGTCTCCTTTGAAAACTGATATGGGAATACCTTGCAGCAGCGGAAGGGGCGGGACGATCAGACCGTCGGTTTTTCGGCTCATATCTTCGTATGGTGGGCGTCCCCGTTTTGGTGTGGCATTCTGCCCAAATCGGCCGCTTCCCCGAGCCCACCCATGCCTATCGTCCACATTGTCGACGACGACACGTCCCTCGCGGACTCGCTGGGCAGCCTGTTCCGCTCGGTGGGGCTGGAGAGCCGCACCTACGGCTCGACCGCCGACTTCCTGGGCGCCGACATCCCCGATGCGCCCGGCTGCCTGGTCCTCGACGTTCGCCTGCCTGGGTTAAGCGGCCTCGACTTCCAGGGCCAGATGGCCGAGCTCGGCGTGCGGCTGCCGGTGGTGCTGATGACCGGCCACGGCGACATCCCGATGAGCGTGCGCGGCATGAAGGCCGGCGCTGTCGACTTCCTGCCCAAGCCCTTCCGGGATCAGGACATGCTCGACGCCGTCGCCGCCGGCATCGCTAGAGACGGCGCCCGCCGCGCGGCCGAGGGCGACCTGAACCGGGTCCGCGACCTCTACGCCACCCTCTCCCCGCGCGAGCAGCAGGTCATGGCCCTGGTCACCGCCGGCAAGCTGAACAAACAGGTGGCCGGCGACCTCAACCTCTCGGAGATCACCGTGAAGATCCACCGGGGCTCGGCCATGCGGAAGATGCAGGCCCGGTCGCTGGCTGATCTGGTGCGGATGGCGGAAACGCTGGGTCTCTAAGGCGCCCTCCCTTCCCCTCGAGGGGGAAGGGTCGGGGTTGGGGTGTACGCACCGGCGCTGAAGTAAAGGTCTGAAAGGGCGCCGGCGCCTCACGCGCTCTTCCCCCAACACTGCGCGCACACCCCTCCCAAACCCTCCCCCTCGAGGGGAGGGCTTTCATTGGGGCCCCTGCGTCAAACCGCCTGACACCTACGTATAGTTTCTGACGGCGCCGCCAGATGCGACAACCCGCTGGCAGGGATGAAGAAAAGGCCGTTCTCAGAGTGACCCAACCGCTTATCGCCATCGTCGAGGACGACGAGTCCCTGCGCGAGTCCCTGGTCGGACTTGTCCGCTCGCTGGGCTACCGCGCCACCGCTTTCGCCTCGGCGGACCTCTTCCTGGCGGCCGGCGCTGAGGCGGCCTGCGACTGCATCATCACCGACATCCAGATGCCGGGGACCAGCGGCATCGACCTGAAGCTCAAGCTGACCGCCGCCGGCAGCACGGCCCCGGTGATCATGATCACCGCCCGCACCGAAACCGCCCTGCATGACCGCGCCCGGGCCAGCGGGGCGGTCTGCCTGCTGCAAAAGCCGTTCGCCGCCGAGGCCCTGGCCTCATGCCTGGAGACGGCGCTGGCCGCCTGAGCTAGCGTCACGGCAGGGGAGGGCCCATGGCGGACACCGAAGACCTGGTCGAGGCGCTCAAGCGCAGCGAGCACCGCTACCGCAACATCTTCCAGGCCATGTCGGTGGCCTTCTGGGAGCTCGACTTCTTTCCGGTCGGCGACATGCTTCGGGGCCTTCGCAAACAGGGCGTCGCCGACTTCGCCGGCTACTTCAAACAGCACCCCGAGTTCGTCCGGGCGATGATGGACGCCACCAGCATCATCGACGCCAACGACCGGACCCTCGCCCTGCACGGTCCCGGCGACAAGGCGGCCATCCTGGCGGCGGGCCTCGGCGCGTATTGGCCGACCGCCAGCAGCCATGTCTACGCCGAGGCGGTCATCGCCGCCGTCACCGGCGCGCCCCACTACATCACCGAGACAAGGCTCCAGACCCTGCACGGGGTCGAGTTCGACGCTCTGTTCACCGCCGTCTTCCCGCCCGACACCATGAACAAGGGCACCCTGCTGATCGGGGTGGTCGACATCTCCGAGCGCAAGCGGGCCGAGGCCATGCTGGCCCAGGTCCAGGCCGAGTTCGCCCACGCCGCCCGCATCTCGATGCTGGGCGAACTGACCGCCTCCATCGCCCATGAGGTCAACCAGCCGCTCGCCGCCATCGCCGCCAGCGCCGCCGCCGGCCAACGATGGCTTGACCGCGACCAGCCCGATCTCGAGGAGGTCAAGACCCTCGTCGCCCGCATCGCCCGCGACGCCGAACGCGCCGCCCAGATCATCGGCCGGGTCCGCGACATGGCCATGCGCCGCGCGCCCGAGCCGACCGCGCTGTCGCTAAACGGTCTGGTCGAGGAGGCCATGGTCTTCCTGCGCCACGAGATCCAGAGCCACGAGGTCGCCCTGACCCTCGATCTGGCCAGGGACCTGCCCCCGGTTCTCGCCGACCGCACCCAGCTGCAGCAGGTGGTAGTCAATCTGGCCGTCAACGCCCTGCAGGCCATGGGGCAGGGGGGCAGGCTGGTTCTCGCGACACACCTCACCGACGCCGGGGTGAAACTCACGGTCACCGACACCGGCCCCGGCATCGCACCCGACGACCTCGGCAAACTGTTCGCCAGCTTCTACACCACCAAGGACGGCGGCATGGGCATGGGCCTGCCCATCTGCCAGACCATCGTCGAGAGCTACGGCGGAACCATCGCCGCCGCCAATGGGACGACCGGCGCAGTCTTCACCGTCATCCTGCCCGCTGCCTGACCGCATACCAAGGTGTGAGGCAGCGAGCCGCACGTAGAATACCGGCGTCATGCAACCGGGCGCATCCTTCTCCCATCAGATCGCGGCGCCGAGCGCCACACGGGAGAGAGAACGATGACCAAGACCATCATGCTGATCCACGGCGCCTGGCTGACCCCGGCCTCCTGGGATCGCTTCCGCGCCCACTACGAAGCCAAGGGCTATACCGTCGTCACCCCGGCCTGGCCGACCCACGAGGGCGCCCCGGCCCAGATGCGGGCCAATCCTCCGAAGGGCATGGGCCAACTGGGCGTCAAGGACATCGTCGACCACTACGAGCGCGAAATCCGCAAGCTGCCCGAAGCGCCGATCCTGATGGGCCACAGCTTCGGCGGCCTGTTCGTCCAGCTGCTGCTCGACCGGGGCCTTGGCGCGGCCGGCGTCGCCATCGATCCCGGCGCCCCCTTCGGCGTGCTGGTCCATCCGACCGCCGTCATCACCAGCCTGCCGGTGTTCACCACCTGGAACGCCTGGAACAAGGCCCTGCCCTTTACCTTCAAGAGCTTCGCCAAGGGGTTCGCCAACACCCTGCCGGCCAGCCAGATGCAGGCCGAGTACGAGGCGCAGATCGTCCCCTCGCCGGGCCGGATCTTCTACGACGTGGTACTGGGCCGCGGCGCCCGGGTGAAGTGGAAGAACCCGAACCGCGCCCCGCTGCTGCTGATCGCCGCCGAGCACGACCGCACGGTCCCCACCCCGATGGTCCGCCAGAACTACGCCAAGCAGAAGCAGGCCGGCAGCGCCACCGACTTCCACCTGTTCTACGGACGCAGCCACTACCTCTGCAACGAGGCCGGCTGGGAGGATGTCGCCGACTACTGCCTCGACTGGGCCGTGGCGCACCTGCCCGCGGCGCAAGACATTTCCGGGGCCAAACCCCGCCTCGCCGCTGTCGCCTGAGGAGACCGATCATGCCCTTCATCACCGCCAAGGACGGCGCGAAAATCTTCTACAAGGACTGGGGCAAGGGCCAGCCGGTTCTCTTCTCCCACGGCTGGCCGCTGAGCGCCGATGCCTGGGACGGCCAGATGCTGTTCCTCGGCCGACACGGCTACCGCGTCATCGCCCATGACCGCCGCAGTCACGGCCGCTCGGACCAGACCTGGGACGGCAACAACATGGACACCTACGCCGACGACCTGGCGGCGGTGATCGAGGCCCTGGACCTCAAGGACATCGTCCTGGTCGGCCATTCGACCGGTGGCGGCGAGATCACCCACTACATCGGCCGCCATGGCACAAAGCGGGTGGCCAAGGTGGTGCTGATCGGCGCCGTGCCGCCCTTGATGGCACAGACCCCGGCCAACCCCGACGGCCTGCCCATCGCGGTCTTCGACGGCATCCGAAAGGGGACCTTCGACAACCGCACCCAGTTCTTCAAGGACCTGGCCACGCCCTTCTACGGCTGGAACCGCGACGGGGCGAAGGCCTCCGAGGGCATCCGCGACAGCTTCTGGCTGCAGGGCATGATGGGCGGCATCAAGGGCCAGTACGACTGCATCCATGAGTTCTCCGAGGTCGACTACACCGAGGACCTCAAGCGGATCGACAAGCCGACCCTGATCCTGCACGGCGACGACGACCAGATCGTCCCCATCGGCGCCTCGGCGATGATGAGCAGCAAGATCGTCAAGGGCGCCACCCTTAAGGTCTACCCCAAGGGCGACCACGGCCTGCCGACCACCCACCAGGATCAGGTCAACGCCGACCTGCTCGCCTTCATCAAGGCCTGACCCCATCACCCCGTCATCCCGGACGGCCGAAGGCCGAGCCGGGACCCAGGGGGTGACGAAGCGCCATCGAAGCAGCCGCCAACGGTCTGCCACTCGCCCCTGGGTCCCGGCTCTCCGGGCTTCGCCCTGCGGCCGGGATGACGGAGATTGAGATGTCCAAGACCATCGTCCTGATCCACGGCGCCTGGGTTACCGCCGACAGTTGGGCCACCTTCCGCCAGCCGTTCGAGGCGGCCGGCTATACGGTCCACACCCCGACCTGGCCCCTCCTGGACGGCTTCACCGCCGCCGAGATCAACGCCGGTCCGCCCAAGGGCTTCGGAGCCCTGACCGTCGGCAAGGTCGTCGATCACCTGCAGCGCTTCATCGAGACCCTGCCCGAGCAGCCGATCCTCATCGGCCACAGTTACGGTGGCCTCTATACCCAGATGCTGCTGGACCGGGGCGTCGGCGTCGCCGGCGTGGCCCTCAACCCGGTGCTGATCGGCGGCATCGTGCCCGGGCCGGTCACCCTGACCGCCGCCCTGCCGATCCTCGCCCGCCTGAACGGCTGGAACCGTCCCTACGCCTTCACCCGCGAGCGCTGGTTCCGCCGCTTCGCCAACGGCGCCCCCAAAGCGCTCTCCGACCAGGCCTACGACAGCGTCGTCATCCCCGCCCCGGGCCGCATCTTCTACCAGGCGGCCAGCTGGATCGGGACATGGGTCGACCCGGCCCGCCGCACCGCCCCGCTGCTGATTACCGAAGGCTCGGCCGACCGCCTGGTCACCCCCTACCTCTCCCGCAGCGCCTTCCGGATACAGAAAGGCTCACCCGCCAGGACCGACTATGCGGCATTCCCGGGGATGAGCCATTTCCTGATCGCCGAGCCCGGCTGGGACAAGGTCGCCCGGACCGCGCTCGACTGGATCGAGAGCCTCTAGGCGGCCACCGCCCTGGACGGCGTCGCCAGCCGCCAGGCCGAGCCCAGGATGTTGCCGACGGCCTCGACCATCATGAAGACGACGATCAGGGTCAGCAGGGTCGCCAGGTTGAAGCCGCCGTCGCCCATGGCGCGGGCCGCGTCGACCAGCGACTGCAGCGAGTCCACATGGATGACCGGCGACAGGGCCGAGTAGCTCCACAGCCAGAGCAGGCCGCCCAGCCGGATCAGGGCCAGGGTCAGCTGACCCAGCGCCGCCACCCGCCGCGCCGCCGGCCGCCAGGCCCGGAACAGCTCCAGCCCGATGCGGGCGGCCAGGTAGGCCAGGATCGGCCAGAAGGCCATCTCGACGATGCTGGTCAGGATCGACCCGTAATCGACGCCATCCCAGACCAGCGAACCGGCGCCGGGCCGCAGGTCGGCGATCGGCAGCACGCCGATCCACCACAGCAGCAGCACGGTCAGCGCCATGGCCGCGGCCAGGGCGTTGGCCGCCGGCGACGTCGATTTGATCCCCATGGTCACGGTCATGCTCTTGCCCTTCTGGCCGTCCTTGATGCTGCGTTCGATGGCCTCGGTGTCGAAGGCCGCCAGTTCGTAGAGGTGCAGGTCCTGGACCCGCCATTCGCGCAGGAACTTCGGCTTCTCCGGCATCCGCTCCATGATGAAGCCGGCGATGGCCGCGAAGCCGATCAGGGTGATGGCGCCTGAGAAGACGTTGGCGAACCCATGGCCGATGCCCTGGGCGAAGCTCAGGTCGCCGACCAGAACCCGGATCAGGGTGGCGAACAGGGTGATGGCGACCAGTGCCGCCAGCCCGATCTTCACCGCGAACAGGAAGTAGGGGTACAGCTCCGGCCCGATCACATGGTTGGCCCCGGT
Organism: Caulobacter sp. SRI_014; assembly: GCF_057586315.1. NCBI lineage: Bacteria > Pseudomonadati > Pseudomonadota > Alphaproteobacteria > Caulobacterales > Caulobacteraceae > Caulobacter > Caulobacter sp. SRI_014. The sequence continues at coordinate 238,628 of NZ_JBYCZQ010000003.1, read as the reverse complement.
GTGATAGCGCCCGGCGACGGCCAGCGGGTGGCCGACCTCGCGCAGGATGGTTTCCTGCTCGGCGTCGGTCAGCGGCCGCCCGAGTTCTTCCTCCTTGGCCTCGAAGCGGTTGAGGATCACGTCGCGCAGCTCGGCGACGATGTCCTCGCGGGCGGCCTTGGGCAGCTGCGCCGCCACGGCCTTCAGATATTGGTCCAGCAGGGTCATTGCCCCCTCCGTGTCAGATCGTTGTGTGGGTTCAGAGCATCCGGTCGAGCGAGGCGGAGATCCTCCGCCACTCGGCCGCCAGTCGCTCCAGCATGGTCAGGCCCGCGCTGCTGAGGCGGTAGAACCGCTTCTTGCGCTTGTCTTCCTCGCGCCATTCGCTGTCGAGGAGGCCCTGGGATTCCAGCCGGCGCAGCAGGGGATAGAGGGTGCTTTCCTCCATCTCCAGCCCGTCCTCGGCCAGCGCGACGCGCAGGCTATAGCCGTATTGCTCGGTCTTGAGCCGGGCCATCACCGCCAGGATCAGGGATCCCCGGCGAAGCTCCAGCTTCAGGCTTTCAAACAGGTCGGTCTCGGACATCACAGCTTTGCCTTGGCGTCACATAGTGTGTGACGCACAGTGTATGGCGCATACTGTGTGAGACCGTCAATCCATCATTTTCGTAATGTTGGGTCTCAGCCTTCGACGCGGTAGTGGATCGGCTTGAAGCTGTGGTTGTTCGACTGCAGGGCCGAACAGGCGGTCAGGCCCACGATCAGGTCCATCTCCGCCTGCAGCAGGATATGGTCGCCGGCCTTGCTCAGCGGCGGCTCGACCTTCAGCTCGGCGGTCGCCGGATCGACCGTCACGTTCATGAAGATGTTGAACGCCGTCGGGATCTGGTCGGGCGTCACCCCATAGGGCTCCAGCGCCTCGGCCAGGTTGCCGAAACAGCCCCGGTGCGGATGTTCGTCGCCATAGATGATCCGGAAGGTGTCCTTCGAGCAGGGCGTCAGCAGGAAGTCGTGCCGTCCAACCATGTCCTCGACGATGCGCAGCATGACGTTGCTGCGGTTGGAATAGAGCGGATCGCCGGTCGTCAGGTACAGCTTCGACGCATAGTCCAGGCTGCGTCCCGAGTTGATCACCTCGCCAACGTCGTCGGCATTGAAGGCCAGCATGTCCGACACCTGCTCGCCCTTCGGATCGATGACCCGCAGTCGCTGGCCGGCGTTCAGGCGGAAGGCGACGCCGGTGCGCGGGGCGATCTCAATTGTCATTGGCGCTTTCGCTTGCGGGGGCGTTCCCGTCGTGGGGGCATTTGACGACCGATGGTGACTTGAACGGCGGGCTCCAGCGCGGCCCGACCTCGCGGCCGCTGTACTGCCGGGCGGCGGAAATCTCGCCATGGCCGGCCAGCATCGGATTGGTCGAGCCGGCGATGGCCACATCGCGCCTGAGGATCGAGGCGCGCAGCTTTTCGTAGCGGCCCTGTTCGCGCAGCGTCTCGAACTGACCATGCGGATTGAAGACGATCGCCGGCCGCTCGAACCGCCGCGCCGGGCGGCTGGCCCCCGGATGCAGGCCGACGATGAAGAAGGCCTCCTCGCCCAGGCTCAGGGCGAAGTGCGGGCTTGTCACGTCGTCGCTGACGCGCGGATCGTGCAGGTATCCGTTGAAAGCGTCCTTGTCGGCCAGCGACTGCAGCCGCTGCCACAGCGCCGCTTCGAACGCTGTCTCTTCCATCTGGTCGGGCTGGTGGAAGACCACCGCCAGGCTCTGGAACGGGTGCGGGTCGGCCTTGTAGCGGGCGGCGAACCGGGTCACCGCCGCGAAGATAGTGGTGTCGTCCCAGGCCGAGCGGACATCCCGCGCCTCGATGATCTCCATCTCGGCCCGGGCCAGGGCCGACTTGGCGCCGACGCAGGGAAAGCTGGAGTCTTCCAGGAAGGCGGCGAACCGCTCGCCCAGTCCCGCACTGTCGAAATGCCGTTCACCCATGGCGGAGCAACCTTTCCAGGGCCCGTCCGAGCCGCGTCATCGAACGGATCTTGTCGACCCAGGAGAGGGCGATAAGCGGCCCAAGGTCGGTTTTGTTCACGTCGACGATGTAGATTCTGCCGTTGTGGCGATCACGAAGGATGTCGAGCCCGCCCCAGTCCGCCCCCATGCGGGCGTTGAACGCCCGGATCTGGGCCAGTTCGCGCGGACTGAATACCTCCGCCGGCGAATGCAGGGTGGCTCGCCGGTTCTGGATGGCAAAGCGGCGCCCCGGCGGCTTGACCTTGATCCAGACCAGCACCGGCTCACCGCCGGCGCAGGGGGTGCGCAGGTCGCGGCAGGCGCCGTCCTCGCCGGCCGTATCGACCAGCCGCTGGTAGACGCAGTCCGGCCTCGGCGTCAGAGGTCCTTCGACGATCCGTCCGTCATGGACGCCGTTCTTCTCGGACTTCTCGACCAGAGGGCCGCTGGTGGTCAGCGGGTCGATGGCCAGCGGATAGCCGAACACCGCTTCGAACACCGCCGCCACATGACTCTTGGAAACATCGGCGCAGCCGAAGTTGAGGCCACGCACCGGGCCGGCGCTCTCCGGAACGCCCACCGTCACATCGTCGAAATAGAAGGCCGCGTCGGCATGCTCGGGGCGGCTGGCCATGTCGATGCCGGCCCACATCGCCGCCGCGCGGATCAGGTACCAGGGCCGCGGCCGCTCCGGCGCGAACCAGATGGCCAACGGCTCCAGGCGCCGCAGCCTGGCCGCCCAGGCAACCGGCCAGAGCAGCGCCAGCCATAAGGCCCAGGCCGCGATCTCGGCCAGCACGTCGCTGTTGAGCGGCAGGCGGATACCGGTCTTGCGGACCTCAAGCCGCCCATTCGTCCAGGCGAAGTCAGAGATCCAGGACGCGGCGCGCGATGGCGTCGGAGCATCGAGGTGAGCGACCATGGCAGACCCAATGGCGGAGCCGGACCGAAGTTCCGTCCTGAAGGGTGCGCCCGTTAAGGATGCGCCGCAACACCTCCTCCCATTCGGGGAGGGACGGTGCTAGCTCAGCGACAGCCCCGGCAGTTCGCCGGTCTTCCGCCAGTCCTCGATCAAGGCGATGAAGGCCATCGAGCCCTTGCCGTAGGGCCCGTTGCGCGCCGCCAGGGCCGAGGGCTGACCCTCGTTATTGTAGTAGCCGGGCGTGCATTCCTCGGCGAACTTCTGCCGCTGGATGGCGCTGTCGATCACCTCCTGCACCCAGGCCTCCTCGGCTGCCGGCGTCGCCTCGACCACGGTCGCCTGGCGGGCGTGGGCTTCCGAAATGATATAGGCGGCGTGCTTGGACTGCTCGTTCAGCATGTGGGGGTAGTTGGCCGTGAACCCCGACTGGCTGTTGGCGAAGATGTAGCAGTTGGGGAAGCCGACCGAATGCATGCCGTGCAGGGTCGAGACCCCGTCGGCCCACTTCTGGCTCAGGGTCACCCCGCCGCGGCCGGTGATCTCATAGCCGGCCCGGCGGGCGTAGCTGGTGCCGACCTCGAAGCCGGTTCCGTAGATCAGGCAGTCGAGCTCGTACTCGACCCCGTTCACGACGACGCCCTTCTCGGTGATCCGGTCGACGCCTTTGCCGTCCGTGTCGATCAGATGGACGTTGGGGCGGTTGAAGGTGTCCAGGTATTCGTCGTGGAAGCAGGGCCGCTTGCAGAACTGGTTGTACCAGGGCTTCAGGGCCTCGGCCTTCTGCTTGTCGGCGACGACCTGATCGACGCGGGCGCGGATCGATTCCATCTTCTGGAAGTCGGCCAGCTGCAGCAGCTCCATCGGATCGCCCGGGCCCATCTCGCCCTTGGCGGCGCGCCGCGCGGCGGCGAGGCCGAGGTTGCGGATGATGTCGGTCCAGCCGTCGTTGACCAGGTCCTCCTTCTGCCAGCCGCCGCTGACCAGGACATTGAAATTGTCCATCCGCGCCTGCTGCCAGCCGGGCTCCAGGCTGGCGGCCCATTCGGGATCGGTCGGCCGGTTGTTGCGTACGTCGATGGAGGAGGGGGTGCGCTGGAAGACGAACAGTTCCTTGGCCGCCGCGCCCAGGTGCGGCACGCACTGCACGGCCGTCGCCCCGGTGCCGATGATGCCGACCCGCTTGTCGGCCAGCTTGTGCAGGTTCCCCATCGGATCGCCGCCGGTGTAGTCGTAATCCCAGCGGCTGGTGTGGAAGGTGTGGCCCTTGAAGCTTTCCACGCCCGGGATGCCGGGCAGCTTGGGCCGATGCAGCGGGCCGTTAGCCATGACCACATGGCGGGCCTTCATCGCATCGCCGCGGTTGGTGCGGATGATCCAGCGCTTGGCCTCCTCGTCCCAGGTCATGTCGGTGACCTCGGTCTGGAACAGGACGTCGCGGTAGAGGTCGAAATGGCGGCCGATGCGCTGGCAGTAGTCGAGGATTTCCGGCGCCCGGGTGTACTTCTCGACCGGCATGTAGCCGACCTCTTCGAGCAGCGGCAGGTAGACATAGCTCTCGATATCGCAGGCCGCGCCGGGATAGCGGTTCCAGTACCAGGTGCCGCCGAAGTCGCCGCCCTTCTCGATCATCCGCACCTGGTCGATGCCGGCCTCGCGCAGCCGGGCGCCGGCCAGCAGGCCGCCGAAGCCGCCGCCGATGACCACCACCTCGACCTCGTCGCTGCGCGGCTCGCGGGTGAAGCCCGGCTTTACATAGGGGTCTTCGAGGTAGCGGCTGTAGTCGCCGGTGATCTCTACGTACTGCTGGTTGCCGTCGGCCCGCAGGCGCTTGTCGCGCTCGGCGCGGTACTTGGCGCGCAGTGCGACGGGATCGATCTCGGGAGCAATCGCTTCGGCGGAGTCGGCCATCGGGGAGTTTCCTGGTCGTTTCGCTGTTGTTCTGGGAAGTGTCGGTGTTTGCCGCTGGGTCAGGTCAAGCGTCGGTTTTGCTCAGCTCGGCGGCCCCGGCCCAAAGCTTCTCGCGTTCCTTCAGGCGCCGTGCCTGTTCCTCGGCGTCCCAGCTGTGGCGCGGGCCGACCAGCAGGCCGCCATCGACGACGATGTGCGTACCGGTCACGAAGCTGCTGGCCGGACTGGAGAGATAGAGCGCAGCCTGGGCGATATCGTCGGCCTCGCCGGGCCGCTGGACCGGCTGGGCCGTGCCGGCCGTGGCCCGCATGGTCAGCTGCACCGCCGACTTGATCTGGCTGGGCATTTCGCCGGGCGTGAAGATGTTGGTCAGGATGAAGCCCGGGCAGATGGCGTTGACCCGGATGTTGTATTTGGAGAGCTCCGCCGCCGCGCACTTGGACAGGTGCAGCACGCCGGCCTTGGCCGCTGAATAGGCGATCGGCCCCATGCCCGCCGACAGGGCCGCGACACTGGCGGTGTTGACGATGGCCCCGCCGCCGCGCTGCTTCATGTGCGGGATGGCGTAGCGCATGCCCAGCGCGACAGAGCGCAGCAACAGGTTCTGACTGTAGTCCCACAGCTCGCCCGTCATCTCCTCGAGGGAGGTCGGCGAGCCGCCGGCCCCGGCGTTGTTGAACAGGATATCGAGGCCGCCGAACCTCTGGGAAGCGACCTCCATGGCGACGGCGATGTCGTCCTCGCTCATCACATCGCACTTCTGGAACGCGACCTGGCCCGGGAAGGCCGCCTCCAGCGACTGGCCGCCCTCGACGCTGATGTCGGCAGCCAGGACCTTGGCCCCGGCCTCGACGAACCGCTCGACAGTGGCCCGGCCGATACCCGACGCCGCGCCGGTGATCACCGCGACCTTGCCGTCCAGACTGATGCTCATTGGCGGTTTGCTCCCTTATCGCCGATCATACAGCGGCCACCGGAACCGACAAACCCGAAATTCAAAAAATCGAATATGTCGCGGCTGCGGTGGAGAAATGACCGTTCCCGGCATAGGAATTTCAGGAAATGAGCAGGCCCATCAACGCCGGCCGGGCGTAGGCGTCCGTCATCCGTTCGGGGGTCAGCCCTTCGGTCCAGGCGATCAGGTCGGCGGCCGCGTTGACCGCGGCGCTGACCATCTGGGCGGCCAGGAAGGGATCGACCGGGCGGACCGAGCCGTCGGCCGCGCCATCGGCGATCATCGAGGCGAACCGCTGGCTGACCCGGTCGGCCCGCCAAACCGCGCTGGCCCGCATCGCCTCGGGCAGGGCCTGCAGGGCCGAGAAGCGCAGCAGCAGTCCGTCGGGCTCGGCCTGCCGCGCCACCAGCGAGGCCACCGAGCTCGACAACGCCTGCCACTGGTCGGGCGACCCGGCCAAGGCCGCCTCCTGGGTAGCGCGGATGACCTCGAAGGTGCGGTCGAAGCAGGCGACCACGATATCGTCCTTGGCTTCCATGTGATGGTAGAAGCTGCCCTTGGTCAGGTTCAGCCGCGCGGTGATGGCGCTGACCGAGGCCCCGCGATAGCTGCGCTCGTTGATCAGCGGGGTGGCGGCGCGCAGGAAGGTCTCGCTGGCCGCATCGCCTTGACGGGGGGCGATGTCGAGCGGCGTCGGCGCAAAGCCGCGCCCCGGCCCCGCCAGCCCCTTGCACAGGATGTCGAACATCCGCGCCCGCAGGCGGGGGAAGTCCTCGACGTCGTATCGCGACAGCCAGGCCGACGACCAGTAGAGCTGCTCCAGCAGCATATGGCCCCGCGCCGCCCGGGCCAGCCGGTCGAGGTGGAAATAGCCCGGCGCCGCGAACAGCGCCTGCACCTTGTCGAACAGGGCGCGATAGGCCTCGGCCACCGGGGCCCGGTGTTCGTCGCTCAGGGCGCGCACGTCGCTGAGGATGGCCAGCGGCGGCTCGGCCTTGCTGCGCACCCGGGCCTGCAGGGCCAGATGCTGGTCGAGCAGCGCCCCGATGCGCCCGGCCAGTTCCGGTTCCGCCCCGGCCGCCTCGACCATGGCGTCCAGCCGGCGCAGGCCGTGCAGGAAGCAGTCGACGGCCAGCAGCTCCTTGCGCCGGTAGTAATAGGTGACGCTGGTCGTGGTCAGGTCGACCTTGGCGGCCACGTCCGCCAGCGTCATGCCCTTGAGGCCCTCCTTGTTGAGCACCTCGATAGCGGCCGCCAGCACCGCCTCCTTGCGCCGCTCGAAGCGGGCGGTGGCGGGCCGGACAGGCGTTGCAAGGTCGGCGGAGTCGGCCATGGGTCCTGCTTAGACGATCCGGGGCCGTCCGGCCATCGGGCCGCCCGTCGCAGGCCCGGCGGCTGCGATCACGGCTATTTGCCGGTGTGGTTGGCCGCCAGGTAGATGCCGTCGTTGGACAGGAAGACGTAGAGCGCCCGCTTGGCCGGATCCTTGGCGGCCGGATTGCGGAAGGTCACCACCCACTCCAGCCCGCCGCTGTCGCCTTCGCGGAGGTCGGCGCTGGCCGGCGCCAGGCCGCGCCAGCTGGGTTCCAGGAGGTCGCGTGCGATCATGGTGTCGCGAATGGTCCTGGCCTTGGCCTCGGCGTTGGCCTGGGGAATGGTCACCGTCTCCTCGTCGTGGCCGGGATGGGCCAGGACTGGCCAGGCGGGGGCGACGAGGCCGATGGCGAGCGCGGCGGCGAGCGGCAGGATGCGTTTCATCTAAAGATACTCCTAGAGGCCCGGCTCTGGGGCCATGAGACTGTCGTGGCTGCGGGCGGCTTTGGCGGCCTTCTCGGCCCTGGCCTTTTCCGCCTCGTGCGAATGGTAGTGGGCGTCCTCGTTGAAGCCGAGCTCGTCCGGATAGCGGTTATGCAGCCAGCCGTGCAGCTGGAACAGCAACAGCAGGACCCCGGCGACAACAAGGCCGGCGTTGGCCAGCTTCGAGAACAGCGGGAACCAGGGGGTGCGCCGCATCAGGGCCAGCACGGCGACCATCACCACCAGGGCGGCGATCTGGCCAAGCTCGACCCCGACGTTGAAGGCCAGGATGCTGACTACCAGCCCGTCCTTGGGCAGGGGCAGTTCCTGCAGCCGGGTCGAGAGCCCGAACCCGTGAATCAGGCCGAAGCCCAGCACCATGACCAGAAGGTTCGGCGGCTCCACGGCCAGCGTCTTGCGGAAGCCATCGAGATTGTCGAACCCCTTGTAGATCACCGAGACGGCGATCACCGCGTCGATCAGGAAGGGATCGGCCTTGATCCCCAGCAAGGTCGCGCCCAGCAGGGTGACGCAGTGGCCGATGGTGAAGGCGGTGACGAACGTCGCGATCTGTCCGAACCGCGTCAGGAAGAACATCACCCCGAACAGGAACAGCAGGTGGTCGTAGCCGGTGACCATATGGACCGCGCCCGACCGCATGTAGTCGAGCGGCCCGCCGTTGATCAGCCGCTGGACTTCCTCGTCCGGAACCCCGTGGGCGGCGGCCGTCGCCGACCACAGCACACTGCCCAGCATGCAGAGGCCGCCGATCCAGAGCGGCAGGCGCGAGCGGTCAGGCATTCGGTTCAAGCGGCGGTCCTCCGGGTCACAGGTATTTGGCGATCTGGCCGAGGCTGGCCAGCTTGTCACGGCTTTCGCGGGGCAGGGGGCCGACGATGGCCTCCAGGTGATGCTCGATGTGATCGGCGATGATGGCCGCCTTGGCCTTCTCCAGCGCCCCGATCACCGCCTGCATCTGCTGCACGACCTCCAGACTGTCGCGGTCCTCCTCGATCATCCTGACGATGGTCGCCAGATGGCCCTGGGCCCGCTTCAGCCGATTCTGCAGGCTCTTGTCGTGAGTGTGCATCCCGCTCTCCTAGTGCGCCCCGCCGAGCGCCAGATAGCCATTCACCGCCATGTAGGCCCCGATCAACAGGATAATGCCGCCCGACACGTAGGGAGCCTTGCGGACGATCTCGCCAAAGCCGTTCCAGCGGCGCGACACATGCCGGACGCTGATCGCCGCAAGCACCCCGGACGCCACCATGGTCAGGGCCAGGCCGATGCTGAAGCACAGCACCAGCACCGCCCCCAGGGTGAAGGCCTTCAGCTGCAGGCAGAGCAGCAGGACGGTGATGGCGCCGGGGCAGGGGATCAGCCCGCCGGTCAGTCCGAACAGCACGATCTGGCCGGTTGTCACCGGTCGGCCCTCGAACCGGCGGCGAATGTCGATGGCGTGGGCCAGCTCATGCGCGTCCTGATAGCCGTCAGCTTTGATCAGGCCCTCGGGGCCGGCCTTGTGATCGTGGTGATGATCGTGGCCGTGGTCGTGGTCGTGATCGTGCCCACGCCTGTGCTCGTGGTGATGATGCGCCGCCGCCTGCTTCTGGTCCTCCCGCGTCCGCCACAGCATCCACAGGGCCATGCCGATGATGACCGCGCTGGAAACCAGCTGCAGCCAGGGTTCCAGGGTCTCGCTGTCGATACCGCGCCACAGATTGAGGCCGCCCAGGGCGATGACCCAGACGATCAAGGTGTGGGACAGGGTGGCGCACAGGCCCAGCAGCACCGCCTGCTTCACCGTCCCCCGGATGGCGATGATGAAGGCGGCCATCATCGTCTTCGAATGGCCGGGCTCCAGCCCATGCAACGCCCCCAGGAGAATGGCGCTGGGGATGAAGAGCCAGGCGTGTGCCGCGCCCTGGGCCAGCAGATCGGTGAAGGAAGTCATTAGCCCCGTCCTATCCTCCAGGGGAGGATAGGACAAGTCGTTGGCCTATCGGTCTTCAATCAGCATGGCCGCGCCCCTCTCGGCCATCATCAGGGTCGGGGAGTTGGTGTTGCCGCTGACGATGCGCGGCATGGCCGACGCATCCACCACCCGAAGCCCGCCGATCCCGCGCACCCGCATCCGCGCGTCAAGCACGGCCAAGGGGTCGCCGTCCGACCCCATGGCCGCCGTGCCGACCGGGTGGAAGATGGTCGTGCCCAGAGCCTGGGCCGCCGCCAGCAGGTCGGCGTCCGAGGTCTTCTCCGCGCCCGGCCGGTATTCCTCGGGCCGGTATTTCGCCAGCGGCGCCTGGCCGACAATGGTCCGCACCAGACGCAGGGACTCGATAGCCACCTGCCGGTCCTCGTCGGTGGACAGATAGCCCGGCGCGATGCGCGGCGCGGCGTCCGGGTCTGGAGAGGTGACGTGAACCTCGCCCCGGCTGGTCGGGCGCAGGTTGCAGACGCTGGCCGTGAAGGCCCCGAACGGGTGCATCCCGTCGCCCCATTTGTCGAGCGACAGGGGCTGGAAATGGAACTGCAGGTTGGCGGTGGCGTAGCGGGGGTTCGACTTGGCGAACAGTCCGACCTGCGACGGCGCCATGGTCAGCGGCCCGCGCCGGAACAGGGCGTAGTCGATGCCCATCATCCCGCGTCGCAGCAGGTTGGCGTAATCGGTGTTGAGGGTCCGCACGCTGCTGACCTTGAATACGGGGCGGATCTGCAGATGGTCCTGCAGGTTGGCGCCGACTCCGGGCGCCGCATGGACGACCTCGAGCCCCGCCGCCTGCAGCCGCGCCGGATCGCCGATCCCCGACCGCTGCAGGATGGCCGGTGAGCCGATGGCCCCGGCGGCGAGGACGACCTCGCCCCGGGCCCGCGCCGTTACCGTCCTGCCTTGCTGACGAAAGACGACGCCAACCGCCCGGCCGTCCTGGACGAGCACCCGGTCGACGGTGACGCCGGTCTCCAGGTTCAGGTTCGGCCGCTTCAGCACAGGTTTGAGGAAGGCGGTCGCGGCGCTGACCCGCAGGCCGCGCCGCTGGTTGACCTGGAAGTAGGAAGAGCCGGCGTTGTCGCCGGTGTTGAAGTCATCGACCTTGGGATGGCCCGCCGCCGCCGCCGCCTCGCGGATGGCGTCGAGGATCTCCCAGCCGATGCGCGGATACTCCACCCGCCATTCGCCGCCTGAGCGGTGCTGATCGTTGGGCGGGGCGACATGGTCCTCGTGCTTGAGGAAGGCCGGCAGCACGTCCTCCCAGCCCCAGCCTTCGAGGCCCAGCTGGCGCCAGCCGTCATAGTCGGCCGCCTGGCCGCGCATGTAGATCATGGCGTTGATCGCCGACGAACCGCCCAGCACCTTGCCCCGCGCATAGGCCAGGGCTCGGCCGCCCAGGCCCTCTTCGGCGGCGGTCTCGAACATCCAGTCCGAGCGCGGATTGCCGATGGCGAACAGATAGCCGGCCGGAATGTGCAGCCAGACCCAGTTGTCCTTGGCCCCGGCCTCGAGGATCAGCACCTTGCGGGCCGGGTCTGCCGACAGCCGATTGGCCAGCAGGCAGCCGGCCGACCCGGCGCCTACGATGATGTCATCCCAAATCTGGCTTGAGTCCCCGCTCATGGCCTCGATCCTAGAGTGCGCCGCCCGCCGGCCCAAGCCTCTGGCCTTCCGCAACGGGACCACCGCATAACCCGCCTCGAAGCATCCGAAGGACCCCGCTATGATCGACATGACCCGAGGCCAGCGCGAGACCGAACTCGCCGCCCGCGTTGACGCCTTCATCCGCGACGAGGTCATCCCCTTCGAGACCGACCCGCGCGTCGAACACCACGGCCCGACCGACGACCTGTGCAAGGAGCTCAAGGCCAAGGCCCGGGCGCGCGGCCTGCTGTCGCCCCATGTCGGCGTCGAGTACGGTGGCCATGGCCTCAATCATCGCGAGATCGCCACCGTCTTCCGCGCCGCCGGCTACAGCCTGCTGGGCCCCGTCGCCCTCAACATCATGGCTCCCGACGAGGGCAACATGGCCATGCTGGAGAAGATCGGCACGCCGGCCCAGAAGGACCGGCATCTGCGCCCGCTGGCGGCCGGCGACATCCGCTCGGCCTTCCTGATGACCGAGCCGGACGGCGGCGCCGGCTCCGATCCCGGCATGATGAAGACCACCGCCGTGCTTGACGGCAACCACTGGCGGATCAACGGCCGCAAGACCTTCATCACCGGCGCCGACGGGGCCAGCGTCGGCATCGTCATGGCCCGCACCGAGCATGGCGCCACCATGTTCCTGGCCGACATGAAGGACCCGGCGATCAGGATCGAGCGGGTGCTGGACACCATCGACCGCACCATGCCCGGCGGCCATTCGGTGATCTCCATCACCGACCTGCGGGTCAGCCCCGACAACATCCTCGGCCAGGTCGACGAGGGATTCAAATACGCCCAGGTGCGCCTGGCGCCGGCCCGCCTGACCCACTGCATGCGCTGGTGGGGCGCGGCCAGACGGGCTCACGACATCGCCGTCAACTACGCCATGCACCGCCAGGCCTTCGGCAAGGCCCTGATCGACCACGAGGGCGTCGGCTTCATGCTGGCCGACAACGAGCTGGACCTGAAGTCGTCGGAGCTGATGATCGACTGGTGCGCCTTCGTCCTCGACAACGCCGGCCATGGCGCCGGCGGACCCGAGTCCAGCATGGCCAAGGTGTCGGTGTCGGAGGCCCTGTTCCGCGTCGCCGACCGCTGTGTGCAGATCCTCGGCGGCACGGGCGTGAGCGACGACACCCCGGTGCACCAGATCTTCCGCGATATCCGCGCCTTCCGCATCTACGACGGCCCCTCCGAGGTGCACCGCTGGTCGATCGCCAAGCGGATCAAGCGCGAGAACCGCGCTTGACGTAACGGCGGCCCGGGTTTCGAATGTCGGGTACGCTCCGCCAGAGAGCCCCCTAGAGTGTCTTGGGAGAAACCCATGCCCTACGTCGAAGGCCAGACCGTCCACGACGCCGACGCCCACGTCATGGAACTGCCCGGGACCATCGAGCGGTACATCGATCCCAAGTATCGCGATGCCCTGACCGCCAGACTGCGCAAGAAGGGCGACGGTTTCGCCGACGAGGCCCGCGCCCTGCAGGCGCAGCCTGAGTTCCGCGCCGGGGCCGACGAGGCCCTGCTGCTGCGCAAGAACTACCAGGCCATGGGGGCCTTCGATAACGCCGACCGGCCGCGCGCCGTCGATCTGCTGGGCTTCGCCAGCCAGCTGATCTTCTCCACCGCCGGCCTGTTCCTGTTCACCCTGGAGCACGGCGACGATCCGGCCCTCGCGATCGAGGCGGCCCGGGCCCACAACCGCATGATGATCGACTACTGCCAGGTCGACCGCCGCCTGCTGCCCACCGCCTACATCCCCCTGGTCGACCGGGCGCGCGCCGTGGAGGTGGCCCGCGAGGCCATCGAAATGGGCGCCAAGGGCCTGATGATCCCCAGCCGGGTCCCGAAGGATCACGCCCCGAGCCATTCGGACTTCGACCCCCTGTGGGCGCTCGCCCAGGAGGCCTGCCTGCCGATCCTGTTCCACGTCGGCGGCGAGCTGAAGACCGACCCGGCCTACTTCAACAACGGCGGGCCGCAGGTCCTCGACTTCCACGGCGGGGCCGAGAACTTCACCTCGGTCAGCTTCATGTCGATCCCGGTGGCCATCTGGCAGACCCTGCCGGTGCTGGTCTTCGACGGCGTCTTCGACCGCTTCCCGAACCTCAAGTTCGGGGCAATCGAGCTTGGCGCCGGCTGGGTCCCCAGCCTGCTGCAGTTCATGGACTCGGCCGCACTGGCCTTCCACCGCGAGGAGCGGATTCAGAAGCTGTCGGCCAGGCCGAGCGAAATCCTCCAGCGCCAGTTCTTCGCCACCCCCTACCCGCACGAGAACGTCGGCTGGATCATCCAGAACGGCTGCGAGGACATCGCCCTGTTCTCATCCGACTACCCGCACGTCGAAGGCGGCCGCAATCCGCTCAAGCGGTTCAACGAAAGCCTGGAGGGCGTCTCGGCGACCGCCCGCGGGAAGTTCTTCCGCGACAACTTCATCCGCCTCATGGGCAGGGGTCTGGCGGACGATCTGCACGACATTCCGGGCCTCGTCGCCGCCTAAGGGTCTTGCCCTCCCTAGCGGCGCCCCTGCACAAAGCGCCAAACCGACACGGGAGACGACCATGACCTTCAAGCCCTTCGACCTGACCGGCAAGGTCGCCCTCGTTACCGGCGGCAACGGCGGCATCGGTCTTGGCATGGCCGAGGGTCTGGCCGCCGCCGGCGCCGACGTCGTCATCTGGGGCCAGAACCCCGACAAGAACGCCAGGGCCGAGGCGGCGCTGAAGGCCTACGGGACCCGGGTCATGGTCCGCGCCGTCGACGTCGCCAACGAACAGGCCATCGTCGATGGCGTCGCCGAGGCGCTGCATGAGATGGGCCGGCTCGATTTCGTGGCCGCCAATGCCGGGGTCGGCAAGGGGGCGGCCTTCACCGAGATGACCACCGAGAACTGGCGCCGGGTCACCACCGTCAACCTCGACGCCGTCTTCTGGACCTTCCGCGAGGCCGCCAAGCACATGGTCGAGCGGGCGGGGGCCGGCGATCCGGGCGGCAGCCTGCTGGTCACCTCCTCGACGTCGGCCATCCACGGCGCCCCGCGCAACCAGGCCTACGCCTCGTCCAAGGCCGCCGTCCAGGCGATGATCCGCGGCCTCGCCGTCGAGTTCGCCCGCTACGGCATCCGCGCCAACGCCGTGCTGCCGGGCTGGATCCGTTCGGACATGACCGCCGGCGCCCAGGCCAACGACAAGTTCAACGACAAGGTCATCAGCCGCGTGCCGATGCGCCGCTGGGGCGACCCGGAGGACTTCGCGGGCCTGGCCGTCTACCTGGCCTCCGACGCCAGCCGTTTCCACACCGGCGACAGCATGGTTATCGACGGCGGCTACACGATCTTCTAGCACTGGCCGGAACACCCGACGTTTGCAGCCGAGGTCCCGCATGGCCAGTCTCCCGTCCCGTTTCCTGTCGGCTGTCGAGCGCATCGGCAACCGGCTGCCGGATCCGGTCTTCCTGTTCCTCTGGCTGATCGGCGGGCTGGTCATCCTCAGCATCGTCGGCTCCAGCCTCGGCTGGCAGGCGGTCAACCCGGTGACCAACGAGGTGATGAAGGCCAAGAGCCTGCTGTCGCCGGAGAACCTCGAGAAGCTGCTGCTCGGCATGCCCAAGACCCTGGCGGAGTTTCCGCCCTTGGGCATCGTCATCACCATCATCTTCGGCGCGTCGGTGGCCGAGCGGACCGGCCTGTTCATCACCGCCATCCGCGGCGCCCTGCTCAGCGCCCCGCGCTTCATCCTGACCCCCGCCGTGGTCGTCACCGGCATGGTCTCGCACCATGCCTCCGACGCGTCCTACGTGGTGGTCATCCCGTTGGCGGCGGTGATCTTCGCCGCCGTCGGGCGCCATCCGCTGGCCGGCCTCGCGGCCGGCTTCGCGGCGGTGTCGGGCGGCTACGCGGGCAACATCTTCCCCGGCGCTTCGGACGCCCTGATCCTCGGCATCACCCAGCCGGCGGCCCAGCTGATCGACCCCGGCTACACGGTCAATATCGCCGGCAACTGGTTCTTCATCCTGGGGGTGGTGATCGTCTTCACCCCCATCGTCTGGTTCCTCACCGACCGGGTGATCGAGCCCCGGCTCGGGCCCTGGATTCCGACGGGCGAAGTGGCCCCGCCGGCCCCCGAGGAGAAGCAGGCCCTCACCGCCGACCAGAAGCGCGGCCTGATCTGGGCCGGTCTCGTCATCCTGGCCATGGTCGGGCTGTGGACCGCGATCGCCCTCTTCCCCGGCTCGCCCTTCGTCGATCCGGACGCCGAGCCGGAGCAGCGGTTCAACCCGCTGTTCAAGTCGCTGATCGCCTTCTTCGCCATCACCTTCTTCACCGCCGGCGCCGCCTACGGCGTGGGGGCGAAGACCATCCAGAGCCACCACGATCTGGTCCGGATGATGCGCGAGGGCATCGTGCAGATGGCCCCCTATGTCGTGCTGGCCTTCTTCGCCGCCCACTTCGTGGCCATGTTCAACTGGTCGGGCCTGGGGCCGCTGCTGGCCATCAACGGGGCCGCGGCGCTCAAGGACCTGCCGCTGCCGGCCCCGCTGCTGCTGATCGCCGTGGTGCTGCTCAGCTGCTTCTTCGACCTCTTCATCGGCTCGGCCTCGGCCAAGTGGTCGGCGCTGGCGCCGATCGTGGTGCCGATGTTCATGCTGCTCGGCATCTCGCCGGAGATGACCACCGCCGCCTACCGGATGGGCGACTCGGTGACCAACATCGCCACCCCGCTGATGAGCTACTTCCCGCTGATCCTGACCTTCGCCCAGCGCTGGGACCCCAAGTTCGGCCTCGGCTCCCTGATGGCCACCATGCTGCCCTACGCCGGGGTGTTCCTCATCGCCGGCCTGCTGATGGTCGCCGCCTGGGTGACCTTCGACCTGCCGCTCGGCCCGGGCGTCGGGGTCCACTATCAACCCTCCGCCCCCGCCGCGGCGCCCGCCGCCCCCTGATCCCCGCGCCTGACCCATCGAGAGCCATCGTGACCCAGTCCTTCCCCGAAATCCGTGAAGCCGTC
Source organism: Caulobacter sp. SRI_014 (assembly GCF_057586315.1). NCBI lineage: Bacteria > Pseudomonadati > Pseudomonadota > Alphaproteobacteria > Caulobacterales > Caulobacteraceae > Caulobacter > Caulobacter sp. SRI_014. The sequence continues at coordinate 222,416 of NZ_JBYCZQ010000003.1, read as the reverse complement.
GCCAAACTCTGCGCCGGCTTCCCCGGGTCCTACTGGCAGGCGCTGGACCGCGACCGCACCTATCCGACCGAGTTCGTCACCACCCTGACAGAGGCCGGCTTCCTGTCGGTGCTGATCCCGGAGGAGTACGGCGGCTCGGGCCTCGGCCTCGGCGCGGCGACGGCGGTGCTCGAGGAAATCCACCGGTCAGGCTGCAACGGCGGCGCCTGTCACGCCCAGATGTACACCATGGGCACCATCCTTAGGCACGGCACGCCGGCCCAGAAGGAAAAGTACCTGCCGGCCATCGCCTCGGGCGAGCTGCGCCTCCAGGCCTTTGGCGTCACCGAACCGACCAGCGGCACCGACACCACCCGCCTGCGCACCTTCGCCAAACGGGTGGGGGACAGGTACGTCGTCAACGGCCAGAAGATCTGGATCTCCAGAGCCGAACACAGCGACCTTATGGTCCTCCTCGTGCGCACCACCCCCCGCGAGGAGGTGACCAAGACCTCCGACGGCATGAGCGTCCTGCTCGTCGACATGCGCGAGGCGGTGAACAACGGCCTGACCATCCGGCCGATCCGCACCATGCTCAACCACGCCACCACCGAGCTGTTCTTCGACAACCTGGAAGTCCCGGTGGAGAACCTGATCGGGAGTGAGGGCAAGGGCTTCAAATACATCCTCGACGGCATGAACGCCGAGCGCATCCTGATCGCGTCCGAGTGCATCGGGGACGGCAAGTTCTTCATCGACCGCGCCTCCGCCTACGCCAAGGAACGCGAGGTCTTCGGCCGGCCCATCGGCCAGAACCAGGGCATCCAGTTCCCCATCGCCCGCGCCCACGTCCAGGTCACCGCCGCCTCGCTGATGGTCGACAAGGCCGCCAACCTGTTCGACGCGGATGAGCCCTGCGGCACCGAAGCCAACATGGCCAAGATGCTGGCCTCCGAGGCCAGCTGGTACGCCGCCGACATGTGCGTCCAGACCCACGGCGGCTTCGGATTCGCCGAAGAGTACGACATCGAGCGCAAGTTCCGCGAAACCCGCCTCTACCAGGTGGCCCCGATCAGCACGAACCTGATCCTCAGCCACGTCGGGACGCACGTGCTGGGGCTGCCCAAGAGCTTCTGAGGCCTCGCGGCCGCCCGGGGACATGTTGAGGATCAACCTGTCCCCACGTCCTCTTTCCCATTCCGCATCCCGAACCGAAGGGGGACAGGTTGACGCTCAACATGTCGCCAACGCCCCTCAAACGCTCGTTCTGAAAAACGTTCACGCTCGTGAGAGTGAACGTTGACAGCTGGGCGAACCTCGTTGCATCGTCCACCCAACGGCCCCGCATCAAGACGGGCGCCGAAGGGAGGGAATGATGAAGCGTTACCTGCTCGCGACGGCGTGCCTCGTCGCCATGTGCGCCGCCACGCCGGCGCTCAGCCAGACTCAAGACAAGGCCCCGGCTGCTGAAACGGACGTCGACGAAGTCATCATCTCGGCGACCCGCCGCGACGAAAACATCCAGGACGTCCCGATCAGCGTCACCGCCTACCAGCAGGAAGAACTGACCGCCAAGGGCGTCGTCGGCTACGAGGGCCTGGCGATCGAGACCCCCGGCATCGTGCTCAACCGGCCGACCGCCAACTTCAACAACTTCACCGCTCGCGGCGTCGCCACCAACGGCTACGGCGCCAACCTGCAGGGCACGGTCGCGGTCTACATCGACGAACTGCCGATCTCGACCATCGGCAACTCGACCAACATCGACCCCACCCTGTTCGACGTCGAGCGGGTCGAGTTCCTGCGCGGGCCGCAGGGCACCCTGTTCGGCTCCGGCTCGCTGGCCGGCGCCCTGCGCATCCTGACCAAGCGGCCGGACCTCAACGAATTCGATGTGGCGGCCCTCGTCGACCTCGGCCAGACCGACGGCGATGGCCTGCGCCAGCGCTACAACCTGATGGTCAACGCGCCCCTGATCAAGGACACCCTGGGCCTGCGCGTCGTCGGCTTCTATCGCGACGAGGAAGGCTGGGTCGACAACATCGGCACCGGCAAGGAGAACTCCAACAGCCTCGTCAACTGGGGCGGCCGGGTGAACCTGTTGTGGGAACCGACCGACCGCCTGTCGGTCAAGCTGCTGGCATCCTATGAGAAGTCGAACCCCGAGGACTCCAGCCTGATCAACCCGGCCCTCGGCTGGGATAAGCGCCGCTCGGACCGGCCCGACCTCTTCGTCGGCAAGCTGACCACCTACAACCTGACCGTCGACTACCAGTTCGACGGCGCCAAGCTGACCAGCTCGACCACCCAGTCGCAGTTCGACCAGAAGTTCTTCGTCGACCTGGCCGGCACCTTCGGCGGCGCCATCGCCTTCGGCCTCGACGCGCTCGGCTACATGGACACCTTCGTCGAGGAGGCCCGGCTGGTCTCCGATCCCGGCGGCAAGTGGGACTGGTCGGTCGGCGCCTTCTACCTCGATCGCCGGCTGGACGTGGACTACCTCTACCGCTCGCGGCCCGACTTCCTGCTCGTCCGTGGCATCACCGGCCTGACCGACGAGTATTACCAGAAGCAGTACGTCCACATTAACAGCCACGAAAAGGCGCTGTTCGGCGAGCTGACCTACCGCTTCACCGACGACTTCTGGGTCACCGGCGGTATGCGCTACGGCTCGGTCGACGCCCAGGGCTTCACCGAGGGCGGCTACAATTCCAACTACCTGATCAACGCCCTGTTCTTCATCCCGGGCCCGCTGACCATCACCACCATCCCCAAGGCCACCGGCCGCAAGGTCGAGGCCACCGACGCCTCCTACAAGTTCAGCGTCTCCTGGCGGCCCGTGCCGACCATGACCACCTACTTCACCTACTCGACGGGCTTCCGCACCCCGGTGGTCAACGCCTTCGCCGGCCGGCCCAGCCTGATCGACCCCACCGACATCATCATCCCCAGCGGCGCCGACTCCGACGACCTGACCAACTACGAGCTGGGCCTGAAGGGCCGCTGGTTCGACGGCCGGCTCTACGCCAACCTGGCCCTCTACTACATCGACTGGCAGAACATTCAGGTCCAGGCCAACCGCGTCTCCGACTCGGTGCAGTTCGCCACCAACATCGGCGGCGCGGTCTCCAAGGGCTTCGAGTGGGAAATCCTCGCCATCCCGGTCGAGGGCCTGACGCTCGGCCTCACCGGCTCGGTCAACGAGGCCAGGGTCACCGACCTGACGCCGGCGGAGGCGGCCATCTCCGGCGCCGAACAGGACTCGCGCCTGTCGTTCCCGCGCTTCCAGATGTCGGCCTCCGTCGCCTACCGCTGGCAGATCGCCGACAACGTCGAGGGCAGCGTCTCCATGGTCTACGCCCATGTCGGCTCGTTCCCGGGTTCGTTCCCCAACACCCCCGGCAAGCCGACCGTGCCCAGCCCCGTCTACGACAAGACCGACAGCTGGGATGTCGTCAACGGCGCCTTCGCGGTCAACTTCAACAAGGTCACCGTCGGCGCCTACGTCGAGAACCTGTTCGACGACCACGCCATCACCTACGTCCACCCCGAAGCCTTCCTGGATGGCCGCTACGCGACCCAGCGCCCGCGCACGGTCGGCGTGCGGGTGAGCTTCGACTTCTAGGATGGCCGGGACTCCTCCCCAAAGTCCTGCAAGCAGGGCGGCGGGCGCCCTCCTCTCAAAGGGAGCGGCGCCCGCCGGACCCGGCGCCGCCAAGGCTAGCGCAAGAGCCTGGTTCACCCTTGGCGTGCTGTGCTTCGTCTATGTGCTCAACTTCCTGGACCGGCAGCTGCTGTCGATCCTGGCCAAGCCGATCCAGGACGAGTTGCAGATCTCCGACGGCCAGATCGGCCTGATCACCGGCCTGTATTTCGCGATCTTCTACTGCACCATCTCGATCCCGGTCGGCTGGCTGGCCGACCGCACCAACCGGGTCAAGCTGGTCGCCGTCGCCTGCGGCCTGTGGAGCGCCGCCACCGTCGCCTGCGGGGTGGCGTCCAACTATCCCCAGCTGGTCGTCGCCCGCATGGCCGTCGGGGTGGGGGAGGCCGGAGGGGTGCCGCCGTCTTACGCCATCATCAGCGACTATTTCGGCCCCGGCACGCGGGGCACGGCGCTTGGCCTGTTCAATGTCGGGCCGGCCATCGGCCAGATGCTAGGCGTCGCCTTCGGGGCCTCCATCGCCGCCGCCTATGACTGGCGCAGCGCCTTCGTGGCCGTCGGCGCGGTCGGCGTGGCCACGGCGGTCATGGTCTTCTTCGCGGTCAAGGAACCCAAGCGCGGCGGCCTCGACCAGACTGCACCGGAAACGACCGCCCAGCCCCGGGAATCCTTCCTGACCACCTGCGCCATGTTCTTCTCGCGCCCGGTCCTGCGGCTGACCGCCATGGCCGGCGGCGCGACCCAGTTCGTCACCTATGCCCTGCTCAACTTCGCCACCCTGTTCCTGATGCGGGAAAAGGGCATGACGCTGCAGCAGGTCGCCCTCTGGTACGCCCTCGTCATCGGCATCGCCGGCGGCGGCGGCATCTTCGCGGCCGGCCGCCTCGCCGACTGGCTCGTCCCGAAGACCAAGCGGGCCTACGCTTGGCTGCCTGCGGTTTCCCTCACCCTGGCAGTCCCTTTCTACATCGGCTTCGTCTGGGCCCCGACCTGGCAGCTGTCGCTGCTGTTCCTGATCGTCCCGATGTTCCTCAACTACTTCTACCTGTCGCCCTCGGTGGCGCTGGTCCAGGAAGAGGTCAAACCGCACCAGCGCGTCCTCTCCGGCGCCCTGCTGCTGCTGGTCATGAACCTGGTCGGCCTCGGGCTTGGTCCGACCTACCTCGGCGCGGCCAGCGACTGGTTCAAGGCCATCTCCCCCGACCACTCCCTGCAGCTGGCCCTCTACACCCTGGCGCCCTTCTACCTCCTGGCGGTGATCCTCTACCTGTTCCTCGGCCGCGCGCTTGGGCGGGAAGAGGCGGCAGCCAAGGGAGCGGTCGAATGACTGCCTCCACAATCAGGTCTGTCATCCCGGGCGCCCGCAGGGCGACCCGGGACCCAGGGGCGGCCAGTCGTGCCGGTGGCTCCTGGGTCCCGGCTCTCCGCTTCGCTGCGGCCGGGATGACAGGATTTGTTCTGTTGGGGATTGTGCTGGCGCTCGTCGCCATCCGCCCAGCCCACGCCGCCACCGGCCCCGTCATCACCGCCCCCGCCGGCGCCGTCCGCGGCGTCACCGCCGACGGCATCGACAGCTTCCGGAACCTGCCCTTCGCCGGTCCCCCCACCGGCCAGAACCGCTGGAAACCCCCGACCCCCGCCCCGACCTGGCCTGGCATCCGCGACGCCACCGCCTTTGGCCCCGCCTGCATCCAGCCGCCGGCCCTGCCGGGCAGCATCTATTCCGAGGATCTCAAGGCCTTCAGCGAGGACTGCCTCTCCCTCAACATCTGGAAACCCCAAGGCGCCTCGCAAGAGAACGCCGCCAAGGCCCCCGTCGTCGTCTGGATCCACGGCGGCTCCCTGGTCAGCGGCGGCGCCCGCTCGGGCCTGTACGACGGCGCCCTGCTGGCCAGACGCGGCGTCATGGTCGTCTCGATCAACTACCGCCTGGGCGTCCTCGGCTACCTCGCCCACCCCGACCTGTCGGCGGAATCCCCCGACGGCGTATCCGGCAACTACGGCCTGCTCGACCAGATCGCCGCCCTCGAATGGGTCCGGCGCAACATCGCCGCCTTCGGGGGCGATCCGGACAACGTCACCGTCGCCGGGGAGTCGGCGGGCGGCCTCTCGATCCTCTATCTGATGACCGCGCCCAAGGCCCGGGGCCTGTTCCACAAGGCGATCATCCAGAGCGCCTACATGATCTCGACCCCCTCCCTGAAGGAGGCCCGCCACGGCGAACTGGCGGCCGAAACCATCGGGACCAACCTGGAATCGAAGATCGGCGTCAAAGGCCTCGTGCGCCTGCGCGCCATGGACCCCACCGACCTGACCTGGAAGGCGGTTCTGGCCGGCTATCCCCCGTTCGGCAACATCGACGGCAAGGTGCTGCCCAAACAGCTGGTCGACGTCTTCGACGCCGGCGAACAGGCGCCCGTCCCCGTCCTTGTCGGCTTCAACAGCGGTGAAATCCGCTCCCTGCGCTTCCTTGCCCCCAAGCCGCCGGCCAGCGCGGCCGTCTACGAGGCGACCATCCGCGAACGCTACGGCCCCCACGCCGAGGCCTTCCTGAAGCTCTACCCCTCCAGCGACATGCAGGAGAGCATCTACGCCTACGTCCGCGACACCATCTACGGCTGGACCGCCGAGCGGGTCGCGGCCAAACAGACCGCCGCCGGCCAACCCGCTTACCTCTACCTGTTCGACCACGGCTACCCTGACGCCGACAGCCGCGGCCTGCACGCCTTCCACGCCGCCGAGATTCCCTACTTCTTCGGCGCCTCAGACCGCTTTCCGACCGCCTGGCCGAAGATGCCCGGGACGCCGGAAGAGGCCGCCTTCGGCAACGCCCTGGCCGGCCAGTGGGTCAGCTTCATCCGGACCGGCGACCCCGGCCAGGGCTGGAACGCCTACGGCTCGGCGCGCAACTACATAGCCTATGAAGACCAGCCCAGGCCCAGGGCCGGCCTGATGCCGGGCATGTACGCCCTGCATGAGGACGTCATCCTGCGCCGCCGCGCCGTCGGGACCATCCCCTGGAACTGGAACCACGGCCTGCTGTCGCCGCCGCTGCCCCTGAAAGCCCAAGAAATGCCTGGTGCTCAACGCCAATGATTGACGGAGCCATGCAGTCCTATGCGCTGACCCTCGACAAGGTTCTGACGCACGCCGAGAAGTGGCATCCCCGCGCCGAGGTCGTCACCGCCCGTGAAGGCGGCCTGCGCGACCGCGTCACCTATGCCGATCTGGCCGACCGCAGCCGCCGCGTCTCCGGTGTCCTGCGGAACCTGGGGGCAGGGCAGGGGGATCGCGTCGCCACCCTGGCCTGGAACAGCCAGCGCCACATGGAGGCCTGGTACGCCATCATGGGCATGGGCGCGGTCTGCCACACCCTGAACCCGCGCCTGCACCCCGACCAGATCGCCTGGATGCTGGGCCGCTCCGGCGCCCGGATCATCGTGGTCAGCGCCGACCTCCTGCCACTGGCCCGCCAGATCGCCGAGCAAGCAGGCGGCGTCGAACGCCTGCTGGTCATCGACGGCCAGGCGCAGGAGAGCGCTGCGGGCCGCCCGGCCGTCCAGCAGCTCGAACCCCTGCTCGAAGCCTGCCAGGACCGCCCGGCTTGGGGCCAGTTCGCCGAAACCAGCCCCTGCGGCCTCTGCTTCACCTCGGGCACCACCGGCGCCCCCAAGGGCGTGACCTTCACCCATCGGTCCAGCTTCCTGCACGCCCAGCGGCTGCTGCAGGTCGACGCCATGGCCGTGTCCTGCGCCGACAGCGTGCTGGCCGTGGTGCCGATGTTCCACGCCAACGCCTGGGGCCTGCCCTTCGCCGCGCCCGCCGCCGGGGCCAGGCTGGTCCTGCCCGGCCGCCACAATGACGGCGAGAGCCTTAGCCATCTGATCCGCGCCGAGGGGGTGACCACCGCCGTCGGCGTGCCCACCGTCTGGCTCGGCCTGCTTGAGCATCTGGAAGCCACTAAAACCGAGGTCCCGACCCTCAAGCGCATCGTTGTCGGCGGCGCCCCCATGCCCGCCGCCCTGATGGAGCGGCTGGAGAGCCGACTCGGCGTCAAGGTCCAGACCACCTGGGGCATGACCGAGCTGTCGCCGTCCGGCACCGTCACTCCGATCAGCGACCCGGTGCGGCCCGCCGGCAATTCCGGCAAGCCGACGCTGGGCGTCGACCTCCTGATCACCGATCCGGAAGGCCGGCCGCTGCCCGAACAGCGCAACACCGAGGGCAGCCTGCGGGTCCGCGGGGCGGCTGTGGTCGAGCGCTACTTCGGCGAGACCACCACCGCGCTCGACGCCGACGGCTGGTTCGATACCGGGGATCTGGCCCGCATCGACGACGAGGGAAACCTGGTGATCACGGGCCGCGCCAAGGACCTGATCAAGTCCGGCGGCGAATGGATCAACCCGGTCGAGATCGAAACCGTCGTCAGCGCCCTGCCGCAGGTTTCGCTGGCTGCGGTGATCGGCCGCGCCGACGCCAAATGGGGCGAGCGGCCGCTGCTGCTGGTGGAGTTGCGCGGCGCCGGCGAGGTGTCGGATGAGGCGCTTCTCGCCCCGTTGAAGGGCAAGGTGGCCCCCTGGTGGATCCCGGACGGCATTGTCCGCCTGCCCAGCATGCCCTTGGCGGCGACGGGCAAGATCGACAAAATCCGGTTGCGCAGCGAATACGGCCGGGCGGCGCCTTGACGCTCGCCGGGTCAGTCCTGAAAGAGTACCGCGTGCCCCAAGCCCAGACATCGCCGCGTCGCTCCACCAAGGCCGAACAGCGCGCCGAGTCCATGGAGCAGATCCTCGACGCCGCCGAGCTGCTGTTCTCCAAGAACGGCCTGCACGGCGTCACCCTGAAGGACGTCGCCAAGGCCGTCGGCGTGCACCACACGCTGCTCAACTACTATTTCGAGGACAAGAAGAAGCTGTTCGACGCGGTGTTCGCCCGCCGCGCCGGGGTGACCATCGAGCGCCGGATGAAGGCGCTGAACGACTATGACGCGGCCACCGGCGGCAAGCCGACCGTCGAGGGCGCCCTGCACGCCTTCCTCGACACCGACCTCGATCTCTACATCCAGGGCGGCGAGGGCTGGCGCAACTACGGGGCCCTGGGGGCGCTGGTCTCCAACACGCCCGAAGGCTCGATGCTGATGGACGAGCATTTCGACCGCGTCGTCCTGCGGCTGGTCGAGCTGCTCGAAAAGGCCATGCCCGACTGCAGCCGCGAGGACATCTTCTGGGGCTACCACTTCGTTACCGGCGCCCTGATGCTGACCCTGGCCCGCACCGGCCGGATCGACCGCCTGTCCGGCGGCCTCTGCAGCTCCGAGGACTTCGAGGCCATCAAGCTGCGCATCGCCACCTTCATGGCCGCCGGCTTCCACGCCATCTGCAAGTCGCGCCCGGCCCTCTGAATTTTACCCAGGCGGAATTATCAGGTCCGCGAGCGACCCTCGCGCCGCGGCCGCATGCCAGGGCCGTTCTAGGTGGATCCCGGTTGGTCCTCCGATAGGCGCCGGGGCGGTCCTCCAGACGGCTTCAGGTGGTCCTCAAGGTGGTCTTAGATGGTTGATTTTAAACGAGAATAATTTTCGCCCGTCGCCGATTTCCTGCTATACTCGCTTCAGAGGCCGCAAGAGCCTTCCGGGGTGGTTTGATGTTCGACCAGCATGTCCAGCGGCTGAAGACCGACGGCTACACCATCGTCGAGGACGCCATCGCGCCTGACCTCATCGCCGAACTGCTGGAAACCGTAGAGCGGCTCGAACGTGACCTCGGCGCCAAGCCGGCGATGAACCCCTTCGAGGGCGACAACACCGTCCGCATCTACAATCTGCTGGCGCTCGGCGAGGTGTTCGCCAAGGTGCCGGTCCATCCCGCCGTCCTGCCGCTGATCGACGCCGTGCTCGGCCCCGAGTGCCTGATCTCGTCCCTGGCCTCGATCGCAATCGACCCCGGCCAGATCGCCCAGCCGATCCATGCCGACGACCAGATCATCCCCATCCCCAAGCCGCACCCGGCCGTAGTCTGCAATTCGATGTGGGCCCTGACCGACTTCACCGACGAGAACGGCGCCACCCGCCTGGTCCCCGGCAGCCACCGGCTGGGCAATCCCGAGTACGGCGGCGACTACGAGACGATTCCCGCCGTCATGAAGGCCGGCTCGGTGCTGATCTGGGATGGCGCCCTGTGGCACGGCGGCGGGGCCAACCGCAGCCGTGGCCGCCGCACCGGCATCGCCATGAACTACTGCGCCGGCTACATCCGCCAGCAGGAGAACCAGCAGCTGGGCCTGCCGGTCGATCTTGTGAAGACCTTCGAGCCGCGCCTGCAGGAACTGGTCGGCTACGGCGTCTACCGCGGCCTGATCGGCCAGATCGAAAAGCAGAGCCCCGCCCAGCGGCTGCTGGACGGGGCTCCATACAAGGTCATGTGGGACCGCGAGGCGGATGCGGCGGCTAGAAAAGCTCGACCGTAACCCGCAGGCCGAGCACGATCGCCGGGTCAGCTCCGGACTCGCCGCCCGGATCGAGGATGATCTGCAGGTCGGGCTGCAGGGTCACCCGGTCGTGGATGCGGTCCGAATAGGTGATCTCGAAGCCGGTCTCGGCGTCCGAGGCGTCCAGGCCGCCGCCGGCCATGTTGGCCTGCATCTTTGAGGACAGATAACCTTGCTGGACCCCCACCGAGAAGGCGCTGTCGGGACGGTCCTTGACCACCCGCTCGACCAGCACCCCGGCCTGCCAGCCGCCCTTGAAGGGGCTGGTGTCGCCGTCGGAGACGCCGGCCCGGAAGAAGCCGGTGACCTGGGTCCCGTTCTCGTCGCCGGCCAGCACCCGCTCGCCGGTGACATAGAGGCCCTGGGCGGTGCGTTTGACCGGATCGCCGGCCAGGGTCACATCGCGGATGTCGTCCTGCTCGTCGGTGTAGCGCCAGACGCCGACCGACAGGCGGATGTTGCCCGTGATGCCGACCTCGGCGATGGCCAGAGCGCCGGAGTCGAACTCCGTATGGACGCCGCCGGGGTCGCCCGGCACGCCGGCGTGGGCGTTGAGCACGGCGCCTCGCACATAGCCGCCGTCCCACTCATGGTTCAGCCGCACGGCCAGGGCCGTGGAAGGGAAGATCGACGGACCATTGGGACCCGTCGCCGCCAGCTCCGAGCCGATGCCGAAGGAGGGATTGATCAGCAGGCCGGCGCTGTCGTTGGCGTAGAACTCGCTGTTGAGGTCGTACAGCCCGGCCAGCACCGTGGTCTTCTCGCCCAGCGGCGCCTGCAGCCACAGTTCATAGAGGCGGACGCCCTGACGGCCGACCTCGATGTTGTCGACGCCCTGCAGCGTGCCGGCGTTGTCGTTGGGGATGCCGCCCTGGTTGGACAGCACATAGCCGTGCAGGACGGCGCCGTCCCAGCCCATGGCCTTGCCCAGGTCGAGGTCGGCGATGATGTCGAGGTTGTCGAGCAACTCGCCCTTGCGCTGGATGCCGCCGGCCACCGGGCCGATGGCGTCCGCCGTATAGGCCGCCTCGACGCTCCAGGCGCCGGACTCTTCCTCTTGAGCAAAGGCAGGTGTCGAGGCGGCGAAGGCAGCCGCGGCGAAGATCAGGGCCGCGCGGTTCTGCGCGGACTTCAAAGAAAACATTCCGTCCTCCCGACGTGTTCGAGAGTCAGAATTGACGAGACTGTCTAAATCCCGGTTAATTTTGAGAATTTCCGTGAGAACTCAGGAACAGTCTGTGAGAACTCAAGCATAACGCAATACCGGTTTTGGGTCGGGCCGAAGAGTCTGGCCAAGCGAACGCACTCTATAAGAATATACTTCCCGGGTCGGAGAAAAGGCGCTGTGGGCGCGTCGTAGGGCTTTGTCCCGTCCATGGAGAGGGCGATTCTCAAAGTTAATCGTACGGCAAGGTTCTCTGGATACTTCATAAACCATCCCGGACCCGGGGGTGGGAGACTGCAATGAATTTCTCGTCGATCAACGGCAAGGTCATGGTGGCCGGCATCGCCGTTCTGGCGCTGGCGGGCGTGACCGCGGGCGCGGGCCTGTGGGCCGCGATCAACCTCAGCGGCAACCTCGACAACGCCACGCGGTCCTCTTCGGTCCTGCGCAACCACCTCTATTCGGACATGATGCACGACGCCTTGCGCGCCGATGTGCTGTCGGCCCTGCGCGCCGCCGATCCGACGACGGGCGTCAGCTTCGACGAGGTCAAGGCTGACGTGAAGGAACACACCACCGCCTTCCGCGAGGCCGTCGCCCGCAACAAGACCCTGGCCACCGACCCCGCCGCCAAGGCGGCCCTGGGGGCGCTCGAAGCTCCGCTGGCCAGCTACATCGCTTCGGCCGAGAGCACGGTCGCCGCCGCCGAGCAGAGCCTCGAGGCCGGCGCCGACGCCACCCCTGACTTCATGGCCCAGTTCCAGGTCCTTGAAGGCAAGATGGAGGAGGCCTCCGAGAAGATCGAAACCGCCGCCAGGGCCGAGGCCGAAAAGGCCACCGCCGAAGCGGGTCTGGCCCAGATCCTGATGCTGGTCATGCTGGGCTTCGGCGTCGTGTTCGCCGGCCTGCTGATCGTTGTGGCCCGCAAGGCCCTGGTGGGGCCGCTCAGCGACATCACCGTCGCCCTGACCCGCCTGTCGAAGGGCGACATGTCGGTCGAGCCGCCGCACTCGGGCCGCAAGGACGAGCTTGGCGCCATGGCCAAGGCCCTGTTCTCCTTCCGCCAGGCCGTCATCGACCGCCAGGCCGAGCTGGAAGCCGCCGACGAGCGCGAGAAGATCGAGGAAGAGCGCCGCGAGAACGAAAAGCGCCGCGCCGCCGCCGAACAGACCCAGAAGGACGTCGTCGAGTCCCTGGCCCAAGGGCTGTCCAGCCTGGCCGAGGGCGACCTGACCTTCCGCATCAACCAGCCCTTCACCGCCGACTACGAGCGCCTGCGCAGCGACTTCAACGCCGCCGTCGACCGCCTGCAGGCGACCATGCGCACCGTCCGCGAGTCGGCCGATGGCATCCATACGGGTACGGATGAAATCTCCCAGGCCTCCGACGACCTGTCGCGCCGCACCGAGCAGCAAGCCGCCAGCCTCGAGGAAACCGCCGCCGCCCTGGACGAGGTGACCGCCACCGTCCGCCGCGCCGCCGAGGGGGCCATCCAGGCCCGCCAGGCCGCCGAGTCCGCCACGGCCGAAGCCGAACAGAGCGGCGCCATTGTCCGCGACGCCACCGCCGCGATGAGCGCCATCGAGGAAAGCTCGCGCCAGATCGGCCAGATCATCGGCGTCATCGACGAGATCGCCTTCCAGACCAACCTGCTGGCCCTCAACGCCGGCGTCGAAGCGGCGCGGGCCGGCGAGTCCGGCCGCGGCTTCGCGGTCGTCGCCCAGGAAGTGCGGGCCCTGGCCGGCCGCTCGGCCGACGCGGCGCGCGAAATCAAGCAGCTGATCTCGGCCAGCGGCGAGCATGTCGGCCGCGGCGTCTCCCTGGTCGGCCAGACCGGCGAGACCCTGCTGCGCATCATCGACAAGGTCGGTGGCGTCAACGTCCTGGTCTCGGAGATCGCCGCCTCGGCCAACGAGCAATCCACGGCCCTGGCGGAGGTCAACACCGCCGTCAACCAGATGGACCAGGTGACCCAGCAGAACGCCGCCATGGTCGAGGAGACCACCGCCGCCAGCCACGCCCTGGCCCAGCAGGCCGAAGGTCTGGCCACCCTGATCGGCCGCTTCCAGGTCGGCGACCAGAGCCGCCGGGCAGCGCCTGCGGCCCACAGCGCGCCGGCCACGCCGGCCGCCCAGGCCCCGGTCCGCACCTACACCGCCATGAAGCCCACGGGCCGTGGCGGCGCGGCGCCCAAGGTCGACGAGTGGGAAGAGTTCTAGGCGTCTAGGCCCCGGCGACGGGGCCGTTGTAGGCGAAGCCGATGATGTCGCGGGCCAGCGCCTCGTCGTCCATCGTCGAGACCAGCACCTCGCCCAGCATCTCCAGCAGGGCCTCCATCCGGCCCTCCGGCAGGCGGTTCAGGGCGTCGCGGTTCCAGTCCCGGATTGCGGCGAAGCCCCGCTCATAGGCCGCCCGCCCGTCCGGCGTCAGGGCGACCAGCACCTGGCGGCGGTCGTGCGGCGGAGTAGAGCGCGTCACCATCCCCTGGTCTTCCATCTGGTCCAGGGTCCGGGTCAGGCTGGAGCGCTCCAGCGTCGTGTATTTCGCCAGTTCGTTCATCGTGCAGGGCTCCATCCGCTGCACGGCCAGCAGCGAGCGCCACACGCCCATCGGCAGGCCAATGGCCTTCAGCGCCTGTTCGATGCGCACCTCGCGGCGGCGATGCACCTGATAGATCAGGTAGAACAGCCGCTCCGGCGTTTCGGCCAGGAAGTCGCTGCCGGATCGCGGCGTCTCGCTCACGCCGGCTTCGCCATGTCGGGTTTGGGGGGGCTCTTCATGCGGCGGAAGGCCATCAGATCCTCAACCCAGTCGGGATCGTCCAGCACGTCGTCCAGCACCCGCCGGATCATGCCTTTCAGGACCGACAGCTCCTCGGGCCGGATCACCCGCGAGACCCGCCGGTTGAACGGCTCGACGGCGTCCAGGCCCTGCAGGAAACGGTCGCGGCCGGCGGAGGTCAGCACCAGATGCACCTGACGGCGGTCGGTGCGGTCGCGTTCGCGCTGGATGAGGTCGGCCTCGACCATCTTGTCGACGGTTCGGGTCAGGGTGGTGCGGTCGGCGGCGCAGAAGGCGGCGACATCGCCCATCGTCGCCCGCTCCAGCCGGTTCAGCGTCGACATCACCTGCCACTGCAGCAGGCTCAGACCCACCGGGGCCAGGACATCGCCCAGCGCCGACTCACGCTGGCGGACCAGATGATGCAGCAGGAAGAACAGCTGGCCAGGGGCCAGGCGTTCGTCCAGGGGGGCGTCCAGCGGGCCTTCATCCGCCGGTCCCAGGGGCTTCGGGCGCCCGCTCATGACTGTCTGGTCCTGGCCATAAGGGAGTGCATCAGGTTCCGACCTGAATGGCAATCATTTACAGCAGTCCGGGCTACGAATAATCGTCGCTGATGATTAACGGATGTTGCGATATTTGCATGACCGAAATTCGGTAACGCCGATATATGTAAATGCACATTTTCCTTGACTCACGCACATTCCACCGGTACCTCGATGCTCAAGTTTGCGTAGGGACGGGCCGATGACGCAGGGCTCCTCTCCGAACCAGCGTCAGAACCTCGGGGATACCGTCTTGCTGACCATCACGACCAATGACGACCTGCGCGCCCGTCTCGACGCCCTGGACATCGACGTCGGTTGCGCCCTGGCCTTTGGGCGCGCCACTCTGCAGGCCCTGGCTTCGATGTCAGCCGAGGCGCGCCACGCCATCGACCGCAGCCTCGCCGACGAAGCCGCCATCGTGCGGGTCGAGGAAGTGAACGCCAGCGCGGCCATCGCCGCCATTCTGACCGAGACCCGTCAGTCGATCGTCGCCCCGCCGAACGAGGTGGCCGACGCCGTGCGCGAAATCGAGCGCCTGCTCGTCGAGCAGGCGGCCAAGCTGCCGCGCGTTTCCGAACTGTCGGCGTTCAGCCGCAAAGCCTCAGCCTGCGGCTGAGGCTTCCCGCAGGCGGGTTGTCATGGCCTCGAGCGAGGCCAGAACGGCCGCTTCCTCGGCCCTTGAGGCCCCGTCCAGCAATCTGACCATCGAGGCGGCGTAGAGACGGGCCGCATCGACCCGCCAGCCCTCCTCGCCCATGCATTCGATGGCCCGGCCGAACAGCCCGCCGCAGCGGGCCAGGGCCTCGAGGCCGCAGGCTCCGGCGACGCCCAGCACGCCATTGGCCAGCCAGGCCAGTCGGTCCCGATCAGGGGCCGGGGCGGCGGCCAGGGCGGCGATCTCGCCGACCCAGCCCTTCAGGGACTCGCGCATGGGACTCTGCATGCGCTGGAGCTGGTCGTCGGCGCTCTTCAGCACCGTATCGACGCGCAGGCCGGTGTCCGTATTGACCGCGGCGGCCAGCGGGTTGTGGGCCTTGAACATGCGGACGGCGCTCACAGCACCACCCGCGAAGGCTTGATCAGCATATCGATCGCGTCCTGAGACATGTTGGGCTCCGAGGCCAGTCCGATTGCGGCGTTCAGGTCGCCCCTGCGGCGTCCCTTCATGCCCAGCGGCGGCCCAAAGGCTTTGAACCGCCTATCTGGACCCACATAGCTTTCCGCTTCGACAAACATCCGCGAATCGCGGCCCAGCCAGATGATCCGCTGCAGAAGGATCATCGGGGTCACGGGCTTGGCGACCACGAAGTTGGCGCCGCAGTCGCGGGCCATGGCCACTTCGTTGGCGTGGGTGGCGCCGGTGACCACGAGGACGGGAACGGTGCGGTTGTTTTCCGGTCCGGCGCGGCGCAGCCAGCGGATGAAGCCGAATCCGTCTTCCTTAGACATCGCCGCCTCGACCATCACCAGATCGAACTGGGCGCCATAGAGGGCGTCCTTGGCCGCCTCGACCCACTCGCACTTGTTCTGCTTGCGCAGGTCAAAGCCGTTCAGGACCCCGCCCAGCATGTCCAGATGCGCCCGGTTGTCGTCCAGCAGCAGGGCGCGGCTGCGGGAGAGGTCAACCTTGGTGCTCGATGACAGGGGAGGAAGGGTCGTCATCGGTCAGAACAGGTCGAAGTCGCCCGACTGCGGGTCCTCGAAGATCAGGGAGTCGCCACGGGCGGCGGCGGACAGACGGCCGGCGAGGTCGTGCAGCGTGACACCGCCCAGAAGGCCATTGAGGTCCAGGCCGATGTCGTCGGGGAGCTGGTCGATCAGTCCCCAGACGAACTGGGCCAGGGCCTGCAGGCTCTGGGTCATCAGGTCGAGCGCCTGCAGTTCCTGGACCATGGCCGGGTCCGGATCGGGGCCGTTGCAGACCTCCTGCAGGCGGAGTGCCTGGGCCTGCAGCCGGTCCAGCTCGTAGGCGACGCCGTCCAGCACGCAGCTCAGCCGATGGGGGGCGGCGGAGGCGTCGGGAACAGCGGCGACCTGAACGGCGGCTTGGCTCATCAAAACAGCTCCAGATCGCCGGAAGAGACAGCCGCCACGGGCGGGGCGACGGCCAGGGTGCGTTCGCGCACGAAGACCACGGGTTCGTTGTCGCTCAGCAGCTTCTGCTGGGCCTGGCCGGTGGTCGGCCAGTAGCGGATGCGGCGAGCCTTGTCCCCGCCGGTGTCGCCGCCGACCACGGCAATGCCTTCGGCCCCCAGGAAGCGGTGGGCGAAGGCGGCGTTGTCGGCCCCGATGTTCCGCAGCCGGTCGAACATGCTGGCCCCGCCGAACAGCTTGGCCTCCAGGCGCTCGCGGCGGGCGCCGGCGACCAGCAGGCTGTTGATCAGCCGTTCCATGGCGTTGACGCCATAGCGGCGGCCGGCGTCGCTGTCGGCGGCGGCGTCGCCTTCGGGCAGCAGGAAGTGGTTCATGCCGCCGACGCCGGCGACCGGATCGCGGATGCAGGCGGCGATGCAGGAGCCGAGGATGGTGGTGATCGCCACCCCGGCATCGGACGAGACCTGATGCTCACCCTGACCGATGTGCAGGGTGCGGCCACGCGCTTCGGCGACAGCTTGGGACAGGCTTGTCGTCATGCGGTCAGCGCGCCAAACACGGCTTCGATCTTCTCCTTCAGGACCTGAACGGTGAAGGGCTTGACCAGGTAGTTGTTGACCCCGAACTGCACGGCCCGCTGCACCAGATCGGTGTCGGCGCGGCCGGTCAGCATGATGAAGGCGGTCGTTCGGAAGGGCGGGTGTGCCCGCACGGCCCGCAGCAGGCCCAGGCCATCAAGCTTGGGCATGTTGTAGTCGCTGATGATCAGGTGGGCCGGCTTGGCGAGGAGCTCGCGCAGGGCGGCCTCGCCGTCGGCGGCCTCGCGGATATCCTTGAAGCCCAGCTGCTGCAGACCCGAGCGCACAAGCGAGCGGATGGTCATCTGATCATCGACGACGAGCACGGAGATGGCGGAAGAGGCGGGCATTTTGCTCTAACCTTCGGAGATCTGGCCGCAGGCCGCGAGAATGTGCGCGCCCATGCGGGAAATGGAGGATTGGCGCTCGACCGCGCCAAGTTCGAAGGCCGCCCTGGGCATGCCGTAGACAACACAGGTCGCCTCGTCCTGACCCAGCGTGCGCGCCCCCGCCTCGCGCATGCTGAGCAGACCTTTCGCGCCGTCGCGGCCCATCCCGGTGAGGATGGCCCCAACGGCCTTCTTGCCGACGGCCGTGGCCACCGAGCTGAACAGAACGTCCACGGACGGACAGTGTCCGCTGACCGGCTCGCCTTCCGTCAGGCGGCACCGCAGGACCCCGCCCGAGCGCACCACCGTCAGGTGGCGATCGCCGCCGGGCGCCAGGAAGACGCGGCCCGGCTCCAGCACCGCGCCGTCCTCGGCTTCGGTGACATGGGCGGCCGAGGCGCTGTCGAGGCGCTTGGCGAAGCTCTTGGTGAAGGTCCCGGGCATGTGCTGGGTGATCACCGTCGGCGGACCGTTGGCCGGCAGCGTCGGGATGACCGACAGCAGGGCCTCGACCCCGCCGGTCGAGGAGCCGATGGCCACGACCGAACCGTTGGGCTTGAAGCTCGACGCCGGCACGGCGGCCTGGACCGGGACCGCATCGCCCAGCGGGCGCAGGCGCGAGCGCGCGGCGGCCTTGACCTTGTCGGTCAGGGTCCCGAAGGCGTCTGCGGCGTTCATGCCGGGGCCGGGCTTGCCGACGCAGTCAACGGCGCCCAGAGCCAAGGCCTCGATGGTGATGTCGGCGCCGGCCTGGGTCAGGGTCGAGATCATGATCACCGGCGTCGGGCGCAGGCGCATGATCTTTTCCAGGAACTCGATGCCGCTCATGTTCGGCATCTCGACGTCCAGGGTGATGACGTCGGGGTTCAGCCGCTTGATGGCCTCGCGGGCCTCCAGCGGATCGCCGGCCTGGCCGATGACCTCGATCTCCGGATCGCGGCGCAGCACGGCGCAGATCAGGCTGCGCATGGTGGCGCTGTCGTCGACGACCAGGACGGAGACGCGGCTCATCGAGCGTTCCCCAGCCGGTAGGCGGTGAGGCCGTCACTGACCAGCCGGCCGCCGTCGCCGCTGACGCGCTCGGAGTGCCCGATGTAGAGCCGGGCGTCGGGGTTCATCACGTCGATGAACTTCTTCCAGACCTGCTCCTGGGTGGCGTCGTCGAAGTAGATGACCACGTTGCGGCAGAAGATGACGTCGAACTTGCCGCTCATCGGCCAGGGGCGGATGAGGTTCAGCTCGCGGAAGGCGATCAGGTCCTGGACCTCGTCCGACAGCCGCCACATGTCGGCGCCGGCGTCGGGGGCGCGCACCAGGTGCTTGCGGTCGCTGCTCGGCACCGACTCCAGCGCCTCGCGGCTGTAGACGCCGGCGCGGGCGGTGGCCACGACGTTGGGGTCGATGTCGGTGGCCAGGATCTTGACGTCATGGCGCGCCGCGTCGGGCAGGACATTGAGCAGCGTCAGGGCCATCGAATAGGGCTCGGGCCCGGTCGAACAGCCGGCCGACCACAGGCGCACCCGGCCTCCGCTGCGCGCCTTGGCCGCCAGGGCCGGCAACACCTTGTGGCGCAGGTCCTCGAAGTGGTGCGGCTCGCGGAAGAAGCGGGTGACGTTGGTGGTCAGGGCGGCCAGCATGCTCTGGCGCTCATCCAGCCCGTCCTTGCCCTGGATCAGGGCGCAGTACTCACGGAAGCTCGAGAGGCCCAGGATGCGCAGCCGCTTGGCCAGCCTGGAGTAGACCAGGGTGGCCTTGGTGTCGGGCAGGTAGATGCCCGCGTCACCATGCAGCACGGCGGCGATGGTGCGGAAATCCTCGCCCGTGAAGGCGAATTCCCGACCACCGCTTTGCGCGGAAGGAGCGTCCAGAGCAGCCATGGAGATCAGGCGGCCTCCGCCGTCGTCTGATCGAGGATCAGATCGAGGTCGAGCAGGCTGATCATCCGGCCTTCCAGGGCGATCAGGCCCCGGACGAAGTTCTGCATGGCGTCGCCCGCCAGGTCCGGCGTGCGCTGCACCTTGTGCTCGGCGGTCGAGAGGATGTCGCAGACTGCATCGACCAGCAGGCCGACGATGCGGCTCTTGATCTGGACCACGATGATCACGTGGCGGGCGCTTTCCTCGGCGACGCCGATGCCCAGCCGGTCGGCCAGATCGACGACGGGCAGGACCGCGCCGCGCAGGTTGATCACCCCGCGGACGAAGCGCTGGCTGTGGGGCACCGGCGTGGCCGGCGTCCAGCCGCGGATTTCGCGCACGGCCATGATGTCTACACAGAACTCCTGCTCGCCAATGCGGAAGGAAATCAGTTCACTGCCCTCACGGGCGCTGGCGGCGGCTTCGGTCATCGGGGTCATCCTGCGAGGGCCATCGGAGTGGGGGTTGGGACATCGGCCTTGGGGCTGCCGCGGCGATGCGTGGCGACCAGGCCGTCGATGTCGAGGATCAGGGCGACACGGCCGTCGCCCAGAATGGTGGCGGCGGCGACGCCGTCCGTGGACTGGTAATTGGTCTCGAGGCTCTTGATCACGACCTGCCGCTGGCCCTGGATGAAATCGACCATCAGGGCCACGCGGCCGACCTCGCTCTCGACCAGCAGGGCGACGCCCTCGCAGGGATCGAGCGGCGAAACGCCGAAGCCGAGCGCGGCGCCGGTGTCGATCAGCGGCACATACTCGTCGCGGATCTGCAGCACCCGCTGGGTCGGGCCCAGCTTGCGGACCTCGCCGGGGCGAGGGCGCAGGCTTTCGATGATGGCGGTCAGGGGCGCGACCAGGGTCTGCTCGCCTACCGTCACCACCATGCCGTCCAGCACCGCCAGGGTCAGCGGCAGGCTGAGGCTGAAGCGCGAGCCCTGGCCGGGGATCGAGGTGATCGAGATGCGGCCGCCGAGGGCCTGGACCGAGCGCTTGACCACATCCATGCCGACGCCGCGGCCGGAGATGTCGGAGACGGCGGCGGCGGTCGAGAAGCCCGGGGCGAAGATCAGGTTGTCGATCTCCTCGTCCGACAGCTGGGCGTCGGCGGCGATCAGGCCGTTCTCGATCGCCTTGGCTTTCACCCGGGCGCGGTCGACGCCCTTGCCGTCGTCGGCGACCTCGATGACGATCCGGCCCGAGCGGTGCGCGGCGGTCAGGCGCACGACGCCCTCGCTGGACTTGCCGTTGGCTTCACGCTCGGCCGGCGTTTCCAGCCCATGGTCGATGGCGTTGCGGATCATGTGGGTGATCGGGTCGCTGAGGCGCTCGACCACGGTCTTGTCGACCTCGGTGCCTTCGCCCTCGGTGACCAGGCGGACGCGCTTGCCGGTGGCTTCGGCGACTTCGCGGACCAGGCGCGGCATGCGCTGGAACACCGACTTCACCGGCTGGGCGCGGATGGCCATGACGCTGTCCTGGATGCCGCGGGTCAGCAGCTCCAGTTCGGTCAGGGCCAGGTTGACGTCGGCGGCCTTGCCGGCCCCGGATTCCATCACCCGCTGGGCCAGCATGGCCTGGTTGATGACCATCTCGCCGACCAGGTTGATCAGCCGGTCGACGCGATCAAGGTCAACGCGGATGGTTTGCGGAATGACCGCCTGTGGGGCGCCCGTGGCGGCGGCCTCGGGTTTTGGGGCAGCGTCAGCCACCGCCACGGGGCTTGCCGGCGGGGAGTGGGGCTCTGCCACCGGCGCCTCCTGAACCTGCGCCAGCAAACTCCCGAGCAGGTCCTGGGAAGAGGTGTCTTCCTCGATCGGCGGCTGGATCAGCGCCGAGATGTCGAATTGCGGGTCTTGCGGTTCATCGGCCATGGCCACGTCACCCCATGAGGGCGTCTCGAAGGACGGCGCCTCGGTTCCTTCGCGGACGATGTTGAGATCGCAGTCCTCATCCACGAAGGCGAAGGCTTCGCGGATGTCGTCTTCGGCCACCGCGCCGGGCAGGCGGATGGTCCAGGCCAGGTAGGTCTGGCGCGGCTCCATCTCGTCGAGCCCCGGCAGGTCCCTGTCGTCAAGGGCGACGATGGCCTGACCCATCTCCGCCGTGCAGAGGCCGGTCAGTTCACGCAGCACCAGGGCGGCGTCGTTGGCCTTGGCGTAGAGGGCGTTGTGCGGGCGGAAGTTGACGACCCATTCGGCCTCACCGGCCGGAGCCGCGTCGTCCAGCGACAGCGGGAAGGGCTGCGGCTCGAAGGCGATCGGCGCGAAGTCAGCCGGGCCGTCCAGGGAAATGGTCAGCGGCTTGAAGCTAAGGCCTTCGATCTCGGCCGGTTCCGGCTCGAATTCCCCGCCGCCGCCACCGACGGTCAGGGCCATCAGGGCGGCCCCGATCTGCTCGGAGCGGGCCTCGTCGGCCACCGTGCCGCCCCGGGCGGCCGTGACGTGGTCGGCCAGCATGTCGGCGGCCCGCAGCAGGGCGGCGACGATGGTCTCGGAAGACTCGACCTTCCCTGAGCGGATCTGGTCCAGCAGGGTCTCAAACACGTGGCTGAAGCGCACCAGCGGGTCGAGGCCGAAGGCGCCGGCGCCGCCCTTGACCGAGTGCACGGCCCGGAACACCGAGTTGATGGTCTCGGAGTCGGCCGCGCCTTGCTCCATGGCGAGCAGGCCTTCTTCCAGCTGCGCCAGCAGCTCATCGCATTCGATGAAGAAGGTGGCCCGGATGGCCTCCATCGGATCTTCAGCCATGGGGTCAGGCCACGCGCTTGATGGCGTCGACCAGCTTGACCGGGTCAAACGGCTTGACGATCCAGCCGGTCGCGCCGGCGGCCCGGGCGCGGGCCTTCTTTTCCGGCTCGCTCTCGGTGGTCAGCACCAGGATCGGCTTGGACTGGGCCCTGTGGCCGGCCCGCACCGCCTCGATGAAGCCGAAGCCATCCATCCGGGGCATGTTGATGTCGGTGACGATGACGTCGGGCGTTTCCTGCTCGAGGGCTTCGAGGCCGGCGACGCCGTCCTCGGCCATCACCACCCGATAGCCGGCGGCGCGCAGGGTATGACCCAGCATTTCACGAATGGTGCGGGAGTCGTCGACGGCGAGAATGGTCAGGCTCACGAGGCGATATCCTCTTGGATCCAGTCGGTCGCGCCGAGGACGGCGAGACCGGCGGTGAAGGCAGGCGAAGGTTGGGTGAAAATCAGGTTCTGGCCGTCCTCGGCCCAGGTCTTGCGGGCGGCCGCCAGCACCTGGAAGCAGGGCCCGCCGAGGCGTTCAACCTCACCGGCGTCCAGCGTCAGGGCGCCGCCCCGGTGGCTGAGCAGGCTGTCGCGCAGGGGGCCGGCGTGGTCGGCGGTCAATCGGGCGTCGAGTTTGACGGTGGTCATGCTTAGAACTCCTCCCAGCCGTCTTCGGCGGGGGCGAGGGCAGGGGCCGGCTTGCGCACGGTGGCGCCGCCGAGCGAGTAGTTGCGGAGGTCGGGGCGAGCCCCGAAGTGATTGTCGGCGCGCGCGGGCGGCGCGGCGATCACGGTCGGCGCCGGGCGGCGGTCACGCGGGGCGGCCAGGGCAGAGGTGAGGTGCGAAGGGGCGAGGTGCGCAGGGGCGACGTGCGCGGACGCGCTGGCGGCCAGCCGGAACCCGGCGACCAGCCCGCTCAGGCCATCGGCTTCCCGGACCAGGCTATGGGTGGCCGCCGTTGCCTGCTCGACCATGGCGGCGTTCTGCTGGGTCACCTGGTCCATCTGGTTGACGGCCACGTTGACCTCGCCAAGGCCCGTGCTCTGCTCCTGGGCGGACGCGGCGATCTCGGCGACCAGGCCGTCGATCCGCGCGACCTGTCCGACCATCTTCTGCAGGGCCTGGCCGGTCTTGCCGACCAGCTCGACGCCCTGCCCGACCTGGACGCCGCTGGCCGAGATAAGCGTCTTGATTTCCTTGGCGGCGCCGGCGGAGCGCTGGGCCAGGGCCCGCACTTCCGACGCCACGACGGCGAAGCCGCGACCGGCGTCGCCGGCCCGGGCCGCTTCGACGCCGGCGTTGAGGGCCAGCAGGTTGGTCTGGAAGGCGATCTCGTCGATCACCCCGATGATCTGGCCGATCTGGCGCGAGCTTTCCTCGATGGCGCTCATTGCAGCGGTGGCCTTTTCGACCATCTCGCCGGTGGCGACGGAATCGGCGCGGGCGACGGTGACCACTTCGCTGGCCTCACGGGCGCCCGAGGCCGTGCGTTTGACCGTGGCCGTGATCTGTTCGAGGGCCGCGGCGGTCTCTTCCAGGCTGGCGGCCTGCTGTTCGGTGCGGCGCGACAGGTCGTCGGAAGCGACGCTGATCTCGTCGGCGCCCGAATGGATGCCCCGGGCGCCGCTCGCGACCGCCGCCAGGGCCTGGCCCAACCGGGCGACCGCATCGTTGAAGTCACGCCGCAGGGGCTCGTAGGCGCCGGTGAAAGCCGCATCGATGCGGCAGGTCAGGTCACCGTTGGCGAGGCTGGAAAGCGCCTGGCCCAGGCCCGCGATCATGCGGGTCTGTTCGTCCTCGGCCGCCTGGGTCATCGCTTCGTGGCGGCGCCGCTCTTCTTCAGCCGCCTGGGCGTCGCGGGCGGCGTCCGCCGCGGCCGCGTCGCGGGCCTGACCGGCCTGGCGCAAGGCCTCGATCTGGCGCGCCAGCTCGCCCAGCGCGTCAGTGCGGCCCAGGTGCGGCACCGGCGACTGCACGTCGCCGGCGACCAGCGCCTGCGTTCGGTTGGCCAGGGCGGCGATCTTGCCGCCGGACCCCAGCGAGGAAATTGCGAAACTCATCCGTTGAAGCGCCCCAGAGGACAAACGTCCACGGAATCACGTTTCTCGGATGTGAGAAAACATTTGGTTAAGCTTGAGCGCTCTGACCCAAATCCGGATACTCAATCGGTCTGGATCGGGTCTCGAAGACCTGTCAGGCCTGCCGATCGCCGGCCATGACCAGCAGGGCGCGGCAAGGTGTCGCCCCCTCCCTGAGCAGGGCGTATCCGGCCCGGGCGTCGAAGTAGACCCCGTCGCCGGCCCGCAGCTTCAGCGGGGCGTAGATTTCCGAATGGACGGCCAGGGCCCCGTCCAGCACCATCACATAGGCCTCGCCCTCATCGCGGTGGAAGCCGCCGTGGGCTTCGAGGTCGCCCGCCGTCACCTCGATGACCACCGGGGTAAAGGCCTTGCTGATCAGTTCACCGCCGGCGATGCGGCCGGACCCGAAGGGCAGGGTGATGGGATCGCCCTCGCCGGCCCGCGCCACCGCCCGCCGCCCGACCGCACCCGGGTTCTGCGGCGGGCCGGCCGTGGTTTCGCCATCGGCCTCGGCGCCGATCAGGCGCTCCATGTCGATCTCGAGGCCGCGGCAGATGCGCAGCAGGTTCTCATAAGACAGGGAGGTCTGGCCCAGTTCGACCTTCGACAGGGTCGATAGCGGCACGCTGGCCTTCTTTCCGAGTTGGGCCAAGGTCCAGCCCCGCGCCAGCCGAAGCTTGCGGATCGCCAGACCAGCCTTTGCGGAAAGACGTGAACTCATACGGGTAGTCGCCCTGCCCCCTGGGTGACCAAATTCGTCGAACGCGAATCGGTGATTGTGTCTGCTGTTCCCTATTATGGGATATGGAGGTCTATATTCGCAACTGTGTGAGGATAGTGACCAGCGCCTTGAACGGCCGCGCCGGAAGGTCGTTCAATGAAAGAGCCATTTCCGCAGCGCCTGCATGTCGGATTTCGACAGAATTGGTGGACTTCAAAAGTTGTATCGCCTTATGGGGCGCTAAATAGTCGTGTCGATGCACTCATTTTAGGCTCGGCCAATAGTCGCCGTGGCGGGCAAGCGACGCACATCTACGGGCCGCTCAGACCGCAAGGCCAGGATCGCCCTCGAGGATCTCCTGCCTCAGCTGAGGATGTTCACCCGGCTTCCACAGCGAAACGCGGTGAGCCACGCGATAGCGCATCGGGCCGCCATCATCCGTCTCGCTGCGTTCGAGCGGCACAGGGATGCAGACGAACTCGGCCTCCAGCTCCTGGGCCGAGGCCCGCACGGTCGTGTAGCCGTGACCGGCGTAGTCGACGAACTTCAGATGCGGCGCCAGTTCGGGATTGCGCGCCGCCCGCGCCTTGGCCGCATCGCCGGTCTCCTTGAGCAGGAAGGCGGACTTGATCCCGTGCATGATCGTCATGCCGAAGCTGCACTCCATCGAACCGTCCGGTCCGTCATGGATGTAGAGCGGCCGCAGGGGCCGGTCCCTGGGCATGGTCAGGGCGTTGACCTCGCCCATCGTCTGGGCCGAGATCGAGCCGGTGATGAACTCGACGCCGACTGGATCGAAGGTACGCGGCGGCAGGGTCTTGCTGGGATAGCCGGCCCAGAAGGCGTGCCGGTCGCCGGCCACGACGGTGAAGCCGGTAATCCCCTCGGCCTTGATCATGTCGAAGATTTCGCCGTGCTCGACGGTGTAGCCGCCGGCGGTCACGCCATATCCCGCGCCCTTGGGCCAGCGGTCGGCCAGCGCGGCCGGCAGGTTCGCGGGGTCGGTCCGTCCGGTCAGGGTGCCGAACGAATGGCCCCAGATCTTCCACGGGGCCTTGGCGGCGCGCAGCCGGTCCTTGAACCAGGCCATCTGCTCGATCCCGAGATAGGCTTCCGGCGGGGCGGTCACATGCGGATTGTCGATCTCGATGTCGCCGACCTTGATCCTGGCGGGCGGGTTGCCGCCGTTGTAGGCGCTGGCCGCGTCGAGCACGGCGTGCAGCGCCTCGGGCATGGCGTTGAACTTGATCTCGGGCAGCCCGCTGTAGTCGCCGCCCGGCGACATCAGCGACCGGTTGTCGGTCAGGATCATGTCGATGTTCTTGCCGTACCGGAATGACCGCTGGATCTGCAGCGCCTTGATCGCCGCCAGATTGTTCGGCTCCCGCGCCAGGCCCCGCGCGTCCAGTTCCTCGACCGGCTTGTTCTCCACGGCCGGGGCCTCGAAGACGTCGCCGCTTCCCGGCTTGCGGACCCGGGCCGGCTGATACTCGTACCAGGCCTGGCTGGCCGCGACTTTCAGCGTCTGGGCCGGACGGATCTTGCCATCGACGATCTGCTGGCTCTGGAAGGAGCGCCAGTTGAACTCGTGGTTGTCCCACACCGGAACGAAGGGCCACCGGGCCCGGGCGTCCTGCAGGTCCGGGTCCGACAGATAGCCGCGATAGGCCGTGCGGTAGTCGTCCAGATCGGTCGGAATGTGGAAGGTGGTGACCTTCTCCCCGTGCGGGTAACGCACCACGTCGCGCAGCCGCCGGCCCCGCTCCATGCCGCCCGGCCGCTCGTCGCGATACCAGACCAGCTCGTAGATGAAGTCACCCAGATGCAGCACGAAGCCCAGCTGTTCGGCGCGCGGCCGGCGGGCGTCCTCATACATCATCCGGCGATAGGCGTTCATGGCGCCCTGGGTAACGTCCTGACAGCTGACGAAGGCGAACCGGGTCGGCCGGTCATCATCGTCGGCCGGCGCGGTCAGGGTGCGGCCGACCCGGCTGGTGTTCCCGGCCTCGTCGATAAAGCGATACCAGTACTCTCGCGCCGGCTTGAGGCCCGCCGCCAGGAAGCGGCAGGTCCAGTCGGTGGCCGGGGTGACCGCCACCTTGCCGCGCGCCACCACCCTGGCGAACTTCGCATCGCTGGCCACCTCGACGCTGAGCCGGTGCGAGGCGGCGTCCTTGTCCGGCGCCCGCCGGGTCCACAGGATCACGCTGTCGCTGCGCGGATCGCCCGAGGCCACACCCTGCGGATAGAGGTCACGGCGCTCGGCGCGGGCCGCCGGCCTGGCCTGGGCGGCGGTCCCGCCGAAGGCCAGCGCCGCGCCGAGGGCGGCGGCCTGGACGGCAAAGGCCCGCCGCGACAGTGCAAACTTGTCCATGGTCCAACCCTCCCGAAAGACCGGCAGGTTCACGGACGACTTTCGCCTCGGGGCGGCAAGTTAAGTTTCGTTCAGAAGGGCGCGGCCCGGCTGGCGGAGAGAGCGGGATTCGAACCCGCGGTAGAGTTTCCCCTACACACGCTTTCCAAGCGTGCGCCTTAAACCACTCGGCCACCTCTCCACGCATGCCGTTGGCCTGCGGTTGCGCCGCTAGGGCCTGTCGGCCCCCGGCGCGGGAAGGCGCGCAATATACTCAGGGGCGCCCCCGTAGCAAGCGCGGTCTTCAAGGGGCGCGCCGCGCCAGTCTGGCGGGGTTGAAAAGCGAGCCTTCGGCCTCGCGCTCAAGGGTGTCGGCCAGATCGCCGGGACGCCAGGCGGCGAGTCGGGCGGCTGCGTCCCGTTCCCGCCCGCGGACGGCCCGGGCGGCATCGGCGAGGGCGGCGTCGGCCCGGCGTAGGGCGGCGCGGCTGGCCTCCAGCCCGGCGTAGCGTTCGTCGATCCTGCCAAGCCCGGCCCGGGCGGCCCCGATCATGGTCAGGGCGGTGGCGGCGTCGCCCCCGGCCAACGCGTCCCGGGCGGCGGCGACGGCGCGGTCGGTGTCCTCGAGCAGGGCCCGGGCCGTACGGGCCTGTCCGCCGGCCGGGCAGGCGGCCGGGTCAAGGGCGCGGACATAGGCCGACAGGCCCTCCAGCACAGCGGAGCTGGGCGGCGGGCCGTCAAACTCCTCGGTGACCAGGCCTTCGATGAAGCGCGGCAGGTCGCGGCGGGCCGGGTCCTGCGACACCTTCAGCCCTGCCTTGGGGCCGGAGAGGTCGGGGATGATCACCGGGTCGTCGACGCCGTTGCCGCGATGGCTGCTGAAGCGGGAGGTGGTGACATCGGCCGTGCCCGGCGGGCCGGAAACGCCCGGGAACTGGAACAGCCGGTTGTCGCGCCCGTCGCGATGGCAGCTGTCGCAGCTGAGGCCCGCCCGCGCCGCCGCTCCGCCGAGCACCAGCGGGCTGCGGAAGGCGGCGCGGCCGACCTCGACGCTGTGGCGGGCTTCAGGATCGGCGGGGAGGGTCAGGCATTCGCCGGGCCCCTCGACCAGCGCCCGGTCACGGTCCGGTCCCGTCGCCAGCCAGCGCATCTCGGCCAGCAGCGGCGGGGCGGCGGCCGCAAGCAGGACCGTGGCGACGGCTAGGAGGGCTGGCCGCCGGCCGAAATCCATCGCCTCAGTTCCTCCGCTTCCGGACAGCCGAAGTCGCAGGCCGCATCGAGCCGGGCCAGCAACCCCTCCGCCCCGGCCCGATCCCCGCGCACCACCTTCAGCTCGCCATAGTATTCCAGCGCCCCCCGGTGGGCCGGGGCGATGGCCAGGGCCTGCTGGTAATAGCTTTCGGCGATGTCGTACTGGCCCATGCGCCGCTGCACATAGCCCTGGTAAGTCAGCACATCCGGATGCGGCCCGAACACCAGCCGGGCCCGCGACAGCTCACCCCAGGCCTCGGCCCAGCGCTTCTCGTTGATCAGCCCGGTGGCGTTGGCGTAGGCCAGATCGCCCTCGGCGGCCCCCGGAATCGTCAGGAAGGACTGCGGGGCCGGCGCGGGAGCGGCCGCCGGCGGGGCGAGGGCCGCCTCGATGGCCGCGATGCTGGATTTCAGCAGGGCCGCGTCGGCGCAGGCGCCGGCGCAGGTCGCCGCCCGCGCCTTCAGGCCAGCCAGTTCCTCATTGGCCTTGTCGGTCTCGCCCAGCCTGGCCTGGGTGACCGCGAGCTCGCGCCGGGTGGCGATGTCGTCGGGCTTCAGTTTGGCCGCCTTCTCGTAAGCCTTGCGCCCGCCCTTGAGGTCGCCGCCCTGAGCCTTGGAATAGCCGAGCAGGAACCAACCCTCGGGCAGCTTGGGCGCCGCCTCGGTGACCCGGCTGAAGGCCCGCTGGGCGTCCTTCCACTTGCTGGCCTTGAGGGCCTCGACACCCTTCTGGTATTCGGCGGCCGGATCGAACATCGGGCCGGACGCGCTTGGCGCGCCGCCGCCGCCGCCCCCTCCGCCGCCGGCGGCGAGCAGGGGCGAGGTCGGGACCGAGATCAGGGCAAGGGCCGTCAGCGCGGCCAGTACGGGACGGGACATGGCATCCTCCCAGGAGCTGCTTGAGCCACACCACTGTTACACCGAAGCGGGGCCTTCGCCAGCCTCTGTGGTGAAACCGGCCACGAGTCCCTATCTTGTCGCCAACAGCTTCGGAGCCCCGCCATGTTCTTCAAGAAGACCGCCGAATTGCCGACCGCCGACACCGCCCTGCCCGGCCGGGGCCAGCCGATCCTCGGCGAGCATGAGCGTCACTTCGTCAATGGCGCCCCCCTGCACGGCCCCTGGCCGGAAGGCCTGGAGACGGCGGTGTTCGCCATGGGCTGCTTCTGGGGCGTCGAGCGCATCTTCTGGCAGATCCCCGGCGTCTATTCGACGGCGGTCGGCTATGTGAACGGCTTCACCCCCAACGCAACCTATGAAGAGGTCTGCTCGGGCCGCACCGGCCACACCGAGGCGGTGCTGGTGGTCTACGACCCCAAGGTCGTCTCTTACGGCGACCTCCTGAAGGCCTTCTGGGAAAACCACGACCCGACCCAGGGCATGCGCCAGGGCGGGGACATCGGCACCCAGTACCGCTCGGGCATCTATCCGCTGAACGACGCCCAGGCCTCCGCCGCCGTCGCCTCGAAGGCTGCGTTCCAGCAGGCCCTGTCCGACAAGGGATACGGCGAGATCACCACGGAGATCGCCGAGGCGGGCCCCTTCTACTACGCCGAGGACTACCACCAGCAGTACCTGGCCAAGAACCCGGGCGGCTACTGCGGCATCGGCGGGACGGGCGTGACATGCCCGATCGGCGTCGGGGTGGAAGCGTGAGCCCAGAGGAGTTCGACAAGGCCGCCCGCGCCCTCCCGGGCGTGACCATGGACGTGCTGTGGGGCGACCATCAGGTCTACAAGGTCGGCGGCAAGATGTTCTGCATCTATGGCCCTGACACCGGCAGCTTCTCCTTCAAGGCCAGCGACATCGCCTTCGAGGCGCTGACCGAGACCGGCCGCGCCATCCCCGCCCCCTACATGCAGCGCGCCAAATGGGTGCAGTTCGCCTCGCTGAAGGCCGAGGACGCGGCGGAGGTGGCCGACTGGCAGACCTCGGCCCACGGCATCATCGCCGAGAAGCTGACCAGGAAGGCCCGTAAGGAACTGGGGATCGACTAGTCCACGCAGAGGGCCGGGCCGTCGGCCTTGCCGTTGTCGACCTCGGCATAGCAGCCGAAGCGATGGTTCTCCGCCTGGCATCGCGCCGGTCCCAGACCATTGCCTTCGGCCGGCGCCAGGCAGAGGCCCTCGCAGTCCTTCCGATCACGACAGGGTTTGCCGGCGTCCTTGTAGCGAATGACGCAGGTCTCCATGCCCATCATGCCGCGACCCTCGACCGTGCCGCCCCGGTCGAGGCAGGCCTGCCGTTGGGCGGGCGGCATGGCCTTTTCTTCCGGTCCGCCGGCGGCGGCGACGGCGGCGACGGCGTCGATGGCCGGTTCCGGTGTCGCCGGCCCACAGGCCGAGGCGACGAGAACAATGGCCAGCAGGGCGAGGATTGACCGTGTCAGGGACTACTCCGTCCCGCTCTCGTCCAGCGCCTTGCGCAGCTCCTGCACCGCCCTGGCCGTCGGGCTGCCGGTCTGGCGCCAGGCCAGCAGCAGGACGGCGCCCAGGGTGGCGATGGCGAAAGCCGCCGGGCCGAACATCCAGGCCGCCGCGGCCAGCGCGAAGTAGTAACCCCGCACCCCGGTGTTGAAGGCGCTGAGCGCTCCGTTCAGCACCCTCGCGCCGGCCTGGCCGATGGCGTCGACGATCTTGGGATCGGGGGCGGGCTGGCCCTCGATCGTGTCCGGCGCCGCGCCGAAAATGGTCAGGGTGTAGTTCATCTGGCGGATCGCCCAGATGAAGTCGAGCAGCCCCCGCGCCAGGGTGATCAGGATCAGCGCCAGCTGCGTCTCGAACAGCAGCCGGCCCTGGGTCTTGATCAGGGCCAGCGACGAGAGCGAGCGGAAGCTGTCCTCGCCGCCCAGCAGCACACCCGACACAGCCGCGATCAGCAGCAGGCTGGAGCTGGCGAAGAAGCTGGCCGAGTTCAGCGCGTGGCCCAGCAACTGGCCGTCCATGAACCGCCCCTCGCGCCGGCTCATGGCCAGCATCCAGGCGACCCGCACCCGCGCCATGTCGCTGTTCAGCGAGCCCTCTGCCCCGCGCAGCCGGCGCAGCACCGGCTCGTAGAAGACCCAGCACAGTACATAGAAGCCGAGCGCGGCGAGGTCGGCCGGGGCGATCATCAGTCCTCCAGGATCTGGCTGTGCGTCTTGGTGTCCCGCAGCAGGATGCTGACCACCAGGCCCAGCACCATCACCATCGTGACATAGACATAGAAGCCGCTCTCGATCTTGGCCTGCTTGAAGGCGAGGGCCGCGTACTCGGCGCTGCCGCCGAATACGGCGTTGGCCACGGCGTAGGGCAGGGCGACGCCCAGGGCCCGCACATGGGTCGGATAGAGCTCGGCCTTCACCACCGCCGAGATCGAGCTGTAGCAGGACTGGAACAGCAAGGCGGCCAGCAGCAGCAGGAAGGCAGTGACCGGGCTGGTCGCCGTGGCGATGGCCGACAGGATCGGCCAGGTCAGCACCACCCCGCCGGCAAAGGCAGTGATCAGCATCGGCTTGCGGCCGAACTTGTCCGACAGCCAGCCGAACAGGGGCTGGGCCAGCATGAACAGGAACAGCGCCGAGACGCTGATCAGGGTCGCGGTGTCCTTGGTGAACCCGGTCGTGTTGACCAGGAACTTCTGCATGTAGCTGGTGTAGACGTAGTAGCCGAGCGACCCGGCGGCGGTCAGGCCCATGACCGCCAGCGTCTGTCGCGGATGGGCCTTGATCGTCGGCCAGATCAGCGAGGCCAGCAGGGCGAAGAACAGGACCACCGCGGCGATCTGGGCCGGGCCCTGGATGGCCTTGACGGTAAAGGCCAGGATGGCGGCGACCACCACCCCGCCCAGCATGCCGGACACCCACCAGATCTGGGCCGGCGGCACCTTGACCTGTTCGGTCTTGGCCTTGAACGACTGGCTCTCTTCCAGCCGGCTGCGGATCCAGAACACCACCACGGCCAGGGCCGCGCCGATGAAGAAGGGGATGCGCCAGCCCCAGTGGTCGAGGGCCTCGTCGCTCATCGTCTGCTGCAGCACCACCAGCACCAGCTGGGCCAGCAGGCTGCCGGCGATCAGGGTCACATACTGGAAGCTGGACCAGAAGCCGCGCCGCTGCTTGCCGGCCACCTCGCTCATGTAGGTGGCGCTGGCCCCGTACTCGCCGCCGACCGACAGGCCCTGCAGCAAACGCGCGCCTAGCAGGATGACGGGGGCCAGACCCCCGACCACGGCATAGGTCGGCGCCACCGCGATGATCAGGCTGCCGGCGCACATCAGTGACACCGACAGGGTCAGCGCCGCCCGCCGTCCGGCCCGGTCGGCGTAGAGGCCCATCAGCCAGGCTCCCAGCGGCCTTGCCAGGAACCCGACCAGCGACACCGCCGCCGCCTTCAGGAGCTGGGCGGTCTGGTCGCCCTCGGGGAAGAACTGTTTGGCGAAGTAGAGGCTGAGGAACAGGTAGGCCGACCAGTCGTACCATTCGACCAGATTGCCGGCCGATCCGCCGAGGATGGCGCGCAGGCGCTGGCCGGCGGTCATGCCGGGCGCGGAGGCCTCCGGCGGCAGCGGACCTTCGGCCCCGGTCTCGGTAACGCTCATGCCCGCACCCCCTGGAGTCTTGGCCCCTCGATTTGAGGCGAGGTTAGGCGACTGATTCCGGAAAGGGGAGGGCGAAACGAAAAACGCCGGCCCTGAAGGCCGGCGCTTCGCAGCTCAAAGGCAGAGCAACTAGTTCAGAACCCAGCCGCGGGCCGGCAGGACGAAGGCGTCCTCGTCGTCGGTCACCAGGCCGAGCAGTTCGTTCAGGCTCGGACGCAGCACGCTCGGCAGCAGGCTGTCGCCGACCGCGAACGGGGTGTCGATGATCAGGAACGACAGCGACTGATAGGCCCGGCCGCCGATCATCAGCGGCTCGTCGGCGTCATAGCCGCTGGTCGGCGTCAGGATGGCGCTCGGGTCTTCGACATTCGAGAAGGCCGGGATCGGCGGGATGGCCAGATCCAGGTCGAGGACGCTCAGGTCGCCGTCGCCACCGTCGGAGCCCGAAATCAGGACCAGCGGCTCAACGGTCTTGCTGTGGCTGGGCAGGGCCTGGCCGTCGGGGCCATCATCGTCATTGGCGGGGACGACAGGATCTTCCGCCTGATCCCCGGTGTCGGCCTGGTCGACCACGTCGTGGGTGATGATTTCGGCCAGCTCGGTCTGGGCGAATTCCAGCGGCTGGATGTGCTGCAGGCCGTATTCACCGGCCGAGAAGTCGTCGATGTAGAGGGCGCCCGGCACCCGTCCGGTGATCACGATCTCGCCGATGTCGTAGCCGAAAACGCTGTCGCCGAACCCGTTCCCCCGGAAGTCCAGCATGCTGTCGTCGTTGAAAATCATAACCGTCAGTCCCCAACCATCGCCCACAATCCCGGACGATCAGCGTTATTGCTAGCACGCAGAGGGCAAAACGCCAGCCCTTGCACCGCAAGGCGGTACGGATTCTGTGCAGAACCGTGGCCCATGCGGCACAAACCGGATTGGTCACCGTTCCCTCACGGAATTCTGCTACTAAGTAGGGGACAGGGAGAGACAACGACCATGGGCCCAACCGGCCTTGCAGTGAGGGGATCGCGCGGCCTGCTGCGGCAGATCCGTGAGGCCATGGCCGGGCAGATTCCGGCCCAGGCCAAACTCGACATGGTCGTGCGCATCATCGCCCGCTCGATGGTCGCCGAGGTCTGCTCCCTCTACCTGCGCCGCAGCCACGGCGACCTGGAACTGTTCGCCACCGAGGGCCTGGCCCGCGAGGCCGTTCACGTCACCCGGCTGAAGGCCGGCGAGGGCCTCGTCGGCGAGATCGTCCGCCTCGGCCGCCCGCTGAACCTTTCCGACGCCCCCAACCACCCGGCCTTCGCCTATCGCCCGGAGACGGGCGAAGACCCCTACCACGCCTTCCTGGGCGTGCCGCTGCTGCGCGGCGGGCGGGGTATCGGGGTGCTGGTCGTCCAGAACGCCACCACCCGCAACTACAGCGAGGAAGAGGTCGAGGACCTCCAGATCATCGCCATGGTGCTGGCCGAACTGGTCGGCTCGGGCGACATCCTCGGCGAGGCCGAGCTCAAGGACGTCGAGATCGCGCCGCACAAGCCCGAAAGGG
This sequence comes from Caulobacter sp. SRI_014, assembly GCF_057586315.1. Lineage (NCBI taxonomy): Bacteria > Pseudomonadati > Pseudomonadota > Alphaproteobacteria > Caulobacterales > Caulobacteraceae > Caulobacter > Caulobacter sp. SRI_014. Next base: position 187,552 of record NZ_JBYCZQ010000003.1, on the reverse strand, counting down.
TCAAGGGCGCCAAGTTCGCCGACGGCCTGGCCTATGGCGTTGCGGTGCTGCACGAGGCCCCGGTCGCCGTCGGCCATCTGCTCAGCGACGATCCGGTGGCCGAAGAGGCGCGGCTGAAAGAGGCGGTCAGCGGCCTGCAGGCCCAGATCGACCAGATGCTGGACGGCAAGGACGGCCTGATCGGCGCCTCCTACGAGGTCCTCGACACCTACCGCATGTTCGCCCACGACCGCGGCTGGAACCGGTCTCTGGAAGAAGCCGTGCGATCCGGCCTCACCGCCGAGGCCGCCGTCGAACGCGTCCGCTCCGAACACCGCGCCCGCCTGGGCAAGGCCAAGGACCCCTACCTGCGCGAACGCCTCCACGACCTGGAGGACCTCAACGACCGGCTGCTGCGCCACCTCTCCGGCGAAGGCGCCGTGGCCCGCGAGCTGCCCGACAACGCCATCCTCATCGCCCGGAACCTCGGCCCCGCCGACCTCCTGGAATACGACCGCACCAAGCTGAAGGGCATCCTGCTGGAGGAAGGCTCGACGGCCAGCCACGCGGCCATCGTCGCCCGGGCCCTCGACATTCCCTGCGTCGGCCGCCTGCCCGGCCTGCGCGACCGCTTGAGCCAGGGCGACCCGGTCATCGTCGACGCCGAGAGCGGCGAGGCCTTCCTGCGGCCGCGTCCCGACGTCATCAAGGCGATGAACGCCCGGCTGGAGGTCCGCACCCAGCGCAAGGCCGAGTTCGCCAAGCTGCGCGACACCCCGGCCTTCACCCGCGACGGGTCCAAGATCACCCTGCTGATGAACGCCGGCCTCGCCGTCGACCTCGACATCCTCGGCGAGACCGGGGCCGAGGGCATCGGCCTGTTCCGCACCGAGTTCCAGTTCATGGTCGCCGAGGAGCTGCCGCGCCTCGAGGCCCAGACCGCCCTCTACAGCAAGGTGTTCGACGCCGCCGCCGGCATGCCGGTCACCTTCCGCACCCTGGACCTCGGCGGCGACAAGCTGCTGCCCTATATGGAGGCCGAGCGCGAAGAGAACCCGGCCCTCGGCTGGCGGGCCATCCGCATGGGGCTGGACCGTCCGGCCCTGCTGAAGATGCAGGTCCGCGCCCTGATCTGGGCCGCCAAGGGCCGGCCGCTGCGGATCATGTTCCCCCTGGTCGCCAACGTCGACGAGTTCCGCGCCGGCCGCGCCATGGTCGAGGCCGAGATCGCCTGGGCCCTGCGCCGGGGCCGCCCCGCCCCCAGCCGCCTCGACGTCGGGGCGATGATCGAGGCCCCGTCGCTGATCTGGCACCTGGACGCCCTGTTGCCGATGACCGACTTCGTCAGCGTCGGCACCAACGACCTGATGCAGTACCTGTTCGCCGCCGACCGGGGGAACCCGCGCGTCGCCGACCGCTACGACCCGCTGTCGCCGCCGGCCCTGCGCGCGTTGAAGATGATCCAGTCGGCCTGTGCCGAAACGGGAACCCCTGTCTCGGTCTGTGGCGAAATGGCGGGCCGGCCGCTGGAGGCCTTCGCCCTGACGGCCCTCGGCTTCGATCGCCTGTCGATGCCGCCGGCCGGCATCGGGCCCGTCAAACAGATGGTTTTGTCCTGTGATCGCGAGGCCGCTTCACGCGGCGTCAACACCCTGATCAAGAGCGCCGCCGGGTCCATCCGGGGCGAGATCGAGACCCTGGCCCGGAAATTGTATGTCGCGGTGTGACCATTAACCTCACGGGGGGTTACCGCATTGAAATCCGGGCCTTTTCTTGTTATCCACAAAGGATCGTTAACGCTTCTCGCGGTAGGAGAAGCGAACGGCGGGACTCTCGCCTCATGCGCGAGCTTCGCTGTTTGCGTTGAGTGGGGGCTTTCCTAGTCATGGCGCTGGATACCGGCGGGGTTACGTCTTTGTATCGCACGGGTGAGTACGATCCTTCGGCTGAGGTTACGCGCAACGATGCGCCGACCCTGCAGGACGGCTACGACATCGGCGCGGCCCTGAAAGCCATCCGTCAGTTCCACGGCGTGACGCTGCAGGACCTGGCCGACGCCACCCGCATCCGCCAGACCTATCTCGAGGCGCTCGAGGCCATGCGGCTCGACGAGCTGCCCTCGCGCCCGTTCGCCGTCGGCTATGTGAAGGCCTACGCCCGCCACCTCGGCCTCGACGCCGACGAGGCGGTTGAACGCTTCCGCAACGACCACCCCGAGCATGACGAGGGCCTGCGGGCGCCGGTCGGCGTGCGCAAGGAACGCGATCCTCGCCTGGCCCTGGTGCTCATCGCCGGCCTCCTGATCGGCGCCTCGATCCTGTTGTGGAATGTCGCCCAGCGCGCCATCGCCGAAAAGGCCCCGAGCAAGGCCGTTGTCGCCGAGGCTCCGGGCGTCGGCGCGCCCACTGACATCGGCGGCCCCATCCAGGTCGGCGGGGCCATCCCGCCGCCGGTGGAATCGACCACCCCCGACGCCTACGTCACCCCCGGCATGGCCAACAACGGCGACGGCAGCGAGACCGCCGCCAAGGCCGCTGAAGCCCCGGTGATGTCGCTGCCGGTCGGCGCGGCCTTCAAGCCGGAAGGCGCCATCTACGGCGCTCCGGCCGGGGCGACCGTTGTCATCAAGGCCCGCCGCAACGGGACGTTCGAGGTCAAGGGCGCCGACGGCTCCAACTACTTCACCCGCGTCCTGCAACAGGGCGAGGCCTACCGCGTCCCGGCGCTCAAGGGCCTGACGGTCACGGTCAGCGACCCCGGCCTGTTCCAGGTCTTCGTCGCTGGCCGCTACACCGGCCCGCTGCCGGGCCTGGTGACGCAGACCGGCTCGCTGGCGGCGCCGGCTCCGGCGCCGGCGGCTCCGGCGGCGCAGTAACCCTCCCTCCCCGAATGGGGAGGGCAGACGCGCGGTTACGCGCGTCGGGTGGGGAAGTGGGATCCTGACTTCAACGACGATGCACTGAGACGCCTAACTGGCGGGGCCGGTGGCTCACCGCCCCACCCGGCGCGCAACGCGCGCCTGCCCTCCCCATTCGGGGAGGGAGGTTAGAGCCCGAGCCACTCCGGCTTTTCGACGGATACCGGCCGACCCTCGACCGTCAACGCCCCGTCGATCCGGTCCAGCCGCATCAACCCCAGCGCCAGCCCATCTACCCCCGAGGCCGTCACACCGGCGCGAAGTTCGCCATTCAACACCTCGGCCCCCGCCGCCACCGCCGGCCCCTCGACCCGCAACGGCAACATCCGGCTCTTCACGACCCCGCGCCGCTTCATCCGGCTGGTTGTTTCCTGGCCGACAAAGCAGCCCTTCTTGAAGTCGATGGCGTTCAGCAGATCGAGGTTGGCCTCGATCGGATAGGTGGCGTCCTCACCGAAGTCGGCCATGTCCGGCACGGCCAGCGCCATCCGGTGCGCGTCCCACGCCTCGCGCCGGGCCGTGTCCTCGACCGCCAGCCCGTAGCCACGCCATCCCAGCGCCGCCAATCTCGGATCAACGATCCAGCCCGCCCCCGGCCCCTCGCCGAACGCGACAAACACTCCGGCCTCGTCCGCCGCGATCACGACCTTTGACCGCAGCCGGTACATCGTCAGCCGCCGGATCAGATCCTCGCGCCGGTCCGCCGCCACATCCAGCAGCACCCCGTCGGCCTCGCCCAGAATGAACAGATCGACCAGCAGCCGCCCCTGCGGCGTCAACAACGCCCCATAGCGCAACTCGCCCACCCCAATCGTGTCGACGTCCTGCGTCAGCAGCCCCTGCAGGAACCCGCGCCAGTCCTCGCCGGACACCCGGACCAGCGCCCGGTCGGTCAGCCTCAATCGCGACATCGTCATGCGTCCATAAGTGGCGCGCCCAACAATGGAGCGCCAGAGGCAACACGGCTACACTCCCGCAAATGGCCTCAACGCCCTTCCCGATTCTCTTCATTGGCCCCGGCCGCATCGGCGACGCCGTGCTCAGCACCGGCCTGATCCACAAGCTCGCCCGCGAAGTCCCCGGCGCCCGCTTCACCATCGCCGTCGGCCCCGCCGCCGCGCCCCTGTTCGCCGATCTGCCCGGCCTCGACCGGATCATCGTCATGGAGAAGCAGAAGGGCAGCGGCCACTGGTTCAAGCTGTGGAACCAGGTGCGCCACACCGCCTGGGGCCTGGTCATCGACATGCGCGGCTCGGCCGTCTCCACCTTCCTGCGCCGCAAGCGCCGGGCGGTGCACAAGAAGAGCTTCGGCGAACCGGTCCACAAGGTGATCGAAGCCGCCCGTCTGCTGCAGATCGACGGCGAGCCGCCGGCCCCTCACCTCCATGTCTCCGACGAGCGCCAGGCCGCCGCCGACGCCCTGCTGGCCGGCGGCAGGGAGCCGATCCTCGCCATGGGCCCCGCCGCCAACTGGTTCGGCAAGACCTGGCCCATCGACCGCTTCGCCCAGGTCGCCAAGCGCCTGATCGCGCCCCAAAGCGCAGGAGGGGCCGGCCCGATGGCCGGCGGCCGCCTGGTCATCCTCGGCGGGCCGGAGGACGTGCGCTACGTCGACGAGCTGCGCCGCTCCCTGCCCAGGGACCAGTGCCTAGACCTCACCGGCCAGCTCGGCCTGCTCGACGTCTATGCCGTCCTCAATCGCGCCCGCCTGTTCATCGGCAACGATTCGGGGCTGATGCACCTGGCCGCCGCCGCCGGCTGCCCGACCGTCGGCCTGTTCGGCCCCTCCGACGACCGCCTCTACGCCCCCTGGGGGCCTCAGAGCCGCGTTGTCCGAGGCCCCCGCACCTTCGAGCAGTTCAAGAAGGTCGACCCCGGCCTCAACCAGACCATCGGCCACATGCTGGACCTCAAGGTCGAGCCGGTCGTCGAGGCGGCCACGGAATTGTTGGCCGCTACGGCTTGATCCCGGCGGCCCCCGGCGGGACAAGAGCCCAGCCTTGCAGGAGCCGCTGATGACCCAGACCTACGACCTGATCGTTCGCGGCGGCGAAGTGGTGAACCATTCCGGCCGGGGCTTCGCCGACATCGGCGTCCGGGCCGGCAAGATCGCCGCCATCGGCGACCTCTCCCAGGCCAGCGCCGGCGAGATCTTCGACGCCACCGGCCTCACCGTCCTGCCGGGCGTCATCGACAGCCAGGTCCACTTCCGTGAACCCGGCCTCGAATGGAAGGAAGATCTCCAGACCGGCGGCCGCTGCGCCGTGCTCGGCGGCGTCACCGCCGTCTTCGAGATGCCCAACACCGAGCCGACCACCACCGACCCGGACGCCCTGGCCGACAAGCTGGCCCGGGCCAGGAACCGCATGGACTGCGACCACGCCTTCTACATGGGCGGCACCCATGAGAACGCCGCCTTTCTCGGTGAACTCGAACGCCTCCCCGGCTGCTGCGGGGTGAAGGTGTTCATGGGCGCCAGCACCGGCACCCTGCTGGTCGCCGACGACGAGGGCGTCGAATCCGTCCTCAAGTCGATCAACCGCCGCGCCGCCTTCCACTCGGAAGACGAATACCGCCTGGCCGAGCGCCGCCCCCTGGCCCGCACCGGCGACTGGACCAGCCACCCGGAGGTCCGCGACGCCGAAAGCGCCATCCGCTCGACCGAACGCCTGGTCCGCCTGGCCCGCAAGGTCGGCCGCCGCATCCACGTCCTCCACGTCACCACCAAGGAAGAGGTCGCCTTCCTCGCCCACCACAAGGACGTGGCCAGCGTCGAATTCACCCCCCAGCACCTGACCCTGCACGCGCCGGAAGCCTACGAACGCCTCAAGGGTCTTGCGCAAATGAACCCCCCGATTAGAAGTTCGGACCACGTCGAAGGCCTGTGGGGCGGCATCGCCAGCGGCGTCGCCGACGTCCTCGGCTCCGACCACGCCCCCCACACCCTCGAGGAAAAGGCCCGGCCCTATCCGGCCTCGCCGTCGGGCATGCCCGGCGTCCAGACCCTCGTTCCCATCATGCTCAATCACGTCGCCCAGGGCCGCCTCAGCCTCGAACGCTTCGTCGACCTGACCAGTCACGGCCCCCAGCGCGTCTTCGGCATCGCCGGCAAGGGCCGCCTGGCCGAGGGCTATGACGCCGACATGACCATCGTCGACCTCAAGGCCAGACGGGTCCTCAAACACGCCGACATGGCCACCCGCAGCGCCTGGACCCCCTTCGACGGTATGGAGGTCACCGGCTGGCCGATGGCCACCATCATCCGCGGCCGCGTCGTCATGCGCGACGACGAGGTCGTCGCCCCGGCCCTCGGCGAACCGGTCCGCTTCCAGGAAACCCTCGGAGCCTGAATATGAATATGTCTAGACATATTCATCGAGGTTCAGTCGCCCGAAACGAGATTCCGCGCTACCGGCGCTCTCGACGCGGCGGAACAGGGTGGTTCCGGATGGTCGCCCGGTAGGTCCCGAAGAGGTCGAAAACGCGTGTGCGGGCGGCTGGATGCAGGGCTATGGTGGTCAATACACCGTTGAAAACAAACAATAAAAATCTCGCCTGGGGTCGTGTCCGTGGTATAATCGCTTCGATCGTCACCCGCCTGTCGAATCCACCCCGCACCACCCGTCTATGCTATCAGACGCGGGCGCTGCGCCCGGTCGCAGCCAAACGGGGACTCTGACCCATGCAGTACATGATCCTGATCTACGAACCCGAAGCCCACTACGCGACGGCCAGTGAAGCCCTCCTCAGCGAGATCGTCGGCAAGCACATGGCCCTCTCGCAGGAGCTGCGCGAAAAGGGCCTGCTGGTGTCCGGCGATGGCCTGCAGGGCACCGACACCGCCACCACCGTCGCCACCGGCCCCGGCGGCGTCCAGACCGTGCATGACGGCCCCTTCGCCGAGACTCGCGAACAGCTCGGCGGCTACTATCTGATCGACGTCCCCGATCTCGACGCCGCCCTCGCCATCGCCAAACGCATGCCCGTGGTCGAAGGCGGCAAGGTCGAGATCCGACCCATCATGATCTACTGATGGAGGGACGGCTGATCGAGGCCGCGCGGGGGCGTGTCGTGGCCGCCCTGGCCGCCCGCTTCCGCGACCTCGATCTGGCCGAAGAGGCCTTCGCCGAAGCCGCCGCCAGCGCCGTCGAGGCCTGGCGGCGCGACTTCCCCGATGATCCGCCCGCCTGGCTGTGGCGCACCGCCTACCGCAAGGGGCTCGACGCCATCCGCCGGTCGGCGACCCGCAAGAAGGCGCTGCACGACGCCCCGCCGCCGCAGCCGTCCCCCGAAGACGCCATGATCGCCGCCGACCAGCCGATCCCCGACGAGCGCCTGCGGCTGATCTTCGTCTGCTGCCACCCGGCGCTCGACCCGGCCGCCCGCGTCGCCCTGACCCTGAAGATCGTCCTCGGCCTCTCCACCGACCGGCTGGCCCGCGCCTTCCTGGTCGCGGAAGCCGCCATGCTTGCGCGTATCACCCGGGCCAAGAAGAAGATCGCCGCCGCCGGCGTTCCCTTCGAAATCCCCGGCCCGGACCAATGGCCCGAACGCCTCGACGCAATCTTGAGCACCCTCGAGGTCGCCTACGCCCAGGCCTACGAGGACGCCGCCCTGACCAGCGAGACGGCCGCCACCTTCGCCCCCGAAGTCCTGCGCCTCTCCGGCCTCCTCGCCGACCTGCTGCCCCAGGAGCCCGAGGTCCTGGCCCTGGCCGCCATGGTCCGCTTCGCCGAAGCCCGCCGCCCGGCCCGCCTCGACGAGACCGGCGCCATGGTCCCCCTCTCGCTGCAGGAACCCCACCTGTGGCGCGGCGACCGCATCGCCGAGGGGGCCCAGCTGCTCGACCGCGCCGCCGACCTCGCCCGTCCCGGCCCGCGCCAGATCCTCGCCGCCATCCACGGCGCTCACCTCTCCCGCCAGGAAACCGGCGTTACCCCCTGGGGCGACATCGCCCGCCTCTACGACGCCCTGGTCATGCTGCGTCCCGGCCCGGTCAGCGAGGTCAACCGCGCCGTCGCCTATGCTGAGGCCTACGACCCCGACGAGGGCCTGCGCGCTTTCAACCGCATCGCCCCGCAACCCGCCTGGCTGCCCTGGCAGGCGGCCCGCGCCTTCCTGCTCGACCAGACCGGCCAGCGGGCGGCGGCGGCTTCGGCCTACGACGCCGCCCTGGCCCTCGATCCTCCGCCGGCGGAACGCCTCTACCTCGAAAGCCAACGACAACGCCTCGGCTAGAGAAACCGCGCCCGGCATGCGATAGCGAAACCATGGACGGCAGCCAGACCCCCGCACCCTTCCGCGACGCCCGCTATGCTCCGCGCCGGCTCGATGTCGAGCGCCGCGGCGACGGCAGCATTGTTCTGACCAACCCCACCCCCTGGTCGGACCGCTTCCTGACCACGACCGCCCCGCTGGTTCACTGGGCCGCCGCCGCCCCCGACCGCGTCTGGCTGGCCGAGCGCGACGGCGAAGGCTGGCGCACGGTCACCTACGCGCAGGCCCACAGCCAGGTCGCCGCCCTCGCAGGCGCGCTCAAGGCGCTCGACCTCCCGCCCGCGCGCCCGATGCTGATCCTCGCCCGCAACGGCGTCGATCACGCCCTGATCTCCTACGCCGCCATGGGCCTGGGCATCCCGATCGCGCCGGTCTCGCCGCAGTACGGACTGAAGGGCGCCGATCTGGCCCGCCTCGAATACGCCTGCCAGGTGCTCCAGCCCGCCGTCGTCTATGCCGACGACGCCGACGCCTTCTCCGGCGCCCTGGCCGCGCCCTTCCTCGCAGGCCTGCCCGTCATCGCCAGCCGGAACCCCCGCTCCGGCGACATCCCCTTCGCCGAGGCCCTGCAAAGCCCGCCCGCCGCCTTCACCGCCACCCCCGACGATACGGCCAAGTATCTTCTGACCAGCGGCTCCACCGGCCGCCCCAAGGCGGTCATCGGCCTGCACCGCAACGTCTCGCTGAACGCCGCCCAGATCGCCGCCTGCTTCGACGACCCCGATCCGCCGGTCGTCGTCAACGCCGCCCCCTGGAGCCACAGCCTCGGCGCCAACGCCATCCTGCACATGGTCCTGCACCGCGGCGGGACCCTCTTCATCGACGCCGGCCAGCCTGTTCCCGGCCGCTTCGACGAGACCGTCCGGAACCTGAAGGAAGTCTCGCCGACCTACCACAACATGGTCCCGGCCGGCTGGGCGCTGTTCGCCACCGAGTTGGAGCGCGACGAGGAGCTGGCAAAAACCTTCTTCGCCCGCGTCCGCATCCTGCAGTACGGCGGCGCCTCGCTCGGCCAGTCGATCATCGACCGGGTCCAGGCCGTGGCGACCCGCGTCTGCGGCCAACGGATCACCTTCGCCACCGGCTATGGCTCCACCGAGACCGGCCCGACCGCCTGCAACATCCACTGGCTGAACGCCCGCTCGGGCATGTGCGGCCTGCCGGTGCCCGGCACCAGCGCCAAGCTGGCCCCCGTCGGCGAGAAGTTCGAACTGCGCATCCGCGGGCCGCAGGTCAGCCCCGGCTATCTCGGCGAGCCCGACCTCTCCGCCGCCGCCTTCGACGAGGACGGCTACTACAGGCTGGGCGACGCCGCCCGCCTGGCCGACGACGCCGACCCGGAAGCCGGCCTGGTCTTCGACGGCCGCCTGGTCGAGAACTTCAAGCTGGCCAGCGGCACCTTCGTCGCCGCCGGCGCCCTGCGCGTCGCCGCCGTCTCGGCCATCGGCGGCGCCGTGTCCGACGCCGTCGTCTGCGGGGAAGGGGAGGAGGGCGTCGGCCTGATGCTGTTCCTCGACCCGGCCTACAACGCCCGCCACACCCCGGACGAGACCCGCGCCGCCATCACCGCCGGCCTCTCCAGAATGAACGCCGCGGCCAAGGGCGGCGGCGGCCGCATCTGGCGCGCGGTCATCCTCGACGGCGCCCCCGACGCCGCCAGCGGCGAACTGACCGACAAGGGCTACATCAACCAGGCCCTGGCCCGTGGCCGTCGGCCGACCGAACTGGCCCGGCTGTTCGCGGCGGAGCCGGACGAGGGCGTGATCGTCCTCTAGCCGGCGGGCCCGCCCCCAATTCTGTCCGGTTTGACCGACTACCGCCCGCGCCGCCAAGGCCCTATCACCGGGTCATGAAGCGCCTTCTTCTCGCCCTCGCCCTGCTGCTCGGCCTCGCCGCGCCCGCCGCCGCCCAATCCTCTGGTTCGGCGCCCTTCGCCGGCCCCGGAACCCCCGTCGTCATCGGCCAGGGCTATGATCTGCCGACAAAGCACTACCCCAAGCCCCGCCGCATCAATGTCCAGCTGCCGCCCGGCTACGACGACGCGGAGAACAAGGACCGCCGCTACCCGGTCCTCTACCTGCTCGACGGCGGCGCCGGCTGGCAGGACTTCGCCCATATCGCCGGTATCGTGCAGCAGGGCGGGACCTGGGGCATCAACCAGCCGGTCATCCTGGTCGGCATCGAGAGCGGCGACCGCCGGGCCGAACTCACCCGGCCTTCGACCGACGCCGGTGAGCAGAAGGACTTTCCCACCCACGGCAAGGCCGGGATCTTCCGCCAGTTCCTGGTCGACGACCTCAAGCCCGCCATCGACGCCGCCTACCGCACCGACGGGACCGACGGCCTGATCGGCGAGTCCCTGGCCGCCCTGTTCGTGGTCGATGAATTCCTCAATCACGGCGGCGACTTCGATCGCTACATCGCCATCAGCCCCAGCCTCTGGTGGGGCCAGCAGGCCCTGGCCAAATCCGCCGATGCCAGGCTCGCCGCCCCGAACCAGCCGCCGCGCACCCTGTGGCTGTCCATCGCCGATGAGGGCGGGACGATGCAGTTGGGGGTCGATCTGGTGGTTGCGGCGCTGAAGGCCCACCCCAACCCGGCGGTGACCTGGACCTACGCCCCGTATCCGGCCGAAAAGCACAGCACCATCTACCACCCGGCCGCCACCCGGGCGATCCGCGAGGTCTTCCCGGCGCCGCCCGAGAAATAGACCTTGAGCGAGATCATGGCGCGCCGACGCCAGCCATGCTCTGAAGAGCCGCTGCTCATTCGGAACCCGCCATGGCCCGCCTTCACCGAGAGACCCACCGCATCGACCGCGTCGGCTGGCTGCGCGCCGCCGTGCTCGGGGCCAATGACGGCATCGTCTCCACGGCCAGCCTGATCGTCGGGGTCGCCGCCGCCTCGCAGGGCCGGGGGCCGATCTTGGTGGCCGGGGTGGCGGCGCTGGTCGCCGGCGCCATGTCGATGGCGGCGGGCGAGTATGTCTCGGTCAGTTCGCAGTCCGACACAGAACGGGCCGACCTCGCCAAGGAGCGGGGCGAACTGGAGACCCAGCCCGAGATGGAGCTGGAGGAACTGACCCAGATATACGTCAGCCGTGGCGTCGAGGCCGGCCTGGCCCGCCAGGTCGCCGTCCAGATGACCGCCAGGGACGCCCTCGGCGCCCACGCCCGCGACGAGCTGGGCATCTCCGACTTCACCACCGCCCGGCCGATCCAGGCCGCCCTGACCTCGGCCGCCACCTTTGCGGCGGGCGCGGCCCTGCCGCTGCTGCTGGCCGCCGTCACGCCGCTGAACCTGCTGGTCCCGGCGGTGTCGGTCGCCTCCCTGCTGTTCCTGGCCCTGCTGGGCGGGGTCGGCGCCCGGGCCGGCGGCGCGCCGATGCTCAAGCCAGTGCTGCGGGTGACCTTCTGGGGCGCCATCGCCATGGCCCTGACCGCCGGGGTGGGGGCGCTGTTCGGAGTGGCGGCCTAACGCCCGTCCTCGGCCAGCTTTCCGCTGACCCCCAGGCAGATCATCGTCTGGCCGCCGAAATAGAGGCCCCAGACCGCAAGGCCGACGGCAAGGCTCGGGGTGATCGGCCCCATGCGGGCGAAGATCAGCAGGTCGGACACGAGGAAGAAGATCGCCCCCAGACCCGTCCAATAGCGCGGAAACCGGCTGATCCAGGCGCAGGCCGCCATCACCGACAGCCCGGTCGCATAGAGGGCGATTCCCGGCGCCTGGGCCCGGTCCGAGGGCAGCAGGAATGCGATCGTCACCCCGGCCGGGACCAGCAGCAGGGCCAGGGCCAGCTGGCTGCGCGTCAGGGCAGGGCGGCGGTTGCGCAGGTAGAGGACGATGGCCACCAGGTGCCCGGCGAGAAAGGCCAGCGCCCCGACGATGAACGCGATGCCCAGCAGAATGTCGCCCAGCATCCCGAACGCCATGACGGCCGCGAGCAGCCAGCCGTCGAGACTACGCGCCCGCAAGGCCGCGAACACCGCCAGGAACCCGACCCCGGTCCCCTTCCAGGCCAGGTCCCAGCCGTCCGGCAGATCGAGCCCCCAGGCCAGGACGTAGCTGGTCCCACCGATCACGGCGGCCAGCAGCGCGAGCTTGGCGAGATTGTCTCTGGTCATCCCCATGCGGGAGGCATACCCCACAAGCTCTCCCCCCGCGAAGTGGGGGGAGGACAGATTTCGAGCCTTAGTGAGAAATCAGGAGGCGGGCCCCACCGGCGGCAGGGAGGTTCCTCCTGCAACGGACTTGCCCCCCTCCTGCTTTGTCGCTCACGCTCCAAAGCGGTCCTCCCCCCGCAAAGCGGGGGGAGAGCTGGGAACCGCACCTCGCCTGCCATTCCCTCAGGCCCGGGAATCCGGCATGACCCACCGTAACGAGGAGACATCCCCCATGAACGGCGCCGACGCCCTGATCACCACCCTGTGCGACAACGGCGTCGAAGCCTGCTTCGCCAACCCGGGCACCAGCGAGATGCAGTTCGTCTCGGCCCTCGACCGCGAGCCGCGCATGCGGCCCATCCTCTGCCTGTTCGAAGGCGTGGCCACCGGCGCCGCCGACGGCTACGGCCGTATCGCCGGCAAGCCGGCCTGCACCCTGCTGCACCTGGGGGCCGGCTACGCCAACGGCGGGGCCAACCTGCACAACGCCCGCCGGGCCGCTACTCCGGTGGTCAACGTCATCGGCGATCACGCTACCTACCACCGCCAGTACGACGCCCCGCTGAACAGCGACATCGCCGGCTGGGCCGCTCCCAACTCGCTCTGGGTCAAGTCTGCAGAAACCGCCGATGAGGTCGGTCCCCTGGCCGCCGAGGCTGTCCAGGCCAGCTTCGGCGCCCCCGGCGGCTGCGCCAGCCTGATCCTGCCGGCCGACACCGCCTGGCTGGAGACCACCGTCACCGGCCCGGTCCTGCAGCCCCGGCCGCGCGCCCAGGTCACGGGCGATGAAGCCGCGACCATCGCAGCCCGCATCAAGGCCGCCAAAAAGCCCGTCATCCTGATGGGCGGCAGCTGCACCCAGGCCGCCGGCATCGCCGCCGCCGCGCGCGTCTCGACAACCGGCGTGCGTGTCCTGATCGACACGTTCGTGGCCCGCCATTCGCGCGGCGCTGGCCGCTTCGCCCCCGACCGCCTGCCCTACTTCGGCGAGATGGCCCTGGCCGATCTCGAGGGCGTCGACCTGATGGTGCTGGTCGAGACCACCATGCCGGTCGCCTTCTTCGCCTATCCGGACCGCCCCAGCGTCCTGGTGCCCGAAGGCTGTGACCTGGCCAGCCTCTGCGGCAAGGAGGCCGACGGCCCCGCCGCCCTGAACGCCCTGGCCGACGCCCTCGGCGCTCCCGCCCACGGCCCGGTGGTCGAACAGGCCCTGCCCGCCGCCCCGACGGGCCGCCTCGATCCCTATTCGATCGGCGCCGCCATCGCCCGCCATATGCCGGAAGGCACGCTGATCTCCGACGACGCGGTCACCGCCGGCCTGCCGATCTTCACCCAGACCAGGACCGCCCGCGCCCACGAGTGGCTGTGCCTGACCGGCGGCGCCATCGGCCAGGGCATCCCGCTGGCCATCGGCGCGGCCGTGGCGGCGCCCCATGCCAAGGTGCTCAGCCTCAACGGCGACGGCGCCGGCATGTACACGGTCCAGGGCCTGTGGACGATCGCGCGGGAGAACCTCGACGTGACCACGGTGGTGTTCGCCAACAATGCCTACCGTATCCTCGGAATCGAGCTGGGCCGCACCGGCGCCGGCAATCCCGGCCCGGCCGCCAAGACCCTGCTGGACCTCTCCAACCCGAAGATCGACTGGCAACAGATCGCCGGCGGCCTGGGCATCCAGGCCGAACGCGCGGCCACCGCCGAGGAATTCGACGCCGCCTTCGAACGGGCCATGAACCAGCGCGGCCCGCGCTTCATCGAAGCGGTGCTGTAAGTTCCTCCCCCATCGGGGGAGGGGGACCGCGCGCGGTACGCGCGTGGTGGAGGGGGTCCCCACCGGCGGGTCAGCTGCGAACAGGTTTACCCGTCGGCTTGAGTAAAAACCCCCTCAGTCAGCCGCAGCGCGGCTGCCAGCTCCCCCGAAGGGGGAGCAACTTGGGTTTACGGCTTGCGCTTGGGGCCTTTGGCGAAGGTCTTGCCGGGCGGGCCCTTGAACGGCGGCTTCTTGTCGTAGGGCTTCCTCTCGAATGGCTTCTTCTCGCCGTACGGCTTGCGCGGGCCGCCGGGGCCGGCGCCCGAACGGGTCGCCGGACGCGGAGCCGGGCCGGCTGGGCGCGGCGAGCGGGTGTCGCCCATGCCCGGCGCGCTCGAGGGCTCGATCTTCACGTCCTCGCGGCTGGTCGCCCGCACCGCTTCGGCGAAGCGCACCGAGGCCTCGGCGCTGATCTCGAACTTGGTCTCGTTGTCGAAGATCTTGATCGAGCCGACGTCCTTCTTGGTCACGTGACCCAGGCGGCAGATCATCGGCAGGATCCACTTCGGGTCGGCGTTCTTGCCGCGGCCGACGTTCAGCCGGAACCAGATGCCGTCGGTCATGCCGCCTTCGCGCGGCTCACGCGGCGCATATTCCACACGCTCGGGACGGTCATAGCCGCCGCGCGGCCCTTCCGAGCGCTCGGCCCGCTCGCGCGGCGCGCCCTTGGCCGGACGGGCATCGGCGCCGCGACCGTCGTCGTACAGCTCTTCCGGCTCGGGCAGGCCGCCGCGTTGCAGGCGCATGAAGGCCCCGGCGATCTCTTCCGGCGTCTTCTGTTCCAGCAGCAGCTTGCCCAACGCCATGTCCTCTTCGCCGACCGGCTCGAAGGTCATCGCCGTTTCCAGGAGGCGCTGCTTGTCGCGCTCGCGGATTTCCTCGGCCCCGGGCGGGCCGCTCCAGCCGGCGTCGATGTTGGCCGAGCCGAACAGCATCTCGGCCTTGCGGCGACGGGTGTAGGGCACGATCAGAACGCTGGTGCCCTTGCGGCCCGCGCGGCCGGTGCGGCCCGAGCGGTGCAGCAGGGTCGCCTTGTTCTGCGGCAGGTCGGCGTGGATGACGAGGCCGAGGTCGGGCAGGTCGAGGCCGCGCGCGGCGACGTCGGTAGCGACACAGACGCGGGCATGGCCGTCGCGCAGGGCCTGCAGGGCGTCCGACCGCTCCCGCTGGGAAAGCTCGCCGGACAGGCCGACGACGGCGAAACCGCGCTCCTTCAGCGACGCCTGCAGGTGCCGCACCGCTTCACGGGTGTGACAGAAGACCAGGGCGCCGGGGGACTCGAAGTAGCGCAGCACGTTGACGACGGCATGCTCGACCTCGTTCGGCGCCACGCGGACGGCGCGGTAGTCGATGTCGACGTGCGGCTGGTCCTTGCTGGTGGTGTCGATGCGCAGGGCGTCGTTCTGGAACTTGCGGGCCAGCAGGGCGATGTCCTTGGCGATGGTCGCCGAGAACAGCAGGGTGCGGCGCTCTGCGGGCGCCGTCTCGAGGATGAATTCGAGGTCCTCGCGGAACCCCAGGTCCAGCATTTCGTCGGCCTCGTCGAGGACGACGACCTTCAGGCTGGTCAGTTCCAGGTTGCCGCGTTCCAGGTGGTCGCGCAGGCGGCCGGGGGTGCCGACGACGATATGGGCGCCGAAGTTCAACGCGCGGGCCTCGGCCCGGGCGTCCATGCCGCCGACGCAGGAGACGATCTTGGCGCCGGTCTTGGCATACAGCCAGGTCAGCTCCCGCTGCACCTGGATGGCCAGTTCGCGGGTCGGGGCGATGATCAGGGCCAGCGGCGCGTCGGCGCGGCCGAACCGTTCGGCTTCACCGAGCAGGCTCTCGGCCATGGCGATACCGAAGGCGACGGTCTTGCCCGAGCCCGTCTGGGCGCTGACCAGCAGGTCCTGGCCGTCGGAGGCTTCCAGCACGGCGGACTGGACGGAGGTCGGGGTTTCATAGCCGCGCTCAAGGAGCGCCGCGTCGAGGGCGGGGTGGCTGGCGGGGAAGGTCATTCAGGGTCGTTTCATGGTGCAGTGCACAATGGCGCACGCGGGAGGGCGGGGCTGATACGCCCTATTGGCACAAAACGCCAGCTTTGCGCGATGGCTGCAGCATTTCTGAACCCGCTTCCTTGAGAGCGAGGGGTGCGGCCCGCCCCCTCGCGCCTATATTCCGAGCATGACCAAGCTTTCCGTCCTCGACCTCGCGCCGATCACCCAGGGCAGCGACGCGGCCCAGGCCTTCGCCAACAGCGTCTCCCTGGCCCAGACCGCCGAGCGGCTCGGCTACGAACGCTTCTGGCTGGCCGAGCACCACAACATGAAGGGCATCGCCAGCGCCGCGACCAGTGTGGTCATGGGTCATGTCGCGGGCCAGACGAAAACCATCCGCATCGGGGCCGGCGGCGTCATGCTGCCCAACCACGCCCCGCTGGTCATCGCCGAGCAGTTCGGCACGCTTGCCTCGCTCTACCCGGGCCGCATCGATCTGGGCATCGGCCGCGCCCCCGGGACCGATCAGCTGACCGCCCAGGCCCTGCGCCGGAACCTGTCGGGCAACATCGACCAGTTCCCGCGCGATGTGCTGGAGATCATCCAGTACCTCGGACCCGACAACCCCGACGCCCGGGTCCGCGCCGTGCCCGGCTACGGCACCAATGTCCCGGTCTGGATACTCGGCTCCAGCACATACGGCGCCCAGCTCGCCGCGGCGCTCGGCCTGCCCTACGCCTTCGCCAGCCACTTCGCTCCCGGCGAACTCGACTTCGCCCTCGAACTCTACCGCCGCCAGTTCCGTCCCTCGGAGTTCCTCGACAAGCCCTACGTCATGGCCGGCTTCAACATCTTCGCCGCCGACACGACGGAGGAAGCGAAGCTCCTGTTCACCTCCCTGCAGCAGGCCTTCGTCAACCTGCGCACCGGCAACCCCGGCCAGCTGCCGCCGCCGGTCGAAGGCTATGGCGAACGATTGGACCCGCAGGCGGCGGGTATGCTGGCCAATGCCTTGAGCTGCGCCGCTGTCGGCGACCGCGACGTGGTGCGGTCGGGACTGGAAGCCTTCATCGCCCGCACCCAGGCCGACGAGGTCATCGTCACCGGCCAGATCTTCGACCATGCCGCGCGATTGAAATCCTTCGAGATCGCGGCGGAGGTCCACGCCGGCCTGAGGCAGGCCGCCTGACACGTTTGTCTTCCTACACCCGCGCCAGACCCTCGGGCGCAATGGCGTCGTCGCTGAGCGGCTTCCACAGCACCCGGCGCTGATCCACCGGCCCCGGCATCCGCACGCCCGGCGCCGGGACAAAGCCCAGCCGGCCGAAGTAGGGCGCATCCCCGACCAGAAACACACTCGACCAGCCGGCTTCGCGCGCCGCTTCGCAGGCCATCTCCACCAGCCGCGCCCCGATGCCGTGCTTGCGCTCATCGGCCTCGACGGCGATCGGCCCCAGGAAGACGCAGACCCCATCCCCGACCCGCACCGGCCACATCCTCACCGAGCCCAGCAGGGCCTTCCCCCGCCAAGCGCTGATCGACAGGTCGCGCAGCACCCCATTGCCCTCGCGCAGCCGCTCGGCCGCCTTGGCATAGCGCCCGGGCCCGAACGCCCGGTCTGTCAGTTCGAGGATCAGGTGCGCATCGGCGGGCGCTTCGGGACGGTAGGTGATGTCGGTCATGGGCCTTGAGGCGATCAGCAACGGGAACGGGAGCTCGCCTGGCCTCGCCAGGGAGCGGTCAACGGCGCCCGGGTCGGACGCGGAAGGTGGTTCGTCGCAGAGCCTTCATCACGGCGGGGCCAATAGGGCCCCAACGTTCCACCGTCAACGGCGTTGCGGCGCGGCGGCCCACAGGCCAAGTTGTCGCCGCCCATGAGCGACTCCCCAGACACGCCCGCTGACCCCGCCCCCGAGGACACCTCCGTCCGCGCCCTGCTGCGCGAGCGCGACTACGTCTTCTTCTGGTTCTCGCGCTGGACCGCCGTGCTCGGTGTCCAGATCCAGAGCGTGGCCCTGGGCTGGCACGTCTACGACATCGCCCGCCGCACCATGGACGTGAAGCAGTCGGCCCTGATGGTCAGCCTGATCGGCCTGGTTTCCTTCTTGCCGGTGCTGCTGCTCGCCCTGCCGGCCGGCGAGACCGCCGACCGTCACAACCGTCGCCGCATCGTGCTGCTCTGCTACGCCGTCGAGATTGTCGTCGCCGCGGCCCTGGCCGCCGCCGCCTTCTGGCGTCAGGAGACGATCCCCATCCTGCTGGGCGCCGCGATCGTCTTCGGCGCCGCCCGCGCCTACTTCTCGCCGGCCAACACCGCGCTTGGGCCGATGCTGGTCCCCCGCGCACTGCTGCCTCGCGCCATCGCCTGGAACTCCCTGGCCTGGCAGACTGGTTCGATCATCGGCCCGGCGCTGGGCGGCTTCCTGATCGCCGTCTCACTCAGCGCGCCCTACACCGCCGCCCTGGCGCTCTACGTCATCGCCGGCTTCTGCATGCTGATGATCCGGGGCAACGCCCAGCCCCAGCTTCAGCCCGGCTCCCGCTGGGCCCTGATGAAGGAAGGCCTGGCCTACGTCTGGAACAACAAGATCGTCTTCGGGGCCATCTCGCTGGACCTGGCCGCGGTCATCCTCGGCGGCGCCGTCGCGCTGCTGCCGGTGTTCGCTCGCGACGTGCTGGTCCTCACGCCGGATCAGCAGGCCTTTGCCTTCGGCCTGCTGCGGGCCTCGCCGGCCATCGGCGCGGCCCTCGTCGCGGTCTACCTGGCGGCCAACCCGATCCATCGCCGCGCCGGCCCCATCATGTTCATCGCGGTGGCCCTGTTCGGCGCCTTCACCATTGTCTTTGGCCTGTCGAAATCTCTCTGGCTGTCGGTCATCGCCCTGGCCGTCCTCGGCGGGGCGGACATGGTCAGCGTCTATGTCCGCCAGACCTTGATCCAGCTGGCGACGCCCGACCAGATGCGTGGCCGGGTCGCCACCGTCTCTTCGCTGTTTATCGGCGCCTCCAACGAGCTGGGCGAATTCGAGACCGGCCTCGTCGCCCGCTTCCTCGGCCCGGTCGGCGCCGCCGTCTTCGGCGGCGTCGGGGCCCTGGCCGTCACCGGCCTCTGGGCCTGGATGTTCCCGCAGCTGCGCAAGGCCGACCGGCTGGTCTGACCGCTCTTGCCTGACCCTGCGTAGGACCCTTAAACCGCTACCCAACAATCGTTTGAGGGAGAGCTTCCATGGGCGTTCTGTCGGGCAAGGTCGTGATCGTCACCGGCGCCGCCGGCGGCATCGGCAAGGAGTGCGCGCTTCTGGCCGCCCGCGAGGGCGCCAAGGTGGTCGTCAATGACCTGGGCGGCAGCGTCGGCGGCGGCGACGAGGGCGACGCCGGCCCCGCGCAGCAGACCGCCAACGAGATCAAGGCGGCCGGCGGCGAGGCCGTCGCCAACTCCGACAGCGTCACCAGCATGGCTGCCGTCAAAGGCATGGTCGAGCAGGCCAGGGACGAGTTCGGCGGTCTGCACGCCATCATCAATCCGGCCGGCATCCTGCGCGACAAGATGTTCCACAAGATGGACGATGAGGACTGGGACCGCGTCATCGAGGTCCACCTGCGCGGCGCCTACAACGTCTCCCGCGCCGCCGTCGAACTGTTCCGCGACCAGCAGGAGGGGTCGTACGTCCACTTCACCTCGACGTCCGGCCTGATCGGCAACATCGGCCAGGCCAACTATGCCGCCGCCAAGCTGGGCGTCATGGGCCTCTCGCGGATTCTCGCGATGGAAGGGGCGCTGAAGAACGTCCGCTCCAACATCATCGCCCCCTTCGCCTGGACCCGGATGATCGCCACCATCCCGGTCAAGGACGAAGCCTCGGCTGAACGCGTCGGCCGGATGAAGAACGCCATGCGCGCCGACCAGGTCGCCCAGCTGGCGGTCGCGCTCGCTTCTCCGGAAGCCAAGGACGTTTCGGGCCAGATCTTCGCCGTGCGCGGCAACGAGGTCATCCTGTTCGACCAGCCCCGGCCGATCCGCAACATGGCCAACCTCGAGGGCTGGACCCCCCGCTCGCTGCTCGACGTCGCCCTGCCGGCCATGAAGAACAGCTTCTTCGACGCCGGCGCCTCGGCGTCGGTCTTCCCCTACGACCCGATCTAGGAGCCGCCATGCGCCGCGCCGCCATCGTCAGCCCCCTCCGCACCGCCGTCGGCAAGTTCCAGGGGGCGCTCGCCTCCATGACCGCCGGCGAGATCGGCGGCGTCATCATCAAGGAACTGGTCGAGCGCACGAAGATCGATCCCGAGCGGATCGACGACGTGACCTTCGCCCACGGCTATCCCAACGGCGAGGCGCCCTGCATCGCCCGCTGGTCGCTGCTGCAGGCGGGCCTGCCGATCGGCATCCCCGGCGTCTCCATGGACCGCCGCTGCGGCTCAGGGCTCCAGGCGGTGATTGACGCGGCCATGCGCATCCAGACCGGGGCGGCCGACGTGGTCATCGCCGGCGGCTGCGAGAGCATGAGCAACGTCGAATACTACTCGACCGACATGCGCAACGGCGCCCGCGCCGGCAGCGTCACGATGCACGATCGCCTCGCCCGCGGCCGGGTGATGAGCCAGCCGATCGAGCGTTTCGGCGTCATCAGCGGCATGATCGAGACCGCCGACAACCTGGCGCGCGACTACCAGATCAGCCGCGAGGAGGCCGACGAGTACGCGGTCATGAGCCACCAGCGCGCCGCCAAGGCCTGGGCCGAGAACCGTTTCGCCGACGAGCTGGTCCCGGTCAGCGTCAAGCAGCGCAAGGGCGACCCCGTCGTCTTCGCCCATGACGAAGGCTACCGCGCCGACGCCACCATGGAGACGCTGGGCAAGCTGCGCGCCATCGAGAAGGACGGCGTCGTCACCGCCGGCAACGCCAGCCAGCAGAACGACGCCGGCGCCGCCTGCCTGGTGGTCGCCGAAGACAAGCTGGAGGAGCTGGGCCTCGAACCCATCGGCTGGTTCCACAGCTGGGCCGCCGCCGGCTGCGAGCCCTCGCGCATGGGCATCGGTCCGGTCCCAGCCGTCGAGCGGCTGTTCAAGCGCAATGGCCTGGGCTGGAACGACATCGATCTGGTCGAACTGAACGAAGCCTTCGCCCCGCAGGTGCTGGCCGTTCTGAAGGGCTGGAACTGGGACGACTGCGACAAGCTCAACGTCAACGGCGGCGGCATCAGCCTGGGCCACCCCATCGGCGCCACGGGCGGGCGCATTCTCGCCAACCTGCTGCACGAAATGCAACGCCGCGAGGTGCGCTACGGCCTCGAGACCATGTGCATCGGCGGCGGTCAGGGCATCGCGGCCGTGTTCGAGCGCGCCAGCTAGAAACGAAAACGGGCGGGCCCGAGGAGCCCGCCCGTCAAGGTCGCAAAGGCTGGACGCCTACATCCTCGGCTGGCTCTGCAGGCTGCGCCGGGTGACGTCGTCGAGGTTTTCCTTGGCGTTGCGCTCATCGGCGGCCCACTCGCCCGCCGTCCGGCAGATCTTCTTGCCGGGCGTGCGCGAACCGGACGGGTTCATCCGCTTGCAGACCACCCGCGACTTGTCGTCGTCATGACTCTTCTTGTCGCCGCCCACCGCCACCGGGGTGACCGTGGTGGCGGCAGGCTCGGCGTCACGCAGGGCGCCCGGCCCGGCCAGGGCCGGCATGGCCAGGGCGGCCATCGCCGCCGAAATGATCAGGGTGCGAACCAGCATCGTTCTTCTCCTTATCTAGCGGCCGCCACCGGTGTTCGGGATGCGGTTGATGGTGCTGTTGAGGCGGATCTGCAGTTCCAGCTCACGCTTGGCCTCGTCCGACTGGCGGTCCCATTCCTCGGCGGTCTTGCAGACCTTCTTCGTCGGCATGCGGCTGCCGGTGACGACCAGCACCTTGCAGAGCCGGCCGTCCTTGTCCTTCACCTTGCGGCCGTCCGAGCCGACGGTGCCGGCTTTCGGCGCGATGGTGTTGACCTGGGCCAGGGCGGCGGTCGGCGCGAGCAGGGCGAGGGCGCAGGCCCCGGCGATGAGTCGTTTCAAGGTGGTCCCCTCAAGTTTGATCATGACTGGATGCAGACCCCGTTGGGGCCGATGACGCAATTGCGCATGGCGCCGTTGTGCTGAATTTTCTCCAGCTCTTCCTTGGCGTGCTTTTCCTCGGCCGCCCATTGATCGGGCGTGCGGCAGACCTTGCGGGTCGGCAGCCGGCTGCCCAGCACCGTGCGGCTCTTGCAGATGGTCCCGTCGGAGCGCTTCGACTTCTGCTCGACCTTGGCCTTGGGACTGGCGGTGATGGTATTGACCTGAGCCTGCGCGGCCATCGGCAGCGTCAGCATGGCGGCGGCGGCCAGAAGAACAGCAAGTCGCATCAAATCCCCCACGGATCGTTTCAGGCAAACACCGTCCGCTGAATTGGACGGTTGATCAAGACCTTTGCCCGATTTGGGCGTCAGCCGATCTTCACCCCCGGCGGCGGCGGCATGTTTTCGGGCACGAAGAAGTCGGGCATGAGCGGCCGGCTGGGATCGACCCGGTAGGGCTCGAAGTCGCGCACGCCCTCGCCGTAGAGGAAGGTATCGTCGATCAGGAAGTTGCCGGTGAACTCGGCCGCCTGCTTGTTGAAGATGGCATAGGCCGCGTCGGCCATGATCTCCGGGGTCCTGCACATCCGCATGCCGTCATCGCCGGCCAGGGCGAACTGGATAGCCGCCGTCGCAATGCCCGTGCGCGGCCACAGGCCGTTGAAGGCGATCTGTCCCCGGTACTCGTCGCTCATCCCCAGCATGCACAGGCTCATCCCGTACTTGGCCATCGAATAGGCGACATGCCGGCCGAACCAGTGTGGCGCCAGATCCAGGGGAGGGGACAGGGCCAGCACATGCGGATTGGCCGCCTTCTTCAGGTGCGGGATGCAGGCCTTGCTGGTCAGGAAGGTGCCCCGCGCATTGACCTGGTTCATCAGGTCGAACCGCTTCATCTCGGTCTGTTCGGTCCCGGTCAGCTGGATAGCCGAGGCGTTGTTGACGCAGATGTCGATGCCCCCGAAGGCCGCCACGCACTTCTCGACCCCCTCATAGACCGACGCCTCGTCCCGTACGTCGACGATCAGCGGCAGGGCCTTGCCGCCCGCCGCCTCGATCTCCTCGGCGGCCGTGTAGATGGTCCCGGGCAGGTGCTTGTGCGGTTCGGCCGTCTTGGCGGCGATGGCGATGTTGGCCCCGTCCTTTGCCGCCTTCAGGGCGATGGCCAGGCCGATGCCCCGGCTGGCCCCGGTGATGAAGAGGGTCTTTCCGGCGAGGCTCATGCGCCGGCTCCCGTCGTCTCGACGCTCATCGCCCAGAGCCGCTCGGCGCTCTCGGGGTTCAGCGCATGCGGCATGACTCCGGCCCGCGGGTTCTCTTTCGACCAGGGCACGGCCTGGGCGCAGTCTTCCAGATAGAGGCCGCCGACGCCCTCAAGTTCCGGCCCCACCGCCGCCCAGACGCTGGTGCTGGCGCCCTGCTCGGTGGTCTTGAAGCCGGTCACCGCCTTGTCGTTCTCGTCCAGCCAGCCCATGGCCCGCTGCTCCTCGATCGGCAGGTGGCGCTGCAGCGGGGTCAGGATGCCGCCCGGCATGACGGCGTTGGCGGTCACGCCCTGGTCCTTGAAGCGACTGTTGAAGCCGACCGCGAACAACGCATTGGCCGTCTTGGCCTGGCCGTAGCCGGCCCACTTCTCATAGTCGCCCTGGCGGAAGTGGGGGTCGTCCCAGCGGATGTCGCTGCGCACATGGCCGATCGACGACAGCGACACCAGCCGCGAGGTCTTGCCCGAGGCCTTGGCCCCGGCCACCAGGGCCGGCGCCAACAGGACGCTCAGCAGGAAGTGGCCGAAGTGGTTGGTGCCGATCTGCATCTCCAGCCCGTCCTTGGTGTGGTCGAGCGGACAGGCCATGACGGCGGCATTGTTGATCAGGATGTTCAGCGGCCGCGTCCCCCACCGCGCCCCGAAAGCCCGGATCGAGGCGAAATCCGACAGGTCCAGCATCTCGAAGCTGACCTTGCCGGGCGCCGTCTGTTCGATGTCGGCGATGGCCGCCGCCGCCAGGTCCGGCTTGCGGGCGGCGATGACCACATCGGCCCCCCGCTCGGCCAGCGCCCGCACCGTCTCCACCCCGATGCCGGTTGCGGCGCCGGTGACGATGATGGTCTGGCCGGAGAGGTCATGCCCGGCGGCCACCTCCCGTGCGGTGGAGTATCGCTGGAAGGGCGAGGTGATGCGGTCGGTCATGGCGTTTCCTTGTTTTGCCGCCACTCTGGCCCGACCGCCGCGCCCTGTCAGCCCACCTTGCTGAAATCCGCCGGTCGCTTCTCGAAGAAGGCCGCCAGGGCCTCCGCCGCCTCGGCCGACTGCAGGCGCTCGCCGAAGTAACGGCCCTCGACATCCATCAGCTCGGCGATCTTCGCCGCGTCGCGCATCAGCCGCTTGGTCACCTTCAACGCCCCGATCGGCCGCTTGGTCAGGGCCACCGCCGCCGCCTTCGCCGCCGCCTCGACCTGATCGGCCGGCAGGCAGCGATAGGCCACCCCGATCCGCTCGGCCTCCTCGCCGCCAAGCGCTTCGCCGAGCGCGAACATGGCATAGGCTCGCCCATGGCCGATCCGCTGCGGCAGCAGCAGGCTCGACGCCGCCTCCGGCACCAGCGCCAAGCCCACGAACGGCGTCGTCAGCTTCGCCTCGGGCGACACGAACACCAGGTCACAATGCAGCAGCATCGTCGTCCCGACCCCGACGCCCAGCCCGCGCACGGCGGCGACCAGCGGCTTCTCGGCCCGCGCCAGACCTTTCAGGAACCGCGTGACATTGCGCTCCCCGGCCGGCCGCGCGCCCGCGTCCCGGCTGGTGTCGCCCGAAGCGTTCTGGGCCGCGAAGTCCATCAGGTCGTTGCCGGCCGTGAACGCCTCACTGGAGGAGTTGAACAGCACGCAGCGGATGGCCGGATCGGTCTCGGCCTGATCCAGCCCGTCGGCCAGCACCTTGTACATGGCGTCGGTGATGGCGTTCTTCTTGTCGGGCCGGTTGAAGGTCAGGGTCAGGATCCCGTCCTCAACCTTGCTCAGCACATGATCGGTCATTTGTTCTTCCTCTCTGGAAACCGTTGTTGAAGCGAGGTCAGCCAGCGGGAGACGACATCGATCTCCGCCTCGCTGAACCCCTCGGTGATCTTGCGATTGATCTCTTCCAGGCCCGTCTTGGCTGCCTCGCGCGCCGCCCGGCCCTGGTCGGTCATGTAAATCCGTTGCCCGCGCCCGTCGGTCGGATCGGCCTGCCGCTCGACCAGCCCGGCCCGCTCCATGCGGTCGATCAGCCCGCTCATGGCGCTGGGCGCGGTATCCAGCGCCTCGGCCACCTCGCCGATCGCCGCCCCGTCCTGCCGCCCGAGCAGGAACAGCACCCCCGACTGCGCAGACGTGAGCCCGCCCATCCCGGCCGTCTCCGCCTCGATCCAGCGCTGCACCCGCCGGTGGGCGGCGCTGAGCAGGAACATCATCCGACGGTTGGGCGGGGTGGACATGCGGCGGTTATATGCTTCGCGTACGAAATATCAAGTTCGTATACGAAATAAAGTCGGCCTTTGAGACACCGGTGTCATAATGCTAGAACTGGCGAAAATCCGGGGGAAACATTCATGCCGCTGTCTCGCCGCGCCGTCCTGATCACCGGCGCCGCCCTCGCCGCCGTCCCGCTCTCCCTGCGGGCTGCCGAGCCCGCCTCGGCCCCTGACCGCGACGCCATCCTCGCCACCATGAAACGGGCCTCGAAGTTCATGACCGACGAGGCCTCCGTCGGCGGCGGCTATGTCTGGTCGGCCCTGCCGGACTTCTCCCGCCGCTGGGGCGAGCTCGAGGCGGCGCCGACCATGATCTGGGTCCAGCCGCCCGGCACGGCGACCATGGGCCACCTGTTCCTGGACGCCCTGCACGCCACTGGCGACGCCTGGTACTACGAGGCCGCCAAGTCGGCCGCCGACGCCCTGGTCCGCGGCCAGCACCCGTCCGGCGGCTGGAACTACGTCATCGACACCGCCGGCGAGGACAGCCTCAAGCGCTGGTACGAAACCTTCGGGGCCAACGCCTGGCGGATGGAGGAATTCCAGCGCTACTACGGCAACGCCACCTTTGACGACGCCGGCACCGCCGAGGCCTCCCAGTTGCTCCTGCGCCTCTACCTCGAAAAGCGCGAGCGCAAGTACCGCGCGCCCCTGGAGCGGGCCATCGCCTTCGTCCTCGACAGCCAGCACGCCAGCGGCGGCTGGCCCCAGCGCTGGCCGGCGGTTGCTGATGGCGGTCTCCACGGCCACGCCGACTACACCGGTTACCTGACCTTCAACGACGACGTCGCCGGTGAGAACATCAAGTTCCTGATCTTTTGCTACCAGACGCTGGGCGAGAAACGCCTGCTGCCCGCCATCCACAAGGCCATGGACTGCTTCCTGGCCTGCCAGCAGCCGGCCCCCCAGGCCGCCTGGGGCCTGCAGCACCATCCCGACACCTTGAAACCCGCCGCCGCACGAACCTACGAGCCGGAGGCCTTCGCCACCCACACTACGGCCAGCAACATCGAGGCGCTGTTCAGCTTCTACCGCCTGACCGGCGATGCCAAATACCTCACCCGCATTCCCGAGGCTCTCGACTGGCTGGAGTCGGTGCGCCTGCCCGTGCCCCTGCGCCGCGACGGCCGCGAGTTCCCGACCTTCGTCCAGCCGGGGACCAACAAGCCCCTCTACGTCCATCGCCGGGGCTCCAACGTCGTCAACGGCGCCTACTACGCCGACGGCAACCCGACCGACACCGTGGTCCACTACAGCAGCTTCCGGTCGGTCGATGTCGCGGGCTTGCGCAAGGAACACGCCCGCCTCTCAGCCATGTCGCCGGCCGAGGCCGCCAAGGGCTCGCCCCTGCTGTCGAAGTCGGGATCCGCCCCGCTGCCGAAATACTTCACCCTGGCCGACGTCGCCGTCTCGGACATGACCAGCGACGCCAAACGCACCCGCGACGTCTCGCCGGCGGCGGTGCAGAAGCTCATCGGGACCCTGAACGAGCGCGGCTACTGGCCCACGCCCCTGAAGGCGGTCAGCAACCCCTACATCGGCCCTGGCCCGAAGGAAGTCGCCCCCGGCGAATTCCGCCTGACCCGCGTTGGTGACGCCTCCGATACCTCGCCCTACATCACCGATTTCCCGGTGATGGGCGTCTCGACCGGCGAGTATATCAAGAACATGGGCGCCTTCATCGAGGCGCTGGACGCGAGCTGAACGGAGCTCGCCCAGCCGCTACCCGTGCCTGGCGAAAACACGGGTCCCACCGCCTTCGAGCAACAGCAGCGTCTCGAACGGTTCGGTCAACCCGTCGGGATGTTCCATCCCCGGCGTTCCGAACGGCATACCAGGCACGCTGAGCCCGATCGCCTTGGGAGCTTCCTTCAGCAGCCGTTCGACATCGACGGGCGGCACGTGGCCGATGGTGAAATAGTCGCCGATCGTCGCCACGTGGCAGGACGACAGTTCATCGGCCACACCCCGCGCCTGCCAGAGCGGAGTCAGGTCTTCGACGACCACCACTCTGGGTTTGAACCCCGCGCTGGTCATGGCCTCTACCCACCCCCCGCAGCAGGGGCAGGTCGCGGTCTTGTAGACGACCAGCGCCCGCGGCGGGGCCGCCTGGGCGCACCCTGCGGAGGCCAGGGCGACAAGCCCGGTGAGAACCGATCGACGAGCCGGCATGAATTCCCCTCCTGTCATCCGCCTGCGGGCTTTGACGCCGCGCGACCCGACCAGTGGATGTGGATGATCCGCCAGCCGGATCGGTCTCGCCGCAGCACCATGGTCTCGATCGATATTCGGTCCACGGCCTTGCCCGCATACTCCCCTCGCAGGGTGCTTTCGGTAAGCACCATGGCCATGTCCCCGGCCCGGGTCGTCTTGCGGCTGGTGGTGGCGGCGGAGACGGCGGCGCTGAACTTCATGTCGGCGGGCAGGTGGCCGGCGACATACTCAGACTTGTTTTGCTCGACGTAGCCCTCCTCGAAGACGACCGCGTCCTCGGCCAGCAAGGCCGCTGCAGCATTTCCGTCACCTTGGTCCAGCGCCGCGTGGAAGGCCACCACGGTTGCCTCAGGATCAGCGGCCGGTCCGGCCAGGGCCGGGCCCATCAGGAGGCTGAGGCCAAGGAACAGACCGAGCGCGCCTCGACGTCCCATTCGCTGAAACCTCATTCTGCGGACTCCGAAACCATACGTGCTTTCCTCCCGCCTCAGGCCGCCCGGTACCAGGTCACACCCTCGGCGTCGGTCTCCGCCGTCGCCCGCCCACGTCCGATCAGGCAGTTGAGATGGGCCAGGCTCTCGCCCGTGGCCATGCCCATCAGCTCGGGGCCGATGGGCCGGGCGAACAGGCTGCCAAACACGTCGATGCTGCGCTTGGGCGCCTCGGAGATCGACTTCTCCAGCCGGCCCAGCTGCCGTTCGTGCCCGGCGGCCAGATGGTCCAGCCGCGCATGGACGCCATAGAAGGGGTCGTTGTGGGCTGGCAGGGTCAGCACGCCCGCCGGCACGGATGCCTTCAGCTTGGCGAGGCTCTCCAGCCAGTCGGTCAGCGGGTCGCCGTCCGGCTCGGTCGGAAACACCGACACATTGCTGCTGATGCGCGGCAGCACCTGGTCGCCGCTGATGAACAGGTTGAGCTCGGGGCACCACAGACAGGCATGGTCCGGCGAATGGCCGTTGCCGGTGATCACGGTCCAGTCGTGCTCACCGATTCTGATCGTCTCCCCGTCGGTCATCCGGCGATAGCTGTCGGGCAGCTGGTAGATGCCCTTGCCGAACCCGCCGAACCGGGCCCGGTAGTTGTCGATGGCGTCCTCGTCCCAGCCGGCCGCCTTGTAGAATCGCAGCCCATCCTCCGGCGCCTCGCGCCCCGTATCGGCCACCAGCATCCGGCACTGGATGTACTCCAGCCTGGTCATCCAAAGCCGGCACTGGAACTTGCGGGTCATCCAGCCGGCCAGGCCGATGTGGTCGGGGTGCAGATGGGTGACGATCACGCGCGTGATCGGCCTGCCGCCCAGCGCCCCCTTGAAGGCCTCGCGCCAGGCCTGCGCCGTCTCGCGCGTCTGCATGCCGGTATCGACGATGCACCAGCCCTCGCCGTCGGCCAGAGCCCAGACGTTGATGAAGCCCAGCGGTCCGCCCAGCGGCTGGCGCAGCCACAGGACCCCCGGCGCGATCTCCACCGCGTCGCCGGCGCCCGGCGTCGGCACGGTCTCGAACGGGTAGTCGAGCTTGGGCCTGCGCAGCTCAGTCGAGATGTCTTCAACGCCGTCGTGCACAGTGTCTCTCCGATGAACGCCGCCATCATCCCGCGTTCAGCCCGGCGCCGCAATTGCGCCTGTTGCGGGCGCCATCTTGACCGCTCAAGGATGGGGGCGTTTAAAACCCCCAAAACAACAGCCTATCCCCCCAGGAGCTCGGGTAGACATGAGTCGCAACCGTTTCGGCGTCGCCGCCGCCGTCATTCTCGCCATGCTCGCCACGTCCGGCGCGACCGTGGCCCAAGGCAAGAAGAAGGAAAAGGAAGCGGCCGCCGTTCCGGGCGCGATCGCCCAGAAGGACCGGGACCGCGGCATGGCCGAAGCGCCGGCCCTGGCCAAGGGCGCGGGCCTGACCTGCAACGTCACTGAAGCCCGCTTCATGCTGACCGACACCAAGACCAAGACCAACTACTTCGAAGTCGCCTGCGACCAGGGCTTCGGCTACCTGGTGGCCCAGGATCCGGCCAAGCCGACCGCCACCCTCTACCCCTGCTTCGACGCTGAAAAGCAGACCGAAGTCGGCGGCAAGAAGGTCGACAGCCCGCTGAAGTGCCGCCTGGCCGGCAACAGCAACCTGCAGGCCCAGCTGGTCCCCTACCTGACCAAGGCCGGCAAGGCCTGCACTCCGACCGGCTACCGCTACATCGGCGCCAGCCCGACCAAGACCTACGTCGAAGTCGCCTGCGGTCCGGGCGTCGGCTACGTCGTTGAAACCGCTTCGCCGGCCAACGTCTCGGGCGATGTGAAGGTCGGCAGCTGCATCGGCTTCGATGCCGCCGACACCCGCGCCTGCCAGCTGACCGACCGGGCCTCGATGCTGGCCGTGGTCGACACCATGGTCGCCGCCTCGGGCAAGACCTGCGCCGTCAAGGACAAGCGCTACGTCCTCAGCACCACCGCCGGCGCCGCCTGGTACGAAGTCTCCTGCCAGGCCGGGGACGGCTACATGCTGGAGCAGCTCAGCGACGGCAAGAACGGCAAGGTCGTTGCCTGCGCCGATGCCGACTTCGTCGGCGGTGGCTGCACCATGACCGACGCCCGCGCCGCCAAGACCGAGCAGAACGCCCTCTACACCCGCCTGGCCGGCAAGGTCGGCTTCACCTGCGACGTGGCCCAGTACGGCATCTTTAACGTGCCGAACAAGGAGATCGTCGAGCTGAAGTGCAACGACCGTCCCGACGGCGCCGTCGTTGAGTTCAAGGGCGCCGCCAGTGGCGTGGTCTACCCCTGCGCCATCGCCGAGGCTCAAGGCTACCGCTGCTCCTTCACCAAGAAGGACCCCGGCTACGCCCAGATCACCAAGGACATCAAGTCCATGCGTGACACCAGCACCTGCCAGGTCCGCGAGACCCGGGCGATGGACAAGGCCAGCGATACGGCCGTCTACATCGAAGCCAACTGCGCTGACGGCAACGGCTCCTACGTGCTCGGCTACGCCCGTGGCTCGACCAAGCCTGTCGAAGTCCTGTCCTGCGTCCAGGCCAAGGCGTTCGGCCCCTGCAAGCTGCCGGGTAACTGATCAGGCCGACAGCTTGAGCAACGAGGGGCCCGCCGAGCGATCGGTGGGCCCTTTCGCTTGTCAGGCCGCCGCCATCCGGCTCCTGCGGTAGCCCACCACCTCCAGGGCGGTGATCCCCACCACGCCCAGGGCCTGGGTCAGGACGAAGATCTCGCCGACCAGGGTCTGGGGCGCCCAGCCGCTGGCCAGCAGGGCCAGGCTCGCCGCCACCCAGCCGGCGTTGCCGCCGATCACCAGCCAGACCATCGGGGCCGGCGCGCTGAGCCGCGCGGCCAGCCAGGCCATCACCGCCGCCACGGCCAGCAGGATCACCCCGGCGAACATCAGAAGGGCCGGCGACAGGCCGAAGATCTGGCCCAGCGGCAGGCCGCCCGCCGTCAAGGCCACGCCCATGGCCGCACAGGTCGCCGCGTCGAAACCCAGGGTCCGCCGCAGCAGGGTCGAAAGCTGCATCATCGTCTCGTTCCTTTGCTTGCGCCCCACCTCGGGGCTTGCGGCAATCCTCGCGGCCCAAGGGAGGCGGGTCGATTACCTGGCGGGTCATGAGGCGCCGGAACCAAGCTCAGCCCCCCGCGCTTGGACAACTCGGGACATGCTGGAGGAGCCTTGAGATGGCTGATGGACAAAGTGGTGGCGGCAACTCGGGCCTGGCCTTCGTGGTCGGTGGCCTGCTGGTGCTGGTTGTTGTGATTGGCGCCTTCCTGATCTTCGGCGGCGGCCTGACCCAGAAGAAACAGGT
The DNA here is from genome assembly GCF_057586315.1 of Caulobacter sp. SRI_014. Lineage (NCBI taxonomy): Bacteria > Pseudomonadati > Pseudomonadota > Alphaproteobacteria > Caulobacterales > Caulobacteraceae > Caulobacter > Caulobacter sp. SRI_014. The sequence continues at coordinate 155,817 of NZ_JBYCZQ010000003.1, read as the reverse complement.
CGACGTCAACATCAAGGCTCCCGACATCCAGGCCCCGAAACTGCCGAGCGGCGGTTGATGGCAACCGGCTTCTGGAGCCGGCTTCCATGGACCCGCAACAAGCCGTCGAAACCCGCGGTCGCCCTCGAATGGGCGGCGCGGGCCGGCTATGCGGCGCGCGGCTTCGTCTATCTGAGCATCGGCGGCCTCGCCGCTTCCTCGGCGATTGAGCTCGCCCGGTCGCCAACCGGGGCCAAAGGCGCGGTTGCGGTCCTGGCCGACTGGCCGCTGGGCCAGGTCTGGGCGGCGCTGATCGCGGTCGGCCTCATCGGCTTCGCCCTCTGGCGTGGCCTGCAGTCGGTCTTTGACGCCGACCGGCAGGGCAGGGACCCCAAGGCCTTGGCCAGCCGCGCCGGCCAGGCGATCAGCGGCCTGGTCTACGGCGGCCTGGCCTGGTCGATCCTCGAACTGCTCGATGAACTGGAAGACTTCGGCGAGGCCGACGAGGCCCGCAACGCGCAACAGGGCGCCGCCGATCTGATGAGCCTGCCCTTCGGCTCCTGGCTGCTCCTCGTCGTCGGACTGTTCGTGCTCGGCGTCGGCGTCGCCGGCATCGTCCAGGCCGTCCGCACCGACTTCGGAAAGCGCCTCGGCTGCAAGGCCGGGACCAAGCGCTGGGCCTGCTGGGTGGGCCGCATCGGCTATGGCATGCGGGGCCTGGCCTTCCTGCCGCTCGGCTATTTCCTGGTCCATGCCGGTTGGGAGGCGCGCTCGTCGGAAGTCCGCAACCTCGGCGGCGCCTTGCAGGCCATCGAGTCCCAGCCTTTCGGCTCGACCATCCTGTTCGTCACCGGCCTGGGCCTCGCCGCCTTCGGCCTCTACGCGGTGCTGGAGGCCCTGTGGCGCCGCATCGATCCGCCAGACCCCGCCTGAGGACCCCGTCTGGCTCGCCAACCAGCGCTAACCACGCCACAGTGACGGCCATGTCCGCCGACCTGATCCGCCACTCCCTCGAACGGCTCGCCGAACGCCAGGGCGATCCGACGCCGCAGGTCTACGCCCGCCTCTTCGCCGCCCGCCCGGACGCCGAGCCCCTGTTCGTCGGCGACCGTACCGGGGCTGCCCGTGGCGAGATGCTGGCCCAGGCCTTCGACGCCCTGCTCGACATCGCCGAGGGCGGTGACCGGGGCGCCCGCCTGCTGGCCATCGAACGGATCAACCACGAGGGCCTCGGTGTCGAACCCGAAGTCTTCGCCGACTTCTTCCCGCTCCTCGCCCAGTCGGTGCGCGACGGGCTGGGCGAGGAATGGACGCCGGACATTGCGTCAGCCTGGGCGGCCCTGACCCGCCGTGCGCAGCAATCGGCGGAAGGCTGAGTGGCCATCCTACCTAACTTCCGCTCATCCCGACGAAAGTCGGGACCCAGTGTTCACCAGCGAATGGGGCTCGGCTCTGATCAGCGCCGGCCTGTCTTCTGGTTTGCCAGCTGGGTCCCGACTTTCGTCGGGATGAGCGGATATTGGGGGACGGGTGAATGACGGGACAACAAACCCGCCGCGCCACCCTTGGCCTGCTGACCGGCGGCGCGGCCCTCTCCCTCGCGCCCGCGACGCAAGCCGCCCCGACCCCACTCACCGCCGCCCCGGCCCCGGACCGCGAGCTGATGGTCCCCGTCCCCGGCGGCCGCATCTACGTCCGCGTCAACGGCGACCTTGGCGCCCGCCGGCCGCCGCTGCTGATGGCGCACGGCGGCCCGGGTGGCTCGCATGCCTCCAACCTGCCGGCCATCGCTCTGGCCGGTGACCGCGCCATCGTCCTCTATGACCAGCTCGACTGCGGCCGCTCCGACACCCCCGGCGACCCCGCCAACTGGACCGTCCCCCGCTTCGTCAGCGAGATCGACCCGATCCGCCAGGCGCTCGGCCTGGGCCGCCTGCACCTCCTCGGCCACAGCTGGGGCGGAACCCTGGGCCTCGAGTACGCCGCCCGCCGCCCGCCGGGTCTGGCCAGCCTCATTCTCCAGGGCCCCCTGATCTCGACGCCGGTGTGGCTGGCCGACGCCGCCCGCCTGCGCGCCACCCTGCCGCCGCATGTCCAGGCAGAGCTGGCCCGCTGCGACAGCCTTTCGGCCGACGCGGCCGGCTGCGCGGCGGCGACGGACATCTTCTACCACCACTTCAACGCCATCGAGCGCCGCCCGGCCTGGCTCCAGGCCTACCGTGACCGGCTGCCCCGGCGCTTCACGCCAAGCCTCTACCAGACCCTCTGGGGCCCCAACGAGTTCCGTTCCGACGGCCAGCTCAAGACCTACGACGGCGCGCCGCTGCTGCGCCGGATCACCGCCCCGACCCTGATCCTCAGCGGCCAGTTCGACAGCATTCTCCCGGCCACTGCCCGCCGCTTCGCCGGGCAGATCCCGCGCGGCGAGGCCCAGGTCATCCCCGGCGCCGCCCACGCCATCCAGAACGACCAGCCGCAACGCTGGCTGACCGCGCTCGACCGCTGGCTCCGGCGGTTCGACTAGACGGCGTACCAGTCCACCGGGCAGTCGACCGGGCCCTTGGGAAACGTTCCCTCGGCCAGCCGTTTGCGGGCATGCGTCTGGGCGCAGCCTGGCGAGCACAGCAGCCCCCGGTCCGACCAGTAGGCCGGCCCCAGGTCCAGTCGGTCATGGTCCAGCGAAAACCCCGGCGCCCCATAGGCCAGGCCGCACTCCACGCACACGGGCCTGGGCGTCTTCGCCAGCATCAGCGGGCCGCCTCTCGCGCCGCGGCCGCGATCTTCTCCGCCTCCGCGAACAGGGCCGGGTCGACCTTCGCCTCGACGGCCTTGGCGTTGTCGTCCAGCTGCGAGGGCCGGCTGGCCCCCACGATGCACGACGCCACGTTCGGCTCGCGCAACACCCAGGCCAGCGCGAACTGGGCCAGGGTCAGCCCGGCCTCGGCGGCCAACGGCTTCATCGCCTGAGCGGCCAGCAGCACCGGCTTCTCCATCCAGCGGCTGATCGCGCCGCTCATGGAATCGCTTGCGGCCCGGCTATCGGCCGGCGGCGGAGAATCGGGGTCGTATTTTCCGGTGAGCACCCCCTGGGCCAGCGGCGACCAGACGATCTGGCTGATCCCGTTGGCGGCGCACAGCGGGATGACCTCCTTCTCCGGCCGCCGCCACAGCAGGCTGTACTGCGGCTGGCTGGAGACGAATTTTTCAACACCGGGTATGGCCAGGGCGTCGCGGATATTGTCGGGCGACCATTCCGAAAACCCGATCCAGCGCGCCTTGCCGGCCTTCACCACTTCGCTGAGGGCCTGCATGGTCTCTTCCAGCGGCGTGTTCGGATCGTATCGATGACACTGGTAGAGATCGACATAGTCGGTGCGCAGCCGCTTCAGCGAGGCGTCGATCTGCTTGTGCACCTGCACCGCCGACAGCCCCTGGTCGCCGCCGCCCATGTCGCCGAACAGCTTGGTGGCCAGGATGTAGCTGTCGCGCGGAACGCCGGCCAGCGCCTCACCCGTCACCGTCTCGGCGGCGCCCTGGCCGTAGACATTGGCGGTGTCATGGAAGGTGATGCCCAGATCCAGCGCATGGCGGATGTTGGCGATGGCGGTGTCCTTCTCGACCCCGACCCCGGCTGTCAGCCAGGAGCCGAGCGAGATCTCCGAAACCATCAGGTCGCTCGACCCAAGCTGGCGGTACTTCATGGCGTTTCTCCGTTTGTCCTAGGGTAGGCCCCCCGCGTCCTCCAAAACAACCCGCGGGCTTGCGCAACCTGGCGGGCCAACCGAAGTAGTCTTCCCATGGCCCACAAGACCGTCCTCGCCCTCCACCCCGCCCACCGCGACGACATTGCCGATCTCGTCACCCGCAGGCCGGTGCCGGGCCCCGGCCTCGACCAGGTCGACCCCTTCCTGTTCCTCAATCACCACGGCCCCCAGACCTACCCGCCGAACAATCGCGGCCTGCCCTTCGGCCCTCACCCGCACCGCGGCTTTGAGACCGTCAGCTTCATCCTGGCCGGCGAGATGGCCCACCTCGACAGCGGGGGCCACGAGAGCGTCATCCGCGCCGGCGGGGTGCAGTGGATGACCGCCGGCTCCGGCCTGGTTCACGCCGAAATCTCGCCCGCGGCCTTCAAGCAACAGGGCGGCCCGCTCGAAATCCTCCAGCTCTGGGTCAACCTGCCCCCGGCCCTGAAGATGACGCCGCCGCGCTATATCGGCCTGCAGGCGGTAGACATCCCCGTCCACGAAGCCGACGACGGCCGCGCCCGCCTGCACCTGATCTCCGGCCAGTACGGTAACACGGTCGGCCCCATCGACAGCCTGACCGGCGTCTTCATGTCGACGCTCGACCTGAACGGCGGCGGCCGCCTTCACTTCGACGGCCTCTCCGGTCGCAACATCTTCCTCTACGTCGTCGACGGCGCCGTCCGCATCGCCGGCCGCGACATTCCGCGCTGGACCCTGGTCACCCTCGACCTCGCCGGCGACCACCTCGAGATCGAGGCCGCCCCCGACGCCCGTCTGCTGTTCGGCCACGCCGACCCCATCGGCGCCCCGGTCGTGGCCCACGGTCCCTTCGTCATGAACACCGTACCCGAGATTCAAAAGGCCATTGCCGACTACAACGCCGGCCTGTTCGGCGCCGTACGGCTCTAGAATATTCCCCGGGTGAAACCTTCCGCTTCCCGGACCAGCCTCTAGACTGTCCCCCGATGACTGACTTCCCACCCTCCGTCGCCGCATGACCGCCCCCATGCTGGCCCTCCACGGCCTGACCAAGTCCCTGCCCGGCGGCCGGGTCCTCTTCTCCGACCTCGACCTCGCCGTGGCGCCTGGCGAGTTCGTCGCGGTTATGGGCGAGAGCGGCGTGGGCAAATCGACCCTGCTCAACCTGATCGCCGGCCTGGACCGGGCCGACCGGGGCGAGATCGTCATCGGCGGCCAGTCGCTGTCGGACCTCGATGACGACGGCGCCACCCTGATGCGGCGCGACCGCATCGGCTTTGTCTTCCAGGCCTTCCATGTGCTGCCGCACCTGACCCTGGCCCGCAACGTCGCCTTGCCGCTGGTCCTGGCCCATGCCCATCCTGATGAGGCGCTGACCCGGGCGACGGACCTGCTTGACGCGGTCGGGCTGCAGGGCAGGGGTGGCGACTACCCCCGCCAGCTGTCCGGCGGCGAACTTCAGCGGGTGGCTATCGCCCGCGCCCTGGTCCATCGCCCGGCCCTGATCCTGGCCGACGAGCCGACCGGCAACCTCGATCCGGAGACCTCCGGCCGGATCATGGACCTCTTGGCCGGCCAGGCCCGCGAGGCGGCCGCCGCCCTCCTGATCGTCACCCATTCGGAGAAGGTCGGAGGCGCCGCCGACCGCTGGCTGACCCTGACGCATAGCGGCTTGGTCGCTCATGCCTGACGGAGGGGAGGGGTGAGGATCAGCCTGACATCCCTGCGCTGGCTGATCCTCGGCGAATGGCGCAGCCAGCCTGTGCGGGTCGTCACCGCCGCCCTCGCGATTGCAATCGGCGTGGCGCTGGGGTTCGCCGTCCACCTGATCAACGCCTCGGCCCTGACCGAATTCTCCAGGGCGATCAGCACGGTCAACGGCGACGCCGACCTGCAGGTCCAGTCGGTCGCCCCGGCCGGCTTCGACGAAAACCTCTACCCAAGGCTGGCCCGCACCCCCGGCGTCGCCATCGCCAGCCCGGTCGTCCAGTTGACGGGCGTCGTCCCCGGCGAGGACCAGCGCCTGACCCTCATCGGCCTCGATATTTTCCGCGCCGCCGCCGTCACCCCCAACCTGCTGGGCAGACCGTCTGGAAGCGGGGAGGGCGGCTTCGGCGGGGCCGGGGCGGTGTTCGATGAGAACAGCGCCTTCGTCTCCCCGGCCCTGATGGAGGGTCGGAAGCCCGGCGACATCATCACCATCGCCGCCGGCGGCCGTACCGTGCCCCTGACCATCGCCGGCCCGCTGCCCGCCGTCGCCGAGGGGCGTCGCATCGTCGTCATGGACATCGCCGCCGCCCAGTGGCGCTTCGGCCAGATCGGCAAGCTCCAGCGCGTCGACCTCAAACTGGTCCCCACCGCCAACCAGGTCGCCACCCGCGCCGCCCTGGCCCGGCTGCTGCCGCCCGAGGCCGAGATCGTCACCCAGGAAAGCCAGGAGCGGCGCAGCGACAGCCTCTCCCGCGCCTACCGCGTCAACCTCAACATGCTGGCCCTGATGGCCCTGCTGACCGGCGCCTTCCTGGTCTTCTCCGCCCAGTCGCTGTCGGTCGCCCGCCGCCGGGCCCAGTTCGCCCTATTGCGGGTGCTGGGCGTCAACCAGCGGGCCCTACTGGTCCAGGTGCTGGCCGAGGGCGGCATCGTCGGGGCGGTTGGTTCGGCCATGGGTCTGGGCTTGGGTCTGCTGCTGGCCGACACCGCCCTGCGCCTGCTCGGCGGCGATCTGGGCAGCGGCTTCTTCGAAGGCGCCCGGCCCAAGCTGATCTTCGCCCCTATCGCCGCCGGCGTCTTCTTCGGCCTGGGCCTGGCCTGCGCCCTGGTAGGCAGCCTGATCCCGGCCCGCGAGGCCGCCCGGGCCCAGCCGGCGGTGGCCCTCAAGAACGTCGGCGACGCCATCGATCCCTCGGCCAGGCCGGGCATCCGCCTCGCCCTCATACTGCTGGCCCTGGGCGCCGCCTGCGCCTTCGGTCCAGCCGTCTACGGCCTGCCCCTGCTGGGCTACGTCTCCATGGCCCTGCTGCTGGCCGGCGGCGTCGCGGCCATGCCGTGGGTCGCCCGGCTGCTGCTCTCGCCGCTCGAGGCCCGCGCCCTGCCGAGCCCGGTCGCCGAACTGGCCGTCCGCCGCCTGTGGGGCGCGCCCAGCCAGGCCGCCGTCGCCCTCTGCGGCATCGTCGCCTCGACCAGCCTGATGATCGCCATGGCGGTGATGGTCTCCAGCTTCCGGGGCTCGGTCGACGACTGGCTGGGCCAGGTGCTGCCCGATGATCTCTACATCCGCTTCGCCGGCCCCTCGGAGGTCGGCGGCCTCGACGCCGCCGGACAGGCAAAAGTCGCCGCCGCCCCCGGCGTCGCAGCCGTCCACTTCACCCGCGCCACGCCCCTGCGTCTGTCGAGCGACGCCCCGCCGGTCGCTCTGGTCGCCCAGCCGATCACCCGCGACAACCCCGCCGCCCGCGTCCCGCTGATCGGTCCCTCGCGCCCGGCCCCGCCTGGCCTGACGCCGGTCTGGGTCAGCGAACCGGCCGCCTGGCTCAACCATCTGAAGGTCGGCCAGACCCTCGAACTGCCGCTCAAGGGCCGACCCAAAGTGTTCGTCGCCGGGCTGTGGCGCGACTACGCCCGTCAGAACGGCGCCGTGGTCCTGACCAGCGAGGACTACAGCCGCCTGACCGGCGATGCGCTGCGTGGCGAAGCCTCCGTCAAGATCAAGCCGGGAGCCAAGGTCGAGGCGGTCTCCGCCGCCGTCCGCGCCGCCCTGCCGCCGGACGTCGCCGCCCGCACGGAGATGCTGCGCCCTGGCCAGATCCGCGACATCGCCCTTGGCCTCTTCGACCGCAGTTTCGCCATCACCTATGTGCTGGAGTTCGTCGCCATCCTGGTCGGCCTGGCGGGCGTCGCCGCCACCGTCTCGGCCCAGACCCTGGCCCGGACCAAGGAGTTCGGGATGCTGCGCCACCTCGGCGTGGCCAAGCGCCAGATCACCGCCATGCTGGCCATCGAGGGCGCCCTGCTCGGCACGGTCGGGGTCGCCGCCGGCCTGACCCTGGGCCTGATCATGAGCCAGGTGCTGATCCATGTGGTCAATCCGCAGTCCTTCCACTGGACCATGGAGACCCGCCTGCCCTGGGGCCTGTTCGCCATCGTGACCGTCACCCTCATCGCCGCCTCGGCCGGGGCCGCCCTGCTGGCCGGCCGCCGGGCCCTGTCGATGGACGCGGTTCGGGCCGTGCGGGAGGACTGGTGATGCGCCCCCTGATCGCCGCCCTTGCCGCCCTGTTGCTGATCGCCGCCGATACCGGCCGCGTCGCCCCGGTTTACGCCCCGGTGACGCCGGCCGGGACCATCGCCTTCCCGCGCGATCACGGCAGCCATCCCCAGTTCCGCACCGAGTGGTGGTACGTCACCGGCTGGCTCGACGCCCCGGACGGCCCGCTCGGTTTCCAGGTCACCTTCTTCCGCACCCGCCCGGACGTCGATCAGGCCAACCCCAGCGCCTTTGCCGCCAAACAGGTGCTGTTCGCCCACGCCGCCCTGTCCGACCCGAAGCTGGGCAAGCTCCTGCACAGCCAGCGCGTCGCCCGGGCCGGCTTTGGCCTGGCCGAGGCGTCACAGACAGACGGCCGCGTCGTCCTGGATGACTGGTCTCTGGTCCGCGGCCTCGACAACCGCTGGCGCACCCATGCCGGCGGCGGCGACTTCGCCCTCGACCTGACCTTCACCCCCGGCCAGCCGCCGATCCTGCAGGGCGACGCCGGTTTCAGCCGCAAGGGCCCCCAGCCCTCCGAGGCCAGCCACTACTACAGCCTGCCCCACATGGCGGTGACCGGCACGGTGACGCGGGGCGGCAAGCGGGTGAAGGTCACCGGCGAGGCCTGGCTGGACCGCGAATGGTCCTCGACCCTGCTCAACCCCGCCGCCGTCGGCTGGGACTGGGCCGGCCTCAACCTCAAGGACGGCGGGGCCCTGACCGCCTTCCAGGTCCGCGACGCCGCCGGCAAGCCGCTGTGGACCGGCGGCTCCTACCGCAGCCCTGACGGCCGGCTGACGGTCTTCCGCCCCGGCGAACTGAAGTTCGAGGCCCGCCGCCACTGGCGCTCGCCCCGCACCCAGGCGCTTTACCCGGTCGAGCAGGCGATCACCGCCCCGCTGCCGGGGGGAGCGCGGACCATCCTGCTGAGGCCCCTGTTCGACGACCAGGAACTGGACAGCCGGGCCGGCGGCGGCCCGGTCTACTGGGAAGGCGCGGTCAGCAGCGACGAAGCGCGCGGCTACCTCGAGCTGACCGGCTACTTCGGCAAGCTGACCCTCTAGCGGCTAGAGGACCCAGTTACCGGTGTCGCCGGTGACGTCGCCGTTGATCTTCATCTGGTAGTCGACCTTGCCGTCGCCGTTGATGTCGAGCCTCAGGGTGGTGACGCCGCCCGCAAAGGTCAGGGTCATCTCGCCGGCCTGCTTGGTGAAGGTCGTCCCGACATAGGTGAAGGCGCCGCCAACCGCGCCGGAATCGATCGGCGACAGGTTGATGATGTCACCCTCGGCGGTCGAGAAATCATAGACCTGGTCGGTTTCCAGGGCCGCATTGCCGAAGCTGTCAGAGAAGACCAGGAAGGCGTCCGCCCCCAGGCCGCCGCGCAGCAGGTCGTTGCCCCGGCCCCCCTGGATGAAGTCGTTGCCGTCGTTGCCGTTGATCGTATCGACGCCATTGCCGCCGAACAGGGTGTTGGAGCCGCTGTTGCCCTGCAGGTTGTTGGCCCCGGCATTGCCGTTGCCGTCGATATCGGCCGAACCCTGCAGTTCCAGCCCCTCGATGTTGTCGGCCAGGAACCAGTTCAGCGTGGTGCGGACGATGTCATAGCCCTCGCCCACCGCCTCGATCGTCTGATCGCCGGCATCGTCGACGATATAGACGTCGTTTTCCGTGCCGCCCGACATCACGTCGGCGCCGAGGCCGCCGTCGAGGTAGTCGTTGCCGGCCCCGCCGTTGAGGGTGTCGATGTCGGCCTCGCCGGCCATGCGGTCATTGCCCGTGCCACCGTTCAGCTGGTCCGCGCCCGTGCCGCCGAACAGCTTGTCGGCGCCGTCGCCACCGTTCAGCGTGTCCGTGCCGTCGTCGCCATAGAGGATGTCGCTGCCGGCGTCGCCGCCGAGGACGTCGTTGTTGGCGCCGCCGAACAGCTGGTCATTGGCGTCGCCGCCGTTGATCGTGTCGTCGCCGCCAAGTCCGCGAAGGATGTCCTTGCCCGCCCCGCCGTCGGCGGTGTCGGCGCCCGCCGTTCCGCTGAGGTCGTCCTCGCCGGCCGTGCCGACGAAGCTGCTCGCCGCCTGCTGGCCGAAGATGACGTAGGCGGCGCCGGAGTTGGTTCCGTTCGGGCCGGCATAGGCGGCGCTGATGATCAGGTCGCTCAGGCCGTCGCCGTTGACGTCGGCGGCCGAGACGTCGGCGCCGAAGTTGTCGCCCGCCGCCTCGCCGTTGATGCGGACGCCGGTGGCGGTGGTCAGGCCGGCCAGGCTGATGCTGGCCGCGAAGCCGGTGTTGCGGCCGAACAGGACGTAGGCGGCGCCGGAATAGGCGCCGTTTGGCTCAGCGCGGTAGGCCCCGATCAGCAGGTCGTCGATGCCGTCGCCGTTGACGTCGCCGGCGCCAACCACCGAGCGGCCGGCATAGTCGCCGGCTTGGCCGTCGACCCGGAAGCCGTTGGTCCCGTCGAGGGAGGAGAGATCGAAGCTGGCGGCGAAGTCGCCGCTGACCGAGGTCGTCCTGCCGAAGATCACATAGCTGGCTCCGGCGTAGGCGCCGCCGTTGTCCGCGCCGTAGCTGCCGACCACGACGTCGTCGATGCCGTCGCCGTTGATGTCGCCGGCCGCGGAGACCGACATGCCGACGCGGTCGCCGGCCGAGACGCCGTTGATCTGAAAGCCGTTGGCGCCGTTGAGGGTCGAGACGTTGAGAGTGGCGGAGAAGTCGCCGCTGACGGCCGTGTCCTTGCCGAACACGATATAGGCCCCGCCGGCGCCGCCGAAGGGTCCGATGGCGCCGATGACCAGGTCATCGACACCGTCGTTGTTGATATCCCCGGCCGAACTGATCGCGAAGCCGGTGTAGGTGCTGGCCGCCTCACCATCGATGCGGAAGCCGTTGGTCCCGTCCAGGCTGCTCAGCTCGATGTTGGCGGCGAATCCCCCGGCGTCGCCGAACACCACATAGTTAGAGCCCGACAGAGCGCCGTTGGCGGCGACCCGATAGGCGCCGACCACGAAGTCGTTCAAACCGTCGCCGTTGATGTCGCCGGCCGCCGACACCGGCGCGCCGGCCTGATTGCCCAGGGCCACGCCGTTGAGCTGGAAGCCGGTTGTCCCGTTCAGGCCGCTGAGTTCGACATTGGCCGAGAAGGCGCCGTCGACCGCCGTGTTCTTGCCGAACAGCACCCAGGCCGCTCCGGAGCTGTTCCCGTTGGGCGCGGCGCCGAAGCCACCGATGAGCAGGTCGTCGATACCATCGCCGTTGACGTCGCCGATGCCCGTCACCGTACCGGCGGTGACGCCGCCGGCCGTGAAGGTCGCGGCCTCGCCGTTGATCTGGAACCCGTTTGTGCCGTCCAGCGCCGAGAGGTTCAATTCGGCCGGGAAGCCGGACAACCTGCCGAAGACGACATAGGCGCCGCCCGAGGTGTTTCCGTTCGGATCGATGCCGCCGGCCCCGACGATGAAGTCCTGGATGCCGTCGCCGTTGATGTCGCCGGCGGCGGCGACCGTCTTGCCGACATAGTCGTTGGTGGCCTCCCCGCTGACCTGAAAGCCGGTGGTTCCATCAAGGGCGGAGACTTCAACGACGGCGGCGAAAGGCATGGAGGCTCCAGGAAGGCACGGGGCTGGCGCCCCAACATGGGCGGAGACCCTAACGGCGTTCTCTGACGGGCCAAGTGCACAGATTGGGTATTAGTCGGGAATCCGACTTAGCCGTCGTCCGCGCCGATGTCCTTCAGCAATCGGGCTGGCAGGCGCGTGTGAAGGCTCCGACGAATGTCGGCCTGGTCTATAGCGATGTCGTGAGCCCGGTTCGGGCGAAGTCTAGAAAGCGCGGCCCGCAGCCACGCCAGAAGCTTTCTGGGTGTCATTCCAACCTTGTTGCGATGTCAGGTGAGTGGGGACGTAGGTCATGGGTCACTCTCCTGTTCGCTTGGGTTGGCCGGGGCTGGCCCCGGAAGAACGGCGCTCTCTAGCAGGCCCCTATCGCTTGAGCAAATCGGCCGGGACGGTGGGTTCGGAGATCAGCCGCTCGAAGGCCTTCCAGCGGCCGGCCTGGTCGGGGGCGGCGGCCTCGACATAGGCCTGGCTCATGTCCTCGCCGAGGCCGTAGTTGATGACGTAGCTGCGGTAGGTCTCCGTGAAGCTGATCGACTGCTCGGCCCGGGCGCGGCTGACCAGCTGGTACTTCTGGGCCAGCGTGATCGCCGTCTCGCGATCGATTTCGCCGTCCAGGTACATCTGGGCGATGGTCAGGCGGGCGCCCGACAGGTCCTTGGTCGCTTCGCCCAAGGCCACCTGGGTCTCGGCCGTGGCCGGGTCGAGGCCGGCCAGGGGGAACAGCACGTCGCGCTCGAAAGTGATCTTGTCAGCCAGCGGGAAGGCCAGGTCGATGCCGTAGTTGGCGGTGCCTTCGGCGATCAGCGATTGCGGGCTGTAGAGCGGATAGACCGTGTACTCGATCCAGCCTTGACCCTTGGCCAGCTTCTGCTCAAGCAGCATGTTGAGGGCGTGGTGGCCCGGATAGCCCTCGTGGCAGCCCAGGTCGATGGCGCGGCTGATGCGGACCGGCAGGTCGGTGTTGATCTGGATCAGGCTGGTCGCATTGCCCTTGTACCAATTGTAGCCCGACCAGCTCTTGCCCTTCACGAACTCCAGGGTGAACGACTCGGCAGAGGGCAGAGCGATGTATTCGGCGGTGCGCTTGCGGCATTCGGCGATGCTGGCCCGCATGACGGCGTCCAGCTTGTCTGTCGGAATGATGAAGCGGTTCTGGAAGGCGTCGACCCGTTCGGACAGGGGCCCCTCGCCGGGGACCAGGGCCTCGATGCGGGCCAGGACAGGATCGTAGGCCGAGAGGGGCTTCAGCTGCGGGCGGATGCCGAACAGGCCCTCGGCCTCGTCCGCGAAGTTGAACTTGTCGCCCAGCGCCATGGAGAGGCGGGTGTCGGCGGCCTTCAGCTGGCCGGCCAGGAAGACGCGGCGGCGTTGGACCAGCGGGTCCCTGGTCGCCGGAAGCCTGGCGAGGCGGGCGCTGAGCGCGCGGGCGTCCTTGCGCAGGGTGGCCTGGTCACGAGTGTTGGTCTTGGCCGCTTCCTGCCATTCGGCCGGGCCGTAGTAGGCGTCGACATAGCCATCCTCGCGCACGCCGGCCTCAAGACTGAGTTTGACGAAGTCGGTGGCGATGGCGTCGAGGCTGTCGGCGGCCGCCTGGGCGGTGGTGGCGATCAGGCAGGCGGCGAGGACGGGAAGCAGACGCTTGAACATGGAAAACCCCGGAGACTGTAAGCCTCCGGGGTTTCGCATGGTGGGATCGGGTTGGCCAGATCAGCGCTTGGCCAGATCAGCGCTTGGAGAGGGGAGACTGGGCGAGCAGGGTCTGGGCCTTGTCGCCGTACTTGCCCCACAGTGCCGTGCCGCCGGCGATGGCCGCCCGGCGGGTGGCGGGATTGGCCAGCAGGCCGATGGCGGCAATGCCGCCGACCACGGTCAGGACGGCCAGAACCGGATGGGCCCGGGCCGTGGCGACCAGGCTATTGCCTGCGACCGACAGGTTGGCGCGGGCGTCCTGCGCGGTCTCGGTCACCCGGGCGCGGGCGTTCTGGGCTTTGCTGGCCACCGCCTCGCGGGTGTCGGCGCCGAAGAAGCGGTCGAGGAAGCTGAAGGCGCCGCCGCTATCGTTGGCGGCGCCGTTGCGCTGGCTGGGAACGTAGGCGGGGCCTTGAGACGTACTGGGGGCGGCGGGCATGGGGGAACTCCTAACTGACTTCCCCTCTCAACGCCCAAAGCGCGTTGGCGATCCGGCTAAAGGAGCCAGGTCGCCGTATGCAGGGTCAGATCGCCGTTGATCTTCAGCGTGTAGTCGGCCTTGCCGTCGCCATCGACGTCCAGCTTCACCGTCGTTGTGCCGCCCTTGTAGCTGAGGGCCATTTCGCCGGCCGCGCCGCTGAACTTCGCCACCGCCACGAAGGCCTGGTCGCCGTCGGTGTTGGTATCGGCATCGATGGCGGTCAGGTTGATCAGGTCGCCGTCGCCGTTCGAGAAGTCGCTGATCCGGTCCTTCTCCTTGCCGCCGATGCTGTCGGCGGTGAGGATGAAGGTGTCGGCCCCGGCCCCGCCGGCCATGCGGTCATCACCGCGACCGCCGGTCAGGCTGTCGGCGCCGGCCCCACCCGACAGGGTGTCGTTGCCGTCCAGGCCGAGCAGCTTGTTGGCGCCGCTGTTGCCGGTGATCTTGTTCTTGCCCGCGCTGCCCGTGCCGTCGATGGCCGTCGTGCCGGTCAGCTCCAGCTCTTCAAAATAGAGGCCGAGGGTCCAGGTGACGGCCGATTCGACCGTGTCGCGACCGCCGAGCCGCAGCTCTTCCAGCACGTCGCCGACCACATCGACGAGGTAGGTGTCGTCGCCGACGCCGCCGGCCAGGAAGTCCACCCCGGCCCCGCCATCGAGATTGTCCCGGCCCTGGCCGCCGTACAGTCTGTCCTCGCCGGCCCCGCCCTTCAGGGTGTCCGTCCCGCGCTGGCCATAGAGTTCGTCGGCGCCGTTGTCGCCGTTCAGGGTGTCCTTGCCCCGGCCACCGTCGAGGATGTCTATGCCTTCGCCGCCGTTGAGGGTGTCCTCGTCGCCCCAGCCGAACAGGTGATCGTTGCCCTCGCCGCCGTTGAGGATGTCGTCGCCGCGCATGCCGTCGATGGTGTCGTTGCCATCATCGCCGTTGAAGGTGTCGGCAGCCCCGCCGCCGACGATCAGGTTGTCGGCGTCCGGGTCGTCGAGGGCCAGCACGGTGGTGTCGTTGGTCAGAATGCCGAGCGGATCGGTGTCGCCGCCGGCCGCGGCGGCGGCGAGTTCGGCTGCGATGGTGCTGGCGCTGGACATGAAGACCCCCTCAACGGACTGACCCACCCTAACGGGCGGCCAGAGGGGCGGCAACGGCTCAGTCGTCGCGGGCGAGCCCTTTCAGGATGGTCTGGAAGGACGCCCGGCGCAGGACCGAAGGATCAACCCTGGGCGACAGTTTGCCGGCCAGCTGCAGCACCAGTCCGCCATGCAGATTGGCCCACAGGATATGGGCGATGACCTCGGGGTCGCCCTTGGCCTGGCCGCTGTCGATCAGGCCGCGGGCCTGGGCGACCATCATCTCGCGGGCCCGGCCGCTGGCGGCCACCAGTTCGGGATAGTCGGCCTCGTTGGGCTGCGACAGGTCGAACATCAGGCGGTAGGCGTCCGACTGTTCGAGGGCGAACCGGACGTAGGCGCGGCCGACGGCCTCGGAGACGGCCACCGGGTCGGTCTCGGAGTGGAAGGCCGCTTCCATGGCGTCGGCGAAGCGGGCGAAGCCGCTGGCCCGGACGGCGGCCAGGATGTCGTCCTTGTCCTTGAAATAGCGGTAGGGGGTCATCGGACTGACCCCCAGCTCGGCGGCCAGCTGGCGCATGGTCACCGCCTCGGGGCCATGCTCGGCGAACAGGTGCTCGGCTGCGGCGCAGAGGCGCTCGCGAAAGTCTTCGACCTGGGAGGGGGAGAGGGCGCGGGGCATGGACACGAAACTATGAAACGGTTGTCAGAGGCTATAGCTTACAATATACGTTTACATCGTAAATTAAAGAGCCCACCCCAAGGAGGCTTCATGGACCGCTGGGATTATCTGGTCGCCAAGGATGAACTGGGCCGCGGCGAACTGCGCGCCCAGGCTGATGCGCCCTTGCAGGAGGGCGAGGCCCGGCTGGCGGTCGAGAGCTTCTCGGTCACCGCCAACAACGTCACCTACGGGGCGATGGGCGACGCCTTCGGCTACTGGCAGTTCTTCCCGGCTCCGGAGGGTTTCGGGCGGGTGCCGGTCTGGGGCTTCGCCAAGGTCGTGGAGTCGAAGGCCGAGGGCATCGAGCCCGGGCTGCGGCTGTTCGGCTACCTGCCGATGTCGACCCACTTCGTCGCCAACCTGAAAAAGCGCGGGGCCGGATACGTCGACGCCGCCGCCCATCGCGCCGGTCTGCCACCGACCTACAACGAGTACGCCGAAGCCGCCGAGCCGACGCCGAGCGACGATCACCGCTCCCTGCTGCGGCCGCTGTTCACCACCAGCTGGCTGATCGACGACTTCCTGGAGGAGGCCGGCGACTTCGGCGCCAAGACCGTGATCCTGACCAGCGCGTCCAGCAAGACGGGCCTCGGTCTCGCCTACCAGCTGTCGAAGCGCGGCGTGGCCGTCGTCGGCCTGACCTCGCCGGCCCATGTCGAATTCCTGAAAAGCCTCGGCTGGTTCGCCTCGGTCGCCCCCTATGCCGACATCGAGACCATGGCGGTCGAGACGCCGGTCGCCATCGTCGACTTCGCCGGCAATTCCGATGTCATCGGCCGCCTGCACCACCGCTTCGGCGACGCCATCGCCCACAGCGCCATCGTCGGCGCCACCCACTGGGATGCCGAGCGCAGCGCCGAAACCCTGCCCGGGCCGGCCCGTGCCCTGTTCTTCGCCCCCGACCAGATCCGTAAGCGGTTCGGCGACTGGGGTCCCGAAGAGTTCGGCCGCCGCTACGCCAGGGCCATGGCCGCGTTCATCGCCGCCAGCCCCTGGCTGAAGCTGCGCAGCCTGCATGGCCCCGAGGGCCTGGCCGAGGCCTGGACCGCCAGCGTCGCCGGGACCGCCCCGGCCGACACCGGCCTGATCGTCAAACTGTAGAAAAGCAAACGGGAGAGCGGACCATGGACGGCGAATCTCGGGGCAACCCCTTTCTGCGCGGCAACTTCGCGCCGGTGCGCAGCGAGGACGATTTCGACCTGCCGGTGATCGGGACCATTCCGGACGCCATCGCCGGCTCCCTGTACCGCATCGGCCCCAACCCGCAGTTCGAGCCGGACCAGCGCGCCTATCACTGGTTCGGCGGCGACGGCATGGTCCACGCCTTCGAGATCGAGGGCGGCAAGGTCCGCTACCGAAACCGCTACGTCCGCACCCCGCGCTGGCAGGCCGAGAACGCCGCCGGCCGCCGCCTCTATGGGCCGATGGGCAACCCGATGCTGACCGACCCGTCGGTGATGGGCACCGACAGCGGCGTGGCCAACACCAACATCATGCTGCACGCCGGCCGCCTGCTGGCCCTGGAGGAGGCGCATGCCCCCTTCGAGGTCGAGGCGGGATCGCTGGAGCCCGTCGGCTACCGCGACTTCGGCGGCAAGGTCACCGCCCACCCCAAGGTCGATCCGCGCACCGGCGAGTTCGTCTTCATCGCCTATGCAGACGCCGAGGCGCCGCTGAGCAACAAGGTCAGCTGGGGCGTCGCCGACGCCGACGGGACCCTGGTCAAGCGTGAGACCTTCGAGGCCCCCTACTGCTCGATGATCCACGACTTCGCCCTCACCGACCGTTTCGTGGTCATCCCCCTGCTGCCCCTGACCGGTAGCCTGGAGCGGGCCATGGGCGGCAAACCGGCCTTCGCCTGGGAGCCGGAGATGCCGGCCCAGCTGGCCATCATCGACCGCGAGAAAGGCATCGCCTCCCTGCGCTGGGCGCCGGTCTCGGCCGGCTACCTGTTCCACGTCACCAACGCCTGGGAAGACGGCGAGACCCTGGTGGTCGACGTCATGCGCTATCCCCAGGCGCCGTTCTTCCCGCTGGCCGACGGCTCGCCGGGCCGCGAGACCGGGGCGGTGTCCCTGCGCTACAGGATCGACCTGTCGGGCGACAAACCGGTGGCGACTGAAGAGACCCTCGACGACCTGGCCGGCGAGTTCCCCCGCATCGACGAGCGCCGCGCCCAGCAGCCGCACCGCCACGCCTGGTTCTCCGGCCAACAGCGCCGGCCGGGCGACATCCGCGGCGACGGCCTGGCCCACCTCGACACCCATACGGGGACGCGGACCTTCTGGACCGAAGAGGGTGTCGGCGGCGTCGGCGAGCCGATCTTTGTGCCGCGATCGGCCGACAGCGCCGAGGGCGACGGCTGGATCCTGACCATCCTCTTCCGTCCGCGCACCGACACCAGCGAACTGGCCGTGTTCGACGCCCTCGACGTCGGCGCCGGCCCCATCGCCCTGGCCCCCGTGCCGCGCCGTATTCCCTTCGGCTTCCACGCCAACTTCGTTGCCCAATAGGCAACACTGCGGTTGATTGCCGCTCGGGCCCCCTTTCATAGGTTGCTCCGGGCACGGCTGCGTCTAGGATGAAAACCCACGGTGGGCAGGGGGCTTAGCCGGGCGAAGTGAGTCGGGCGCGTGTTGGTCCGACCCTGAGTGTGAGTGGGGCTGATGGGCATCGCCAATCTGGCGGTTCTGGACTGGGGCGGCATCGTCACCGATGCGGCCGGCGAGTCCGTGCGCGGCCGCGCCGCCGGGACCGACGCCGTGCCGATGGGTCTGCGCCGCAGGATGCCGAAGTTCTCGCTGGGCGCCGTCCGCTGCGGCGTGGGCGTCGCCGCTCCCGGCTGTGAACTGGTGTTCGCCTCCCGCTACGGCGATGTCGCGACGGCCATGCAGCTGTCCGAGGTCATCGTCGCCGCCGATCTGCTTTCACCCTCGTCCTTCTCGGCCTGCGTTCACAACGCCGCGCCTGGCCTCACCGCCCAGGTGGTCGGGGAGAAGTCCAGCCACACGGCGGTCGCCGCCGGCGACGCCAGCCTGGCCGCCGGCCTTCTCGAAGCCTGGCTGCGGCTGTCCTCGGGCGAAGCGAGCCAGGTCCTGGTGATCTACGCCGAGCAACCGATGACCGGCATCTACGCCGAGTTCGAGCATGAACCCGAGATGCCCTTCGTCGCCCTGGCCGTGAGGGTCGCGCTGGGCGCTGGCGCCGAAGGGGCGCCGGTCGGCCCCGGCCGAGCCGGAGCTCTGGCACTGCTCGAGGCCCTTGAGGCCGGCGCCGCGGCGGTGGCCGTCACCGCCGACGTACGGGCGGCCGCCTGATGATGAAGGTTCTGCGCAGGATCGAACAGGCCGGCCGGGTGGTGACCACCGGCATCTCCTTCGTGCTGTTCGGGGTCGGCGGCCTGGCCATGGCCCTGGCCATCTTCCCTCTGATCAACATCGGCTTCCACGCCCGGGATCTGCGCCAGCGCATCGCCCAGATCATCGTCCAGCGCACCTGGCGGCTGTACATCCGCATCATGGCCCTGATGGGCACCGTCTCCTACGAGTGCATCGGCGAGGACAAGCTCAAGCGCGACCACGGCGTCATGGTTGTCGCCAACCATCCCTCCCTGCTCGATATCGTCTTCATGATGGCCTTCATGCAGCGCACCAAATGCGTGGTGAAGGCGGGGGTCTGGAACAACCCTTTCATGGCCGGCGTCGTGCGCGCGGCCGGCTACATCCCCAACCTCGGCGACCCCGAGCGCCTGCTTGAGGACTGCGCCCAGGCGCTCCGTGAAGGGAACAATGTGGTGATCTTCCCGGAAGGCTCGCGCACGGTTCCCGGTCAGCCCCGGGTCATGCAGCGCGGTTTCGCCTATGCGGCGCTGAAGGCCGGCGCTCCGGTCCGGCTGGTCAGCATCACCTGCGTGCCCCCGAACCTGCAGAAGGGCGTGCCCTGGTACCGCGTTCCGGTCACTAAGCCGCACTGGACGCTGACTGTGCATGATCGCATTGAAGTTTTTGAATTTGCGGGGCAAGACCCGCTGCCTGTCGCCGCCCGTCACCTGGTGACTCGCGTTGATGAGATGATGGAAGAGAAGCTGCGCGCATGAGCGACCTGGAACACGACATCAAGCTGATGATCATTGATGTCCTCAACCTCGAGGACGTCAGTCCCGATGACATCGACGCGCAGGAAAATCTGTTCGGCGATTCCGGCCTGGCGCTCGACTCGATCGACGCCCTGGAGATTGGCGTCGGCGTTCAGAAGAAGTACGGCATCAAGATCAATGCCGAGGACAAGAGCACCCGGGCCCACTTCCAGTCGGTCCGCTCGCTCGCCGAATTCGTCGCCGCGCAGCAAGCCGCTGCGTGACGGAGGGAAACATGGACAGACAGGCCGTCTACAAAGAAATCGCCGACTTCCTCGTCGAGACCTTCGAGGTCCCCGAGCATGAGCTGACCCCCGACGCCGACCTGGTCGAGAACCTCGGCCTCGACAGCATCGACGCCGTCGACCTGATGGTGAAGCTGCAGGAGATCACCGGCAAGAAGGTGACGCCCGAGCAGTTCAAGTCGGTGCGCACGATCAACGACGTGCTCGACGTGACGGAACAACTCTCGGCCAATGGCTGAAGAGAAGACTGGGGCTGACGACAAGGCGGGTCCGCCCGCCAGACGCGGCCCGGACCTGGCCACCGTCGCCCTGGCGGTGGTGACCCTGCTTTACCCGTTCATCGCCCTGTTCGCGGTCAAGGCCATCGGGCCGATTCCCGTGGTCGCGGCCCTGTGCCTGCTGCTGGTGCTGCGGGTGGCCTTCGGCTGGGGCAAGGGGGTGCCGCTGGGCATGGCGCTCGCCCCGCTCGTCGTGGCCCTGTTGATGGGCCTGATGATGGTCTGGGACGCGCACCGGGCGGTCCGCTTCTATCCGGTGTTCATGAATGGCGCGATGCTGGCGGCCTTCGCGGCCAGCCTGGTCAAGGGCCAGAGCATGATCGAACGTCTGGCCCGCATCGCCGAGCCGGACCTGCCCGAGGCCGGCGTGCGCTACACCCGCAAGGTGACCATGGTCTGGTGCCTGTTCCTGCTGGCCAACGGCCTGGTCGCCCTGTGGACCGCCCTCTACGCCAGCCTCGAGGTCTGGACCCTCTACAACGGGCTGATCTCCTACCTGCTGATGGGCGCCCTGTTCGGTGGGGAGTTCCTGGTGCGCCGTGTCGTGCGAGCCCGCGAGGCGGCATGACCCCCTTCGTCCAGGCCCTGCTGACGGCCCCCGGGGGCCGCGTCCTGTTCACCGGCGAGCGCGACATCACCGCCGGACAGATCCGCGCCACCGCCGCCGCCCTGGCCCCGAGGATGGCCGGCGACGGCCCCCTGTTCCTGCACACGGCCTCGGCCGCCCTGTTCGCCGCCGCCCTGCTGGCCGCCGCTGTCGCCCGCAAGCCGCTGGTGCTGCCCGCCCACACCCAGGCCTCCTATCTGGCCGAGGTCGGGGGCGCTGAGGCCATCCTGCTCGATGACGTGACCATGGTCCTGTCGGACGAGATCGACGCGCCCTTGCGCGACGCCGCCGCCGACGTCGCCCTGACCTTCTTCACCTCCGGCTCGACCGGCGTTCCCAAGCGGATCGAACGCCGTCTCGCCCAGCTGGAGACCGAGGCCCGGGCCCTCGAAGACGTCTTCGGCCCCGAGGCCGGCGCCGTACAGGCCACCGTCTCGCACCAGCACATCTACGGCCTGATCTACCGCATCGTCTGGCCGGTGATGGCCGCCCGGCCCAGCGCCGACCGCGCCGCCGAGTACTGGGAAAATCTGGAAGGCAAGCTCGGCGCCGGCATCACCCTGATCTCCAGCCCGGCCCACCTGACCCGCCTGCCGCCGGCCATGGACCTGGCCGCCCAGGCCCCCGGCCTGACCTTCTCCTCCGGCCAGCTGCTGCAGACCCCCGCCGCGCTCGAATGCACGGCGACCTTTGGCCGGCCGGTCACCGAGGTGCTGGGCAGCACCGAGACCGGTGGTGTCGCCTGGCGCCGGCAGAGCGCCGGGAACGAGCCCTGGACGCCGTTCAGCGTCGTCACCGTCGCCCCCGACGCCGAGGGCGCCCTGACCGTCATGACGCCTTATCTGGATGACGGCGTCCCCTTTGCCATGGGCGACCGGATGGAAGCCCTCGACGACGGCCGCTTCCGCCTGCTCGGCCGCGCCGACCGCATGGAGAAGATCGATGGCAAGCGGGTTTCCCTGACCCGGGTCGAGGAAGCCTTGGCCGCCCTGGCCGAGGCCACCGAGGCCAGCGCCTTCACCCTGCCGGACCGCAAGGGCGCCCTGGCCGCCGTTGTCGCCCTCAGCCCCGCCGGCCAGGCCGCCCTCGACGCTGACGGTGCCTTTCGGCTGGGCCGCCATCTTCGCGCCGCCTTGGCCGATAGACTGGAGCCGATCGAACGGCCTAAACACTGGCGGTTCGTTGACCGCCTGCCCACCGACGCCCAGGGAAAACGCCGCTTGAGCGACCTTCGCGCCCTTTTCGACGCGCCGCGACTGCCGCCCTATGAGGTGGTCAGCCAGGAGGTCGACGCCGCCCATCTGCGCATGACCCTGCCGCCCACCCTGGCCTGGTTCCAGGGCCACTTCCCGGACGAACCGATCCTGCCGGGCATCAGCCAGGTCCATATGGCGGTGCTGCTGTCGGGCGAGGTGCTGGGATGGACGCCGGAGGGCGTCGACCTCAACCGGGTGAAGTTCAAGGACATCATCCGCCCCGGCGAGACCCTGGATCTCACCCTGACCGCCCACCGCGAGACCGGCCGTCTGGCCTTCCGCTGGCAGCGGTCCAACGGCGCCGAAGCCTCTTCGGGCAGCGTCGGCTAGGCGCCGGTTCCCATCTCCGAGTGACTTTTCGGGCCGTTGCCTGTATATGTCCGGCATCGCTGGCCAAGACCCTTGGGCGCCAGCGGCTGAGAGAGACGGCGAGACGCCGCGCACTCCCGCCTGAAGGCCCCTGGCGCGGCGCATGGATATCCATGACCGTCGCGCTTTCGGCCGTCCCTTACAGGAGCTGCCATGATCGAGGAAGGATTCGTCCGCCTCTACGCCAACGACTTCGCCAGCCTGGCCGCCCGCGCCGAGGCCGGGGTTGAGGTCGAGGCCCTGGTCCAGAAGCGGATCGGCGAAGCCCGTAGCCACGCGGCCCTGATGGACGCGCGCAAGGGCGGTGACCATCTGCCGGCGGTCGCCGACCGCCTGGTCGAGGAATCCCTGCGCACCAGCAGCCGTGTCGTCCGCGAGATGCAGGACGTCGAGGGCGCCATGGCCCGTCGCCGCGCCTTCCTGGAGCGGGTCGCCGACATTCTGCGCACCCCGCCGATGGCCGCCAAGGCGACGATGGCCGTTCGCGGCTAGCGACGGTTCCGCAGGCAATGAAAAAGGGCCGGCTCCTCGCGGAGCCGGCCCTTCTCGTCTGTCGAACCTGAGAGGCTATTAAGCCTGGAGGTTGCCAGCGGACATCTTGCCGCTACGCTTGTCCTTCTCGAGTTCGTACGTGATCTTTTGACCTTCTTCGAGGCCGCGGAGACCCGCGCGCTCGACGGCCGAGATGTGCACGAAGACGTCGGCGCCACCTTCATCGGGTTGGATGAAGCCGAAGCCCTTGGTTCCGTTGAACCACTTAACGGTGCCGGTAGACATATTGGTAGTCCTTAGTTCATGAGTTCTCGCCCACGCGCGAGTCGCGCGGGTGATCAAGTTCGAGATGGTTTGGGGGCAGGTCCGGGCGTTTCACTGAGTGAAACAGGGATATACAGCCGAACCGAGACGAATTCGATGACCCAAAACTGACAGGTCTCCGAGGTTTCCGCAAGGAATATCTCTGGAAGTGTTCTTCCGGGGCTCGTAATGGCCTACAAGCATCCCGATATGACTTTCAGGCGTTTTGTCGATGGACGGCGAATCCTGCCGGCCATCGGAGCCTTTCATGACCCTTCTCGACCGCCTGCCTGGCCTGACCGACGCCGAGGTCAATAACCTGCTGGCCAACGCCCGTCGCCTCAGCGAGGGCGATCATGCCGCCCGCAAGGCGGCCGCCGCTGAAATCCTGCCCGCCCTTGAGGCCGAGGCGAAAACCCGCGCCGAGGCGCGCTCCGCCGCCCTGTCGGCCGCCCGCAAGGCCCGAGGCCCGGCCAAGCGGAAGGTCGCCGTCGAAGAGGTGGCCGAGGAAGAGTCAGCCGAAGACGAGCAGGAAGAAGAGGTCGCCGAACTGGTCTGATCGGAGCCTGCTGGAAGACATCCTCCCGCGCCTGCAACCTGGATCGGGTTCTTGCGTTGACGAAAACAGGGGCGAGTTTGGATGGAACTCCACCCGGTGGAGGGCTTTTTCCAGACATGAAGACACCTCATCCGGAGGATCCGGCGCGGATCTCGACCGGCAATCCCGGCCTTGACGAGATCCTGCTGGGCGGCCTCGACGCCGACCGGATGTACCTCTACGAAGGCCGTCCCGGCACCGGCAAGACGACCATCGCCTTGCAGTTTCTGATGGAGGGCGTCCGCCTCGGCGAACGGGTCCTCTACATCAGCCTGTCGGAAACCCGGCGGGAACTGGAACTGGTCGCCCGCCGCCATGGCTGGAACCTCGACGGCATCGACATCTTTGAACTTGTGCCGCCCGAGAACGTGCTCGATCCCGAGCGGGAGCTTACGGTCCTGCATCCGGCCGAGGTCGAGCTCAGCGAGACCACCAAGCTGATCTTCGAGAAGGTCGAGGCGCTCAACCCGACCCGACTGGTGGTCGACAGCCTGTCCGAGCTGCGCCTGCTGGCCCAGGGCTCGTTGCGCTATCGGCGCCAGATCCTGGCCCTGAAGCACTTCTTCACCACCCGGCAATGCACGGTCGTCCTGCTCGACGACCTGACCGCCCACGAGAACGACCTGCAGCTTCACTCCATCTCGCATGGCGTGTTGCTGCTCGAGCAACTGGCCATCGAGTACGGCGCCGAGCGCCGGCGCCTGCGGGTGGTCAAGATGCGCGGCATCAACTTCCGGGGCGGCTACCACGACTTCAAGATCGAGAAGGGCGGTCTGGCCATCTATCCGCGGCTGGTGGCTGCCGAGCATCACGCCACCTTCACCGGAACCTTCACCCCCAGCGGCAACGCCGAACTCGACAGGCTGCTCGGCGGCGGTCTGGAGCGGGGCACCAACGCCCTGCTGATCGGGGCCGCCGGGGTCGGCAAGTCGTCGGTCGCCCTGACCTACGCCATTGCCGCCGCCGAGCGGGGCGAGCACGCCGTCTACTTCGCCTTCGATGAGGGACGCGGTACGCTGGAGGCCCGCGCCCAGACCCTGGGCCTGCCGCTGACGGTCCAGCTGGAGAGCGGCAGGATCCGCTACCAGCAGATCGACCCGGCCGAGATGTCGCCGGGTGAGTTCGCCGACAATGTCATCCGCAGCGTCGAGGAGGGCGGCGCCCGCGTTGTCATCATCGACAGCCTGAACGGCTACCTCAACGCCATGCCGGACGGACGCTTCCTGATCCTGCAGATGCACGAGCTGCTCAGCTACCTGGCCCAGCAGGGCGTGCTGACCATTCTCGTCCTGGCCCAGCACGGCCTGGTCGGGCCGATGGAGACGCCGCTCGACATCAGCTACCTCAGCGACGCGGTCATCATGCTGCGCTACTTCGAGCATGCCGGCGTCGTCCGCCGGGCCCTGTCGGTGGTCAAGAAGCGCAGCGGCAATCACGAGCACACCATCCGCGAGTTCAAACTGTCCTCGGAGGGCATCTCGGTCGGCCCGCCATTGACGAATTTCAGCGGTGTCTTCTCCGGGACTCCGACCTACCTGGGCGACGACGGGCCCCTGCTGGACGTACGGGGCCAGGGTGTCTGAAGTGGACACCTCGCTGCGTGTGCTGGTCTACGCCCCCATCGGGCGGGACGGCCCCGCCTCGGCCGAACTGCTGCGGCGCGGCGGACTCACCGCCCTGGTCTGCGAGGATCTGCCTTCCCTGGTGAGGGAACTGCGCAATGGCGCGGCGGCGGTGTTCGTCGCCGAGGAGGGGCTGTTCGGCAAGGACCTGTCCGACCTCTCGGCCTGGATCGCGGCCCAGCCGGCCTGGTCGGACCTGCCTTTCGTGGTGCTGACCAGCCGCCATGAGCAGCCCCGGGTAGCGGCCTGGCGCCTGACCGTCGTCGAGACCCTGCGCAACGTCTCCCTGCTCGAACGGCCCGTGCAGCCGATCACCCTCAGCAGCGCGGTGCAGGCGGCCCTGAGGGCCCGCAGCCGGCAGTATGAGGTCCAGGCGCTTCTGGTCGCCCGCGAGAAGGCGGCTCACGATCTGGAGGCGCTGGTCGCCGCCCGCACCGAGGAGCTGCGCACCGCCAACGCCGAGCTGGTCACCCAGATCGCCGAACGCGCCCGCATCGAGGAAAACCTGCGCCAGGCCCAGAAGATGGAGGCCATCGGCCAGCTGACCGGCGGCGTCGCTCACGACTTCAACAACCTGCTGATGGTGATCCAGGGCGGCCTCGACCTGATCGACCGCCAGGACGATCCGGCCCGCCGCGCCCGGCTGCTGCAGGGCATGCGCCAGGCCGCCGATCGCGGCTCGGCCCTGACCCGCCAGCTGCTCGCCTTCTCGCGCCGCCAGCCGCTGGCGCCCGAGGCCGTCGACCTGCAGACCCGGATCGGCGGCATGCGCGAACTGCTCGACCGTTCCCTGCGCGGCGACGTCCATGTCGATCTGGAGTTCGACGACCGCCTGTGGCCGGTCGAGGTCGATCCTGGCGAGCTGGAGCTGGTCGTCCTCAACCTGGCTTTCAACGCCCGCGACGCCATGCCCAAGGGCGGCGAGATCATCATCTCGGCCCGCAATGTCGAGGGTTGGCGCGAGGGCGACATCATCGGCGACTTCGTGCGGCTGGAGGTGAGCGACAACGGCTCGGGCATGAGCGAGGCGGTCAAGGCGCGGGTCTTCGAGCCCTTCTTCACCACCAAGGAGATCGGCAAGGGCTCGGGCCTGGGCCTCGCCCAGGCTTACGGCTTCGCCCGGCAGTCGGGCGGCTCGGTGCGTATCGAGTCCAAGGTTGATGAGGGGACCAGCGTCATCCTCATGCTGCCCCGCTCGAGCAAGGCGGTCAGCGAGACCCCGAGGCCCGCACTCGACACCGGCACGGCCCGTCCGCCCGGCCGGTTCAGCGGTTGCGTCCTGCTGGTCGAGGACGATGACGAGGTCGCCGCCCTGGTCACCGAGATGCTGCACCAGATCGGCTTCGACGTGACCCGCGCCGCTTCCGCGGCCGGGGGCCTGGGCGCCCTGGCCAACGGCCGCAAGATCGATGTGGTGTTCAGCGACATCATGATGCCGGGGGCCATGAACGGCGTCGACCTGGCCCGCGAGATCCACAGCCGCCGCCCCGACCTGCCGGTCCTGCTGACCAGCGGCTTCGCCGAGGCCAACCGCCGGGCGGCCGAGGATGTCGGCGTGCATGTGCTGCCCAAGCCCTACCGGCTGGACGACCTGGCCAACGCTATTCGCGAGACGATGGGAACCGCCTAGTGGGCGGCGGCGGCCACGGCGCTGACGGTGGTCCAGGCCGAGCTGCCCAGCACCATGGCGAACACCACCAGGGCGCTGGCCCCGATCCGGCTGACCAGGCCGCCGGCCAGCTTGCCGCCGCTGCCGGCCCGCAGGGCTGAGCCGAGCGCGATCCAGCTGCCGCCGACCAGCACGATCAGGCCGCAGAGGCCGGCGAGGTAGGGCAGGCTCTGCAGCACCCGCCGGTCGGCCAGGTGGGGCAGGATGAGGAAGGCGAAGATGACCGCCTTGGGGTTCAGGAGGGTGGTGGTGAATACGCGCCGGAAAGGGACCGGCGCCGAGGTGATCAGCGACCTGGAGCCCTCGCGCCACAGCTTCACGGCCAGATAGACCAGGTAGAGGGCGCAGAGGCCCTTGAGGGTCACCGCCACCATCAGGTTGCCGCGCACCAGCGGACCCAGCACCAGCGACAGGGTCAGGATTGAGATCATGTAGCCGCCGAGCTCGGCGCCCAGCAGGCGCAGGGATGGCCGGAGGCCCGCCGCCGCTCCGGACATGGCCAGCAGGGTGTTGGTCGGACCGGGCGTGGCCAGCAGGGTCAAGGCGGCCAGGATGAAGGCAATCGGATCGGTCATCTCAAACGCGCCCGAAAATCACCGAGGTGTTGATGCCGCCGAAGGCGAAGTTGTTGGAGGCGAAGAACTCGCCGCCGCTGACATCGCGGAATTCACCGTGGATGTAGTCCAGCGCCGCGCAGCGTGGGTCGGCTTCCTTGAAGTTGGCGATCGGCGCGGCCACGCCCTGGCGCAGCATCTCGATGCCCAGCCAGGCCTCGATGGCGCCGCAGGCCCCCAGGGTGTGTCCGAAGTGGCCCTTGAGGGTGTGGAACGGGATCTTGTCGCCGTAGACCTCCATGGTGGCCGTGGCCTCCGAGGTATCGCCGGCCACGGTGGCGGTGCCGTGGCCGTTGATGAAGGCCAGGTCGCTGGCCGACAGGCCGGCGTCGCGCAGGGCTTCCCGCATGACCACGGCCTGGACGTCGCCGTCCGGGTGGCTGATGTGCGCCCCGTCGGCGTTGGTGGCGAAGCCCTTGATCTCCGCCAGTGGCGTCGCGCCACGGGCCAGGGCATGTTCCAGCTCTTCCAGAACCAGGAAGGCGGCGCCCTCGCCGGTGACCAGGCCGTCGCGGGAGACGTCGAACGGCCGGCTGGCGGTGTGGTCGTTGATCTTGCTGGTGGCGTAGAGGCGGTCGAAGACCATGGCCATGGTCGGGCAGAGCTCTTCCGAACCGCCGGCCAGCATGACGTCGGCCTTGCCCAGCTGGATGGCCTCGACGCTGTAGCCGATGCCCTGGCTGCCCGAGACACAGGCGCTGGAGGTGGTGATCACCCGGCCCTTGATGCCGAAATAGACGCTGACGTTGACCGGCGCCGTGTGGGCCATCATCCGGATGTAGCTGGTGGCGTTCAGCTTGCCGGCCTTGCCGGTGACCATGAAATTGCCGAAGTCGACGGTCGGCTCGGTCGAGCCGTAGGAGGAGCCCGCCGCGACGCCGACCCGGCCCGTGGCCAGCACCGGATCGTCTTTCAGGCCTGCCATCTGCAGGGCGCGGTCGGCGGCATCGACGGCCAGCACGGCGCAGCGGCCCATGCTGCGCATGGCCTGGCGGGGGAAGTGGCCCTCATGCTTGAACCAGTCGGCGCCGCCGGCGACCTTGATCCCCATGTCGGTGAGGCGTTCCCACTCGGGCATGTAGCGGATACCGGTCTTGCCCGCGCGCATCCCTGCCTCGATTTCGGTCCATTGCTGGCCCATCGAGGTGATGCCGGCCATTCCGGTGACCACCACACGACGCATCACACCAATCCCCCATTTACCCCAATGACTTGCCGGGTGATGTAACCCGCATTGGGCGAAAAAAGAAACGCGATCAATTCACTGACCTCGTCGACCTGGCCGATCCGCCCCATCGGAATCGCCTGGATGACCTCGGGCCGCACCTCGCCGATCATGCCGGTGTCGATCAGGCCCGGGGCCACGGCGTTGACGCAGATCTTGCGGCTGGCCAGCTCGACCGCCAGCGCCTTGCAGGCCCCGATGATTCCGGCCTTGGCGGCGCTGTAATTGACCTGCCCCCGGTTGCCCATGACGCCCGAAACGCTCGACAGGGCGATGATCCGCCCCCCGTCGCGCCGCCGGATCATCGGCATGGTGAGCGGGTGGACCACATTGTAGAAGCCGTCGAGATTGGTCCGCAGCACCGCGTCCCAGTCCTCGCCATTGATCGCCGGGAAGGCGTTGTCGCGGGTGATGCCGGCGCTCAGCAGGATGCCCCAGTAGGCGCCCTTGTCCTCCAGCCGCGCGTTGAGCGCCGCCGTGACCGCCGCCCGGTCCGAGACGTCGAAGCTGATCAGGTCGGCCTCGCCGCCGGCGGCGCGGATTTCCCCGGCCGTCGCTTCCGCGCCCGCGCGGTCGCCGCCGTAGTGGACAGTGACCGGATGGCCGGCCGCGCCGATACGGATGGCGCTGGCCCGGCCGATGCCCTTGCTGGCCCCGGTGACCAGCACCGGACGTTTGGCGTTCAGCTCGCGGCTCACAGCTTGGTTCCTTCAAGATAGGCGGCCATGTCCTCCGGCTGGAAGACGTTGACGGTGGCGTTGGCGATTTCGGTTCCGTCGGCTTCGAGGACCCGGCACTGATAGCTGGAGGTCTCGCCGTCGATCAGACAGGTCGATTCCAGGGTCAGCACTTCGCCGGGCTGTAGCCAGCTGCGCGTGGCCGCGAATTTGCGACATCCGAGCAAGAAGCCCAATTCGGGTCCCTGGCCGCGCCGGAAGCGGCGCAGGCCGTCGGTGATGCAGATACCCTGGGCCATCATCTCGAAGGCGACATAGGTCGGCACGCCCTTGCCCGGGATCAGGAACAGGTTGTCGGCGGTGACCGTGTGTTCGGCCCGCGTGGTTTCGCCCTCCTCGCCGACGATGCGGTCGACGAGCAGCATCGGGCGCTTGTGCGGAACGAGGCGTTCGACGTCTGGGTATGTGGTCATGACTGGCTGAGGATGACCGCGGCGTTGTTGCCGCCGAAGGCGTAGGAGGCGGAGAGGGCGTGCTTGAGGCCCCCGGCCCGGTCGCCGGGCGCGGCCAGGCGGACGGCGGCCAGCTCCGGATCGGCCTGGCCGTCCCAGATATGCGGCGGCAGGGCGCCGCCGTTCTCGAAGGCCAGCAGGCAGAAGCTGGCCTGCACCGCGCCAGCGGCGCCCAGCGTGTGACCGGTCAGGGGCTTGGTCGAGCTTACGGGGGTGGCATCGCCGAACACCCGGTTGATGACGCCCGCTTCCATACGGTCGTTCAGCTCGGTGCCGGTGCCGTGCAGATGAACATACCCGATATCGGAAGGATCCAGCGCCGCCATGGCCAGGGCCCTGCGGGCGGCCGCCTCGCCCCCGGCCCCGGTCGGATCCGGCGCGCTGATGTGGTGGGCGTCGCTGGTCTCGCCCCAGCCGGCGACACGAACCGGCGTCTCGTCGACCGTCAGCAGGAACAGGCCCGCGCCCTCGCCGATGTTGATGCCCTTGCGGTTGATGCTGAAGGGGTTGGTCAGTTCGGGGCTGAGGGCCTCAAGCGCCCCGAAGCCGTTGAGGGTCAGGTCGCAGAGGGTGTCGAGGCCGCCGCACAGCACCGCATCGCACAGGTCGGCGGCGATCAGCCGGGCCCCCGCCGCGATGGCCTTGGCCCCCGAGGTGCAGGCGGTGGAAACCGCATAGGCCGGTCCCGCCGCGCCGGTCAGGGCGCAGGCCGCGGCGACCGGGTCGTTCAGCTCCTGGACGTCGAAGTGATAGCCCCTGGGCCAGTCCCGGCCCTCCATCTTGGTGCGCAGGGCGTTCAGGCTTTCATCGACACCGGACGTGCTTGTGCCCAGAACGACGCCGACGCGGCGGGCGCCGTATGTCTCGATGGCGGCGGCGACGGCCGGCCCGATGTCCTTCAACACATGGCCCAGCATGCGGTTGGTGCGGCTGCGCCTCGGCTGGTCGTCCAGCTCACCTTCGCCCAGCGAAAAGCCCAGGGCGCCCACCGGCACGGTCCGGCCATCGGCCAGGGTCCAGCGGCCAGCCACGGTCGGCGGGGCGGCGCTGAACAGCTTCGCCGCCACCTCGGCCCGATCGGCGCCCAGGGCGCAGGTTACCGCATGGCTACGGACGTAGGCCCGGCGGCTCACTGGCCGGCCTCGCGGGAGACGATCGTCAAGCTGTAGCCGAAGTCGTGATTGGTCAGGGTGCGTTTGCTGGAGCCGTCGGCGTCGCGCACGGCCGGCGGGATGTCGATCACCAGTGCCTTGCCGCGCACCAGCTTGCGGTGACCATCGGGGTAGTCCCAGACCTCCAGCCGCCCGCCGAGCGCCTTCTCCAGCGCCGGCTTGGGCCAGTTGGCCATGACCATGTCGGCCAGCACATTCTCGGCCCGGAAGCCGGGCGGCGGGGCGCCATCGGTCCTGGTGTGCACGCCCGTATCGTCCCAATCGATCTGGGCGACGCGGGGCCCAGCCGGGGCGGTGACGATGATGGTCACCTTTGACGGCGACAGGCTGACCAGGGCGTCGAAGGCCACCTTCTGGGGGCCGTACCTGGCGACGATCGACTGGGCCATCTCCTTCTCGCCCGGATAGCCGGGCGGCAGGGGAAGGGTCAGGTAGACCTTGTCGCGCGCCACTGCCGCCTGGCCGGGCGGCGGCGGCGGACCAGCCGGCGGGCCGGTGACGCAGCCGGCCAGCGTTGCCGCGGCCAGCAGGAGGGCGAGCAGGCGGCCGGTCATTCCTTCATCGTGGTCAGGTAGCGGTCCACGGTCTTCAGGTACTTGTCGGGCTGCTGCACGATCGGGTTGTTGCGGTCCCAGGCGTAGCCGGCGAGCACCGAGGTCAGGTGACGGACGATGTCGTTGGTCTCGTCCGGCTTGTTGAAGATGATCCGCTGCAGGCTCTCGTCGTACCAGGTGGCGACGCAGGCCCGGAAGGTGTCGATGCCGACGTAGAGTTCGTCGGAGAACTCCTTCTGCCAGTCGACGGTCTCGCCGTTCAGCTGTCGGTCGATCAGGCCGGTGGCCAGCTGGGCCGACTTCAGGGCGATGGTGACGCCCGAGGAGAAGACCGGGTCGAGGAACTCGGCGGCGTTGCCGAGCAGGGCGTAGGAGGGGCCGTAGAGGCTTTTGACGCTGCAGGCGTAGCCGTGAATCGTGCCGGGCTCACGGTAGGGCTGCTTGTTCTTCAGCACCTCCTTCATCCGGGTGGTGGCGCCGACCAGGGTGTCGAGGCGCTCCTGCTCGGTCTCGCCGGCGGCCTTGATGATCTCGGGCGAACCGACCACGCCCATCGAGCTGATGCCATCGGCCAGCGGGATCAACCAGTACCAGACGTGGCGATGCTCGGGGTGGATGGAGACCAGGATCTTGTTCCGGTCGAAGGTCGGGTCGTCGATGTTGTCCACGACCTGGCAGAAGACGCCCTGGCGCGGCGGGAAGTTGGACGGCACCTCGATGTCCAGCAGCCGGCTGAGGGTGCGGCCAAAACCGCTGCCGTCCAGGCAGAATCGGGCCTCGATGGTGCGCACATCGCCGGCCTCGTTCCTGACCGTCAGCTTGCAGCCGTCCTCGTCGCTTTCGAAGGCGGTGACCTCTTCCCCATAGACCACCTTGGCCCCCATCTCGGCGGCGCCGTCGGCCAGGATCTTGTCGAACTTCGACCGCATCACCTGGATGGTGGTTCCGGGGCCCGGGGCCGACTTTTCGGGGAAATAGATGTCCTTGTAGTCTTCCTTGTACTGGAAGGCCGCGCCGTCCTTGAACTGGAAGCCGCCCGCCTCGACAGCCGGCAGCAGGCCGGCGTCGTCCAGGATGGCGATGGACTGCGCCAGCAGGCTCTCGCCGATCGAGAAGCGCGGGAAGTGGGTCTTTTCGATCACCTCCACCGTGCGACCCTTCTGGCGCAGGAAGGCGGCGGCGGCCGCGCCCGAGGGACCTGCCCCGATGATTACGACATCAAGCTTCTCGGACATCTCTTCCCCCGAAGTACGCAGCGATAAAGGACAACCCGTAAGAGATGGCGAGGCCCGCCGCAACGGCGATCCCGAACGCCCGCACGGGATAGGTGGAACTGAGGCTCAAAAGGCCCATCGACAGGATGGCCGTCAGGGCGGTGATCAGGATGGGCAGGCCGGCCAGCGGCGAGCGTTTGCCGATGGCCGCCTCGTAGTGAAGGATCGAATAGTCGGCCCCGGTGCCGACCACCACGAAGGCCCCCATCAGCGAGAAGAAGCTCATCGGCGTGCCCAGCGCGCTGGCCGCGATGACCCCGCCGGCGACGCCCATGGCCGGGGCGATCAGCACGCTCAGCGAGGAGAAGCGGCGATAGATAACCAGGAGCACCAGGCCGATGGCCAGAAAGGCAGCGAGGACCGCCAGGCCGGCCATCCGGCGATAGCTGCCGAAAGCCTCGCTGTAGGCGCTGGCCGGATCAACATAGGCGGCGTTGTTCAGCCCCTTGGTGGCGGCGATGACGGCGGGAGCGGCGGCCTCCGGCACGGGGGCGATCAGATAGCTGAGGTGCTCCGACTCGCCGCCCAGGCTGGCGATCCAGTCGGGCAGCTTGACGCCGGCGGGGGCGTCATAGGGCTTGAACTCGGCGACCGGGATGCCGAGCAGCGCCGCCCGCTCGGGCAGGCGCGGCCCGATCAGCTGTTCGCGAATGCGTTTCTCCGCGGTCAGGCGGTTCATCTGCGGCGGATCGAACAGGCCGGGGCTGAGGATGCCGGCCCGCGCCTCGGCGGGCAGGGCGGCCAGCACCGAGGCTTCGGTCGCCTTGGCGGACTGGGCGGTTGGGCCCCAGGAGAGCAGGAAATTGGGGCTGAAGGCGACGCCCGAGGCCTTGCGCACCGCTTCCTCTTCCGCGACCAGCTGGGGCGAGCGCGGCTGGAACTTGCGCACGTCGTCGAGGGTCGAGAAGTGGGTGATGGCCCAGGCGGCCCCTGCCGTGAAGACGGCCAGGAAGGCGCCAAGGGTCCAGGCGTTCCAGGAGAGCCGGCCGCGGGCCGTTTCCAGCCCGGACCAGACGCCGGCGAACCGTTCGGCGCGGCTCTCGGACACCCGGCGGTCAAACAGCGGCACGATCAGGAAGGCGCAGGCCCAGGCGCTGAGCAGGCCGCCGACCGCGAACACCGCCATCTGGCTGAAGATCGGCACCCCGAACAGGGCCAGGCAGCCGAACCCCATGGCCGAGGTGATCATGCAGACCGTGACCGGCCGGAAGATCATCCTGTTGCGCTCGGCCGGATCGGCCCAGCGGGTCATCGGCCCCGTGGAGAGGTAATAGATGGCGTAGTCGGCGGTGACCCCGACAAAGGCCGAGCCAAACACGAAGGTCAGCATGTGGACGGTCGGAAAGACGGCGAACACGGCGGCCAGTGAGCCCAGATAGCCCGCCCCGACCACCAGCAGGGTGATCGGCAGGGCCCGGAACCGCCGGAAGACGATCAGCAGCAAAAGGACGATCCCGAGGGTCGAGGCGATCCCGACCGTCGAGATGTCTTTCCTGGCGTGTTTGGCCCCGTCCTCGGCGTGGAAGGCGGCGCCGGCCCGGGCGATCTTCACCCCGTCGGCCTTGTGGGTTTCCGTCCAGGCGGCGACGACCTCGGTGAAGCGCCCTTGCGTGTCCAGCTTGAAGGCCGAACCGGTCAGGCGGCCGCTGATCAGCACCGAGCCGTCTTCGCCGGCTGTCCCGAAGCCGGTCGTCGGCAGCAGACAGCCGGTCAGGCGGAGAGTCAGCAGGAACGGGTCGCGCAGCAGCATCTCGCCACTGACCGGCGCCACCGGCGAATAGAGCTGGACCAGCGAGGACTGCACCACGCCTTCGGCGTCGAGCGGGGCCGTCAGCGGCTCGCAGCTCAGCTGGTTGCGGTTGGCGAACAGCCAGCGGCCAGTCTGTTCGCCATCGACGGCGGAATCGACGAAAACGCCACTGTCCTTGAGCCGTTTGGACAGGTCGGCGGCGGCCTCCTGAGCCTTCTCCGGCGTCGGGGCCGAGACCAGCATGGCCACCCGGGCCGAAGCGGCGGCGCCGGCCTGGACCATGGCCTCGCGGATCGGGGGCTTCAGCGCCTTGGCGGGCAGCAGGGACTGGATATCAGTGTCCAGCGCGCCGCCGCCCAGCAGGCGGAACGCGATGAAGGCCGCCGCGAGCACGCAGGCGACCAGATAACCCCACAGAACTCGCTTGCGCCCCCCCGACACGTCAGATCACCCTTTGCGCACGGCGCCCATCTCGATGGCGATGGTGTCGCCGTTGGCCTGGCGGATGGTCACCGCCTCGGCGCGGGCGCAGCCAGCGATCTCGATGGTGGTCAGGAACCGCCCGAGGTTGGCGTCCTTCGGTTTCAGGTTGAGCTTCCAGGCTCCGCCCGGCGCGACCGCCCCGCCGCTGATCGTGTAGTAGCGCTTCAGGGCGTCGTAGTTGCCGCTGAGGATCTCGAACAGGCCCGAACTGCGCAGGAAGGGATCGGCCGAGGCCGGGCCAACGGCCTGGGCCGGGCCGCCCTGGACCGACTGGGTAATTTTGCCCGGGGTAATTGTCAGGCGAACGTCGACGGGCTTGACCACCCGCCAGTCGATGCGGCCCGGCCTGGCGGCCGCGACGCCGGTGGAGATCAGCGGCGTCTTCATGCTGGCCAGACGACGGGTCTGCTTGAAGTCGAAGCTGCCGGTCTGGGCCTTCAGCTTGAACGGGTCGGCGCAGGCGGCGAAGGACGGGCCCGCCCCCAAACCAATCAAGCCCGCGATCAGGCCGCCGACAACCAGGGCGACAGCTTCTCGCGCAGAATGGGCGGGGTTTCCCAAAGCATCGTCTCCGTTTCAATCTCGACCGCCACCTGCACACTCGAGCAGCGGTTCAACCTTTGACCGGTTTTCAGGTCCTTGAATTCATAGTCGATTTTGAGGCGGTTTTCCCATTCCACAATGCCGGCGACGATTTCGATCTCCTGATGCAGGCGCATCGGTCGCGCATAGCGGAATCGCATGTCGATGATCGGCCAACCATAGCCCGAGGCGACCATAGCCTCGTAGCCGTAGTCGATCTTGTCCAGGATGGCGACGCGGCCAAGCTCCATGAACTTGGGGTAGTAGCCGTGCCAGACGATGTTCATCGAGTCGATGTCGTAGAACTGCGGCTTGGCCGTGGTCGTCGCCGAGACGATAGCCTTCATCAGATGTCCGCCAGGATCCCCGACCACTGGCCGGCGGCGAGGCTGGCGCAGAGGCCGCGCAGGGTTTTGTCGAGCGGGGCGTCCTCGTCGATGAACGGCACGTGGTCGCCGGTTTCCTTGAGGAAGTCGCCGACGCGTTGACCCAGTTCGGCTTCCTTCAGGCCGCCATCGCGCAGGCGCAGGCGGACGGCCTGGCTGCAGGCGATGATGTGGGCGGCGGCGACCTGTTCGGTCAACTCCAGCACGCGCAGGCAGTCCCGGGCGGCGATGGTGCCCATCGAGACCTTGTCCTGGTTGTGACACTCGGTCGACCGGCTGAACACCGAGGCCGGCATGGTCAGCTTCAGGGCTTCGGCGGTCCAGGCCGAGACACCGATCTGCACGGCCTTGAGACCATGGTTGATCGGAGCACGGTCGCCGGTGGCGCCCGACAGGTTGGACGGCAGGCCGTTGTTGTAGCGAGTGTCGACCAGCAGGGCGAGCTGGCGGTCCATCAGGTCGGCCAGGTTGGCGATCAGGTTCTTGAGGCTGTCCATCACGAAGCAGATGTGGCCGCCGTAGAAGTGGCCGCCGTGCAGGGTGCGGCCGGTCTCGGGGTCGAACAGCGGGTTGTCGTTGGCGCTGTTGATCTCGGTCTCGATGGTCGCCTTGAAGTGGCCCAGCATGTCTTCCAGCACGCCGACCACGTGCGGGGTGCAGCGGATCGAATAGCGATCCTGCAGGCGGGTGGGCGTGTGCAGACGGGCGAATTCCGCCAGGTCGGCGCGGATGCGGGCCCCGACGCGCATCTGGCCGGGGTGCGGCTTGGCGCTCATCAGGGCTTCGTCGAAGTGGGCCGGATTGCCGAGCAGGGCCAGCGACGCCATCGAGGTCAGGCGGCAGACCAGCTTGGACATCTGTTCGGCGCGGTGGAAGGCGAGGGCGGCCAGACCGGTCATGACGGCCGTGCCGTTCATGATGGCCAGGCCCTCTTTCGGCTTCAGCTTGATCGGCGTCAGGCCGGCCTTGGCGAAGGCCTCGGCCGAGCTCATCACCTGGCCGTTGTAGAGCACGTCCCGTTCACCGGCGAGGGCGCCGGCTATGTAGCTGAGCGGGGTCAGGTCGCCGCTGGCGCCGACGCTACCCTCGGCCGGAATCTGCGGCAGGATGTCGAGACGCAGCATGTCGGCCAGCAGCTTGACCAGATCAAGGCTGACGCCCGACCAGCCGCGCATCAGGGTCACCAGGCGCACGGCCATGACCGCCCGGGTCTCGTGCGGGTCGAGGATGCGGCCGAGGCCGCAGCCGTGGAAACGGGTCAGGTGAAGCGGCAGCTCGGTGACCAGCGGGTTGGGCACGCCGCGAGTGACGCTGTCGCCATAGCCGGTGGTGACGCCGTAGATGACGCCTTCACGGGCCAGGGTGGCCGCCACATGGTCGGCCGAACGGGTGATGGCGGCGAGGGCCGTTTCCTTGGTGGTCAGGCGCAGGGCCACGCGGCCCGTGGACAGGGCCCAGACGTCGTCGATGCTCAAGGGCCCGTCGCCAAACGCGATGCCCTGACTGTAGCCGGAAAAATCGTTCACGCCGTCCATAGCCCCCAAACCCCTACAGTCGCCAGAAATCATAAAAGTTGAACCATTGGAACGGGTTGGCGAGCGCCTGTTCCTCGAGAACCTTGGCAAAACGGTTCACGGTGCCCTGCAGGGCTGCTTCGCGGTCCTTACGTGGAAAATCAAGCCGTTCACTGAACTTCCGCAGGATGACGCGATATCTGCCTTCCTGCCGCACGGAAAACAGCGTGTAGACAGGACATTTCAGCGCGGACGCCAGGATGAAGGGCCCTGCCGGGAAGGGCGCGTCCTCACCAAGGAAGGGCGCCCAGATCGACGGGCTCTTGCCGCCGGGCGCGACGCGGTCGGCCAGGATCACCGCCCAGTCGCCGTTTTCCATCGAGGCGGCCAGGGTCATGGCGGCGGCCAGGCCGAGGTCCGTGACCTCAATGATCCGCACGCTGGAGGCCGGGGCCATCCTGGCCATCATCTCGGCAAACTTGGCGGCATTGGCGCTGTGGGCCAGGATGTTGACGCCTCGCCGCTCGCCAAGCGTGGCGATGGCCCGCATGACCTCCGGCACCCCCAGATGGGCCGACAGCACCACGGCCCCGCGACGGTCGGCCCGCACCTCGTTGAACTCGGGATCGTCCAGCCCAACGGTTTTTTCCGGCGGAATGTCGCCCAGCCAGGCGGAGAACCGGTCCAGCGCACCGCCGGCGAAGGTGAACTGGTGCTTGAGGCCGGTCCACCAGGTGACCTCCCCGATGTCGGCCCCGTGGGCCTTGGCCCGGCGCAGCCAGTCGAGCGAGGCTTCCCGCTGCCGCTTGCCCGTGACGTAGAAGTAGAAAACCAGCGGGGCCATGATGAGCATGGTCACCCTACGACCCAGCAGACGGTAGACCGTGGCCACGAACCACAGTCCCGCAAACGCGCCCCGCTCGGCCGTGTTGGCCCAGGTCGCCGCCATACGCTCAGTCATCCCCCGGTTTGGTCATCACCCGACCCATGCTGGGCGCTGTCTTAGGGCAGGCAAACCATCGCGTCCACGTTGAGTCTGATGCTCTGCGGTGTATTGTCTCTGGGCTGTTGTTCGCGGGTCGCGGACCCGCTCGAAATGGGGATCTTCATGCAAAAGCTCGTTGCCGCCGTCGCCCTGCCGCTCGCCGCGATCATCGCCTTCGCACCCGCCGCCACCAGCCCTTCCTGGGCCGCCGGCCGCGACGAGCACATCAACTTCCCCATCGCCGACGTACTGAACAACCCCGAGTTCAAGGACAAGCTGCCGACCGGCGTCCGCTTCTACTTCGGCAAGGAAACCGCCCGGATGGGCAAGGGTCTGGGCGAGACCCGCACCAACAAGAAGACCAGCTCGTTCAAGAAGTCCGACAAGACCGCCTGTGAATGGGCCATGCTGAGCGCCCTGATCGCCATCGGGGAGGACGCCAGGTCGCGGGGCGGCAACGCCGTTGTCGGTATCGTCTCGAACTACAAGGATGTAGAGACCAGCAGCAAGGACACCTACGTCTGCGGCGCCGGCGGCATCATGGCCGGGGTGGCGCTGAAGGGGACGGTGGCCACCGTCAGATAGTGCAGTGCGCGTAACCGGTTCGGGGGGAACCAGCATGAAGTTCAGAGTTTCGGTCATCGCCATGGCGCTGGCCTGTGCGGTGGCCTTGCCGGCGCTGGCCGCAATCCCGCGCGGCGACAGCTACCTGATCGCCAATGTCCTCGGCGACAAGGTGTTGGGCCCGCGGGTGCCCAAGGACGTCCGCTTCTACTTCGGCGGCCAGCCGGCGAAGGTGACGAGCCCGCTCGGCGAGGTCAGCACCATCCGCAAGTCGGGGCCCAAGGCCAGCCGCAAGAAACCTGATCCCAAGGGCTGCGCCCGGGCCATGGCCAGCGCCCTGATCGCGCTGGGCGAACAGGCCCGGGCCAAGGGCGCCAACGCCGTTGTGGGCATCACCACCCATTACAAGGACGAAGTGACATCCAGCGCTGTCAGCTATCGCTGCGAGCGCGGCATGCAGCTGGTCAGCGTCCACATGATCGGCCAGGCGGCCATCGTCGAGTAAGCGTCGCGCCACTGGCGCAAGGGGGATGAGATGAAGCAGTTGAAGGTTCTGGCCCTGACGGCCGGATTGATCGTCGGCCTGGCGCCGGCGGCGGGCGTGCAGGCCTGGGGCGACGATGTGCGCACCTACGGCTTCAAGGCGGCGATGGCGGACCCCGTGTTCCTGGCCCGCGCCCCCAAGGACGTGAAACTCTACTTTGCCGACGAACCGGTGACGGTGACGTCGGAAATCGGCCCGACCAAGAGCATGCGCAAGCGGCCGACGCCCGCCCGCAAGACGCCCATCAGCACCGCCTGCATGACGACAGCCCGTGACGCTCTGATCGCCATGGCCCTCGATGCGCAGAAGAAGGGTGGCAACGCCGTCGTCGGCATCCGTTCGGTCACCGGTGAGACGCCCAGCGAAAGCAGGACGCAATACAATTGCGCCGTCGGCATGCAGATGCTCGGCGTCCACCTGACTGGAACCATCGCCCGGGTCGAGTAGCCCGCCACGCGTCCAACAAGGAGCACCGCCATGAAGCCGCAGCCCCTGATCGCCGCCGCCCTGTGCCTCGGCCTCGCCGCCGCCCCCTTGCAGGGCGCCTCGGCCGCCGCCCGGGACAGCGACAAGATCCTCACCCTGTCGGTGCAGGACCTGATCCACCACCCCGACTACGCGGTGAAGGTTCCGAGCGACATCAAGTTCTACTTCGAGGGCCAGCCGGTTACGGTGAAAAAGGTCATCGGCCCGGTCCGAACCAGCCGCAAGTCGAACAAGAAGTCTAACCTGCACCAGTCCTGCCAGTGGGCCATGTTCAGCGCCCTGATCGTGCTGGCCGACGCCGCCCGGGCCCAGGGCGGCAACGCCGTGGTCAACATCAAGTCGAACTTCGGCGAGGTCGAGACCTCGAGCGCCACCAGCTACAAGTGCGGTGTCGGCAGCCTGATGGTCGGCGTCGCCCTGAAGGGCGAAATCGCCGTCGTCGAGTAACGGCGATTGTGGGCCTCCAGGGCCAGGAAGGAAAAGCAATGACGCTCAAAACGTTCGGTTTGACGCTGACCTGTCTGGTCCTGGCGGTCGCGCCTCTGCAGGGCGCCAGCGCGGCGGCGAACGGGTCTGACAAGATCCGCACTCTCAGCCTGCAGGACCTGGCCGCCCACCCGGACTATGGGGCGAAGGTCCCGACGGACATCAAGTTCTTCTATGGAAACCAGCCGGCCAGAGTGACCAAGGTGCTCGGGCCGGTGGCGGTCACACGCAAGTCGAGCAAAAAGCACTCGAACCCGTCAGGCTCCTGCCAGTGGGCCATGTTCAGCGCCCTGATCGGCCTGGCCGAGGAAGCGCGGCTGCAGGGCGGCAACGCGGTGATCAACATCAAGTCGAACTTCGCGAACGTGCAGACGTCCAGCGAGACGGACTTCAAGTGCGGTATCGGCAACATCATGGTCGGCGTGGCCCTGACCGGCGAGGTGGCGATTGTCGAATAGGACGAGGCGTCGCGCCATTGCCGCCATCGGCCTCGCCCTGACCGTCGCGTTCGCCCCCGCGTTGGGGATGGCCAGCGGACCGGCGGGCGAGGACGAGGTGGTGCTCGATATGCCGCTGTCGGTGCTGGGCAAGCCGGAGAACCGCGAGCGCATCGGCAGCGACATTGCGTTTCAGTTCGCTGACGGGCCGATCGCGACCCCGACGGAAGGACGCATCAAGTCAAACCGCAAGGTGCGAAACACCACCCTGGGCGTCGAGCGTGATTGCGAAGCCGCGTTGGTCCAGACCATCGAGGCGATGGCGACCCTGGCGCGCAAGCGCGGTGGTGATCGTGTGGTCGGCGTGCGCTCCTTCTGGCGCGGCTATCCGACGGCCAGCGCCGCGACCTACAAATGCGGTCGCGGCCGCTCCATCACCGGCGTGTCCTTCATCGGCAATCTAGAGAGTTCAAGATGATGTCGTTCCGTCCCCTTGCCGCGGCTGCGCTCAGCGCCCTACTCATGGTCACGGTGACCGGCGCCTCCAAGGGCGGCGCGCAGGTGCTCGATGTCGGGATCGGCAAGCTGTTCAGCGATCCCGAGAACGCCGCGAAGCTGCCCGAAGGCGTGCGCTTCACCTTCGGCGACACGCCGGTCGAGGTGGTCCAGTCCCTCGGCCCGACCCGCAGCAACCGCGCCACCGTCAAGGGCGCCCGCACGCTGAGCGATGCCTGCCGTTGGGCCATGCTGGGGGTCCTCAAGGGTCTGGGCGAACAGGCCAGGGCCAAGGGCGGCAACGCGGTCATCCGCCTGACCTCGACAATCGATGACCAGCCGGGCACGGCGACCACCTTCCGCTGCCGCACCTCGAACAGCATCGTCCATGTCGCCGTCACGGGCGAACTGGCGCTGGTGAAATAGGTCCGCATCTCTGGCACATCTTCGCCCATGAGCTTTCGTCCGTGCGCGGTGATTCCCGCCTACAACCACTATCTGCGGCTGGGCCCTGTCATCGACGGGGTCCGGGCGCTCGGGCTCGACGTCTTCGTCATCGATGACGGCAACGTCGAGCCGACGCTGTCGGGCCTAGCCGCCTTTCACGCGCCGGAGAAGGGCGTGACGGTGATCCGCCGTCCGGTCAACGGCGGCAAGGGCGCCGCGGTCATGGACGGCTTCCGCCAGGCCGCCGCCGCCGGCTACAGCCACGCCCTGCAGATCGACGCCGACGGCCAGCACGAGCCCGAGCAGGCGGCGCAGTTTGTGGCGCTGGCCCGCGCCAACCCGACAGCGGTCATCGCCGGCCAGGCGACCTATGACGAGACCGTGCCCAAGGCCCGCAAGTTCGGGCGCTGGATCACCCACTTCTGGGTCTGGATCGAGACCTGCTCGCTCGACATCGCCGACAGCATGTGCGGTTTCCGGATGTACCCGCTCGGGCCGACGCTGAAGACCATCAACGCCGAACACATCGGCCCGCGCATGCAGTACGACACCGAGATTCTGGTCCAGCTCCACTGGCGCCGGACGCCGGTGATCAATGTGCCGGTCCGGGTCGTCTACCCGCCGGACAACACCTCGAACTTCCGGATGCTGCAGGACAATGTGCTGATCAGTCTGATGCACCTTGGGCTGGTTCTGCAGATGCCGGTGCGCATGCTGATCAAGCCGTTTCGCAAGGCTCCCT
Source organism: Caulobacter sp. SRI_014 (assembly GCF_057586315.1). Taxonomy (NCBI): domain Bacteria; kingdom Pseudomonadati; phylum Pseudomonadota; class Alphaproteobacteria; order Caulobacterales; family Caulobacteraceae; genus Caulobacter; species Caulobacter sp. SRI_014. The sequence continues at coordinate 112,786 of NZ_JBYCZQ010000003.1, read as the reverse complement.
GAACGAAAAAGGCCCCATCCGATGGATGGGGCCTTCCTTGAACCGGGCGCTGTCGCCCCGGTCCTACTTCTTCTTCTTGTCGGTCGGCACGGCCGTGGTGACCTTCAGCTTCTGCTTGGCGAAGGCTTCCTTAGTCGAGGGGATCAGGTGCGGCCGGCCGGCCACGATGCCCATGCTCATCGTCTGCTCGACGTAGTAGGTCTCGTCGGCGTCGATCTCGAGGGTCAGGGCGTCCTTGGCCTCGGACTCGATGATGTAGGTGTGGGTGCCGGGCTCGACCGGCACGACCATGAAGGTGCCGCTCGGCAGCTTGGCGACGCCCACGCCGTTCTCACGGACCGAGAAGGTCAGCAGGAAGCCCGGCTGGCCGCCGCGACGGTAGAAGACGATCTGGCCCTTGCCCTCGGCCGGAGCCTCGACGACGCCGGGGATCGGCGCGGGGCGAGCCACGGGGGCGGCGGCAGGAGCGGGAGCGGGGGCCGGCGACTCGGCCGGAGCAGGAGCCGGCGCGGCCGGTTCGGCGGGCGCGGCTTCCGGCGCGGGCTGGGCCGGGGCGGCGGCTTCCTGGGCCAGGACGGGGAAGGCGGCCATGGCGGCGATCGCCAGCGGCAGCAGGGTAGTACGCAGGTTGAACATCACGTCGGTCCTCGGGTTGAAAGGTGCGTTATTGGGCGGCCGGCGCGGCGGCGGGCTGCGCCGGGATCGCCGTTGCGGGTTGAGCGGGCGACGGCTGGGCGGCCGGAGCCTCCGGGACCGGTATGGCGGGCACGTCGGCCGCCAGCTTGGCGTCGCCGGACGCGCCGGGCGCGATGGTGATCTCGCCGCCGGTCACGAAGATGCCGACGATACCGACATAGGGAACCATGCTCACCGCCATGGCGGTGCCGGAACGGTTCTCGCCGCCGGACCCGAAGCGGAAGGTGCGCACCGGGATGCGCTTGCCGTCGTATTCGATCCAGCGCGCGGCCAGCACGAGCTTGGCCGGGGCGCCGCCAATGCCGGCGCGGGCCGAGTCGACGACCTGTCCCTGGCCCGGGACACCGGCCGGCACGACCACCTTGCCATCGTGCATGATTGGGGTGGCCAGGCGGATGGCGAAGGTGGCGCCCTGCTTGTGGGTCTTGGTGCTGACCGTTTCGGCGATCTCGATGCGGATCGGGGTGCCGGACGCGATGACCGGACCGGCCGGAACGGCGGGCGCCGGGGCGGCCGGCGCGAGCGCTTCGGCCACCGGCGCGGACGGCGCCGCTTCGGGCGCGGTCTGGGCCGCAGCATCGAACGCAACAAGACATGCGGCCGCCGCGGCGACCGCCAACATGGTCGATTTCATACTCGAGCCCCCCATACACGCCCCCTGTACGGCTACAGTGATGCTTTTAGTCTGGCAATCCGCAGAGTGTCGCACGGCGCTCGGTCAACCGGCGCGCGCGTGGCTCCAGACCAGACTTAAGACGAAGCCCTGGTCGGGCAAGGCCTGCAGCAACCATGCATCGCCGACCACGATGGGGTCGGTCGACAGGTTGGCGCCCGCGATCCGGATCAGCTCCGGCGTCGGATCGCGCCCGAAGGCCTTGAACCATGCCTCCCCGAACGTCCAACCCCGAAAGAACTGTTCCGGCGTCACCGCTTCCGCCGCTCCGAGGTAGTGCTCGGCGATCTCGGCCATCCGTCGGCGCGGATCGACCCATTCGACATCGATACCCAGCCGCATGATCGGCGGAGCGGCCACGGCGGCGGCGATCAGGCCCCGGCCATGGCTGCGCGAGAACACGGTCGCGGCCGGGTCCAGCTCGGCCTGCAAGGCGCGCGCGGCGGCGCTCTCCAGCGCCTTGGGCGGGCGCTGGCCTGGCTCATGGTCCGGCAGACGGCGAACGGCGTATCGCGGCCGTTCGCTCACCACCTCAGACCAGCGAGCCGTGGCAGTGCTTGAACTTCTTGCCCGAGCCGCAGGGGCAGGAGGCGTTGCGGCTGGTGCGTTCCCAACCGGCCGGCAGGGCCGAGACCGGCAGGGCCGACCGCTGCTGGGCGTCCAGGTCGCCGGTGGCGGCCATGCTCAGGGCGCGTTCGTTCTCGCCGGTATGCGGGTCCATGTGGATTTCCTGCAGCCCGGCGAGCGGGTCGGGCTCGGGGTCGGCGTACTGGAATTCCACGGTCATCAGCCAGCGGGTGGTGTTGGTCCGCAGGTTGCCCAGCAGGGTCTCGAACAGGCTGAAGGCCTCGGTCTTGTACTCGTTCAGCGGGTCGCGCTGGCCATAGCCGCGCAGGCCGATGACGTTGCGCAGGTGGTCGAGGTGCATCAGGTGCTCGCGCCACTGCAGATCGATCATCTGCAGCAGGAAGTTCTTCTCGACCGAGCGCATCTGCTCAGGCGACAGAATGGTCTCGCGCTCGGCGGCGCGGGCGTCGGCGGCGGCGTTGATCCGCTCCTCGATCTCCTCGTTGGCGATGCCTTCCTCGGCGGCCCATTCGGCGATCGGCAGCTGCAGGCCGAGGATGGCCTCGACGCGCTCGGTCAGGCCCGCGACGTCCCACTGCTCGGCATAGGCCTTGGGCGGCAGGTGCCGGTTGACCATGTCCTCGATGGTGTCCTTGCGCATCTCGGTGATGAACTCGGACAGGTCCTCGGCTTCCATGAACTCCTGGCGCTGCTCGAACACGGCCTTGCGCTGGTCGTTGACGACGTCGTCGTACTTCAGAAGGTTCTTGCGGATCTCGTAGTTGCGCTGCTCGACGCGCTTCTGGGCGGTGGCGATGGCGCTGTTCAGCCACTTGTGGGTGATGGCCTCGCCTTCCTGCACGCCGAAGGAGCGCATGATGGCGTCCAGACGGTCGCCGGCGAAGATGCGCAGCAGGTCGTCTTCACAGCAGAGGAAGAACTTGGAACGGCCGGGGTCCCCCTGGCGGCCGGTCCGGCCGCGCAGCTGGTTGTCGATCCGGCGGCTTTCGTGGCGCTCCGTGCCCAGGACGTAGAGGCCGCCCTCGCGCAGGGCGTGGGCCTTGGCGTCGGCGATCTGCTGTTCGAAGATCGCCTTTTCCTCGGCCTCGGCCGTCGGGTCGGGCTCGATGCCCAGGCCCATCTGCTCCTGGCGCCACTTGGCCATGTGCATTTCGACGTTGCCGCCCAGCTGGATATCGGTGCCGCGGCCGGCCATGTTGGTGGCGATGGTCACCGCGCCCGGGACGCCGGCGTCGGCGACGATCAGGGCTTCCTGGTCGTGGTAGCGGGCGTTCAGCACGCTGTGCGGGATGCCCTTGACGGTCTTGCCGTCCATTTCGAACCTGTGCTCGCTCAGCAGTTCCGAGAGCTGCTCGGACTTCTCGATCGACACGGTGCCGACCAGGATCGGCTGGCCGCGGCGGTAGCAGTCCTCGATCTGGGCGATGATGGCGACGTTCTTCTCGGCGGCGGTCCGATAGACCTCGTCGTCCTCGTCGATCCGGGCGATCGGGCGGTTGGTCGGAACCTCGAGGACGTCCATCTTGTAGATGTCGCCGAATTCCTGGGCCTCGGTCGCGGCCGTGCCGGTCATGCCCGACAGCTTCTTGTAGAGGCGGAAGTAGTTCTGGATGGTCACCGAGGCCAGGGTCTGGTTCTCGGGCTGGATGTCGGCGCCTTCCTTGGCCTCGATGGCCTGGTGCAGGCCTTCCGAAAGCCGGCGGCCGGTCATCATGCGGCCGGTGAACTCGTCGATCAGGATCACCTCGCCGGCCTTGACGATGTAGTCCTTGTCGCGCTGGTAGATGATGTTGGCGCGCAGCGCCTGGTTCACATGGTGAACGATGGAGACGTTGGCCGCGTCGTAGAGGCCGGCCGTGTCCTCGCCCAGGTGGTTGCCGGCGATCAGCATGTTCTCGACGTTTTCCTGACCGGTCTCGGTCAGCAGCACCTGGCGCTGTTTTTCGTCGTACTCGTAGTTGGTCTTGTCGAGGATCAGCTCTTTCACGATCAGGTCGACGATCTTGTAGAGCTCGCTGCGGTCCTCGGTCGGACCGGAGATGATCAGCGGGGTGCGGGCTTCGTCGATCAGGATCGAGTCCACTTCATCGACGATGACGAAGTTGTGGCCGCGCTGGACCATCTCCTGGACGTCGTAGACCAGGTTGTCGCGCAGGTAGTCGAAGCCGAACTCGTTGTTGGTGCCGTAGGTGATGTCGCTGCGGTAGGATTGCTGGCGCTGGTTCTGGCTCAGGCCATTGACGATGACGCCGACGGTCAGGCCCAGGAACTGATAGACGCGGCCCATCCATTCGGCGTCACGGCTGGCCAGGTAGTCGTTGACCGTAATGACGTGGACGCCCTTGCCCTCAAGCGCATTGAGATAGGTGGGCAGGGTGCCGACCAGGGTCTTGCCTTCGCCGGTCCGCATCTCGGCGATGCCGCCTTTGTGCAGGATCATGCCGCCGACCATCTGCACGTCGTAGTGCCGCTGGCCCAGCACCCGCTTGGAAGCCTCGCGGACCACCGCGAAGGCCTCGACCAACAGCGCGTCGAGGGTCTCGCCCTTGGCGAGGCGTTCCTTGAACTCGGCGGTCTTGGCGCGCAGCTCGGCGTCGCTGAGGGCGGCCATGGCCGGCTCGAGGGCGTTGATCTTGGCGACCTGGGCGGTGAAGGCCTTGACCTGGCGGTCGTTGGCGGAGCCGAAGAGCGACTTCAGAAAGCTGGCCATGTAGGTGATGGAGTCCGTAGTAGATGTGACTGGCGTGGGCGCGCAATCGCCCGGGAACACGCCAGAAAAACCGCATTTCAAGCGCGCGGGAGACTTAAGCAGCGACCCCCCCGAAGTCAACGCGACGACCCGTAACACGCGGAACCATTGCTTGGTTGCTCGCGCGCTGATAGCGATGCGGCAACAGGCGGTCGGCGTATCAAGACCGCAACCCAAGAGGTCGGGGATGCCTACGAAATCCAGCCGGAAGTCCGGCGAAACCAGCGAAGTGCTCCGCGATCTGCTGACCTTCGAGCGCCTGCTGACCGGGCCGGTGATTCATCTGATCTACTGGGCGGGCCTCGGTGTCATCGTCCTGGGCGCCTTCGGGTCCATCGGCGCGGCCATCGGCGTGGCGCTGAAGGAACAGGAAATCGTCGGCAAGCTGCTGGCCATTCCGCTGGCCGTGGCCGGCATCCTGATCTGCTTCGCCCTCGTCCTGCTGTGGCGCTCCTTCTGCGAGTTCTACGTGGCGGTGTTCCGCATCGCCGACGATCTGAAGGGCCTGCGCATCGCGGCCGAGCGGGAAGTCGGGACACCGGTGAACACGGCCAACCCGCCGCAGCGGCCCTTCGCCGGCTAGAGCCGGTCCATGACCACGTTCGAAACGCCGGAGTTCACCCTCACCCTCGACGATGGCTGGGTTAAGGTGATCAGCGATGTCACCGACCGCTACGTCTTCGAGTCGCCTCTGCGCGACACAAGTCTGACGATCAACACCGAACCGATGCTGAACGGCGAGGGCGAGCTGGACGACATCGCCCACAAGCTGGCCGACCACCGCATCGAGACCCACATGAGCGCCGCCCGGAGCCATGGCTGGCTGTTCGAAATCGTCGAGCCGGTCATCGTCACCCAGGACTGGGGCCGGATGGTCGCCTACCACGGCAGGCTGCGGATGGGCGGGACCTTCAGCTACGTCGGACTGGTTCTGGCGACCGGCGTGGTCAGCCTGTTCGCCGAGTCGGACACGGCGACGGAGGAGTCTCTGGACACCATCCTCGCCGAGGTGGCCGCCGGAATGGAACTCTAGCCTCTCAGGGCCGCCTCGATCGCCCGCAGCGCCGCCTTCGGCCGACCCGCCGCGTCGAACAGCAGGGGGGTGTCGGACTTGTTCTCGCCGTTGAGCCAGCTGTCACCGTCGCGCACGCCCCATATGGTGAAGGCGAACTGCTGGGCCGCCGGCAGGGCGGCGAAGGCGGTCATCGCCTCGGCGTAGAGGCGGGCCTGGGCGGCCTCCTTTTCCTCTCTGGAGACGAACCAACCGCCGGCGCGGGTGATCGACACGTCCATTTCCGAGACGTGGACCTTGAGGCCGAAGCGGGCCAGGGCGTTGATCGTGCGGGTCAGGGCGCCGGCCGGCAGGTCGGCGTTGCAGTGGGTCTGGCAACCGATGCCGCTGATCGGGGCGCCGGCCTTGAGCAGGCGGTCGATCAGGCGCTGGTACTGGTCGAGCTTGGCCGGGTTGCTCTCGAGATTGTAGTCGTTGATCAGCAGCACCGCGTCCGGGTCGGCCGCCCGGGCGACATGGAAGGCGCGGACCATGTGGTCGATCTCGCCGAGGCGCCGGCTCCACAGGTGCGTCCGCAGGCCGGACCCGTCATCGAGGATCGGCTCGTTGATCACGTCCCAGCCGCTGGCCTGCCCCCGGTATCGGCCGACGAATGCGGTGATGTAGTTGTCGTAGGCGCGGGCGAAGCTGGTCCGGTTCTCGTCCAGGTTCACGAAGGCGGCCGGTTCCTGGGCGTACCAGATCAGGGTGTGGCCGAAGAGGCGGATGCCGCGCGCCCGGGCAAAGGCGGCGATGGCGTCCGGCCGGTCGAAGCGGAACCCGCCGTCGTCTAGGACGGTGTACTCCATCTTCATCTCCCACTCGGCGGTGAGCTGGGAGAAGTGCTCGGTGACCAGGCCGGCGATGGTCGGGTTCTGCAGGAAGTGGGCCTGGACGGCCGTGCCGATCGGAAAGTCGGCCAGGGATTTGAGCGGCGCCACCGGTCCACCGACCGGCTGGCCGTTGGCCCTGGGGCCGCAGGCGGCGAGGGCCAGGGCGGAGCCGACGACGGCGCGCCGGGTGACCGAAGTCACCGCGCCGCCACCCGGCGCAGGCCCAGTTCGTCGAGGGCGGCGGTTTCGCGCTTGGCCATCTCGCGGCGGGCGGCGTTGGCGGCGTTCTCGGCCACCTGTTCGTACTTCTTGAGGCCTTCGAAGGCTTCGTTCAGGGCGTCCCTCGCCCCTTCTTCCTGGGCGATGAAGCTGTCGATCTGGTCCTGGATGGCCTTGCGACGGACCTTCACACCCTCGCGGAAGCCGACCATGTACCAGCCGGCCTCGGCGTCGGCGCGGGCGTTGGCCAGCTCCATCTCGGCCTCGGCCTCGAGGACCGCCATCTTGAGCTCGCACTGGGTGCGGCCATCGACGATGACGGCCAGCCGTTTCTGCAGTTCCTCGACCTCGAAGGTCGACAGGCGGATCAGGGAGCCGACGGCCTTCATGCGTACTCACCCCCAAGCAGGATCTGGTCGAGCTGCGCGAAGCTGTCTTCCAGCGAGGTCGCCTCATGGGCGTCCTGGCCGAGGAAGGCCTCGATAGCCGGATTCAGCGCGATGGCGCGGTCGACAACCGGGTCGGCCCCGGCCCGATAGGCGCCGATGCGGATCAGTTCTTCCATGTTGGCCCAGGCGGCCATGACCTGGCGGGCGCCCTTGACCACGTCGCGTTCGTCCATGTTCTGGCAGGCCGGCATGGTCCGGCTGATCGACTTCAGCACATTGATGGCCGGGAAGCGGCCGCGCTCGGCGATGGCCCGCTCCATGACGATGTGGCCGTCGAGGATCCCGCGCACGGCGTCGGCGATCGGCTCATTGTGGTCGTCGCCGTCGACCAGCACGGTGAACAGTCCGGTGATCGGTCCCGCCGTGGTGCCGTCCGGCCGCACAGGGCCTGGTCCGGCCCGCTCCAGCAGCTTGGGCAGTTCGGTGAAGACGGTGGGGGTGTAGCCCTTGGTGGTCGGCGGCTCGCCGGCGGCCAGGCCGATCTCGCGCTGGGCCATGGCGAAGCGGGTGACGCTGTCCATCAGGCAGAGGACTTCCATGTCCTGGTCGCGCAGGGCCTCGGCCACGGCCAGGGTCATGTAGGCGGCCTGGCGGCGTTTCAGGGCCGGCTCGTCGGAGGTGGCGACGATGACCACGGCGCGCTTGAGGCCTTCCTCGCCGAGGGTCTCCTCGATGAATTCGCGGACCTCCCGGCCCCGTTCGCCGATCAGCCCGACGACGACCGCGTCGCAGTCGGCCTGGCGGGCCAGCATGGAGAGCAGGACCGACTTGCCGACGCCCGAGCCGGCGAAGATGCCCAGCCGCTGGCCCCGGCAGGTGGTGGTGAAGACATTCATGGCCCGGACGCCGAGGTCCAACCGCTCACCGACCCGGCCACGGGCATGGGCGGCCGGCGGGCTGGCGCGCAGCGGGTAGCTGGCCTCGCCCTGAGGCAGGGGGCCCTTGCCGTCGATGGGCTCGCCAAAGGCGTCGACGATGCGGCCGAGCCAGGCCTTGCTGGGGCGGACGCTGGCGCCGTCGGGCTGGATGCGGATCTCGGCGCCGGGGGCGACGCCTTCGACGGGCCCGAACGGCATGAGCAGGGCGCGGCTGTCACGGAAGCCGACGACCTCGGCGGCCAGCGGCTCGGCCGCGCGGCGGACGATCTCGGCCCGGGCCCCGACGGCGAGGTGGGAAAGCCCGCCCCGCGCCTCGATCAGCAGCCCGTTCACAGCCGCCACCCGACCATAGACGGTCAGGGGCTCGATACGCTCGACGGCGGCAATGAGACTGCGCAAGGGGGGAAGATCCGAACCGGGTTACAGGCTGCCGATTCTGGGCCGATGGCGTTAAGCGGTCGTGAAGACTCGGTGCGACGAAGCGGCGCCCTAAAGCAGCCAGCCGCTCCAGTCGCCGGTGACGTCGCCGTTGATCTTCAACTGGTAGTCGACCTTGCCGTCGCCTGTGGTGTCGAGACGCAGGGTCGTGATCCCGCTGGCGAAAGTCAGGGTCATCTGGCCGGCCTGTTTGGTGAAGGCGTCCACCTTGCTGATCGTCCCGGCAAAGGCGCCAGACAGGTCGATGATGTCGTCCTCGGCGGTCGAGAAGTCGTAGATCTGGTCAGTCTCCAGCACCGGCCCGAAGACATGCGCCACCCGGAAGGTGTCGGCGCCCATGCCGCCGCGCAGCAGGTCATTGCCTTCCCCTCCGACGACGATGTCGTCTCCGTCATTGCCGTTGATCGTATCGACCCCCGCTCCGCCGCTCAGGCTGTTGGCCCCGGCGTTGCCCTGCAGGTTATTGGCGGCGCCGTTGCCGTTTCCGTCGAGGTCGGCGGAGCCCTGCAGTTCCAGGCCCTCTATGTTGTCGGCCAGGGCCCAGGTCAGGTCAGTGCGGACGATGTCGAAGCCTTCGCCCGACAATTCGATCGTCTGGTCGTTTGCGTTGTCGACAATGTAGACGTCGTTGTCGGCCCCGCCGGTCATGATGTCGGCCCCGGTCCCGCCGTCGAGGTAGTCGTTGCCGGCCCCGCCGTTCAGGGTGTCGATATCGTCTTCACCCGCCATCCGGTCGTTGCCGGCCGCGCCGGTCAGCAGGTCCGTGCCCGTCCCGCCGAACAGCTTGTCGGCGCCGTCGCCGCCGTCGAGCTGGTCGTCGCCGGCCTCGCCGTAGAGGAGGTCGCCGCCCTGGCCGCCGGTCAGGCTGTCGAGGCCCTGGCCGCCGAACAGCTGGTCGGAGAGGTCGCCGCCGTCGAGGGTGTCGTCGCCGCCCATGCCGTAGATGACGTCGTTGCCGGCCAGGCCGGAGATGGTCTCGGGGGCCGCCGTGCCGGTCAGGCTGTCGTTGCTGGGCGTGCCGACCGGCGTGGCCGGATCGGGCAGGATGATCGGACTGGTCGGGGCCGAACCGTTCGGAGTGCTGGTCTCGGTGATCCGGTGGGTTCCGGCCAGGGTCCCGTCGCTGACCCAGACCTCCTGGCCGAAGGCGGCGGTGTAGGCGGTGAACATCAGCCGGCCGTCGGCGACGATCAGCGAGCTGATCGCCGACCCGCTGGTTCCGGCGTTCAACTCGAAGGCGACGCTGGTTCCGGCGACCGTGCCGTCGGTTTTCCAGATTTCGCTGCCCGTCGTCGAGGCGCTGGCGGCGAAGTAGATCAGGCCGTTGAAGACGACAAAAGAGGATGGGGTCGAGCCACCCGCGCCGACGTTGAGGTCGATCACCAGGGTGCCGGCGGTCGTGCCGTCAGTGACCCAAAGCTCCTGCCCCTCGGCGGTGCTGCGGGCGGAGAACACGGCCCGATTGCCCAGCACGGTCAGGCCGGAAACAAAGGCGCTGGTCGAGCCCGTGCCGATCTCCTTGAGGACGGTGGTGCCGGCCGCCGTGCCGTCGCTGACCCACAGCTCCGTGCCGGAGGCCACATTGCTGGCCAGGAACAGCGCCTTGCCGTTCACGGCGGTCCAGGAGGAGACGCTGCTGGGGTTGACCCCCGTGTAGATGTCCTTGAGCTGCAGCGTGCCGGCCGCCGTGCCGTCGGTCACCCAGGGCTCTGCCCCTCCGGCGGTTGTGGAGCCAATGAAGAACAGCTTGCTGCCTATCAGCTTGTACTCGTAGTCGCGAAGACCGGAGAACCCGCTGCTTCCGCCGCTGACGATGTCGCTGAGCCGCAGAGTGCCAGCCGAGGTCCCGTCGGTGACGTAGAGTTCGCGACCGTTGGCGGCGGTCGTCGCCGAGAAGATGGCCTTGCCGTTCGGCAGGCCGATGTAGGCCCCGGTCTGGGAGTCGAAGCCCTCGGGGCTGGAACTGGCCGAGCCCGAGGCGATGTCGCGGACCAGCACGGTGCCGGCGGCGGTCCCGTCCGACATCCACAGATCGAAGCCGGACGTGGAACTCGACGCGGCCGAGAAGAAGATCCGGTCGCCGACCACGGCCAGGTCGCCGGGCGAACCGCTGGAGGCGCCGGACCAGATGTCCTTGACCAGGGCCGTGCCGGCCGTCGTGCCGTCGGTGACCCAGAGTTCCGAGCCGGTCCCGGCGCCGATGCCGGCGAAGTAGACCTTGCCGTCCATGATCGCGAGACTGCGGTCGGTGATCATCGCCTGCTGCGCCGTGCCCGCGACCGTGCCGTCGGTCGTCCACAGCTGCATGGCGGCGTTGTAATTGTCCCAGGTGGTGAAGACGATGCGGTCGCCGAACGAGACCACCCGCTCGATATAGACCGTGGCCTCGGCCTGGCTGGGAATGAGGTCGCCGAGGCTGAAGGTGCCCGCGGCCGTGCCGTCGGAGATCCAGGGCCGGTAGTCGCCGCCCGTGTAGCCCTGGAAGAAGACCTTGTCGCCGATTGCTGTCAGGCTGCCATTGATCACGCCATCGCCGGTCCCCGGAGAGACGTCGGCGACCATCCGGGTTCCGGCTTCCGTCCCGTCGGTAACCCAGACCTCGACGCCCGTGAGTTCGTTCTCGGCGAGGAAGAACAGCTTGCCGCCGGCCGCGACGGGGTCGCCCACGAAGTTGGCGCTGAGGGACCCCGGCTCGATCTCCGCCAGCCGGATGGCGGGGGCGTCCGTACCGTCGGTGAACCAGAGTTCCAGACCCGTCGCCGGGGTCGAGGACTTGAAGACATAGCCTCCCGCGACCTCGCCGAACGCCTGCAGGGTGACGGTGGCGTTGATGGTCTCGGTGGCGTTGATGTCGCGCACCAGGGCCGTGCCCGCCGCCGTCCCGTCAGTGGACCAGCGCTCCGTCCCGGCGTTCAGGGTCGTGACGGTGAAATAGAGCCGGCCGCCGTCGACCAGGAAGTTGGTGTAGACGCCGTCGCTGATGCCGGTCTGGGCGTCGAGCAACAGGCGGGTGCCGGCGGCCGTGCCGTCGGTGCTCCACAGTTCCAGGCCATGGCGGTCGCTGTCGAGGACCATCACCAGCCGGTCGCCGAGAACGAACTTGCTGGACACCGAAACGCCGTTCGCCGCCGAGGCGTCGGACAGCATCATGGTTCCGGCGGTGGTCCCATCGGTGGACCACAGCTCGCCGCCGTTGACGCCATCATTGGCCGTGAAGATCACACGGCCGCCGACCTCGCCGATGATGGAGGGCGAGGCGTTGGCATCGCCGGGGGCGATCTCCTTGACCAGGGCGGCGACGCCCGTGGTCTTGTCGAGGGACCAGAGTTCCCGCCCGCCGGCCGTGGTCTGGGCGGAGAACAGGACCAGGTTCCCAAAGCCGACATAGCCGCTGGGAAAGGCGTTGCCGGCGCCGGGCTCGATGTCGGTCAGCCGCTGGGTTCCCGCCTCCGTGCCGTCGGTGACCCACATCTCGAAGCCGGCGACGCCGTCCGTGGCCGTGAAATAAAGCCGGTCGCCGATGACGGCGAACTGCTGGGCCTGCGAACTCATCGCGCCGGGATAGATGTCCTTCAGCCTGACCGTACCAGCCGCCGTACCGTCGGTGATCCAGGGCTCGGTGGCGGAGGTGCCCGGCTCCTGGAAGAGGTAGACCATCTTGCCGGCGAAAGCGGTGAACTGCTGGTAGTAGGCAGCGGCCGATCCCGCCGAGGCGTCCAGCGCCTGCGTGCCCGCGACCGTGCCGTCGGTCGACCACAGCCGGGAATAGCCACTGCCATCGTTGGCTGTGAACAGGGTGAGCCCGCCGACCTCGCCTCTGAAGGCGACAGCGCTGCTCCCCGATCCCGGGAAGATGTCGGCCAGCTGGGTCAGGGTGGCGCCGTCGGTGACCCACAGCTCCTGGCCGGAGGTTCCGTCGTTGGCGATGATGTAGAGCTTGTCCCCAACCAGGCGGTAGCCGGTGTGGGCGGAGGCGGCGGCGCCCGGCCGCATGTCCAGCAACTGGAAGGTTCCCGCGGAGGTGCCGTCCGACACCCAGTATTCAGACCCGCTGACCCCGTCGGAGGCGCTGAAGATGAGCTTGTCACCGAGCGCCTGGATGTTGCTGATGCTTGAGGCCGTGAGACCGGGGCGGATGTCGGCAACCATCGCGGTCCCGGCGACCGTTCCGTCGGTCACATAGAGTTCGCTTCCCGTGGTTCCGTCGTTGGCGGTGAAGAACAACTTGTCGCCGGCCAGCGTGAGGTTGGCGACACTGCCGCCGGCGGCTCCCGGGCCGATATCGCGCAATTGCAGCGTGCCGGCCGCCGTGCCGTCGGTGACCCAGAGCTCCAGACCGCCCGCCGCCGAGGTGGCCGTGAAGACGATGCGTCCGCCGACCAGGGTGAAGTTGGCCGGCGAACTACTGGCCGCACCGGGATTGATGTCGGCCAGCAGGACCGTGCCGGCTTCCGTGCCATCGGTGATCCAGAGCTCGACACCGTTGACGCCATCGTTGGCGGCGAAAATCTGGCGCGACATCTACTCACTCCGGGGACACAGCTGTGTCGCCAGCCTTGCCAACGGCCCGGCGGGGTTACTATCCCCATTTGCGGTATGTCGTGCGCCCGACCTTTTGGTCGGGCGCACGAACCTCAACGCTTCAGGTCAGGCGGAGTCGCTTCCGCCGTCAGCAGGGCGATGGCTTCCTCGACCGTGACGATGGTCTGGTCCTGCGACCCCAGGCGGCGGATGGCGACCTGACCCGCTTCGGCCTCGTTGCGGCCGACGACGGCGATGACCGGGACCTTGGCCAGGCTGTGCTCGCGGATCTTGTAGCCGACCTTCTCGTTGCGAAGATCGGTCTCGACCCGCAGGCCTGCGGCCTTGAACTTCGCCGCCGTTTCCTGGGCGAACTCGTCGGCGTCCGAGGTGATCGTCGCCACCACGGCCTGGACCGGCGACAGCCACAGAGGGAAGGCCCCGCCGTAGTTCTCGATCAGGATGCCGAGGAAACGCTCGAAGGTGCCGAGGATGGCGCGGTGGAGCATGACCGGCCGGTGCTTCTGGCCGTCCTCGCCGACGTATTCGGCGTCGAGCCGGTCGGGCAGCACGAAGTCGAGCTGCAGCGTGCCGCATTGCCAGGTGCGGCCGATGGCGTCCTTCAGGTGGAACTCGAGCTTGGGGCCATAGAAGGCGCCCTCGCCCGGCAGCATCTCCACCGTCATGCCGGCGGCGATGGCGGCGCGTTCAAGCTTGCTCTCGGCGATGTCCCAGACCTCGTCCGTGCCGGCCCGCAGGTCCGGGCGCAGGGCGAGCTTGACGCTGTGCAGTTCGACGCCGAGGTCTTCGTAGACCTGGTAGAGGAGCTTCACGAACGTCGTCGTCTCGTCCTCGATCTGGTCGTCGCGGCAGAAGATGTGGCCGTCGTCCTGGGTGAAGGCCCGCACCCGCATGATGCCGTGCAGGCCGCCCGAGGGCTCGAACCGGTGGCAGGCGCCGAACTCGGCCATGCGCAGAGGCAGCTCGCGGTAGGACTTCTGGCCGACGTTGAAGATCTGCACGTGGCCGGGGCAGTTCATCGGCTTGACGGCCAGGCTCTCGCCCTCGTCCGTCTCACAGACAAACATGGCGTGGCCGAACTTCTCCCAGTGGCCCGACTTCTCCCACAGGGAGCGGTCGAGAATCTGGGGCGTCTTGACCTCGACGTAGCCGCCCGCCTCCGTCATGCGGCGCATGTAGGCCTCCAGGGCGCGGTACATCGTCCAGCCCTTGGGGTGCCAGAAGACCATGCCCTTGCCCTCTTCCTGGATGTGGAAGAGGTCCATGATCTTGCCGATCTTGCGGTGGTCGCGCTTCTCGGCCTCCTCGACGCGTTTCAGGTAGGCGGCGAGGTCCTCTTCCGAGGCCCAGGCCGTGCCGTAGATGCGCTGCAGCTGGGCGTTGTTCTGGTCGCCGCGCCAGTAGGCGCCGGCCAGCTTGGTCAGCTTGAAGGCCTTGCCGACATGCTTCGTCGACGGCAGGTGCGGGCCCCGGCAGAGGTCCTTCCATTGGCCCTGGCGATAGACGCTGATCGGCTCGGTCGTCGGCAGGTCGCGGATGATCTGCGCCTTGTACTGTTCGCCGATGCTGTCGAAGTGGGCGATGGCCTCGTCGCGGTCCCACTCCTCGCGGACGATCTTTTCGTCGCGGTCGACGATCTCGCGCATCTTCTTCTCGATGGCCGCGAAGTCGTCCGTCGAGAAGGGCTCGTTGCGGGCGAAGTCGTAATAGAAGCCGTCCTCGACGTTGGGACCGATGGTCACCTGCGTGCCGGGGAACAGCTCCTGCACGGCCTCGGCCAGGACGTGGGCCGTGTCGTGGCGGATGGTGTCGAGGGCGTCGGGGTCGCTGCGGTCGACGAACTCGACCGCGCCGCTCCACAGCGGGCGGTCGAAGTCGATCAGCTTGCCGTCGAGGCGGACCAGCAGGGTGCGCTTCTCGAGGCTCTTGGAGATGGCCGCGGCGACGTCGCGGCCGCTGCTGCCTTCGGGATACTGACGGACGCTGCCGTCGGGAAATTTCAGGTCGATCATGACACTTCGCATTTTCTTTTCGGCGGAGGGACGGGGTCGTAGCCCGAGCCTCCCCAGGGATGGCATCTGCACAGCCGCCGGACGGTCAGGTAACCGCCACGGATCGGTCCGTGCTGGATCAGGGCGTCGCGGCCGTAGTCCGAACAGGTCGGAAGAAAGCGGCACTGGCGCCCCGTCCACGGGGACAGCGTGACCTTGTAGGCGCGGTGCGCCAGCCGGACGCTGCGTTCATAGAGGGTCATGCCGACGCATTGAATTGGGTGAACGAAGCCCGGCGCTTATCCCCGCACTCGCGAGGGATCAAGCCGCGTCGGCGCCGCTAGTTCGCGCTTTCGCCTGTTGGACGGCAGCCAGCGCCGCCTCGAAAGCCAAGAGGCTCGAGGCGTGACGGGCGGGATAGTCCTTCACGGGCATCAACACGGCCAGGTCCTTGAAACGTCCTTCAGGCGGGGCTCCGCCTTCCTTCAACATAGCACGGAATGCATCGCGGGCCGTTTCAATTTCGTCACTGCCGGCCCCGATGATGTTCTCGCCAAGCACGGCGGCGGCCGCCTGGCCCAGCGCGCAGGCCTGAACGTCCTGGGCAAAATCGATGACGCGACCTTCGGCATCGAGCACTACATCGGCGACAATGCGGCTGCCGCACAGCTTGGCGATCCGTTCCGCCGACCCTTGCGGCGCGTCCAGGCGCCCGGCGCGCGGCATGTTGGCGGCCAGGGCGAGGATACGGGCGCTGTAGAGGTCGTCGATCATCTCGGCTTATTTGGGAGGTCGCCGCCCGCATGCCAACGCTTTTCGGCCTCGGCCTTCAGGGCCTCGCCGAACTGCTGGTAGGCTTCGCGGATCTTGAAGCGGATGGCGCGCGGCACGGCGAAGCCGACCAGCAGGCCGGTATAGAGCTCGCCGTTGGAGAAGATGCAGCTGCCCGGGGTCAGCTCCTCGATCTCGAAGAAGCGGGTGCCGACGACCCAGCCGCGCATCATCTTCGTGCGCCAGTGGATGTGGTCGTAGGGCGTCCAGTCGAGGACGACAGGGCGGATGTTGTGGACCTTGAGGCCTGGGACATGCTCGTCGATGTCCAGCACCTCGCCGATGCGGATGGTCCCGGCAGCCCGCGGGTACATCGGACACCAGTCGCCCCAGTGTTCGAGGTCGTAGAGCACCTCCCAGATGGAGTCGGTGTTGGCCTGGATGCCGATGCGGTGTTCGATCTTCATGCCTCGGCCTCCTACTCCCCGGCGGCCTTCAAGCGCCAGGTGGCCCCCTGGGGCCCATCCATCACCACAACGCCCAGGACGTCCAGCTCGCCGCGGATGCGGTCGGCGGTCGGCCAGTCCTTGGACGCCCGGGCCTCCTTTCGCTGCTCCAGCAGAGCCTCGACCTGGTCCTTCAGGCCGTCGGCGGCTGCGCCTTGGAACCACTCGCCAGGCGCCTTCTGCAGGAAGCCCAGCAGGGCGCCGGCGGTGACCAGATCGTCGCGGGCCCCGGCGATGGCGGCCTTGTCGCCCTCGGCGATGGCCGTGCGCAGGTCGTCGCTGAGCGCGAACAGGGCGGAGAGCGCCTTGGGCGTATTGAGGTCGTCGAGCAGGGCGTAGAGCACGTCCTGCGCCTTCTCCCCGACCTCGGCGCCGGCCTTGGCCGAGCCGACTTCGCGGGCGGCGTCCTGCAGGGCGCCGTACAGACGGTCCAGGGCCTTGCGGCTCTGATCCAGCAGGCTCTCGGTCCAGTCGAGCGGCTGGCGGTACTGGGCGCTGAGCAGCGCCCAGCGGACCAGTTCGCCCGGCACGTTCTGCAACAGCTCATGCGGGATGATGACGTTGCCCAGGCTCTTGGACATCTTCACCCCGGCCATGTCGAGGAAGCCGTTGTGCATCCAGAAGCGGGCGAACTCACCCCCCTGGTGGGCGCAGGTCGCCTGGGCCAGCTCGTTCTCATGGTGCGGGAAGACCAGGTCGATGCCGCCGCCGTGGATGTCGATGGGCAGGCCAAGGACCTGTTCGATCATCGTCGAGCATTCGCTGTGCCAGCCGGGACGACCATCGCCCCAAGGCGAGGGCCAGCGCGGTTCATGCGGCTTGGACGGCTTCCACAGCACGAAGTCGGCCGGGTGGCGCTTGTAAGGGGCGACCTCGACCCGGGCTCCGGCGATCATGTCGTCGAGACTGCGGCCCGACAGCTGGCCGTAGTCCTTGGAGCCTTGCGTGTCGAACAGCACATGGCCCTCGGCCTCGTAGGCGCCGCCCTTGGCGATCAGGTCGGCGATGGCGTCGACCATCTGCTGGATGTAGTCGGTGGCCTTGGGCTGATGGGTCGGCCGCATGGCGCCGAGCGCATCCATGTCCTCCAGATAGGCGGCGAAATAGCGCTCGGTGATGACCGAGATGTCGACGCCCTCGTCGGCGGCCTTCTGATTGATCTTGTCGTCCACGTCCGTGACGTTGCGCGCATAGACCACGTGGTCGTCGCCATAGAGATGGCGCAGCAGACGGAACAGCACGTCGAAGACCACGACCGGCCGGGCGTTGCCGATATGGGCATAGCCGTAGACCGTGGGGCCGCAGACATACATCGTCACCCGCTTGTCGTTGGCGGGGGCGAAGGGCCGCTTCTTGCGGGCCATGGTGTCGTACAGCTTGAGGGTCATGGTCTCTTGTTCAGTATTTCTAGGGTCGTTTACGCGACGTAGCGGCTTGCCCGCCTGCGGGGCCGTCCCATATAGCTGTGGCTGCCCGAGTAGGCCACGGCCTGCGGGAACGTGATTGAGGTGGCACGCGTCTTTCCGGAGCGATCGTCGTTCCGGCGCAACTCAGCCTCAAGGGACACCCTCCGAACATGGACGCTATGACCGAGCGAACCCTGGCCACGTCCGGCCTTGATCTTGAACCCGTGAAGCGTCCGAGCCGCGAAGAGGCGATGGAAGCTGTCCGCACCCTGATTGCCTGGGCCGGCGACGACCCGCGCCGCGAAGGCGTGATCGACACCCCCAAGCGGGTGGTCGACGCCTACGGCGAATGGTTCGAGGGCTACACCGCCGATCCCGGCAAGGAGCTGAGCCGCATCTTCGAGGATGTGCAGGGCTACGACGACATCGTCTTCCTCAAGGACATCGAGGTCGAGAGCCACTGCGAGCACCACATGGCCCCCTTCCTCGGCAAGGCCTACGTCGCCTACATGCCGACCAACCGGGTCGTGGGCATCTCGAAGCTGGCCCGCGTGGTCGAGATCTTCGCCAAGCGCCTGCAGACGCAGGAGACGATGACCCAGCAGATCGCCGACGCCATCTGCGACAGCCTGAAGCCGGCCGGCGTGGCCATCCTGATCGACGCCGAGCACCAGTGCATGACCACGCGCGGCGTGCACCACCGCAATGTCTCGACGATCACCACCCAGTTCCGCGGTGTCTTCAAGACCGACAACAGCCTGCGCGACCGGTTCCTCGAATTCGTCTCGATGGCCAAGCGCTAAGACTTGCAAGGAGGGGACAGGTGTTTCCCACCGCCCCTGATACGGTGAGCCTCGAGCGCGGCGCGACCATCGCGCCGCGTTTCGACGCGAACGGCCTGATCGCGGCCATCGCCCAGCACGCCGACACCGGCGAGGTGCTGATGCTGGCCTGGATGAACGCGCAAGCGTTGCAGCTCTCCCTCGACACCGGCGAGGCCCACTACTTCAGCCGTTCCCGCAACGCCCTGTGGAAGAAGGGTGAAACCAGCGGACAGGTGCAGACCATCGTCGAGATCCGCCTCGACTGCGACCAGGACGCGGTCCTGCTCAAGGTCCGGCCGCAAGGCGACGGCGGCGCCTGCCACGTCGGGTTCCGGTCCTGCTTCTACCGCGTCGTCATCGACGGAAAGCTCATCGAAAATTCCTCCTCCGACGCATAGCGGCGGGGGAGGGGGACCGCCGCCGAAGGCGGTGGTGGAGGGGCAGCGCCGGCCCTTCCGGAAAAACGCGTTCTGGCGCGGCTTTGACAGCTGCGTTCATGGGCAACTTCAACCGCCGGCGCTGCCCCCTCCACCCCCGGCCCTGAGTCGGGCCGGCGGTCCCCCTCCCCCGTGACTTCGTCCCGGAGGAGGAATTGACGCCTAGCTGATCCGGCTCACACCGGTCCCGTCCGGTGTGACGGTGAAGCTCTTCAGCGTCTTCACCTCATACTCGGTCGCGAAGATGGTCGAGACGGTGACGAAGTCCGCCACCGCCTTCTTCTTCGTCAGCGTCAGTTTCACGAACCCCTTCACCCCGCTGTCGGCGAACTTCACCTCCGGGTTCCGCGCCACCAGCGCCTCGTTCAACGGCGCCCCCGGCAGCATGTCGGCGAAGCCCGGGCTGGTGATCCCGGTCGTGCCGAACTCGGCGGCGACCAGGGACCCCGACGCATCAGACAGTTCGTTGGCCCAGAAGCTGTGGCTGTCGCCGGCCAGGACGATGGGCCGGGCCTTGGCGGCCTTGAAGGTGGCGTAGACGCGCTCGCGGTCGGCCGGATAGCCGTCCCACTGGTCGAGGTTGACCGGGATCGGGGTCGCCGACAGCATCGAGGAGGCGGTCACTGCCTGGGCGACGAATTCCGGCACCGACTTCAGCATCTTGCCCCAGGCCTCGTCGCCCATGGCCTTGTGCAGGTCGGGCGACAGCACCTTGCCCATGATGATCTGGTTGCCGATCACCTGCCAGGTCTCGCCGGCCCGGACCGACCGGTCGAGCTCGTCACGCAGCCAGATGTGCTGGCGGTCGTCCATCAGACGGCGTGCCGGGTCGTTCAGCTTGGCCATGAACCCGGCGACATCCGGCTTGCCATCGACCATCAGGTCGCGGCCGGCGTCCATCGCCTCGGTGCGGGCGGTCAGCCGGGTCTCGGTCATCAACAGAGTGGCCACGTCCCCGAAGCGGAAGGACCGGTAGATGGCGTCCGACATCGCCCCCTTCGGATCGCGGATCGGCATCCATTCGAAATAGGCCTTCAGCGCCGCGGCCTTGCGGTCCGCCCAGGCGCCTTCGGTGGCCGGGGTATGGTTCTCGGCCCCGCCGGTCCAGCTGTCGTTCGCCGTCTCATGGTCGTCCCAGACGACGATCCAGGGAGCGCGGGCGTGGGCCGCCTGCAGGTTCGGATCGGATTTGTAGCAGGCGTGGCGGCGGCGGTAGTCGGCAAGGGTGACGATCTCGGTCGGCGGATCGAGCTTGCGGGCCGCCGAGACCGGCGAGCCGGCCCCATACTGGTCGGCGCCATACTCGTAGATGTAGTCGCCCAGGTGCAGGACGGCGTCGACGCGGTCCATCTGGGCGATGGCCCCGTAGGCGTTGAAATGGCCGTAGACGTAGAGGGCGCAGCTGGCGACGGCGAGGACCACCTCGTCGGTCTTCTCGGGCAGGGTCTTGCCCCGGCCGACCGGCGACAGGGCGGTCCCGAACTTGAAGCGGTAGGCGTATTCGGTTCCGGGCTTGAGGCCCGTGACATCGGCCTTCACGGTCCAGTCGCGGTCGGCGGTGGCGGCGACCTTGATCACCTTCGCAGGTTTGCCCTCGGGCTTGTCGACCCAGAGGTGCAGTTCGCCATCAATGTCCTCCAGCCCGTGGCCGTCATGCGGCGTCAGTCGGGTCCAGACGATCAGCCGGTCCTGCAGCGGATCGCCCGAGGCGACCCCATGCCCGAAGGTCCCCATGGCGTGATCGCCGTGGGCGTTGGCGGCGGTGGCGATGGCGGAAGCCCCGAGGCCGAAACCGGCGAGCAGCCTGCGTCGATCGATCTTCATGGCATTCCCCCTTTGGCGTCTTCGCGCGTTCTTGTCGTTCCATCGGACAACAAGGAGATGACAGTGTCCAGCGAAGGCCTCCACGTTCCACGCGAAAAGCTCAAGGCGAAGACGCTGAACCTGCACTACGCCATCTCTTCACTGATCGAGGAGCTGGAGGCGGTCGACTGGTATCGTCAGCGCGCGGACGACTGCGACGACGAGGAACTGCGCAAGATCCTGCTGCACAACGCCCGTGAGGAGATCGAACACGCGGCCATGGCGCTGGAGTGGGTGCGCCGGAACGATCCGGAGTTCGATGAGCAGCTGAAGGAATACCTCTTCACCGAGGGCTCGATCACCGGGAGGGAGGAAGAGGCGACAGGGGAGGGCGGATAGAAGCCGTCCTTCACCGCCTACTCGCTGTCATCCCGGGTCGCCCTGCGGGCGCCCGGGATGACAGGGTTGGGGTGGCTTCAGAACCGCCAGCCGATGCTTCCCCCCACCATGCGCGGGGCGCCGGGGATGAAGGTCGGCAGGCCGAGGCTGTCGCCGGTATTGCCGGCGTCGATGATGTAGGCCTCGTCGGTCAGGTTGGTGGCGAACAGCTCGAACGTCACGTTCGCGCCGGTCGGCTGGTAGCTGGCCCGCAGGTTGACCAGGCCGTAGGCGTCCTGGCGCTCGTCCTGGACGTTGTCGGGGACGAAGGCGCCCGGGCGTTGCTGGAAGATCGACCGGTCGTTGTTGTCGTCGAAGAAGACCTCCGACTGCCAGCTGTAGCTGGGGCGGATGTCGAAGGTCCCGCCGAGGGCCTCGAAGCTCCAGCTGGCGGCCAGCGACAGGCTGTGGTCCGGCGACAGGCGGAAGTGGTTGCCGTCGTAGGCCCCGCCGTCGAAGCGGGCGTGGCTGTAGGCGTAGGTGGCGTAGAGGTTCAGGCCCGGGGCCGCGCGCCAGTCGAGCTGACCCTCGAAACCGTAAGCCTTGGCCTTGCCGGCGTTGGCGATGGTGAACACCACCCCGTCCTGGATGACGGTCTGGAAGTCCTGGTAGTCGTAGAAATAGACCGACCCATCCAGACGAAGACGGCCGTCCATGAGAGCGGCCTTGGCGCCGACCTCGTAGCTGTCGACGGTCTCGGCCTCGATGGCGCCGAAGCGCGGGGCGCCGCCGGGCGTGGTCGGGGCGCCGGTGGCGAGGATCTCGGGCCGGCGGCCGCGGGCGTAGGAGGCGTAGAGATTGAGGTCGTCGCTGACCGCATAGCGGCCGACCAGGCGCCAGGTGAAGGACTCGTCCTTGTGGGTCATGACCGTGCGATCGCCGTTGTTGGCCGTCGGCTGGAAGGTCAGGCCGAAGTTGGGCAGCAGGCTTTCAGGGATCGCCTGCACGAACGGGCTCTGCAGGGCGCCGAGGATGGCGTTGGCCTGGGCCAGCATGGCGTTGCCCTGCGCCACATTGGCCGGAATGCCGGTGGCGATCAGCTGGTTGGCCTGGCCGGCCAACTGGGCCGCCCCGACCGCGCCGCCGAGCACGCTGCGGCCGCCGACGGTGAAGGAGCCGAAGCCGGTATCCTTCTCGTCGCTGGTGTAGCGCAGGCCGGCCGAGATCTCGAATTTGTCGGTGACCGCGAAGGTCCCGTCGACGAACAGGTCGAGGGCGTCCAGGTCGCTGGTGGTCTCGACCGCCTCGACGTGGGCGCCGCGCAGGTTGGCGGCGATGGCCTGGGCCTGGGGCGTGGTCAGGACAATGGCCGGGTCGAAGGCGGCGGAGTTCGGGTTGTCCGACAGCTGGGCGACCAGGCCCTGGATCAGGGCGCCGGTGAAGGCCGGGTTGTTGAAATAGGCCATCGGGGCCGGGGTATTGGCCGGCAGGCCCGAACCGGCGGCGCCGGCGTTGAGCTGGCCGGTCAGGTCGGCCAGGCCGACGCGCTCGTCGAACTGCAGGGGGATGAACTGGTCGCTCTCGTTCCTGAACCAGCTGACGCCGGTGAAGCCCTTGAAGCGGCCGCCGTTGTCGAAATTGACCCGGAATTCCTGGCTCCACTGTTTGTCCCGGGCGTCGTTGAGGCCGGTGAGCAGGGGCAGGCTGAGGCCGTCGGCGTCGAACACCTCCCGGCTTTTGAATTCGCGGTATGCCGTGATCGAGCTGAGGGTGAAGCTGTCGTTCAGGTCCCAGGTGATCAGGCCGGTGACGCCCTGCACGGTGCGGTCGACACCCAACTGGTCGCCGCCGATGAAGCCGGCCGGGGCGGCGATGGCGGCCCCGTCGCGGACATCGGTTCCGGCCAGCACGGCGCCGGTGATCGGGTTGGTCTGGTTGTAGTTCAGCGACTTGAAGGCGGTGCCGGCGGCGCGGTCCTGCTGCCAGTTGACCAGCAGGTCGGCGCGGAAGCTGTCATTGGGCTCGTAGGCCATGGCCAGGCGCCAGGCGGCGCTGTCGACCGACTGGAAGTCGTCGCCGGTCCCGAGGTTCTCGACATAGCCGTCGCGCTGACGCCAGCGGCCGGCCAGGCGGATGGCGAAGCTGTCGCCGTAGGCGCCGTTGACCATGCCGTCCACCTGCATCAGGCCGAAGTCGCCGCCGGTCACCTTCAGCGCGGCGTCGAAGCCGGACGGGTCGGCCTTGGCCTGGATGACGTTGACCGCGCCGATCAGGGCGCCGCGGCCATAGAGGGTCGACTGCGGCCCCTTGGCCACCTCGACCCGCTCCAGATCGAACAGTTCGACGTAGGACCCTTGCGCCTTCGAGATCGAGACGCCGTCCTGGAACACCGACACCCGGGCTTCGGAGAAGCTGTCGGTGGAATCGGAGGTGATGCCGCGCATCACGAAGCCGGGGTTGTTGGGCGACTGGTCCTGGACCTCGAAGCCGGGGGTGAACAGCGCCAGGTCGGCGAAGTCCTCGACACCCAGTTTCTCGAGCCGCTGGCCGCTGTAGGCGGTGAGCGCGATCGGCACGTCGACGGCCTGTTGCTCGCGTTTCTGGGCGGTGACGACGATCTCCTCGACCGCATCCGCCTCCTGGGCGTGAACGGCGGTGGAGAAGGCGATAGCGGAAAGACCCGCTGCGGCGAGCAGCAGGCGGCGGTATGACGGCGTCATAGTTCGTATCCCCTCGAACCTGAACAGTGATCAGTCGGCCCTAGGGAGATTGCGTGACGCTGTCACGACGAAACGCTGAAATCGGTATTTTTAAAGGGGTTGCGGCGATCTGGCGGGCAGAACGCCCCGGTCGGTATCGGGGGGTGACCGGGGCGCTTGCTCGCGCCGTTGACTAACGCTTGGCGGGAAGGCGAACGGCGGTGACGGTTGGGGTGTGGCCGGCGGCGGCGCCGGTTTCGCTGGCGCCGTTGAGGGTCCGGCCATTGAACAGCCGTCCATTGAACGTCCGGCCGTTGAAGTTGACGCCGTTCATGCGGTAGCCGTTCGGCTTCATGCCGTTCAGGTTGATGCCGTTCAGTGAGATGCCATTGTATCCGCACCTCCAGGTCGAACAGCCGCTGGACGGTGCGGCGGCGGCGTTGGAGGCGCCAGCCAGGGCGAGAAGGGCCGCGGCGGCGGCGATGGTCAGGGTCTTCATGGGGAGCTCCTGCGTCCTGCGCCTAGCGGTTGGTCAGGCGCTTGCCAGCCGGCAGGCGGACGGCGGTGACAACCGGCGCGTCGGCGATGGGCGCGGCGCCGGTCGGGCTGACGCCGTTGAAGCGGTTGCCGTTGAGCTGCAGGCCGTTCCACTTCAGGCCATTGAAGGTGAGGCCGTTGGCCTCGACGCCGTTCAGGCTGATGCCGTTCAACGAGATGCCGTTGAAGCCGCAGCGCCAGCGCGGGCAGGTGTCCGTGGCGTGGGCCGGAGCGGCGGCGCCGGCGACGGCGAAGGCGGCGGTGAAACCGGCGAGGGCGAGGGTCAGGGTCTTCATGGTGCGTTTCCTTCGAGCGGGGCCCCCATTTCCCTAAGGACTGAGCGGCCGTGTTGTTGTGTGGGGCGGCGTATAGGGGCGCCCTCCCGATGCAGGCAGGGGGAACAACGGTCTTTGAAATGCACGATGAGGCGCGGGGCCGTGCATCGTTGTGCATCGATGCTTTGCATAACGATGCATCCATGCTCCTATTCTGAGTATGGGTGACGTCGTCGGATTCCCCGCCAAGCTCGAGATCGTCATGAAGACGCTGTCGCTCAGCCGTGGCCGGCTGGCGGCGGACCTGGGGGTCGACAAGTCGGTGGTGGCCCGCTGGGCGACCGGGGTGGTCAACCCTTCAGAGCACAATCTGGCCCGCCTGACCGAGCTGGTGGCCGGCAAGCGGCCGGGCTTTTCCATGCTGCACTGGGACGCCACGACCGACGCCCTGCTGGCCTTCATGGGCGGCATGGCCGCCGCCGCCGCGCCCCAGAGCCATCTGCCGGAGATGCTGGGCCTGCCGCTGCCGGGCCTGGACGAGGCGCGGGCCGTGGCCGGCCGGCGTCAATCGGTGTTCGAAGGCTTCTGGCGGACCGTGCGGGCGTCGCTGATCGTGCCGGGCAAGCTGGTGCATGACCACGGCCTGGTGCGGCGCAATGCCAACGGCTTGCTGGAGTTCTGGCTGGGCAGTTCGGGCGCCCGGTTCGAAGGCTGGATGATGCCGCTGCAGGGCCAGGTCTTCGTGGTGCTCAGCGACCAGGCCCGCGACACCCAGGTCTACGCCATGCTCAGCGCTGTCGGTCTGCCGCGCGGCGAGATGTTCGACGGCATCCTGCTGGCCCCGGCCCTGGACGTCGCCCGCACCCCGACGGCGGTGCCGGTCATCCTGGAGCGGATCGGCGAGCTAACGGGCGACGAGGAAACCGACAACGCCCGTTGCCGCGAGCTGCAGGCCAAGGACGCCTCGGCCGACGAGAGCCAGATCAGCCCCGAGCTGAAGGCCCACCTGCTGCGCGACTGCGGCCCCCTGGCCCAGGCCTCGGCCATCAAGCTGGAGTGGCTGCGCCGCGTCGCGACGGCCTGATTATTTCGGTTTCGAGGGTGGGGCGGGCGCTTCGGACGGCGCGTCGGGCGGCAGCACACGGGTGGCCGAGTAGGGCTTGCCGGGATCGGTCTTGATGCGGGTGAACAGCAGCGCGCCCCTGGCCTTGGCGGTTTCCAGGTCGCAGGGGCCGCCGAGCTCCGGATGGGCCTTCCACAGGCTTTCGGCGCTGACCAGGTCGGGCCAGCGGGTGCGGGCCACGCAGGCGGCCCGGTCGGGCGCCCAGCCGGCTTCGAAGGCGTAGGCCGGATCCTCGAGCGAATCCCACTTCTGGATGCCCAGAATGTCCTGCATGTCGATGGAGGTGCCGTCGCGGGTATGGGCGCTGCCCTCGCCGTCGTAGTCGGCGCGGACCATCTGCTGGCAGGCCTGGTAGAAGCGGTCGAGCGGCTCGCCCCTGGGGCCCTGGCCCCAGGGATCATAGCCCCAGAGGATGCATTTGGCCTGCGAGCCGGAGGTGCAGGTCAGGAACCAGCTGTTCGGATCCTTGACGTAGGTCCCGTCGTCGGTCCAGCGGCCGGCGACCGGGAAGCCGGCGGTGCGGCCGTAGGCGTCCTTGTCGCAGAGCGGCGTCCAGGCGCCGTCGGCCTGCTTGAGCCGGAAGTCGTGCAACAGGACGCCGGCCTGTTCCTGCGAAGGGGTGACGCTGTCGATGCGGACGGTGATGTCGGCGCCGTCCATGACCATGTCGAACTCGGCCCCGACCAGGTCGGGCGAGCGCAAGGTCCCTTCCGGCGTGGTGTAGACGAAGCCGGTGCGCTCGACTTTGAGGTCTGGCGGCGGGGCGCCGAAGGCCGGTGCGGCCAGCAGAGTCAGGACGGCGGCGATGAAAAGCTGCTTCATGCAAAGGCCCTCGTGGCGCCCATGATGATGGCAGGGGTCCGGGCGTCAAATCGAAAACGCCGCTCCGGGGGCGAAGCGGCGTCGCGACGGGTTGTCGTCTGGCGCCTAGCGCCGGTAGGCGCGGCCGCTGCGGGCGGCGATGCCGGGCATGCGGACGCCCTTCCGGCGGGCGTCGGCGAAGGCGGGCTTGTCGACCCCGAGGGCGGCGGCGATGGCGGCGGCGAGTTTGGCAAAGGCGGTCATTGGACCTCCTCTACGGCTCGCCGCGCGCTTTGGATCAACGGTTGGTCAGGCGCTTGCCGGCCGGCAGCCGGACGGCCTTGACCTCGGGCGTGGTTTCGACGGTCGTGCCGCTGACCGACGTGCCTTGCAGAACGCGGGCGTTAAGCGAGAGGCCGTTGAGGCCGAGACCGTTGGCCCGGTAGCCATTCAGCCTGACCCCGTTGGCGCGCACACCGTTGATCGCCAGGCCATTCCGCTTCAGCCCGTTCAGGGCCAGGCCGTTGGCCTTGAAGCCATTCAAGCTGAGCCCGTTCTGCTTCAGGCCGTTGATCGCCAGGCCATTCCGGGAAAGGCCGTTGGCCTCGGTGGCGGCGGCGGCCGGGGTGGCGCACAGGGCCAGGGCGGTCAGGGCGGCGGCGGCGAAAGCAGTGGTCTTGATCATGGTCGTCTCTCCGATGGGGCCGCGTCTTGACGCGGTTCTGATGGGGCTCGGCGGCGGCGCCGTCGATGAACGGCGTTATGGCGGCGTTCCCTCGGGTTGCGGAGTTGCTGTGGCTTGAAGCGCGTTGCAGCGCGCGGAAGGCGGTTGCAAATGGTTGCAATTGGCTTTGAATAGGCCCGGAACGGGGAGGCGGGGCGTGACCGAGGCGATCGAATTCGGGGCCAAGCTCGACCTTGCCCTGCGCCTGCTCAACATCTCGCGCGGCCGCCTGGCCGCCGAGGCCCAGGTCGACAAGTCTCTGGTCAGCCGCTGGGCGCGGGGCCTGACCGCGCCGCGCGGACATAACCTGTCGGTCCTGACCGACATCATCCGCCAGCGCCGGCCCGACTTCACCCAACTGACCTGGGAGCTGCCGTTGGAGGCCTTCGGCAAGGCTTTGGGCGGTGAAGGCGCGGCCCCGGAACCGGTCGCGGCGACGCGGCCCGTCCTTGCCGAACCCAGCCCCGGCGACCTGACGGTCTCGCGCGAGCAGAGCGCGGTGGAGGTGGCGCGGGAGGGGCATGCCTATCCCGGCCTCTACATCGGCTTCCGTCAGGCCTTCCGGAACACCGGCCAGATCATCGCCGACGTGGTGTTCATCTGGCGCGAGGGCGACCGTCTGTTCTTCCGCCAGTTCGATCCGGCCTTCACCCACACGGGCGAATTGCTGATCCTGCGGCACCAGCTGTTCCTCGTGGGCGAGGACGACCGGCGGGCGGACGGGCTGATGTACTTCCTGCTCAACGGGGTGATGGGGCAGAAGGCGGTGCGGCTCGATGGCCTGTTCATCACCGTCCTCAACGACCGTCACCGCACGCCGGGCGCGGCCCCGATCGTCTTCCAGCGGCTGGACGATCTGGCCGATCCCGGCCGGCCACCGGATGAGGTGACCCTGATCCCGATCGTCGAGCGGATGGCGACCCTGTTCCGGGCCGGGGCGATCGAGGGGCTGGCGGGCGAGGAAATCCTGGCCTCGATCAGCCCGGTCATCGGGGCGCCGAAGCCGGGCGGAGGTCTCGACCGGCTGCTCCGTCGGCCAGGCGAGGCCAGCCTGTCGGCCACCGAGATGGACTGGACGCCGGCCCTGCATGACCACGTCCAGGCCCTGCGCCGGGCGATTCTCGACCGCGACGACGTCTTCCCGATGTTCGAGCCGGACCAGGGCCCGGTCGTCGCCTGGCGCGGCGAGACCGGGCGCGGCGACTAACGGTTGGTCAGGCGCTTGCCGGCCGGCAGGCGGACGGCCTTGACGGTCGGGGCGGCGTCGCCCGAGGCCCCGGTCGTCGAGGTTCCCTGAGTGGTGCGGCCGTTCCAGACCCAGCCGTTCAGCTGCAGGCCGTTGGGCTGGATGCCGTTGAGGGTGATGCCGTTCATCCGGTTTCCGTTCAGGCCGATGCCGTTCTTCTTGATGCCGTTCATAGTCAGACCGTTCAGGGTGATGCCATTGACGGACTTCCCGTTGACCTTGGCGCCGGCGAAGGCGGGGGCGGCGGCCAGGGTGGCGGCGGCGGTCAGGGCGATGGCGAGGGTCTTGATCATGGCGTTTCTCTCTGGTTGCGCGCCCTGCTTTCGGGGCGGTGTGTTGCGGTGACGGCGTTATGCCGACGCCTGGCCGCCTTGCGGAGTTGCCTCGGGTGACGCCGGTCGCCGTTTGGTTGCCTTTTGTTGCTTTGGCCCCATACTGGGGACTGTTCCCACCCGACATGGACGTTTCGTGACCGGACTGGCCGCCAAGATCGACCTGGTCATGAAGGCCCTGACCCTCAGCCGCGGCCGGCTGGCGGCGGAGCTGGCGGTCAACAAGTCGATGGTCAGCCGCTGGCTGTCAGGGACGGTGATCCCTTCGTCGCACAATCTCTCTCAGCTGACCCTGCTGGTCGCCCAGCGGGTCCCCGGCTTCACCCTGCTGGACTGGGACCGCGACCTGGCCGCCCTGGCCGACCGCCTCGGCGCCGGGATCGCCCCGCCACTTCCCTCGCCCGCGCCGCCGCCCGCCGAGGACGCCATGCCGGCCTTCCGCTCGATGACCGGGGCGCGGCGCGAGATCGCCCGCCACGGGGCGGCCTATGAGGCTATCTGGCAGGGGGTGCGGCCGGCCTGCACCCAGCCCGGCGTCGTGCTCAAGGAACACATCCTGATCCAGAAGGTTGGGCCGGACCTGCGCGTCGTCTGGGGCGGCGCCGGCTGGCGTTGCGAGGGCTGGCTGATGCCGATTCTGGGGCAGCTGTACGGGATGATGAGCGACGACGCCGACGATTCGGTGCAGTTCTGCATCCTCAACGGCAACCGCATGCCCCGGGTGGACACCATCGACGGCCTGATGCTGACCAACGCCAAGGACACCACCGACACCCCGACGGCCGAGGCCTGCCTGCTGGAGCGGGTCGCCGACCTGACCGGCGATCCCGAGGCGGACGAGGCCCGCTACGAAGCCCTGCGCCAGGCTCACGCCACCACCACCGAGATCAGCGACGAGGTCCGGGCCCACCTGTTCCCCGACAGCGGCCCGGCGGCGGCGGCGGCGGGAATAGGGGACTTGCTGCTGCGCCTGCCGCTGCCGCGTTCGAAGTCCAAGGGCACGCCGGCCGGGGGCTGGTCGTGACCCCGCCCCCCCACAGGGAAGAGGGCGACGAAGAGGAAATCGCCTTCGAGGACCTCGGCATCCGCGTCGTCGAGGTCGTGGAGCCCGGCGGCCGCCTCGACAAGGTGCTGGCCGATCTGGTCGCCGAGCTGTCGCGGGGCCGCATTCAGGCGCTGATGGCGGCGGGCCTGGTCAAACGGGCCGGCAAGGTGGTGACCGACGCTTCGGCCAAGGCCCAGGCCGGGACCTACGAAATCTCCGTCCCGCCGCCGGTCGCCGCCGAGCCGCAGCCCGAAAACATTCCGTTGAGCGTGCTGTACGAAGACCAGCATCTCATCGTCATCGACAAGCCCGCCGGCATGGCGGCCCATCCGGGGCCGGGTACGGAAAGCGGCACCCTGGTCAACGCCCTGCTTCACCACTGCGGCAACAGCCTGTCGGGCATCGGCGGCGTCCTGCGGCCCGGCATCGTCCACCGCCTCGACAAGGACACCAGCGGCGTGATGGTCGCCGCCAAGTCCGACGCCGCCCACGCCGGCCTCTCGGCCCTGTTTGCGACCCATGACATCGACCGGGCCTATATCGCCTTCACGCGCAGCTCGCCCGCGCCGGCCAAGGGGACGATTGTCACTCAAATCGGCCGCAGCCCGCACGACCGCAAGAAGATGGCGGTGCTGAAGACCGGCGGCCGTGAGGCCATCACCCACTACGAGGTCGAGCAGACGTTCGGCGGCGCCAAGCCCGTGGCGGCGAAAGTGCGCTGCACGCTGGAAACCGGCCGCACGCACCAGATCCGTGTCCACCTGGCGAGCAAGGGCGCGCCCTGCCTGGGCGACCCTGTCTACGGCGCTGCCGCGCCGGTGCATGCGGTCCGGGCCCTCATCGAGGAGGCCGGCCTGGCGCGTCAGGCCCTGCATGCGGCCGTGCTGGGCTTCGTGCATCCGGTGACCGGCGAGCGGCTGCGCTTCGAGACCCCCCTGCCGCCCGACATGGCGGCGCTGGAAACGGGGCTGTCGGGGCTCTAGGGGACCGGTTGCCTGCGCGAGCAGGCTACCTGTCCCCGATCAGCACCGGACACTGACCAGGCGCCGGTCCAGACGCCCGCACTCCGACGTCTGGATCGCGACCGACCCGGCAGCCGGCGCAAATCGGGGACAGGTAGGCCGCTGCGCGTCCAACCGGTCCCCATCAGGTCGATCTTTTCTGAAAACCCTCTCAGGGCTTTTCGATACCTGAGTCCCGCGCTCAGGATTATACCCAACCTCGGATTACAAACGCGTCATGGCCTTTGAAAGGTCGCAACACGTTCCTATCTCATCTGTTGGAACGGGGGTGAGGTGGTCTGCGCCGAATGCGGGCGGACCCGGGAACACCTGCCGATATTGGGGAAAGAAAGAAAAATGGCTGCTGCATCACTCTCTGTCATGTCGCCCGATGGCGGCCTTTCGCGGTACCTCTCCGAGATCCGCAAATTTCCGATGCTGGCGCGGGACGAGGAGTTCATGCTCGCCAAGCGTTGGAAGGAGCACGAGGATCCCGAGGCCGCGCACCGCATGGTGACCAGCCACCTGCGCCTCGTCGCCAAGATCGCCATGGGCTATCGCGGCTACGGCCTGCCGATCGGGGAAGTGATCTCCGAGGGCAACGTCGGCCTGATGCAGGCGGTCAAGAAATTCGAGCCCGACAAGGGCTTCCGCCTGGCCACCTACGCCATGTGGTGGATCCGCGCCTCGATCCAGGAATACATCCTGCGCAGCTGGTCGCTCGTGAAGATGGGCACCACCGCGGCGCAGAAGAAGCTGTTCTTCAACCTGCGCAAGGCCAAGAGCCAGATCAGCGCGTTTGAGGACGGCGACCTGCTGCCCGAGCATGTGACCTCCATCGCCACCAAGCTGGGCGTGCAGGAATCGGAAGTGGTGTCGATGAACCGGCGGCTGTCCGGTCCCGACGCCTCGCTGAACGCGCCGATGCGTGTGGATGGCGACGCCGAGTGGCAGGACTGGCTGTCGGACGACAACCAGGTGTCGCAGGAAACCGAGCTGGCCGAGAACGAGGAAAAGTCCCTGCGCATGGGCCTCCTCGAGGAAGCCATGGCCGAGCTGTCTGACCGCGAACGCCATATCATGACCGAGCGCCGCCTGAAGGACGACCCGACCACCCTTGAAGACCTGGCCGCGCAATACGGCGTCAGCCGCGAGCGGGTGCGCCAGATCGAGGTCCGGGCCTTCGAAAAGCTGCAGAAGGCCATGCAGGCCGCGGCGCGCGACCGGAACCTGGTCAACGCGTAAACACCCTCCCTCCCCGAATGGGGAGGGCAGGCCGAAGGCCGGGTGGGGCAGTGGGTCACCACACCCGCCCGGCTTTTTTGTTCCCTCTGGGGCTTTGGGAGCCTGGGGCCGACTGCCCCACCCGACGCGCAACGCGCGTCTGCCCTCCCCATTCGGGGAGGGAGGAACTAAGCCGCCCGCGCTTCTTCCTTGGGCAGAAACGCCGTGATCGCCGCCACCGCCGGTTCGAGCCTGGCCCGGTCCAGCGTCTCGCCGACCGCCTTGTTCAGGTTCACCGCCGCGTCCATCAGCTTCAGGTCGCCGACCGAGACGGCCGCCTTCTGCAGGTCGGCCGCCTGGGCCAGCAGGGCCCGCCGCGCCTGCATCCAGTCGGTATCGACCGCCGCCATCGCGGCCCGGGTGATCTTCAGCGCCTGCAGGATGCGGTCCTGATCCGGCGTTTTGCGCGAGTCCGAGCGGCGCTTGCGCGGTCCGGCGTACTCGCCGCTGTTGAAGCGCCGGCGATCGGGCCCGACGTAGTGGACCGCCTCGACCCAGTCGCGCGGCTTCAGCGCCACCGCTTCCAGACGGCGCATCAGGTCCTTGATGGTGTAGGGCTTGCGCAGGAATTCGTGCACCCCGGCGTCGCGGGCCCCCAGGATCGCCTGGGCCGTGGCCTCGCCGGTGACCATGATGATCGGAACCTTGCGGCAGGCCAGATCGCTGCGGCGCAGGGCGCGGGCCAGGCGGGCGCCGTCGATCTCCGGACCGGCGTGCTCGAGGAAGATGATCTGCGGATCGAAGTTGCGAGCGGCCTGGATGGCCCGGGCGTCACTGTTCGCGGACCAGACCTGACAGGTCACCAGGCTGCGCAACAGGTCGTGCAGCAGCTTGACGGAAGCCGGCTGCGAATCGACCACCAGCACCCGTTGCAGGTGCGGCGCCATGCGCGAAATGATCTTGGGATCGGCGTTGAACACGGTACGCGGCGGCTCCACTTGGACGGACTGTCCCGGTTTCGTCGCACGGCGCGGGTAAAGATCAGATTGAGGATGAATGAGGTCTTCCCGACACTCCGTCCCCCACCTGGTTGCAAATGTTTCCCTTTGGTCCCGAAAGGCCTTAATCGAACCGGTCTGGATCGACGGAGTCTTCATGCTCGCACGTCTCGCCCCGCTCATGATCGTCGCCACCCTGGCGCTGGCCGCCTGTGGCCCGAAAGCCGGCAACGACAAGCCGCCGGAGACCGGCGATGTCGCCGTCGCCCGGGTCGATGGCCAGACCATCTGGGCCTCGGACGTCAAGCGCGAGGCCATCGCCCAGGGCCTGATCGGGGAGGGCGAGCCGCTCGACATCCAGTCGGAGATGTTCCGCCAGATGCTCGACGAGGTCGTCGACCGCGAACTGCTCAGCGCCGAAGCCATCAAGCGCGGCCTGGACAACGATCCGGTGGCCCTGCGGCGGCTGGAGGCGGTGCGCAAGCGGGTGCTCGCCGACATGGTCGTCGAAAGCTTCGTCGAGAAGGGCGTCACCGAGGAAAATATCCAGAAGATGTACCGCGAGCAGCAGGACCTCGCGAGCCACTCCGAACAGTTCAAGGCCCGCCAGATCGTGGTCGGCAGCCCTGAGGCCGCCGCCGACATCAAGCGGCTGGTCGCCGCCGGCCGGCCCTTCGAGGGCCTGGCCATGGAACGCTCCATCGACAGCGCCACCCGCTTCAACGGCGGTGATTTCGGCGGTTTCTTCCCGCTCGACGTCATGCCGCCGGCCTATCAGACGGCCCTCAAGGACGCCCAGCCCGGGACCCTGGTCGGGCCGTTCGCCGTCGAGGGCGGCTGGGCGGTGGTCCGGGTCGACGAGCGCCGGCCCGAACAGCCCCTGACCCTGGACGTGGCGCGGCCGCATATCGTCCGCTTCCTGACCTACGGACAGATCCGCGACCTGCTCG
The DNA here is from genome assembly GCF_057586315.1 of Caulobacter sp. SRI_014. Lineage (NCBI taxonomy): Bacteria > Pseudomonadati > Pseudomonadota > Alphaproteobacteria > Caulobacterales > Caulobacteraceae > Caulobacter > Caulobacter sp. SRI_014. The sequence continues at coordinate 78,599 of NZ_JBYCZQ010000003.1, read as the reverse complement.
AAAAGCTGCGCGGCGGGGCCAAGGTCGAGACCCTCATTCCCCGTGGCCAGCGCGTGCCCGGCGCCCCCAGCGAGCCGGCCAACGCGCCGCCGCCGGCGCCTGGCGCGGTCATGCCCGCCGCCCCGGCGCCGACCGCCGCGCCCGCCACCGAAGCCACGCCTGTTCCCGCTCCAGTACCGCCGAAGAAATGACCGACAAGAAGACTCCTTCCGCCAAGGACCTGCCCGCTATGGCCCTGGAGGCCGCCGCCAAGCCGGTGGAGGCCGTCGGCCATGCCGTCGAGCGCGCCATCGAGCCGATCCGCGCGGCGCTTAAACGCGCGCCGAAGGAGGCGCCTGCCGCCCCCGCCCCGACGGCGGCGCCGGGCAAACCCGGCCTGCAGGTCTCGCCGCTGGCCGTGCCCTTCCCGAAGATCGCCCCGGTGGCCGGGGTCGAGATCGCCACGGCCCGGGCCGGCTTCTACAAGCACGAGCGCGATGACCTGCTGATCATGCGCTTCGCCGAGGGGACCAGCGCCGCCGGCGTCTTCACCCGCCACGGCGTCGGCTCGGCCCCGGTCGACTGGTGCAAGCGCCAGCTGACGACCTCGAAGGGGGCGGATGTGCGGGCCCTGGTGGTCAACGCCGGCTGCGCCAACAGCTTCACCGGCAAGCCCGGCGCCGATGCGGTGCGCCGCGTCGCCACGGCGGTCGGCAAACGCTTCGACTGCCGCCAGCGCGATGTGATGATGGCCTCGACCGGCGTCATCGGCGTCCTGCTCGACGACGCCAAGATCACCTCCAGGCTGCCCGAGATCGAAGGCAAGCTCCACGCCGACGGCTGGGCCGAGGCGGCCGGCGCCATCATGACCACCGACACCTTCGCCAAGGGGGCGCAGGCGACGGCGACCATCGACGGGGTCAAGGTCCGCATCGCCGGCATCGCCAAGGGCTCGGGGATGATCGCCCCCGACATGGCGACCATGCTGGCCTTCGTGGCCACCGACGCGGCCATCGCGCCGGGGGCTCTGCAGACCCTGGTCAGCCTCTACGTCCGCAACACCTTCAACGCCGTGACGGTCGACGGAGACCGCTCGACCAACGACACCCTCTTGCTGTTCGCCACCGGCCAGTCCGGCGCGCCGAAGATCCACCGGGCCGGCGACAAGCGCCTCGCCGACTTCCGCGAGAAGCTGGAAGCTGTCCTGCTCGACCTGGCCCTGCAGCTGGTCCGCGACGGCGAGGGGGCGACCAAGTTCGTCAAGATCAACGTCACGGGCGCCGAGAGCCACGCCTCGGCGCGGAAGATCGCCCGCACGGTGGCCGAGAGCCCCCTGGTCAAGACCGCCTTCGCCGGCGAGGACGCCAACTGGGGCCGCATCGTCATGGCCGTCGGCCGCGCCGACGAGCCGGTCAACCGCGAGAAGATGAGCGTCCAGTTCGGCAAGCTGATGGCCGCCCAGGACGGCATGGTCGCGGCGAACTACAGCGAGGCGAAGATGAGCGCCTACATGAAGAAGCAGGAGCTGGAGGTCAGCATCGACGTCGGCGTCGGGCGTGGGCACTCCACGGTCTGGACCTGCGACCTGACCAAGCAGTACGTGGCGATCAACGGGGATTATCGCTCGTAGGACCCCACACCCCCGTCATCCCGGCCGCAGCGCAGCGGAGAGCCGGGACCCAGGGGCCTCATCCACAATGCTGGCGGCTGATCGGGCCGTGCTCCGTCACCCCCTGGGTCCCGGGTCGGCCTGCGGCCGCCCGGGATGACGGTGTGGGATCAGTTCACCAGCTCGTGAATCCCCTTCAACGTCCGCAACAACCCCGCCGCCCCGTCCAGCGGCAGGCAGCTCAGCGGATCGCACAGCGCCTTGTCCGGCTCCGGGTGGAACTCGAGGAACACGCCGTCGGCCCCCGCCGCGATCGCCGCCTTGGCGATGATCGGCACCCCGTCGCGGCGCCCGCCCGTCGAGGCCCCGCCGGTGCGCGGGTCCGCGCCGGGCAGCTGCACCGCATGGGTGGCGTCGATGGTCACCGGCACGCCCAGCTTCTGCATCTCGCCGATGCCCAGCATGTCGACCGTCAGGTTGTTGTAGCCGAACGAATTGCCACGCTCGCACAGGATGGTCATGTCCGCGCCGCCGGTCGCTTCCTTGACCTTGTCGAGGATGTTCTTGCAGTCCCAGGGCGCCAGGAACTGCCCCTTCTTCACATGCAGCAGCCCGCCCGCCGCCTGCGTTGCCCGGGCGGCGGCGACCACCAGATCGGTCTGACGGCACAGGAAGGCCGGGATCTGCACCAGGTCAGCCACGGCCGCGACAGGCTCGCACTCTTCCGGCGTGTGGATGTCGGTGGCAATTGGAACATCTAGTTGCGCCTTCACCTCGGCGAGGATCTCCAGCCCTTTCTGAAGGCCGGGACCCCGGTAGCTCTTCAGCGACGAGCGGTTGGCCTTGTCGTAGCTGGCCTTGAACACATAGGGCAGGCCGAGATCGCCGCAGATGGCCTTCAGCGTCTTCGCCGTATGCAGGGCCAGGCTGAGGTCCTCGATGACGTTCAGGCCGGCGATGACGACCATCGGGGCGCCGCCGCCAAAGGCGATGTTCCAGCGGGTGAGGCTCAGCTGCGTCATTTAAAGGCTCCCTGTGGTTGGGGCCTCCATACCAGACGATGCGCCCCTGTCGCCTCCTGATGTTCTGGCGTGGCGCAAATGGGGCTGTTAGGTGCAGGTCCCATGAAGCCCACCGTCCTTGTCGCCGCCGCCGCCCTCATCGATGCCGATGGCCGGGTGCTGATCTGCCAGCGGCCTGCGGGCAAGCAACTGGCTGGCATGTGGGAGTTTCCGGGCGGCAAGGTCGAGGCCGGCGAGACGCCCGAAGAGTGCATCATCCGCGAGCTGAAAGAAGAGCTCGACATCGACGTAAAGGCGGCCTGCCTGGCCCCCTTCGTTTTTGCATCCCACGGTTATGATTCGTTTCACCTACTTATGCCACTCTACCTCCTGAGACGCTGGGACGGGGTCGTCACGGCGAAGGAACACGAGGCTCTGGCGTGGGTAAAACCCCAGCAACTCCAGGACTATCCGATGCCGCCGGCGGACGCTCCGCTGGTCGCATGGCTGTGCGACTTCGTCTGAAGGCCTTCTGGGCCAACGAGAGCGGCGCGACCGCCATCGAATACGGCCTGATCGCCGCCCTGATCTTCCTGGTCATCGTCACCTCGGTGACCGCCTTCGGCAACAAGACCACCGGCATCATGGAAACCGTCACGACCGCCATCGACGCGGCGATCTAGCAAGTCACGGAATTCATTGAATTTCTGAAACCGGTTTGAATATGTCTAGACATATTCATCGGCATTCTGGCCGTTCTCGCCAATGCGCCGTGTCCTGTAGGCGCCCGGCGCCCAAAACCTGTCAACAATCCCAGCCGCGGCGCCTACGTCGCACCTACGCTGGCGCCTACGTTCGCCGACACCATGCCACCCTGAAAGCTACGTCTTTTCAGCATGTTGCCTGAGCCGTCCATGCTATAATGGCTCCGCTTCGAAGGGGTCGGATCAAGGCGTGGGCTTCTCGCCCGCGCTCCGCTCGGTGGTCTTCAGGGCGTCGGCCAACCGGGTCTTGGCGCTGCCGGGCTTCAGCGGCTTCTGCTGGCTCTCGTGCGGCGCCCAGCCGGTGACGGTGATGATCTCGAAGGTGGCCGTCACCCTGCCGTCGGCCTGGGCGAACCGCTGCTGGTAGAGGTCCAGGGCCCGGAACAGCACCTTGCGGCTCAGCGGCTTGCGCGAGCGGTCGACCAGCACGCTGGTCTCACCCATGGCCCGCAGGTCTTTCAGCAGGGAGAGGGGATGGGCATAACGGACTGTGACCCGGTCGACATCACTGACCGGCAGGGCGAACCCGGCCCGCTGCAACAGGCCGGCGCCGTCGAAGCCGTCGGCGAAGGGGGAGACGCGCTGGTGGGCCCCGCCGCTGATCTCGGCCTCGGCCTCCAGCAGACACTGGCGCAGTTCGGTCAGGGTGGCGCCGCCCAGGAAGGCGCCGATGAACAGGCCATCAGGCTTCAGGACCCGGCGAATCTGCACCAGGGCCCCGACCAGGTCGTTGGTCCAGTGCAGGGCCAGGGTCGAGACCACCAGGTCGAGGCTCTCGGGCGCGAACGGCAGCCGTTCCTCGTCGACCACCAGGCGCGGCCCGGCCCGGCCACCCAGCATGGCGCCGGAGAGGTCGGTCTCGATCAGGGTGTCGATCTTGCCCGCCGCCTCGCTGTCCTTCAGCGCCTCGCGGAAGGCCCCGGTGCGGGCCCCCAGGTCGACGGCCAGCGGAAACCTGCGCAAGATGGCGTCCAGGCGGTCGACGGCGTCGGCGGCGGCGCGGGCCTTGAGGAATCCGGCCGTGTCGTAGGACGGCGCGGCGCGGTCCAGGCGCCGGCGGTGCAGGGCGCGGTCGAACAGAACGGGCGGGGCGGTCATGACGGTGGAAGGTCCGAAGGCAAGGTGGCGGCCCGGTCCCGCCCTTAGCGCATTCGGCCGCCGCGCGCTCGACCTCATTCTGCCCCAGGCGGCCCTGGACGGATCACCGGCCCAGTCGGGCGGCATCCCGGCTGAAACCTGGAGCCGGATCAACTTCATCGAGGAGCCGGTCTGCGACGGATGCGGCATGCCGGCCGAGTACGCCATGATCGGCCGCTGCCCCGCCTGCGAGGCCCAGCCACATGTGTTTGGCCGGGCCCGCGCCGCCTGCCTCTACGACGAGCACAGCCGCGAACCGATCCTGCAGCTCAAACACGCCGACCGCACCGATCTGGCCCCGCTGTTCGCCCGCTGGCTGTCGCGGGCCGGGCGCGAACTGATCACCGAGGCGGACGCCCTGGTCCCAGTGCCGCTGCATCGATGGCGGCTCCTGTCGCGGCGCTACAACCAGGCCGCCGAGGTGGCGCGACGGCTCTCGGCCGACGCTGGCGTGCCCTACCTGCCCGACGCCTTGACCAGGCCCCGCGCCACGGCCAGCCAGGGCGGGCGCACCGCCTCCGGCCGGCGGCGGAACGTGGCCGCCGCCTTCGCCGTTCCACAAACGCGCCGGCGCCAGATCGAGGGCCGGCGCATCCTGCTGGTCGACGACGTCCTGACCACCGGCGCCACCGCCGACGCCTGCGCCCGGGCCCTGAAAGCCGCCGGGGCCGCAGATGTCTCTCTGCTGGTGATCGCCCGGGTGAAATCAGCGGCGCTGAAGACTACATAACCAACGAAAAGTTCCGTATTGGAGCCCTTATGGCTGACGTTACCATCTACACTCGACCCTTCTGCGGCTACTGCTCGCGCGCCGTCGCCCTGCTCAACGAGAAGGGCGCCGACTTCGAGGAGATCGAGGCCGGCATGGACCCCAAGCTGCGTCAGGAGATGATGGAGAAGTCGGGCCGCTCGACCTTCCCGCAGATCTTCATCGGCGGCCAGCACATCGGCGGCTGCGACGACATGCTGGCGCTTGACCGCGCCGGCAAGCTGGACGCGATGCTGCACGGATGAGCTTCCGCGCCGCCCTGGTCCAGACCCGCACGCCGGCCACGCACGAGGCCGCCCTGGCCCATGTCGTCCCGCTGATCCGGCAGGCGGCGGCGCAGGGCGCGCAGCTGATCATCACCCCGGAGGGGACCAACGTCCTGCAGAAGGACCGCGCCACCCTGCTGCCGTTGCTCAAGAGCCCGGAAGAAGACGTGGTGGTCCTGGGCCTGCGCCTGCTGGCCAAGGAGCTGGGGGTGTGGCTGTCGATCGGCTCCGCCCTGGTCCTGCGCGAGGATGGCCAGGCGGCCAACCGCCAACTTGTCATCGATCCAGGCGGGGCCGTGGTCTCGACCTACGACAAGCTGCACATGTTCGATGTCGACCTGCCGACCGGCGAGACGGCGCGCGAGTCCGAGGTCTACACCCCCGGCGACCGGGCGGTGGCGGCCGACACCCCGTTCGGACCGCTCGGCCTGACCATCTGCTACGACATGCGCTTCCCGGCCGTGTACCGCGCCCTGGCCACCTCGGGGGTCAAGGTCATCACCGTCCCGGCCGCCTTCACCCGCCCGACCGGCGAGGCGCACTGGGAAATCCTGCTCCGCGCCCGCGCCATCGAGACCGGCAGCTTCATCCTCGCCGCCGCGCAAGGCGGCTTCCACGAGGACGGCCGCGGCACCTGGGGCCACTCGATCGCCATCGGCCCCTGGGGCGAAATCCTGGGACAGCTCGACAATGACGAGCCCGGCGTCCTCGTCGTCGACATCGACCCGGAACTGGCCGACAAGGCCCGCGCCGCGATCCCCGCCCTGAAGAACGCCCGCGCCTTCACCGGCCCGAACCCATGATCAAATACGCCCTCGTCTGTTCGACCGGCCATGAGTTCGAAGGCTGGTTCGGCTCCTCGTCAGACTACGACGACCAGGCCTCGCGCGGCCTGGTGGACTGCCCCGTCTGCGGGGTCGCCGAAGTCAGGAAGCAGATCATGGCTCCGGCGGTGTCCGGCACGAAAGCCCGGAAGGGCGGCGAGCTGAACCCGCAGATGCGCGAGATGATGATGCAGGCTCAAGCGGCGGTCCGCACCCACGTCGAGGAAAACTTCGACTACGTCGGGGATGCGTTCGCCAAGGAGGCGCGCGCTATCCACGAGGGCAAGTCCGAGGAACGCGGCATCTACGGCGAGGCCTCCCCCAAGGAGGTCACCGCCCTGATCGAGGACGGGGTGCGCGTAGCCCCCCTGCCACCCGCACCCCCGAAGAAGGAAGAGTTGAACTAGGGCCCGGGGGGAGCCCTGGTCCGGTTTCGCCTTGATCCTTCGACGGTCGAAGGATGGCGCCGCGCTTCAGGTCAGGCCGTGATGGTGGTCACGCAGCCCCCTTACTTCTGGCGCGTCACCGTCATCATGTAGTTGATGTCGCTGTCGGCCGAGCGGTCCCAGCGGCCGGTCAGCGGGTTGTAGGTGACGCCGAAGGGGCCTTCGATCTCGAAGGGGTGGCCTTCGAGGAAGCCGCGCAGTTCTTCGGGCTTGAGGAACTTGTTCCAGTCGTGCGTGCCCGCAGGCACCCAGCGCAGGACGTATTCGGCGCCGACCTTTGCCAGGGCGAGCGCCTTGAGGGTGCGGTTGAGGGTGGCGACGATCATCACCCCTTCCGGCGCCAGCAGGCGGGCGCAGGTGCGCAGGAACTCACCCGGGTCGGCGACGTGCTCGATGACTTCCATGTTGAGGATGACGTCGAACGGCCCGGCGCCGTCGGCTTCCAGCTGTTCGGCGGTGCTGGCGCGGTAGTCGATCTTCAGGCCCTGTTCGGCCGCGTGGGTGCTGGCCGTGCCGATGTTGCGGGGCGAGGCGTCGACGCCCATGACCGAAAAGCCCAGCCGGCTCATCGGTTCGCTGAGCAGGCCGCCGCCGCAGCCGATGTCGAGCAGCTTCAGGCCCTCGAACGGGCGGCGCGAGCAGGGGTCGCGGTTGAAGTGGCTGAGGGCCAGGTCGCGGATGAACGACAGGCGGATGGGATTGAATTTGTGCAGTGGGGCGAACTTGCCCTTTGGGTCCCACCACTCCGCCGCGATGCGCGAAAACCGCTCGACGTCTTCGGGGTCGATGCTGTGGGTCAGGGTGGGGGCGACGCTGTCCATGGGTCTTAAATAGTCCTCCGGGCGCGCCTTGTCCCGTCTGCATGCGGATTTGACGATCCGCGCATTGCGGCGCCGCGATAGGCTCGCTAGAAGGCGGCTCCTTGCTCGGATCACGGAATTCCGTGGCCGCGCGGGGCAAGAACTTGTTCTCGATCGGGGATCTCGGCTTGTCACGGCTGGTCATGAAGTTCGGCGGCACCTCGGTGGCCGACCTGGAGCGCATCCGCCGCGTCGGGCGGCTCGTCGCCGCCGAAGCCGCGACCGGAAAGAACGTGGCCGTCGTCGTTTCGGCCATGGCCGGCAAGACCAACGAACTGGTCGCCTGGACCGACGGCGCGGGCGCGGCCGCGCAAGGCATTGCGCCTTCCGACGACGAATACGACGTGGTCGTGGCCAGCGGCGAACAGGTGACCGCCGGCCTGCTGGCCATGACCCTGCGCAACATGGGCCTGCGGGCCCGGTCCTGGATGGGCTGGCAGATCCCGATCATCGCCGACGACGCCCACGGCCGCTCGCGCATCGAGGAAATTCCGCCGGAAGCCTTGGGCGGGGCCATGGACGCCGGCGAGATCGCCGTCATCGCCGGCTTCCAGGGCGTCACCAGGGACGGCCGCATCGCCACCCTGGGGCGCGGCGGCTCGGACACCAGCGCCGTGGCCATCGCCGCCTCGCTGGGTGCGGCCTGCGACATCTATACTGACGTGGACGGGGTCTACACCACCGACCCCCGCATCGAGGCCAAGGCCCGCCGCCTGGCCCGCATCTCCTACGAGGAAATGCTGGAGATGGCCTCGCTGGGGGCCAAGGTGCTGCAGACGCGGTCGGTCGAAATGGCCATGGCCCACCGGGTGCCGGTGCGGGTGCTGTCGAGTTTTGTCGAGCCTGGAGAGGCGCCCGGTCAGGGCACCATCCTGTGCGACGAGGAGGATATCGTGGAAAAGCGGATCGTGAGCGGCGTGGCCTACAGCCGCGACGAGGCCAAGGTCACCCTGTTCGGCCTGCCGGACACCCCCGGGGTCTCCTCGCGCATCTTCGGGGCGCTGGCGGACGCCAACGTCAACGTCGACATGATCGTCCAGGCGCACGCGCGCACGGCCGATACCGCCAACATGGAATTCACCGTCGGCAAGCGTGACGGGGCCCGGGCCATGGACGTGGTCAACGGCCTGAAGGCCGAACTCGGCTTCGAGGGCGCGGCGCTGGACGAGGACGTCGCCAAGGTCTCGGTCATCGGGGTCGGCATGCGCAGCCACGCCGGCGTGGCCAAGACCATGTTCAAGGCCCTGGCCGACAAGGGCGTCAACATCCAGGTCATCTCGACCTCGGAAATCAAGATCAGCGTGCTGATCGAAAGCGCCTACACCGAGCTGGCCGTCCGCGCCCTGCACGCGGCCTACGAGCTCGACAAGGTCTGATTTCCGAGCGGCCGGGTCGGGGTTGCCGACCGGCAACAGTGTCAAAACGGTGTTCGCGCACGGGTTGACCCGGCGCTGAAGCAGGCATACCCATCCGCCACCACCGGCCCAAACTCGGGCCACAACCGCGAGCTTGTACCCGTGAACGCCGTCACCCTCATCAAATGCACGTTCGTGCCGTCCGCCGTTGGCGGTCGTCCGACTGCCTGCGCTCGCGAGGAGTTCGCCTGAGACTTCAGATCATCTGAACCTCAACCGCCCCCTCCCGAGCCCGACGCTCCGGAGGGGTTTTTTGTATCCGCCATCCATTGCGTCGGGCCCGGGCCACAAGACCCGAGAGACCGACATGACCTTGCTCACTTCACAGACCTTCTCCAGCCGCCTCAGTCCGCGCGGCCGCCTGCCTGAATGGATCGCCGAGGCCAAGACGCTCCTGTGGCTGTCTGGCCCGCTGATCATCACCCAGCTGGCCCAGATGGCGATCCTGGCCACTGACGTGGTGCTGCTGGGCCGTCTCAGCTCCCACGCCCTGGCGGCGGCGGCGATCGGCAACACCGTCTACTACTTCTGCTGGCTGATCGGCGGTGGGCCGACGGCCGCGGTGGCGCCGATCATCGCCCAGATGCTGGGCCGCAATCCCGATGACGTGGATGGTCCCCGGGCCGTCACGCGCATGGGGCTGTGGGTGGCCATCGTCCTGCCCCTGCCGCTGATCCCGATCCTGCTGTCGGCGGGCTGGATCCTCGGCCACCTGGGACAGGAGCCGGCGCTGGCCAGCGACGCGGGCAAGTTCACGGCCATGCTGTGCTTCGGCCTGCCCTTCACCTTCGGCTTCCAGGTGCTGCGCAACTTCGCGACCGCCCTGGAGCGGCCGCGGGCGTCGCTCTACGTCATGCTGGCGGCGATCGCCTTCAACTTCGTGCTGGCCTGGGCGCTGATCTTCGGACACCTGGGCCTGCCGAAGCTGGGCATCGTCGGGGCGGGGATCGCGACCTCGGCGTCGGCGGTCTTCTCCTTCGTCGCCATGGTGATCGTCATCCGTCTGGACCCGATCCTGCGGCGGGTGCGGGTCTTCGACGGCTTCCGCACACCCGACTGGGGCCGGTTCTCCGAGCTGTTCCGGCTCGGCGTGCCGATCGGTCTGACGATGATCTTCGAGGCCATGCTGTTCAACGCCATGACCCTGGTGGCCGGCACCTTCGGGGCCGCCACCCTGGCGGCGCACCAGGTGGCCCTGAACTTCGCCTCGGTGACCTTCATGGTGCCCTTGGGCATCGCCATGGCGGCCACAGTGCGGGTCGGCCTCTATGCCGGCGCGGGCGACCATGCGGGCACGCGGCGGGCCGGCTTCGTGGCCATGGTCGCGGGCGGCGGGGTGGTGCTGCTGTTCGGTATCGCCATGGCGGTGGCCGGGACGCAGATCGCCGGTCTGTACATCGCCGGACGGGGGCCTGAAGACCTCAAGGTCATCGCCCTGGCGGCGCTGTTCCTCAAGGTGGCGGCGGCCTTCCAGCTGTTCGACGCCCTGCAGGTCGTGGGGGCCCTGAGCCTCCGTGGCCTGAAGGACGCCCGCTGGCCGATGATCCTGGCCGGCGGCAGCTACTGGCTGGCCGGGGCCCCGGTCTGCATCCTGCTGGGAGTCACCCTGGGCTGGGGCGGGCTTGGCATCTGGATCGGCCTGGCCTTCGGGCTGGCGGTGGCGGCGCTGGCCATGTGCCTGCGCTTCCACCTGCTGACCAGATCCTCCCCCATCGGGGGAGGGGGACCGCGGCCGTAGGCCGTGGTGGAGGGGGTCCCCACCGTGGGCGGCATCATCATGATGGAGCCGCCGTTCGCGGTGACCCCCTCCGTCATCCGCTGCGCGAATGCCACCTCCCCCGAGAGGGGGAGGAACTAGCTCTCCCGGTTCTCGTAGACCGGGCGGCGTTTTTCCAGGAAGGCCCGCACGCCTTCCTGGAAGTCGCCGTCCGAGCTCGCCAGGATCTGGTTGCGGTCTTCCATGGCGATGGCCGCTTCCAGCCCCTGGGCGTCGATGGCGTGGTTGAGGCACTCCTTGGTCAGCCGCAGGCCCAGCGGCGTCGCATGCAGCATGTCGTCGACGAAGCCCTGGGCAACGCTCTCCAGCTGGTCGGCCTCTACGATCTGGCTGATCATGCCCAGCTCGTAGGCCCGCTGTGCGGTGAAGAAGCGCCCCGTCAGCATGTACTCGGCGGCCACCGAACTGCCGACCATGCGCGGCAGGAAGTAGCTGACCCCGATGTCGCAGGCGGTCAGGCCGATGCGGATGAAGGCGGCGTTCGCTTTAAGCCGGGGCGTGGCGATCCGCACGTCGCTGGCCAGCATCAGGGCGAAGCCGCCGCCGGCCGCCGCCCCGTCGACGCAGGCGATGATCGGCTGCGGACAGCGGCGCATGGCGATGACGATCTCGCTGATCCGGCGCTGCGCCGTCAGCCCGGCGCCGACCGAACGGCCGCCCTCGGAATTGCTGCGCTCCTTCAGATCGAGACCGGCGCTGAAGGCCTTGCCCGCCCCGCGCAGCACCACGACCCGCACATCGCGCCGCCAGTAGAGGCCGACGAAGAAGTCGCGCAGTTCCTCGACCAGCTTGCGGTTCAGCGCATTGAGGCTGTCGGGCCGGTTCATCGTCACCCAGGCGGCGTCGCCCTCCAGGCGGACATCGAGGTGCTCGTAGACGGCGTCCTTGGTCATGCTCATCACTCCTTATTTGGTCTGGCCGCCGTCGACGGGGATCACCGCTCCGTGGACGAAGCTGGCCTGGTCGCTCATCAGGAAGGCGGCCATCGAACCGATCTCCGCAGGCGTTCCGAACCGCTGAAGCGGCACCTCGCGGCGCAGCCAGCGGTTCCAGTTCTCGGCCCGCTCGCCGTTGGCGCGGGCCTCCCATTCGCCGCCGGGGAAGGCGATGTTGCCGGGGGCGATGGCGTTGACCCGCACCCCCTTGCGGCCGCTGATCTGAGCCAGTTCCTTGGTCAGGTGGTTCACCGCCGCCTTGGCCGTGCCGTAGGTCAGCGGTGTGCCCAGGGCGCCCAGGCCCGCGATCGAGCTGATGAACAGGATCGAGCCTGCCCTTCGCGGCTCCATGCGGGCATAGGCCCCGCGCGCCAGCTTCCAGGCCGAACCGAGGTTCTGGCTGAACCCGGCGTCCCAGGTCTCGTCATCGACCGTCGCGCCGGGCGGGCAGGGGTGCAGGCCGACGTTGGCGACGGCGCCGTGCAGCGGGCCGAGGGCCTCTTCAGCCCCGGCCAGGGCCTTCTCGATGACGGCTGTCTCGCGCAGGTCTCCGGCCATCGACCAGAGCTTGTCGGCGCCATAGCGGCCGGCGAGGTCGGCGCGGGTGTCCTCCAGCGCTTCGGCGCCGCGCGCGGTGATCGCCACCTTGGCCCCTTCGGCCAGGCAGGCCTCGACGATGCCCAGGCCGATGCCGCGGCTGGCGCCGGCGACGAAGATGACCTTGTCCTTCAGACCCAGATCCATGGCGCTCTCCCTTTGTTGCCAGGGAGAGTGGAGACCCCGCCGTAGGGTCAGGCAAGGGCTAGAGCTTCAGCAGCGCCCGCAGCGCATAGGCGACCACCGCTGTGGCCGCGGTTCCGGCGACCGCAAGGCCGACGAACCACAGCAGCCGCGTGGTCCATGACGGGGACGGCGTGTCTCCATCCGGCGGGCCTTCAATGATATCCCGCATCGGCGGCGACCTTTCCGCGGAAGATCCAGTAGACCCAGGCGGTGTAGCCGAGGATCACCGGCAGCAGGATGGCGACGCCGACCAGCATGAAGCCGAGCGCCCCGTTGTCGTTGGCCGCCGCCCGGAAAGGTACGTCGTAGGGCACGATGTTGGGAAAGAAGCTGGCGGCCAGGCCGATGTAGCCCGACAGGAAGACAGCCAGGCTGCCCAGGAAGGGCGCGTGGTGCGACCGCTTCCACAGGCCCCCGGCGACGATGGCGAGGCCCACGGCGCCGAGCAGCGGGATCGGCAGGTGGGGCAGGAAGACGTCCATCCGGAAGCCTTCGCCGGTGAAGCCCCAGACACTGGCCACGCGCGGGTGGACGATCAGGGTGGCGACCGAGACGGCAGCCAGCAGGCCGGCAGTGGCGAGGGCGGACAGGCTCGCCCAGCGGCGGGCGTCGTCGTGCAGCGTCCCTTCGGACCGCCAGATGACCCAGGTCGCGCCCAGCAGGGCGTAGCCGGCGACCAGGCCGACGGCGACCAGCAGGCTGTAGGGGGTCAGCCAGTCGAAGGGCCCGCCGGCGAAGGCGCCGCTCTTCACCGCGATGCCCTGGATGAAGCCGCCCAGCACCAGGCCCTGGGCAAGCGTGGCGGCCAGCGATCCGCCGGCAAACGCCGCAGTCCAGAAGGGCTTGCCGCGCTTCTGACCGTGGGCGCGGAACTCGAAGGCGACGCCGCGCAGGATCAGGGCCAGCAGCATCAGCATGATCGGCCCGTACAGCGCCGGCCCGATGATGGCGTAGGCCATGGGGAAGGCGGCGAACAGCCCGCCGCCGCCCAGCACCAGCCAGGTTTCGTTGCCATCCCAGTAGGGGGCGATGGAGTTCATCATCGCATCGCGCTCTCGCGGACTGCGCGCGAACGGGAAGAGGATGCCGACCCCCAGGTCGAACCCGTCGAGCAGGACGTAGAGCAGGACCGAGGCGGCGATCAGCCCGGCCCAGATCAGGGGAAGGTCGAGGCTCATTGCTCGTCTCCCGCGGCGGCCAGGGCGGTTCCGGGCGCGCGATCTTCCGGCGTGGGCGGTTCCTCGTGCGGGGCCGGGCCCCGCTTCATCAGGCGCAGCATGTAGATCGCCCCGGCGCTGAACACGATGGCGTAGATGATCATGAAGGCTAGCAGCGAGGCCGACACCTGGCCCGCCCCGACCGGAGAGACTGCGTCCCTCGTGCGCAGGACGCCGTAGATCACCCAAGGCTGACGCCCGGCCTCGGCGACGATCCAGCCGGCGATGACGGCGACAAAGCCCATCGGCCCCATCAGGATGCTGGCCCGCAGGAACCACGGCGAAGCCTCCGGCCCGCCCCGATAGCAGCGCCAGACGCCCCACAGGCCAAGGCCGATCATCGCCAGGCCCAGCCCGACCATGATCCGGAATGACCAATAGACCAGGCCGACGACCGGCCAGTCCTCTTTCGGCCAGTCCTCCAGCCCCTGGATGACGGTGTCCTTGGAGACGCCCTGGATGGCGTTGCCGATGCCGGGGATGGCGATCTCGCCGTGAGTCTTGCCGGCCTTGCGGTCGGGCCAGCCGATCAGGCTTTGCGGCTGGTCGGCGCGGGTTTCCCAATAGGCCTCGATGGCCGCGACCTTGAGCGGCTGATGATGCCGCGCGACCTCGCCCGAGGCATGGCCGACGACCAGCTGCAGCGGGGCGACGATGGCGAACATGCCGATGGCCATGCGCAGGGCCATGCGGCTCTCACGCTGCTGCGGGTCGCGCAGCAGGACGTAGGCGCTTGCCGCGCCAACGGCCAAGGCCGTGGTCAGGAAGGCGGCCAGGGACATATGAGCCAGCCGGGTGGGGAAGGTCGGGTTGAAGATCACCGCGAACCAGTCGGTGGCGACCAGGGCGCCGTCCGGCTGGATGGCGAAGCCGGCCGGGGCCTGCATCCAGCTGTTGGCGCTGAGGATCCAGAAGGCGCTGATCAGGGTGCCGATGGCGACAAGGACGGTGGCGGTGAAGTGCAGGCCCGGCCCGACCTTCTTCCAGCCGAACAGCATGATCCCCAGGAAGCTGGCCTCGAGGAAGAAGGCGGTCAGCACCTCGAAGGCGAAGGCCGGGCCGATGACCGGGGCCGCGACCTGGGAGAAGACGCTCCAGTTGGTGCCCAGCTGGTAGCTCATGACCACGCCGGAGACGACGCCCATGCCGAAGCTCAAGGCGAAGATCTTGACCCAGAAGAGGTAGAGGTTGCGGAACACTTCCCGCTTTGTCGTCAGCCACAGGCCCTCGAGCACGGCCAGGAAGCTGGCCAGGCCGATCGAGAAGCAGGGGAAGATGATGTGATAGGCGATGGTGAAGGCGAACTGCGTCCGCGCCAGCACCAAAGCGTCCAAGTCACCCACGAAAGCCATCCCCGTTCACCGCACAGCGCCAGCGAGGGCCAAACCCCAAGCTTGCAACGCTCAGACGGCGCGAAATGTGTCGGCGACATTGCGTCGCATGGGCTCAGAATGCGACTACGGGAAACCCCTTAGCCGCCCCCTCAGGCCGCGTTCGCCGCGAACTGCAGTCCGGCCAGCTTGGCGTAGAGGCCGCCCTTGGCGACCAGCTGTTCGTGGGTGCCTTCCTCGACCACCCGACCGTCGTCCATGACCACGATGCGGTCGGCGCGCAGCACGGTGGCCAGGCGGTGGGCGATGACCAAGGTGGTGCGGCCGTCCATGGCTTCGTCGAGGGCCTTCTGGACCAGGCGCTCATTCTCGGCGTCCAGGGCGCTGGTGGCCTCGTCGAGAAGGAGAATGGGGGCCTCGCGGACCAGGGCGCGGGCGATGGCTAGGCGCTGCTTCTGGCCGCCCGACAGGGTCTTGGCGCGTTCCCCCACGGGGCTCGCGTAGCCTTCCGGCAGGGCGGTGATGAAGCCATGGGCCTCGGCCTGGGCGGCGGCGGCGAGGATCTCCTCGTCGCTGGCCTCCTCGCGGCCGAAGCGGATGTTGTCCATGGCCGAGCCGCTGAACAGCGATGAGTCCTGGGCGACCAGGGCCATGCGGCTGCGCACGGCGGTCGGATCGGCCTGTTTCAGATCGACGCCGTCCAGGCGGATGGTCCCGCTCTGCGGATCGTAGAAGCGCAGCAGCAGGCGGAAGACGGTCGACTTGCCGGCCCCCGAGGGACCGACCAGGGCGACGGTCTCGCCGGGCTTCACGCTGAGCGTCAGGCCCTTGAGCGCCGGCAGGTCCGGGCGGCCGGGGTAGGCGAAGGTGACGTCCTCGAAGGCCACTTCACCGCGCGGCTCGGGCAGCACCACCGGCAGGGCGGGGGCGGCGATGTTGGGTTTCGAGGCCAGCAGTTCGCTGATCCGCTGCATGGCCCCGCTGGCCTTCTGCACATCGCCCCAGGTCTCGCCCAGCATGCCGACGCTGCTGGCGGCCATGACCGACAGGATAACGAACTGCAGCAGGGTGCCGGCGGTCATGTCGCCGGCCACGACCTGGCGGGCGCCGACCCAGAGGATCAGGGTGATGCCGCCGAAGATCAGGCTCATGACCAGCAGGGTCATGGTCGCCCGGGCCTGGATGCGGGCCATCGACCGTTTGAAGGCATGCTCGACGGCGGCGCCGAAGCGATTGGTGGCATAGGTCTCGCGGCCGAAGGCCTGCACGGTCTCCAGGGCGTCGAGGCTTTCGCCGGCGTAGCCGACCGCCTCGGCGAAGCTGTCCTGGGCCTCGGTCGAGAGTTTGCGGACCCGCCGGCCGATGACGAACATCGGCAGGATGACAATGGGGCCCAGCAGCATGACGAACAGGGTCAGCTGCCAGGAGACATGGGCCAGCAGGATGGTGGCGCCGACCAGCATGAACAGGTTGCGCAGGGCGATGGAGATCGAGGAGCCAACCAGGGTCTCGATCAGGGTGATGTCGGTGGTCATCCGCGACAGCACCTCGCCGGTGCGGGTCTTCAGGAAGAAGGCCGGGTCCAGCGTCAGGATGTGGCGGTACAGCGCCTTGCGCACGTCGGCGACGACGCGCTCGCCCAGGCGGGTGATGAAATAGAATCGGAAGGCGGTGCTGACCGCCAGGGTCAGGGCCACGGCCCCCAGGCCGATGAAGGCCCAGTTCAGCTGGCTGGCGCCGCCGGCCAGAAAGCCCTCGTCGACCACGGCCTTGGCCGCGCCGGTGACGCCCAGGGTGGCGCCGACCGAGATGATCAGGAAGAAGAAGGCGCCCGCCCCGAACCCCCAGTGGGCCAGGATGAAGGGGACCAGATTGCCGAGGTTGCGCAGGTCCCGCGACTTGCCCCGCTTGGCCGCATCTTCGCGCAGGGAGGTGACCAGAGCCGCGCCGGCGCCGGGGCGCCCGTCGAGGATTGCCTGTTCGCTTTGAGTGTCGGTCATTGAATGCCGGTCAATCCTGGCCTTGCCTTGTCGCGGCGCCTTCTGTATAGCCGCCGGTCTCCGCGGGCGACCCCGCGATCCACCTTTTCTCCGATTTATGTCGGTTGGACAGTCCGATGAAACAAGACACGCACCCCGACTATCACTTCATCAACGTCGTGATGGTTGATGGCACCACCTACCAGACCCGTTCGACCATGGGTAAGGAAGGCGCCACGCTGAACCTGGACATCGATCCGAAGACCCACCCGGCGTGGACCGGCGGCAACCAGACCCTGCTCGACCGCGGTGGCCGCGTCAGCCGCTTCAACGCCAAGTTCGGCGGCTTCACCAAGAAGTAAGCACGTTTCGCGCGTCTGCGCGGACGGCAAAGAGCCGGCTCCTTCAGGGAGCCGGCTTTTTTCGTTTTCCCCTTCTCCCGCTCGCCGGGAGAAGGGGGCCGCGTAGCGGACGGATGAGGGCGGCGCCAGCGGTTCCAGGTGGGGCTCGTTCTGGCGCTGACCGGCAAACACGGAAAAGGGCAGCCCGGCCGGAGCCGGCGCTGCCCTCATCCGCCCCCCTTCGGGGGCCACCTTCTCCTGGCAAGCGGGAGAAGGATGCTGTTCTAGGCGTCGAGCCCGCTGAACGCCGTCCGCAGGCGGTCGAACTGGCTGAGCACGGCGTTGGGGACCTCGTCGGCCTGGGCCTCGACATACATGCGGCGGTCGAGGTGCCGGACGCGGTCATAGAGACGGCCCGAACGATCGAGCAGGGTCAGCAGGCCCAGCGGCAGCAGCTCCTCGCTCTGTTCGCCGGTGCAGACGGCCTCGGCGCCGAGACGATAGCGCTCGTCGCAGGCGGCGTCGGGGGCCATGTCGCCCTCGCGGACAGCCCGTTGCACCAGTAGCCAGCTGGCCACCTGCATCAGGCGGGTGGTAAGGCGCATGCTTTCCGACGCATAGGCCAGGGCGGCGTTGCGGCTGAGCAGCTTGCTGTCCTGCCGGCCGGCCCCGTCGAGATAGGCGGCGGTTTCCTCCACGAGGTCCATGCCCTCCTGGAAGGTGCGATCAAACAGCTCCGACCGCGCAAAGTCCGAGATCACCCCGGCCCGCCACGGCGCTGTCTCCAGCGCGCCAACTTCGTTCATGGACACTCCGCCCCTACTGTTACGCCAGTGAGCCACACTCGGCCCGTTCGGACCGCAAGGACTGCAACCTGCGTGCCAACCCCTTAACTTGTCGTTTTCCAAACTAGCCGTTCTTGAAGTTGAAGAAGGCGTCGGCAGCCGATTTTCCGGCGTTTTTCTTGTCGATCTGCGCCTGGCTGCGGGCGATTTCGGCCTGCAGCGCCTCGATGCGCTCCTCCAGCTCGGAAACCCCGTAGATCTCGAGATCCTCGCGGCTCAGGGCCACCAGGTTGTCGCCGCGGCCCGGCCGGGGCCCGAGGGGTTCGTCGATCATCGCCGTCGCTCCCTATCGCGAAAGTCCGTGTTTCCGCCTATCTCACCTCGCAACAGCGCCGCGCGCAAGCTTTGAGGGGCATCCGCCATGACCGACCAGACCATGACCGCCATCGGCATCGAGGGCGGCGCCGGCCCGGCCAGCGCGCTTCGGCCCGAAACGGCGCCCATTCCCGTCCGGGGCGAGGGCGATGTCCTGATCCGGGTCAGGGCGGCCGGCGTCAACCGCCCGGACATCGTCCAGCGCATGGGCGCCTACCCGCCGCCCCCCGGCGCCTCGCCGGTGCTGGGCCTGGAAGTGGCCGGTGAGGTGGTCGAAGGCGCCGGGCGCTGGAAGGCGGGTGATCAGGTCACCGCCCTGCTCGGCGGCGGCGGATATGCCGAGTACGCCGTGGTCGATGCCCGGCATGCCTTGCCCATCCCGAAGGGACTGAGCCTGACCGAGGCCGCCGGCCTGCCGGAAACCGTCTTCACCGTCTTCGCCAACGTCTTCGAGCACGGCGCCCTCAAGGCCGGCGAGACCCTGATGATCCACGGCGCCACCAGCGGCATCGGCGTCACCGCCATCCAGATGGCCAAGGCGGCCGGCGCGACGGTGATCGCCACCGGTCGCGGGGCGGACAAGAAGGCCCAGGCCCTGGCGCTCGGCGCCGATGTGGCGGTCGATGTGACGGCGGAGGACTTCGAGGCTGTCGCGAAGGCGAACGGCGGCGTCGATGTGGTGCTCGACATGGTCGGGGCCAGCTACTTCGCCAAAAACCTGTCGGCCCTGAAGACCGGCGGCCGCATCGTCTACATCGCGGCCCTGGGCGGCGGTATGCTGGAGGTGCCGGTGTTCGGCCTGATGATGAAGCGTGCGACGCTGACGGGGTCCACCCTGCGCCCGCGCTCGGCCGACGAGAAGGCCCGGCTGGCGGCCGAGATCGAGCGGGTGGTCTGGCCCTGGGTCGAGGCCGGCAAGGTCAAGGCGGTGGTCGATAGGACGTTTCCGCTGGAGGAAGCGGCGGCGGCGCACGCCTACCTGGAGGCCGGGGCGCATGTGGGTAAGGTTGTGCTGATCGCGTGATCCCACCCACGACCGTCATCCTAGGCCTTGTGCCTAGGACCCACGTGTCCGCTTGCACATGCTGTGGTCTGGGGGCGCGGCCGCGCCCCCAAGGCATTAGCTTGAGGGTCGCCTAACCGTGGGTCCTAGGCACAAGGCCTAGGATGACGGGGGAGGCGGTTAAGCCGCCGCCTGAAGCTTCTCGAGGATCAGCGGGTGCATATCGAGGTTCGCCGCGAGGATGGTCTTGGCCTCGATGGGGTCCGAGCCGCCGTCCAGGTCGGTGACCTTGCCGCCGGCTTCGGTGACCAGCAGCATGCCCGCAGCCACGTCCCAGCTGTTCAGCCCCCGCTCCCAGTAGCCGTCGTACCGGCCGGCCGCGACCCAGGCGAGGTCCAGCGCCGCAGAACCATAGCGGCGCACACCGGCCACCCGCTGGCTGATCTGGTGCAGCTCCTTCAGGAACTGGGCATGGCCAGGCTTGCCAAGGAACGGGATGCCGGTGGCCAGCAGGGCGTCGTCCAGCCGGTTGCGGGCCGCGACCCGCAGGCGGCGTTCCGCTCCAAGCCAGGCGCCTTTGCCCTTTTCCGCCCAGAACAGGTCAGCGGTGATCGGGTTGTAGGTCACGGCCGCGACCACCTCGCCCTCGCGCTGCAGGGCGATGTTGATGGCGAAGTGGGGGATGGCGTGGATGAAGTTGGTGGTGCCGTCCAGGGGGTCGACGATCCAGGTGTGGGTCTTGTCGGTGCCCTCGACAAGCCCACGCTCCTCGCCGATGAAGCTGTAGCCCGGCCGCGCCTTGGTCAGGGCCTCGAACAGGAACTGTTCGGCCTTCAGGTCGGCGGCTGTGACGAAGTCGCTGGCCGAGCCCTTGCGCGACACCTGCAGTTCGCCGACCTCGCCGAAGTCGCGGGCCATGCCCTTGCCGGCCTTGCGGGCGGCTTCGGTCATGACGTTGATCAGGGGAGAGGTGGCGGGCATGTCGGGGTCTCGAAAAAAGGTCGCGGAACCTAGCGATGAGGCCCCGTTATAGCAAGGTCAGCCGGCGATTGCGGCGTTGATCGCCCTGACGGCCGCCGCCGCGCCATCCGGATAATTCCAGACCCCGGCGCTGACCGCCACGAAATCGGCTCCCGCCCGGGCCAGCGGGCCGGCGTTGTCCGCCGTGATGCCGCCGATGGCGACGCAGGGGATTTCCATCGTCTCCTGCCAGATGGTCAGGATGTCCGGCTCGGGCCGGTAGAGGGTTTCCTTGGTCGCCGTCGGGTAGAAGGCGCCGAACGCCACATAGTCGGCGCCGGCCTCGGCGGCCTCCATGCCGAGGTGGCGGCTGTCGTGGCAGGTCACGCCGATCATGGCGCTCTTGCCCATGACCTTGCGGGCCTCGGCCATCGGCATGTCCGACTGGCCGATATGGACCCCGTCGCAGCCCAGCTTCGCGGCCAGCCTGGGGTCGTCGTTGAGGATCAGGGCGACGTCGCGCGACTGGCAGATGGCGAAGAGCATGTCGTGGGCGGCGGCGATGACCGCTTCCGGCTGGTCCTTGAGGCGCAGCTGCAGGGCGGCGACGTCGCCGGCGTCCAGCGCTTCGCTGAGTGTGCGGCCGAAGGCGGCCAGGTCGGCGATGGTCGGCGGGGTGATCAGGTAGAGGCGGCAATCCATGGCGGGGGTTTAGCGCAGCCGGCGGCCTGCGGCGAGACGGCCTTTGACTGACCCTGCGTGATCCGGTTCACGTGTGCGGAAAGCAGAAAAACTCCGGGAGCCGCCCAAGTGAACTTCGACTTCTCAGACGAGCAGAAGCAGCTGCGCGAGGAGGCCCGGCGCTTCCTGGCCGACCGCTGCCCGACCACCGCCGTGCGGGCGGTGCTTGAAGGGCCTGAGCCCTATGACAAGGCCCTGTGGAAGGGTCTTGGCGAAATGGGCTTCCTGGGCGCCGCCATCCCCGAGGAATTCGGCGGCGTGGGTCTCGGCCACCTCGAACTCTGCGTCATCGCCGAGGAGCTGGGCCGCGCCGTCGCGCCGGTGCCGATGGCCAGTTCCATATACCTGGCCGCCGAATTCCTGATGGTCGCCGGCTCTCAAGCCCAGAAGGAAGCCTGGCTGCCGAAACTGGCCTCCGGCGAGGCCATCGGGACCTTCGCCCTGGCCGAGGGCGTCGGCCGGGTCACGGAAGGCAACATCAAGGCCAGTGTCACGGGCGGCAAGCTTTCCGGGACCAAGGTCCCCGTGCCGGACGGCGACGTCGCCGACCTCTGTGTGGTCGTCGCCCGCAGCGGCGGCCAGGTCGGCCTGTTCCTGGTCGATCTCAACGGTCCGGGCGTCACCCGCGAGGCCGTCGACACCATCGACCCCAGCCGCAGCCAGGCGCGCATCAGCTTCGACGGCGCCCCCGCCGAAGCGCTTGGCGCCGCCGGCGAGGGCTGGAAGATCGCTTCCGACGTCCTCGACCGCGCCGCCGTCCTGGTCGCTTTCGAACAGGTCGGCGGGGCCGACCGGGCGCTGGAGATGGGCCGCGACTATGCGCTGGAGCGCATGGCCTTCGGCCGCCAGATCGGCAGCTTTCAGGCGGTCAAACATATCCTGGCCGACATGTATGTCGCCGCCACCCTGGCGCGCTCCAACGCCTACTACGGCGCTTGGGCGCTCTCGACCGGCTCGCCCGAACTGGCTGTCGCGGCCGCCACGGCCCGGATCAGCGCCACCGACGCCTTCCAGCACTGCGCCAAGAACAACATCCAGGTGCACGGCGGCATGGGCTTCACCTGGGCCTTCGACTGCCACCTCTACTACCGCCGCTCGAACGCGCTGGCTCTCGGCCTCGGCTCCAAGTCGACCTGGGAAGACCTGCTCATTGACCGTCTGCGCAAGCGCAACGAATCCCCGGCCGCGGCCTGATTGGGAGCTGACATCATGAACTTCGACGACACCCCGCAAGAAGCCGAATTCCGCGCCACCGCCCGCGCATGGCTCGACGCCAACGCCCCCAGGGAACTGGAGGCCGACCTAAAGAAGAGCGGCTTTGCCGGCGTCAACGTGGGCAATCGCGACCCGCTGCAGCTGTCCAAGGCCTGGCAGAGGAAGAAGGCCGAGGCCGGCTGGGCCTGCCTGCACTGGCCGCCCGAGTACGGCGGTCGCGGCGCCAGCCCGATCGAACGGGTCATCTGGGGCCAGGAAGAAGGCCCCTATGGCGCCCTCAGCGGCACCTTCATCATCGGCCACGGCATGTGCGGCCCGACCCTGATGGCCTGGGCCAGCGAGGAGCACAAACGCCACCTGCTGCCGACCATGGCCAGCGGCGAACACATCTGGTGCCAGCTGTTCAGCGAACCGGCCGGCGGCTCGGACCTCGCCGGCCTGCGCACCCGCGCCGAGAAGGCGACGGATGGCTCCAACGACTGGATCATCAACGGCCAGAAGATCTGGACCAGCGGCGCCCAGCACAGCGACTACGGCATCCTGATCACCCGCACCGACCCCAATGTGCCCAAGCACAAGGGTCTGACCATGTTCTGGCTGGACATGAAGTCGCCTGGCGTCGAGGTGCGCCCTATCAAGCAGGCCAACGGGCAGTCGGGCTTCAACGAGGTCTACTTCACCGACGTCCGCATTCCCGACAACCAGCGCCTGGGCGCCGTCGGCCAGGGCTGGACGGTGTCGCTGACCACCCTGATGAACGAGCGGCTGTCGATCGGTTCGGGGATGCCGACCGGCTTCCCGGAGTTGTTCGACTACTGCATGAACCTGCAGACCATGGACGGCCCGGCTATTGACGACGCCGCCGTCCGTTCGCGCCTGGCCCAGTACGCGGTCAAGGCCAGCGGCCTGAAGTACACCGGCATGCGGGCCATCAGCGCCCTCAGCAAGGGCGAAACCCCCGGGCCGGAAAACAGCATCGGCAAGCTGGTCGCCGGGGCCACCATGCAGGAGCTGGCGATGTTCGCGCTGGACCTGCAGGGCCAGGCCGGGGTGATGAACAACCCGGGCGAGGCCGACGCCGGGGCCCGCTTCCAGCAGATGCTGCTGCGCTCGCCCGCCACCCGCGTCGAGGGCGGCACCGACGAGATCCTGCGCAATATCATCGCCGAGCGGGTGCTGGGCCTGCCCGGCGACATCCGCGTCGACAAGGATGTGGCGTTCAAGGACATCCCGACCAGCGGGCGGGCCTGACGGCTCAACCCTCGCTGGACCGTGCAGGGCGGCGTCTCCGGACGCCGCCCTGTTTCGTTGGGGCGCGAAAGCGCCCTTTCCTGTCGTCGCCGGATGACATCAGTTAGCGCACGAGCCGGCTTGCCTTCCCCGCCGGTCATTCGGTTAGGGTTCGAGTCAGGGAGAGCTGCATGATCGATTTCGACCTGACTGAAGAGCAGGCCATGATCCGCGAAAGCCTGAAGGGCTTCGCGGCCGAGGTTCTGGCGCCGCAGGCGCGGGCCATAGACGAGGCGGGCGAGATGCCGGCCGAGGTGATCCAGGCGGGCTGGGAGCTGGGCCTGATCGCCGCCTCGATCCCCGAGGAATACGGCGGCGCCGGCGGAGAGCGCTCCTGCATGACCAATGCGGTGATCCTCGAGGCGCTGGGCGGCGGCTGCGCCAGCCAGGGTGCGGCGATCATGGCGCCGGGCCAGTTCGTCAATGCCCTGATCGATTTCGGGACCGACGAGCAGAAGGCCGAGCATCTGCCGAAGTTCGCCGGCAATGATCCGGCGGCGGCCAGCCTGGCGATCCAGGAGGGGCAGTTCGGCTTCTCGGCCGAAAAGCTGCGCACGACGGCCAGGCGCAGCGGCAACGGCTTCGTCCTCAACGGCGAGAAGCGCCTCGTGCCGTTCGGCGACCGGGCCAGCCATTTCCTGGTGCTGGCGCAGGAAGAGGACGCCGCCGTCCAGGCCTACATCGTCCCCCGCGAGGCCAAGGGTCTCAGCGTGGCGGCCGAGAGCGGATCGATGGGCCTCAAGCCCGTCCCCCAGTCGAAGGTCACCCTCGACAACGTCGAACTGCCCGGCTCGGCCCGGCTCGGCGGTGACGCCGGCATCGACGCGCAGAAGCTGGTGAACCAGGCCCGCATCGGCGCCTGCGCCCTGGCCGTCGGTCTGGCGCGGCAGGCGACCGACTACGCGATCCCCTACGCCAAGGAGCGCGTCGCCTTCGGCGAGCCGATCGGCAAGAAACAGTCGATCGCCTTCATGCTAGCCGACATGCATATCGAGTGCGAGGCCATGCGCTGGATGGTCTGGAAGGCCGCCAGCCTGCTGGAGCATGACGATCCGGGGGCGGCCAAGGCCGTGGTCCTGGCCCAGGACTTCGTGCGCCGCAAGTCGATCAAGATCGCCGACGACGCCCTGCAGATCTTTGGCGGCCACGGCTTCATCCGTGACCTGCCGCTCGAGATGTGGCTGCGCAACGCCCGCACCCTGACCGTCCTCGACGGTCCGGTCTCGGTTTAGGAGAAACGACGATGGCTGACTTCCGCTTCTCCGACATCGACCAGCAGATCCTCGACAAGGTCGTCGAGGTCGGCAACTCGACCCAAGCCCACATGCGCTACTACGAGGACCACGAGCACGAGACCCCGCCGGCCCGCCTCGAGGGCGAGCGCGGTTTCGAGGAGGTCTTCCCGATGCTGGGCCAGCGCAAGCCCGACGACACCCCGATGATGACCTTCATGATGGCGGTCAGCATGGCGCGCGGCTCGGCGCGCGGCGTGGTGCGGGGCCTCGGCCTGGCCATGCCCATGGGCCGGGCCAGTGGCCTCGGCAACGCCGCCCTGCAATCGGCCGGCACACCCGAGCAGAAGGCCAAGTGGGGCGATCTGTTCCTGGCCATGTCGATCACCGAGCCGAACGTCGGCTCCGACACCAAGGCCATCCAGGCCACGGCCTACCTCGACGGCGACGAGTGGGTGATCAACGGCGACAAGATCTTCGTAACCGACGGGGTCAAGTGCGACGGGGCCATCGTCTGGGCGACCATCGACAAGTCGGCGGGGCGGGCCGGGATCAAGTCGTTCCTGGTGCTGAAGGGCGCGCCCGGCTTCGAGCTGGTGCGCCAGGAGAAGAAGCTCGGCATCCGGGCGTCTGATACGGCCGCGTATTCTTTCCGCGACTGCCGCATTCCCCGCGACAGCCTGCTGGGCGGCGACGAGACCGTGCCCAAGGACGGCGGTTCCGCCGGCTACAAGGGCGTCATGAAGACCTTCAACATGACCCGCCCCGCCGTCGCCTCGGGCGGCGTCGCCAAGGCCAAGGGGGCATTCGAGTTCGCCCGCGAGGCCCTGGCCGCCGAAGGGGTCGAGGTTGATTGGAGCAAGAGCTTCAATCAGCGCTCCGCCGTCGAGCAGAAGCTGATCGAGCTGGAGGCCGATACCGAGGCCGCCGCCCTGACCGTGCTGCACGCCGCCTGGCTCAGCGACAAGCGCCGACCCAACAACCTCGAAAGCTCGATCTGCAAGGCCAAGGGCGGCGACGTCTGCCGGACGGTCACCCAGGGGGCGATGGAGGTGCTGGGCGGCATGTCGATCAGCCACGACCACGTCATCGAGAAGTTCCTGCGCGATGGCCGCATCAGCGACATCTACGAGGGCACCGGCCAGATCCAGCGGCTGATCATCGCCCGCGAGATCCTGGGGTACTCCTCCGAAGAGCTGACCTGACCGCTACCTCATCGGCGAGGCGTGGGCGGCGCCCCGGAAGATGGCGTTGAGGAACAGCACGTCCATGCCCCGCTGGAAGCCCCGGGCGGTCGGATCCTGGGTGAAGGCGATGACCTGGCCGCGGCCCGTCTCCTGGATCATGACCAGCGGCTTGAAGGCCAGTTGCTGGCGCGTCTCCTTCCACAGGTAGCCGGCCACCAGCACATCCTCGGCCGAGGCGAAGCGGGCGACGTTGACCCCCTGGTCGAGGCGCAACGGGGTGTAGATCGTACCGCCGCCGGCCAGCACATTGACGCTCGGCGCCACGCCCGCGCCCAGCCAGTGGTCGCCGTCGACCATCGCCCTGGCGACCACGCCTGGCGAGGAGGGCGGACCGGCCTCGACGGGTCGCAGGGCCGCGTCATAGGCGCTCTCGTCCTTGATCAGGGCGCCGGGCGTGGTCGCCTTCTTGGCGTCGACGCCCTCGGGCGCCTTGCCGTCCACGGCCAGGGTTTCCTGCCGCGCGCCGATCAGGTCGACCTCCGGATCGGCAAGCAGGCCGACGGCGTCGCCGAGCGCGATCAGCACCCCGCCCTTGCGCACCCAGTCCTTGATCGCCGCCACCCCGCCGGCCCCGAGCCGCGCCCGGTAGTTGCCGCCGTCCGGCAGGATCAGCACCTGGTAGCGGGCCAGATCCGCCGCGCCCATGCGGTCGGTGCGGATGACGCTGACCGGATAGTCGAAACCCCGCTCGATCAGATAGCGGGTCGCCCCCGCCGACGGCGCATAGGTCGGCTGGTCCCAGGCCATGGCGATGCGCGGGGCGACGAAGCTGGGCGAAAACTCCGAGCCGAAGCTCGGACCAGACGTGACCCAGCTGTCCTCGATGCCCACCGCGATGGCCCCGGTGCGGGCGGTCAGGGCGTCCAGCCGCTGGCGCAGGTCGGCCGGGTTGCCGGCCACGGGAATGACCAGCGAGCCGGCGGCCCAGTTCCGGCCTCCGACGGTGAACGCCTTTTCCGGTGAGCGCACCCGCAGGTCCTGGCGCAGGGCCCCGGCCAGCAGGGCCATGGCCTGCGAGCCCGGCGCCACCACATAGGCCACCGGCCGCTCGGCCCCGGCGACATAGCCCTTGCCGATCTCGTCGGCGTTCAACATCCGGCCGGCCGCCACGCCCTTGCAGCGTTCGGCGGGGGTGTTGAACAGCGGCGGCAGGGCCCAGCCGGTGACGTCGTACATCTCCGGCGGCAGGCCCTTGGCCCGGCGCCGCTCCTGTTCGGCGATGAACTGCGGGGTCATCGACACCGTGCGGTCGAACAGCACCTGCACCAGACGCCCGTGCGGCTGGCCGCCGTCGATGACATAGGTCCCGGCATCGTATGTCTTGCCGCAGGCCTTCACCGGCGCTTCCAGCCGCCCGACCTCGATCCCCTGCCGGGCCAGCAATTGGGCCAGCCGGTCGGCGGCCCCCGGATCGGCCGCGGTGCGCGGCAGCAGCCAGGTCCCGGCGGCGCGCGCCTGCGCCATCGACGAGACCTGATAGTAGTAGAAGTCGCCCAGCAGCCGCTCGCGGTTGTCGGCGGCGGTCTGGATGGTCGAAAGCGAAATCAGGAAGTGGTTGCGCACCGCGTCGGCCAGGGTCAGCAGTTCGCCGTTCGACCGCCGCGCCGCCAGGCCCCGCACGCTGGCCTGCTCATAGGTCATGGACACCGCGCCGAAATAACTCGGCCAGTTGTCGCCATAGCCCGGATAGAAGGCGTCGTAGCTCTCGCGGGTGAAGTAGTCGACGCCCTCGCGGTCGAAGACGGCGGCGTGGTTGCGGCCGAACAGGGCCCGGCTCTTCACCTGCGCCTCGGGCAGGAGGGGATTCAGCGGATCGGCTTCCGGCGGGAAGAAGTAGGTGGCGTTGGTGCCCATCTCATGGGCGTCGGCCACCACCTGCGGATACCACTGGCGCATCAGGGCGCTGTGGCCGCGGGTCTCGGGCTGGGTCTGGGCGAACCAGTCGCGGTTGAGGTCGAAGAGGTAGTGATTGAAGCGGCCCTGAGGCCACTGCTCGGCCCGCTCGGCGGACGAGGCGTCGGTGTCCGGCTCCAGGCCGAAGGCGGCCTCATAGCCGTTGATGAAGCGGTCGCGGCCGTCGGGGTTCTGGGTCGGGACCAGGATGACGACTGTGCGCTCCAGCCACGGGGCCACCGCCGGATCGCGCGAGGCCAGCAGGTGGCGGGCGGTGGCCATCGCCGCCTCGGCCGGCGAGGTCTCGTTGCCGTGGACGCTGTAGGCCAGCCAGACGATGGCCGGTTGGTCGGCCATGATCGCCCGGGCGCGCGCGGCATCGGTGCGGCGCGGGTCGGCCAGGGCCCGGGCGTTGGCCTGGATTTCGTCCAGCCGGGCCATGTTGCGGGCCGAGGTGATCACCGCATAGGGCAGCACCCGGCCCTCCCAGGTGCGGCCGTAGTCGCCGACCCGCACGCGGTCCGGCGCCTTGGCGGCCAGGGTCTCGAAGTAGCGGCGCACATCTGCCGACAGGGTCAGCCGCTCGCCCAGCTCATGGCCGACGATGGCCTTGGGCTCGGGAATGGCGGCGTCGTAGGCCGCGCCCGCGGTCCATACCGAGCGGGGCTTCTCTTGCGCCGCAACCGGCAAGGCGACCGCCAGCGTCAACGCCAGCGCCAGAAACCCACGAACCATCGAAAGCCACCCCTGAAACCTGAGGCGCGCAATCTGCGTCGAGCCGCCGCCGGCGTCTACAGTATCCAGCCGCCGCTATCGCCGGTGACGTCGCCGTTGATCTTCATCTGGTAGTCGACCTTGGCGTCGCCGTTCACATCGAGGCGCAGGGTGGTGATGCCCGCGGCAAAGGTCAGGGTCATCTGGCCCGTCAGCTCCGGCTGTGCCGCGTCATGCTTGGTGAAGGCGCTGACCAGGCGGAAGGCCTGGTCGCCATCGACCAGGGTGTTGGCGTCGATCTGGCCCAGATTCAGGCGGTCGCCCTCGGCTGTGCTGAAGTCATAGATCTGGTCCGTCTCCAGGGTTGGGCGGGCGATGCTTTCCCCGAAGACATAGAAGACATCCCCGCCCAGGCCACCGCGCAGCAGGTCGTTGCCGCGGCCGCCGACGATCTGATCGTCACCGTCGTTGCCGTTGATGGTGTCGACGCCGTCCATGCCCCACAAGCCGTTGAAGCCGGCGTTGCCCTGCATGTTGTTGGCTCCGGCGTTGCCGAAGGCGCCGGAGTGGGTCGAGCCCTGAAACTCGATCGCCTCGACATTGTCGGCCAGCGTCAGACCGTCGATGCTTGTGCGGATGATGTCGTACCCCTCGCCCGCCAGTTCGATGACCTGATCTGCGGCGTCGTCGACGATGTAGACATCGTTGTCCGCCCCGCCCGACATGATGTCGGCGCCGAGACCCCCATCGAGATAGTCGTTGCCGGCCCCGCCGTTCAGGACATCGACATCGCTTTCGCCGTCCATGCGGTCGTTGCCAGTCCCGCCGTTCAGGAGATCGGCCCCCGTGCCGCCGAACAGCTTGTCAGCCCCGTCGCCGCCGCTCAGCTCATCGGCGCCGGCGTCGCCGTACATGATGTCGCCGCCGCCGCCGCCGATCAGGTCGTCGGCCCCATCACCGCCGAACAGCTGGTCGGAGAGATCGCCGCCGTCGAGGGTGTCGTCACCGGCCATGCCGTTAAGCACATCGTTGCCGCCGCCGCCCGACAGGCTGTCCCCAAGCGAGCCGCCGCTCTGGGTGTCGTTGCCGCCGCCGCCGACGAAGGTCACCGGCGGAGCCTGGCCCCAGATCACATAGCTGATCCCGGCGTTGTCCCGTCCGGTCGGGTCGGCGAACCGGCTGCCGATCAACAGGTCGTCGGCCCCGTCTGCGTTGAAGTCGCCGATGCTGGCGGAGGCCAGCAGCCCGGTGAAGGGCGCCCCCGGCGCGACGCCGTCGATGCGCAGTCCGGTGGCCGCGGTCAAACCCGACAGCTCAATGACGGCGTCGAAATTGCCGACCGTGGCCGTGACCTTGCCATAGACGACATAACCCGCGCCGCCATTGATCCTGCCAATGTTGTCGGCCCCCGAGGCCACGACGATCAGGTCATCGACCCCGTCGCCGTTCAGATCGCCGGCCGCGGAAACATGGGCGGCGTAGTCGTTGGCCGCCGCGCCGCTGAGCCTGAAGCCGTTGGCCCCGTTCAGGCCGGACAGGTTGACCTCGGAGGCGAAGTTCCCGGCCACGGCCGTATTGCGCCCGAACACCACATAGCTGGCGCCAGAGCCGGAACCATGCGGCGCGGCGCTGAAGGCCCCGACGATCAGGTCGCCGATGCCATCGCCGTTGACGTCGCCGGCGTTGCTGATCGTGGTTCCGAGGCGGTCGAAGGCGGCGGCGCCGTTGATCTGGAAGCCGTTGGCCCCGGTCAGGCTGGTCAGTTCGAAGGTCGCGCCGAAGCCAGTGGCCGCGCCGAAGATGACCCAGGCCCCGCCCGCATAGTTGCCGCCGGCGTCTGCGCCGGTGCCCGTCACGGCGATGTCGTCGAAGCCGTCGCCGTTGACGTCGCCGACGCCGGCGACTGCCGTGCCGGTGAAGTCGTTGGTGACCTCGCCGTTGATCTGGAACCCGTCAGCGGCGGTCAGGGTGGCCAGGATGAAGTCGGCCCCGAAGCCGCCGGCCTTGCCGTACAGAAGATAGGCGGCGCCGGATGTGTTGCCGTTGGGATCGGCGCCGGCGGCGGCGATCAGCATGTCGTCATAGCCGTCGTTGTTGAAATCTCCGGCCGAGACAATCTTGCCGGCCCGGTCGAAGTTCGCTTCGCCGCTGATCCGGAAGCCATTGGTTCCATTCAGCGACGACAGGGTTACCGTGGCGTCGAAGCCTGTCGACTTGCCGAACACCACATAGGTGGCCCCGGCGCTGGTGTAGCTGTTCGGGCTGGCCTGCACCGCCCCGATCAGCAGGTCACTGATGCCATCGCCGTTGACGTCGGCCGAAGCGACCGAATAGCCGCTGCGGTCACTCGTGTCCGAGCCCTGTATGCGGAAGCCATTGGTCCCGTTCAGGCTTGCCAGGTCGAAGTCCGCGCCGAACGGCGTGGCGCTTCCGAAGACGACATAGCTCATCCCCCGTGATGAGCCGTTGCCTGGGGCGCCGATGATCAGGTCGGCGATGCCGTCGCCGTTGACGTCGCCGGCCGCCCCGACGCTGAGGCCGCTGTTGTCACTCGCGGCCTCGCCCAGCAGGCGCAGGCCGGTCGTGGCATCGAGCGCAGCGAGGTCGAGTGTGGCTCCAAATGGCATGTGTTGCCCCCCTTTGGCCGGTGTCTAGAGAATCCAGCCGCCGCTATCGCCGGTGACGTCGCCGTTGATCTTCATCTGGTAGTCGACCTTGGCGTCGCCGTTCACATCGAGGCGCAGGGTGGTGATGCCCGCGGCAAAGGTCAGGGTCATCTGGCCCGTCAGCTCCGGGTGCGCCGCGTCATGCTTGGTGAAGGCGCTGACCAGGCGGAAGGCCTGGTCGCCATCGACCAGGGTGTTGGCGTCGATCTCGCTGAAATAGAGGAGGTCGCCCTCGGCGCTACTGAAGTCATATATCTGATCGGTCTCCAGCGTGGGGCGAGCGATGCTCTCGCTGTAGACACGGAACGTGTCAGCGCCCGTGCCCCCGCGCAGCAGATCGTTGCCGATGCCGCCGATGATATAGTCGTCGTCATCGTTGCCATTGATGGTGTCGACCCCATCCTGGCCGTACAGGAAATTGGCGCCGGCGTTGCCCTGGATGTTGTTGGCGCCGGAGTTGCCGATGCCGAGGCTGTTACCCGAACCCGTGAGTTCCAGGGCCTCGATATTGGCGGCAAGCGTCCAGGCGGTGAGGTTGGTGCGAACGATGTCATAACCCTCGGCGACCTGTTCGATGGTCTGATCCGCGGCGTCATCGACGATGTAGATGTCGTTCTCCGTTCCGCCAGACATGATGTCGACCCCCACGCCGCCATCGAGGTAGTCGTTGCCGGCTCCGCCGTTCAGAACATCATCTTCGCTCTCGCCGTTCATACGGTCGTTGCCGGCGCCGCCGTTGAGCAGATCTTCCGCCGTGCCGCCGAACAACTTGTCGGCCCCGTCGCCGCCGCTCAGATCGTCGGCTCCGGCGTCCCCGTACATGATGTCGCCGCCGCCGCCGCCGATCAGGTCGTCCGCCCCGTCGCCGCCGAACAGCTGGTCGGACAGATCGCCGCCGTCGAGGATGTCGTCGCCCCCAAGCCCGTTCAGCGTATCGTTGCCGCCCTGGCCGGAGAGACTGTCGTTCGCCCCGGCTCCGCTCTGAAGGTCGTTGCCCGCCGTGCCGGCGAAGCTGACCGGCGCCGGGCGGCCGAAGATGACATAGCTGGCGCCGGAGAGGGAACCGTTCGGGTCGGCGCCGGTAGCCCCGATGATCAGGTCGTCGATGCCATCGCCATTGACGTCGCCGGCTGAGGCGACGGACTTGCCGCTGATGTCGCCACCCACCTCGCCGTTGATCTGGAAGCCGTTGGTTCCGTCGAGGGCGGACAGGTCCAGGTTGGGCGCAAAGCCGGTGGTGCGTCCGTACACGACGTAGCTGGCCCCGGAGAAAGAGCCGTTCGGGTCAGCCCCGTAGGCTCCGATGATCAGATCATCGATGCCATCGCCGTTGACGTCGCCGGCGGAGGCGACGGAAAAGCCGCTGAAATCGTTGGCCACCTCGCCGTTGATCTGGAATCCCGTGGTTCCGTCCAGGGTGGACAGGTCCAGGCTGGCCGCAAAGCCGGTTGTGCGTCCAAACACAACGTGGCTGGCTCCGGAGTAGTTGTTGCCGTTCGGGTCGGCCCTGGCGGCGCCGATGATCAGATCGCCGATGCCGTCGCCGTTAATGTCGCCGGCCGAGGCCACGGAAATGCCGCTCTGGTCGCCAGCCAGCTCGCCGTTGATCTCGAAGCCGTTGGTTCCGTCGAGGGTGGACAGGTCCAGGTTGGCCGCAAAGCCGGATGTGCCTCCGAACACTACATAGCTGGCCCCGAAGTTGGCGCCGTTCGGGGCGGAACTGGCCCCAATGATCAGATCGTCGACGCCATCGCCATTGACGTCTCCCGCCGAAGCCACTGACCGGGCGCTCCGGTCGTTAGCCATCTCGCCGCTGATCTTGAAGCCGTTGGTTCCGTCGAGGCTGGACAGGTCCAGGTTGGCCGCAAAGCCGGTTGCGCGTCCGAACACAACATAGCTGGCTCCGGATGCGAAGCCGTTCGGGGAGGCGAATATGGCCCCTATGATCAGGTCGTCGAAGCCATCGTCGTTGATGTCCCCGGCCGAGGCGACGGACCTGCCGCTGTAGTCGCCTCCGGCCTCGCCGCTGATCTGGAAGCCGGTGGTCCCGTTGAGGCTGGACAGGTCCAGGTCGGCCGCAAAGCCCGTCGCGCTTCCAAACACAACGTAGCTGGAGCCGGCCCTGGAGCCGTAATAGCCGTGGTCGGCGCCCGGCGCCCCGAAGATCAGGTCGCCGATGCCATCGCCGTTGACGTCCCCCGCCGAGGCGACGGAATAGCCGGCGTAGTCTTCAGCCGCCTCGCCGATGATCCGGAAACCGGTGGTCCCGTCGAGGGTGGACAGGTCCAGGCTGGCCGCAAAGCCGGTTGTGCGTCCGTACACAACGTAGGTGGCTCCGGACCAGGAGCCGTTCGCATTGGCGCGCGAGGCCCCGATGATCAGGTCGTCGATGCCATCGCCGTTGACGTCGCCGGCCGAGGCGACGGAAAGGCCGCTCTGGTTGCCCGCGGCCTCACCATTGATCTGGAAGCCGGTGGTTCCGTTGAGGGCCGAAAGGTCAATCACCGCGGCAAAAGACATGATGTGAACGGGCCTTTCGGCCGCCCCCTGAGCGCATAACGATGTGAGCGAACAGTCTTCCAGAGCGCTTGTGGCGAGGGGACTGTAGTAATCCACCTCGAATCCCCGGGCGGCGCCTCACGCGAATGGCCGGCCGAAAACACCTTCAGGTGTGCAGAAATCCCCTTGGCGGCGACCACGTCACCCGGATTGAGCAATGGCTGCGGGAAATGTCGAACAATGTTCGCCGCGTGGCCTTTCTTCTTCAAAAATCAACTGTAGTAATCGATCTCTATTTTGCCTGAGGGGGGAGGGCGGAACAGATGCTCGATGATCGGTGGCTGGAAAGCGCCGAGGCGGCCGCAGCTGCGTCGAAAGACCCGCTGGCCGTGGCCAGGATCGCCGGTCACCCCGACTTCGGGCGACTGAAGCGGCCCTGGGTCGATACCTGGCGCCTGAGCGACGACGACAGCGCCATGCTGGCCCGTACGCTGCAGGACAGCGGTCGGTTCTTCATCGGTCTCTGGGCGCTCTATCTGCATTCGACGCCCGGCGGCCTGACCCGCGGCCGCCTGGCCGAGACGCTGAAGGAAAGCGGGATGTCGGGGCCGGGCCGCGCGGCCTCGGCGCTGCTGTTCATGCGCTTTATCCAGTACATCGAACCGGCCCCCAGCAGCGGGGACCAGCGCCTGCGGCGCTACGTTCCGACCGACCGCATGCTCGAGGCCTACAAGGCGCGGCTGCATCGACATCTGGCGACCCTCTGGCCGGCCGATCCCCCGCTGTTGCGCATCGCGCCGCAATTCGACCGGGAGGAGGTCCTGAGCGCCTACCTGTCGGCGATCGGCGAGGTCACGCGGTTGGCGCTGCAAGGCTACACGCCCGCGGAGGCGTCGCTGGACACCTTCTCGCACCGCTATGGCGGAATGGCGCTGCTCGCCGAGCTCATGTTCGCGGGCCCCGAGGATGGGGCCTTCCCGTCCACGGCGCCCTTCGCCATCAACCTGGCCGACCTTGCCCGCCGCTGCCGCGTCTCCCGCGCCCAGGTCCGCAGCGCTTTGACCGCAGGCCATGAAGCCGGCTTCCTTGAGCTCCTGCCCGACAACCACTGCCGCCTGCTGCCCCAGCTCGATGAACACCTCGGTGTCTTCATGGCCTCCTCGATCATCGGCTGCGCCTACGCTGGCCGGAAGGCGGCCGAGCGACTGGACGAGATCGAACAGCCGCGCCGGGCCTGACCCATTTCATGGTTACTTGCGAATGCGTTGCATCGTCGCCATTTCTGCGATAGAGAACGCGAATTGTTCGCAATCGAGTTCGGGGCCCCGCCTTGTACGTCTGCAACTGTAACGGCATTCGCGAACGCGACGTGCGCCAGGCCATCGCCGCCGGCGCCTCGCGTCCCGCCGAGGTTTTCAAGAGCCAGGGCTGCCAGGCCCAGTGCGCCAAGTGCGTCTGCGAGATGCGCCAGATGATCGACGAGAGCCGCGAAGCGCTGCGTTACGCGGCCGAATAGGGCCCGTTACTGTAGTCGCGAGGCATTCGCGAAGATTTGTCTGCTAGCGCGAAACGTTCGCACAGATTGCGGTTGCGGCCCGGCCCAAAGCGGGTTCAAGACCTCTTCAACGACACCTTGAGGAGCACCGCCATGAAGGGCGATCCGGCCATCATCCGCATTCTGAACGCGGTCCTGACCAACGAGCTCACGGCCGTGAACCAGTACTTCCTGCATGCGCGGATGTACCAGCACTGGGGCCTCAGCAAGCTGGGCCAGATCACCTACGACGAATCGATCGGCGAGATGAAGCACGCCGACAAGCTGATCAAGCGCATCCTCTTCCTCGACGGCCTGCCCAACCTGCAGGACCTGCACAAGCTGAAGATCGGTGAGACCGTGCCCGAGGGCCTGGCCGCCGACCTGGCCGTCGAGAAGGGCGGCCGCGAGACGCTGATTCCCGGCGTGAAGGCCTGCGAGGAGGCCTTCGACTACGTCTCCCGCGAACTGCTGGTCGAGATCCTGTCGGACACCGAGGACCACATCGACTTCCTCGAGACCCAGCTCGACCTCGTGCGCCAGCTCGGCGAACAGAACTATCTGCAAAGCGCCATGGGTGAGCTGCAGGGCGAGGGCCACTAGCCGCTTTTCGGGCCGGCGGACTATGCTGTCCCCGATCTGAGGGGAGAGCATTGGTCGAATCGGCGACGGACTGGGTGGCGTGGATGGCCGCGGAGGGGCCGGCGAACGTCAAGTCGCGCCCCGGCCACGCCGCCGTCATTCGCCGCCACTACGCCGCCTGGATGATTCCGCAGTCGGAACCGGCGGTCGGCCGCAGCCTGCGCCACATCTCCCACTACATCAGCGCCGTCTGGGTCTTCTATCTCCACGCCAGCCCGGGCGGCATAACCTTCAGCGCTCTCAGCGACCTCCTGGGGGCCTCCGGCATGGCGTCGGCCCGGCGGGCGCGGCCGATGCTGATCTACCTGCAGTTCATCGGCTATATCGAACCGGCGCCGGCCGGCGACGGACGGGTCAAATGCTGGCGGCCGACGGCCAGGATGGAGGCCGCCTTCCGCCGGCGCATGGCCGAGGATCTGGCCGGCATGATCAGCTTCGACGCCGACATCGACGCCCTGGCCCGCCGCTTCGACGAGGATGCGGTCTTTGCCCGCTTCATGCTGGCGATGGGCGAGGTCTCCAAAGCCTCGTTCGCCGCCTACCAGCCCGACGCCAATTCGCTCGACCTGTTCTCGCAACGCACCGCCGGCCTGGCCCTGATGGCCGAACTGCTGCTGGGCGGCGATCCGGCCGGCGAGTTTCCCCCCGTCGGTCCGGTCCGCTACAGCCTGGCGGGCCTGGCCCGGCGCAACCGGGTGTCGCGCATGCATGTCCGCCGCCTGTTGGCCGACGCCGAGAAGGCCGGCTTCCTGCGCCAGACCGGCGAGGGCGAGGCGGTCATCAACGCCAACCTGGCCCGCGCCGCCGAACACCTCTTCGCCTACACCGTGCTCAACTACAGCTATTGCGCCCGCGCCGCGCTTGAGGCCGCCTAGAGCATCCAGTCGCCGCTCTCAGCCGCAACGTCGCCGTTGATCTTCATCTGGTAGTCGGCCTTCCCGTCGCCGGTTGGCCCCGCTGTTTCCCCTGACTGGCCAGGGCTAGCGCGGCCGGTAGGCGGCCAGAAACACCCGCACCGTCTCGGCGCAGTAGGGCTGGGTGGGGTGCAGAGCCGGCGCCTCGCCCTGGACCAGGGGAATGGTCAGCGCCGAATGCTCGACCATTCCCTGGAAAAGCCGGGCGGCGATGGGCACATCGGGGATGACCAGTTCGCCGGCCTCATGGAAGCGGACCAGCAGCCGGCGCAGCGCCGCGCCCAGGGTGCGGTGCACGGTCTCATAGACCTGCCGGGCCATTTCCGGCCGGCGGACAGCCTCCATCACCACGATGCGGTAGAAGGACCGGATCTCGGGTTCGGACAGGAACTGGTAGTAGACCTCGGCCAATCGGATCAGCATCGGCTCAGGGCCGCCGTCCATCCGCTCGATCCCGTCGAACAGCCCTTCGAATGGCGATAGCGCCAGGACCGTCACCGCCTCGAACAGGCGGTCCTTGGTCTCGAAATAGATGTAGACGGTCCCCGTCGAGACCTGCGCCGCCTTGGCCACCTCATCGACCGTCGCACGGTCGAAGCTGCGGGTCAGGAAGACCTGGCGGGCAGCCTGCAGGATTTTGTCCCGCCGTTGCTGGTGAAGTTCGTCTCGCATCGGGTCCAGGCAGGAACAACTCGGATTGAGCTGCCACTTCGCCATGACATGGCCATGTCGGTCCATGATATTCGCAGATGTTCAGCCACTTTCGTTCGGGGTGATCTCTTGCGACGACCAGACCCTTCCACGCCCCGGAACCGCCTGCCGCCGGCCGGCGTTGAGCCGGAGGCTCCGGTGACGGGAGACCGAGGGAGACGACGCATGCGTTACGAGATGGGCCCCGAGGGGATGGTCGAGGTCGAAGCCAGGCCGGTGACCACCGCGGGTCATGTGCTGCTCGGCCTGTTGCTGGCCGGCGGGGCCGTCGCCCTGGCCGAGGTCATCGCCTCGCGCCGCAGCGTCGTCGAGGAACCCGACTACATGAGCGACTTCGCCGAGTCCCAGGGCCCGGTAAGCAACCCTCCCAAGGCCGCCTTCGCGGTCATCTGGCCCTCGATGTTCACCGCCCTGACCATCTCCGGCCTGCGCGTCTGGAACAGTCCGCAGGGCGCGACCCGCACCCGGGCCCTGACTCTCTGGGGCCTGGTGCAGGGCTTCTCGGCCGCCTGGATGGCGCTGGGGCCCAAGCGGGTCGGCGGCCGGGTGGCCGTCGCCGTCGCCTCGGTCGGGGCGGGCGCCGTCTATGCCTACCATGCGGTCAAGGTCCAGCCGCCGCCCGGCGCCGTGGCCGCGCCGACGGCGGGCTGGATGGGCATCGCCAACCTGCTGAAGGACCAATGGGACCGCCGCGGCCATCAAAACGGCCAGGACCGCGGCCCGACCGTCCACTAGAGCATGTCAGGGCGAAGTGTATGCGGTTCGCCCGCCCGGACATGCTCTAAATGTTTGATTCTAGACCCTTTTGATCAGGTTTTGATGCGTACATCAAAACCTGAAAGGGTCTAGCCCCGGTTCAACCGCAGGATTTCCACGACCGCCCCGGCCTCGACCGCCGGGGCGTTCGCACGCCGACGCAGCAGGGCGTCGGCGGCGGCGAACACGGTCACCAGGCTGCTGTCCTGATCGGGCAGGGCGCGCACGCCGTCAGGCCCCAGGACGGCCCGCATCCAGTGCTCGCGCGGGCCGGCGGCGGGCAGGTCTTCCGCGAGGATGGCCGGCTCCATCAGGGGCCCGGCGGCCCCGCCCGACATGGCGGCGATCAGGGGTTTCAGGAACAGTTCGGCGCAGACAAAGGCGCTGGCCGGGTTGCCCGGCAGGCCGAGCACCCGGCGGCCATCGCCCAGTGTCCCGAACCAGGTCGGCTTGCCCGGCCGCACATTGATCGTCTCGACCAGCAGTTCGAGGCCCAGCCGCTTGAGCGCCGGCTTGACCAGGTCGTAGTCGCCCACCGAGGCGCCGCCGACGGTAACAATCAGCTCGGCGTCGGCCTTGGCCACCGCCGCCGCGATGGCGTCCTCATCGTCGCGGGCGGGGCTCAGCCGGTGGGCCAGCCCGCCCCAGCGGGCGATCATCGGCACAAGACCGGCGCTGCCGCTCTCGAAGATCTGGAAGGGGCCGGGATGGCCGCCGGGGGACACCAGCTCCTCGCCGGTGGCCAGAATGGCGATGCGCGGCGGCTCGCTGACCGTCAGCCGGTCGCGCCCGGCGGCGGCGGCCAGCGACAGCCGCCAGGGATCGAGCCGCGTCCCGGCGCCCAGCAACAGGGTCCCGGCCCGGAAATCCCCCCCCGCCGCCCGGATGTTGCGGCCCGGCGACGGCGGCCGGGCGATGCGGACGACGTCGCCGTCCCGCTCGGTATCTTCCTGGATGATGACGCGGGTCGCCCCCGCCGGCACGGCCGCCCCGGTGAAGATGCGCACCGCCTGGCCCGCCTCCAGCGCCCCGTCATAGCCGCGCCCGGCGGCGCTCTCGCCGGCGATGCGCAGCGTCTGCCCTTCCTCGGGATCGCCGATGACCGCCCAGCCATCCATGGCCGAGGCGTCGAACGGCGGCTGGTCGCGCACCGCATGGATGTCCTCGGCCAGGGTCAGGCCATCGGCCTCGGAGAGCGGCAGGCTGTGGACGGCCGTGCGCACGGCGGCCCCCAGCATGCGGGCGCGGGCGTCTTCGACTGTGAGGTTCTTGAGCGACATTGGTTGCGGGTTTCCCACAGTTACCAACGTCCGTCATCCCGGGCGTAGCGCAGCGAAGACCCGGGACCCAGGGGCGCCAGTCGCAAATGCTGGCCACCGCGAGGTCGGCGTTCTGTCACCCCCTGGGTCCCGGATCGGCCTGCGGCCGTCCGGGATGACGGAGAGAGAAAGGCTACCCGACGAACGCCCGCTCCAGCACATAGTCGCCGGGCTCGGCGTTCGAACCCTCGACCAGGCCATGGCTCTCGATCAGCGCCGCCATGTCCTTGATGAAGTCCATCGAGCCGCACAGCATGATGCGGTCCTCGTCGCGGTTGAAGGTCGTGCCCTCCAGCCCGAGGTCCTTGAACATCTGTCCCGACGAAATCAGATCGGTGAACCGGCCCTGGCGCTCGAACGGCTCGCGGGTGACGGTCGGATAGTAGACCAGCTGCTTCTGCGCTTCCTCGCCGACCAGCGGGTCCTCGAAGATGTCCTTGGTGAACAGGTCGCGGTAGGCCAGCTCATTCACCTCGCGCACGCCGTGGCCGACGATGACCTGCTCGAAGTTCGAATAGGCGTCCGGATCGCGGGCCACCGACAGGAAGGGCGCCAGGCCCGTGCCGGTGCCGAACAGGAACAGGCGCTTGCCCGGCCGCACGGCGTCCAGCACCAGGGTGCCGGTCGGCTTCTTGCCCAGCAGGACGTCGTCGCCCGGCTGGATGTGCTGCAGGCGCGAGGTCAGCGGCCCGTCCTGAACCTTGATCGACAGGAACTCCAGCTCCTCGGCGAAGCTGGGCGAGGCGATGGAATAGGCGCGCAGGATCGGCTTGGTCTCACCGGCCGCCGGCGGCAGGCCGATCATCACGAACTCGCCCGAGCGGAAGCGGAAGGTGTCCGGCCGGGTGATGGCGAAGCTGAACAGCCGATCGGTCCAATGTTTGACCCACAGAACCTTCTCCAGGTTCTGGGCGGCGGAGGGTGTCCAGGCCGGAGAAGCGGCGAGTGCGGCCGGGGCGGCGACGTCCGACATGCGGGAGTCCTTGTTGGGCGCGGGGAGGCGCTGAGTGTCGGGTTTCCATGTGGCCCCGGGGGCCGGGATGTCAACGCAGGGATGCTGGGGGCGGGTTCAGGGATGCTGCCCTAAGGCGCCTATGCAGCGAACAACCGCGCGATATCGGTCACCTCTGCAAAGCTGTGCGCCGGCCTGCACCGGGCAAGGCTTTCAGGCGTCGCATAGCCCCAGTCCACGGCCCCGAACGCCGCCCCGACCCTGGCCGCCGCCTCGCCGTCGCGCGGCTCGTCCCCGATGCACAGGGTCTCGGCGGGCGATACACCGGACCGCTTCATCACCCGCCGGAAGTGGGCCGGTTTGCCGAACAGCCCCGCGCCGCACTCGTAGTCGTCGATCCGCGCCGCCAGCGCCGGGCCCAGTACCGCCCGCACATTGGCCTCGTCGTTCGAGCTGACCACGGCCAGCCGCACATCGGTCTCGCCGAGGGCCGCCAGCATCGCCTCCACCCCGTCGAACAGCCTGATGGCGCCGATGTCCCGCGCCATCCGCGCCTTCATGTCGGCGGCGATGAACGGCAGCCGCCAGCGTGACACGCCCAGCCGCTTCATGATCTCCCGGTTACCCAGCCCGCGCAGCATCTCGATCTCCGCCGCCTCGACGCGGCGAAACCGGTGGCGGTCGGCCAGGCTGTT
The DNA here is from genome assembly GCF_057586315.1 of Caulobacter sp. SRI_014. Taxonomy (NCBI): domain Bacteria; kingdom Pseudomonadati; phylum Pseudomonadota; class Alphaproteobacteria; order Caulobacterales; family Caulobacteraceae; genus Caulobacter; species Caulobacter sp. SRI_014. The sequence goes on along the minus strand of NZ_JBYCZQ010000003.1, from coordinate 37,023 downwards.
CAGCACGCCGACAAACCAGGGCGCGCTGTCGGCCAGGGTGCCGTCGAAGTCGAAGATGATCAGGCGGTACATGGCGTCTCCCTCGCGCCCGATACCAGAGTTTGACGCCCAACGGAGCCCCGGCCTAGGGTCGCGAACACCGGCCCGGATCGCGCGCAGGTGGTATCGATGGGCGACATGACCAGCTTTGAACACCCCGGCGTTTACGTCCAGGACCTGCCCGGACCGCGGGCGATCCCCTCGGTCTCGACCAACATCACGGCCTTTGTCGGCGCGGCGGAGACCGGCCCCTTCAACACCCCGACCCTGGTGACCAGCTGGAACCAGTATCTCCGGACCTTTGGCGGCCTGGTCTGGAGCGCGCAGACGCCGTTCGCGGTCTACGCCTTCTTCGAGCAGGGCGGCGGGGCCTGTTACGTGGTGCGTGCCGGAGCCGACGCGGGGGCCGTCGCGGCCCGGCTGACCGCCGGACCCCTGCTGATCAGCGCCGCCGGCCCCGGCGTCTGGGGCGACAGCCTGGCCGTGACCATCAGCAACTACCCCTCGTCGACGGGCGACGCGACCCAGCCGATCTTCGCCGTCAACGTGCTCTACCGAATGCCGGAACCGGGCGCATCCCTGACCGTCGCCGACCAGCTGTTCGCCGCCTACGCCCAGGCCAACGCCCTGCCGACCCAGGTCGTCGGTGGCCACACCTTCATCCTGCTCGAGAGCCTGAACGGATTCACCGCCGCGGACCTGCAGCCCGACGGCGCCTCGTCCAGCAACATAGAGCTCCGGATCGCCCAGACCTCGCTCTTCATCCGGGTGACGCCAACGGCGGCGACCCGGCCCGCCAACCTGCCGGCGCCGACAGCGCTGACCGGCGGAGCCGGGGATCCCGTGGCCGGCCAACCCTACCTGGCCACCGCCCTGACCAGCCTGGACATGCTGAACGGCGTCAGCCTGCTGTGCGCGCCCGACACCGTCTGGATCGCCGACCTCGGGCTCCAGCGCGCGGCCGTTCAGCAGGTGCTGGCCTGGTGCGAGGCGCGGCCCCGCCGCGACCTGTTCTACATCGCCGACACCCCCTTCGGCCTGTCGGTCCAGGATGCAATCGCCTTCAAGACCGGCGCCCAGGGCCCGACCGTCCCGGCCGGCGCGGCGCTCCAGTCGGCCTGCGGCGCCCTCTACGACCCCTGGATCACGATCCTCAATCCGCTGTCGAACGCCCTCGCCGCCATCGCGCCCTCCGGGGCCATGGCCGGCCTCTACACGGCGACCGACAACGCCGTCGGACCCTGGCAGGCGCCCGCCGGGATCACCTACGGGGCCCTGAGGCTGGCGACCGGCGTGACCCGGATCGTCACCGACGCCGACCAGGCCCTCCTCAATCCCGCCGGGGTCAACGCCATCCGGAATTTCGTGAACTACGGTGTCTGCGTCTACGGCGCGCGCACGATGTCGGCCGATCCGGGCCAGATCTACATCAGCGTCCGCCGTCTGCTGACGATGATCGAGCTGTCCCTGTACGACGGGCTGCAGTGGGTTGTGTTCGAGCCGAACGGCCCCCAGCTCTGGGCCACGGTGACCCGGGACGTCAGCGCCTTTCTGACCACCGTCTGGCAGGCCGGCGGCCTGTTCGGCGCCAGCGCCGCACAGGCCTTCCAGGTGCGGTGCGACGCAGGCAACAATCCGCCCTTGGATCAGGCCCTGAACCAGCTCAACGTCGACATCAGCGTGGCGCCGACCTACCCGGCCGAATTCGTCGTTATCCGCCTGCAGATGGCGACCCAGGCCAGTTCCTGACGCCACGTCATACTTGGCGCCGCCCCTCCGCCTGCCTAGCGTGCCGCCGAAATCAGCGAGGACACGCCCATGACCGCCTACGTCATCTTCATCCGCGACAGCATCAAGGACGCCGAGGAAATGGCGACCTACGGCAAGAAGGCCGCCGGCGCCCGGGGCGATCATCCGATCACCGCGCTGGCCTTCTACGGCGCCGTCGAGACCCTCGAGGGCCCGGCGGTCGACGGCGTGGTCCTGCTGTCCTTCCCGGACGCCGCCGCCGCTCACGCATGGTACGACAGCCCCGCCTACCAGGACGCCCTGCAGCACCGCCTCAAGGGCGCCGACTACCGCGTCTGCATCGTCGAGGGCCTCGGCTGATTTTACCCGGGCGAAATTATCGGCCCCGGAGTTCGCGACCCTGACGGCCCACCGAAGAGGCCGCCGGAACAGGGGGGTCGAAGGTGGTTTCCGGTGGGTCCAAACCGCGCTTGGCGTAGGTCTGATCGACGGTTTGGGCGGTCCCCTGAGTGGTCCTTTATGTGTCTGTTTTGATTGATAAAATGACTGTTCCTGAGGCCCCGGAAATGCTAAGATCAGCCTCCTCCCACCCAAAACCCAGCGTGCGGCGTCTCGCTTTCGTCACGGCCAACCTTTAGGAGCGCGGCCATGACCCGCAAACTGCCCTTCACCACCATCGAGAACCTGCGCGATTTCGGCGACTACGCCGCTGGCCATCGCCAGATGCGCAAGGGCGTCCTCTACCGCTCGGCCCACCAGGCCGAGGCTTCCGAGGAGGAACTCGAGGCGCTCAGGGACCTGGGCGTCAATCTCATCGTCGACCTGCGCCGGCCCGGGGAGCGCGAGCGCAACCCCTCGCGCCGCTGGAAGGGCTTCGCCGCCGAGCTGATCGAGAATGATCATCCCGAGGAAGGCGACGATCCCTGGCAGACCTTCATGAAGCATGCGGAGATCACCTCCGAGAGCATGCGGGCCTACATGCTGGACTACTATGACGCGGCCCCGCACGAGGCCCGCCACGTCGATCTCTACACCCGCTGGTTCCAACGGCTCGGCGAAACGGAAGGGGCGACCCTGGTCCACTGCGCGGCCGGCAAGGACCGCACCGGCATCCTCTGCGCCCTGACCCACCACATCGCCGGCGTCCACCGTGACGACATCATCGCCGACTACCTGCTGACCAATGACGAGGAACGCTTCGCCCGCCGCATGCCGCTGTTCGCGGCCCATGTGGAAGAGCTGACCGGCAAGCGGCCCAGCGATGACGCCATGCGCACCACCATGGGCGTCGAGGCCGCGTATCTGGAGCGCGCCTTCGCCGCCATGCAGCGCGAGAATGGCGGCCTCGACGGCTATCTGCGCGATGTCCTCGGCGTCGATGCGGAACGGCGGGCGGCGGTGGAACGGCGCATCCTCATCTAGCCCGCGGCTTGCCGTCGCGGCATCGAACACACGTTTAAAATTCCCCTTTCCAGTCGCCGGTTTCCGGCCCACGGTAGGACCAAGGCCGCGCTCTGAGACGGCTTCCTGCATTGCGGAATTGGGAGACGTCGGATGGTTGGAACGCCCGTGCCAGGGCCGCTCGGCGGTCCGTTGCCCGGCAGTTTGGAGCCGGGCGCCACGGCGGGCGCCGATGCGGCGGGTTATCCGCAGGCCAGCTTCAAGGAACTGTCCAAAGGGGCGGTGTCCTGGGCGGTGTTCCAGGGTGGGCGCGACCCCTACGTCATCCTCATCACCATCTATATTTTCGCCGCCTACTTCACGAGCGGCGTGGTCGGTGACGGGGTCAAGGGCCAGGCCATGATTGGCCTGACCAGCACTCTCAACAGCGTCTTCATCGCCATCACCGCGCCGTTCCTGGGCGCCTCGCTCGACCGGTTTGGGGCGCGCAAGCCGCTGCTGGCCCTGATCGTCGCGCTGATGGCCCCGCTGATCTGGATGCTGTGGTTCGCCAAGCCAGGCGGGGAGGGGCTGCCCATCATCGGCACCCTGTGGATCTTCGGTCTTGTCGGGGTGCTGTTCGCCTATGCCGAGGTGATCCACAACAGCCTGCTGATCGGCGCCGCCGGCCCGCGCCTGGCCCCGCACGCCTCGGGGCTGGCCCTGGCGGCAGGCAACTTCTTCAGCGTCATCACCCTGACCTTCTGCCTGTTCGCCTTCGCCTTGCCGGGCAGCCCGGCGGCGGCGGCCTTCCCCTTCCTGCCCGATGCGCCGCTGTTCGGCCTCGACCACGCCACGGCCGAGCCGATGCGCATCTCAGGCCCGATCGCCGCCACCCTGCTGGTGCTGGGCTTCATCCCGCTGCTCCTGTTCACGCCGGACGCGCCGAAGACCGGCGTCAAGCTGCTGACCGGCATCAAGGAAGGCGCGATCAGCCTCTGGCGGACCGTCAAGCTGATGTTCTCCGAGAAGGACCTGGGCATCTATCTGCTGTCGCGGATGCTGTTCAACGACGGCATGACCGCCCTGTTGATCTTCGGCGGCATCTACGCCTCCGGCGTCATGGGCTGGGGGGTCGAGATGTATGTCTACGGCATCCTGCTCAGCATCTTCGCGGTCATCGGCGGCCTGCTGGCCCCGCGCCTCGACAACTGGCTGGGCCCCAAGAAGGCGCTGCTGGTCGAGGTCGGCGGTTCGGTGGTCTGCGTCCTGGCCCAGATCGGCATGAAGCCGGACACCATCCTCTATTTCTGGAGCTGGGACCCGGCCAACACCCTCTGGGACAAGGGCATGTTCAACACCCTGCCGCAGATGCTGTATCTGGTCATCGGCTTCGGCACGGCGATCTTCGTGACCTCGCAATACGCCTCGGCCCGCACCATGCTGACGCGGCTGGCTCCGCCGGACAAACTCTCCGACTTCTTCGGCCTGTTCGCCCTGTCGGGAACGGTGACGGTGTGGCTCGGCTCGTTCCTGGTGACCCTGTTCACCAGCCTCTACAAGAGCCAGCAGGCCGGCTTTATCCCGATCGCCGGTCTGCTGATCATCGGCGGCGTCTGCCTGACCTTCGTCAAGGGCGGCGGCAAGGGACAGTTCCGAACAGCCTGACCCTTCCCCCGGACCCCGGGCGGCGGTATTCGCCGCCCATGCGTCACGTCGCCATAGAGCCGCGTCCCTGGCGGGCGCCGGCCGAGGTCCTGTCCGCCTTCGGGACAGAGCCGGGAACCTGCGCCTTCCTGTCGGGGGGGGAGGGGCCGCGGGCGCGGTGGTCCTATGTGCTGCGCAAGCCGGATGCTGACCTGCGTCTGACGAGGGACGACCGGCGCGATGCCTTCGCGGAGCTGGAGGCGCTGCTCGGCGAGCGCGGCGACCGCCATCCGGACGGCCCGCCGTTCCAGGGCGGCGTGGCGGGGCTGGCGGCCTACGAACTGGGCGACCGGGTCGAGACCCTGGGCCTTGGCGCGCACGCCGACGGCTGGCCCGACCTGGCGGTCTGTCGCTATCCGGCCCTACTGGCCTTCGACCACCATCAGCAACAGGTGCTGGCCATCGGGCGGGGCGTCGATGCCGAGGCCGCGCGTGATCACGCCCTGGCCGCGGCTGACTGGCTGCAGGCGCCCGCCCGCCCGGCCGCCCAAGGCCGGCTGACGGCCCGCTTCGCGCCGGAAACCGAGGGTGGCCTGTACGAGGCGGCGGTCGCCGAGGTCGTCCAGCGCATCCATGACGGTGAAATCTTCCAGGCCAATATCGCCCGCGTCTGGGGCGGGTCGATGGCTCCCGATACCGGGCCGTATGATCTGCTCGCCCGGCTGGTCGGAGAAAGCCCGGCCCCGTTTGCCGGCTGGCTGCATCTGGGCGACCTGGCGCTGGTGTCCAATTCGCCCGAACGGTTCGTCACCGTGGCCGGCGGGACTTTGCGCATCGAGACCCGCCCCATCAAGGGCACCCGCCCGCGCGGGGCCGATCCCGTTGAAGACCGCGCCCTGGCCGCAGAGCTGCTGGCCAGCGACAAGGACCGGGCCGAGAACCTGATGATCGTTGATCTGATGCGCAACGACCTGGCCCGGGTCAGCCCGGCCGGCTCGGTGGTGACGCCCGAGTTGTTCACCGTCGAAACCTTCGCCAACGTCCATCACCTGGTCTCGACCGTGACCGCCCGCCTGGCCCCCGGGCTGACCGCCGTCGACCTGCTCCGCGCCGCCTTTCCGCCGGGGTCGGTAACCGGGGCCCCCAAGGTGCAGGCGATGAAGGTCATCGCCGGTCTCGAGCCGCCGCGCGGCCCCTACTGCGGCTCGCTGTTCTGGGCCGGGGTCGACGGCGCTTTCGATTCCAGCGTCCTGATCCGCACCGCCGCCTTCGCCCGCCGGGGAGAAGGCTGGCGCGTCGAGGCCCGGGCCGGGGCCGGCATCGTCGCCGACAGCGACCCGCACGCCGAGCGGCTGGAGACCGAGGCCAAGATCGCCGCCATCCAGAGGGCGCTGACATGAGTGTTCCGCACGACGATCGGGGCCTGCTGCTCGGCGATGGTCTGTTCGAGACCCTGCTGGCGCGAGGCGGCGCCCTCGAGCACTGGGAGGCCCACCTGGCCAGGCTCGGCGCCGGCTGCGTGACGCTGGGCCTGCCGGCGCCTGACGGCGCCGCGGCGCTGCGGATCTGCGAGCAGGCGGTGGCGGAGGCCGGCCTCAGCCGCGCGGCCGTACGCCTGACCCTGACGGCGGGCTCTGGCGGCCGGGGCCTCGACCGGCCCGCTCAGGCGCAATCGCGGATGTTCGCCACGGCCAGCGCTTCGCCGGCCCCGGCCGGTCCGGTTCAGCTGGTTACCGTCGGCGTGCGGCGCAACGAGCACTCACCCGCCTCACGGCTGAAAACCCTCAGCTACCTGGACAACGTCCTGGCCCGCCGCGAGGCCAATGGCGCCGAGGCCCTGATGCTCAACACGGCGGGAGAGGTCGCCTGCGCGGCGGCGGCCAACATCTTCTGGGTCGAGGACGGCCGGCTGCTGACCCCGGCGCTGGCATGCGGCGTGCTGGACGGGATCATGCGTGGGGCGGTGATCGCCCGGGCCCGATCAAAAGGGATCGCGGTCGAGGAGGTGCGGAGGGGCCGCGGGGCGCTCGACGCCGCCGACGGCCTGTTCCTGACCAACAGCCTGATCGGCGTGCGGGCGGTATCAATGCTGGATGGCAGGCCGGTGGCCGAAAGCCCGCTGGTCGCGCAGATCAGTTCGTCTTGGTGACGGAATCGGACTTGCGCGGGCGCAGGTAGAACTTCTTGTTGAAGACCACCGCGTTGGGCACGAAGTAGTCGACCGGCGAGTCATAGCTGTACTGCACTTCCGACAGGATGACGCTGTCGCCGGCGGCGGTGAGCAGGCCGGTGGGCACGGTCTCGGTGTCGCCGACGCCCTTGGCGGTCAGGCCGTCGCCCTTGCTCCAGGCGACCTTGGGGCTGACCGCGGAGTCGGCGACGATCGAGGTCACCCGCATCTTCAGGGTCGTGGTCGGGAAGGGCGACATCACCGCCCGGGCGATGGTGAAGATGTCGGTGACGGTGCTGTCGCTGATCTGAGTCGACTGGGCGACCAGGTCCCCGATCGAGGAGGCGGCGTGGCTGGCGCGGCGCTCGGCCATCATCGCCTGGGTCAGCTCGGCCAAGCCGAAGTAGAAGGCGATCAGCGCGGGGGCGATCAGGGCGAACTCGACGGCGGAGACGCCGCGCTTGTCGCGCGCCAGGCGGCGGAACAGGCCCATCAAGATCCCCCCATCTCTAAGTACCCCAAGGCTCGTTGCGGAAGGCGACGGTGGTGCTGATCAGCCGCTTGTTGTTGCCGATGTTGGCGAGGCCGGAGTTCAGCAGCGGGGTGAACAGGGTCCAGCTGTAGTAGGCCCGGACCAGGACGATGTCCTCGGCGGCGCCGGGTTCCCACAGGCCTTCCTGGACCACGCCGTTGGTCACGGTGGGTCCGGCCATGACGCGGTTGCCGGAGGCGTCGGTGGTCATCATCGCGTCGAAGTTGGTGTAGGTCCGCACATCGACGGTCAGGTTGTTCGAGCAGTCCGACCCCAGCCAGGCCATGTCGGCGCAGATGGCGGTCTTGAAGCTGGCGCGGGTGCCGCCGGTGTTCTGCAGCTCGCCGGTGCGGATTTTGCGGCCGGCCGAGTCGGCGGCGTTCTGCAGGGTCGTCGAGACCAGGAACACCATCCCCAGCTCCAGCACCGCGAACAGCAGCGTCAGGAAGGGCAGGGCGACGAAGGCGAACTCGACGGCCGTCGCTCCGCGCCTGGCCGAGCCAAAGCGGGCGAGGAATTTGCGAGCTCGCAGAAAGGGGTTGGTCGCGTTCACGAGACGACCCTAGCGCCACAGGCTTAAGGGGTGGTTTAGGGCGATCGGCCCCTTACGTGCGCGCGGAGTCTATAATGACTCTAGGGGACAGGCTTGGCCGGAGCGGCTCCGGCGGTGGTGTCGGTCACTTCGCATCGAGGAGAGCAGGCGTACTGCGAGACGCTGGTCCCCTTGTACACGGTGACCTTGCCCGCGTCGGCGGCGGAGACCACCACCACCCGGTCGAGGATCAGCCGGCCGTTGCGGTCGAGCGCGATGACGTTGGTCGTGCCGTAGCCCTTGCCGAGCACCAGGATGTTGCGCTCGTCCAGCACCATGACGTCGGCGATGGCCGGGTTGCCGACGGCCACGTCCTTGGCCGGAGCCGACAGGGCGATGCGCACGGCCTGGTCGGCGCGAACCGACAGGGTCTGCGCCAACGCCGGGGTGGCGAGGAGGGCGGTGGCGGCGAAGGCCAGAAGCAGGCGGCGCATGGGCGGGGGTCCGGAGACGTGAATCAGAGCTTAAGGATCGGGCCAATTGGTCAAGAAAGCCTTTAAGGACAGGCGTTTGGCTAACGGGCGATTCATCGGTCTGAATCGGAATTTAAGTATAGCCGAAAATAAACCCGAACTAGGCGCTGGTTTGCTTTGGAACTTTACTGGCTATTAAGCGCGAGGCGACATTCTGTCCATGCATCTGGGGGCAGCGGGCGATGGGCCTGACAAAACCCCGCCTCGACCCGCTATCAGGAGAAAAGACATGACCAAGTTCGTTTCGCGCTTCGCCAAGGACGAGTCCGGCGCCACCGCCATCGAGTATGGCCTGATCGTCGCCCTCATCGCCGTCGTGATCATCACGGCCGTGACGACCCTCGGCACCAAGCTCAACACCGCCTTCGGCGACATCAACACCAAGCTTCCCTAATCCCAGGGGGCCGCAAGGCCCAGCAAGCCTAGGAAACGGAAGGGCCCCGGCGCAAGCCGGGGCCCTTTTCGCATGCGAGGGCAGCTTTTCGCGGCCCCGGGGTCCTTTCGCGCCGGGAAGGTCCGGGGCCGGCTCGCTCTCCAAACAGGCGCGGATCTTCTGCACCCCCGGCCTGTCGCTGGGCCGGGAGGCCGGCTATCCCGGCCCAGGCCGGCAGGCCCCGTCGGTCCTTGCCGGCCCACCGCGAAAAGTCTCTGACCAGGTCTGGCGAGCGGCCTCGGGATTCCGTTCCATTCTGGAACAGAGTCCGGGAAGGGCCCTTTCCAGCTCCCGGTTCGCCGAGCGTTGCTCTAAAAAAACTTCGCGATCCCAAAGGTTAGCGTGACATTCAGGAGTCGGATAACGCACGGAAAAATAACGAGATTTTTGCTATGGTTAACCGATGCTAATAGTAAACAACAATAAACCAAAAGAAAAATCTGATCTGTACTTCGATGTTTACTGGCAATTAAGCGCGGTCCCCCAAAGTGGCCTTGTTTTCGGGGGAGCAGGCCACAGCGGCTTGAAAAACCCGCCAGGCTTGCAACAGGAGAAAAAGCCATGACCAAGTTCGTTTCGCGCTTCGCCAAGGACGAGTCCGGCGCCACCGCCATCGAGTATGGCCTGATCGTCGCCCTCATCGCCGTTGTGATCATCACGGCCGTGACGACCCTCGGCACCAAGCTGAACACCGCCTTCGGCAGCATCAACACCAAGCTGCCGTAAGCGAAAAGCAAAGCTCACAAAGCTTCGCTTGAAAACGGGGGGCCCGCGGAGAAATCCGCGGGCCCTTCCGCTTTGGGGGGGCGGTCGCGCCACCCGCTGTCGGTGCCACGCAATCTTCTCGATCCCGGCGGGGCAATGATGTCCCGCCTCAACCTTCCATTCACCCTCCCGCGCCATTCTCGCGGTCAATGTTCCAGACCCTGCAACTGCTGCTGCTGAGCGTCTTCCCGGCCATGGTCATCGTGGGCGGTCTGAAGGACATCACCAGCTTCACCATTCCCAACTGGATCTCGCTGGTCCTGATCGGCGGCTTTGGTCTGGCCGCGGTCGCCCTGGGCTTGCCCTGGCAGACCGCGCTCATGTGTCTCGGCATCGGTCTTGGCGCCCTGTTCCTCTCCATGGGCATGTTCGCGCTCGGCTGGATCGGCGGGGGAGACGCCAAGCTGTTCGCGGCCGCCGCCCTGTGGCTGGGCTGGCCCGCCTCGCTCACCTTCATTCTGGTCACCGGCCTGGCCGGCGGGGCGCTGGCCCTCTCGCTGCTGGGTCTGCGGTCGGTGTGGCTGCGTCCCCTGGCGGTGCGCGGCCCCGACTGGGTCGGCCGTCTTGCCAAGCCGGGCGGCGATGCGCCCTACGGCGTGGCCATCGCTATCGGCGCCCTGGCGGCGTTTCCGGAAAGCCCCCTGGCTCTCGCGTTCGCGGCCCTTTCCTAAAAAGGATTTAGGTCCGCGTTAACCATGGCCGGTCGATGGTGCATCCGCCGCCAGAAGGGCGCGACGCGAATCGCCCGTGCGCTGGGCCCAAGGTCCGACGCGCACACAAGTTCTCCCCGGTTCTCTTTTCCGCCGGGACAGCAGTTCGAGCCGCATGAGCCCCGTCCGCCTCTTCATCCTCGTGATCGCCGCCCTGGCCGCCATCGTGCTGGCCTTCGTGGTCCGCGGCGCCTTCGCGCCGAAGAAGGCCGCCGCCCCGGTCGCCGTGGCCGCCGCGCCCGCCGCTGAGGCCAAGCCGACCGTCCAGGTCCTGGTCGCCAAGCGAGACCTGCCGATCGGCACGCGCCTGGTCGCCGCCGACATGGGCTGGCAGCAATGGCCGGCCGACGGCATGAACCCCAGCTTCATCACCGACGGTGCGGGCGCCAAGGTCGAGAAGACCGGCGCAGCCGGCGCGGCCGAGGGCGCCGCCCGTACGGCCGGCAACCTGTTCACCAACGGCGACATGGGCGGCATGGTCGGCGTCATCGTCAAGGAGCCGTTCGTCGTTGGAGAACCCATCGTCGCCCGCAAGGTCGTGCGCGGCGGTGAGGGCAGCTTCATGTCCGTGGTCCTGACCCCCGGCATGCGGGCCATCGCCGCGCCGGTCACCGTCGACAGCGCCGCCGCCGGCTTCATCCTGCCGGGGGACCGGGTCGACATCATCTACAGCCGCGACGCCCAGAGCGAAGACGTGAAGGGCTATGTCACCCGCACGGTAATGCGCAACGTCCGGGTCCTGGCCATCGACCAGAAGCCCCAGCCCGACAAGGACGCCCAGACCATGGTCGGGGCCGTCGCAACCCTCGAGATTCCCGCCGCTGATGCCGAGGCCATGGTCAGCGCCGTCGCTCAGGCCAAGCAGACCGGCGTCCTCATGCTGGTCCTGCGCGGGGTGACCGACACCGCCGGCGGCCCGAGCCGCGGCGGCGGCGCCAGCGGCAGTGAACAATCCCATACCGTCCGCGTGCACCGCGCCGGCGTGGTTACGGAAGTGAAGGTGTCCCCATGAGCCGGCTGAGGATCATTCCCGCCTTCCTCGCCGCCTGGTGCCTTGCGCTGGGCGGCCCGATCGCTTCGGCCCAGACCCTGTCTGGCGGGCCCGCCCCCGTGCAGGCCTATGACGCGCCCGGCGCGCTGCGGGTCGACCTGGCGGCCGGCGGGGCGCAAACCCTCAGCCTGCCGCGCGGCAAGTCGGCCATCGTTGAGCTGCCGGTCGATGTGCGGGATGTGCTGGTCACCAACCCGGCCGTGGCCGACGCCATGATGCGCACCCCGCGCCGCATCTACATCATGGGCACCGCTTCGGGTCAGACCGACGCCGTCTTCTTCGACGCCCAGGGTCGCCGCATCCTGTCGCTCAACGTCCGCGTCGATCAGGACATCAGCGCGCTCGCCGACACCATCAACCGGGTGCTGCCGGGCTCCAAGGTCACCATCGAACCGATCGGCGACTCCATCATCCTGTCGGGCCTGGTCCTGACCCCCTCGGACGCCAACAAGGCCGGCGAGATCGCCAAACGCTTCGTGGCCAAGCCCGAGCAGGTGATGAACATGGTCCAGGTCGCCGGCAGCGACCAGGTCATGCTCAAGGTCCGCGTCGTCGAGGTGAACCGCAACGTCGTCAAGCAGCTGGGCTTCGACCTCAACGCCGTGCTCGGCCAGGTCGGTCTCGACCAGCTGACCTGGGCCACCGCCGCCACCTTCGGCATCAACGGCTCGCTGCTCGGCGGCCTGTCGGGCGGCTACAGCCTCGACACCACCAAGGCGCCGGTCATGCAGGCGCCCTGCGTCGGCGCCGGCTGGACCGCCGGTTCGCTCTGCGACTACGTGGTCCGCGGCCCGGCCGATGCGGCCAACTACGACACCGCCACGGCCCAGGACGTCATCGGCTCCGACGGCGTCAACAAGGCCAACGCCACCATCAAGGCCTTCGAACGCGTCGGCCTGGTCCGCACCCTGGCCGAGCCCTATCTCTCGTCAGTCAACGGCGAACCGGCCAACTTCCTGGCCGGCGGCGAGTTCCCGGTCCCGGTCGGCCAGGACAACACCGGCAAGGTGACCATCGAATTCAAGAAGTACGGCGTGGGCCTGGGCTTCACCCCCGTGGTGATGAGCAGCGGCCGTATCAACATCAAACTGTCGGTCGAAGTGTCCGAGCTCAGCAACGCCGGCGCCTTCACGGTCGGCACGGGCTCCAGCGCCCTGACCATCCCCGGACTGCAGGTCCGCCGCGCCGAGAACGTCGTCGAACTGCCTTCGGGCGGCACCATGATGATCGCCGGTCTCCTGCAGGAACGCTCGGCCCAGAACCTCGACAGCCTGCCCGGGCTGATGAACGCGCCGATCCTCGGGACCCTGTTCCGCAGCCGTGACTTCACCTCGGGCCAGACCGAACTGGTGATCATCGTCACGCCCTACATCGTCGACTCCAAGAGCCCCAAGAGCTTCCAGACCCCGGCCGACGGCCTGCAGTTCGCCTCGGATCCCGAGACCGTCCTGCTCGGCAAGCTGAACCGGGTGGTCAAGGCGCCGCCGAACGCCAACGCCGGCCGCCGCTACCAGGGCCCCATCGGATACGTGATCGAGTAACGCCATGACCTCGCAAACCCCGCGCATCCTTCTCCTCACCGCTCTTTCCGCAGCCGCGCTTCTCGCCGGCTGCGCCACCGCGTCCGGTCCCCAGGCCGATCCGACCACGCCCACGGCGCTCGACGCCTGGGCGCGGGAGGTCAAGATCGTGTCGGCGCCCCAGGACATCCGCCTGGCCCCGCACGAGACGGGTCTTTCGGTCACCCAATCCGACGCGCTCGAAGGCTTTGTCGGCGCCTGGATGAAGGCCGAGGGACGGGGCATCACGGTCCGCGCCAGCGACACCGGCCCCGCCGCCCGCGGCGCCAACCGCACCGCCTGGGACGCCCGCGACCGGCTGATCAGCCTCGGCGTGCCGGCCGGCAGCATCAAGATGATGGCCTACGACGGCGCCGACGACCCCAAGGCGCCGGTGATCATCAGCTTCAACCAGTCCGTCGCCGAGGTCCCGCAGTGCGGCGGCTGGCGCAACCTCAGCCACAGCAACGACAACCGGGCCTATGACAACTTCGGCTGCGCGGTGACCGCCAACCTGGCGTCTCAGCTGGCCAATCCGGAAGACTTCAACAGCCCGCGCGACCAGCAGCCGGCCGAGGGCGGCAGCCGCGACGCCATGTACGAGAAGTTCCGCAAGGGCGAGGCCACCGGCTCCAAACGTGATGACAAGGCCAGCGGCGCCGTCTCCCAGGTGGTGAATTGATCCATGAACGCGCGTCCCGCTGACGATCCTTTCGACCTGGGCTTCGACGCCGACGACGACTTCGCCACGCCGTCCGTGGCGCCGGCCGCCGATCCGTGGGCCGATCTCGGCTCACCGGCCGGCTCCATCGCGCCCCAGGCGTCCGACCCGTTCGCCGCCGATCCCTTCGCGCCCGACCCGTTCGCGGCCTCCGCCGCGGCCGGCCCTTCGAAGGGGTTCGAGCCCGATCCGTTTGCCGACTTCCCACCCGCCCGTCCGAACGACGAGCCCGAGTACCCGAGAATGGCGTCAGCTTCCGCGTCCCCCGCCCACAATCCCGTCCATGACATGATCGCCGGCGCCGAGTCGTCGCTGGGCGAAGCGCCGATCCCGCGCATCACGATCAACGTCTTCTGCGCCCGAACCGACACCGCCGAGCTGATCGAGCGGGCCAGCGCCGACCGGCGCCTGTCGCGGGCCTCGACCGTCGTGCGGGCCGGCGGCTTGGCCGCCGCGGTCGAGCACTACCAGAACCAGCCGACCCCCAGCCTGGTGGTCGTCGAGAGCCTCGACCCCGCCCCGCAGATGATCGCCCTGCTCGACCGCCTGGCCGAGGTCTGCGATCCGGGCACCAAGGTCATGGTCATCGGCTCGGCCAACGACATCGCCCTCTACCGCGAGCTGATGCGCCGGGGCGTCAGTGAATACCTGGTGCCGCCGCTGCAGCCGCTGCAGATCATCCGCGCCATCGGCGGCCTCTACGCCGACCCCAGCACCCCCTTCCTCGGCCGCCAGATCGCCTTCGTCGGCGCGCGCGGCGGTTCGGGCGCCTCGACCCTGGCCCACAACATCGCCTGGACCATCTCCGAGCGCATGCAGGCCGGCACGGTCCTGGTCGACTACGACCTCGCCTTCGGCACCGCCGGCCTGAACTTCAACCATGACCCGCTGCAGGGCGTGATGGATGCGCTCGGCCAGCCCGACCGCCTCGATCCCGTCCTGATGGACCGGATGATGGCCCGCTGCACCGACCGGCTCAGCCTGTTCGCGGCCCCGGCGACCCTCGACAACGACTACGACATCGCCGGTGACGCCTATGAGGAGGTGACGCAGAAGATCCGCGCCGCCGCCCCCTTCGTGGTCCTCGACATCCCGCACGGCTGGAACGCCTGGACCCGCAAGATGCTGATCGCGTCGGACGACCTGGTCATCGTCGCCACGCCCGATCTGGCGTCCCTGCGCAACGCCAAGAACATGGTCGATCTGGTCCGCCAGGCCCGCCCGAACGACAACCCGCCGCGCCTGGTGCTCAACCAGGTGGGCCTGCCCGGCCGCCCGGAAATTCCGGCCAAGGATTTCGGCGATGCGCTCGGCATCGCCCCCTCCATGGTCGTCGGCTTCGACGCCAAGACCTTCGGTCTGGCGGCCAACAACGGCCAGATGATCATCGAGAGCGCGCCCAAGTCCAAGGCCGCCGCCGATATCGAGGCCCTGGCCCAGCTGATCAGCCGGCGTGAACCGCCGGCCCCCAAGAAGACCTCGGCGCTCTCGGGCCTGTTCAGGAAGAAATAGGTGTTCGGAAAGCGCGCATCCGACGGCGCTCCGCCGCCCGCCAGACCGGCCCCGCCGCCGGCGCCCACCGGCGCGCCCGCCGCCACGCGTCCGCAGGCGGCGTCCGGCCCGGCCCCGACCACCCGTCCGGGCGGTCCGCCCGTCAATCCGCCCCCGCCGCCCGGCAAGCCTCAGTCCGCCGCTGCCCTGCGCAGCAACGACGTGATGAACAAGCTGAAGGAGGCGCAGGCGCCGGCGACCGAGATCGTCCGTGAGCAGAGCGACTACTATCACGCCACCAAGACGACGATCTTCAACGCCCTGTTGAACACCATCGACCTGAGCCAGCTGGCCCAGCTCGACACCACCGCGGCGGCGGCCGAGATCAAGGATATCGTCGCCGAGCTGGTGGCGATCAAGAACGTCTCGATGTCGATCGCCGAGACCGAGCACCTGGTCCAGGACATCATCAACGATGTCCTCGGTTACGGCCCGCTCGAGCCGCTGCTGGCCCGCGACGACATCGCCGATATCATGGTCAACGGCGCCGGCCGGGTGTTCATCGAAGTCGGCGGCAAGGTGCAGCTGACCAACGTCCGCTTCCGCGACAATGCCCAGCTGATGAATATCTGCCAGCGGATCGTCAGCCAGGTCGGCCGCCGTGTCGACGAAAGCAGCCCCATCTGTGACGCCCGCCTGCCCGACGGCAGCCGCGTCAACGTCATTGCCCCACCCTTGGCGCTCGATGGTCCGACCCTGACCATCCGGAAGTTCAAGAAGGACAAGCTGACGATGAAGGACCTGGTGGACTGGAAGTCCGTCAGTCCTGAAGGGGCCCGCGTGCTCGGCGTCATCGGCGCCTGCCGCTGCAACGTCCTCATTTCCGGCGGTACGGGCTCGGGCAAGACCACCCTGCTTAACACCATGACCGCCTTCATCGACCCGACCGAACGGGTCATCACCTGTGAAGACGCGGCCGAACTGCAGCTGCAGCAGCCGCACGTGGTGCGTCTCGAAACCCGCCCGCCCAACCTCGAGGGCAGTGGCCAGATCACCATGCGGGACCTGGTCAAGAACTGTCTGCGGATGCGCCCCGAACGGATCATCGTCGGCGAAGTCCGTGGCCCCGAGGCGTTCGACCTCCTGCAGGCCATGAACACCGGCCACGACGGCTCGATGGGCACCCTGCACAGCAACAGCCCCCGCGAGGCCATCAGCCGTCTCGAGAGCATGATCACCATGGGCGGCTACGGCCTGCCCTCGAAGACCATCCGTGAAATGATCGTCGGCTCGGTCGACGTCATCATCCAGGCCGCCCGCCTGCGCGATGGCAGCCGCCGTATTACCCACGTCACCGAGGTGGTCGGACTGGAAGGCGAGGTCATCGTCACCCAGGACCTGCTGGTCTACGAGATGACCGGCGAAGACGCCGACGGCAAGATCATCGGCAAGCACCGCTCGACCGGCATCGCCCGGCCGCGTTTCTGGGACCGCGCCCGCTACTACGGCCTGGAGCGCGAGCTGGCCGAGGCCCTGGACGCATCGGAATAACGGCGATGCTGATCACCATCCTCATCGCCTTCCTGGCCTTCGTGACCATCGCCGGCCTCGGCTTCGTGTTCGCCGGCGCCGGCGGCTCGAACAAGGCGACCAAGCGGGCCCAGGCCATCGTCTCGGGCGGCCCGCGCACCACCGCTGACCGCAAGGCCATCGCCCGCGCCGCCGCCAACACGCCGGAAGCCCGCCGCAAGCAGATCCTCAAGACCCTGAAGGATCAGGAGAAGCAGCAGAAGAAGGCGACCTTCAACCTGCAGTCCAAGCTTCTGCAGGCGGGCCTGAAGGGCAATGTCCGCAACTTCTGGATCGTCAGCGGCGTGGTCGGGGTGCTGGTCTTCACCGCCGTGCTGCTGTTCCAGCGCAACCCGCTGATCGCACTGCCGGCCGGCTTCGCGGCCGGCTTCGGCCTGCCGCGCTGGGTGGTCGGCTTCCTGTCCAAGCGCCGCATCAAGAAGTTCACCGAGAACTTCAGCGACGCCATCGACATCATCGTGCGCGGCATCAAGTCCGGCCTGCCGGTCCATGACTGTCTGAAGATCATCGGCCGCGAAACCCCCGAGCCGCTGGCCGGCGAGTTCCGCACCCTGGTCGACAATGTCGGCGTCGGCATCGCCATCGGCGACGCCCTGGAGAAGATGTTCCAGCGCATGCCGACCAGCGAGCTGCGCTTCTTCGCCATCGTGCTGGCCATCCAGCAGAAGACCGGCGGCAACCTCGCCGAGGCCCTCAACAACCTGTCGCAGGTGCTCCGCGCCCGGAAGCTGATGCGCGAGAAGATCAAGGCCCTGTCGTCGGAAGCCATCGCCTCCAGCTTCATCATCGGCGCCCTGCCGCCCGGCGTGGTCGTGCTGATCACGGTGACGACGCCCAGCTACATGGCCCCGATGTTCTCCGATCCGCGCGGCCATCTGATGCTGATGGGCGCCGCCTTCTGGATGAGCTGCGGCATCTTCGTGATGCGCAAGATGATCAACTTCAAGTTCTGACGGGGAGCACGCATGAGCCTCGTCAACACCCTGACCAATCCGGACAACATCCTGACCGCCTTCGTGGCGGCGGTGACTTTCGCCACCATCGTCACGCTCGTTTCGCCCATGCTGAAGGGCGACAAGCTGGAGAGCCGGCTGAAAAGCGTCGCCAACCGGCGCGAGGAGCTGCGAAAGCGAAACCGGGAGGCCCTGGCCAAGAAGGGACCGGCCTCGACCAGCCTGCGCCACACCGACGAGGGCCTGTACAAGAACGTGGTCGATCGGCTGCAGCTGTCCAAGCTGCTGGAAGACCCCAAGGTGGTGGAAAAGCTGGCCCAGGCCGGCTTCCGCGGCCCGCGCCCGATCTCGACCTTCTACTTCTTCCGCTTCGTGATGCCGTTCGTCTTCGCGCTGCTGGTCGCCTTCTACCTGTTCGTGGTCAACGACTTCGGCCTGCAGCCGATGCAGAAGTTCGCCGCCTGCTTCGCGGCCCTGCTGATCGGCTACTACGCGCCCAACATCTACATCTCCAACATCGCCTCCAAGCGCCGCGAGAGCATCGTCGCCGCCTTCCCCGACAGCCTCGACCTGCTGCTGATCTGCGTAGAGAGCGGCATGTCCATCGAGGCGGCGATCATGAAGGTCAGCCAGGAGGTCGGCTCGAGCTCCATCGAACTGGCCGAGGAACTGAGCCTGCTGACCGCCGAGCTCAGCTACCTGCCCGAACGCCGCATGGCCTATGAGGGCCTGGCCAAGCGGACCAACCATCCCGGCGTGAAATCGGTGGTCACCGCCATGATCCAGGCCGAACGCTACGGCACCCCGCTCGGCGCCGCCCTGCGGGTCATGGCCAAGGAGAACCGCGAACTGCGCCTCTCCGCTGCCGAGAAGAAGGCCGCCGCCCTGCCGGCCAAGCTGACCGTGCCGATGATCCTGTTCTTTCTGCCCGTGCTGTTCGTGGTCATCCTGGGTCCCGCGATCATCAAGGTGCAGGACATCATGGCCAAACAGTAGGCGTCAGGCCTCGCCAACTTCTTGCCGCAACGCCCAGGTTAGGGTTCGAGGGCAGCAGGGGAATCGCGTGTTCGAGGAACGGTTGGCCTTTGGCGTCTTCTTCGGCGCCGCGTCGCGGACCGTTGGGGCCGGCGGCTTCCAGATCGACCTGCGCACCGCCAACATTCCACCCGAGGCGGTGGTGGAGCACCACCACGATGAAGGCCACTTCATCTTCACCCTCGCCGACGGCTACCACAGCCTGGCGGACCCTGGCGCCTTGCGCCGCGGGGCGCTGATCTACAACCCGCCGGGTACCGAACACCGCGACTGCTTCGAGGAGGCCGGCGGCGCCTTCCTGGCCATCAGCACCCCGACGCTCCCCGGCCCGTCCGCCGCCGCGCCCCGGCTGCTGACTTCGGCCGTCGCCGGCAGCCTTGTCCGCCGGCTGGTCGGAACCTGCATCGGCGTGGGCGACCCGCTGGCCGCCGAGTCCCTGTCTCTGGGCCTCGCCGTCTTTGTGACCGAGGACGACGAGCGCTCGGCTCACGCCCCCGACTGGCTGCTGCGCGCCGACGAAGCCATCGGCGACCTCGCCTGCACGGCAGGGCTCGAGGTGCGGGCCATCGCCGCCCTGGCCGGGGTGCATCCGGTGCATCTGGCCCGCCGCTACCAGCGCCACTTCGGCTGCTCGCCGGGCGCGGCCATCCGCCGGCGCCGGGCGGACGCCGCCGCCGCCCTGCTGGCCGCCGGAACCGACCCGGCCGAGACGGCCCAGGCGGCAGGCTATGCCGACCAGAGCCACCTGACCCGCGCCTTCGCCGAGGCCTTCGCCGTCACGCCGGCCCGTTACCGCGAGGCCTTCGGGCGGGCCTGAAGTTTCATCCGTTCAAGACGGCCTCTCCGGCGCATGGCATCAACGCGCCTTGTTCCAAGGAGACCTTATGTCCCGACTGTTGATCATCGCCCTGAGTGTGGCCGCCCTGACGGGTCCCGCGCAGGCCGCGCCGCCCGCTGACTGGCCGACCGCAACCCCCGAGGCCGCGTCGGTCTCCGCCGAAGGGCTGGTGGCGATGGACAAGGCTGTCGAGGCCGGGACCTTCCAGAAGATCACCAGCGTCCTGATCGCCCGCGACGGCAAGCTGGTCCATGAACGCTACTACGACAACGGCGGGCCGGAGGCGCGCCGCAACACCCGCTCGGCGACCAAGACGGTCACCGCCATGCTGGCCGGCGCCGCCATCGCGCAGGGCAAGCTCAAGGTCGATGCGCCGGTCATGCCGCTGGTCGCGTCCTACGGCCCCTTCGAAAACCCCGACCCGCGCAAGGCCGCCATCACCGTCGAAGACCTGCTGACCATGAGCTCGATCCTGGAGTGCGATGATGACAACAGCTTCTCGCGCGGCAACGAGGAGCGGATGTACCTCATCGAGAATTGGGTGAAGTTCACCCTGGACCTGCCGGTGAAGGGCTATCCCGCCTGGGTCCCCCGGCCCGAGGCCTCACCCTACGGCCGCTCTTTCAGCTATTGCACCGCCGGGGTGGCGACCCTCGGCGCCGCCGTGCAGTCGGCCACCGGCCGACCCCTGCCGCAATTCGCCCATGACGCCCTGTTCGCCCCGCTCGGCATCGAGGGTGAGCAATGGCAGTTCTCACCGACCGGCCTGGCTCAGGGCGGCGGCGGCCTCGGCCTTCGCAGCCGCGATCTTCTGAAGCTTGGCCAACTCCTCCTCGACGGCGGCAAATGGCAGGGCCGCCAGGTGCTGCCCGCCGCCTGGGTCAAGGCCATGACCACGCCCCACACCAACGTCGGCGACGGCCGTGGCGAGTACGGCTACCTGACCTGGCTGATCAGCTACGACGTGGCGGGCAAACCGCACGCCGCCTTCGCCATGGCCGGCAGCGGCGGCAACAAGGTCGTGGTCGTACCGGACCTGAGGGCCGTGGTGGTGGTCACCACCACCAACTTCGGCGTCCGCAATCCGCACGGCCTGACCGACAGTCTGATCGCCCAGCACGCCCTGGCGGCGATGCGGTAGCGGCGTGCTGGATCAGCCGCCGCCGCCGGTCACCGACTGGTAGCTGCGGCCCGTCGCCGGGGCAGGGGACCCTTGCGCCAGGGCCGCCTTCAGCCAGGCCAGGTTGCTGGCCACCATCTCGGGCGGCAGGTCCTGGCGGGCCAGGCGTTCGGCTTCCGGCAGGCGGCCTTGCAGGCCGACCACCAGGGCCAGGTTCTGGCGGATCTTGGCGGTGGCGCGCGGGCTGGCGACGGCGCGGCGCAGCAGGCTCTCGGCGCCGGGCAGGTCGCCGCGAGCCGCCTGGAACATGGCGTAGTTGCTCAGCGCGCCCGGCTCGTCGGGGGCCAGGGCCACGGCTTGACGGTGGGCGGCCAGGGCCTCGTCGTCGCGCTGGGCCTGTTCGTAGGCGACGGCCAGAAGGCCGACCGGGCGCCAGTCGCGCGGGGCCAGGGACGCGGCCTTGCGGGCCGGCTCGATGGCGTAGAAGCCCTGGTTCATGCCGATCCAGGCGCGGGACACCTCCAGCAGGGCGTTGAGGTTGTTGGGATCGACGACCAGGGCGCCCTGGATGCTCTCGGCGGCGTCCTTGTAGCGGCCCATCGCCCGCAGCGATTGCGACAGGGCCACGCTGGCCTCGACATCGCGCGGATCGAGCTCGACCTCGCGGCCCCAGAAGGCGGCGGCGGCCAGGGGCTCATAGCGGCGGGCCTCTGCGCGCTGGGCGGCGGTGGCCTTGGCCGGGGCGACGGCCTTCGGGGCGGCCGGCTGCACAGGGGCGGGCGCGGCGGGGGCCGCGGCGGCCGGAGCCGGCGCTTCCTTCTTGCCGCCGAACGGCCAGGCGGCGGCGGGGCTGGCCATCAGGACGACGGCGGGGATCAGAACGGTTGCGGCGAGGACGCGCTTGGGACACATGGGAAGCAGACCCTTGGCCAGAGTTTCAGAGGCTCAGTCTCGCCGCCCCGGCTCAAGGAATCGTTAAGCATGTTCCTTAAGGTCTAGCGCCGCAGTGAGCACCCAATGACCGACCCTGTGATCGCCACCACCGATGGCCGCGCCATCCCCGTTCTGGCCGTGACGGCGGAGGGCTGGCCGGGCCTGCTCAGCGACCGCCCGGCGGCCCTCGCGCGGCTGGCCGAGATCGGCGGCTTCAAGGCCAAGGCCGGCCAGCTGCTGCTGGTCCATGACGCCGAGGGCGAAATCGCCGAGGTGCTGTTCGGCCTCGGCGCCGGCGGCGACGCCACCCTGTTCCGTGGCCTTTCGGCCCGGCTGCCGGCCGGGGACTATGTCCTGCAACCGGCGCCCGAGGGCCTCGACGCCACTGACGTCGCCCTGGCCTTCGCCATGGGCGGCTACCGCTTCGACCGCTACCGCGCCGCCCGTGAGCCCGGCCCCCGTCTGGTCGCCGCCGAGGCCGACCTGGCGACCGTCAGATCCATCGCCCACGCCTGCGCCCTGGCCCGGGATATGGTCAATACCCCCGCCGGCGACATGGGCCCGCTGCAGATCGAGACCATCGCCCGCGAGATCGCCGAGCAGCATGGCGCCAACATCACCGTTTCGACCGGCGACGAACTGCTGACCGACGGCTATCCCTCCGTCCACGCCGTCGGCCGCGCGGCCGGTCCGGGGCGTGACCCGCGCATCATCGAGATCAGCTGGAACGGCGGCGGCGAAAGCGCCCCGCTGGTCGCGATCGTCGGCAAGGGCGTCACCTTCGACACCGGCGGGCTCGACATCAAACCCAGCGCCGGCATGCGCAACATGAAGAAGGACATGGGCGGCGCCGCCCACGCGCTGGCGCTCGGCCGCATGGTGATGGATGCCAAACTGCCTGTCCGCCTGGCCATCATCGTCCCGGCCGTCGAGAACGCCATCAGCGGCGACGCCATGCGCCCGGGCGACGTCCTCAACACCCGCAAGGGCCTGACCGTCGAGGTCGGCAACACCGACGCCGAGGGCCGGCTGATCCTGTCAGACGCCCTGACCCGGGCCCAGGAGCTGTCGCCCGCCCTGACCATCGACATGGCCACCCTGACCGGCGCCGCCCGCATCGCGCTGGGGCCGCAGGTCATCCCCTTCTACACCGACGATGACGCCCTGGCCGATGAGCTGGCCGCCGCCGCGGTGGCCACCCGTGACCCCCTGTGGCGCATGCCGCTGTGGGCAGGCTACGAAGAGGCCCTCGATGGCGATGTGGCCGACCTGAAGAACGATCCCGACGGCTGGGCCCAGGCCGGCTCCGTGACGGCGGCGCTGTTCCTCAAGCGTTTCGCCCCGACCACGGGCAGCTGGGTGCATTTCGACATCTTCGCCTGGAACCCCAAGGGCCGCCCCGGCTGGCCGACCGGCGCCGAGGCCCAGGCCATCCGCGCCCTGTTCAAGGTTCTCAAGGACCGCTTCGGATGAGCTTCGACCGGCGCACGACCCTGATCCATGACGGCGTCGCCGCCCGCGTCCTCGAAGGCGTGGCGCCGGCAAGCTCGTACGTCGATCCGGCGGCCATGCAGGTCAGCGCCCCGGCGGCCCCGCTGCGCCGCCACCCGGACGACGACGCCGAGCAGGAAAGCCGCCTGCTGTTCGGGGAGCGGTTCGATGTCCTGCTGGAGAAGGACGGCTACGCCTTTGGCCAGGCCGCCCGCGACGGCTATGTCGGCTGGGCGCGGGCCGAGACCCTGAGCGGCCCGCCGCTTACCCCGACCCACCGGGTCAAGGTCCTGCGCACCTATGCCTTCAGCCACGCCAACATCAAGACGACTCCGGTCGGACTCTATTCCCTGAACGCCCTGGTCACCGTCGAGGAGACCGACGGACGGTTCGCCCGCGCCGCAAGGTCCGGCTGGTTCATGGCCGAGCATCTGGCTCCCATTGGCGGAGGCTTCGAAACCGACGCCGCCGGTGTGGCGCTGGGCTTCGTTGGCGCACCCTATCTGTGGGGCGGCCGCGAGAGCCTCGGCCTCGACTGCTCGGGCCTGGTCCAGCAGGCCCTCAACGCCTGCGGCGTCGCCTGCCCGCGGGACACCGACATGCAGGCGAAAATCGGCCGCGCCGTCGAGCCGGCCGACCTGACGCGTGGCGACCTAGTCTTCTGGAAGGGCCATGTCGGCATGATGCTGGACGCCGAGCGCATGGTGCATGCCAACGGCCACCACATGGCCACCGTCGTCGAGCCGCTGGCCGGGGCCGTGGCCCGCATCGAGGCCGCCGGCTACGGCCCGCCGACCGCCTATCGCCGGCTCTGAAGCTTCTGGCGTAGCAAATCGAAGGCCTCGTTGGATTTGGCGATGCTTTCCTCGGTGGTTCCGAACTGGCCCAGCCGGCCGAGCTCGAACAGGGTCTTCATGATCGCCAGCCCGACCAGGGCCCAGACCGGCCCGCCGAGGATCAGCACCGGGATCATCCCGACCATGATCGTCAGATGCAGCACGACGACCCGGCCATAGGGCTCGAACATCTGGGTCATCGGGTTGGTGTCGCGGTATTTGCCCTTGGCCAGCCATTCGGTGACGAAGCTGAACAGTTGCAGCCCGGCGATGGCCGCCAAGCTCCAGAAGAAGCCCTGCTCGTGCCGGGCCAGGTTTTCGACAACTTGGAACAGGCCGATAGGGGAGGGGGCGACGTCGGGAACCCTGCGCTCGCCGATGGCCCCGATGACCAGCACGAAGACACCGTGCACGAAGCAGAACATCCCGTAGTGGAAAACATAGAAGGGCAGCAGGAAGGCGCTGGCGATCCAGCCCGCCGGCCCCATCACCGCTCCGCTGACCGCCATCTTCAGCCCGTTGACCAGACCGATGATGACGTTTTCGCACCAGTAGAGCAGCAACAGCACCCCGGCCGGCCAACCGAACAGGATGACGCAAACGATCGGCACGGCGTTGGTCAGCACGATGCGCAGCGTCGACAACCGCTTGAGGCCGGCGATGAAGGCGCGGATGCGGTCGGCTCCCCCCATCCTTTGAGACCCGGTCATGCCGCGGGCAGGGCCCCGGCCAGCCAGCGGACAAGGTTGAGCAGGAAGGGCTTGTTGTTCGGGGCGTCCGGTGCGTTGAAGCCCATCCGCTTCTTCTCCGGCCCGGCCACCTGGGCGCTGAACATCGCGCCCTCGCCGAAGATGGCGATGCGGCCCTTGCCGACCGTCATCACCGCCCCCTGCAGGCGGCCCTCGACGTCGACGACGGTGGTGCCGTGGTCGAACTCCCAGGCGACCCTGGTCTCCCTGGAGACATAGCCCTTGGGCAACAACAGGATCGGCCGGGCGCCCGCCGGGGCCGTGAAGGCCGAACCGGTGAAGGTGCGCAGGGCCGGGATGCCCTGCGTGACCACGTCTTCCTTCAGCGTCCCGTCGGCCTTGCTGAAGATGTCCGGCCCCTGCGGCGGGTCGCGCTGCACGAAGCCGTTGGAGAAGGAGAAGCCGAAAGCCCGGGCCAGGTCCTGCGCCGCCCCCGCGAAGGGCATGTGGTCGGCGATCAGCAGCAGGCCGCCACCGCCCTCGACCCAGGCCTTCACGGCGGCGATCTCCTCGGGTTTCAGGGCCGAGGGGTTGGGCAGGGTCCAGGCGCCCTTGTCATTGCTGGCGTCCAGCGCGTTGGCGATGACCAGGACCTTGACGTCCTTCAGGCTCTCCGCCGTCAGCGGCGTCGTGCTGCCCGAGACCTGGAAGCCGTCGTTGCGGACCACGGCCGCGAAGGGGGCGAAGCGGCCATCGACAGTGTGGAAGTTGTGGTGCCCGCCATCAATGACCAGGCGCGGCCCGGCCCCCGCCGCGAAGGCCGGCTTGGCCACCGTCAGGTCGGCGTCGGCGTCGGCCAGCTGCTGGGCGTGGGCGGGCAGGGCGAGTGTTGCCGCCAGGGCGGTGACTAGGAACAGGCGCATGCGATCTCCCCGATTGGGAGGGAGACTAGCCCTGCTTTGGCGCAAAGAAAAACGGGCCCCGCCGAAGCGGAGCCCGTCGATCTGTTTCGTCGCTTCGGCCTAGTGGGCCGGGGCGGGGGCCGGCTTGGCCGGCTCGGCGGTGGCCGGCGGTTGGGTCACGCCGCCCGGGGCGGTCTTGGGATCGGGGGTCGTGCCGGTGGCGGTCGGGGCGCCTTCAGCGGCCGGAGCGGCTTCGGCGGGCGCGGCGGCCGGCTTCGGCGCCGGGACCGGCAGGGTCGAGCCCAGGGTGTGCAGATAGGACAGCATGGCGATGCGGTCTTCCTGCTTCTTCAGGCCGACGAAGGTCATCTTGGTGCCCGCGACGTGCTTTTGCGGGGATTTCAGGAAGGCGTCCATCTCGTCCCAGGTCCAGGTCTTGCCGGCCCCGAAGGTCTTCATGCCGTCGCTGTAGGCGAAGCCCGGATGGGTGCCGGGAACCTTGCCCAGGGTTCCGTACAGGTTCGGGCCGGTGCCGTTGGCGCCGCCGGCGGTGAAGGTGTGGCAGCTGGTGCACTTGGCCGAGATGGCGGCGCCCAGGGCCGGGTCGGTGGCCGGGATCACGGTGCCCCAGTCGGGAGCGACCTCGGCGGCCGCGCCTTCTTCGCCGGTGTCGGCGACGGCGACCGCGTAGCCGTACTTGTCTTTCTCGAGTTCATGGCCCTCGAAGACGATGCCGCTGACTTCCCGCAGGCCGAAGATAGCCAGGCCAGCCACCAGCACACCGGCGGCGATTTTGTTGAACGTCAGGTCGCTCATGTCGGCTCGAACTCGTAGGTTTGTGGTTCGTCGGGACTCAGCGGAATCCCGGCGCTTGTTGCGCCCGGCTCTCTTACACGCTACCGCCGCCTTCGCAAGCGCAAGGCCCCTCAAGAACCGCCATGAAGCCCATCGTTCTGATCCCCGCCCGGATGGCCGCCACCCGGCTGCCGAACAAGCCGCTGGCCGATATCGGCGGCGTGGCGATGATCGTGCGGGTGCTGCGCCAGGCCGAGAAGGCCGATATCGGCCCGGTCGCCGTCGCCGCCGGTGACGCCGAGATCGTCGAGGCCGTGCGCGCCGCCGGCGGTACGGCGGTGCTGACCGACCCGGCCCTGCCCAGCGGTTCGGACCGCATCCAGGCCGCCCTCCATGCCCTCGACCCCGACGGCAAGCATGACGCGGTCATCAACCTGCAGGGCGACATGCCCTTCGTCGAACCCAGCGTGCTCAGCGCCTGCGCCGGCCTGATGGCCGCCCAGCCGAGCTGCGATGTCGCCACCGTCGTCGCCGCCGAGGCCTCGGAAGCGGACCGGTGCAACGCCGACGTGGTCAAGGCCATCCTCGCTCTCGAACCGGACGGCAAGTCGGGCCGCGCCCTCTACTTCACCCGCTCCACCCTTTATGGCGACGGCCCCGTCTGGCGCCACATCGGCATCTACGGCTACCGCCGCGCCGCGCTCGAGCGATTTAACAGCGCGCCGCCTTCGGCCCTGGAGCGGCGCGAGAAGCTCGAACAACTGCGAGGCCTCGAAATGGGGCTGAGCTACTGGGCGTCCATCGCAGAGGCCGCGCCCATCTCCGTCGACAACCCGGCCGACCTCGAAGCCGCCCGGGCTCACGCAAAGACTGTCTGAATCACGATGCTCAAGAAGATCGCCTTCCAGGGCGCCCCCGGCGCCAACAGCCACGAGGCCTGCCGCGACTATTTCCCCGCTTTCGAAGCCGCCCCCTACGCCACCTTCGAGGAAGCCTTCGAGGCGGTGAGCAGCGGCGTCTGCGAACTGGGCATGATCCCGGTCGAGAACTCCATCGCCGGCCGCGTCGCCGACGTGCACCACCTCCTGCCCTCCAGCGGCCTGAAGATCATCGGCGAGCGCTTCAAGCCGATCCGTTTTCAGTTGATGGCCAACAAGGGCGTCAAGCTGGACGAGGTGAAGACGGTCAGCAGCATGGCCATCGCCCTGCACCAGTGCCGCAAGTCGCTGAAGAAGCTCGGCGTCGAGACCGAGGCCGTCGGCGACACCGCCGGCGCCGCTCGCGCCCTGGCCCTGCATCCCGATCCGACCAAGGCCGCCATTGCGCCTGCCCTGGCCGCCGAGATCTACGGCCTCGATATTCTCGCGAAAGACATCGAGGACGAGCGCCACAACACCACCCGCTTCCTGGTCATGACCGCCGACAAGGCCCCGCCCGCCCCGGCCTTCACCCAGCGCTGCATCACCAGCTTCTGCTTCCGGGTGAAGAACCTGCCGGCCGCCCTCTACAAGGCGATGGGCGGGTTCGCGACCAACGGCGTCAACATGACCAAGCTGGAAAGCTACATGGAGGGCGGCGCCTTCACCGCCACCTTCTTCTACGCCGAGGTCGATGGCCGTCCCGAAGACCGGGGCCTGGCCCTGGCCCTGGAGGAGCTGGCCTTCTTCACCGACCGCATCGAGATCCTCGGCGTCTTCCCGGCCGATCCGTTCCGGGATCGGGTGTAGCGCGAGCGCCTTTGACGAAACCGGCGGGGCGCCTCACCGTTAGCCCATGATGCGCTCCGCCCTTATCCCGTCGCTGGCCGTTCTGGCCCTGACCCTGGCCGCCTGCGACCGCAAGGCCGAGCAGCCGCCGGTTCCGGACAACATCCCCGAAGCCAAGGGCAACCCTTCGGACGCCGCCATGGCCTCGGCCGGCGCCGCCGTCGACGCAGTCACCACCCCTGCGCCCGGCGAACAGGGCGGCACGGATCAGTGGCGAAAGGTGGCCAGCGCCGCCGACCAGGAGCGGATCGGCCGCCTCGATGCCGCCTGGCGCACGGCGCTCGGGCAGGCGAACGCCGAGCACGGCGCGGTGATCGACGCCCAGGGCATGCTGCTGGTGCCCAAGGCGGGCCTGGCCGGAAACCTGCAGCCGCCTCCGGGGACCTACCGCTGCCGGACCATCAAGCTGGGCTCGCAGCTGGCGCAGGGCGCCCTGCAATACATCGAGTACCCGCCGTTCAAATGCACCATCGAGCTGACCCCCGGCGGCGACCTGATCCTGACCAAGACCACCGGCAGCCAGCGCACGCGCGGCCTGCTCTATCCCGACGCCGAGAACCCCAACCGCCTGATCTTCGTCGGCGCCCAGGCCTGGGGCATGGATGAGAAGGGCTTCCCCACCTACGGCCAGATGCCCGAGCGGGACCAGGTCGGGGTGTTCGAGCGCATCGGCGTCGACCGCTGGCGCCTGGCCCTGCCGTACCCCAAGCAGGAATCGAACCTCGATGTGCTGGAGCTGAAGAAGTAGCGGACGGTTGCCGCCGGTTCCCGGCGCCCATAGGCTCCCCCATCCGCTTCCGGGGAGCCACCATGCCGTTCAAGATCGTTGCCGCCGCTATCGCCCTCACGCTTGCTGTCGGGGGCGCCGCCGGGGCGGTTCAGGCGCAGGAGACGCTTGCCCCCGACCTCGTCCGCTTCAAGGGGCTCTACAAGGAGCTGGTCGAGACCAACACCACCCTGTCGGTCGGCAGCTGCACCCTGGCCGCCGAGCGCATGGCCGCTCGCCTCAAGGCCGCCGGCTATCCCGACGCCGACGTCCAGATCCTCATCCCCCCGGACCGGCCCAAGGACGGCAACCTGATCGCCACCCTCCATGGCAAGGACCCCAAGGCCAAGGCCATCCTGCTGCTGGCCCACATCGACGTGGTCGAGGCCAACCGGGCCGACTGGGAGCGCGACCCGTTCACGCTCATCGAGGAAGGAGAGTATTTCTACGCCCGCGGCGCCAGCGACGACAAAGCCATGGCCTCGATCTTCACCGACAGCATGATCCGCTATCGTGAGGCCGGCTACAAACCCCGCCGCGACATCAAGCTGGCCCTGACCTGCGGCGAGGAGACCGCCGACACCTTCAACGGCGTCGACTGGCTGCTGAAGACCCACCCGGGCGCGCTCGACGCCGGCATGGTCCTCAACGAGGGCGCCGCAGCCCGCCTCGACGACGGCAAGCCGGTCTACCTGGCCATCCAGGCCGGCGAGAAGGTCTACCAGGACTACACCCTGGAGATCACCAACCCCGGCGGCCACTCCAGCCGCCCGTTCAAGGACAACGCCCTGGTTCGCCTCAGCAAGGTGCTGGCCAACATCGGCGACTATGACTTCCCCATCGCCATCAACGAGAGCGTGCGCCTGAACTTCGAAGGCTCGGCCAAACTGGAGAAGGACCCCGCCGTCGCCGCCGCCCTGCTGGCCATCCTCAAGGACCCGAACGACAAGGCCGCCGAGGCCATCATCGTCAAGGACCGTGGCCGCAACAGCATGATGCGCACCACCTGCGTGCCGACCATGGCCAGCGCCGGCCATGCGCCGAACGCGCTGCCCCAGCGGGCGACGGCCAACGTCAACTGCCGCATCCTGCCGGGCAACGATCCGCTGGAGGTGATGAAGGCGCTCGAACAAGTCGGCGGTGACCCCGGCGTGAAGTTCAAGCTGGCCGCCGCGCCCAGCCCCAAGGCCGTCGCCCCGCCGCTAGACGAAAAGGTCCTCGGCCCCGCCCGCAAGGTCGCCGCCACCATCTGGCCGGGCGTGCCGATCATTCCGACCATGACCACCGGCGCCACGGACAGCCGCTTCACCTCCGCCGCCGGCATCCCCAGCTACGGCCTCTCGGGCCTGTTCTTCGATCCCGACGGCGGTGGCACCCACGGCCTGAACGAGCGCGTACGGGTCAAGAGCCTGTATGACAGCCGGACCTTCCTGTTCGAGGTCGTGAAGCTGTACGCGGACCAGAAGTAAGCGAAGCGGACGACGATGCGGCAATTCCTCCTTCGGCAGGCCGCAGGCCTGACGGGGGAGGGGGACCGCCGGCCCGACTTAGGGCCGGTGGTGGAGGGGGCAGTGCCGGCTTCAGACAATTGCCATGAACGCCGTCGCCCACGACTGCGCCAGAACGCGGCCAATCCCATCCGCCGGCGCAGCCCCCTCCACCACCGCCTTCGGCGGCGGTCCCCCTCCCCCGTCGCTTCGCGCCGAAGGAGGAACTGCCCCGCCACCCAACAATTTGATCCATGTCCTTGTGTGGCCCATCCGCCACACCTATCTCCGTCCCATGCCGGTTGCGCTCCGATGAGGCATCCGGCCAACTCCGCCTCCTGAGGGGACTCACCGTGAACATCGACCTCTACTCCGACCGCGCCAAACAGGCCGTCCAATCGGCCCAGTCGCTGGCCCTGGCGCGCCGCCACCAGCACCTCACCCCCGACCACATCCTCAAGGTCCTGCTCGAGGAAAAGGACGGCCTTTCCCGCGCCCTGATCCAGTCGGCCGGCGGCCGTCCCGACGTCGCCGACCAGGCCGTCGAGGCCAACCTCGCCCGCATGCCCAAGATCGAAGGCGGCAGCGGCCAGCTCTACATGAAGCCGGAAACCGCCCGCGTCTTCGCCGCCGCCGAGGAAGGCGCCAAAGCCGCCGGCGACAGCTTCGTCACCACCGAACGCATGCTGATCGCCATCGCCAGGGAAGGCGCTGACGCCGCCACCGCCCTGAAGGCCGCCGGCGCCACCGAGAAACAGCTGATCACCGCCGCCGAGGAGATCCGCAAGGGCCGCACCGCCGACAGCGCCAGCGCCGAAGACGGCTACGACGCCCTCAAGCGCTATGCCCGCGACCTGACCCAGGCCGCCCGCGACCAGAAGCTCGACCCGGTCATCGGCCGCGACGAGGAGATCCGCCGCACCATCCAGGTGCTGGCCCGCCGCACCAAGAACAACCCCGTCCTCATCGGCGAACCCGGCGTCGGCAAGACCGCCATCGTCGAGGGCCTGGCCATCCGCATGGTCAACGGCGACGTCCCCGAAAGCCTCAAGGACAAGAAGCTCCTCAGCCTCGACATGGGCGCCCTGATCGCCGGCGCGAAATACCGCGGCGAGTTCGAGGAACGGCTGAAAGCCGTGCTCAACGAGGTGACCGCGGCCGAGGGCGGCATCGTCCTCTTCATCGACGAGATGCACACCCTGGTCGGCGCCGGCAAGGCCGACGGCGCCACGGACGCCTCCAACCTCCTCAAACCCGCCCTGGCGCGGGGCGAACTGCACTGCGTCGGCGCCACCACGCTCGACGAATACCGCAAGCACGTCGAGAAGGACGCGGCCCTGGCCCGCCGCTTCCAGCCGGTGTTCGTGGAGGAGCCAACGGTCGAGGACACCGTCTCCATCCTGCGCGGCCTGAAGGAGAAGTACGAGCTGCACCACGGCGTGCGCATCACCGACGGGGCCATCGTCGCCGCCGCCACCCTGTCGAACCGCTACATCACCGACCGCTTCCTGCCCGACAAGGCCATCGACCTGATGGACGAGGCCGGCAGCCGCGTGCGCATGGCCGTCGACAGCAAGCCCGAGGAACTGGACGAGATCGACCGCCGCCTGGTGCAGCTGAAGATCGAGCGTGTCGCCCTGCAGAAGGAAACCGATAACGCCTCCAAGGCCCGTCTGGAGAACCTGGAGGTCGAGATCGACGACCTGCAACACCGCTCCGACGAGATGACCGCCAAGTGGAAGGCCGAGAAGGACATGCGCGGGGCCGAGGCCCAGTCGCGTGAAGCCCTCGAACGCCTGAAGGCCGAGTTGATCGCCGCCCAGCGCCGGGGCGACCTGCAACGCGCCTCAGAGATCGCCTATGGCGAAATCCCCGCCCTCGAAAAGCGCCTGGCCGAGGAAGAGGCCAAGGACGCGGCCCAGCCCGACGTCGCCCCCGAGGTGGTCGACGACGCCCAGATCGCCGCCGTGGTCAGCCGCTGGACCGGCGTCCCGGTCGAGAAGATGCTGGAGGGCGAGCGCGAAAAGCTGCTGAAGATGGAGGACGGCCTGCGCGGCCGCGTCGTCGGCCAGGAGGAGGCCCTGGTCGCCGTCTCCGACGCCGTCCGCCGGGCCCGCGCCGGCCTCAAGGACCCGCAACGGCCGATCGGCAGCTTCCTGTTCCTCGGCCCGACCGGCGTCGGCAAGACCGAGCTGACCAAGGCCCTGGCCGAATACCTGTTCACCGACGAGGCGGCGGTCACCCGCCTCGACATGAGCGAGTACATGGAAAAGCACAGCGTCAGCCGCATGATCGGCGCGCCTCCCGGCTACGTCGGCTACGACGAGGGCGGCGCCCTGACCGAGGCCGTGCGCCGCCGGCCCTACCAGGTCGTGCTGTTCGACGAGATCGAGAAGGCCCACCCGGACGTCTTCAACGTGCTGTTGCAGGTGCTGGACGACGGCCGCCTGACCGACGGCCAGGGCCGCACGGTCGACTTCCGCAACACCCTGATCATCATGACCTCGAACATGGGCGCCGAATACCTGGCGAACCAGGCCGAGGGCGAGGACACCGAAGCGGTGCGCCCGCAGGTGATGGACGTGGTCCGCAAGAACTTCCGCCCCGAGTTCCTCAACCGCATCGACGAGATCATCCTCTTCAAGCGGCTGGCGCGGGCCGACATGGGCAGCATCGTCCGCATCCAGCTGGCCCGGGTGGAAAAGCTCCTGGCCGATCGGCGGATGGCCATCGCGCTCGACGACGGCGCGCTGCACTGGCTGGCGGAAAAGGGGTACGACCCGGTGTACGGGGCGCGGCCGCTGAAGCGGGTCATCCAGAAGGACCTGGTGGACCCGATTGCGAAGAAGCTCCTGGCCGGCGACCTGGAGGACGGCAGCGTCATCCAGGTGTCGGCCGGGGAGGGCGCGCTGGAGATCGGCAAGGCGCGGGTGCACTAAGTCGAATCGACGGGAGGGTGCTCCCCACCCTCCCGTTCTCTCAGGAGCGTCCGATGATTTCGGCGTCCGGATAGGTGTCGTCCCGCTCCTTATAGAACAGGATATGGCTCCGCAGAGCTGTAGCCTGCCACCCACTTGGGAGAGCGGCCACTACGGTCTGCAGAACTGAACGGGGAGTCTGGGGCGTGGACGGGAAAGCGACCGCTGTATTCGCCAGGTCGTCGTGAGGCTTGCGGCCCGTCGCTTCGAACCTGAGCAGATAGTTTAGGTGGGACTTCAGAGCTTGGAGCGCGGCAGCCGCGGTGGCGTGCTGTGAGAAGTCGACCTCGAGTGTTTGATCCAGATCGATCGGGAAGCGCGCGTCGAAATTGGTCGCCTTGATCCGCGTATGATCCCGTCGACGCCCTGGGTCGTTTGCGCCGAAGCCGCTGTTGTTCCAAGCGGTTCCGCTGGTGCCGGCAAAATGCTTGATCAACTGCGTCTCAAGGTCGACGGCCGTAAAAACGAAAATCCGGACAGCCTTGTAAGTCACGTCGGTGGGCGCGAGCCCTCGGCGAGACAAAATCTTGCTGGCATGCCGACTGAGCCGATGCCTCAGGCCCGCCTCGGCATCCGTCTTGCCGATGTAGACCAAGGTTCCTTGGTGAAAGAGCTGGTAGACGCCTTGAGCATCGGGGACGCCGTCCAAGCCTTCCCGAGTTAGCGGCGCCGTCTCAAGCTCAGCCAAAACGTCAATGAGTCGGACGAGCAAAGCGCCCGGAAGGTCGAATTCGAATTCGCGATAGGCCTGATTCACGCCGCGAAGCGTAGCTTCCGCGCAACGTCTTTGCCAATGACCTCCGCCAAGCGGACCGGAACAGCATTTCCGAGCTGACGCATCGTCTCGGTCCAGGACCCGTGGAAGACGTAGTTGTCAGGAAAGGTCTGGAGGCGAGCGCTTTCGCGAACCGTGAAGTATCGAACCCGGCCGTCAGGCCGCGCGAGCATGTTTTCGCCTCCAGGAACACCATGCACGCCCGCCTTCAAGGTCTTCGCCGGTTCGTCCAGGGGGCTCCCCGTGTGGCCGGGGTAGGAGCGAGCGCCGGGCTGGAAGCGATGGTTGGGAACATGCCTTGAGGCTTCGCGGTCATTTTCGGGATCGGGCAGATCATGGATCGCGTCGCGCACCGTTTTCCATGCGCACTCGGTGGGTCGATCAGAAAGCTTGGCTGCGCGGGCGGTGAGTAGCGGATTCGTGGGACGGTCCTTCATCCCGACCTTGTGTCGATCCCAGTATGTCCCGTCGCGGAATTGATCCCAGAGCAACCGCTCCGAGCTGTGGGTTTCCTTGGGAAAGTTCCAGTCGATGTCGAGATCGTCGCGAAAGCCGACGAACACCACGCGTTCCCGCTTCTGGGGGACGCCGTGATCCGCGGCGTTGAGTACGCGGCTTACCAGCCGATAGTGCAGGCCGTGCCGCGATCCCTGCGTATGATGCTGTTCCAGACGAGCGAGATGATCGCTCCAATCCTCGTCGGGCTTCGCCGTGACCTCGGGATGTTGGAGCTGCAGCCGGACGTATTCGAAGTAGTTTCGGAAGGACGCGCGGGTCAGTCCTTTGACGTTCTCAAACACAAAGGCCTTGGGCCGTGTTTCGCGTACCGCTCGGATAGCTTGGGGGAACATGTCGCGGGTGTCGTTGTAGGCTTGGTGGCGTCCACCCAACGAGAATGGCTGACAGGGTGGTCCCCCGGAAACCAGGTCGATTTCCCCCTCCAACGGCCGGAAATCCACCGCTCGAACATCGCCTTCAGTCAAGGGCCAGCTACGGACGGGCGAATAGTCAAATCCCTGATTTTCGCGGATCGTGTCGCAGGCATAGCGATCCCACTCCACGACTTTCGCGGGCTCGAATCCCGCGTTGTGCAGTCCGATGCCCAGGCCGCCAGCGCCCGCGAAGAGTTCGATCGACTTCATGAGTCTAAGAATGTTCTAATTTCGTTCTCTAGGGAAGTCGCGTCTCGCAATTGGCATTCCCAAAGCACCAAGGCCTTCCAGCCCATGGCCTCTAGAGACGCTAAGTTACGGAGGTCGCGGTTCCGATTTCCCTCCAGTTTCGGAACCCAAAAATCTTGCCGCGATTTGGGTAGCCGCGCCAAGCGACAGTTTGGGGCGGGATGCCGATGCCAGAAACACCCATGGACGAGTATGACCTTTCGCCGGCCGGGAAACACCAGGTCTGGCGTGCCGGGTAGCTTTCCGCCGTGCAGACGAAATCGATATCCAAGCCGGTGAGCAGTCGACCGCACCAATCGCTCTGCCGCGCTGCCCTTTGATCTAACGCGAGACATCCGCTCGCTTCGCTCGCTCGGGCTTAGGCTATCCATTCTATTGAGAGTCACCCCTGAGCCGATGGTTCCCCGGCATTGTAGGTGTGGGTGACAGGGCCGGCTACGACATCCTGTCGTTCGAGCCGGACGGACGCCGCCGTCTCATCGAGGTCAAGACCACCACCGGCGTCGCCACCACCCCCTTCTTCCTGACCCGCAACGAAGAGGCCTTCGCCCGCGAGAAGGCCGACGAGTTCCGGCTGGCCCGGGTCTATGACTTCAAGCGCGGGCCGCGCCTGTTCGAACTGACGCCGCCCCTGGAGGGCGCCGTGCGGCTGGAGACCGAGACCTGGCGCGCCAGTTTCGGCTAGGCGCAGGGTCCAGTGAGGTCGCCTCTGGGCGTCCTTCTCCCCTCGCGGGAGAAGGTGGCGCGGAGCGCCGGATGAGGGGGCTCCCAGGGCGTTCAACTGCGAGCCGCCGTGAGGGCGGGCGGGGTTGCGGGCCGGTGGACCCCCTCATCCGAGCCCTTCGGGCCCACCTTCTCCCGCGAGGGGAGAAGGGACACTCACGGCGGCTGATCCGGTCATGGCCTCCTGCCGCTAACAGGGATGCTGGTGTTCGCCCGCCTGTCGGGGCAACCTCACCGCGCAACATCGCGAGCACACCATGCCCAGCCGCCTGATCCCCACCGCCCTCGTGCTCTCCGCCCTCGCCCTCGCCGCCTTCGCGCCGGCCGGGCAGCCGGACCCGAAGCGGCGGCCGAACCTCCTCACCCCCGACATCGACTTCGCCATGAAGGAGCTCTGCTTTCCCTGGATCCGGGGCGAGGGGACCGTCGAGGCGCTGACCGACCGGCAAGGCATCGTCGAGGACAAGGCAAGGCGCGGCAGCCTGATGCCGGGGCGGGTCTGGTGGGTGGGCAGCCCCAGGCTCGACGTCGTCCTGGGCGAGACCATGAGCGGCCGCCGCAGCTGCACGGTGCCCGCCACCTCCGGCGATCCGGTCAAGCTGCGGGCGGCGCTGGACGGGGCGATGGCCGGCTGGCGGGTTCCGCTGACCCCCTCGGTCCACCGCTTCCCGTCCGGCGCCTACGCCAGCCGCGACGTGCTGTGCGCGCCGAAGGACGGGCCGCAGGACAGCCTGATGGTCAGCACCGGCGGACCCCGCGCCCCGGTCCCCCTGATGCTCACCCTGATGACCGGCGAGGCCCGCGACCGGCGCTGCGACACGGCCGAATGAGGGCGGCCCCCGGCCCCCGATGA
>NZ_JBYCZQ010000002.1:0-632340 GCF_057586315.1 Caulobacter sp. SRI_014 | reverse complement strand
TCATCCGGGCGCCTGTGGCGGCGGTTGGTCGGCGCCGATGAAGGTCCAGATCGCATTCATCTCGGCGTCGGTCGTCAGGTTGTTGTGGTCCACGCCCTCCATGCGGAGGAACCGCTTGGGCGACGGCGCGGCCTCATAGAGGGCCTGGCCCAGCGCGAAGGGGATGGTCTGGTCGCGGTCGCCGTGGACGATCATGATCGGCATCTGGACGGACCCGATCAGCTTTCGGCTGTCGAACCGATCCTGCATCAGGGCATCGACCGGAATCCAGGCGAAATGGGGCCGGGCGACGTCAGCCGTGCTGGTGTAGGGCGCCTCAAGGATCAGGGCCCTGGCCGGATGGATGGCCGCCAGGCGCACGGCGACGCCCGTGCCCAGGCTGTAGCCGTTGATGACGATGCGCTGGACCGGGTAGCGCGCGGCCAGCCAGCCCCAGCCGGCCTCGGCGTCCATCGCCAGGCCCGCCTCGGTCGGCTTGCCGGTCGAACCGCTGAAGCCGCGATAGCCGACCGCCAGGAACCCCGCCCCGCGCTCCGCCCAGAGGCGGTATCGCCACTCATAGACCGACAGGCCCAGTGCATTGCCGGGCAGGAACAGGAAGACCGGCTGACCGTCCTCCGGCGGCAGATACCAGGCGACGAGGGTTTCGCCGTCGGACGTCTTGAGCTGGACCTGCTGGATCGGCGGGCCGTCGGGGTCGATGACCTGCGGCCGCGGGTCGGGCGCGTAGAGGAAGCGCCGCTGGTTGGCGAAGACGTAGCCGACCACGCCGCCATAGAGGACGGCGGCGACCAGCAGGGCAAGGAGCGCAAACCGCAGAAGCGGCGGAAAGGGCTTCCTGGCCGCCACCTACAGCCCCTTGAGGATCCCCTCGACCATCTTCTTGGCGTCGCCGAACAGCATCATGGTGTTGTCGCGGAAGAAGAGCTCGTTCTCGACGCCGGCGTAGCCCGAGCTCATGCCGCGCTTGACGAACAGAACGGTGCGGGCCTTTTCGACATCCAGGATCGGCATGCCGTAGATGGCGCTGGTCGGGTCGGTCTTGGCGGCCGGGTTGGTGACGTCGTTGGCGCCGATGACGAAGGCGACGTCGGCGGTCGAGAACTCGCTGTTGATGTCCTCCAGCTCGAAGACCTCGTCATAGGGGACGTTGGCCTCGGCCAGCAGCACGTTCATGTGGCCGGGCATGCGGCCGGCGACCGGGTGGATGGCGTACTTCACCTCGACGCCCTCCTCCTTCAGCTTGTCGCCCATCTCGCGCAGCGCGTGCTGGGCCTGGGAGACGGCCATGCCGTAGCCGGGGACGATGATGACCTTCGACGCGTTCTTCATGATGAAGGAGGCGTCGTCGGCGCTGCCCTGTTTGACCGGGCGGGTCTCGACCTTGCCGCCCGCCGCGGCGGCGGAATCGTCCGCCCCGAAGCCGCCGAGGATGACCGAGATAAAGCTGCGGTTCATCGCCTTGCACATGATGTAGCTGAGGATGGCGCCCGAGCTGCCGACCAGGGCGCCGGTGATGATCAGGGTGACGTTCTCGAGCGTGAAGCCGAGGGCCGCCGCCGCCCAGCCCGAGTAGCTGTTGAGCATGGAGACGACGACCGGCATGTCGGCCCCGCCGATCGGGATGATCAGGGTGATGCCGATCACCAGGCTGAGGGCGAAGATGGCCCAGAAGGCCCATTTGGCCTGGCCGCCGGTCATGACCAGATAGGCGACCAGCCCGACGATGGCGATCCCCAGCACGATGTTGAGCAGGTGACGGGCCGGCAGCAGGATCGGCGCCCCGCTCATGTTGCCGTTGAGCTTGGCGAAGGCGATGACCGAGCCGGTGAAGGTCACCGCCCCGATGGCCAGGCCGACGCCCAGCTCGATCAGCGACTGGGCGTGGATGTGCTGCGAGGTGCCGATACCGTAGGCTTCCGGCGCGTAGATGGCGGCCACCGCGACCAGGCAGGCGGCCATGCCGACCAGGCTGTGGAAGGCGGCGACCAGCTGCGGCATGGAGGTCATGGCCACCCGGCGGGCGATGATCGCCCCGATGCCGCCCCCGACCACCACCCCGGCCAGGATCAGACCAATTGTGATCGGATCGAGCAGCTTCTCGTTCCACAGCACCAGCAGGGTGGTGCCGACGGCGATGGCCATGCCGATCATGCCGTTGCGGTTGCCCGCCTGGCTGGTCACCGGGCTGGAGAGGCCGCGCAGGGCCAGGATGAAGAGGACGCCCGAGACGATATAGGCGATGGCGGCGAGGTTGGCGGTCATGCGGGGGTTCCCGTCTCGGCGGAAGGTGTCGAAGGAGGCATAGCGGCGCGGGGCCGCTGCATGCGGTAGAGGCTGTGGCCAGCCATGTAGAAGAAGAGGCCGGTGATCAGGCCGGTAAAGACCTTCGTCCAGAGCCCGTCGTCGGCGAAGGTCCGCAGGTTCGGCCAGCGCCAGAGGATGACGGCGGAGAGCAGGAGTCCCGTCAGCCAGAGCACAGCCCGGGCCCAGTTCTGGCGCGGGGCGTCAGCCAGGTTGAACAGGGTGAGGGCCAGCAGGAACGGCAGGCTCATGGGCGAGCCGAGGCCGTAGCGCCAGATCGCGACGCTGCCTACCAGGCCGACAACCACTAGCCCGGCGACAAAAACCCATCCGAAGGTCCGGTTGAAGGCGTCGTGCAGGGCCACGGTCTTCAGCAGCAGGAAGAAGAACAGGAGGGCCGCGACCACGGTCCCGCCAATGATCAGGACGGACATCATCGGACCGCTCATGACGCAGCGCCCCTGGCGAGGATGCGCTGCAGGGTCATCCCGGCGAAGGCCAGAGGCATGGCGACGAACAGGGCCATCAGGGTCCAGGCCCAGCCGTTCTGCGGGCCATCGACCAGGCTCTTGATCAGGACGGCGACGATGGCGCCGGCGGCGGCCACGCCGAGGGCGAACAGGCCGTACTGCAGGGCGCGGGGCGAAACGCGGAGCGCCGCCCGCATCAGGATCACGGGAGGCAGAAGGCCGAGGAAAGCGAAGTTGGCCGCCTGATTCCCGGCGCGCAGGGCGACGGTGACATCGGCCGTCATGGCCGCCAGGAAGACCGCGAGAACTCCGGCGATAGCCAGCGTCCGGCGAGGCCCGCCCAACCATTTCGGCAGGGCTTCCAGCAGATAAAAGCAGCCGATGTTCAGGCCGATGACGGCGCAGATCATGCCGACGAGTTCCAGCGGCGAGAGGCTCACTCCTCCCCTCCCCGGCGCTCTTCGCCGTCCCAGGGGGTGCGGGCCCGCACCGCGGCGATCAACTGCACGATCACCGCCGCCAGCAGCAGGGCCACGGCCAGGCCCGCCTGGATCAGGCCCGCGAGACCGAGGTTCTGGTGGATCATCAGGCTGAGCTGCATCAGGCCGAGCGCGGTCAGCAGCAGGCCGGCGCTGTTCAGCCAGCGGCGGCGCTTGAGCACCACCCAGATGTAGGCCCCGACGCCGACGAGACCGCCGATGCCGCAGAGGTAGCCGAGAAGTTGGGCGGTCAGTTGGTGGCTCATGCTGCGCTCACTCCTTCGCCAGCACGCTTCGCTGCGTGGACCAGGGTGAGGTTGAAGATCACAAAAAGCGCATCGAGCAGCACAATATTGCAGACCAGTAGCCATGACTGGTCCGCGTGAGCTTTCGACAGCAACGGATCGATCAACTGGACCATGATCACGAAGCCGGAGACCGGCAGAAAGGCCAGGCCCTTCAGGGTCGCCGCCAAGCCCTGCTGGCGCCCTTGCAGCCTCAGGGCCGTGGCAGCCAACAGGCCCACGGCCAGCGCGAGCTGCGCCAGCTTCAGGCCTGTCGCCATCTGGTCGGCCCAGATCGTGATCACCCCGCCTTGTCCTTCTTCTTGTACATGGCCAGCATCCGCTGGGTGACCAGGAAGCCGCCGAAGATGTTGACGGCGGCGAGGCCGGCGGCGACGGCGCCGGCGCCCTTCGAGATCCATACCGAGCCGGTCATCGCCTGGCCCGTGGCCGGATGGGCGGCGGCGGCGATCAGGGCGCCAACGATGATCACCGAGGAGATGGCGTTGGTCACGGCCATCAGCGGCGTGTGCAGGGCCGGGGTGACGCTCCAGACCACATAGTAGCCGACGAAGATGGCCAGGACGAAGATCGCCAGGCGGAAGATGGTGGGATCGACTTCCATGGAAACTCTCCTCGTGGGCCATCGGCCCGAATGTCTTGATCAGCCGGCCAGCTGGGGATGGACGACGGCGCCGCCCTTGGTGACCAGGGCGGCTTTCAGGATCTCGTCCTCATAGTCGGGGTTCAGCGCCCCCTCCTTGTCCAGCAGCAGGCCGGCGAAGGCCATCAGGTTGCGGGCGTAGAGGGCGCTGGCGTCGGTGGCGATGCGGCCGGGCAGGTTGGCGGCGCCGAGGATCTTGACCCCGTTGGCGGTGACGGCGGTCTCGCCGAGCCTGGCGCCCTCGACATTGCCGCCCTGTTCGACGGCGAGGTCGACGATGACGCTGCCGGGCTTCATCGAGGCGACCTGGGCGGCGGTGACCAGGCGCGGAGCCGGCCGGCCCGGGATCAGGGCGGTGGTGATGACGATGTCCTGCTTGGCGATGTGGCCGCTGAGCAGTTCGGCCTGTTTGGCCTGGTACTCGGGGCTCATCTCCTTGGCGTAGCCGCCGGCGGTCTGGGCGTTCTTGAACTCCTCGTCCTCGACGGCGAGGAATTTGGCCCCGAGGCTTTCGACCTGTTCCTTGGTGGCCGGGCGAACGTCGGTGGCGGTCACGACCGCGCCGAGGCGGCGGGCGGTGGCGATGGCCTGGAGGCCGGCGACCCCGACCCCCATGATGAAGACCTTGGCGGCGGCGACGGTGCCGGCGGCGGTCATCATCATCGGCAGGGCCTTGCCGAAGGCTTCGGCGCCTTCAATCACCGCGCGGTAGCCGGCCAGGTTGGCCTGGGAGGACAGGACGTCCATGACCTGGGCCCGGGTGATGCGCGGCACGAACTCCATGGCGAAGGCGCTGGCGCCGGCCTTGGCCAGGGCGTTCAGGGTGTCCTTGTCCTGGTGCGGATTGAGGGTGGCGACCACCGTGGCGCCGGCCTTCAAGGCGGCGATCTCGTCGGCCTCGGGGCCGCGCACCTTGAACAGGACGTCGGCGTCCTTGAGGGCGGCTTTCAGGGTCTTCTCGAGTTTGGCCCCGGCGGCTTCGTAGTCAGCGTCGGGATAGGAGGAGCCGGCGCCCGCGCCGGCTTCGACGGTGACGCTCCAGCCGGCGGCGATCAGCTTCTTGACCGTTTCGGGGGTGGCGGCAACGCGGGTCTCGCCCGCGCGACGTTCCTTGGTCACCGCAATCACGGCCATGCCGGACATCTCCCCCAAAGCACCAGTGTCGAACCCACTATGCGGGGCTCTTTAGGGGAGAATCTTGCCCCTTGTCGAGCCCGGGGATGCTGCGTCGCGAAAGAATATGCCGCGCCGCAAGGTAAACCGGAAACAACAACGCCGGCGCCCCGTGAAGATCGCCGGCGTTGGAAATCCGTGAAGTCGGGGAAGCCTAGTGGCCGCCGCCCTTCTTCTCGCGCAGGAAGACGATGCCGAGCACCAGCAGCACCAGGGCCGGCACCAGGCCGCCGATGAAGCCGGCCGGGGTGCAGAACCACAGGACCAGGGCCAGGATCGAGACGGCGAGGGCCAGGCTGCCCCACTTCGTCATGCCCATGACGGCATGGTAGGTGGCCACTTGCTCGTGAATGTCCATCTCGCCGCGGTGGTAGTCGTCAGCCATGGTGGGGTCCTGAAATTTCGCGTTGCGCGGGCGGGGATACAACGGCCCGGCCTTTGGCTCAAGCGGGCCAATAGCCGAACAGACATAATCTCCGTCATCCCGGCCGCAGCGAAGCGGAGAGCCGGGACCCAGGGGGACAGGATCTCGCTGCGTACGCTGCCTCCTTTAGCCGTGAACTTCACCCCCTGGGTCCCGGCTCAGCCCTGCGGGCTGTCCGGGATGACGGCGATTGAAGGCCTTCAGGCAGGGCTGGCCGCCGTGACCAGACGGCCGGTGATCCAGTCGAGGACCAGCCGTCCCTGGCCGGTGGCGCGCAGCCGGCCGCCGTCGGTCAACAGCAGGCCCTCGGCGGTGAGCGAGGCGACCTCGGGATGGTCGGGGCGAAGGCCCATCGGCGCCAGTTCGGCGAAGCCGACGCCCGCATCGATGCGCAGACCCATGAGCAGCCGTTCCTCCGCCGCCTCGACCGGCGACAGGGTCTCGCGCTCGGCGAAGCCCAGGCCCGTGTCGCTCACCGCGCGGATG
This sequence comes from Caulobacter sp. SRI_014, assembly GCF_057586315.1. Lineage (NCBI taxonomy): Bacteria > Pseudomonadati > Pseudomonadota > Alphaproteobacteria > Caulobacterales > Caulobacteraceae > Caulobacter > Caulobacter sp. SRI_014. The sequence goes on along the minus strand of NZ_JBYCZQ010000002.1, from coordinate 626,056 downwards.
TAGTCGCCGATACCGCGATGGGCGCCGGTGGCGGTGCGCAGCCCCTCCAGGGTCAGCCGGCCGTGGGCCCCGGGACCGGCGCCGACATAGTCCTGGCCGCTCCAGTAGACGAGGTTGTGGCGCGAGCGGGCGGCCGGGCCCCGGGCGTGGTTGGAGACCTCGTAGGCGTCGAACCCCTCAGCTTCCAGCACCGCCTGGGTGGTGTCGTAGAGGGCGGCGCCGAGCGTCTCGTCGGCCGGTTTGAAGGCCCCGCGCCGGACCGCGCGGTCGAAGGCGGTGCCGGTCTCGATAGTAAGTTGGTAGGGCGAGATGTGCTCCGCCCCCCAGCCGATGGCGGTGCGCAGCTCCTCGGCCCAGGTCTGTGGCGTCTGACCGGGACGGGCGTAGATCAGGTCGAGCGACAGCCGCGGGAACAGCCGGGCGGCCTCGGCGGCGGCGCGGCGGGCCGATCCGGCGTCGTGGTTGCGGCCGAGGAACCGGAGCGAGGCGTCGTCGAGCGCCTGGACGCCGAGCGACAGGCGGTTCACCCCGGCGTCGGCCAGGGCCGCGAACTGGCCTGTCTCGGCGTCGGTCGGGTTGGCCTCGAGGCTGATCTCCAGATCGGGGGCGGCGTCCCAGAGGCGGCGGGCGGCCTCGATCATGCTGGCCGCCGCCCGCGGGTCCATCAGCGACGGCGTGCCGCCGCCGAAGAAGATGGAGACCAGCCGCCGGGGACCGGTCAGGGCCCGCTGGGCCTCAAGGTCGGCGAGGATGGCGGCGGCGAGGTCGGCCTGCTCCCGGGTCTTGCCCCGGTCGCGCACCACATTGAAGTCGCAGTAGGGGCAGATGCGGGCGCAGTAGGGCCAGTGGATGTAGACGCCCAGGTCGGTCACTCGAAGAGAGCGGCCTTGAGCTTGGCGAAGGCGATGGCGCGGTGGCTCATGGCGTCCTTGGCCTGCGGGTCCATCTCGCCGAAGGTCTGGCTGTGGCCGGCGGGGACGAAGATGGGATCATAGCCGAAGCCCCGGTCGCCGCGCGCCGGGAAGGTCAGGGACCCGTGGACCTCGCCCTGCACCACCACGGAGGGACCGTCCGGCCAGGCGACGGCCAGGGCGCAGGTAAACCAGGCCGAGTGATCGTCCGACCCGGTCGCTTCCAGCCGTTCCTCGACCTTGCCCATGGCCACGGCGAAATCCTTGCCCGGCCCGGCCCAGCGGGCCGAGAAGATGCCGGGAGACCCCTCCAGCGCCGTCACCGACAGGCCGCTGTCGTCGGCCAGGGCGATCTTGCCCGAGATCTCGGCGGCGTGGCGGGCCTTCAGAAGCGCGTTGCCGACGAAGGTGGTTTCGGTTTCGTCCGGCTCGGGGATGTTCAGCTCGCCCGCCGTCAGCACGGTGAAACGGCCTTCGAGCAGGGCGTGCAGTTCGCGCGCCTTGCCGGGGTTGTGGGTGGCGGCGACGAGAGTCGTGCCGGCGGGAAGGATCAGGGCCATGGCCGCTTCATCCACCTCCAGCGGCGCGGGCGCAAGATTTCGCTGGCGCGGTCCCGTATGAACAGCGTTAAGATAGCCCCGAGCTGACTTCGGAGGAGGGAACCGGTGGCGGTCAATCTGGAAATCAACGGCAAGCCCGTGACCGTGAAAGCGGCTGACGACACCCCCCTGCTGTGGGTGGTGCGCGATGAGCTGGGCCTGACCGGCACCAAGTTCGGCTGCGGCATGGCCCAGTGCGGGGCCTGCACGGTCCATGTCGACGGCCAGGCGACGCGCAGCTGCGTCACCCCCGTCTCGGCCGTGGCCGGCATGAAGGTCACCACCATCGAGGGTCTGGGCGGCGCCCACCCGGCGCAGCAGGCCTGGGCCAAGCTGGACGTGCCGCAGTGCGGCTACTGCCAGTCGGGCCAGATCATGAGCGCCGCGGCCCTGCTGGCCGAGAAACCCAAGCCGACCGACGAGGACATCGACGCGGCGATGAGCGGCAACATCTGCCGCTGCGGGACCTATCAGCGCATCAAGGCGGCCATCAAGGAAGCGTCCGGCATCAGCGCCGCCCTGCCCAACACAGCCGCGGCCCCCGCCGCCGCCACGAAGTAGGAGCGAGACATGACCCGTTTCCTGCGCAACCTCGCCGAAAACACCTCTGAAGCCGTCCGCAAGGGCCTGAGCCGCCGCGAAGTCATCGTCACCGGCGTCGGCGCCGGCGGCGCCCTGCTGGTCGGCTGCAGCCTGCCTGACGCCATGAGCGCCGGCAGCCCCATCAAGCCGGGGGTCTTCGGGCCCTTCGTGAAGATCGACCCCGACGGCAGCGTCACCGTCGTCAACAAGCACATCGAGATGGGCCAAGGCAGCCACACGGGCCTCTCGGCCATGGTCGCCGAGGAGATGGACGCCGACTGGAACCGGGTGAAGATCGAGCAGTCGCCGGCCAACACCAAGCTCTACGCCAACACACTGATGGGCGTGCAGGGCACCGGCGGCTCGACCGCCATCGCCAACAGCTGGACCCAGTTCCGCAAGGCGGGCGCGGCGGCGCGGGCGATGTTCGTGCAGGCGGCGGCCAACCGCTGGCAAGTCAACGCCGCCGAGATCACCGTCAAGGACAGCATCGTCAGCCATGCGGCCTCCGGCAAATCGGCGGAGTTCGGCGAGCTGCTGGCCGACGCGGCCAAGGTGACGCCGCCGGCCGAGCCGGTGTTGAAGGACCCGAAAAACTTCACCCTGATCGGTAGCGACCGGGTGCGCCGCAAGGACACCGTGGCCAAGACCAACGGCACGGCCAGGTTCACCATCGATGTGCAGGAAGAAGGCCTGCTGGTCGCCATGGTCGCCCACTCGCCGCTGTTTGGCGGCAAGCTGAAGAGCTTCGATGACGCCGCCGCCCGCAAGGTTCCGGGCGTGGTCGATGTGTTCAAGATTCCGACCGGCGTGGCCGTGGTGGCGCAGAACACCTGGGCCGCCAAGCAGGGCCGCGACGCCGTCGTCGCCCAGTGGGACGACGCCAAGGCCGAGAAGCGCGGCAGCGACGCCCTGCTGGCCGACTACCGCAAGATCGGCGCCGGCCAGGGTCCGGCCGATCTGAAATGGGAGGCCTTCGACAGCAAGGGCGACCCGGCCTCGGTCACCGACGGCGAGGTCTTCGAGGCGACCTACGACTTCCCGTTCCTCAGCCACGCGCCGATGGAGACGATGGACTGCGTAGCGCGTGTGAAGGGCAACAGCGTCAAGCTCAGCTTCGGCTGCCAGTTCCCGACGCTCGACCAGCTCAACACCGCCAAGATCGTCGGCAACCTGCCCGGCGCCATCGAGATCGAGACCCTCTACACCGGCGGCAGCTTCGGCCGGCGGGCCAACTTCCAGTCAGACTTCGTCGTCGAATGCGTCCACATCGCCAAGAAGGTCGGCAAGGGTACGCCCGTGAAGCTGATCTGGACCCGCGAGGACGACATGCGGGCCGGCTACTTCCGGCCGATCGCCCACCATGCGGTCAAGGTGCGGCTGGACAAGGACGGCTTCCCGGCCGTCTGGACCCATCGGATCGTCACCCAGTCGTTGATGAAGGGCTCACCGATGGCCCCCAAGGGCATCGACACCTCGGCGGTCGAAGGGACCATGGGCTCGCCCTATTTGAAGGCCACCCCGATCGTCGACGCCAAGGCCCATATGCCAGACCTCGGCGTGCCGGTGCTGTGGTGGCGGTCGGTGGGCGCGACCCACACCGCTTACGTCATGGAGCACACCATCGACCAGCTGGCCCGCCGGGCCGGCAAGGACCCGGTCGAGTACCGCCGCACCCTCTATGAGAAGGCCGGGGCCAAGCGGCACCTGGCGGTCATGGACCTAGCGCTGGAAAAGGCCGGCCCGACCGCCGCCGACGGCTACACCCGCGGCATCGCCGTGCATGAGAGCTTCGGCTCGGTGGTCGCCCAGGTGGCCGAGGTCAAGATCGCCCCCGGCGGTCTGGAGCCCAAGGTCGGCCGGGTGGTCACCGCCATCGACTGCGGCGTCGCCATCGCCAGAGACCAGATCGCCTCCCAGATGGAGGGCGGCACCTGCTACGGCCTGTCGGCGGCCCTGTACGGCGAGGTCACCCTCAAGGACGGCCTGGTCCAGGAGACCAACTTCGACGGCTATCGCGTGCTGCGCATGAACGAGGCCCCGACGGTCGAGACCTACATCGTGCCGAGCGGCAACGCGCCGAGCGGGGCGGGCGAACCGGGCACACCGGTGATCGGGCCGGCGGTGGCCAATGCGCTGCTGGCGATGGGCAGGCCGGCGACCTTGAGCCAGCCGTTCGTGAAGCCGGTGAGGGCCTAGAGCCGGTCCTCGCGGTCCAGCGCTTCCAGGCCCTTGCGGACCTGGGTCAGGTGCAGGGTCGCCAGGAGTGGGGCCACCGTCAGGCGGACGCCGAGCCAGATCCAGGCGTTGTTGAGCGCCAGGTCGGGGGCGTAGCTCTCGAACTTCAGCCAGCCGCCGATGAGGAAGGCGATCGCCGGCACAGCCCACAGCGCCGCCCATTTGGGCGCGCGCAGCGTGACCTCATTGTCCCGGAACGCCACCGGCACCGACAGGTCGTCGGGCACACGCTTCTGGGCCGCCCAGGACATCGAGAACATGATGGCCAGGGCGAGAATCCAGAAGACGTCGCCGGCGATGGAGAGGCCCTGAATCACACGGTCACCTCTTTACACAGTTACCTGGGCGCCGAGCTCAACCACGCGGCCTGGCGGGATCTTGAAGAAGTCGGTCGGGTTGGCCGAGTTCTTCATCAGGAAGATGAACAGCTTGTCCTGCCAGAGCGGCATGCCGCTGTGGGCGCTGGGCACGATGGAGCGGCGGCCGAGGAAGACGCTGGTCGCCATGATGTCGAACTTCAGCCCCTGCTTGCGGCAGAGCGCGAGCGCCTTGGGCACGTTCGGCGATTCCATGAAGCCGTAGGTGATGATCAGCTTCTTGAAGTCGTCGTTGACCTTCTCGATCCTGACCCGCTGGTCCTCGGGCACGCGCGGCGTCTCGGCGCTGCGGACCGTGGCGATGATGTTCTTCTCGTGCAGCACCTTGTTGTGCTTGAGATTGTGCATCAGGGCCACCGGGGTGACGTCCGGGTCGCTGGTCAGGAAGATGGCGGTGCCCGGCGCGCGGTGCGGGGCGCGGGCCTCGAGGATGCCGATCAGATCCGTCAGCGGCACGGAGTCGCGCCGGGTCTTTTCGGTGAGGATCTGGCCGCCGCGCGTCCAGGTCCACATGATCACCACCAGCACCGCGCCGAACACCAGCGGCATCCAGGCGCCGTCCGGGATCTTCAGCAGGTTGGAAGAGATGAAGGTCAGGTCGAGCAGCAGCAGCGGCACCAGGACCAGCAGGGTGGTCGACCATTTCCATTTCCACAGGAAACGGATGATGACGAAGGCCAGCAGGGTGTCGACGAACATCGAGCCGGTGACGGCGATGCCGTAGGCGGCCGCCAGGGCCGTCGAGGTCTTGAAGCTGAACAGCAGGACCAGCACGCCGATCATCAGCATGGTGTTGACCTGCGGCACATAGATCTGGCCGGCCTGGGTCTCGCTGGTGCGGCGGATATCGATGCGCGGCAGCAGGCCGAGCGATACCGCCTGCTGGGTGACCGAGAAGGCGCCGGTGATCACCGCCTGGCTGGCGATGACGGTGGCGGCCGTGGCCAGCAGCAGGACCGGCCAGTAGACGACCTGCGGCACCATTTCCCAGAAGGGATTCAGCCGGGCTTCCGGGTGGGCGAGGATCGAGGCGCCCTGGCCCAGGTAGTTGAGGGCAAGGCAGGGGAAGACCAGGTAGAGCCAGCCGGCCTGGATCGGCTTCTTCCCGAAGTGACCCATGTCGGAATAGAGGGCCTCGGCCCCGGTCACGGCCAGGAAGACGCTGCCCAGGATGACAAAGCCCAGGAAGCCATTCTGGACGAGGAACATCACCCCGTAGTGGGGGCTGAGCGCCCGGAAGATCGAGAGGTCGTCGAACAGGTGGTAGAGGCCAAGGCCGCCGAGGACCAGGAACCAGACCAGGGTGATCGGACCGAAGAAGGCGGCCATGCGGTGGGTGCCGCGCGACTGCACGAGGAACAGGACGATAAGGATGCCGGCCGAGATCGGCACGATCCACTTGTCGACCCGTCCGCCGAGGCCAGGGGCGTCCTTCAGGCCCTCGATCGCCGAGAGCACCGAGATGGCCGGGGTGATGATGCCGTCGCCATAGAACAGCGCTGCGCCGATCACGCCCAGGAAGAAGACGGTGGCCGAGCGCTTGCCGTTCGGTTTGGCCAGGGTTTTCCGGGCCAGGGCCATCAGCGCCAGCGTGCCGCCCTCGCCCTTGTTGTCGGCCCGCATCAGCAGCAGGACGTACTTCAGCGTCACAACCAGGATCAGGGCCCAGATGACCAGGGAGACCACGCCGAGCACGGCCAGTTCGCTGGTCACGCCGCTGCGGGTGTGGTGCAGGGCCTCGCGCATCGCATAGAGCGGGCTGGTGCCGATGTCGCCGAACACAACGCCGATGGCGCCGATGGCCAGCATCCAGAAGCCGCCGTGGCCGTGGCCTTCGGTGGTCTGGTGGGGGTCTGCGGGGGTGTGAAGCGGCTCTCCGGCGGCGGAAGAGGCGGTATCGGCGGGCTCAGCGGCCATGCGATCAGACGTCCAGCGGCCAGGAACCGGCCAACGGATAGCACCACGACGGCGCGGCGGGCGCGATACACCCTTTCCACAAGCGCTTCAATCGCCCACCGGTTTCGCGACGATTCGGCCAGCCCATTGTGTGCAACCCCTCAGGCGCCTACCTTTTCACCAACCGCCGATGTCAGACAGCCAGAAATTCCCCGTTGCCGCCCATGCGCTGGCCTATCTCGCCCACAAGGAAGCGGATGCGCCCGCGCGCGCCGTCTCCTCGGCGGAGCTGGCCGCCTCGATGCCGACCAACCCGGTGGTGGTGCGGCGGGTGACCGCCATGCTGGCCAGGGCCGGACTGATCGCCACCCGCATGGGCGCCGGCGGCGGCGCCTGGCTGACGCGCGATCCGGCGCAGATCACCCTCGACGAGGTGCTGCGGGCCGTCGACGGCTGCACCCACCTGGGCGTCGCGCCCGCCGGGGTGAAGGGCTGTCCCGTGGGAGAGCGGATTCCCGACGCCGTCAGCGCCGCCATTCGGGCCGCCGACAGCGCCGCGTCGGAGCGTCTGGGCAAGATCACCGTCCTCGATCTGCTCGCTGAACCCGAGAAGAACGCCAGCGCCGCTTGAATGAGGACGCGGCGCAGGTCAGTTTCCCCCTAACGCTACTTCGGGAACTCAACGCCGCATGGCCCGCCGCCTCGCCCTGATCACCGGCGCCTCAGCCGGCATCGGCGCCGCCTTCGCCCGCATCTATGCCGCTCACGGCTATGACGTCGCCCTGACCGCGCGCCGGGCCGACAAGCTCACCCAGCTGGCCGAAGAGATTTCCCTGCGCTCGGGCGTCGAGACCCTGACCATCGCCGCCGACCTGACCGAGCCGGGCGCGCCGGACGCCATCCTGGCCCAGCTGGCCGCCCACGGCCGCGACGTCGACGCCCTGGTCAATAACGCCGGCTATGGCCTGCCCGGCGTCTATGCCGACAGCAAATGGGATGCCCAGAAGGACTTCATCCAGGTGATGGTCACCGCCCCGTCGGAGCTGGCCCACCGGGTGGTCCCCGGCATGCTCGACCGCAAGTTCGGCCGCATCGTCAACGTCGCCTCCCTGGCCGGGCTGATGCCGGGCGCGGCCGGCCATACGCTGTACGCGGCTTCCAAGAGCTTCCTGGTCCGTTTCAGCCAGAGCCTGCACCTGGAGACCGAGAACACCGGCGTCCATGTGACCGCCCTGTGCCCCGGCTTCACCTACAGCGAATTCCACGACGTCAACGGCACCCGCGACCTGGTCTCGAGTTCTACCCCAGACTGGCTGTGGCTGGGGGCCGACGAGGTCGCCGCCAACGGCTACGAGGCGGCCGAGGCCAACCGGCCGGTCTGCGTCCCCGGGGCGCCGAACAAGACCATCGCCGCCCTGGTCAAGCTGATCCCCGACGAATGGATGCTGGCCCTGCTGGCCAGCCAGGGCGGGCGGTTCCGGAATACCCGCGCCTAGCGGTCAGCGGCGTAGGGCGCGGCCGCCGCCGGGGTGATCAGGCCCCGCGTGGTGTCCGAGACACCCACGATGATGAACTGCACCGCCATGGCGCAGAGGATCAGCCCCAGCACCCGCACGATGATGGTCATGCCGATGCGGCCCAGGAGCCGACTGATCACCGGCGTCAGCCAGAAGCAGATCATGGTCGCCAGCGACACCGCGAACAGAGCCGCCACCGCCGCCGCGTCGCCGACCCAGCCCAGGGCCTTGGCCTCGCTGGCGTAGATGACCACCGTCGAGATGGCCCCCGGACCGATCAGCAGCGGCATGGCGAAGGGCACGACCAGCCGCTCGAACCGGCGGCGGGCATAGGCGGCGGCCCCTTCCTTCTCGCCGATCTCGGCGGCGTCGGCGAATTTGGCGGTGAAGTCGTCGCGCGCCATGTCGAGACCAAGCAGGAAGAGGATCACCCCGCCGGCGATGCGGAAGGCGGCCAGCGAAATCCCGAAGAACTCCAGCAGGGTCAGGCCGGTGAAATAGAAGAAGGCCAGGAACAGGAAGGCGAAGATGCAGATGTACAGCGCCACCATCCGCCGCCCCGACGCCAGCGCCCCCGCCGTGGCCGCCGCGAACACCGGCACGTTGCCGATCGGGTCGATCAGGGCGAACAGGGCGACGAAGAAGTTGACGAAGAGGTCGGTGGCGCTCATTCAGCCTCTCTAGCCCAAAACTCGAAGATTCGCGCGCAGAACACTGTTTCGCCGCGTCCGGAGCTAGCCATGACTGCAGACCCTCGCCTGATCGTCGCCCTCGACCTGGCCACCCGCGCCGAGGCGGAGGATCTGGTTGAGACGTTGGGCGACAGCGTCTCGTTCTACAAAATCGGTCTGCAGCTGTTGGCGACGGGCGGCATGGAGATGGCCCGCGACCTCAAGGCGCGGGGCCGCTCGGTCTTTCTGGACTGGAAGCTGCACGACATCGGCGCGACGGTGGAGAAGGCGACGGCGGCCATTGTCGGCACGGGCGCCTGCGACCTGTTGACGGTGCATGCCCATCCCCAGGTCATGCGGGCGGCCGTCGCGGGCCGGGGCGGCGAGCGGTCGGCGAAGATTCTCGGCGTCACGGTGCTGACCAGCCTGACCGGCCAGGACCTGGCCGAGATGGGCTACGGCATGGGCGTCGAGGCCCTGATCGAACGCCGGGTGCGCCAGGCTGTCGACGCCGGCATCGACGGCGTCGTCGCCAGCCCGCATGAGGCCCACATCGCCCGGCGGATCGGCGGCCCGGACTTCCTGGTCGTCACCCCCGGCGTGCGCCCGGCCGGCGCCGCGATGAATGATCAGGCGCGCGCCGCAACCCCGGCCGACGCCCTGGCCGGGGGCGCCAGCCATCTGGTGGTGGGACGCCCGATCACGGCGGCGGATGATCCGCGAGCAGCGGCGCGGGCGATCAGCGCCGAAATGGCGGGGGCCATGGCCGCCTAGTTGGCAATAATTGCCAACCATGGCACACTGCCTGCCATGGCGACGCGCAACATCAATCTGACAACCACGCTCGACCAGTTCGTCGAGCAGAAGGTCGCGACCGGCGAGTTTCAGAACGCCAGCGAGGTCGTACGCGCCGGGCTTCGCCTGCTCTCGGAGCGGGATCAGGATCGGGCGGCGAAGATCGAGGCCCTGAAGGCAGCGATCCAGGTCGGCCTCGATGACCTGGATCGGGGGGACTACGAGGTCATCCACGATATCGAAGCCTGGGTCGGCGAACTGGGTCGGCGGGCCGGCGATTGAGGCGGCTGATCGTTGCCGCAACCGCTCGCCGGCAGTTCGTTCAAATCGTCAGAGAGAGCGAAACGCTGCACGGGTCTGGAGCGGCCGACCGCTATCGAAGATTGATCGCCCAGGCCTTTCGGATACTCGCCGATGAGCCGGCTCAGCCTGCGGCCCAGGCCCGGGGCTATGCGCCCTCGGATTTGACCTTCTATCATCTGAGGCACGTCGCCAGAGGAATGTCCGTTCATGATCGGGTCCAACGGCCGAGACACTTCGTTGTATATCGGCATGACGACCATCAGGTGGAGATCGTTCGGCTCCTGCACGACGCCATGGACTTGCCCGGCCAGTTCACCTGAGCCTCAAGCTCGTTTCCAGTCGCCCGACTTGCCGCCGGTCTTTGAGATCAGCCGCACGCTGTCGATGACCATGCCTTTGTCGGCGGCCTTCAGCATGTCGTAGAGGGTCAGGCACGCCACCGAGACCGCCGTCAGGGCCTCCATCTCGACGCCGGTCGGGCCGGTGGTGCGGACCGTCGCGGTGACTTCGAAGCCATCGTCGCAAGGGGTCACAACCACCCCGACCTTGCTCAGCGCCAGGGGATGGCACAGCGGGATCAGGTCACTGGTGCGTTTGGCGGCCATGACGCCGGCCAGTTCGGCGGTGGTGATGACGTCGCCCTTGGCGGCCTTGCCGGATATGGCGAGGTCGCGAACCTCAGCAGAGGTTCGGATCAGCCCCGTCGCCACCGCTTCGCGCGCCGTCGAAGCCTTGTCGGAAACATCGACCATGCGGGCCCGGCCCTGGTCGTCGAGGTGGGTCAGGCGGCTCATGCCTCCAGCAGCCTCGGCATCAGCTCGACCATGTTGCAGGGCCGATGACGGGAATCCAGCTGAGCGGCGATGACCTTGTCCCAACCATCCTTCACCGCCCCGTTCGAGCCCGGAAGGCAGAAGACGAACACTCCGCCGACGATACCGGCCAGGGCCCGCGACTGCAGGGTCGAGAGACCCACCGTCTGGTAGCTGACCAGGTGGAAGATCACCGAAAAGCCGTCGATCTCCTTGTCGAACAGCGGCCGCACCGCCTCGGGCGTCACGTCGCGGCCGGTCAAGCCGGTGCCGCCGGTGGTGACAATGGCGTCGACCGAACCCGAGGCGACCCAGGCGTTGATCTGCATGCGGATGTCGCTGACGTCGTCCTTGACCATCTTCTTGTCGGCCAGTTCGTGGCCGGCGCCGGTCACCCGCTGCGCCAGCAGGTGGCCGGAGGTGTCGCTTTCCTCGTCGCGGGTATCGGAGACGGTCAGCACAGCGACACGCACCGGCTTGAAGGCCCAGGCCTCGTCGATCTTGCCGCCAATGTTCAAGGTCATGCGTCTTTCTCCGTGTCCCAGCGCGCGGCGTCGGTCCTATCCTGCGCCGTGGGTTCGATCCAGCGAGCGCCGTCCGGCCCATGCTCCTTCTTCCAGAACGGAGCGCGGGATTTCAGCCAGTCCATCAGATGGTCGCAGGCCTCGAAGGCGGCGCGGCGATGGGCGGCGGCGCAGGCGACGAAGACAATGGCTTCGCCGGGCGCAATGGCCCCGACGCGGTGGACGACCATGGCGTCCTGCAGCCCGAACCGGTGGATGGCGGCGTTGACGATTCTGGTGATCTCGACGTCGGTGAAGCCTTCATAGGCCTCAAGCTCGAGCGCGGTGGTCGTCCCACGTTCGGCGCGGGCGAGGCCCGTGAAGCTGGCGATGGCCCCTGTCTCCTCGCGGCCGGCCGAGAAACGGGTCAGGAGCTGGCCCGGATCGAACGACGCGGTCTGCAGGGTGACGCTCATCCGCCGCTCATCGGCGGCAGGAAGGCGACTTCGCTGGTCGGGGTGAGGGCGACATCCGCGCGGACCAGGGCCTTGTCGACGGCGACCTGGACCGATGGACCGGCGAGGGCCTCGGCCAGATGCGGATCAGCCGACAGCGCTGCGCGAAGCTCGGCCAGGGTGGCGGCCTCAAACGTCTTTTCCCGCCAGCCGGCGAGGTCGGCGAAGCGGCCGAACAACAGAACCCGGGCCATCAGCCGCCCGTCGTCGACATGTGGCGGGCCACCGACGGGGCCCCACCGATGTGGAAGTCGTGGCCCTTGGGCTTGCCCATGATCGCCGTCCGGATGGCGTCCGCGAGCTCGGCGTCGGAGCCGCCGTCGCGCATCACGGCGCGAAGGTCGGTGGCGTCGTCCTGGCCCAGACAGGTGTGCAGGGTGCCGGTGCAGGTCAGGCGCACGCGGTTGCAGGCCTCGCAGAAATTGTGGCTCAGCGGGGTAATCAGTCCGAGGCGTCCGCCCGTCTCCGCGATCCGTACATAGCGGGCCGGGCCGCCGGTCGAGAGCGGCAGGTCCTCCAGGGTCCAGTAGCTGGCCAGCTCGTCGCGGACGGCTTTGAGGCTGAGGTACTGGTCGGTGCGGTCGGCCTCGATCTCGCCCATCGGCATGGTCTCGATCAGGGTCAGGTCCATGCCCTCGCCGTGGGCCCACTGGATCAGGGCCGGGATCTCGGCGGCGTTATCACGGGCCAGGGCGACGGTGTTGATCTTCAGCTGAATGCCGGCGGCGCGGGCGGCCTCGAGCCCAGCCAGCACCTGGGCGAGGTCGCCGCCCCGCGTCAGGGTGCGGAAGAGGTCTGGCTTGAGGGTGTCGAGCGAGACGTTGATGCGGCGCACCCCCAGCTCGGCGAGCTCGGCGGCATGGTGGGCCAGGCGGGTGCCGTTGGTGGTCAGGGTCAGTTCCTGCAGCGCGCCGCTGGCCAGATGGCGCGACAGGTTCCGCACCAGCTCCATGAAGCCTTTGCGGACCAGGGGTTCGCCCCCGGTCAGCCGCAGCTTCTTCACCCCGAGGCCGATGAAGACCGAGGCGACCCGGTCGAGTTCCTCGAGCGACAGGACCTCGGCCTTGGGCAGGAAGACCATCCGCTCGGCCATGCAGTAGACACAGCGCAGGTCGCAGCGGTCGGTCACCGACACCCGCAGGTAGGAGACGCGGCGCGCGAAGGCGTCGAGCAAAGGCTGCTCTGCGGCGGTCGCTTGCGCGGGAGGGGCGTCGTAGGGTGTCATTCCGATCCAAGATAGGCGCGAAGCGGGCGAGGTGACAGTGGGGGCGACAGAGGCGCGTTCACGACCAGCGACAAGATGGCAGGCGCTGGTTCTGGCCGGGGGCCTGAGTGTTCGGTTCGGTGCGCCCAAACTTCTGGCGCCCTGGAACGGCGGACTGCTCATCGACGGAGCGCTGCGGGCCGCCTTCGACGCGCCGGCCGAGGGCGTCACGGTCGTGACCGGCGGCCATGCGGCGGGGGTCAGCGCCGCCGCCCGGGCCTTCGCCGAGGGCCTCGGACAGGCCGACCGCCTGACCCTGGTCCATGCCGCCGACCATGGCGAAGGCCTGTCGGCTTCGCTGCGGGCCGGGATCGTCAGCCTGCCCGACGATTGCGACGGCGTCTTCGTCTTCCTGGCCGACATGCCGGCCATTCCACGCTTCGTCGCCAACGCCCTGGCCGAGGCCATGAGCCCCGACCACGACGCCGCCGCCCCGACCTTCGAGGACCGGCGCGGCCACCCGGTGCTGCTCGGCCGGGCGCTGTTCGAGCCGATCCGCCATCTGACCGGCGACCATGGGGCCGGCCACCTGCTCAAGGGCCTCGGCGACCGGCTGGCGCTGGTCCCGACCTATGAGGCCGGCATCCACAAGGACATCGACCGTCCGCAGGACCTCTGAGGGCCGCCCACAAGCCGCCGCAATGGTTCGGCGTCATCGGCCCCATGTTCGACCGCCGCGCCCTGCTGATCGCCGCCCCTGCCCTGCTGCTGCCCGTTGCGGCGCGGGCGCAGGCTGCCGAATGGGGCGAGCGCCTGGTCGCGGCGGCCCGGAGCCAGGTTGGCCGGACCCTTCATTACGACCCGGCCTATGTCCGCCTCGCCTACCCCGGCGGCGATGTGGCCATCGAGCGCGGGGTCTGCAGCGACGTGGTCATCCGCGCCTATCGCGCCGCCTTTGATCTGGACCTGCAGGAGCGGGTGCATCGCGACATGGCCGCCAACTTCGCCGCCTATCCGCGCACCTGGGGCCTGCGCGGGCCCGACCGCAACATCGACCACCGCCGGGTGCCCAATCTGGAGGTCTTCCTGCATCGCAGAGGAGCCCGGCTGGCGCTGCTCAGCCCCTGGCGGGCCGGCGACCTGATCACCCAGAGGCTGATGCCCGGCAACCTGCCCCACATCGCCATCGCCACAGGCCAACGCACCGCCCAGGGCGAGGAGATCATCATCGAGAACATCGGCGGTGGAACCAAGGTCGCGACGCCACATCCCTCGGCCCAGCTCTTCGGCCACTATCGCCTGGCGCCCAACGGGGCCTGAAACCCCGAAAAATCCCCCGGCGGGGTTGACCCAAACGCCCCTTGGGCGTTGAAGGCGCGCACCTCTGTTTTTGCCCAGCACAAGGATCGCGCCGGTGGCCGACAAGAAGATCAAGAAGGTCGTTCTCGCCTATTCGGGAGGGCTCGACACCTCGATCATCCTCAAATGGCTGCAGACCGAGTACGGCGCGGAGGTGGTGACCTTCACCGCCGACCTTGGACAGGGCGAGGAGCTCTCGCCGGCCCGCGAGAAGGCCCTGCTGCTCGGCATCAAGCCCGAGAACATCTTCGTCGAGGATCTGCGCGAGGAATTCGTCCGCGACTACGTCTTCCCGATGTTCCGGGCCAACACGGTGTACGAGGGCCAGTACCTGCTGGGCACCTCCATCGCCCGGCCGCTGATCGCCAAGACCCAGATCGATATCGCCCGCAAGGTCGGGGCCGACGCCGTCTCCCACGGCTCGACCGGCAAGGGTAACGACCAGGTGCGGTTCGAGCTCGGCTACTATTCGCTGGAGCCGGACATCACCGTCATCGCCCCCTGGCGCGAATGGGACTTCAAGAGCCGCGAGGCCCTGCTGGAGTTCGCCGAGCAGCACCAGATCCCGATCGCCAAGGACAAGCGCGGCGAGGCCCCGTTCAGCGTCGACGCCAACCTGCTGCACAGCTCCTCCGAGGGTAAGGTGCTGGAAGACCCGGCGGTCGAGGCTCCCGAGTTCGTCCACATGCGCACGATCTCGCCTGAGGACGCGCCGGATGCGCCGACCATCTTCACCATGGACTTCGAGCGCGGCGACCCCGTGGCCATCAACGGCGAGGCCCTGTCGCCGGCGGCCCTGCTGACCAAACTCAACCAGCTGGGCCACGACAACGGCGTCGGCCGCCTGGACCTGGTCGAGAACCGCTTCGTCGGCATGAAGAGCCGCGGCGTCTACGAGACCCCCGGCGGGACCATCCTGCTGGCCGCCCACCGCGGCATCGAGAGCATCACGCTGGACCGGGGCGCCATGCACCTGAAGGACGAGCTGATGCCGCGCTATGCGTCGCTCATCTACAACGGCTTCTGGTTCGCCCCCGAGCGGCTGATGCTGCAGGCGGCCATAGACTTCAGCCAGGAGAAGGTGACCGGCCAGGTGCGGGTCAAGCTCTACAAGGGCAACGTCAGCATCATCGGCCGCTCCAGCCCCTACAGCCTGTACGACCAGGAGCTGGTGACCTTCGAAGAGGGCAAGGTGGCCTATGACCAGCGCGACGCCGCCGGCTTCATCAAGCTGAACGCCCTGCGCCTGCGCGGCCTGGCCAAGCGGGCCAAGCGCGACCTCTAGGGTCGATCCGGGGCGATCCTGAGCACCCGGCCGGCCTTGTCGTCGGTCAGCCAGATCGCTCCGTCGCGGGCCACCGCCACCCCGACGGGCGCCCCCTGCTTTCGCGCCTTCGTCGCGCCCCAGCCGGGGGTCAGCACCAGGGCGTCAGCCGCCGGACCCGGACCGTAGAGGCGGGGCTTGCCGCCATAGATCGGATAGCGGGCGCGGGCGTTCGGGATCGGCACGCCGCGCGCGTCGGTGCGGAAGGCGACGAGGCGGCCGCCGGTCGAGCGATAGCCGTGCCAGGTCATCAAGAGGCGACCCCGCAGCTGCGGGAACATCGCTCCGTCGTACCAGAGCATGTCGAGCGGGGCGGCATGGGGCGGAAGCAGGAGGTCCGCCTTGAACGCGCCCGGCCCCCGACACTGAAAGGTCCGGCTCCTGTTGGGACCCCAACCGGGCGATGGCGCGCCCGAGGCGTCGCAATAGGGCCAGCCGTATCGCGGGACACCGCTCTTGCCCGGATCGCGGATGACGTTGATCTCGTCGAACGGCGCCCAGCGCGTCGGGGTATCGTAGCTGTTTTCCGCCTGAAGCACGGTCCCCGACGGATGGACGGCCAGGGCCACCGAGTTGCGGAGGCCCGTCGCCGCCACGGTCCAGGTTGGCCCCCAGCCCCCCTTGCCGTCCGGCGCATAGCGCCGCAGCAGGGCCGAGCCGTTCAGATGCGCCGCTTCCGTGCAGAGATCACCCGGCGGTTGGCCCCGCTCGTCCAGGCACTGGTCGGAGGGCGCCCCGATGTTGACGATCAGCGCTCCGTCAGGCGCGAAGACGAACTTCGACAGCGGGTGGCGGTTTTCGTGCAGCCGGTTGTCGGGCAGGCCGGTGATCACCGCCTCTATGGTCGCTGAAGGGTTCCGGGCCTCGGGATTGAAGCGGAAGATGCGGCTCATCTCGCCAACGTAGATTTTGCCGTCGGGGCCGAGCGCCAGGGCATGCGGCAGATAGAGGCCCGCGATCAGGCGCGTGAGGCGGGGCGCGCGGCCCGGCGCGGCGCTGAGCCGCCATATGGCGCCCCGGTCCGTCCCCCAGCCGCCGAGATCACTGACGATCCAGTCGCCCCCGGGCAGCTGGACCAGGGACCGCGGCAGGCGGATCAGGCGCGGGCTGGCTGGCGAAACGACCTCACCGGCGCAGTAGCCCCTGGCCATGCCGATGTCGGTGCGGGGATAGCCGTCGCAGGTGGCCGCCGGCTGGGCGGCGGCCGGGGCGGCAAGGGACAGCAGGAACAGGGCGGTGAGGCCAAGGATGCGCATTGGGCAATTGATCGGCGCCGAAACGACCCGGTCAACCGCCCTCTCCCCTCAGTCGTCCAGGCGGTTGTACGGATACCGGTCGCGGATTTCGCTTTGGAAGAACTGCCCTTGCGATTCCGCCGCCACGAAACTTCGGTGCACCTCGCCGGGGACACCGACGTAGACGTACTCGCCGCCGCTCGTGAATCTCACGAACAGTTTGCCGTGGGTCTGCTTGTAGCGAATGCGGTCGATGGCGGTGGACTGCTCCGGCATGGGGCCTCCAGGGTTCGTCCGTAGACTGGCTTAACGCACCGAACGGCAAACGTTTCCGCCCTTGCCACGGCGGCGATCCGTGTCAGCTTGCCGTCCATGAGCAAGGGCATGACACGATTGATCCCGCTGGCGCTGCTGCTGGGCCTGCTTGCAGGGCCGGCGGCTGCCGGGGATGTCCGCTGCCTTATGGCGAATCTGCCGGCCGACAAGCGGGCCGAGGTCGAGGCCCTCTACGCCCGCGACGTCGATGAGGGCCTGGCCTCCAGCCTCTACAGCGAGGCCGACTTCGAGACCATGCTGACCGCCTGCCATATCACGACACAGGACGAGGACCAGCTGTCCGCCGCCGCCCAGGCCCTGGCCGGCTATGAGGCCGAAACCGGGGTGGCCCTGTGGCTGAAGACCAACCGGGACATCGACGACGCCACATTGCAAAAGGTGTGGCGGGCCAGCCGGGCGGCCGATCCGGTCGTGGCCGAGAAGGCCATGGCGAGCCCGGAAGTGGTCGCCGAGCTGGTCTTCGAACTGGCGGCCAAGCTTGGGCTGGAGGACGAGGAGGACCTCGGCAACCTCGCCGCCTACGTCACCGCCCGCCTGCTGCGCCAGCTCAACGAGACCCGGTTCTGAAGGTCGCAACCCTCCGGTTTGCAAGGCGCGCGAACCGTGACAGCCTCCCGGCAGCCGGGACAACCGGCGGGGAGGCAAAACCATGCAAGACCAACACGCCCTGGTGGCCATCGTCACCTGTCTGTCGCTGCTCGTCGTCATCTGGATGATGATGCGGGTCGGCGGGGCCCGTGGCCGCACGGGCATCGACGCTCCGGCCATGACCGGCCATCCGGATCTGGAGCGCCATGTCCGGGTGCATCTGAACACCCTCGAGAGCCTGCCGATCTACCTGACCAGCCTGTGGCTGTTCACCATCATCTACCCGACCTTCCCGTTCAACGACCTGCTCGCCGCCGGCCTGGGCCTGGTGTGGATCGTCGGCCGGCTGATGTACGCCATGGGCTATGTGAAGGACCCCGGCGCCCGCTCGATGGGCTTCCTGGTCCAGGGCCTGGCCATCGTCGTCCTGCTGCTGGGCGCCCTCGGCAAGGCCGTCTGGGTGCTGATCCAGGTCGGCGCATGAGTATGATCGATCCCGTCCTGTTCAAGGCCGAGGACCAGTCATCCCGTTCGCAGGACAGGGTGTTCGACTGATGATCCGCTTGTTTTCGACGATCCTCACCGCCCTGGCCGGTTGCCTCCTGCTGGCGGCGCCGGCCCTGGCGGGTGATGTCTCCTGCGTCCCCGGCGCCCTGCCGGCCTCGCTGAAGGCATCGATCTCGGCGGACTTCGACAGGACCGGCCGTCTGGGCGACATCGCCAGGGCGCTGGGCGTCCCGGCCCTCGGCGAAGCTATCACCACCTGTGGCCTGGCCAGGAGCGAGGCGGTGACGCGGGCGGCGGTCAACCTGGTGATCGAACGGGAACTCACGCGGGTTCTGGAGAAAGACGGGGTCAGCGCCGCCACCCTCGAAGCGGCCTGGCAGGCGACGCCGCTGGATCAACGGCTGGCGGCGCGGGCGTCATCGGTCCTGGACGCCGCCAAAGCGGTTCGGGGCACAGGCGCCCTGACCGATACCGTCAAGGTCCGTCTCGCGGCGCTCGGCGTGTCCGACCCGCCGAAGTTGCTGCAGATGTTCGTCATCGCCCGGCTGCGTCGGGAGAGCTGGGAAAGCCAGTTCTAGGCCGCCAGGCCCTAGACCCTTTCAGGTTTTGATGTACGCATCAAAACCTGATCAAAAGGGTCTAGAATCAAACATTTAGAGCATGTCCGGGCGGGCGAACCGCACACACTTCGCCCTGACATGCTCTAGTGCGCCTCGTCCCAGTTTCTGGCCGCCCGGGCCTCGACGACCAGCGGCACGCTGATCTCGACGGCCGGGAAGGGGGCGTTTTCCATCACCCGGCGGGCGACGGCGATGGTCGCTTCGGCCTCGTCCTCGCTGGCCTCGAAGACCAGTTCGTCGTGCACCTGCAACAGCATCCGTGACTTGAGCCCGGCCTCGCGCAGGGCGTCCGGCATGCGGGCCATGGCCCGGCGGATGATGTCGGCGGCGGCCCCCTGGAGCGGCGCGTTGATGGCCGCCCGTTCGGCGAACTGGCGCTGGCCGACGCTCTTTCCATTGATGTCGGGGATGTTGATCTTGCGGCCGAAGATGGTCGAGACGTAGCCGTGCTGGCGCACCTGGGCCCGCATCTCCTCCATGTAGTCGCCGATGCCGGGGAAGCGGGCGAAATAGGTCTTGATGTAGTCGGCGGCCTCGCCCTGCGGGATCGACAGCTGGTTGGCCAGGCCGAAGGCGCTGATGCCGTAGACGATGCCGAAGTTGATGGCCTTGGCCCGGCGGCGGATCTCGGCCGGCATGCCCTCGATCGGGGTGTCGAACATCTCCGAGGCGGTCATGGCGTGGATGTCGAGGCCTTCCTTGAAGGCCTTCTTCAGCTGCGGGATGTCGCCGACGTGGGCCAGCAGGCGCAGCTCGATCTGGCTGTAGTCGGCGCTGATCAGCACGTGGCCGGGCTCGGCCACGAAGGCCTTGCGGATCTTGCGGCCTTCCTCGGTGCGGATCGGAATGTTCTGCAGGTTGGGGTCGGATGACGACAGGCGGCCCGTCGTCGTCGAGGCCATGGCGTAGGCGGTGTGGATGCGGCCGGTCTTGGGCGAGATGGCCGCGATCAGGTTGTCGGTATAGGTGCCCTTGAGCTTGCTGAGCTGGCGCCAGTCGAGGATCAGGCGGGGCAGGTCGTGGCCCTGCAGGGCCAACCGTTCCAGGACATCGACATCGGTGGCCCACTGGCCGGTGGCGGTCTTCTTGCCGCCCTCCAGGCCCATCTCGCCGAACAGCACCTCGCCGATTTGCTTGGGGCTGCCCATGTTGAACGGCCGACCCAGCATTTCGTGGGCCTTGGCCTCGAAGTCGGCCATGCGCAGGGAGAAGTCGTGGGACAGCCGGCGCAGTTCGTCGGTATCGACCTTGACCCCGGCGTTTTCCATGTCGGCGATGACGCCGGGCAGGGGCCGCTCGAGGGTCTCATAGACGGTCAGCATGCCCTCGCGGGCCAGCCGGGGCTTGAGTTTATGCCAAAGCCGCAGGGTGACGTCGGCGTCCTCGGCGGCGTAGCAGGTCGCCTCGTTCAGCTGCACATGTTTGAAGCTGATCTGGGCCTTGCCGGTTCCGGCCACCTGCTTGAACGGGATCGGCTTGTGGCCGAGCCAGAGCTCGGAAAGCTCATCCATGCCGTGGTTATGCAGGCCGGCCTCCAGGACATAGGAGATCAGCATGGTGTCGTCGATCGGCGCCACGCGGATGCCACGCAGGGCCATCACCGCGATGTCGTACTTGGCGTTCTGGGCCACCTTGAGCACGGCCGGGGATTCCAGCAGCGGCTTCAGGCGGGCAAGCGCCGTGGCCTTGTCGATCTGCTGTTCGACCGGGGCGGCCTCGGTCAGCAGATCGCCGCCGACCGCCTCGTGGGTCAGCGGGATGTAGCAGGCCCGGCCGGGCGCCGTGGCCAGGGAGACGCCGCAGAGGCCGGCGGTGGCGCTGCCCAGCGCATCAGTCTCGGTGTCGAAGGCAATGACGCCGGCCTCGAAGGCCTCGGCGATCCAGCGGTCGAGGGTCTCCAGGTCGCGCACGCATTCGTACTTGGTGACATCGATCTCGATGGCGACCGGTTCAGGCGTGGCTGGCGCCGGGGCGGCTTCCGCCGGCTTGCCGAAGCCTGGCAGCGGCTGGGGCGCCATGCCGCCGCCCTCGGCCGCAACCCCGATCCGGCGCAGCAGGGTGTTGAAGCCCATATCGGCCAGGAAGGCGGCCAGGGTGTCCTTGTCGGGGTCGCGGACGGTGAGGTCGGCGATCGGCTCGGGCAGCGGCGTGTCGCAGTCGAGCTGGACCAGCAGCCGCGACAGGCGGATCTGGTCAGCGAAGTCGATCAGGGTCTGGCGGCGCTTGTCCTGCTTGATCTCGCCGGCCCGGGCCAGCAGCGTGTCGAGGTCGCCGAACTCGTTGATCAGCAGGGCGGCGGTCTTGATGCCGATGCCGGGGGCGCCCGGCACATTGTCGACGCTGTCGCCGCACAGGGCCTGAACATCGACCACCTTGTCGGGCATGACCCCGAACTTCTCGAACACCTGATCGGGGCCGATGCGGACGTTCTTCATGGTGTCCAGCATGGTCACCCCGTCGCCGACCAGCTGCATCAGATCCTTGTCGGAGGAGACGATGATGGTCTCGCCGCCCAGCTCCCGGACCCGGCAGGCGTAGGCGGCGATCAGGTCGTCCGCCTCGTAGCCCGGCAGTTCGATACAGGGCACGCCGAAGGCCTTGGTGGCGTCGCGGACCAGGGCGAACTGCGGCACCAGGTCTTCCGGCGGAGGCGGGCGGTGGGCCTTGTAGAGGTCGTAGAGATCGTTGCGGAAGGTCTTCTCCGAATGGTCGAAGACCACGGCGAAATGGGTCGGGGCGTCTTCCCTGGTGTCGCGCAGCAGCTTGAACAGCATGTTGCAGAAGCCCGACACGGCGCCGACCGGCAGGCCGTCGGACTTGCGGGTCAGCGGCGGCAGGGCGTGAAAGGCCCGGAAGATGAAGGCGGAGCCGTCGACCAGATAGAGCCGGATCGGCGGCCCGTCCTGAGTCAGCGGGCGGTTGTCTGCAACTTGCGTATCTGGGGTCGGCGCGTCGGTCATTTCCGCAAGATAGGGGCTTCCGCGCGCCGGGTCAGCGCCCCTTTGCAAGCGGCGTGGAAATTGGCAGGTTGCGCGGGTGTTGGGGGAGGATTGCACCGTGCGTAGAGTATTGCTGGCGACCGTTCTGGCCGGGCTGAGCGCCCCGCTGGCGATGGCCCAGACGGCCGCCCCTGCCGCCAGGGAGCCGGTGATCACCAAACCCGACTGGATTCGCAAGCCGAGCGGCGATGACGTCAACGCCCTGTGGCCGGCCGCCGCGGCCCGCAAGGGCAAGAGCGGCAAGGTCATGCTCAGCTGCACGGTCAATCCAAGCGGGACCCTGCGCGACTGCGAGGTCATCAGCGAGGACCCGCCGGGCCTGGGCTTCGGCGGCTCGGCCCTGATGCTGGCCGGCTCCTTCCAGATGAAGCCTCAGACGGTCGATGGAAAGCCGGTCGACGGGGCGACGGTGCGCATCCCGATCAGCTTTTCTGGCGGCGAGACCTTCGGCGGCGGCGGCGAGGTATCGGCGGTGACCGAACCGATCTGGATCAGGGCCCCCAGCTTCGAGGACATGGCCGCCGCCTGGCCCGAGGCCGCGACGGTCGACGAGGGTGGGGCCACCCTGCGCTGCCGCATTTCCGGCACCGGGGCGCTGAAGAACTGCGTCACCGTCGCCGAGCTGCCGAAGAATTCGAACTTCGGGTCCGCCGCCCAGAAGCTGTCGCGCAAGTTCGAGCTGCGGATGACGCCGGACGAGATGCATTCGGTGAAGAACGGCGTGGTCAATGTGCCCTTCCGCTTCTTCAATCCCAAGACCCCCGCCGGCCAGGCCCGCAGGGTGACCTCGCCCCGCTGGACGGTGCAGGTCCGCCAGGACCGGCTGCTGGCCCTCTATCCCGACCTCGCCGCCGACGCCGGCGTGCGCTCGGGCGTGGGGGTCGCCGACTGCCTGATCACCGCCGAAGGCAAGCTGACCGACTGCAAGGTCGGGCGCGAGAAGCCGGCGGATCTCGGTTTCGGCAACGCCGCCGTGGCCATCGCCGGGGTCATGCAGATGAACCCCTGGACCGATGAGGGCCGCCCGGTCGACGGCGCCCGCATCCGCCTGCCGATCAACTTCACCCAGGCCGACGAGCCGGCCCCGAAAGCCAAGCCATGAAGACCGCCCTGCTCTCTCTCGCCCTGGCCCTGATCGCCGCCCCGGCGCTGGCCCAGACGCCGCCCGACATCTTCGAAAAACCCGAGTGGCGGGCCAAGCCCGAGGGCGCCGACATCGTCAAATACTATCCCGACACGGTGCTCGACCGCAGCATCAGCGGCCGGGTGGTGCTCAGCTGCACGATCAGCGCCGCCGGCCGGGTGACCGACTGCGAGACGGTGTCCGAAACCCCCTGGGGCCTGGGATTTGCCGAGGCCTCGACGCGCGTCCTCAAGGACAAGGCGCAGTTCAAGCCGGCCAAACGCAACGGCAAGCCGGTCGAATCCACCGTTCGCATCCCCTTCTCGGTGATGTCGCCGACCCTCGGCGCCCGCTATGTCATCTACCAGCCGATCTTCGCCAAGGCCCCGACCTGGGAAGAGGTCAATGCCGCCTGGCCGGCCGAGTCCGACGCCCCCGAGGCGGTGGTGGTGCTGCGCTGCTCTCTGCGGGCCAGCGGCTCGCTGTCGGCCTGTATGAGCGCCGGCCGGGCGCAGGACAGCTTCGTTTCGGCGGCCAAGCGGCTGACGGACAAGTTCGAGGTCCGGCTGTCGGAGAAGGAGGCGATCCAGTTCGCCAACTCCGACGTGCTGATCAGCTTCCGGTTCATCAACCCGGCCAGCGTCGAGGGCCGGACGGTGAGCGTGAAGGACCCCTTCTGGATCACCACCGTCAAGCCGGAGAAGGTGCTCAGCGTCTTCCCGCCCCAGGCGGCGGAGGCCGGGATCAAGTCCGGGCGCGGCGTCGCCGACTGCCTGGTCGCGCCGGACGGCAAGCTGGTCGACTGCAAGGTCGCCCGCGAAAAGCCCGATGGCTTGGGCTTTGGCGCCTCGGCGGTCGCCATCGCCCCGCTGATGCAGATGAACCCGTGGAACACCAGAGGCCGGCCGGTCGTCGGGGCGCGGGTGAAGCTGCCGATCGACTTCAACCTGGCCCCCGAAGCGGCGACGCCCTAGCCGAACCGCTTGTTCAGATCGGGCATGCCCTCGCCGGCGGCGGTGAAGGCGTTGGCGTCGCCGGTCGCCAGGAAGGCGGCGACCGTTCGGTTCAGTTCGCCATAAGCAGCGCGGAACGGCCCGGTGGCCGAGCTCAGACGGCGCACGCCGAGCTGCGCCAGCCGTGCGGCGTCGGGCGCGCCGGCCCGGCCCATGATATTGAGCGGCAGGGTGATGCCGCCAGCCAGCTGACTGACCAGGGTCTCATCGATGGGTCCAGGCACGAAGACGCCGCTGGCGCCGGCCTCGGCGTAGAGGCGCGCGCGGCGCAGGGTTTCGGTCAGGGCAGCCTCACCCTCGGCCAGGCCCTTCAGATAGACATCGATCCGGGCGTTGACGAACAGTTCAACGCCGCTGCGCACCCCGGCCTCGCGGGCCGCTTCCACCTTGCGGGCGTGGAGATCGGCGTCGCGCTTGCCGTCCTCGAGGTTTATGCCGACCGCGCCGGCCCCGATCACCGCCGAGACTGTCTGGGTCAGGGTCTCAAGGTCGTCGGTGAATCCGCCCTCGATGTCGGCGGTCAGGGGTACGGAGAGGCCGCGCGCCATGCCGGAAATCACATCCAGCAGCACCGGAACCGGCAGGTTGTCGCCGTCGGCATAGCCGCGCGCCCAGGCCACGGCGGCGCTGGAGGTGGCCACGGCCTTCGCCCCGGCGTCCTGCATCATGGCGGCGCTGGCCGCGTCCCAGGCGTTGGGCAGGACCAGGACATCAGGGCCGGCGTGCAGGGCGTGGAAATCGGCGGCTTGGCTCATCGGTTCGTCTCCTCGTGTGAGACGATACATAGGAGCCAGCTGTGACGTCCGCTGGCGGTTTTCGGCTGTTTACAGCGCCCCGCCCGCCAGGCGGGAAGTGTCTGCGGTTCCGCCGCCCCGACGGGCGCGCAGGGATCAGTGTCCGGCCGAGCCTTCGTAGACGCCCGGGGCCAGTTGTTCGTTCTCGTCGCCGGGGCCGGTCGAGGCCACGAAGCGGCGGTCGCAGTAGCCGCAGTCGACCCAGCCGGCCGCGCCCATCTCCAGCCAGACCCGCGGATGGCCGAGCGCCCCGCCGACGCCGTCGCAGGCGATGCGGTGGCTGGTCACGGTGATGGTCTCGGGCGCCGCCATGGCCGGGGCGGCCTTGGGCGTGTTGGTCGGGCGGGTGGCGGGGGCTTTGCGGGCCATGCGTTGTCTCGAATGAAAAGTCGTCTCGGCCTTGGCGTGGGCCGCTTCGGAGCATACCTAGAGCCAAGCCCGCGACAGGAAAAGCACCCTGCGCGTCTGGGCCCCGATTTCTGCCCGAAGTGCCGACTGGATGCCTATGACCCTTCCCGACTACGCCATCGAGGCCAAAGGCGTCTTCAAGACCTACGCGGCCAGCAAGACCACGCCGGAGAAGCGGGCCCTGAACGGCATCGACCTGCAGATTCCGCGCGGGTCGATCTTCGGCCTGCTGGGGCCGAACGGGGCGGGCAAGTCGACCTTCATCAACATTCTGGCCGGCCTGACCCGCAAGACCTCGGGCACGGTGAAGATCTGGGACCGCGACATCGACGAGCGGCCGCGCGACGCCCGCGCCGCCATCGGGGTGGTGCCGCAGGAACTGGCCGCCGACGTCTTCTTCACGCCGGAAGAGTCGCTGGAAACCCAGGCCGGCATGTACGGGGTCAAGAAAGCCGACCGCCGCACCGCCGAGCTGCTAGCCGCCATGGGCCTCTCGGACAAGGCCAAGGCTTACGTGCGCCAGCTGTCGGGCGGCATGAAGCGCCGGCTGATGGTCGCCAAGGCCATGGTGCACAACCCGCCGGTTCTGATCCTCGATGAGCCGACCGCCGGGGTCGACGTCGAACTGCGCAAGCAGCTGTGGGCCTATGTGCTGGAGCTGAACCGCCAGGGGGTGACCATCGTCCTGACCACCCACTACCTGGAAGAGGCCCAGGAGCTGTGCGACCGCATCGCCATCATCAACCGCGGCGAGGTGGTGGCCAGCGAGCCGACCGCGACCCTGCTCAAGCGCCTCGACACCCGCAACGTGGTGGTGACGCCGGAGGAGCCGGTGGCCAACGCTCCGTCCCTGACCGGGTTCGAGACCAAACTTCGGGCCGGCGGCGCCTTCTCGGTGACCTACAAGACCGGCCAGTCGAGTGTCGAACAGGTGCTGGCGGCCGTGCGCGCCCAGGGCCTGCACATTCGCGACATCGCCACCGAGGACCCCGACCTGGAAGACGTCTTCCTGTCGCTGACCTATGGCGCGGCCGATGCGGCCGATCCCCTGAAGGACTGACCCCATCCTGTGGGTTTGAGCAACGGCCGGAAACCGGCCATCCTCTCGGTATCGGAGGACCGTTCATGACCGGCAGCATCGACCCCACCCGCCCGCAGTTCGACGCCTTCAAGGCCCTGCCTCGCGACACCCCGATCCAGATGCTGAACCTGGTGCGGGTGAAGGCGCTCGCCGCCTATCCCGAGGAACATCCCAACCATGGCAAGGGGATGACTGGCCTGGAAGCCTATCGCGCCTATGGCCGCGAGAGCGCCGAGGTGTTCGGGCGGGTCGGGGGCAGGCAGATCTGGGCCGGGCGGCCGGAAACCGTGCTGACCGGACCGCAGGACGAGCACTGGGACCTGGCCTTCATCGCCGAATACCCCAACGCCGGCGCCTTCCTGGCCATGGTCACCGACCCCGGCTACCGCGAGGTGGTCAAGCACCGCACGGCCGGCGTTGAGGACAGCCGCCTGATCCGGCTGGCGCCTGTGACGCCGGGCGAGGGGTTCGGGGAGTAGTCCCTAGACCCTTTCAGGTTTTGATGTACGCATCAAAACCTGATCAAAAGGGTCTAGAATCAAACATTTAGAGCATGTCCGGGCGGGCGAACCGCATACACTTCGCCCTGACATGCTCTAGGCAAATCCCAGCCGGCGCGGATCTTCCTGCGGGTCGATCCCCACCGAGGTCAGCATCTCGACCCGCTCCGGCCCCAGCTTGACCGGATACCATTCCCGCTTCAGCGCTCTCGGCGTCGCCCAGGCGCCCAGAACCTTCACCGCATTGGCCGGCCGTTTGAGCCAGGCGCGGCTGTCTTCCAGCATGTGGAAACCGCGCATGAACTCGCGAAGCAGGGCCGGGTCACGGCGGATGGCGACGGCGATGGCGTCGTCGGTAAAGCTCTTCATCACCCGGGCCTTGAAGCGCGGGCGGTACTGGCTGTTCAGGGCATGGCGCGCGCGGCGGATGGCGGCGCGGTCCTGGGTGCGCATGTCGTCGTAGTAGGGGCGCAGCTCGGCGCTGACCGAGCGGGAGAAGGCGACGGCGCGGGCGGTGGGATCGGTCTCGGCTTCCAGCGCCTGGGCGACCAGTTCGCCGCTGACAGCGGCGAAGCTGCAGCCGCGGCCGTACAGCGGATTGGTCCGCACCAGTCCGTCGCCAATCGGAAACAGATTGAGGGCCAGCGGTTTGCCGCCGGGGGCCATGTCGCGCCAGCGGCTGCGCAGGTCGCCCATGCCATAGACCTTGCTCAGCGGTTCGGACCGGGCCGGATCGGTCCAGCGGGCGACACCGGGCATCTGGGCGCAGAGGGCGTCGAAGGTTTCGGGCCGCATGACGGCGCGGCGCAGGGCCTCCTCGATCTCCGGCACGGCCAGGGTGATGGAGAAACAGCCATTGTCGGCCGGGAAAACGCCGTACTTGATGAAGCCCAGATCCCCGGCCCCCGGGGCGCCGCTGCGGTCGGGCTGCGCCTGGCCCGGCAGCAGGCGGTAGTGGCGGGTGTAGTAGAGGATGCCGGCGTCCTCGGCCTCTTCGGGGACCTCGATCCCGGCCTCGGCCAGCCAGTCGAAGGCCTGGCTCGAACGGCCGGCGGCGTCGATGACCAGGCCGGGCAAGACCTCGCCGTCGTCGAGCTTGAGGCCGTCGCAGACATAGACCCCGTCACGCACCCCACCGGCCAAGCCGGAGACGTTGACGCCGCTGCGCAGGGTGACGCCGGGCAGCTCGGTGACGTACTGGCGCAGGACCAGCTCCAGCGTCGTGCGGCGGCTGGTCAGGACCGTCAGGTCCTCGTCGCCCGGCCTGGCGACATAGCGGGCGGCGGCGCGCGGCGTCAGGCCCGAGGCGAAGCTCATCTCCTGGCAGCCGGCGGCGATCAGCCGCTGGTGCAGGGCCGGATGGCGCTCAACAACGATGGAGCGCAGCCGGGCGAGGAAGGCATGGCTGTGGCGCAGGTGACCGACGCCCCGGCGGTTCCAGGCGTCGAACGCCTCGTCAGCCCCGCCCTCCGGCGGCGGCGGATCACGCTCCAGGATGGTGACGGCATGCCCCCGGCTGCCCAGGGCCAGGCCGGTGAACAGCCCCGCCATGCCGGCGCCGATGATCAGGATAGGCTGGTCCATGCCCGCTCACTTTGTATCACTTGATACAGTATGGACCGGAACTGTGACGGCGCAAAGGCTGCCGTGGCGGAAGTTCGCCCGCTTTGGAGCGCGGCAAAAGCAAAGGGGCTGCATCGCCTCCCTCCCCTTCATGGGGAGGGACAGACCGCGAAGCGGTCAGGGTGGGGGACTCAAGTGAAAGGGCGCCAACCTTGAAGGTTGGCGCCCCGTCATCCGACTACCCCACCCGTCACGCTGCGCGTGACACCCTCCCCATAAAGGGGAGGGAGGACGGTGGGTGTCTCTTACGTGTTCATCGACTGGAAGAAGTCGCCGTTGGTCTTGGACTGGCGCAGCTTGTCGAGCAGGAACTCGATGGCGTCCTGGGCGCCCATGGGGTTCAGGATGCGGCGCAGGATGTAGGTCTTGGTCAACTGGTCCTTCGGGGTGATCAGCTCTTCCTTGCGGGTGCCGGATTTCAGCACGTCGATGGCCGGGAAGATGCGCTTGTCCGCAACCTTGCGGTCGAGGATGATTTCCGAGTTACCGGTGCCCTTGAACTCTTCGAAGATGACCTCGTCCATCCGGCTGCCGGTATCGATCAGGGCGGTGGCGATGATAGTCAGGCTGCCGCCTTCCTCGATGTTCCGCGCCGCGCCGAAGAAGCGCTTGGGACGCTGCAGGGCGTTGGCGTCGACACCGCCGGTCAGCACCTTGCCCGAGGACGGGACGGTGGTGTTGTAGGCGCGGCCGAGACGGGTGACGGAGTCCAGCAGGATGACGACGTCGCGCTTGTGCTCGACCAGCCGCTTGGCCTTTTCGATGACCATCTCGGCCACCTGGACGTGGCGGGTCGCCGGCTCGTCGAAGGTCGAGGCGATGACTTCGCCCTTCACCGTCCGCTGCATGTCGGTGACTTCTTCCGGCCGCTCGTCGATCAGCAGGACGATCAGGTAGCATTCGGGGTGGTTGGTCTCGATCGACTTGGCGATGTTCTGCAGCATCACCGTCTTGCCGACCCGAGGCGGGGCGACGATCAGGCAGCGCTGGCCCTTGCCGAGCGGGGCGACGATGTCGATGACCCGGCCCGAGCGATCCTTGATGGTCGGATCGGGCAGTTCCATGGTCAGCCGCTGCTCGGGATAGAGCGGCGTCAGGTTATCGAAGTGGACCTTGTGCCGGACGTTTTCCGGCGGCTCGAAGTTGATCTGCTTGACGTCGACCAGGGCGAAGTAGCGCTCGCCCTCACGCGGGGCGCGGACGCCGCCGTCGACGCTGTCACCGGTGCGCAGGCCGAATTTGCGGATCTGGCTGGGCGAGACGTAGATGTCGTCGGGACCCGGCAGGTAGTTGGCTTCGGGGCTGCGCAGGAAGCCGAAGCCGTCCGACAGCACTTCCATGGTGCCCGAGCCGGAGATCTCCACGCCTTCTTCGGCGAGGGTCTTGAGGATCGAGAACATCATGTCCTGCTTGCGCATGGAGTTGGCGTTCTCGACCTCCAGCTTTTCGGCCAGGGCCAGCAGTTCGGCGGGCGGGGTGTCCTTCAGCTGCTGCAGGGACATGCGGGTGAAGCCGAGCTCGGCCACCACGGCGGCCAGTTCGTCGTCGCCCTCGTCGCCGGTGACGGCGTCCTCGGGACCGGCCGCAACGGCGGTGGTGTCGGGACCTTCGTCCTGGCTGGCGTCGTCGAGCCCTCCTTCTTCAAGATTGACGTCGGAGGAGTCCTCGACGGCGTCGTTCTCGAGCTCGGGGGTTTCGTTTTCGATGGGGGTGTCTTCAGACATAGTTGGACTCTGGGTGTCAGGACGCATCGCGCCCTCTGGGTAGCTTGAACGCCGAGGCCCGAAGGCTGCGGCTATGAGATTCATTCAGGGGGTCCGGCTGGTCGTCGGCGCATCTGCGCGGAGGGGCCGGAAAGAGGAGACTGCCGAAGCAGCGAGGTGAGGGGAACCATACGGCTCCGCTCCCGTCAAGGTGGGACGCGGTCGCGGCGGGTTCAAGGGTCCCTGGCCTAGCGGCTCAGAAACTGGGTCGTGACGCTCAGGACGATGACGATGGCCAGCAGGAAGGGCAGCTCGTTGCTCATCCGCCAGAACTTCTCCGAACGGGTGTTGGTCCCGGCCTCGAACTTCCTGCGGGCGCCCGACAGAAAGCCGTGCCAGCCCGACAGGACGATGACGCTGATCAACTTGACCACCATCCAGGGCTGGCCAAGCCAGCTCCAGTCGCCGCCGCGCAGGCCCGTGTTGGCCAGGATCAGCAGGATGCCGAACAGCCAGGTCGCGATCATCGCGGGGTTGATGATGATGCGCAGCAGCTTGACCTCCATCTCCTTGAAGGTCGTGTCCATCTCCGAGCCCGCCGCGGCCCTCGAGTGATAGACGTAAAGCCGGGGCAGGTAGAGCATCCCGGCCATCCAGGCGATCACCGCGATGATGTGAAGCCCGCGCAGCAGGTCGTAGTGTTGGGCGAGGAAGGTCATGGGCGTTTCTAGCCTGTCAGGCGGCGCGCGGACAATTGCCGTGGCCCGCACAGCGGAACGAGCCGTCGCTTTCGAGGCCATCGCGGTTCAGGGCCGCCAGCGCCAGATCGCCAAGGCCGGCGATGAAGCCGGCGTCGACGCCGAGCGCCGGGACGCGGATGTAGGCCGGGCAGCCCTCGTGCCTGGCCACCTCGGCGTACTCGATGTCCAGTTCGACCAGGGTCTCGATGTGCTCTGAGACGAAGGCGATCGGTACGATGACGAGGGGCCGGCCCTCCCTGGCGGCGGCGCGGATCTCGTCTTCGGTATTGGGGCCCAGCCATTTCATTGGCCCGACCCTGGACTGGTAGCTGACCCGCCAGTCCCAATCGCCATTGAGCCGGGCGGCGACGCCGGCGGCGGTCGCCTCGATCTGCGCCTGGTAGGGATCGCCGGCCTTGATGATCTTTTCGGGCAGGCCGTGGGCGCTGAACAGCAAGCGGGCGCCGGCCGGCCGTC
Source organism: Caulobacter sp. SRI_014 (assembly GCF_057586315.1). Taxonomy (NCBI): domain Bacteria; kingdom Pseudomonadati; phylum Pseudomonadota; class Alphaproteobacteria; order Caulobacterales; family Caulobacteraceae; genus Caulobacter; species Caulobacter sp. SRI_014. Next base: position 594,703 of record NZ_JBYCZQ010000002.1, on the reverse strand, counting down.
CGGCGGCCTCGAAGGCCTGCTCGATCAGCCGGGCGTGGGCGGCAAGGAAGCTCGTTCCCGCCGGCCAGCAGCAGACCGTGCGAGTGCGGCCAGAACCCTTGTAGGCCTCAGCCCAGGCCTTCAGGGAAGAGCCGGTCGTGGTGGTCGAGAACTGCGGATAGAGGGGCAGCAGCAGAATCTCGTCGGGGGCGAAGGCGGCGACCTCGGCGGCCGTCTGTTCGGTCAGCGGCTTCCAGTAGCGCATGGCGATGAAGCAACGCACCTCATCGCCGGGCAGCGCGGTCGACAGCAGTTCCCGCAGGGCGTTCGCCTGCCTGGTCGTCTCGGGCAACAGGGGCGAAGCGCCGCCCATCAAGGCGTAGTTGGCCTGGGCCATCGGCGCGCGGCGGCGCGAGATCATCCGGGCCAGCGGCGTGCGGACAACGCCCGGCAGGCCGATGATGGCCTTGTCGTTGAACAGGTTGAACAGGAAGGGCTCGACCGCCTCCGGACCATCCGGCCCGCCGAGGTTGAACAGCACGACCGCGATCCGTTTGCTCACTTGCCGGTCACCATCTTCAGCACCCGCTCGACGTGGGCGATCGGCGTATCGGGCAGGATGCCGTGGCCGAGATTGAAGATGTAGCGGCCATCGCCCCATTGTCGAAGAAGTTGATCCACGCGGCGGTCAAGCTCCGGGCCCCCGGCCCGCAACAGCAGGGGATCGAGCGCGCCCTGGATGGCCACACGCTTCTGGAGGCTCTGGCCAAGGGCGGCGGGGGCGGCGGTGTCGAGGGCGACGCACTGGACGTCGACCTGATCCGCATAGGTTTCGGCATAGGCGGCCGAGCCGCGCGGGAAACCGATGACCGGGGCGGTGACGCCGAGCTCCTTGAGCCGCTTGAGGATCAGCCTGTGCGGGCGGATGACCAGGCGGTGGAAGAGGTCTTCCGGCAGGCCCTCGGACCAGCTCTCGAAGATCTTCAGCACCTGGGCGCCGGCTTCTTCCTGCATGGCGAGATAGCGGGCCGTGCTCTCGGCAAGGATGTCCATCAGCCGGTCCATGGCGTCCGGCTGCTCATAGGCGAAGGTGCGGGCCTTGGAGCGGTCGGAGGAGCCGCCCTCGATCATGTAGCTGCCGACCGTCCAGGGGGCGCCTGCAAAGCCGATCAGGGTCTTGTCGGCGGGCAGCTGGGCCCGAACCAGCGACAGGGTCTGGCCGATGGCCGACAGGCGGTCGGTGGAGGCCTCGATCTCGCCGGCCATGCTGTCGAGCGAGGGCAGCTCGCCCAGCCGGGGACCCTCGCCGGCTTCGAACCAGACCTTCTGGCCGAGCGCGCCCGGGATCAGCAGGATGTCGGCGAAGACGATGGCCGCATCGAAGGGGAACCGCCGCAAGGGCTGGAGGGTGACCTCGGAGGCCTTCTCCGGGTCATGGCAGAAGGCGATGAAATCGGGCGCTGTGGCCCGCACCGCCCTATACTCCGGCAGGTACCGACCGGCCTGGCGCATGAACCACACGGGCGGGCGCTCGAGGGTCTCGCCGGCGAGGACACGGAGCAGGGGGGAAAGGGGAGCGGGCGTCATGGGTCGCCTTCTTGCGCCCCAAGCCTCGCCACGCAAGGGGACTCTCACCCTCGAAGGCCCCCCTCCTTAAATTCTTAATAGAAGATTAATTTAAGACGGAAGAGGAAGGTGGGGCAGGGGAAGCCGGGGATAACCATGACAGCGGCGTGACGGCGCCGGGACAATCCGAGGACAACGCCACCGGATTCCCACAGCCCTTCGCGCGGCTGGGGATTCTGGGGACAGCTCGGCAAGCGGCTGATTCCGATTGAGGAATCCGCAGCACCGATATGGCGCCGTGATCGCTGAACATGAGTCGTTAGACTCATCCCCAACAGGGCTGTTCGAGGGGCTCGACGGGCATGGCGTCCTGTGGGCGCCGCAAAGGTAAATGAAAGGTTAATCCACCGGGCTCGGGCGACCCGCCCGGAGGCCGGGGACCGTTGTGGATCGGTTAACGATCTCTTAACGGACGATCCACAGGCTGGTTGCACCAGCGCGCCCGCGTTATGGAACCCCTCGATGACCGCGCCGGCCCGCATCGCCACATACTTTCACGTCCATCTCGTGTCGGACTCGACCGGGGAGACGCTGAACGCCATGGCCCGCGCCGTCTGCGCCCGGTTCAGCGACACCCTGCCGATCGAGCACATCTACGCCCTGGTCCGCTCGCCCCGGCAGATGGAGCGGGCGCTGGAAGAAATCGCCGCTGCTCCCGGCATCGTCATGCACACCATCGCCGAGCCGGAACTCCGCGCCGCGCTCGAAGAGGGCTGCCGGGCCCTGGAAATGCCCTGTATCGCCCCGCTCGATCCGGTGATGGCCAGCATGAGCCGTTATCTGGGCATCGCGGTGTCGTCGCGGGTTGGCGCTCAGCACGCTCTGGACAGCGACTATTTCGACCGCATGGAGGCGCTGAACTACGCCATCGGTCACGACGACGGGGCCGGCGGGCCGCAGGACCTCAACCAGGCCGACGTGGTGCTGGTCGGGGTGTCGCGGACCTCCAAGACCCCCACCTGCATCTATCTGGCCCATCGCGGGGTGCGGGCGGCCAACATCCCCCTGGTGCCGCATATGCCGGTGCCCCAGCAGCTCAAGGAACTGCGCAAGGACATCCTGATCGTCGGGCTGATCGCCAGCCCAGACCGCCTGGCCCAGATCCGCCGCAACCGCCTGCTGTCGCTGAAGGAGGACCGGGGCAGCGACTACGCCGACACCGACGCCATCCGCCAGGAGATCATCCATGCCCGCCGCCTGTTCGAGCGCGAGGGCTGGCCTGTGATCGATGTGACCCGGCGCTCGGTCGAGGAAACGGCGGCGGCGATCATCAACCTGCTGCACAGCCCCAGAGGCCAGGTTGAAGGCGGCCAGGGTGGAGAGGTGGCATGAGCCGTCCTGTTGTTCTGGCCTCTACGTCCAGCGCCCGTCGGGCCCTGCTCAGTGCGGCCGGGGTCGAGCATGAGGCGATCTCGCCCGGCGTCGACGAGGATGCGGCCAAGGCGTCCCTGCTGGCCGACAACGCGACCCCGCGCGAGGTGGCCGACGCCCTGGCCGAGCTGAAGGCGGTGCGGGCCAGCGGCAAGCGGCCGGGCGCCCTGGTCATCGGCGCCGACCAGACACTCGATTTCGCAGGCCGGCTGTTCGACAAGGCCAGGAGCCTGGATGAGGCCCGTGAACGGCTGAAACTGCTGCGCGGCCAGCGCCATCAGCTGCATTCGGCGGTGGTCGTGGCCCTCGACGGCCAGCCGATCTGGCGCGAGGTTCCGTCGGCCAGCCTGACCATGCGGCCATTCACGGACGACTATCTCGACGGCTTTCTGGGCCGGATGGGGGAGGGGATCCTCGGCTCGGTGGGCTGCTACCGGCTCGAGGACGAGGGGGTGCAATTGTTCTCGAAGATCGACGGTGACTACTTCACCATCCTGGGGTTGCCGATGGTCGGCCTGCTCGACCTGCTGCGGCGGCACGGGGCGCTGGACCTGTGATCCGCCGGGGGGTGAAGATCAGCGGGGCCACCCAGGTGGCCGGCATTGCCGGCTGTCCGGTGACCCATTCGCTCAGCCCGGTGATCCACAATGCCTGGATCGCCGCGGCCGGGATCGATGCGGTCTATGTGCCGTTCAATGTGCCGGAGGACGGCTTCGCGGCCTTTGCCACCGCGATGCGGGGCGGTGTGGTCAAGGGCATCAACGTCACCATCCCGTTCAAGGAAACGGCGCTGGAGCTTTCCGACCTGGCCGGGCAGCTGGCCGAGAAGGCGGGGGCGGCCAACCTGCTCACCTTCCAGCCAGACGGCAAGATCGTCGCCCGCAACACCGATGGTCCGGGCATGCTGGATGCCATCTTCGAACAGGCGCCGGGCTATGACCCGACGGTCGCGCCGGCGGTGATCCTGGGCGCCGGTGGCGCGGCGCGCGGCGCGGCGGCGGCTCTGGTCATGGCCGGATCGCCCGCCGTGCGGCTGATCAACCGCAGCGCAGAACGGGCGGATGTCCTGGCCCGGGCCCTGGGCGGCACGGTCAGCGCCTGTGGCCTGGCAGATCATCACGCGGCGCTTCAGGATGCCGGCCTGGTGATCAACGCCACCTCTCTGGGGCTGGGCGGCGGCGACGGGCCGGAGATTGATTTCACCGCCCTTCCGTCGGACGCGGTGATCATGGACATGGTCTACAAGCCGCTGGAGACCCAGTTCCTGCGCCTGGCGCGGGCGAGGGGTCATCGCACGGTCGATGGCCTGGAAATGCTGATCCGCCAGGCGGCGCCGAGCTTCGAGGCCTTCTTCGGCCAACCCCCGCCGGAGGGGGTCGATGTCCGTAAACTCTGTCTTGAAGCGCTTGGGGCCGCGTCATGATCCTCGTCGGCCTCACCGGCTCCATCGGCATGGGCAAGTCGACCACGGCCGGGCTGTTCGCGGCCGAGGGCGTGCCGGTCTATGACGCCGACGCCGCCGTGCACCAGCTCTACGCCCGGGGCGGGGCGGCCGTCGAACCGCTGGAGCAAGAGTTCGGCGACGTGGTCGTCGATGGCGCGGTCGATCGCGAGCGGCTGAGCAGGAAGGTGCTGAACGATCCGGACGCCATGAAGCGGCTGGAGGCCATCGTCCATCCGCTGGTGGGCGCGAGCCGGGTCGGTTTCTTCAAGGAGGCGACCGAGAAACAGGCCGACATCGTCGTCCTCGACATCCCCCTGCTGTTCGAGACCGGCGGCGAGAAGAACATGGCCTGCGTGGTCGTCGTCTCCGCCCCCGCCGACCAGCAGCGGACCCGGGTCCTGGCTCGGCCAGGCATGAGCGTGGAGAAGTTCGAGGCCATCCTCGCCCGCCAGACGCCGGATGCGATCAAGCGGGAGCGGGCCGATTTCATCATCGACACCGGCCAGGGCGTCGACCACGCCCGCGACCAGGTGCGGCATGTGTTAGCAACTCTTCGCGCCGGGTGGACGCGCGGCGACGAACCAACCTAAGACAGGGCGATGGCGCGGCACATCGTACTCGACACCGAAACCACGGGGCTCGATCCCCGATCCGGCCACCGGATCATCGAGATCGCCTGCGTCGAGGTCGTCGACTTCATGCCGACCGGCCGTGAGTTCCACCAATACATCCAGCCGGACCGGCCCATCGATCCGGACGCCGAGCGGGTGCACGGCATCAGCGCCGCCCACCTGAAGGACAAGCCGCGCTTCCATCATCCCGAGGTGGTCGACGCCTTCCTGGCCTTCATCGGCGAGGACACCCTGGTGGCGCACAACGCGCCGTTCGATCGGGGTTTCATCAACGCCGAGCTGGAGCGCTGCGGCAAACCCTGCCCGCCGGACGACCGCTGGGTCGACACCCTGGCCATGGCCAAGAAGAAGTTCCCGGGGATGTACAACTCCCTGGACGCCCTCTGTAAGCGGATGAAGATCAGCCTGGCCGGGCGCGAGAAGCACGGGGCGCTGATCGACTCCAACCTGCTGGCGATGGTCTATCTGGAGCTGCAGGGCGGCAAGGAACGCGCCCTCGACCTGACCAGCACCATGGCCGTTCGGGCCGCCCATGCGGCGGTGCAGGCCGCTTACGGCGCGCGGCCCCGGCCCCTGGCCTGCCGGATCACCGAGGATGAGCGGGCGGCGCACGAGGCCTTCGTGCGCGATGTGCTCAAGGACAAGGCGGTCTGGCTGAGCCTGGGCTGATGAAGTTCTGGCGAGGTCTCGACAAGCGGACCCGCACGCGCATTCAGGCCGGGGTAGCGCTGTGCTTCTTCGTGATCACGGGTGTGATCGGCCTGAGCGGCGGACCGGACTACCTGATGTATCTGACGGCCGCGTTCGGCTTTGTGTTCGGCTACGGCAGCGTCGAAACCATGCGCGGGAAATAGAACAGGCGCGGATCGCTCCGCGCCTGCTTCAAGGTTTGGCTTAGGCCTGGCCGACCACCACGCCCTCGCCTTCGCCCTGGGCGCGGCGCGACTGGTAGATGCCGGCGAAGTCGATCGGCTCGAGCATGAAGGGCGGGAAGCCGCCGTCGCTGGTCAGGTCGCCGATGATGCGGCGGGCGAAGGGGAACAGGAAGCGCGGGGCCTCGATCATCAGCACCGGCTCCAGCTCTTCGGGCGGGATGCCCGACAGCTCGAACAGGCCGCCGTAGACCAGCTCGACGGCGAACGACTGCTCGGCGCCCTTCTTGGCGTCGACGACCAGCTTCAGCTCAACTTCGAACAGGCCGTCGGGGCGGCCCTTGGCGTTCAGCTCGACGCCGATGTCGATGGCCGGCTGCTCGCCGGTGACGCGCAGGCTGTCGGGGGCGCGGGGGTTCTCGAAGGAGAGGTCGCGGGTGTACTGGGCCAGGACCCGGATGCCGGGGGCGGTGATCTGTTCACCGTTGGTGGCGCCGGCGACGGTATCGGTCATGTTCGGGTAGTCCGGAGTTGAAAAACGGAAGGCGCGGTCGCTATCACGGCCCCAGAAGGCGCGCAACGCCGCCGCCCGTCGCGGGGCCTGTCCGGATCGATGCCGATCTGGATAAACAGGCCCCTCACTTTGAGTTCGAGCCCGTCCGGGCGGCGGAACCGCATGCGCTTCCGCCTGACGGGCTCGCGGAAGCGAACCCTACCCTGACGCGGGGCGTTCCTTGCCCTATATTGACCCTGACAAGCCGTCAGACACTGTCCTCTTTCTCGAACCGCCAGGCCCCGCTTTGAACCAGACCCTTCAGCTCATCCTGTTCGCCATCCTGGCCGGCGTGGTGCTCTATCAGCTGTACTCCGTGCTCGGCCGGCGGGTCGGCCGCCAACCGGAGGACGCTCAGGCCGAGGCCATCGAGCGCGGCGACGCCCGTCCGCCGGCCGCCGAGCCCGAGCCGATCCCCGACGGGGTGGTGCTGACCGGCCTGGCGGCGCTGCGGGCGCGCGATCCCGACTTCGACATCGGGCGTTTCCTCGGCGGGGCCAAGGGCGCCTATCAGATGGTGGTCAAGGCGTTCGCGGATGGCGATCGCGAGACCCTGAAACGCCTGCTGTCGCCGGCCGTCTATGACAGCTTCGAGGGGGCCATCGCCGCCCGCGAGGCCGAGGGCGCCACCGAGTCCGTGGAGTTCGCCAACCCGCCGCGCGCCGATCTCGAGTCGGCGACCATGGACGGCGACATGGCCCGGGTGGTGGTCCGCTTCCTGGCCGAGTTCCGGGCCCGCACCAAGAACGCCGAGGGCGAGGCCGTCGACGACCGCCGCACCGCCGAGCTGTGGACCTTCGAGCGCGACGTGACCAGCCGGGACCCCAACTGGGTGCTGGTCAATGTGGATGCGGCGGAAGCCTAGAGCGGCGACCGGCCCACAGCCGGTCCTTCTCCCGGAAAGCGGGCGAAGGGTATGACAGTGACATGGCGTTGATTCGTTTCCTCATTCCGGTGCTGGGCGCGGCCCTGTTGCTGTCGGCCTGCGAGACCACCGGGCCGAAGCCCGCGCCGCCCGCTCCCGCGCCGGCGCCTGTTCCCGAACGTCCCCAGCCACAGCCGCCCAAACCGCCACTGGCCGGAATCCAGCTGTCGCAGCTTCCCGGCTGGGAGGCCGAGGACCACGCGGCCGCCCTGGCGGCCGTGGCTGTGAGCTGCCGGTCCAAACCCTTGCCCCAACTGGCCCAGGTCTGCGCCAGGGTTCGGGCGGCGGGGCCGCTGAGCGGATCGGCAGCCAGGAGCTTCCTCGAACAGACCTTCCGGGCTGTGCCGGTTGGCGGCGAGGGGCTGCTGACCGCCTACTTCTCCCCGCAGTACGAAGCGCGGTTCTCCCGGACCGGGGAGTTCACCGCCGTCGTGCGGCCAAAGCCCGCCGATCTCGTTCAGGACCCGGCCTTCGCCCCCGATGCGGCGCGGCCCGGCTGGAAGGGTGAGGCCCGGGAGCTCGACGGCGCCCTCGTCCCCTACTTCGACCGGGCGGCCATCGAGGCGACCGACGAGGCCCAGCCCCTGGCCTGGATGCGGCCGGAGGACCTGTTTTTCCTGCAGATTCAAGGATCTGGCGTTCTGGTGCTGCCCGACGGGCGGCGCAAGAGGGCGGTATTCGCGGCGACCAACGGGCTGCCGTTCAAGGGCATCGCCACGCCGATGCGCGATCAGGGCCTGCTGGCGGGCAACAACACCTCGGGCGATGCGATCCGGACCTGGTTGGCCGAACATCGTGGGCCGGAGGCGGAGGCCATCATGCGGCTCAACCCGCGCTACGTCTTCTTCCGCATGGAGGATGACGATGGCCGCGAGGCGACCGGGGCAGCCGGCGTACCGCTGCCGGCCGGACGGGCGATCGCCATCGACTCCGGCTACCATGATTACGGGGCGCTCTACTGGATCGACGGTCAGGCCCCGAGTCTGAACGGGGCCTTCCCGCGCTACAGCCGGCTGGTCTCGGCGCTCGACACCGGCGGCGCCATTCGCGGCCAGGTCCGGGCCGACCTCTACATCGGCAGTGGCGACGTGGCGGGCCGCGAGGCGGGGCGGGTCAAGCACGCGCTGCAAATGTGGCGGCTCATCCCGGCGCCGGAATGAGCAAGCGCCCCGCCCGTCCCGAGGAACTGGCGCTGTGGGCGCGGGTGGCCGAGACGGTCAAGCCGTTGCCGGGGCGCAGGATTCCAAAGGCGGCGAAGGCTGTGGCGACCGAAGGTGACGCGCTGCCGCCGAAGCTGGAAGGGCGGGCCGCCCTGGCCAGGGCGGTGAAGGCGACGAAGCCGAAACCGCCGCCCGAGCCGCTGGAGCCGAACCGGTCTCGGCGAGTGGTCAAGGAGCGGGAGGCCATCGCCGGGCGGGTCGATCTGCATGGTTTGACCCTGGAGCGGGCGCGGCCGGTGCTGGAGGGGTTCATCCTGTCGGCGGTCGAGCGCGGCGACCGGCTGGTGCTGGTGATTACCGGCAAGGGCAGCGGCGGGCGCGAGACCCTGCGGGGGATGACGCCGCTGTGGCTGTCGCAGCCGCCGCTGCGGGTATTCGTGGCCGGGGTCCAGCAGGCCGATCGTCGGCACGGCGGCGAGGGGGCCTTCTACGTGGCGTTGAAGAAGGCCCGCTGACCGTCAGGGGATCAGCAGCGTCGAACCCGTTGTCTGGCGGGCTTCCAGCGCTTCATGCGCCTTGGCCGCGTCCTTCAGGGCGAACGCCGCGCCGATCTCGATCTTTACCGCGCCGGACAGGATCTTCTCGAAGAGGGCCCCGGCGCTGTCGTCGAGTTCTTCGGCCGTGGTCACGTAGTCGAACAGGGTGGGGCGGGTCATGAACAGGCTGCCGCCACGGCTGAGGCGCAACGGTTCCACCGCCGGCGCGGGCCCGGAGGCGTTACCGAAAGTGACCAGCATGCCGCGTCGGGCGAGGCTGGAGAGGCTGCCTTCCAGGGTGGCCTTGCCGACGCCGTCGTAGACCACGCGGACGCCGGCTCCGTCGGTCAGGTCGCGGACCTGCGGGGCGAAGTCGCCCTGGTCGTAGCGGATGACGTGGTCACAGCCGTTCTCCAGGGCGAGTTTGGCCTTGGCGTCCGAACTGGTGGTGCCGATGACGAAGGCGCCCAGCGACCGGGCCCATTGGCTGAGGATCAGTCCGACCCCGCCGGCGGCGGCATGGATCAGGACCGCGTCGCCGGCCGCGACCGGGAAGCAGCGGCGGATCAGGAACTCGGCGGTCATGCCCTTGAGCAACGCACCCGCCGCCACCCTTGCGGAAATGCCGTCCGGCAGCTTGACGACCTTGTCCTCCTTCAGGACCACGGCTTCGGCGTAGCCGCCGCCACCGCCGACCCCGTAGCCGGCGCGGTCGCCGACATTGAAGCGGGTGACGCCTTCGCCGACGGCTTCGACCACGCCGGCGCCTTCCTGGCCCAGGGTCAGGGGGAATTTCGCGGGGTAGAGGCCCGATCGGAAATAGGTGTCGATGAAGTTGAGGCCGGCCGCCTCCTGCCGAAGCAGAACCTGGCCGGGACCCGGGGTCGGAACGGGGACGTCGACGGCCTCTAGGACCTCGACTCCGCCGGCTTCGCGCGCCTGTATGGCCAGCATCAGAGGTTGGCCTTGAAGAAGGCCAGGGTGCGGCCGTTGGCCAGTTCGGCGGCGGCGGCGTCATAGTGTTCGCCGCCCTGGCGGGCGAAGGCGTGGTCGCAGCCGGGGTAGTCGTGGATCTCGATCTGGGCGTGGTTGTCCAGCTCCTGATGGATCAGGGCCTGGGCTTCCTTGGGCACGAAACCGTCCTCGGCGGCGATGTGCAGCAGCAGGGGGTTGGCCAGCTTCTCTGCCTCGGCCAGATAGTTTTCGATGCCGACCCCGTAGTAGCCGACGGCCGCGTTGACGTCGGTGCGGGTGGCGGTGAGGTAGGCCAGGCGCCCGCCCAGGCAGTAGCCGACGGCGCCGACCTTGCCGGTCGAGCCGTCAAGATTGCGGACCTGGTCGATGGTGGCCTCGATGTCCTCGATGCCCTTTTCGACGTCGAAGGCGTTGAACAGTTCGAAGGCCCGCTTCCACTCCGCTTCCGACTGGTCGGTGATGTCGATGCCCGGTTCGATCCGCCAGAAGAGGTCGGGGCAGACGGCGATGTAACCCTTGGCGGCAAAGTCGTCGGCGATGTCGCGCATGACCTTGTTGACGCCGAAGATCTCCTGGATGACCACGATCACCGGGGCCGGCGACTGCGCGGGCCGGGCCACATAGGCCGAGAAGTCGCCGTCGGGCGTCTTGATGGTCAGGCGTTCACCGCTCATGGTCGTCTCTCGTTCCGTTGACTGATTTGCCGCACTTAAACGCGAGGCAGGCCACAACCCAATGACAAAGGTGTGGTCCGCCTCCCAGAAAGTCTGAAACCCATGAAGGTCACTGTCGAGATCGACTGCACCCCGGTGGAGGCCCGCACCTTCCTGGGGCTGCCGGATGTCACCACCCTCAACGACCACATGATGGCCGAGATGCAGAAGCGGATGGACGCCAACATGGCGGCCCTGGCGCCCGAGGAGCTGATGAAGACCTGGATGAGCTTCGGGATGGGGGCGCAGGAGCAGTTCCGCAAGCTGATGACGGCCGCCGCCACCGGCGCCATGGGCGGCTCAAAGGGCAAATGACCGATACGATCTTCGCCCTGGCGACCGCGCCCGGCCGGGCGGCGGTTGCGGTCGTGCGGCTGTCCGGCCCGGGCAGTGGTCAGGCGCTGGAATCCCTGACCGGCAAGGCGGTTCCGGCCGCGCGTCGGGCGTCGCTGCGGCGGTTGAAGGACGCCGGGGGTCAGGTGCTGGACGAGGCGCTGGTCATCTGGACGCCCGGGCCGGGGAGCTACACGGGCGAGGACGCGGCCGAACTGCACCTGCACGGCGGGCCGGCCATCGTCGAGGGGGTTGTCCAGGCGCTGCATGACCTGGGGCTGCGGCTGGCGGAGCCGGGGGAGTTCACGCGGCGGGCCTTCGAGAACGGGAAGCTGGATCTGGCCCAGGCCGAGGCGGTGGCCGATCTGGTCGATGCGGAGACGCAAGGCCAGGCGCGGCAGGCGCTGGGCCAGTTGGGTGGAGCCTTGTCGCGGCGGTACGAGACCTGGCGGGGCCAGCTGGTTCAGGCCCTGGCCATGCTGGAGGCGGCGGTCGACTTCCCGGACGAGGAACTGCCGGCCGATGTCGCGGACCGGGCCCGGCCACCGCTGGAGGCTCTGCTGGCCGAGATCGGCGAGGCCCTGGCCGACGAGGGGCGCGGGCGGCGGGTGCGGGAAGGGTTCCGGGTGGCGCTGATCGGTGCGCCGAACGCCGGCAAGTCGAGCCTGCTGAACGCCCTGGCCGGCCGGGACGCGGCCATTGTCACCGCCACGCCGGGGACCACGCGGGATGTCATCGAGGTCCCGCTGGTGCTGGCCGGCTACAAGGTGCTGCTGGCCGACACCGCCGGGGTGCGCGACACCGATGAGGCCATTGAGGCCGAGGGGGTAAGGCGCGCGCGGGTCTGGGCGATGGACGCCGACCTGCGGCTCTGGGTCGTGGACCAGTCGGCCTCGGGCGCCTGGCGGCAGGCCTATGGGCTGGCCAGGCCGGGCGATCTCCTGGTGCTGACCAAAGCCGATCTGCCGGCGGGGTTGGATCGGGACGAGGCGCGGGGGGCGGAACCGCTCGACAGCCTGTCGATGTCCGTCCTGGCGACGGAGGACGTGAGGCGGCTCCGCGAAGAGCTTGAGCGGCGGGTGGTCGCGGCCCTGGGTGGCGGCGAAACGCCGCTGGCGACCCGGATCCGGCATGGGGAAAGCCTGCGGGAGGCCCACAAACGGCTGTCGCGGGCGCTGGAGGAGCTGGAGCCGGCCGTCGAGCTGGCGGCCGAGGACGTGCGGCTGGCGGCGCGGGCTCTGGCCCGGGTGACGGGGCGGATCGGGGCCGAGGACATACTAGATGTGGTGTTTTCGAGCTTCTGTATCGGCAAATAGGGTGTTTCACGTGAAACATCGGCCGTTTTGACCACCCGGGTGGCGGTGGTTTGACGGATCCGGGACGTCGGATCGACCACCCGGAGACCACCCGCGGCGCGGCCCGGCGCCACCGCGAAGCGGCCAGCGATGTTTCACGTGAAACATCGCGATCAACTCTCGGCGACTCCCCGTGACTCAACGGCGCCCGGCGCCGTATAAGACTCGCCCAACGCCCCCGCTCGCCTCCAACAAGGTCCGGGGGCGATCCTGTTTGAGAATGCGATGTCTTTCGATGTGATCGTGATCGGTGGCGGCCACGCGGGCTGCGAGGCGGCGGCAGCGTCCGCCCGCTTTGGCGCGCGCACCCTGCTGCTGACCCACAAGCTCGAGACGATCGGGGAGATGAGCTGCAATCCGGCCATCGGCGGCCTGGGCAAGGGGCACCTGGTTCGCGAGATCGACGCCCTCGACGGCGTCATGGGCCGCATGGCCGACAAGGCCGGAATCCAGTTCCGCATGCTCAACCGGTCCAAGGGGCCGGCGGTGCGTGGGCCGCGCAGCCAGATTGACCGCAAGCTCTATCGTGAGGCCATGCAGGCCGAGCTGGCGGCGACCCCGAACCTCGAGATCGTCGCCGAGGCGGTCGAGGACCTGATCGTCGTGGACGGCGTGGTCGTCGGGGCAGTAGGCGCGACGGGAACACAATACCGGGCCAAGGCCGTCGTCCTGACGACGGGCACGTTCCTGAAGGGCGTCATTCACCTCGGCGAGCAGCGCATTCCGGCGGGTCGTGTTGGTGACGCGCCAGCCATCGGCCTGTCGGACCGGCTGTACGCCAGCGGTGTGGCGCTCGGGCGGCTCAAGACCGGCACGCCGGCGCGACTGGACGGGCGGACCATCCATTGGGACCGGCTGGAAATGCAGGACGCGGACGCCGAGCCCGTCCCGTTCAGCTTCCTCAACGACCGGATCGATGTGCCGCAGATCCAGTGCGGCATCACCTTCACGACCCAGGAAACTCACCGGATCATCGCCGAGCGGCTCGGCGAGTCTGCCGTCTATGGCGGCCGGGCCACGGGGATCGGGCCGCGCTACTGCCCGTCGATCGAGGACAAGGTCGTGCGGTTCGCCGACAAGACCAGCCATCAGGTGTTCCTGGAGCCGGAAGGCCTCGACGATCCGACCGTCTATCCGAACGGGGTGTCGACCTCGGTGTCGGAGGAGACACAGGGCCTGTTCCTGCGGACCATCCCCGGGCTGGAGGATGTGGTCATCTTCCGGCCGGGCTATGCCATCGAATACGACTATGTCGATCCGCGTGAGCTGTTCCCGACGCTCGAAGTGAAGCGGTTGCCGGGCCTCTACCTGGCCGGACAGATCAACGGCACCACGGGTTACGAGGAGGCCGGGGCCCAGGGTCTGGTGGCCGGGCTGAACGCGGCGCGGGCCGCGGCCGGGTCGGGCGCCGTCGAGTTTGCCCGGGACGAGGCCTACATCGGGGTGATGATTGACGACCTGGTCACCCGGGGCGTCACGGAGCCCTATCGCATGTTCACCAGCCGGGCCGAGTTCCGCTTGACCCTGCGAGCCGACAACGCCGACCAGCGGCTGACCCAGCGCGGCATTGACGCCGGGGTGGTCGGCTCGGCCCGGGCGGCAGTGTTTCACGTGAAACAACGTCAGCTCGCCGAGGCCCGCGATTTCGCCAGAAGCCACACCCTGACGCCGTCCGAGGCCCAGAAACTGGACCTGCCGGTCAAGGCCGACGGCCAGCGGCGGGATATCGGCCAACTGCTGGCCTATCCGGATGTGACCCTGGACCGGCTGACGGCCATCTGGCCGCAGATCGGGGACTGGGCTCCGGCGGTGCGCGAGCAGGTCGAGATCGACGCCGCCTACAGCGGCTATCTCGACCGCCAGCAGGCCGATGTCGACGCCTTCCGGCGCGATGAAAACCTGCGGCTGCCGGCCGATCTCGACTACGGGGCCATCGGCGGCCTGTCCAACGAGGTGCGCGAGAAGCTGCAGCGGGTGCGGCCCTTGACCCTGGGCCAGGCGGCCCGGATCGAGGGCGTCACCCCCGGCGCCATCACCGCCCTGCTGGCTCATGTGCGGCGCGCCCGTGCAGCCTGAACCCCTTATGCTGCCTGAAACCCCTATGCTGGAAGGCCGTGAGGCCTTCGCCGAAACGGTCGGCGCGACCCCGGCCCAGATGGCCGACCTCGAGCGTTATCGCGCCATGCTGGCCGATTGGAACCAGCATATGAACCTGATCGGGCCGGCAACCATGGCCGTGTTCTGGTCGCGGCATGCCCTGGACAGCGCCCAGCTGATCAAGCTGGCGCCCGAGGCGAAGGTCTGGGCGGATCTCGGCACCGGGGCTGGCCTGCCCGGCCTGGTGCTGGCCATCCTGCTCAAGGGCCGCGAGGGCGCCCATGTGCATCTGGTCGAGAGCCTGACCAAGCGCTGCCGCTTCCTGTCGGCGGTGGTTCAGGAGCTCAAGCTTCCGGCCACGGTGCATGACGCCAGGGCCGAGGATGTGAAGATCGCCGTCGATGTGGTGACGGCGCGGGCCGTGGCGGCCCTGCCCAAGCTGCTGGGCTTCGCCGATCCCTACCTGCGGCGTGGCGCGCGCGGTCTGTTCCTCAAGGGCCAGGCGGCGCAGGCCGAGCTGGACGAGGCGAAGGCGGCCGGCTGGAAGCTGGAAGCGACGCTGATTCAAAGCCTTAGCGATCCGGATGGCCGGATTGTCGATATCCGGAGTGCGAAGCGTGGACGTTGAAACCGCCCCCCAGACATTCGACGGTCCTGGCGCCGCTCCGCATGCCCAGCGCCCCCTGCGGGTGCTGGCCATCGCCAACCAGAAGGGCGGGGTGGGCAAGACCACCACGGCCATCAACCTGGGCACCGCCCTGGCGGCGGTCGGGGAGTCGGTGCTGCTGATCGACAGCGACCCGCAGGGCAACGCCTCGACGGGCCTGGGCGTGCCGCGCTCGGCCCGCAAGGTGACGATGTACGACGTCTACATGGGCGACAGGACCCTGGCCGAAGCCGCCGTGCAGACGGCGCTGCCGGGCCTCGACCTGGCTGCCTCCGACGCCGACCTTTCGGGCCTGGAGACCGAGCTGGCGGCCAGCCAGCGGCGGTCCTATCG
Source organism: Caulobacter sp. SRI_014 (assembly GCF_057586315.1). Classification (NCBI taxonomy): domain Bacteria; kingdom Pseudomonadati; phylum Pseudomonadota; class Alphaproteobacteria; order Caulobacterales; family Caulobacteraceae; genus Caulobacter; species Caulobacter sp. SRI_014. The sequence goes on along the minus strand of NZ_JBYCZQ010000002.1, from coordinate 579,132 downwards.
GCTGCGCGACGCCCTGTCGGCGCTGCGGGCGACCGGGAAGTACTCTTACGTGCTCATCGACTGCCCGCCGTCGCTGAACCTGTTGACCGTCAACGCCATGACCGGGGCGGACGCGGTGTTCGTGCCGCTGCAGACCGAGTTCTTCGCGCTGGAGGGTCTGACCCAGCTGATGCGGACCATCGAGCTGGTGCGCGGCAGCCTCAACCCGGCCCTGGAGATCCAGGGGGTGGTGCTGACCATGTACGACCGCCGCAACAGCCTGTCCGAACAGGTGGCCCGCGACGTGCGCCACCACTTCGGCGACAAGGTCTATGAGACGGTCATCCCGCGCAATGTGCGGGTCAGCGAGGCGCCGTCGCACGGCAAGCCGGTGCTGATCTACGATCTGAAGTGCGCCGGCTCGCAGGCCTATCTGCAGCTGGCGCGGGAAGTGGTGCGGCGCGAGCGCGATCGTCGCGAAGCCAAAAATACGTAAGAGAAAGAACGGGTTATGGTTGAAGGACGTCGGGGACTGGGGCGCGGACTGTCGGCCCTGCTGGGCGAGGCGGACGCCGCCGAAACGGCGGCGCCGGCCGGCGGCGACGGCGGGGCGCGCGAGACGCCGATCGAGTTGATCCGGGCCAATCCGGACCAGCCGCGGCGCTCGTTCTCGCGTGAGGACATCGACGCTCTGGCCGCCTCGATCCGCGAGAAGGGCATCCTGCAGCCGATCCTGACCCGGCCGATGCCGGGCGCCGAGGGCGAATACCAGATCGTCGCCGGTGAACGGCGCTGGCGCGCGGCCCAGGTCGCAGGCCTGCGCACGGTGCCGATCCTGGTGCGTCAGTTCGACGATCGCCAGGTGCTGGAAATCGCCATTGTCGAGAACGTCCAGCGGACCGATCTCAACCCCTACGAAGAGGCGCTGGGCTACAAGGCGCTGATCGAGAAGTTCGGACATACCCAGGAGGCAGTGGCCGAGGCGGTGGGCAAGAGCCGGCCGCATGTGGCCAATGCCCTGCGGCTGCTGAACCTGCCGCAGCCGGTGCTGAACATGCTGGTCGACGGCGAACTCACGGCCGGCCATGCCCGGACCCTGGTCGGGTCCGAGCGGGCGGTCGAGCTGGCCCGGCGGATCGTCGCCGAGGGCCTGAGCGTGCGCCAGGCCGAGGCCCTGCTGAAGGGCCCCGATCCGAAGCCGCGCGGGCCGTCGAAGGCGCCGTCACAGGCGGTGAAGGATCATGACACCACGGCGCTGGAGAGCGACCTGGCCGATATCCTGGGTCTGGAAGTCGAGATCCGCGACGCCGGCGGCAAGGGCGAGGTGCGGCTGAAGTACGCCACGCTCGAGCAGCTGGACGACCTCTGCCGGCGCCTGACCCGGGCGGGGTAGGCCGCTCAAGCTCTCCCCCCGCGAAGTGGGGGGAGGACAGATTTCGACCCTCAGGGAGAAATCAGGAGGCGGGCCCCACCGGCGGTAGGGAGGTTCCTCCTGCAGACAGACTTGCCCCCCTCCTGCTCTGTCGCTGGACGCTCCAGAGCGGTCCTCCCCCCGCAAGCGGGGGGAGAGCTTTGAAACGACGAACGTCCTGGCGCTACGGCGCCACCTCTTCCGAGAAGGCCTTGACCTCCGCCAACAGCTTTCCGGCGGCCAGCCTGACCAGTTCGCCGCCTTTTTCCGGGCTCGCCTGAGCGGGATCGCTGCCCATGCGGCCGTCGGGGAAGCGCTTCCTGAAATCGGCGGCTTCGCGGATCGGGCCGGTCGGTGCTACCGGCGGGTCATACTTTGCGGTCTTGATGCTGTCGGCATAGGCCCACTGGGTGACGGCGATCTCGGATGGGGTGGCGTGGCTGCCGTGTCCGGTCGGAAACTGGCGCATGGCCAGGGCGTTGACGCCCTCGAGGTCCCACCAGTTTTTCAGCTTGGCGGCGAAGCCCCTGGGAACACGGCCGAAACTGGCCTCGGCATAAAGTTCGCTGAAGGCAGCCTCGATGGTGTTCACGTTGCCGCCGTGGCCGTTGAGGAAATAGATCCGCTCGAAACCATGGCCGGCCAGGGACCGGCACCAGTCGCCGATGGCGGCGATGAAGGTTGTGGGCTTGAGGGAAATGGTGCCCGGGAAGCCCAGATGGTGCTGGGCCATACCGATGTTGAAGGTCGGTGCTACCAGGAAGTCTGACCGGTCTTTCTGGGCTTCATGGGCGATAATCTCGGGGCACATCCAGTCGGTGCCGAGCAGGCCGGTGGGGCCGTGCTGCTCGTTGGAGCCGATGGGCACGACGACCGTCTTCGAGCGGGTCAGGAAGGCCTCGATTTCGGGCCAGGTCGATTTGGCGAGCAGCATGGGAAGCGTCTTTGCACTTGGAGGGTGGAGTCGGCCCTTCTTAGGCCGCGTTGACGGCAAAGACGAGAACGCCGGAGCCTCGCGGCCCCGGCGCTAACGTAACCCGTTGAATTACAGGAAGTTTACGGCCGGTCGCCCTTGGGCAGGGCGGCGACCTGTTCCGGGGTCAGCTTTTCCAGGCTGCGGACGGCGCAACGCTGCGGGCCCATGCTGGAGTTGACCAGGATGGTGACGTCCTGGGCGCTGCAGATGCTGCTGGACGGGTGGGAGTCGAAGCCGATCTCCAGGGCGTTGCTGAGGTCGGTGCAGCGGCCGAAGGTTTCCAGCCTGTAGCTGTCCTTGCCGGCGCGGACATAGACAGTCTTGTCGTCGTTGGCCGTGGTGTAGTTGCGCACCTGGCGATTGAAGAAGCAGTCGGTGCGGGCGCTGAGCGTCGACTTCCTGGCCGGTTCGGCCTGGACGACACCGGCGGCGCCGGTGATCAGGAGCGCGGATCCGAGAAACGCGGCAGCCAGAGTTTTGGGCAGGAACTTGGTCATGTGATGCTCACCTCCGCAGGGGCCAAACCTGGCCGAAAAACCCGTCCGACAAGACGATAGGTCAACGCGTGGGTCTTGGCGAGGTTCTGCGCGACTGACGCTTTCGAAAACGGTCCGGGTCGATGGCGTCGGCCAGGTCGGCCGGCAGGGGTGAGGGATAGGCCAGGATTGTTGCGGCCAGATGATCGGCCAGCAACGGCGCGACACAGAAGCCGCGGCCGCCGAAGCCGGAGAGGACGAAGAGGCCCGGGTGGTCGGGCACCGGCCCGGCCAGCGGCAGGTGATCCGGCGTCGCGGCGCGGATGGCGGCGCGGCTGGTCAGGGGCCGGGCGGCCAGGTCGGCGGCGAGATCGGGCAGACGGGCGGCGATGAGGGCGAGGTTGGAGGCTTCCTCCTCCGGACGGACGGCGGTGTCGGTCTGGTCGCGCAGGTGGCTGGCCCCGAAGAGGACGCCGCCCGGAGAGGGGATGGCGTAGGCGCCGAAGGACAGGGGCTCGGCGATGTTGGCGCTGGCGGCGATGGTGGCCTGGCCGCGCACCGGCTGCAGGGGCAGGTCGGCGAGGGCGGCCGTGCCGTGGCCGGCGCAGAGGATGACGGCGTCGACGTCCGCCAGGATTTCGTTGTCGGGGCCGAGAAGGCGCCAACCGGTCCCCTTGGGCTCGAGGCGGTTCACGGCGCGTCGGTCGACCGGGCCGGTCCAGGCGGGGATCAGGACATGGGGGTCGAGGACCAGGCCGTCGTGGATGGCGATGGCGTCGTCGAAAGCGGTCAGGGTCCCGGGGTCGTGCAGCGCGCTGGCCGCGATGCGCTGGAAGCGGGCCGGATCGCGGTCGCTGTCGGCCAGATGGCGGGCGCCCCGGGCGAGGATGGCGGCAGGCAGGCTGTCATAGGCGGCGACGGCGTGGCGGAAGGCCTGGGCGAACAGGCGGGCGGGCGGGCCCTCGCCGGCGTCAAGGCGCGGGGTCATCAGGGCGGCGGCATTGCCCGAGGCGGCGGCGGCCGGGCCGGCGGGGTCGAAGATCCGCGGCTCGAGGCCGTGGCGGCGGAAGGCGCGGGCCAGGGCCGCGCCGGCGATCCCGGCGCCAAGGATGGCGACCGTGGGGCGTGCGGTGTCGGTGGCCACGCCGGGGAGGACGGCCTCGGTGCGTTCGCGCTTGCGGCCGAAGCCGGGCTGTTTGGAGACGCCGAAGCCGGCCTCGGCCAGGCCGCGGCGGACGGCGCCGGCGACGGTGAAGGTGGCGGCGCGGGCGCCGGGGGCGCTGCGGGCGGCGACCTGGGCCATCAGCCGGGGCGACCACATGGCCGGGTTGGCCGCCGGGGCGAAGCCGTCGAGGAACCAGGCGTCGGCGCGGCCGGTCCAGGCGGTCAGAGCCTCGGCGGCGTCGAGGACGGCGAGATCGAGGCTGGCGTTGAAGGCGGGGAGATCGAGGTGGTGGAAGCCCCTGGCGGGGCCGGGCCAGTGGGCGATGAGGGCGTCCGCGGCCTGTGCGATGGCGGGCCAGCGGCTGAGGGCCCGGGCGGCGTCGGCGGCCGTCATCGGGTGGGCTTCGACGCTGAAGATGCTCAGGTGGGCGTTTGGCGGGCGGGTGTCCTGCCAGAGGGTGAGGAGGGCGGCGATGTTCAAGCCCGTGCCGAAGCCGAGCTCGCCGACGGTGAAGTGGCGGCGGTTCGCCCAGGCGTCGGGAAGGCCGCAGCCGGTGAGGAAGACCGCTTGCGTCTCGGCCAGGCCGTCCTCGCTGGAGAAGTAGACGTCCCCGTACAGCCGCGACCCGGGCAGGCCGTCATCGCGCCATTCTACGGGGGACTCGGGGGTGGACATGGGCGCGCTGTAGCACAGGGCGGCGTGCGGCGGGATGTTGGACGTTTCTGCTCGGGCGACCTCTGGGCTGTCCTTCTCCCACAAGGGGAGAAGGGAGACCCGAGGCGAAACCTTTCTACTGGTTCGGAGGCGGGTTGTTCTTGCGTTCGGTTTCCAGTGGGACCTTGGCGGTCGGGGTGGTGGCGGTGGCCGGGCCCTGGCTGGTGTCGACGGCCGGGGCGCCGCCGCCGACAGTGGGGGAGGCGCCGGGGTTGGTTCCGCTGACGTCGGCCGAGGCGCCGTCCCCGGAACCGCCCCCGGAACCGTCCACCGAACCGCCGCCGGATCCGGCCGGGCCGCCGTCATGGCCGGCGCCGGTCGAGGTGTCGCCGCTCGCCGCGGCTCCTTCTACGGCGGCGCCGTCGGTCGTGGCCGTCGCTTCGGCGCTGGCGTCATCGGTCTTGTCGGCCGGCTTGCTGCAGGCGGCGATCGACAGAACGGCGAGCGCGGCGGCGCCGGCGATGAGGATGCTGCGATTCATGGGGATCCCTCCTGGTCGGGAATCGCTCTGATGGCGGCCCGTGGGGGAACAACGTTCGACACCGGCGGCGGTTCACGCGGCGGTGACGGTCGCGCAGGCAAAGAAAAAGGGCCGCCCGTCGGGCGACCCTTTCCCTGTCTTCCTTGAAGGAAGCGCCGGGTTTGCTACTCGGCCTTCTTCTCTTCAGCCGGGGCCGCGGCGGCCGGAGCGGCGGCAGCGTCGGCGGCCGGAGCGGCGGCGGCGTCAGCAGCCGGAGCGGCAGCAGCGTCGGCGGCCGGAGCAGCTTCAGCGGCGGGCGCTTCGGCGGCGGGAGCGGCGGCTTCTTCAGTCTTGGTTTCAGCCGGCTTGCCGCAGGCGGCGACCGACATGGCGCCGAAAGCGGCGGCGATGATGAGGAGTTTACGCATTCCTGGTAGTCCCCTTTAGGTTCTCGTTGAGCAGCGTCTTTGGTGACGCAAGGGGACTATGGACCCCTGATCACGGCCCGCAAGCCGCATTCTCACGGGGGCGTGATCACGGATTGTGTCAGGCAGGCGACACCACAATCACAAACCGTTGTTTTTCAAGGGATCGTGAGATCGTCAGCCCTCGGCGGGAATCGCCGACAGGGCTTCTTCCAGTTCCAGGAAGCTGGGCTGGGCGCCCGAGGGCACGCTGCCGCGGCCGATCTCGACGCTGATCTGGGCGGCGTTGCCGTGCAGGTGGGCGACGAGAACCGACTGGATGATTCGGTAGAAGGCGCCTTCCTCGTTGACCACGTCGCCGAGGCGCGCGGCCAAGGGTCCGACGATGCCGTAGGCCAGGAACACGCCCAGGAAGGTGCCGACCAGGGCGCCGCCGATCATGCCGCCGAGCACTTCCGGGGGCTCGGTGATCGAGCCCATGGTCTTGATGACCCCGAGGACGGCGGCGACGATGCCCAGCGCCGGCAGGGCGTCAGCCAGGTTTTGCAGGGCGTGGGCCGGGGCCTGGGCCTCGTGGTGGTGCTTCTCGAGCTGCTTTTCCATGGCGTCCTCGACCTGGTGCGGGTCCTCGAGGTTCATGGTCATCATCCGCAGGGTGTCGCAGATGAAGTCGACGGCGAAGTGGTCCTTGGTGATCTTCGGGAAGCGGCCGAAGATCGAGCTCTCGCCGGGCTTTTCGATATGGCTTTCGAGGGCGATGACGCCCTTGGACTTCATGGTCTTGGTCAGCAGGAACAGCAGGCTGAGCAGGTCCTTGTAGTCGCCGGCCTTCCATTTGGGACCGGCGAAGGCCTTGGCGAGGCCGCCGCCGCTGGCCTTGATGGTGGTCATCGAGTTGGAGATCAGGAAGGCGGCGATGCCGGCCCCGCCGATGGCCATCATCTCGTGCGGCAGGGCGTGCATGATGACGTTCATGTTGCCGCCACTGATCAGGTAGCTGCCGAACACCAGGCCGAAGAGCAGCACGAGGCCGATGATCTGGAACATGAGGAGGTCGCCGTCGAGGAATACAGAGTTGGCCGGCACCTTGGGCGTTAATGCTTAATGGCGGGTAAGGGGCGCAGCCGTGTTGCGCCTTTCGGCGACCCGGCTTAACAGCGTTCAGATATGGCAGAGACCCCTTCACCCGCCGGTATGAAGCTGGAGCCGCGCTCCTTCGCCATCCTGTTCTCGGTGTCGATCGTGGTGGCCATCGGCAACACCGGGCTGATGGCGGTGCTGCCGGCCATCGCCCGCGAGACGGAGATCGCCGACTGGATGATCTCGGCGGTGTTCGGTCTGTCGGCCCTGCTGTGGGCGGTGATGAGCCCGATCTGGGCCCGGGAGTCCGACAAGCGGGGGCGCAAACCCCTGATTATCCTGGGGCTGGCCGGGTTCATGGTCTCGATGACCCTGTGCGCCTTCGTGGTGCTGGTGGGCCTGCACCACCTGCTGCCGGCCATCGTGGTGTTCTTCCTGTTTCTGCTGTCGCGGGCGATCTTCGGCCTGATCGGCTCGGCCTCGAATCCGGCCACCCAGGCCTATCTGGCCGAGCGCACCACCCGCGCCGACCGCACCCAGCAGATGGCGGCGCTGGCCGGGGCGTTCGGTCTGGGGACCGTGGTCGGGCCCTTCCTGGCGCCGCTGTTCATCGTGCCGGGCGCGACCTTCGCCGGGCCGATGTTCGCCTTCGCCATCCTGTCCGGGGCCATGCTGGTGGTGGTCTGGCGCGGGTTGCCGGAAGAGGAGACTCCCTCGCGGCGTGAGAACCGCCGCTTCGCAGGGGCCGGCCAGGACAAGAGCCTGTGGCGCGATCCCCGGGTGCTGCCCTTCCTGATCTACGGCTTCGCGGTGGCCTGTTGCCAGACGGCCCAGGGCTACACGCTCGGCTTCATGATCATCGACAAGCTGCATGTGGAGCCCAAGGACGCCCTGCAGCTGACCGCCGTGGCCATGGGCGCCGGGGCCATGGCCGGGCTGCTGGCCCAGTGGGGCCTGATCCGGATCTTCTCGATGGGGCCCAAGGCGCTGTTGCGCTGGGGCGTGGGGCTGGCGGCGCTGGGCAATCTGGTGACGGTGTTTTCGCCGGACTACTGGACGGTGGTGGTCGGCTATTCGATTTCCGCGCTCGGGTTCGGCTTTGCCCGGCCGGGGTTCACCGCCGGCGCCTCGCTGACCGTGCGGATGGACGAGCAGGCGCGGGCGGCCGGGGCCATCGCGGCGGTCAACGGGCTGAACGTGATCCTGGCGCCGGCCTTCGTGGCCCTCTACGGGCTGAAGCATGAGGCGCCGTTCGCGCTCAACGCGCTGATCTGCGGCGGGCTGTTGATCTACGCCTTCAAGAACGCCGTCCTGCGCGACGCCGGCGAGACCCCGCCGGACGACGAAGAGACGACCATGGCGATGATGGAGCGGTCGGATGAGGGCGGGGTCTAGCCCCTACCGCCCCACGAGGACTACTGGGGCGGAGACGCCATCCCCGCCGCCTGCATGGCCATCGACTGGATCAGCTGCGGCGTCAGGTAGCCGTCGGCGGGAACCTTGTTGGCCACCTGCCAGCCCCTGATGGCGACGCGGGTCCTGGGGCCGATGGCGCCGTCGACGCCGCCGGTGTCGTAGCCGAGCTTGACGAGACTTTCCTGGGCCAGGATGCGGTCGGCTTTCGAGAGCGGCGTCTCGACCGGCCAGGGGGTGACCAGCGGCCCTTCGCCGCCGAACCGCAGGGCCAGCAGGCCGACGCCCAGCGCATAGGCCGTCGAGTTGTTGTACTTCATGATCGCCGCGTGGTTCGGGAAGATCAGGAAGGCCGGGCCCTTGTAGCCCGACGGCAGGATCAGGCTGGCGTTGGACGCCTGGTCGGCTGACGACCAGGGCAGGCCGTCGGCGCGCCTGACGCCGCGATTGGTCCAGACGGGAAGCGGTTCGCGGGCGCCTTCGGTCAGCGAATAGTCGAAGCCGGTCGGCAGCAGGACCTCGCGCGACCAGCTCTCGCCGGGCTTCCAGCCGGCCTTGGCCATGTAGTTGGCGGTCGAGGCCAGGGCGTCGTGGGTGCTGCCCCAGATGTCGCGGTGGCCGTCGCGGTCGCCATCGATGGCGGTGGAGAGATAGACGCCCGGCAGGAACTGGGTCTGGCCCATGGCCCCGGCCCAGCTGCCTTTCAGGCGGGCGCGGCTCTGTTCGCCGGTGGCGATGATCTTGAGGGCCGAAATGAGCTCGCTTTCCGCCCAGCCGCGCCGGCGGCCGTCGGCGGCCAGGGTGGCCAGGCAGCGGACGATATCCTTGTCGCCCTGCACCTTGCCGAAGGCCGATTCCATGGCCCAGACGGCCAGCACGATCTCGCGCGGCACCCGGAAGGCCTGCTCGATGCCCGGCAGATAGGGCAGCTGGGTGGCGAACTGGCGGCCCTGGGTGATGCGGACGTCGCTGACCGTACCCTTCACATAGTCGCCGACCGGCTTGGAGAATTCCGGCTGGCGGCCGTCGGAGGCCACGACGCTGTCATCGGGGGTGAGGTTCGCCAGCTCGCGGTCGACCACAACCTGTGGCACGCCGGCCAGCACGGCCTTGGGTTTGAACTGCGCCAGCCAGGCGTCGAAGTTGGGATCGCCCGAGACGACCGGCGGGGTGGTCGGGGCGGCCGGCGGTGGCGTGGGCGGCGGCGTCGTGCCGGCCACCTGCGTCAGGGTCGGCTCCAGCTGCGGGTCGGCGCAGCCGGCGAGGGTCAGGAGGATGAAGGCGCGTCTGTCCATGGGGGCAAGCTAGACGCCCAAACCTGAATGCAACATCACAAGATCGCCAGTGATCGCCCGGCGGGCTCATTTTCTGTCGAGGGCGAAGGTTCCCGTCTTGCCGTACTTGTTCTTCAAACTGCCGACCAGGCGGTCTCCGGTCAGCTCGCCGTTGTAGACGGCGTATCCGCTGTTGACGTTGAGCACGACGTCCTTGCCCACCTGACCCCACTCGGCCCATCCCAGGCCGCCGTCGTCGTAGACGTAGTCCACCGTGCAGTCAGCCTTGAAGGTCACCCTGAGCGCATCCGGCTTTTCGCCCTGCCAAAGCACCTGGCCGTAGTAGGTCTGGCCGACGAGCAGGGGATGGGCCGCGTCCCCGACGCCACAGAGTTTCGGTGGGGTCTTGTCCGCCGCCGAAGCCGCGTTGGCCGCCATGGCGGTCAGCGTGATGGCGGCGAGGAAGCGAAGGCGGGGCAGCAGGCGCATGGGCGGCAGGATCCTCGGGAAACCAGGGAACGTCCTAGCAAGCCGGGCCTGTTCGCAAAGCCTCCACAAAGGGGGCTCCCCGCGGCCCGCAGACGTTGACTCAGCGGCCCTCTGACCCTATAGCCGCCCGCTCAATTCGATTAGAGGGCCTCCGCGTGCGCGGGTTCCCCGCAGCCGCACGGTAAAGACCAATGAAGGTTCGTAGCTCGCTCAAGTCGCTGAAGTCGCGCCACCGCGACTGCAAGCTCGTTCGCCGCAAGGGCGTTCTGTACGTGATCAACAAGACCGATCCGCGCTTTAAAGCGAAGCAAGGCTAATGCCTGCTGTCGGGGTCCTCTGGGACGTCGGCAATGTGATCGTTCGCTGGGATCCCCGGAACCTGTACGCGAAGATTTTTGAGGAACCGGCCGCTTGCGACCGGTTCCTTTCGCATGTCTGCACCCTGGCCTGGCACGGGCTGACCGATCGCGGCGTGCCCGCCGATGAGAACACCGCCGCGCTGATCGCCCGCTTCCCCGAGCATGAGGCCGAGATCCGCGCCTGGTGGGACCGCTGGGACGAGATGTTCGGCGGGGTGATCGAAGAGACCGAGGTTGCGATGAACGCCCTGGCGGCCAGGGGCGTGCCGCAGTTCGGCCTGACCAACATGGCCGGGCCGGTCTGGCCGACGATCGAGCCGATGGCCCCGGCGGTACGGCATCTGAAGGCCGTGGTCGTGTCCGGTGACGAGGGCCTGATCAAGCCCGAGCCGCGGATCTACGAGATCGCCTGCGAGCGGTCTGGCCTGCGTCCCGACCAGCTGTTGTTCGTCGACGACAGCGCCGCCAACATTCAGGCGGCGGCCGAGCTCGGCTTCCATGTGCTGCATTTCACCGATCCAGCGGTGCTTCATCAGACGCTGAAGTCGCACGGCCTGTTGTAGGCGCGGCCCTGCGCGTCTAGAGCATCGCCCTTCCCCGTATCCGCTTCCCGTGAGAGCCTCTTTCCATGTCCGATGAGCAGCCCACCGTCGATGTCCTGAACGGCACCGCCCAGACCCAGCTGCGCACCATCATCGAGCGCATCGAGCGGCTGGAAGAGGACAAGGCCGGCGTCATGGCCGACCTCAAGGAGGTCTATGCCGAGGCCAAGGGCAACGGCTTCGACACCAAGATCCTGCGCAAGGTCGTGCGCATGCGCAAACAGGACAAGGCCAAGCTGTCCGAGGAAGAGGCGCTGATCGACCTCTACCTGTCGGCCATCGGCGGGCTTTAGGCCTTGGAGGCGCTTTGAAGCGGAAGGATCCTCCCGACTTCAAGGCGCTGGCCCGCAAGGCCGCGCAGCGCTCGGCGCTGAACGCCCTGCGCAAGACCCGGCGCGCGGCCGACAAGGCCGGCGTCAAGCTGAGTGACTGGGAAGGCGAGTTCCTGGGTTCCGTCGAGGACCGGGTGAAGACCTACGGCCGGGCGTTCGGCGACCCCGAGCTTGGGGCGCCGGGGCAGGCCTTGTCGGCGATGCAGAACCGAAAGCTCAAGGAAATCGCCGCCAAGGCGAAGGGGGAGGACAAGCCTCCGCCCCGCGCCAGGCGGCGTCCGATGGGCCGCAAGGGCTCCAGCGAAGACTAGTTGGACACCGACTGGCTAAGCTTCTCGATCACCGCCAGGTCGGACGAGGTGAAGCTCTGGCCTTCCGAGCTGGTGCAGGTCACGACCACGCGAACGTTTGCAGCCAGCTGGGTGCCGGCGAAGACGCTGCTTTCGCTGGCGCCCTTGTCATTGATGGCCTGGTAGGCGGTGAACCAGCCCGACCAGCCGGTCTTCGAGGTCCAAGGCTTGTTGGTCAGCATGCGCTCGAAGCGGCCGCCCTTGCCGCTGACCCGGTCGCGGGCCTTCTGCTCGGCCTGGGTGTAGTAGATGCCCGAAAGCGTGGTCCAGGTTTCCATGGTCGGCACCTGCTTGGGCGGGCTGATCGAGATCATGCACAGGCCGGCCCAGTCGAGGCCGGTCTGGCCCGGACGTCGGACGATGAAGCTCAGCGACTCATTGGTGTCGCCACCCAGCGGGTGGCGTTCGATGCCGACCGGCATGACGACCGAGCCGAGGCCGTTGGCCACCGACACGCGGGTTTGGGCCGCGGCAGGCCCGGCGACGGCGACCGCGATAACGGCGGCGACGGGCAGGATGGAACGGAACAGCATGGCGCACCCCTCATTGTGAGGGGTCCACCCTAGGCCGGACCGGAAAGTCCCGCGTCCTTTGAAAAGGGGGGCGTTTTCGCCGGGGCGAGCGGTCCGGAGAGGGGTGGTAAAGCCCTATCCGACCTCTTTGATATCCACGTCGATGCCCTGTTCCCGGACCTTGCGGTAGAGGGTCGAGCGGCCGATGCCGAGGCGCCGGGCGACTTCGGACATATGGCCGGCGTAGACGTCGATGGCGTGCTGGATGAGGTCCTTTTCGATCTCCTCCAGGGTGCGCAGGTGGCCGTGGCCGTCGAGGATCCGCACGGGGCTGTCGGCCGGCATGTCGGCCAGCAGCTGGGCCGCCGTCGGGATGGCGCGCGGGACCTGGCCGGCCACCGGCTCGACGTCCATCGGGGGGGCCTTCACCCCGCTGATGGCCGGGAAGTCGTGCGGCTGCAGGTATGGCGCGTCGGCCAGGACGATGGCGCGATAGACGGCGTTCTCGAGCTGGCGGACGTTGCCCGGCCAGTCGAAGGCGGTGAGGAAGGCCAGGGTCTCGGGCGCGGCGCCGACGACGCGTTTGCCCTCCTCGACGTTGAACCGCTTGATGAAGGCCTCGACCAGGGCCGGCACGTCTTCCTTGCGGTCGCGCAGGGACGGGGCCTCGATCGGAAAGACGTTCAGCCGGTAGTAGAGGTCCTCGCGGAAGCGGCCCTCTCGGATGGCGTCCGACAGGTCGCGGTTGGTGGCCGAGACGATGCGGACATCGACCTTGATCGAGCGCTTGGCGCCGACCGGATCGATCTCGCTCTCCTGCAGGGCGCGCAGCAGCTTGACCTGGACGTCGAGGGGCAGTTCGCCGACCTCGTCGAGGAACAGGGTGCCGCCGTTGGCCTCCTGGAATTTACCCAGGTGTTTATCCGAGGCGCCGGTGAAGCTGCCCTTCTCGTGGCCGAACAGAATGCTTTCGACCAGGTTCTCGGGGATGGCGCCGCAGTTGACGGCGACGAAGGGCTTGCCGGACCGGTCGGACGAGCCGTGGACGGCGCGGGCGATGACTTCCTTGCCGACGCCGCTTTCGCCGGTGATCAGCACCGGGATGGACGACTTGGCGGCGCGCTCGCCCATGCGCTTGACGATGCGCATGTGGGGGCTCTCGCCGATCAGGTCGGCGAAGGTGGTCTTGCCGTTCGAGTGCTTCTTGAGGCGGTCGACCTCGCCCTTCAATTCGCCCAGCGACAGGGCGTTGCGGACCGAGGCGATGATGCGTTCGGGGGACGCCGGCTTGACGAAGAAGTCGCAGGCGCCGGCCTGCATGGCCTTGACCACGGTGTCGACCCCGCCGGACGCGGTCAGCACGATGACCGGCTGCATCAGCTGGCGGGCGCGCATTTCCTTCAGGGCGTCGTGGCCCGACAGGCCGGGCATCTGCAGGTCGAGCAACACCACGTCGGCCGGTTTCCCGGCCTGCAGGTGGCTCATGGCGGTATCCCCGCTCTCGGCCTGGGCGACGGTGAACCCGTCGCGCTCCAGAACCGCCTGGATCAGCCTTCGCTGAGTCGGGTCGTCATCGACGACCAGGACCGTTTTGGTCATGTTGAAGTCATCCCACCAAGTACCGGCGAACGACCTCACGGGTCGGCGCTCGTTGATCCGTATTGAAACAGAGGTGGGTAAAGGGCGGGTGTAGGAGACCTGAGTCGGGGGTTAATTTTGGGGCTCAGGCGCTGGCCCGAACCAGCATCGTCCGGTCATCCGACAGGCCGGCCAGTTCGGCCATCAGGGCCGGGATCTGCACCGGTTTGCTGACCTGGCCGTTGAAGCCGAGGCTGACATAGGCCTTGCGGTCGCGGGTCAGGACGTCGGCGGTCACCGCGATGACCGGGGTGTCCTGGTTGGGGCCGGGGGCGCCGCGCAGCAGGGTCAGGGCCTCGATGCCGGTCATGCCGGGCATCTGGATGTCCATCAGGATCAGGTCGAAGGCGGCGACCGACAGGCGGTCGAGGGCCTCGGGGCCGCTGGTCGCCTTGCTGACCTGGTGGCCGAAGGCGCCGAGGATCTGCTCCAGCACCATCAGGTTCACGGCGTTGTCGTCGACCGCCAGGATGTGCAGCGGCAGGACTTCGGCGGCGGCAGCCGGGGCCTCGGCGTCGTTGGCCGGCCGGACCGCCTCGCCGATCGGCAGGATCAGCTCGACATGGAAGGTGGAGCCGAGGCCGGGCTTGCTTTCGGCCCACAGGCGGCCGCCCATCAGCTCGGTCAGCTGGCGGCAGATGGCCAGGCCCAGACCCGTGCCGCCGAAGTCGCGGCCGGCGCTGTCGTCGGCCTGGGTGAAGGCGTCGAACAGGCGGGGCAGCTTGGCCGGGTCGATGCCGATGCCGCTGTCGCGGACACTGATCCGCAGGCGGGCTGTGCCGTCGCTGTCGGGCTCGCCGGTCAGCTCGATGCCGACGCGGCCCTCGGGGGTGAACTTCAGGGCGTTGCCGACCAGGTTGAACAGCACCTGGCGCATGCGGCGGCCGTCCATGACCAGCACGCCGGGCAGGGCCGGGTCGACGTTGAGGGTCAGCTCCAGACCCTTCTGGGCGGCGGCCGCGCCCCAGAAGCCTTTCAGCTCGCGGGCCAGCTCACCCAGGTCCTGCGGGGCGGCGACGATGGCCATGCGGTCGGCATCGATACGGGAGAGGTCGAGGATGTCGTTGAGGATCGACATCAAAAATTCGCCGCTCTGGATCAGGGTGTCGATCTGGTCCTTCTGGGCCCCGCGCGCATTGGCTTTCAGCAGCTGTGCCATGCCGAGCACGCCGTTCATCGGGGTGCGGATCTCGTGGCTCATGGTGGCCAGGAAGCGGGCCTTGGACTCGCCGGCCCGGCGGGCGTCCTCGCGGGCGGCCTCGGCGGCGGCGCGTTCGGCCTTCAGCCGCTCGATCAGGCGGGTGTTGCCCGCCACCATCTCCGACCACTGGTCGAGCAGGCGCGAGATGCCGCCGCTCATGACGCCGAGCATGACGGCCAGCATGGTCAGGGTCAGGGTCAGGCCCAGCGCCGGCATCGTCGGGAAACGGCCGAACATGGCGATGCCCAGTCCGATCAGCACCGGCCCGGCGGTCATCAGATAGAGGCGCGGCGACAGGCTGCTCTGGACGACGCCCGAGCTCATCAGCAGGCAGGCCGAGAGGCCGAGGAACATCAGGTCGGCGGCGTTGCCCCGGGCCAGCACGGCGGCGACCGGCCAGATGACGGCGGCGCTGGCGCGCATGCCTGCGCACCAGCCGATCCGGACCTCCATGGCCTTGGGCTCGAAATCGGCGGCGTGCTCCTGCCAGCGGCGGTAGAGGGGCTGGGTGACGCTGTCGGCGGCCATGTTGCTGATGCAGGCGAGCAGGCCCAGCCAGGGATGGCCGATCAGGGCAAGGGCGAGGCCGAAGGGAAGGGTCAGGCCAAAGAGCAGCGGCAGGGGGGCGATCAGCCCGGCCAGCAACAAGGAGGGCGCATTGACGACCGGCAGGACGCCGTCATTGTCATCAGGCGCCGCAACGGGCGCCGGGATTGCCCCGTTGCTCATGGTGTTGATAGACGCCCGTTAAACCCGACCCAATCTCGGGAATCTAGCGGTCGATGGGTTAACGTCGCCTAACCGTGTTCACTGAATTTGAGGAATGACAGTTTGAACAGAATCGGCCGGCGGATGGTGGTTCAGGGGGCCCTGGCGATGGGCGTGGCCGGTGCGTTCCCGGGCCTGGCCCTTCCGGCAAAGGCCATGGCTGCCGAGGGCACGGACGCCCCGATCAAGCTGTGGCCAAACGGGGCGCCCGGCGGGGGCGGGGTCACGGTGGTCGAGGAGGAAACCGACCGCTCGCCGCCGCCGGCGCCGTTGCGCGACCGGATCATCAAGGGGGTGCGCGATCCGGACCTCAAGGTATTCCGGCCGAAGGCCCCTAACGGCGCCTCGCTGCTGATCGCGCCGGGGGGCGGCTACAAATGGGTTGTCCGCGACAAGGAAGGCTATGAGTGCGCGCAGCGCTTCGCGGACGCCGGGCTGACCGTCTATGTGATGAGCTACCGCCTGCCGGGCGACGGCTGGGCGGCGGGCCCGGAGACACCGCTGCAGGATGCGCAGCGGGCCCTGCGGATCGTGCGGCGCGAAGCCGGCAGGAAGGGCTCGGGGTTGGACCCCGCGCGGGTCGGGCTGATGGGGTTTTCGGCCGGCGGGCATGTGGCCGGCTCGCTGACCCTGATGTTCGACGAGGCGGTCTACAAGCCGGTCGATTCCACGGACAAGCTGTCGGCGCGGCCGGACATCAGCGTGCTGGTCTATCCGGTGGCCACCATGAAGCCGCCGTTGGCCCATGTCGGCTCAAGACAGCTGTTGCTGGGCGCCAATCCGACGCCGGAGCTGGAGGCCCGCTGGTCGCTGGAGAACAGGGCCCGCGAGGATGCGCCGGCGACCTTCCTGCTGCATGCGGCCGATGACGCTTCGGTGCCGGTGGAGAATTCGCTGGCCCTGGAGGCGGCGCTGCGGGCCAGCAAGGTCCCGACCGAGATGCATATCTTCGGCGAGGGCGGCCACGGCTTCGGCCTGCGTTTCACCCACGGCAAGCCGGTCGAGGTCTGGCCGGAGCTGGTGCTGGCCTGGCTCAAACGTCGGGGCTTTATCTAGAGGCAGGCCTACCTTTTGACGCCGGGTGGGCCTAAATCCTCGCCATGTCCCAGCTTGCCAAGATCACCGCCGCGGCCCCCGAGTGGAGCCTCGCCGACCTCTATGCGGACCGCGCCGACCCGCGCATCGCCGCCGACACCGACGCGGCCCGGGCCGCCAATGACGCCCTGGCCGCGCTGGAGGGACAGTTTCTCGCCGCCCGCGCCGAGCCGGCAAAGCTCGGCGCCCTGATCGACAAGGGGGTGCGGCTCTACGAGCAGGCGGCCGATGGCCTCTATGCGGTCAGCGCCTATGCCTCGCTGTCGGCCTCGACGGCCAGGGATGATCCGCGCTGGGCCAAGTTCGAGGCCGACTTCCGGATGAAGAGCGCCGAGATCGCCTCGAAATCCCTGTTCTTCACCCTCGAGCTCAACCAGCTGGAGGACGGCGAGATCGACGCCGCCCTGGCCGCCCATCCAGGGGCCGAGCGCTGGAAGCCCTGGATCCGCCGGGTTCGGCTGTCGCGGCCTCACGAGCTGAGCCAGGAGCTGGAAACCCTGCTGCTCGATCGCTCGCCGGCGGTGGCCAGCTGGTCGCGGCTGTATGACGACACCCTGGCGACCCTGCGGGCCAGGGTCGGCCGCGAGAGCCTGACCCTGCCCGAGACCCTGAACCGGCTGAGCGATCCGGATGCCAAGAGGCGCAAGACGGCGGCCAATGGGCTGGCGACGGCGCTGGAGGCCAATGGTTCGACCATCGCCCTGTGCCTCAACACCCTGGCCTTCGAAAAGCAGGTCGAGGATCGCTGGCGCAAGTACGAGTATCCGGCCCAGAGCCGCCACCAGGCCAACGAGGTCCAGGCCCTGAGCGTCGAGGCCATGGTCGAGGCGGTCACCGACGGCTATGCGGCGACCTCGCACCGCTACTATGCACTGAAGGCCAAGGTGATGGGTCGCAAGACCCTCGACCACTGGGACCGCAACGCGCCGCTGACCACGGCCCAGCCGAAGCTGTACCAATGGGGCGAGGCGAAGGAGATGGTGCTCGACAGCTTCAGCGCCCTGGCGCCGAAGTTCGCCGACGGGGCGCGGGTCTTCTTCGACCGGCCGTGGATCGATGCCCGTCCGCGGCCCGGCAAGCAGTCGGGAGCCTACAGCCACCCGGTCAGCTCCACGAAGCATCCCTATGTGTTCATGAACTTCATGGGCGAGCGGCGCGATGTGCTGACCCTGGCCCATGAACTGGGCCATGCCGTGCACCAGACCCTGGCGGCGCCGCTCGGCACCCTGCTGGCCGACACCCCGCTGACCCTGGCCGAGACGGCCTCGATCTTCGGCGAGGGGCTGGTGTTCGAACGGCTGCTGGCCGAGGCGCGCCCGGAGGAGAAGCTGGGCCTGCTGGCCGGGCGGATCGAGGATGGCTTGAACACCGTCGTGCGTCAGATCGCCTTCCACCAGTTCGAGACCCGTTTCCATGAGGCCCGCAAGGCCGGCGAGCTGAGCCCCGAGGAAATCGGCGGCCTGTGGCTGGAAGTCATGGGAGCCAGTCTTGGCCCGGCCATCCGGTTGAACCCCGGCTATGAGCACTACTGGGCCTATGTCAGCCACTTCGTGCACGCCCCCTTCTATGTCTACGCCTACGCCTTCGGGGATCTTCTGGTGCGGGCCCTGATGGAGAAGCGCCGGGAGGACCCGGCCGGGTTCGCGCCGGTCTATGAGCGGCTGCTGGCCGCCGGCGGCACGGCCACCTACGTCGAGGCGCTGGAGCCGTTCGGGCTCGATCCGCGCCAGAAGAGCTTCTGGGCCGGCGGCGTCAGCCAGTTGCAGCGGCTGGTCGACGAGTTCGAGACGCTGGTCAAATAATCCTCGTCATCCCGGACGGCCCGCGGGGACGATCCGGGACCCAGGGGGTGACGGGGCTCGATACAGGCGGCTTCGACTGTCGCGGCCGCCGCCCCTGGGTCCCGGCTCTCCGCGCTGCGCGCTACGGCCGGGATGACGGATGTAGGAAGGGGCACTAGACTCCCACCCATGGACGCAAAACACATCGTCGATGTGCTGATCGAGGAACGGGCGCCGAAGCTGGCGGGATCGCCGGTCTGGCCGGTGGTGCGCACGCCCCTGTACCGGACGCTCCACTATCCGCAGGCGGTGGCCATGGCCAACGCCATCTCCGTCATGGGCGGCGGCGATGCGCTGGAGCATATCTCCGAGCTGCTTGCGCTCGACGTGGCGGTCAGCGGGCTGGAGCACCTGCCGGCCAACGGGCGGGTCATCGTGGTGGCCAACCATCCGACCGGCATCGCCGACGGCATCGCCCTCTATGACGTGATCAAGGGGCCCCGGCCCGACGTCGTCTTCTATGCCAATTCCGACGCCCACCGCGTCTGTCCGCGCTTCGAAGAGACACTGATCCCGGTCGAATGGGTCAAGGCCAAGCGCACCCGCGAGCGGACTCGACTGACGTTGCAGATGACCCGGGATGCGATGGAGGCCGAGCGCTGCCTGGCCATCTTCCCGGCCGGGGTGCTGGCGCGGCGGGCGGACGACGGGGTGCTGACCGACAAGCCCTGGATGCCGACGGCGATCTCGGTGGCCCAGAAATACGCCGCCCCGGTCGTGCCGGTGCATGTCGCCGGGCCCTGGTCGACGCTGTTCCACTTCTTCAACGGCTTTTCGCCGGAGCTCAGGGACATCACCCTGTTCCACGAGTTGCTCAACAAGAAGGGTCGCCGCTTCACCCTGACCTTCGGCAAGGTCATCCCGCCCGAGCGGATGGCCGGCCAGGCGGCCGAGGTGATCAGCGATGGTCTCAAGACCTTCGTCGAGCGCGTGCTGCCGGCCGATCCGGAGGCGGTGTTTTGACCCTGGCCGATGAGGCGGCGACGCAGGCTTTGGGCCGGGCGCTGGCCGAGGCCTTGAGGCCGGGCGAGGCCATCTGCCTGTCGGGGCCGCTGGGGGCCGGCAAGTCGACCCTGGCGCGGGCCCTGGTGCGGGCGCTGACGACGCCGGACGAGGAGGTGCCGAGCCCGACCTTCACCCTGGTGCAGTTCTATGACGGCCGCGAATTCCCGGTGGCGCATTTCGACCTCTATCGTTTGAGCGATCCGGACGAGGCCTACGAGATCGGGCTGGACGAGGCGCTGGACGGCGGGGCGGCGCTGATTGAATGGCCGCAGCGGCTGGAGGGTCGCCTTCCGGCCGACAGACTGGATATAGAGATCGCCATTGTGGGCGAGGGTCGTGAGGCCCGGCTCTCCCCCCACGGCGCCTGGAAGGACCGACCGCTTGAGTTCTGATCGTGAAGCCCTGAAGGCGGCCTTTCTCGAACGCCATGGCCTGGGGAGCGCGCGGCGCCAGCCGCTGACCGGCGACGCCTCGACGCGGGCCTATGAGCGGCTGTACCCGGCCGATGGCCCGAGCCTGATCTTCATGGACCAGCCGCCGAAGGCCGAGACGGCGGCCTGTCCGCCGGAGGCCTCGCCGGAAGAGCGCCGGGCGCTGGGGTTCAACGCCGCCTACCGGCTGGCGGCCGGGCGGGTGGACGCCTTCGTGGCCTGCGCGCGGTATCTGAAGGACCAGGGCCTGTCGGCGCCGGAGATCGTGGCGTTTGACGCAGGTTCTGGGCTGGCGGTGCTGGAGGACCTGGGGGACGGATTGTTCGCGGGCGAGATCGCGGCCGGCCATGACGAGGGGCCGATGTACGATGCGGCCATCGACGCCCTGGTGGTGCTGCACGCCACCACGCCGCCGGCGATGCTGGGGGGCGAGGACGCCGCCTGGCCGCTGCTGACCTATGACGAGCTGGCGCTGACCATGGCCAGCGATCTGTTCGTCGAGTGGCTGCCGAAACTGCGGCCGGCGTTCAGCCCGGATGATCGAGCCCTGGCCGACTGGGAGGCGGTGTGGACCCCGATCCGCGCCCAGGCCGAGGCCGAGGCCGAGGTGTTCTGCCACCGCGACTATCACGCCGAGAACCTGATCTGGCTGCCGACCCGCCCCGGCCCGGCCAGGGTCGGGTTGATCGACTTCCAGGACGCGGTGAAGGCGCACCGGGTGTGGGACCTCTCCATGCTGCTGCACGATGCCCGCCGACAGGTGACGCCGCAGCGTGAAGCGGCGGCGCTGGAACGCTATCTGGCGGCCCACCCGAATTTGGACCGGGTAAAACTCCTCAGCGACTATCACGCCCTGGGAGCGCTGAACGTGGCGCGGATCATCGGCATCTTCGCCCGGCTGGTCGTGCGTGACGGAAAGCCCAGGTACGAGGGCTTCCTGCCCCGGCTGTGGGGCTATCTCGATCTCTGCCTTGCTGATCCGGCGCTCGGTGACCTGAAGGCCTGGTTCGATCGATATGTGCCGGCGGAGGCGCGGCGATGAGTGGCGCTCCGAAGACGGCGATGGTGCTGGCGGCGGGTCTGGGCACCCGCATGCGGCCCCTGACCAACGACCGGCCCAAGGCCCTGGTCGAAGTCGGCGGCAAGGCGCTGATGGATCACATGCTCGACCGGCTGGCCGCGGTCGGGGTCGAGACGGCGGTGGTCAATGTCCACTATTTCGCCGACCTGATGGAGGCGCACCTGAAGGCGCGCACCGCCGCGCCGCGCATCGTTGTCTCGGATGAGCGGGCCCAGGCGCTGGAGACCGGCGGCGGGGTCAGGCAGGCGCTGCCCTTGCTGCCGGACGATGCGTTTTTCGTCGCCAACATCGACGCCATCTGGCTGGACGGCGACGCCCCCGCCATCGAGCAGGTCGTGGACCTGTGGGATCCGGCGAAGATGGACGTCTGCCTGATGTTGGCACCGACGGCGACGTCCATGGGGTTCCACGACACGGGGGATGTGTTCCTCGAGGCCGACGGCCGGGTGCGGTTCAAGACGCCGGGCGAGATGGCGCCGTATGTCTATGTCGGCCTGCACATCTGCAAGCCGTCGGTGGTGCGCGACGGACCGGAGGGGCCCTTCTCATTGCTGCCACTGTGGAAGGCGCTGGCCGAGAAGGGGCGCATCTACGGCGTCAGTCCGCCGGGGCTATGGATGCACGTCGGGGACCCCGAGGCTCGCGACCTGGCGCAGGCGAAGCTGGCGCAAACGCGCGCCTAGTTTGTTCGAGGCGGTCATCGGCCCATAGTGGCCGTCCATGCCCGACTCACCCGCCAACTGGTTCTCCATTCCCGCGCACCGGCCGTTCCTGGACGACCTGGCGGCCGGGCTGGTGGACGCCTTGCCGGGGCCGGAAGATGTGCCTGGAGCTCTGCTGCTTGTGCCGACGCGGCGGGCGGTGCGGGCGCTGACGGAGTCGTTCCTGAAAGCCTCGGGCGGGCGGGCGGTGCTGTTGCCGCAGATCCGGGCCCTGGGCGATCTGGACGAGGGCGAGCCGCCGTTCGAGCCGGGGGATGCGGGGCTGGACCTGGCGCCGGCGATTGATCCGATGCGGCGGCGGTTCGAGCTGGCGCGGCTGGTCAACGCCGCCTCGCCGGCAGGGCTGGGGGCCAGCCATGCGCTGGAGCTGGCCGACGCCCTGGCGGCGTTCCTCGACGCGGCGGCCATCGAGGAAGCGCCGGTGGCCGATCGGATCGAGGATCTGGTCGACAAGGACCTGGCGCTGCACTGGCAGATTTCGGCCGGGGTGCTGAACCTGACGATCAGGGAATGGCCAAAGCGCCTGGCCGAGCTTGGCCTGATGGATGTCGCCGACCGGCGGGTGAAGTTGCTGGACCACCTCACCGCCAGCTGGAAATCCAACCCGCCCCAGGGGCCGGTGATCGCCGCCGGCTCGACCGGGGCCCAGCCGGCGACGGCGCGACTGCTCAAGGTGATCGCGCAGCTGCCGCGCGGGGCGGTGATCCTGCCCGGCCTCGACGAGGACCTGGCCGACAGCGCCTGGGCCGAGGTCGACGATCAGCATCCGCAGGGGGCGATGAAGACCCTGCTGAAGCTTGCCGGCGTGCCGCGTGGCGAGGTGCGCACCTGGCGACCGGACACCGACCGGCGGGGGCGCTGGCGGCGCCGCGTGATCAACGAGGCCCTGCGGCCGGCCGAGGCGACCGCCGACTGGCTGGAGGTCATCGACCGGCTGCGCGAGGAGGCGGACGGGGTCGATCCGTTCGACGAGGGGCTCAAGGGCCTCTCCACCGTCACCGGGGCCGGCGAGGAGGAGACCGCCGAGATCTGCGCCCTGCTGCTGCGCGAGACGCTGGAGACGCCGGGCAAGACCTGCGCCCTGATCACCCCGGACCTGTCACTGGCCCGGCGGGTGTCGGCCAAGCTGGCGCGCTGGGGTGTGGCGGCGGACAGTTCGGCCGGGGTTCCGCTGACGTTGAAACCGGTCGGCGGCCTGGCCGTGGCCATGGCCGAGCTGGTGCTCGACCCGGCCAGTCCGGTGGCGAGGCTTCAGATACTGAAGAGTCCGCTGACCCGGCTGGGGCGTGATCCGGAGGTGCTGGCGGCGGAGACGGCGGTTCTGGAGGAGCACGGTCTGCGGGGGCCAAGGCCGCGTAGTCCTGAGGCTCTGGCGGCGCGGCTGAAGGCGGTGGAGGAAGATCGGCCCGGCAAGGTCGCCGGGCTGGACGCGGCGGAGGCGCTTTCGCGTGATCTCGACGCGGCGGTCGATCTGGCCGGGGCCCCGTTCGAAACCGGCACGGCCGATGTCGGCGAGGCGGCGGCCGGGCTGACGGCGGGGCTGGAGAGGGTCTGCGCCGGCGCCGAGCTGCTGTGGGCCGGGCCGGAGGGCGAGTGTCTGGCGCGGCTGCTGAGCGGCTTGATCGCACAGGGGGGCCTGCTGCCCCGGGTGACGCGCCAGGGGTTCGTGACCCTGATGCAGCGGATGATCACCGAGGAGACGGTGCGCGGCGGCGAGGCGGTGCATGCTCGCCTCTCGATCATGGGGACGCTGGAATCGCGGATGACCCGGGCCGATCGGCTGGTGCTGGCGGGCCTCGAAGAGGGGGTCTGGCCGCGCGGGGCGCCGATTGATCCCTTCCTGTCGCGGACCATGCGCCGGACGCTGGGCCTGCCCAGCCCCGAGCGGAGGGTCGGATTGTCGGCCCATGATTTCGCCCAGGCCGCCTGTGCGCCCGAGGTGGTGCTGGTCAACAGCGCGCGGCGCGAGGGGGCGCCGGCGACCGAGAGCCGCTGGCTGTGGCGGCTGAAGACGCTGGTGCGGGGATCGACCCTGCCGGAGGAAAAGGACCATCGTCAGCTGCCGGGACGGCCCGAACTGATCGCCTGGGCCAAGGCGCTCGACGGCGGGGTGGGCTATGCGCCGATCAAGCGGCCGGCCCCGATTCCGCCGGTGGCTGACCGGCCGACGAAGCTGGCCGTCACCCGCATCGAGACCCTGACCCGGGACCCCTATGCGGTCTGGGCGCGGGATATCCTCAAGCTCTACCCGCTGCAGCGGCCTGACCAGCTGGTCGAATCCATGGCCCGGGGCACGGCGATCCATGCTGCGTTCGAGGCGCTGTCACGGGCCTGGCCGACGGCCGATCCGGAGGGCTTCTTCGAGACCCGCTATCTCGACGAACTTCAGAGCGCCGGCCTGACGGCGGCGGCGCTGGCGCGGGAGCGGGTTCTGGCGCGGGAGACGGCGCGCTGGGTCGCCGATTTCGAGCGTCGGCGGCGGGCCGACGGGCGCACGGTGCATGTCGAGGTCAGCGGGAAGATGGACTTCCATGTGAACGGCGTCCCCCATGTGCTGACCGCCAAGTCGGACCGCATCGAGATCACCCGGGACGGGGTCGGTCACATCCTCGATTACAAGACCGGCTCGGCGCCCAGTCCCAAGCAGATCGACACCGGGTTCTCGCCACAGCTGACCCTGACGGCGGCCATCCTGGAGGCGGGAGGCTTTGATGGGCTGAAGGGAAGCTGGGGCGACCTGACCTATGTGAAGATCACCGGCCGCGATCCGCCGGGCATCGAGGAGACCCGCAAGTTTGCCGGCGACGACAGCGCCGAGGCCGCGATGGCCGCCTTCGAGGGGGCAATGAAATTGCTGGCCGCCTATCAGAACCCGGACCAGCCCTATCCCAGCCGCACGGCCCCGCAGTTCGTGAAGACCTTCGCCGGCGACTACGACCATCTGGCGCGGGTGTTCGAATGGTCGACGGGCGCGGAAGAGGGTGAGGGGGAATGAGCCTCGTCATCGATCCCGCCCAGGCCCTGGCCGCCGATCCGACGCTCAATGCGTTTGTCACGGCCAACGCCGGCTCGGGCAAGACCAAGACCCTGATCGACCGGGTGGCGCGGCTGCTGCTGGCCGGAGCGCCCCCGTCGGCCATTCTCTGCGTGACATACACCAAGGCCGCCGCCGCCGAGATGCAGGCGCGGCTGTTCGACCTGCTGGGCGGCTGGGCGGTGACGCCGGACGACAGGCTGAAGGCGGCAATGGACCGGCTGCTGGGGCCGGACAACAGCCAGGGCCTGCCGGAGGCGCGGCGGCTGTTCGCCCGGGCGCTGGAGACGCCGGGGGGCTTGAAGATCCAGACCATCCACGCCTTCTGCGAGCAGCTCCTGCGGCGGTTCCCGCTCGAGGCGGAGGTGTCGCCGGGCTTTTCGGTGATGGATGACGCGGCCGCCGCCCTGGTGGTGCGCGACGCCAGGGCCCGGCTGGCGGGCCTGGCCGGGGGCGAGGATGCGGTGGTGTCGGAGGCCTATGCCCGCCTCGCCATCGCGCTGGACTATCTGAGCTTCGAGGGCCTGTTCCGGACCTTCGAGGAAAAACGCGGGGCGATCGGCGACTATCTGAACTCGGTCGGCGGCTATGCCGGCGCGCAGGCCGATGTCTGGGCGCGTTGCGGCTTCCTCGATGGCCCGACCAGTCGCGCTGACGTCGAGGGGGTGGCGGTGGGGGAGGCCGACCTCGCGCTGTGGAAGGCGGCGGCCGGCGTGCTGGGTCAGGGGACCAAGACCGACATCGCCAACGCCGAGAAGATGCTGGCCGTGGTGCTGGAGCCGACCCTGGACGGCATGCTGGGTTGCCTTTTCACCCAGGGCGGGGCGGGGACGCCGGCGACCTGGGTGGCCAAGACCTCGGGCCTGAAGAGCCGCGAGGATCTGCGAGAAGCCCTGCTGGCCGAACAGGACCGGTTGCTGACGGCGCGAGACCTGGTGCGCGGCGCGGTGATCGCCGAGGACACGCTGGCGGTGCTGTGCCTCGCCGAGCGCTATGCGGCCGCCTACGCCGAGGCCAAGGCCGAGCGTGGAGTCCTCGACTTCGCCGACCTGGTGGCGCGGGCCCGGGACCTGGTGGCCCGATCGCCGGGGGCGCCCTGGGTGCTCTACAAGCTGGACGGCGGACTGGAGCACATCCTGATCGACGAGGCGCAGGACACCGCGCCCGAACAGTGGGCCATCGCCGAGAGCCTGACCGAGGAATTCTTCGCCGGGGCGGAGCGGGTGCGGCCGGCCGGCGGGCCGGAGCGGACCCTGTTCATCGTCGGCGACGAAAAGCAGTCGATCTACAGCTTCCAGGGGGCCGACCCGGACCGGCTGCTCAGTGAGACGCAGCGCTACATCAAGCTGATCCGCGAGGCCGGGCGGCGGGCCGAGCCGGCGCCCCTGACCACCTCCTACCGCTCGGTCCAGACGGTGCTGACCTTCGTCGACAGCCTGTTTTCCGATCCGCGAACGCATGTCGGCGTGCGGGCCCCGATGGGCATGGCGGCCCTGGAGCACACCGCCGCCCGGGAAGCGCAGCCCGGCTGTGTCGACCTCTGGCCGCTGGAGATGGAGGAGCCGGCCCAGGAACGCGGGGCCTGGGACGCGCCGCTGGATGTCGAGAGCGAGGGCAGCGCCAACCGGCGGCTGGCCCGGCGCATCGCCCGGGAAATCCGCGCGCTGGTCGAGCGCGGCGACACCGTCTTCGCCAAGGACGGGACGGCGCGGGCGGCCAGCTATGGCGACATCATCATCCTGGTGCGTCGGCGGCGGGCCCTGTTCGAGGACATCATCCGCGAGCTGCGCAAGGCCGGGGTTCCGGTGGCCGGGGCCGACCGGCTGGTGCTGTCGGCCCACATCGCCTTCGACGACCTGCTGGCCCTGGCGCGGTTCGTCCAGTTTCCGAACGACGACCTCAACCTGGCGGCGCTGCTGAAGTCGCCGCTGTGCGAGGTCAATGACGACGATCTCTATGCCGTCGGCAAGCCGCGCGGGCGCGCCTCGCTGTGGACGGCGGTTCAGGCCAGCGGCCTGCCGGCTCGGGGCTGGCTTGAGCAGGCGCTGGAGATGGCGAAGGGCCGGCCGCCGTTCGAGTTCTACAGCCGGATGCTGAGCCTGAAGGACACCGCCGGGCGGTCCGGCCGGGCGCGGATGCTGGAGCGGCTGGGGTCGGAGGCGGGCGATGTGCTGGACGAGTTCCTGGCCCGCACCCTGGAGGCCGAACAGCGCGGGGTGCTCGACCTGGAACGGCTGGCGGCGGCCTTCGAGGGGCTGGAGATCTCGGTCAAGCGCGAGATGGAGGCCGGCGGCGGCGAGGTGCGGGTGATGACCGCCCACGGGGCCAAGGGGCTGGAAGCGCCGATCGTCTTCCTGCCGGAGACGACGGTGAAGACCGGGGCGCGGGGGTCGGCCCTGCTGGAGACGCCCCCAGAAAAAGATAGACCCGGCGGCTTCCTGTGGGCGCCGCGCCAGGGTGAGGATTGCGAGGCCAGCGCGGCCGCCCGCCAGCGCCGCAAGGACAAGGACGAGGGCGAGAGCTGGCGGCTGCTCTATGTCGGCCTGACCCGGGCCCGCGACCGTCTGGTGCTGTGCGGCCGGGCCCCGGCGCGGATGAAGGAAGGGAGCGTTCCCGAGGGCTGGTACGGGGCGATGGCGGCGGCCTTCGAGCATGAGGCCGTGTCCGGGCGGGTGAAGAGCGTCACCGAGGGTGACCTCACCTTCCAGCGGTTCGGGGACGATCCGCTGCCCTTCGTCGGCGGGCGGGCGGCGGGACCGTCGGCCGCGCCGGCGCCGGCCGCCTGGCTGACCGTGGCGGCGGCCGAGGAGCCGCCCGCCACCGCCTGGGCTTCGCCCTCGCAGGCGGCCAGCCGCAGCCGCATTCCGGCCCCCTCGCCGCTGAGCCGGCAGGGCGGGCTGGACCGGTTCCGGCGCGGCGATGTCATCCACCGGCTGCTGCAGCTGTTGCCGGACGCGCCGGAGCCTGAGCGCCGGGAGACGGCGGCGCGGCTGCTGGCCCGCGAGCCGGACCTCACCGATGGCCAGCGGGCGGAGATGATCGGGGCGGCGATGGGGGTGCTGGAGCATCCCGATTTCGCCGCCGTGTTCGGGCCTGGGTCCCGGGCCGAGGTGGCGTTGGCCGGCTCGGCGAAGACCTTGCCGAAGGGGCTGGCCATTTCTGGGCGGGTCGACAGGCTGGTGGTGACGCCGGAACGGGTCACCGTCGTCGACTACAAGACCAACCGGCCGGCGCCGGCCGATATTTCGGGGGCCGATCCGGCCTATGTGGCGCAGCTGGCCATCTATGCGGCGGTGCTGGGCGAGGTGTTCCCGGGGCGCGAGGTGCGGGCCGCCCTGGTCTGGACCGATGGGCCGAAGCTTATGCCGGTTCCAGAAAAGATGATCGCCGATGCGCTGGCCGCCCTGCCCGGCGCCCGTTGACCCGGCGCGCGATGCGCTTACATGCTGGACCTGAAACCTCGGCGCCCGTGCGCCGGTGAAAGGAGATTTTCCGATGAGCACCGTTGCGGTGACCGACGAGTCCTTCGAGAAGGACGTGCTGCAGGCTTCCGGCCCGGTCCTGGTGGACTTCTGGGCGGAGTGGTGCGGGCCCTGCAAGCAGATCGCCCCCGCCCTCGAGCAGATTTCGGAAGAGCTGGCCGACTATGTGACCATCGCCAAGGTCAACATCGAGGACAGCCCGACGACCCCCTCGCGCTACGGCGTGCGCGGCATCCCGACGATGATGCTGTTCAAGGACGGCCAGATGACCTCGATGAAGGTCGGCGCCATGCCCAAGCAGAAGATCGTCGAATGGCTGGCGGAAGCCGGGGTGAAGTCGGCGGCGTAAGGCCGGGCTTCAACGGTTGAGATTTGGGGCGCTGTCCGAAAGGGCGGCGCCCTTTCTCTTTGGGCGAGGCGCCGGGTCACAAGCTCTCCCCCGCAAGCTGTGGGAGAGCCGGTTAGAACGGCACCTCGGGCGGCGGCTCGGCCTTCGGCGCGGGCGCGGTCTTTTCCTGGATGACGTCGGCGATGGGGTCGGACTTGGGGGCCGTCTTCGGGGTCGCCTTGGGGGCTCCGGGCGGGGTCTTGGCCGGCGGGGTCGCGCCGGGCGGCGTGGCGAGCGCCGGATCGGCGGGTTCCGGGACGATCTCGACCTTGGTCTCGGCCTTGACCGGCGGCGGGGCCTGGGTCGGCGGAGCCTTTTCGACGGCCTTGGGGTCGAAGGCGACGGCCTCGGGCACGCTGCCGGCGGTCGGGGTGGGGCCACCTGCCACGCCATGCTGGTCCCAGGCCGGGGCCGAGCGGCGCAGACTGTCGCTGAGGCCCATCCAGCCGCCGACCACGGCGCAGCCGCCAAGAGCGATGACCACGAGGCGGAGGGTGGAAGGCGAGATCCGGTCCATGGCGCGGAGACTACCGGCAGTCGCCGCTCTCGAAAAGCGGGACCGCGCCCCTTTGTCGCTTGAAAGTTGGACACCAGCGTCCATTTTAGTCTTGCCGTTGCGACCGACCGGTTGTAACCGCATCCGGGGACGATGATTTGACGCGCCGTCCAGTTTTCCGCCGTGTGTGTTCCGGGGCTTCTCGATGCCAGCCATATCCAGGCAAAAACTCGTTCCCATGATTGTGGCCGGGGTGGCGGCGGTCGCCGTCATCGTCGGCGGCGCCGTCTGGTGGCACGGCAAACAGAGCTTCGAGGGCACCGACAACGCCTTTGTCCAGGCCGACACCGTCCAGGTCAGCCCGCAGGTCAGCGGCTATGTGCTGGAGGTGCTGGTCGCCGACAACCAGCGGGTCGAGGCCGGTCAGGTCATCGCCCGCATCGATCCCTCGACCATTCAGGCCCGCTATGACCAGGCCGTGGCCAATGTGCAGGCCCTGAAGGCCGACGTCGCCGCCGTCGACGACAAGGCCGCCCTGGAACAGGCGATGATCGCCCAGAAACAGGCCGGGGTGGTCAGCGCCCAGGCCGACGCCCGCCGCATGGCCGTCGATTCCAAACGCTACAGCGAGCTGGCCGCCAAGGGCTGGGTCTCCGAACAGAAGGTCGAGCAGGTCCGCGCGGGCGAGAAGCAGAGCGCCGCATCCGTCGCCGCCGCCCAGGCCGCCCTGGTCGCCGAGCAGCGCGCCGCGCAAGGGCTGGGCTCGGCCCGTGACCAGAAGCTGGCCCAGGTCGCCGCCGCCGAGGCCCAGGTGCAACAGGCCCGGCTGGACCTCGAGCGCACGGTCATCCGCGCGCCAGTCGCCGGCGTCATCGGGGCCCGCTCGGTGCGGGTCGGCCAGCTGGTCCAGCCCGGCCAGACGATGATGGTGGTGGTGCCGCTGGGCGAGACCTTCGTGGTCGCCAACTTCAAGGAAACCCAGCTGTCGCGCCTGCGGATCGGCCAGCCGGTCGAGATCAAGGCCGACGCCCTCGGCAAGACGGTGATCAAGGGCCACATCGACAGCTTCGCGCCGGCCACCGGGGCCGAGTTCGCCCTCATCCCCGTCGAGAACGCGGTCGGCAACTTCACCAAGATCGCCCAGCGGGTGCCGGTGCGTATCGTCGTCGACAAGGGCCAGCCGGTCAGCGGGGCCCTGCGGCCCGGACTTTCGCTAGAGGTGAAAGTCGATGTGCGGGTCAAATCCGGGGCCACCTTCGCAGAGTCCGGCGTCGCACCGTCCCGGGTGGCCGTCAGCGAAGACGACTCCCGGCCGTGACCTCGGCCGCCATTCCGGCCGGAACGGACGCCACCGTCGCCCAGACGCCGATGACCTCTTCGGGCCAGGTCAACTGGACCATGCTGTTCATCGGCTTCGGCGGCATGGCCATCGGCCAGTTCATGGCCATCCTCGACATCCAGATCGTCGCCGCCAGCCTGCCGCAAATCCAGGCCGGCATCGGGGCCAGCGCCGACCAGGTCAGCTGGATCCAGACCGCCTACCTCATTCCCGAGGTGGTGATGATCCCGCTGTCGGCCTACCTCAGCCGCCTGTGGGGCACGCGGTTGGTGTTCATGATGAGCTGCGCCGGCTTCATCGTGATGAGCGTGATCGCCGGCCTGTCGACCAGCATCGAGTTCATGATCGTCGCCCGGGCCCTGCAGGGGTTTGTCGGCGGGGCCATGGTGCCGACGGTGTTCGCCACCGCCTTCACCGCCTTTCCGCCGGACAAGCGGATCATGGCCAATGTCGCCACCGGCATGATCGTCACCCTGGCCCCGACCGTGGGGCCGATCCTGGGCGGCCATCTGACCGAGTGGCTGAACTGGCGCTGGCTGTTCTTCATCAACGTCGGGCCGGGGCTGCTCAGCCTGTTCCTGGTCGGCCGCTATGCCAACTTCGACCGGGGCGACAAGAGCCTGGCCACCGGCTTCGACTGGTTCGGCCTGGCCACCATGGCGACCTTCCTGATGAGCCTGCAGTACGTCGTCGAGGAGGGGGCCAAGGACAACTGGTTCGAGGACGGGATGATCCTCTGGCTGACCGTGCTGTGCGTCATCACCGGGGTGACCTTCGTGTGGCGCACCCTCAGTTACCGCCAGCCGCTGATCCAGCTGCGCGCCTTCAAGGATCGCAACTTCTCGCTCGGCATCCTGATGACGGCGGTCTCGGGCGCGGCCCTCTACGGCGGCACCTTCCTGATGCCGCTGTATCTGGGCCGGGTTCGGCAGTTCTCGGCCGCCGAGGTCGGGACGACCATGCTGGTCAGCGGCATCTGCATGTTCTTCACCGGACCTCTGGTCGGCAAGCTGGCGCGGACCGTTGATCCGCGCATCCCCATGGTCATCGGGTTCTCCATGGTCGCCTGGGGCATGTGGCTGGGCCACGACATCAACGGCGAGTGGGGGTTCTGGGAGTTCGCGGGCCTGCAGGCCTTCCGCGGCTGCGGGGTGATGATCGCCATGATCGCCACCAGCCAGCTGACCATGTCGACCCTGCCGCCGGCGATGATCAAGGACGCCTCGGGGATCATGAACCTGTCGCGCAACACGGCCGGGGCCATCGCCATGGCCTTCCTGTCGACCACCCTGACCACCCAGACCGCCGTGCACATGAACGCCCTCAGCTCACGGGTGACGGTCGCCTCGGTCGAAGCCCAGGCGATGATCGCCGGCCTGACCCAGCGGATGGCGGCGATGGGGGTCTCGGACCCCGACGGGGCGGCGCGCAAGGCCTTCGCCTACATGCTCAACAAGGACGCGACGATCCTGGCCTTCGGCGACGGCTTCTCGGTGCTGGCCATCGCCGGGGCCGCCGCCGCCGTTCTGGCCTTGCTGGCCAGGCCCGCTAAAACCCCTCCCACAGCAGCCGCGCTCGAAGCGGCGGCGGAAGCGCACTGAAGATGCCCAGACTGACCGGACAGATCGACCTTTCGAAGACCGAGGCCATCCTCGACGCCGCCTCCGAAGTGCTGGCCGAGCGCGGGCTGGCCGCCCCGATCGAGGAGATCGCGCGGCGGGCCGGGGTGTCGAAACAGACCATCTACAACCGCTATGGCGGCAAGATCGAACTGGTCCGGGCCCTGGTCGAGAAGCGGGTCGACAGCATCACCGCGCCGCTGCGCAGCCCCGGCGCCGAGGAGCATCCGGAAGAGACCCTGACTGCCTATGCCCGCAGCCTGCTGCAGGTCATCGAGCGGGGCGGCTACAGCCTGATGCGGCTGACCATCCAGAGCGCCGGCGAGCTGCCGGAACTGGCGCGCGAGGTCTACGCCAACGGCCCGATGCGCTCGCGCGGCCAACTCGCGGAGTTCCTCGAACTGGAAACCCGCGCCGGCCGCCTGAAGGTGGATGACCCGATGCAGGCCGCGGAATTCTTCGGCGGCATGGTCATGGCGAACCGCCAGATCCAGTCGCTGCTGCGGCTGCCGACTGACCTGTCGGACGCCGAGATCGAACGGCTGGCCAGCGAGGCGGCCC
Source organism: Caulobacter sp. SRI_014 (assembly GCF_057586315.1). Classification (NCBI taxonomy): domain Bacteria; kingdom Pseudomonadati; phylum Pseudomonadota; class Alphaproteobacteria; order Caulobacterales; family Caulobacteraceae; genus Caulobacter; species Caulobacter sp. SRI_014. The sequence continues at coordinate 546,414 of NZ_JBYCZQ010000002.1, read as the reverse complement.
GCGTGTTCATGCGGGCCTACGCCGTCTAGCCGGCCAGATTGGCGAACTCGTCCGGCAGACCGATCATGTGGAAGCCGGCGTCGACGTGGATGACCTCGCCGGTGGTCGAGCGCCCGAGATCCGACAGCAGCCACAGGGCGCAGCCGGCGACGCCTTCCATCGAGGTGTCTTCCTTCAGGGCGCTGAACATCCGGCCCTGGCTGAGCAGGCCGCGGCCGCCGCTGATGCCGGCCAGCGACAGGGTGCGCATGGCGCCGGCGCTGATGGCGTTGACCCGAATGCCCTTGGGGCCGAGGTCGCGGGCGATGTAGCGGGTGGCCGCTTCCAGGGCCGCCTTGGCGACGCCCATGGTGTTGTAGTTGGGGATGACCCGCTCGGAGCCCAGATAGGTCATGGTCACCATCGAGCCACCCGGCTTCATCATCTTTGAGGCGCGGTTGGCGGCGTCGACGAAGCTGAAGGCGCTGATGTTCATGGCGGTGAGGAAGCCCTCCCGCGTGGTGTTCTCGACGAAGCTGCCCTTCAGCTCGTCCTTGTTGGCGAAGGCGATGGAGTGGACCAGGAAGTCCAGCCCGCCGAAACGCGTCTCAAGGTCCGCGAAGGCGGCGTCCATCGAGCCGTCGTCGGTCACTTCGCAGGGGATGAAGTCGGTGACGCCGATCGCTTCGCCCAGCGGCCGCACGCGCTTTTCCATGTCCGGCAGATAGGCGAAGGCCAGCCTGGCGCCCTGGGCGGCCAGCTGGGACGCGATCCCGTAGGCGATGGAATTGTGGTTGGCGACCCCCATGACCAGCCCGGTCTTGCCGGCCATAAGGTCACCCTTGGGGAAGCTGTACTCGTCGGCCATGCGGCGTCTCCTCGTCTCTTGGAGGCCCGTTTAAGGGTGTTGAACGCCTGAGGCTAGGCCTTCGGCGTTTCGAACAGCGGGGCCAAAGTGCGGATGGCCGCTTCCGCCTCGGCCATATCGGGCGTCTCGTCCTCGCTGCCATAGCCCCACATCTCGCTCGTGCCGCCGTACTGGACGACGATGCCGTCGGCGCGGGGCAGGACGTTCACATGGCGGTAGTAGAGGCCGTAGCGGACCTCCGGCTGGGGGGCGAGCCAGGTGATCTGGCCGCGCACGGGGGTGACGCTGTCGTCCTTCCACAGGGCGCGGGCGCCGTAGCCGGTGCAGTTGACGATGACCGGCTGCTTGAGGCGCTGCAGGTCGGCCGGGGTGTTGAAAGTCATGGTTTCGATCTGGCCGCCTTCCAGCAGGAAGTCGGTGCTCAGCTGGTGGGCCAGTTCGGCGACGTTGAACTGCATCGAGGTCCCATGACGCACGCGGCCGACGCGGAAGGGCGTGGTCGCCGGATCGAGATTGCTCCAGCGGGGGTCCATGCCGGTGGGATAGGGCTCCGGCCGCCAGAACTGGATGTCGGGCACGCTGACCGGCCGTTCGGGGAAGGCCACGGGCGGGCCGCCGCCGCCCTCCCCGCTGCTGTTTGGGGCGTCGAACAGGGTGTAGCGGTCGGTCCACAGCACCGGATCGCCGGCCAGTCCGAGCAGGGTCTGCCAGTGGGCGTAGGAGGCGCGCGCCATGCTGTCCCACCGGGCCGGGAAGTTCGCATCGACTTTCGCGGCGTCGGCGATGCGGCTCTCGGGCGACCAGGTGCCGGTGGCCCGGGCCGAGCGGGTATAGGGGCTGCGGTCCTTGGCGTAGATGGTGACCTTGGCGCCGGCCCTCAGCAGGGTCAGGGCCGTGGTCAGGCCGATGGCGCCGCAGCCGATGACGGCGACGGATCTGGTCCCGCCTTCGAGGGCTTTGGCGGCGGCGATCTGGGCGCTGCCCCAGCTGAGCGACCAGCCGCTGCCGCCGTGGCCGTAGTTGTGGACGACCCGCTTGCGCCCGACCTTCTCCACATCGAGCCGCGGCCCGGCGGCGCGGAACGGGCGCAGACAGACCGTGGTCTTGATGATCCGGCTGACGTCCATCTTCAGCGGGGCCAGCGGGGGCGTGACGAATGTCGGCTGGGCGAGGGCGCGGGGCGCGATGCCGGCGGCGGCGAGGCCGAGGAGCAGGGAGCGGCGGTCAGGGGCTAGGCGCATGGGCGGAAGCTAGCGCGAAGTCGGTCGCGTTGGGGAGTGTAGAGTTCGCGCAGGACCGGGAGGTGCGGCGGCTTTCGCTCTCCGCCCTCCGGGCGGAGGACCGCTTTCGAGCCTTAGCGAGAAAGCAGGAGGCGGGCCCACCGGCGGTTGGGGATTATCTTCAGGCAGGGGTTCCCCCCTCCTGTTTTGTCGCCAGGGCTCCAAAACGGTCCTCCCCCCGCTCGCGGGGGGAGAGTTGGAAACTCGCTGTTCTGGCGCCTACACCCGCGCCATGATCAGGCAGCCATTCGTGCCGCCGAAGCCGAAGCTGTTGCTCATCACCGTTTCGAGCGGCTTGTCCGACCGCTTGGTGAGGATCGGCAGGTCGGCGAACTCGGGGTCGAGGTTCTCGATGTTGGCGCTCTCGGCGGCGAAGCCGTTGTTGAGCATCAGGATCGAGTAGATGGCTTCCTGCGCGCCGGCGGCGCCGAGGCTGTGGCCGGTCAGGGACTTGGTCGAGCTGATCAGCGGGGCGTTGGCGCCGAAGACGTTGCGGACCGCGCCCATTTCCTTGCTGTCGCCCACCGGCGTCGAGGTGCCGTGCGGGTTGAGGTAGTCGATCTTGCGGCCGCCGGCGCTGTCGATGGCGAGCTTCATGCAACGCTCGGCGCCTTCACCACTCGGAGCGACCATGTCGAAGCCGTCGCTGTTGGCGGCGTAGCCGACGATCTCGCCGTAGATCTTGGCGCCGCGCGCCTTGGCGCGTTCGTACTCTTCCAGCACCAGCATGCCGGCGCCGCCGGCGATGACGAATCCATCGCGGCCCGAGTCGTAGGCCCGCGAGGCGATGGCGGGCGTCTCATTGTACTTGCTGGACATGGCGCCCATGGCGTCGAACAGGTTGGACAGGGTCCAGTCCTCTTCTTCCGTGCCGCCGGCGAAGATGATGTCCTGCTTGCCCATCAGGATCTGCTCATAGGCCGCGCCGATGCAGTGGGTGGAGGTCGCGCAGGCCGAGCTGATCGAATAGTTGATGCCGCGAATCTTGAACCAGGTGGACAGCACGGCCGACGGACCGCTGCTCATGGCTTTCGGCACCGCGAAGGGGCCGACGCGCTTGGGGCCCTTTTCCTTCGTCGTGGCGGCGGCCTCGACGATGACCTTGGTCGAGGGACCGCCCGAGCCCACGATCAGGCCGGTGCGTTCGTTGGAAATCTCGGACTCTTCCAGGCCGGAATCGGCGATCGCCTGGTCCATGGCGATGTGGGAATAGGCGGTGCCGGTGGCCAGGAAGCGGGCGGCGCGGCGGTCGACCATCGACTCCCAGTCGATGTCCGGCACAGCCTTGACCTGGCAGCGGAAGCCCAGCTCCGCGTACTCGGGCGCATAGGTCACCCCGCTCCTGGCTTCCCGCAGCGAGGCGAGAACTTCATTGGCGTTGTTGCCGATCGACGAAACGATGCCGATACCGGTGACCACGACGCGACGCATGGCGACTCCTTGCTGTTCCCGTAGAGCCCGTGGCGACCGTGTCGCCGGGCCCTTTGTCTTTTGTTTATCGGCGAATTATCGCCGTTGTTTGTTGAACGCTTCTTCAGACCATGGTCGCGGGGTCGAACAGACCGACGCGCAGGTCCTTGGCCTCATAGATAGGCTTGCCGTCGGCTTCGAGAACCCCGTCGCCGATGCCCATCACCAGTTTCCGCATGATCACCCGCTTGAGGTTGATGCGGTAGACCACCTTCTTGACCGAGGGGGTCACCTGGCCGGTGAACTTGACGTCGCCGACGCCCAGGGCCCGGCCCTTGCCGGGGGCGCCCGACCAGCCGAGGAAGAAGCCGACGAGCTGCCACATGGCGTCGAGGCCCAGGCACCCCGGCATGACGGGGTCGCCGATGAAGTGGCATTTGAAGAACCAGAGGTCCGGATTGATATCCAGCTCGGCGATGATCTCGCCCTTGCCGTAGAGGCCGCCCTCGTTGGTGATGAGGTTGATGCGGTCCATCATCAGCATCGGCGGCGCCGGCAGCTGGGCATTGCCGTCACCGAACATTTCCCCCCGCCCGCAGGCGATGAGTTCGTCGTAGGTGAAGGAAGACTTGCGGTTCTCGGTCATGAAGTTTCAAAGCCGCCCGTGGCGCGGCGGTTCCTTACAGCCTTGGTTTGGAGCCGGGGGGTAGCACGCCCCCCCGCTTGTCTCAACCTGCCGGAACCTTGACGCCCTTGCAGTCGGGCGCGGGGCCGCCGCCCCACACCTCTCCGGCCGGGGCCCAACCCTCTTCGCCGCCGGCCCGCAGGCGGTTCCAGCCGTCCTTGTGCCTGATCTGGACGGCCACGGCGCCGGAGCGCAGATAGGCCACGACCTTGGCGCCCTCTTTCGGCTTCTCGAGCAGGGCCAGGTCGCCCGGCCGGGTGCGCATCACCGAACTGCCGCCGTCGACCATCTGGGCCTTGACCCAGGCGGTGTCGCCGTTCGGAGCCATGACCTTGCGCCATTCGCGGCTCTCGGCGACGACCATCAGCGGCATGTTCCTGACCCGCCAGACCCAGAGGATGCGGTGATCCTCGCCTGGTCCCTTGCGGGCGTTCACCTCGCCGGACTTCAGCGACACGAAGCGCGGCACCGGGAAGCCCGACCGGGTCTTGCACTTGGTCGCCTCGGCCTCGCCGCAGCCGGCCAGCAGGACGGCGGTCGCGAGAATGACGGACAGGGCGCGGATCATGGGCGGCTCGAAGCGGAATCGGGCCTTAAACGGCTACAACATGGTGAAGGCTTCGTTGATGGGCGCCGGCAGATAGTGAGTTCGCCTCTGGTCTCCCCTCTCCGCTCGCGGGAGAGGGTGGCCCCGAAGGGGTCGGGTGAGGGGGTGCGCCGGCATCCGATACAGGCCGGCGCAACCCCTCATCGCAGTTGAAAGTCCTGGGAGCCCCCTCATCCGGCGCTTCGCGCCACCTTCTCCCGCGAGGGGAGAAGGTGGCGCGAGGCGAAACCTTTGAATCTGGCGGTGATCAAAGTTCGCTCATTTCGCCCCGGAGTACGCATTTGGGTTTCACTCGGGGCCCGCGCGCTTTATCTGTCGCGGTGACGCCCATCCGGGCGCAGCCCCTTGCTCCAATCGACTGCGTCATGGCCGCCAAACGACTCAAGGTTATCGTCACCCGCAAGCTGCCCGATCCGGTGGAAACCCGGATGCGCGAGCTGTTCGACACCGAGCTGAACCTCGACGACAAGCCGATGGGCGGCGAACAGCTGCTGGACGCGCTCGGCCGGGCCGATGTCCTGGTGCCGACCATCACCGACCGTCTCGATAGCCGCCTGCTGTCGCGGGCCGGTGAGCGGATGAAGCTGATCGCCAACTTCGGGGCCGGCGTCGACAACATCGATGTGGCCACCGCCAACCAGCGCGGCATCATCGTCACCAACACCCCCGGGGTGCTGACCGAAGACACCGCCGACCTGACCATGGGCCTGATCATGGCCGCCAGCCGCCGCGTGGTCGAAGGCGCCAATGTCGTGCAGTCGGGCGATTTCCAGGGCTGGTCGCCGACCTGGATGCTGGGCCGCCGCATCTGGGGCAAGCGCCTGGGCATCATCGGCATGGGCCGCATCGGCCAGGCCCTGGCCCGCCGCGCCAAGGCCTTCGGCCTGTCGATCCACTATCACAACAGAAAGCCCGTCAGCCCCCGCGTCGCCGAGGAGCTGGAGGCCACCTACTGGGAGAGCCTCGACCAGATGCTGGCCCGGATGGACGTCATCTCGGTCAACTGCCCCCACACCCCGGCCACCTATCACCTGCTGTCGGCCCGCCGGCTGAAGCTGCTGCAGAGCCACGCCATCGTCGTCAACACGGCGCGGGGCGAGGTGATCGACGAGGGGGCGTTGGCCAACATGCTGTCGCGCGGCGACATCGCCGGCGCCGGCCTGGACGTCTACGAGCACGAGCCGGCGATCAATCCCAAGCTGCTCAAGCTGCCCAACGTCGTGCTGCTGCCCCACATGGGCTCGGCCACCGTCGAGGGCCGGATCGACATGGGCGAGAAGGTCATCGTCAACATCAAGACCTTCATGGACGGCCACCGGCCGCCGGATCGCGTCATCCCTGCAATGCTGTAGAAGGCGCGGCGCTTTTTTGACGCCCGTCAATTGACTCGCCTTGACGCGTGCGGGCCCCGGTCGCAACCTCACGACGGTGCTTGGGGGAGCGTTTGAGGTGAGGCCCACACGTCGGCAGATTGCGGTCGCCATGGCTGGGGCAGGGCTTGTCCTGCCGGCCCTGTCGCTCGACCAGGTCGCCGCCGCCGAGGCCCCCGCGTCCCCCGCCCCGGCCGCCACGCCCCCGACCCTCGATGAACTGTTCCAGCCGGCCGGGCTGCTCGATACCGCCCTGTCGCCGAACGGTGGCCGGCTGGCCTCTCTTCGGGTGCTGCGCGAGCAGGTCGCCAACCCAAGGTCCGGGAAGAAGCAACCTGCCACGGTCGAGAAACGGACCGCCTATGTGGCCCTCTATGACTCGGCCGATCTGAAGAAGCCTCCGACCTTCGTGAGGATCGGCGACTACGACGTCGAACAGGTCGAATGGGCCAATGACGAGCGGCTGCTGATCTGGGTGCGGATGAGCAAGGACGCCAAGGGCAACACCATCGGCATCCAGCTGGGCGGCTATTTCTTCGCCTTCCCGATCCGGCGGGTGATTTCGGTAGGGGCCGACGGGACCAATCCCGTGGTGCTGTTCGGCAATCAGCCCAAGGCCGTGCGGCGGGACTTCGACCTGGGCAATGTCGTCGACCGCCTGCCCAAGGAAGAGCACATCGTCCTGATGCAGAAGTGGGAGTCGTCGAAGGACCGCTATGGCCTCTACCGGGTCGACGTGCGGACCGGCGAGGCGACCCTGATCGAGCTGGGCGAGAAGTCGACGGACGGCTGGTACGTGCAGGACGGCCAGCCGGTGCTGCGCTTCGATTCCAACTACCGGGGCACGACCTTCAGCGTCTTTGGCCGGGCCCCGGGGGCGGCCGATTGGGCCCTGATCCGCAAGGTTCGCCGCAACGAGATGAAGCGGTTCGCCGAGCTGGACGTGGTCGGGGTGACGGCCGAGCCGGGCGTGGTGCTGATCAGCTATCGTGAGGACAGCGAAGAGTTCGCCGCGATCAAGGAATACGACATCCGCAGCATGTCGATGGGCCGCACCCTGAAGAGCGTCGAGGGCGCCGACATCACCGGCGTGACCATGGACGAGAACGAGACCCTGGTCGCCGTCGAGTTCAAGCGCGACCGCCAGGACTATCTGTTCGACGATCCGGGCCTGACCAGGCACTACCGGGCGCTGAACAAATTCTACGGCAACGAGGCCAACGTCACCCTCTACGACATCAGCCTCGACCACCGGCACGTCATCTTCTACGTCACCGGCCCCCGGCAGCCGGGGCAGTTCGTCTATTACAATCTGAAGACCCAGCACCTGGACGTGCTCGGCGACCAGTACGAGCACCTGACCCCCGAACGGCTGGCGCGGATGGAGACCCTCAGCGTCACCACGCGGGACGGGGCGGCGATCACCACCTTCCTGTCTCATCCAATCGGTGAGGCAAAAAGCCGGCCGATGGTCGTCATGCCGCACGGCGGGCCGGAGGTGCGCGACCACTACGATTGGGACCGCTGGGTCCAGGCGCTGTGCGCCCAGGGCTGGATGGTGCTGCAGCCGCAGTTCCGGGGCTCGGGCGGCTATGGCAAGCGCTTCGGCGACGCCGGCCGAAAGCACTGGGGCGACCGCATGCAGGCGGACGTCGAGGACGCGGTGGCGCACGTCGTGGCCACTGGGGCGGCGGACCCCAAGCGGCTGGCCATCATGGGCGCCAGCTACGGCGGCTACGCGGCGATGATGGGGGTTGTACGCCAGCCGACCCTGTACCGCTGCGCCGTGTCCATCAGCGGCGACTTCGACCTGATCGACAGCCTGGCCTTCTCGCGCCGGGAAGACGGGGCCGACAGCGACACCTACGCCTATTGGGTGGCCAGCATGGGCGATCCCAAGACCGACCAGGCCTTGCTCAGGGCCCATTCGCCGCGCCAGCGGGTGGCCGAGATCGCCGTGCCGGTGATGATGGTCGCCGGGACCGAGGACACCGTTGTCTCCCCACAGCAGTCGCGCGACATGGCCAAGGCCCTGAAGAAGGCGGGCAAGACCTACGAACATCTCGAACTGCCCGGCGAGGGCCACACTGGCTGGTCGGAAGCCAACGAGAAGAAGGTACTGACCGAGGCGATGCGGTTTATCGCCAAGGCCATCAGCTGATACGAGTTTTGTTTTTTGGGGGGCTGCCGGGCCGGCCGGCATCTCGATTGGGGGACTTCAAAGGTGTTTTCAGTATCGCGTCGCCGCCTGATGGCGGCCGGTCTTCTTGCGGCCCCGATCGCCGGTCCGCCCGATGTCGAACGCAAGTACATGACCCGGGTGATGGACTTCCTGGCGAGGAAACTGGGATGATCGACCGCCGCACCCTGCTCGCCGCCGGCCTGGCCGCGCCCTTCCTGCCGACCCTGGCCCGGGCCGCCGCCGGTCCGCCCAGCCTCTATGAGATCCTCAAGGAGCCGGAGATCCGCGATGCGGCCCTGTCGCCGTCCGGGTCCGATATCGCCATCCTCGGCGAGCGGATCGAAGGCTCGTCACGCACCACCTATCTCAGCCTGCTCAACGGGGCCGACCCGGCCGGGGCCCAGCGGCGCCTCGACCTGGGCGACGTCGACATCGAGAAGATCGCCTTCGCCAAGAACGACCGCCTGCTCGTCTGGGTGAAGAAGGAGGTCAGGATCATAGTCAGCGGGCCGGCCGGACGCGGCGACGGCTCGGTCTTCGTGCGGCGGGTGGTGTCGATCGGGCTGGACGGCAAGAGCACGATCCCGCTGCTCAGCGACGACAAGCGGGCCTTCAAGGGCAACCCCTTCCTGGGCGAAGTGGTCGACTTCATGCCCGCCGATCCCAAGCGGGTGCTGATGCAGGTGCCGGACTTCAACCGCGGCGCCTGGGCCCTCTATCACGTCGATGTCTATACCGGCGCCTCGGAGCGGACCGAGTTGGGCGGCGACGCCACCTTCCGCTGGCTGAGCCAGGATGGCGTGCCGATCCTGCGCTATGACGGCAATGCGCGGGGAACAGCGGTGACCCTCTATGGCCGCGCGCCCGGCGAGGCGGCCTGGACGCCGTTGCAGACCGTGAGGCGCGACGAGCAGGGGCGGTTGGCCGGCTTCAACCCGGTGGCGGTGGGCGCGGAGCCGGGGGTCATCATGGTCGCGGCGCAACTCGAGGGGGATGCGACCACCACGGTGCGGCCCTTCGATCTCAAGACACGGCGGTTCGGGTCCGAGACCGTGCGCCGGGCCCAGCACGACATTGAGCTGGCGGTGACCGATCAGGGCGGGCGGATGATCGCCGCGGCCTATATCGACGACCGGCTGGCCTATGAGTTCACCGAGCTGGGCCTGAAACCCCACCATCGGGCGGTCGACGGCTTCCTCGAAAAGCAGTGCAACGTCGCGCTGCGGACCATCGATACGGCCCGCAACCGCATGCTGTTCCGCGCCGACGGACCGCGCGAGCCGGGGGCCTGGTTCTTCTATGACAAGGCGGCCCAGAAGCTGGAGCCGCTGGGCGCCGAGCGGCCGTGGCTGACCGCCGAACGCCTGGCCGGGGTGGAGGTGCTGAAGCTCACCGCCCGGGACGGCCAGGCCTTGACCGCCTATCTGACCGTGCCGCTGGCGACCGGTCCACGCCCGCTGGTGGTCATGCCGCACGGCGGGCCCGAGGCGCGGGACCACTATGCCTGGGACGACTGGGCCCAGGCCCTGGCGGCCCGGGGGTGGATGGTGCTGCAGCCCAACTTCCGGGGTTCGCTGGGCTACGGCCGGGCCTTCCTGGAGGCGGGTCGGCGGCATTGGGGCGACCTGATGCAGCAGGATGTCGAAGACTGCCTGGCCGCCGTTCTGGCGACTGGCCGGGTCGACAAGGCCCGGGTTGCGATCATGGGAGCGAGCTACGGCGGCTATGCGGCCCTGATGGGGGCGGTGCGGACGCCCGGCGCCTATCGCGGCGCGGTCTCCATCGCCGGCGACGCCGACCTGCCGGCCAGCCTGGCCTGGACCCGCGAGCAGGAGGGCGAAAACTCGCCGGCCTATGCCTACTGGAAGCTGTCGATGGGCGATCCGGCCAGCGACGGGGCCATGCTGGCCGCCGCTTCGCCGGCCCGCCGGGCGGGAGAGATCACCGCCCCGGTCCTGCTGATCCACGGCGACAAGGACGACATCGTCGATCCCCGACAGTCGAAGATCATGCGCGATGCGCTCAAGGCGGCGAAGAAGAGCGTCGACTACCTGGAGGTCAAGGACATGGGCCACCGGGACTGGACGCCACAGCAGTCGATGACCGTGCTGAGCAAGGCCATCGGGTTCCTCGAGGGCGTGCTGAAATAGGCGTCAGGGCTTCGCTGGAGCCCTGACCTTCGCCCTGTGCCAGGCGTCCAGGTCGGCGGCCGACTTGTCAGGGACCTGTTCCATCGGGATGTGGCCGACCTTCTCGTAGATGATCAGCTGGGAGCCCGGGATGGCGGCGTGGAATTTGCGGCCGGCCTCGGCGCTGATCAGCAGGTCGGTGTCGCCGTGCAGGACCAGGGTCGGGGCCTTGATGGTCGCCAGCCTGGCGGGATCGGCGAAGCGCTGGCCGGACGGGTCGCTCATCATGCCCAGGATGATGTCCTTGTGGCCGGGGGCGCGGGCCAGCTCGACGTAGCGGGCGACCATGGCGTCGGTGGCCAGCTCCGGCTGCGGCTCGAAGGCCGAGCGCAGGCCTTGGGCGGTGACCCGGCTGGTGTCGAGGTCCTTGAGCAGGAAGCGGCCGACCGGGTTGCGCAGGATCTTGAAGGCGATGGGCGAGCCCTTCTGGGCCTTCTCCGGGAAGCCGCCGGCGTCGACCAGCACCAGGCCTTCGAGTCGGTCCGGATGCTTGAGCGCATACTGCCAGGCGACGCCGCCGCCCATGGAGTTGCCGGCCAGGGTGAACTTGCCGAGCTTCAGATGGTTGGCCACGCCCTCGACAGTGTCGTCGAAGGCGGTCGGGGTCAGCAGGTAGCCTTTGGGTGCGCGGGTCAGGCCGAAGCCGGGCAGGTCAAGGCTGACGATGCGGTAGTCCTTGCCCAGCCGCTGGACCCAAGGCTCCCAGGTGTCGAGGTTGGCCGCGAAGCCGTGAACCAGGACCAGCACTGGGCCGTCCGGATTGCCCTGGTCTCGATAGTGGGCGCGGATGCCGCCGGGCAGGTCGACCCATTCGCTCTCGGCGTTGGCGTACTTGGCCTCCAGCGTCGCCCAGGGGATTTCACCCCGGCGCAATGCCAGCCAGCCGACCACGAGGACGATGAGAATGAGGGCGACGAGGCCCAGCAGAATCCTGCCCAACAGCTTCATGACGCCATCCCCGAGCGTGTTTTGAAGCGAGGGTATGTCGCTTGACCCACCGCTGTCACGCGATGGTGCAGGCGTCCTCGAAGCTCAGGCGCGGGCTGCGGGGGAAGAGGTCCTTGTCGGTGCCGTGGCCGATGGAGCAGATGAAGTTGGATTTCACCCGGGTCCCGGCGAAAAAGGCCTCGTCGACCTTGTCGTTCGAGAAGCCGCTCATCGGGCCGCAGTCGAGGCCGAGGCTGCGGGCGGCGATGATCAGATAGGCGCCCTGAAGCGTGCCGTTCCTGAACGCCGTGCGTTCGGCGACGTCCGAGCCCTTGGGAAACCAGTCCTTGGCGCCCGGGTTATGCGGGAACAGCTGCGGCAGCCGGTCCATGAATTCCAGGTCGTGGCCGACGATGACCGTGCAGGGGGCCTGGAGGATCTTGGGGGCGTTCTGGGCCGAGGCGCAGGCAGCGAGTTTGGCCTTGGCCTCGTCGCTGGTCACGAAGACGAAGCGGGCCGGGCTGGCGTTGGCGCTGGTCGGGCCCATGCGGGCCAGGTCGTAGACGGCGCGGATCAGGGTCTCAGGTAACGGGGCGGTCTCCCAGCCGTTGCGGGTGCGGGCCTCACGGAAGATCTGGTCGAGGCTGGCGTCGGGCAGCGGCGCGGACATGGGAGGGCTCCAATCGGTAACGGGCGCGGTGGCTATAACCCAACCTAGAGCGTCTGCTCCACCCGCATCACTTCCGGCACATAGTGGCGCAGCATGTTTTCGACCCCGGCCTTCAGCGTCGCGGCCGAGGACGGGCAGCCCGAACAGGCGCCGCGCATATGCAGGTAGACGGTGCCGCTTTCGACGTCGAAGCGGTTGAAGACGATGTCGCCGCCGTCCTGAGCCACGGCCGGCCGGACCCGGGTGTCGAGCAGATCCTTGATCTCTGCGACAATTTGCTGCGTCTCTTCGTCATAGACCGTGTCGTCGGTCTCTTCCTCGCCGGCGCTGACCAGCACCGGCTTGCCCGAGGTGTAGTGGTCCATGATGGCCGCCAGGATCGGCGCCTTCAGATGGGCCCACTCGATGTCCGGGCTACGGGTCACGGTCAGGAAGTCGGGACCGAGGAACACCCGGGTCACGTCGCCCAAAGCAAACAGGGACGTGGCCAGCGGAGAGATAGCGGCCTCTTCCGGGCTGGTGATCTCGCGGCTGCCGGTCCCCAAGACCTCGCGGCCGGGCAGGAACTTGGTGACGTCCGGATTGGGCGTGGCTTCGGTCTGGATGAACATGTCTGGAAGATGGGACCTGGGCGGCGCGGGAGCAAGGACGTACCCCGAATTCAAAAACACCCAATACAGGCACTTTTATCTCAAAAACGAGAAATTCCCGTCTTGGATAAGGAAGGCCTTAAGGACTCCCGGTTTTAGTGCCCCCGTCATTCGACCTATCAGCTCAGAAGGGGCGTTCCTGAAATGAAAAAGATCATTGTTACCGCTATCGCCGCCGTCGGAATGCTGGCCACCGCCAGCGCCTCCTCGGCCGGCAGCAATCTGCAGGGGGAAATGACCCGCTGCCTGAACAAGCATGCCAACGTCACCCAGGCCGCCAAGGTCACCCTGGAATGCACCGCCGCCGGCGGCAAGCTTTCGGGCTGCAAGGTGGTCGACAGCGAAGCGCCGTCGAAGGGCTTTGAAGCCGCCGCCATCTGCGTCGCCGCGGCCCTGCCGATGGGCGACAAGTCCGGCGTCATCCGCGTTCCGCTGCGTTTCACCGGCGGCTGATGGCTGACGGCCGGGTGGTTGCTCCGGGGAGGAGCAGCCATCCGGCCGGCCCGTTTCGGGTCTTTAACCTGTAGCTTACCAAGTTCGGTGAACTTGGCTGCGAAACTGGGGTCAGGGGATTTCCAACACCATGCGTCTGCCGCGGCTCGCCGATGCTCCGCTTGCGATCAAGATCGGCCTTGCGCCTCTTCTCGCGACTATTGCCCTTGCCCTTGTGGCCGGTGGTTCCTGGTGGATGAGCGCCAGTCAGCGCGACGTCCTGACCCATGTCGTCAGGGTTGATGCGCCCGCCAGTCTGGAACTGGCGACCATTTCCCAACGCATCCGCTCGGCCCACGGGGAGCTCTATCTGCTGCTCACCCGCCAGTCGGCCGGCATCGAAACCGACAGCGTCTCCGGCCGGGCCGAGAAGCTGACTGCCGAGATCGTCGATATCAAGAAGGCTGTCGACGCCGCCTACGCCAAGACCGCCCCGGGCTCGAAAGAGCGGGCGTCGCTGGACGGGCTGAAAAAGGACCTCAAGGACTATGAGGACGCGGTCGGCGTCGTCATGTCGATGCTCGAGGTCGACGTCGCCACCGCCGCGCAATTCACCGTTCCGTTCGAGGAAGCCTACGTCAAGATGACCGGCACCCTCGACAAGGCCGCCGCCAGCGTCAGCGCCGCCTCCGTGGCCCGCGCCGAGGCCAGTGTGCAGCAGGCCGAAATCGTCAGCACCGTCGCCCTGGGCGTGGTCGCCCTTGTCCTGGCGGCCGTCGGCGGCCTCGCCTTCCTGCTGGTCATGGCCATCCGCAAGGACGTCACCCGGATCGCGGCGGCCACCGAAACCCTGGCCGGCGGCGACAACACGATCGACCTGGACCGCCTGAAGCGGGCCGACGAACTGGGCGCCCTGGTGCGCTCGCTGGTTGTCTTCCGCGACAACCAGCTGCGGCTGGCCGAAATGGCCGCCCGCCACGACGAACAGGTGGCCCAGCAGGAGCAGACCCGCGCCGGCGAGGAAGCCCGCCGGGCCAGCTCCAGCAAGGAGCAGGCCCAGGTCGTCGAAGGCCTGGCCGAGGGCCTCAGCCGCCTGTCGAAGGGCGACCTGACCTTCCAGCTCAACACTCCGTTCGCCCCGGCCTACGAAAGCCTGCGCCGCGACTTCAACAACACCGTGGTCGAGCTGTCGGGCGTCATCCGCACCATCGCCGACCGGGCTGTGACCATCGAGCATGTCTCGGGTGAGACCAGCGCCTCGGCCGACGACCTGTCGCGCCGCACCGAGCAACAGGCCGCCAGCCTGGAAGAGACCGCCGCCGCGCTGGAACAGATCAGCGCCGCCGCCAGCCGCGCCGCCGAAGGCGCCGGCAAGGCCGACAAGGTGGTCACCGAGACCGGCGCCGACGCCCGCGACTCGGGCGAGATCGTTCGCCGCGCCGTCACCGCCATGGCCGGCATCGAGGAGAGCTCGCGTCACGTCACCCAGATCATCGGGGTGATCGACGAGATCGCCTTCCAGACCAACCTGCTGGCCCTCAACGCCGGGGTCGAAGCGGCCAGGGCCGGGGATGCCGGTCGCGGCTTCGCGGTCGTCGCCTCCGAGGTTCGGGCCCTGGCCCAGCGCTCGGCCGACGCGGCCAAGGAGATCAAGACCCTGATCGCCGCCTCCAGCCAGCAGATCGGCTCGGGCGTCAATCTGGTCGGCCAGGCCGGCCAGGCCCTGGACCGCATCGTCGCCCGCGTCGGCGACGTCACGGCCCTGATGACCGAAATCACCGCCTCGGTTCGCGAGCAGTCGCTCGGCCTGCGCGAGGTGACCGCCACGGCCCACCGCATGGATCAGATGACCCAGCAGAACGCCGCCATGGTCGCCGAGTCCACCAGCGCCTCGCACATGATGCGCCAGGAGGCCGAGCAGCTGGGCGAGATGATCCGCCGGTTCAAGGTCAGCGGCGGCGCAGCGGCCGCCTACGACGAACCGGCCCAGTACGCCCGGGCCAGCTAAGACCCCTTTTCCTTGCCTTACCTGGAAACCCCGCCGTCCCCACGGCGGGGTTTTTGGCGTCCGCTTCACAAACCGGCGTTTCCGTGGCCCTATGTGAACAATGACAAGATAAGGGAGGCGACGATGGCCGACGGCGGCTTCGACAAGCTGGACAGCGTGCGCGCACAGGTCTGGGCGACCCCCCTTGCCGAGCTCAACCCCGGCGATCCGGGCCGTTTCCGGGACGATACCTTCTGGCCGGTGTTCGAGCGCCTGCGCCAGGAAGACCCGGTCCACTACACGCCCGACAGCGAGTGGGGCGCCTACTGGTCGATCACCAGGTTCGACGACATCGTCGCGGTCGACACCAACCACCAGGCCTTCAGTTCCGATGCCTTCAAGGGCGGCATCTCGATCCGCGATCCCAAGCCCGACTTCGTGCTGCCCATGTTCATCGCCATGGACCCGCCCAAGCATGACGTGCAGCGAAAGACCGTCAGTCCGGTGGTCAGTCCGGCCAGTCTGATGCTGCTGGAGCCGGTGATCCGGGAACGTGCGGGAAAGTTGCTCGACGACCTGCCGATCGGCGAGGAATTCGACTGGGTTGACCGGATCAGCATCGAGCTGACCACCCAGATGCTGGCCACCCTGTTCGACTTCCCCTGGGAAGACCGGCGCAAGCTGACCCGCTGGTCGGACGTCGCCACCGCCCTGCCCGGAAACGGCATCGTCGAGAGCGAGGAGATGCGGCGCGCCGAACTGCGCGAGTGCCTCGACTATTTCACGCGGCTCTGGAACGAGCGCGTCAACGCCCCGCCGCACAACGACCTGATCTCGATGCTGGCCCACGGCGAAAGCACGAAAAACATGGAGCCCATGGAGTACCTGGGCAACCTCATCCTGCTGATCGTCGGCGGCAATGACACGACCCGCAACTCGATCAGTGGCGGCCTGCTGGCGCTGAACCAAAACCCGGCTGAGTACGAGAAGCTGCGGGCCAACCCGGCCCTGATCCCGTCTATGGTCTCGGAGATCATCCGCTGGCAGACGCCGCTGGCCCATATGCGGCGGACCTGCACCCAGGACACGGTGGTCGGCGGCAAGACCATCAAGGCCGGCGACAAGGTGGTCATGTGGTACGTCTCGGGCAACCGCGACGAGACGGTGATCGACAATCCCAACGCCTTCCTCATCGACCGTGAGCGGCCGCGGCATCACCTGTCGTTCGGCTTCGGCATCCATCGCTGCGTCGGTAACCGGCTGGCGGAAATGCAGCTGCGCATCGTCTGGGAGGAGGTGCTGAAGCGCTTCCCGAGGGTCGATGTCGTCGGCGAGCCGACCCGCGTCTATTCCAGCTTCGTGAAGGGCTACGACACCCTTCCCGTCGTCATTCCCGCCCGCGCCTGAGGAGACCCGCCATGGCCGATGGAAACTTCGACAAGCGGGCCGCTGACAGGGCCGCGGCCGAGGCCACGCCCCTGGCCGACCTGAACCCGGGCCTGCCTGACCGCTTCGCCGCCGACAGCTTCTGGCCCGTGTTCGAGCGCCTGCGCCGCGAGGACCCGGTGCACTACACCGCCGAGAGCGAGTGGGGCCCCTACTGGTCGGTGACGAAGTTCGAGGACATCGTCACGGTCGACACCAACCACCAGGCCTTCTCGAGCGACGCGCATCTGGGCGGCATCACCCTGGCCGACTTCAATCCCGATTTCATGTTGCCGATGTTCATCGCCATGGATCAGCCCAAGCACGATGTGCAGCGCAAGACCGTGTCGCCGGCGGTCAGCCCCTCGCGGCTGATGGAGCTGGAGCCGGTGATCCGGGAGCGGGCCGGGCGGCTGCTCGACGAGCTGCCCATCGGCGAGGAATTCGATTGGGTCGACAAGATCAGCATCGAACTGACCACCCAGATGCTGGCCACCCTGTTCGACTTCCCCTGGGAGGATCGCCGCAAGCTGACCCGCTGGTCGGACGTGGCCACCGCCATCCCGGGCCAGGGCATCGTCGAGACCGAGGAGGAGGGGCAGCTCGAACTGCTCGGCTGCCTCGAATACTTCACCCGGCTGTGGAACGAGCGGATCAACGCCCCGCCCAAGCCCGACCTGATCTCCATGCTCTGTCACGGCGAGAGCACGAAAAACATGGAGCCGATGGAGTATCTGGGGAACATCATCCTGCTGATCGTCGGCGGCAATGACACGACGCGGAACTCGATCAGCGGCGGCCTTCTGGCGCTCAATCAGAACCCGGCCGAGTACGACAAGCTGCGGGCCAACCCGGCCCTGATCCCCAACATGGTCTCCGAGATCATCCGCTGGCAGACGCCGCTGGCCCATATGCGCCGGACCTGCCTCGAGGACACCGAGGTCGGCGGCAAGCTGATCAAGAAGGGCGAGAAGGTGGTCATGTGGTACGTCTCGGGCAACCGCGACGACAGCGTCATCACCGACGCCGACCGCTTCCTGATCGACCGCGATCGGGCCCGTCATCATCTGTCGTTCGGCTTCGGGATCCACCGGTGCCTGGGCAACCGGCTGGCCGAGATGCAGCTGCGCATCGTCTGGGAAGAGATCCTCAAACGCTTCCCGCGCATCGATGTGGTCGGCGAGCCCAAGCGGGTCTTTTCGAGCTTTGTGAAGGGCTACGAGACCCTGCCGGTGGTCATTCCGGCCCGGCTTTAGAATTCGCCGCGCAGCCGGTTGTGGATGGCGGTGGCGGCGATGGCCGCCTCGCCCTCGGCGGTGCTGATCTGATTGAGGCCGCGCACCAGGTCGCCGGCGGCGAACAGGCCGGGGACGCTGGTCTGCTGATGATCGTCGACGATCAGGCGGTTCTGGTCGTCGAGTCTGGCGCCGGCCTGCACCGCCAGCTCCGAGCGGGCGACACAGCCCAGAGCCGCGTAGAGGGCGTCGAAGCGGACGGTCTGGTCGGGCCCGAAGCAGAGGGCGGTCAGGCTGTCGTTCTCCAGCACCACGCTCTTGCAGGGCGTCTCGATGAGGGTGACTCCGGCCTTCGCCAGCTTTGCCCGCGAGGCGGCTGACAGCGCCGCCTCCGGGCCGACGTGGATCAGGCTGACCTGGTCCGTCCAGTTGAGCAGGAACAGCGCTTCCCGGGCGCCCAGGTCGCCGTCGCCGATGACCCCGACGGTCTGGCCCGAGACCTCATAGCCATCGCAGATCGGACAGATGCGGATCAGCGCCCGACGAACCGCCTCTTCGACGCCGGGCAGCGGCGGGTCGTTGTCCTTCACTCCACAGGCCAGCAACACATTGGCGGCCCGCAGCACCTGGCCATCGACGGTCACCTCGAAGCCGCCGTCGACGGCCCTCACCGCGTCGACGGTCCCTTCGCGGAAATCGGGGCCGTAGCGTTCGGCCTGGGCGCGGATGCGGGCCAGCAGGTCGGTCCCCTTGATGCCGTCGGGCCAGCCGGGATGGTTGTGGGTGATCGGAATCCAGGCGGCGCGGCTGTCACCCGCGTCGATCACGGCGATGCGCCGCTTGAAGCGTCCAAGATAGATGGCGGCGGTCAGTCCGGCAGGACCGGCGCCGACGATCAGGGCGTCGAGGTCAGGCGTGGGGGCGGTCATCGCGCCAGCAACGCGCGAAACCGCCTCCGGGGTTCAGCCGGAACTCAAGCCCCCCAGAATCCCACCATCTTCTTGACCTCGGCCACCGTCGGGGCGGCGGCTTCACGGGCCTTGGCGGCGCCCGCGGCGAGGATGCGGTCGATCTCGGCCGGGTCGGCCAGGTAGCGGCGCATGGCCTCGCTCACCGGACCCAACGAGGCGACGGCGAGGTCGGCCAGCGCCGGCTTGAAGGCCCCGAAGCCCTGGCCGCCGAAGTCGGCAAGCACCGCCTCCTTGGTCGTCCCCGACAGGGCCGCATAGATGCCGACCAGGTTGTCGGCCTCGGGGCGGTCCTTCAACTCCTCGACCGTTGCCGGCAGGGGGTTGGGGTCGGACTTGGCCTTGCGGACCTTGGCGGCGATGGCGTCGGCGTCGTCGGTCAGGTTGATGCGCGACAGGTCGGACGGGTCCGACTTGCTCATCTTGGCCAGGCCATCCCGCAGGCTCATGATCCGCGCGCCGGGCCCCTGGATCAGGGGCTCGGGCAGGGGGAAGTAGCCGGGCGCGCTGAAGTCGTGGTTGAACTTCTGGGCGATGTTGCGGGCCAGTTCGAGGTGCTGCTTCTGATCCTCGCCGACCGGCACATGGGTCGACTTGTAGATCAGGATGTCGGCCGCCTGGAGCACCGGATAGGTGTAGAGGCCGACGCTCGAGCGCTCCTTGTGCTTGCCGCTCTTCTCCTTGAACTGGGTCATCTTGTCGAGCCAGCCGAGGCGGGCGACGCAGTTGAACACCCAGGCCAGTTCGGCGTGTTCGGGCACCGCCGACTGCGGGAAGATGGTGGCCTTGGCCGGGTCGAGGCCGGCGGCCAGGTAGGCGGCGGCGATCTCGCGGGTCTGGGCGGCCAGCAGCGCCGGTTCCTGCCAGACGGTGATGGCGTGCAGGTCGGCGACGAAGATGAAGGTGTCGATCTCGTGCTGCAGCCGGGCGAACTTCACCAGGGCGCCGAGGTAGTTGCCCAGATGCAGGGCGCCGGACGGCTGGACGCCGGACAGCACGCGTTGGGGGCCGGCGTATTGGGCAGGAGCTTGGTCGGTCATGTCTGTACTCGAAGGATCAGGTCGGTCGGCGCGCGGGATCGCATCCCGCACGGGGCTCTAAAGGGCGATCAGGCGCGGCGCCATCGTTGAGTGAAGAGCATGACCATGCCCACGCCAATATTCGACGCTCGGCGTCGGGGCAAGGCCCGTCAGGCCGGGCGACGGCGTCGGACGATGCTCTTGATCTCGGCCACGGTCATGCCGCCGGTCAGCACCACCAGCACCGGATAGACCGGGATGATGGCGATGCAGACGGCCAGCACGGCCAGTTCCTTGGCCCCGAGCTTGAGGATGCCGAGGCTTTCGAACACCCCCTGGATCTGCGGGCGGAACCAGGCGGCGACGCCGAGCATGGCGGTCAAAACGGCGGCGGCGACCAGCACCCGAAGGAGGCGGCTGATCGAGGCCGGGGACAGCTCCCACTCGCCGCGCGATTTCAGGGCCCAGTACATCTGGGCGACGTTGATCCAGCTGGCCGCCGAGGTGGCGATGGCGATGCCGGCAAAGCCGATGGTGAAGAACAGGATGGCGCCCAGAACGATGTTGATCCCCACCGAGATCAGGGCGAAGCGCATCGGGCTTCTGGTATCCTCGCGGGCGAAGAAGATCGGGTTCATCACCCGGCCCAGCACGAAGGCCGGCACGCCCCAGCCGTAGTGGAACAGGGCCTGGGCGGTCATCTTCGCATCGAAGGTGGTGAAGGCTCCCCGGGTGAACAGGGCGTCGATCATGAAGTAGGGCATGGCCAGCAGGGCGGCGGCGGCCGGCAGGCACATGGCCAGCGCGAACAGCACGGCCTGGTCGGTGGTCTCCTGGGCGTCCTTCTTGTCGCCGGCCTGCAGGGCCTGGCTGAGCCGGGGCAGGAGGGCGATGCCGATCGCCACCCCGACCATGCCCAGCGGCAGCTGGTAGAGGCGGTCGGCGTTGGCCAGCCAGGTGCGGGGGCCGTCCCCGGGGGCCAGGGAGACCAGGCTGCCGGAGACGAAAATATTGATCTGGGTGACGCTGGCGGCGATGGCGGCCGGGATGGCCTGTTTGATCAGCCGCTTGATCTCCGGCGTCAGGCGCGGAAGGCGCGGCTTGATCCGGCCGCCGCTGTTCCAGCAGCCCCACCACAGCAGGCCCGCCTGCAGGACGCCGGCGATGACCACCCCGAAGCTTGCCGCATAGGCCGCCTGTTCCGGCGACTTGGCCGGCAGCACGGCGGCCAGCATCACCGCGTTCAGGACGATGGGCGCGGCGCCCGAGAGGATGAAGCGGTTGCGGGCGTTGAGGGCCCCGGAGAACAGGGCCGCGATCGCCATGCAGCTGAGGTAGGGCATGGTGATCTGGGTCAGGATGATGGTGACCTTCCACTTCAGCTCGTCGTCCCGGTAGCCGTAGTTGATCAGGTACATCAGCCACGGCATCGCCAGCTGGGCGAGGATCACCAGGCCGAGGGTCATGGCGGCCAGGGTGGCCAGCGCGTCGCTGGCCATGTCGTCGGCCCGCTCGCCGCCCTCGCCGGCCAGGGTCTTGCTGTAGGCCGGCACGAAGGCCGAGCTGAAGGCCCCCTCGGCGAACACCCGGCGGAACAGATTGGGGAAGGACAGGGCGGTGTTGTAGGCGTCGGCCCAGGGTCCGGTGCTGGCCCCCAGCTGGGCGTTGATCACCACATCGCGGGCCAGACCCATGAAACGGCTGATCAGGGTCAGGCCGGAGAAGACGATGGAGTTCTTGATGATGCCGGGTTTCCTGGCCGGCGGGACCACGGGTTGCCCTTCGGGCGCGGGGGAAGGCTGGCTGTCGTCCGTCACAATCGGCTTCTGCGCCCGGGGGTGAAGAGGGTCAAGTCAGGGTCTGGTGGTGATTTGAAGCAGGCGGGATTTTAGCGCGCCACGCTGGCCCGGGCCCGTTGCAGCCTCGGCTTGGCCTTGCCGGCCGCGCCGGTTTCCTCGGCCTCCAGCACGGCCATCAGGTCTTCCTTCAGGGAGGCCTGTTTGCGCGGGTCGATGACCTTATGGCCGGCGGCGGTCTGGACGTAGAAGGCGTCGACGGCGCGCTCGCCGTAGCTGTCGATGTGGGCCGAGATGATGCTCAGCCCCTGTTCGGAGATGGCTCGCGCCAGATGGTGCAGCAGGCCCGGGCGGTCGCGCCCGGAGGCCTCGACGACGGTGGCCTCGGTCGAGGCGTCGTTGTCGAACATGACGGTGGGCACGATGGAGAAGGCCGCCGTGCGACCAAGGTCATTGCGGCGGCTTTCGGCCGGCAGGCCCTCGCCCCGGCCGGCGGCCTCCAGTGCATCGGCGAGACGCCGCAGGGCGCGGGGGTTGTCGGCGCCGTAGGGTGCGCCCGAGGCGTCCTGCACCTGAAAGACGTCGAGCGCCTGGCCGGACTGCGAGGTGAAGACCCTGGCTCCCAGGACGTTGCCGCCCAGACCCGAGAGGGCGGCGGCGAGGTCGGCGAACAGACCCCGGCGGTCCTTGGCGGCGACGACCAGTTCGGCGGTGTTGCGGTCGGTGCGGATGCGGGCTCCGGCGGCCGAGCCGCCCTGCTGCTGGGCGCGCTGGACGAGGGCGGCGTGTTCGGCCACCTCTGCGGTGGTGAAGGCGCTAAAGTAGGCATCCTCCATGGTCGCGGCCCAGTCGCTGGTGTCGGGGTGGGCGGCGGCCAGGGCGGCGCGGGCGTCGCGGGCGGTGGCTTCCAGGTGGCGCTGGGCGGCGGCGGCGGGATCGCCCGAGCGGCCGCCCCGGAAGATGGCCTCGGCCCCGGCATAGAGTTCGCGCAGCAGCTGGCCCTTCCAGCCGTTCCAGACGCCGGGTCCGACGGCGCGGATGTCGGCCACGGTCAGCACCAGCAGCAGGCGCATGCGCTCGGGGTTTTCGACGATGCGGGCGAAGGCGGCGATGGTGGCCGGGTCGGCGACGTCTCGCTTCTGGGCGAAATCGCTCATCACCAGGTGATGCTCGACCAGCCAGGCGACCAGTTCGATCTTGCCCCGCTCGACGCCCAGCCGCTCGCAGGCCTGACGGGCCGAGCGCGCCCCGGCCTTCTCCTGGCCCCCGACCCCGCCCTTGCCGGTGTCGTGCAGCAGCATGGCCAGGAACAGGGCCTCGCGGTCGTCGATCAGCGGCATGATGGAGGTGGCCAGTGGGTGGTCCTCCTCCAGCCGGCCGTGCTCGATGTCGTTGATGATGCCGATGGCCCGCAGGGTGTGCTCATCCACCGTATACGAGTGGTACATGTTGAACTGCATCTGGGCGACGATCCGGCCGAACTCCGGCAGGAAGCGGCCCAGCACCCCGGCCTCGTTCATCAGCGTCAGGGTCCGGTAGGGCTTCTTGCCCCGCGCCAGGATGTCGAGGAAGGCTTCCACCGCATCGGGATCACGTCGCAGCTTTGAGCCGATCAGCGGCAGTGAGCGGGTGGCGGCGGTGAAGGCGTCCGGATGCAGGTCGAGGTTCAGGACGTCGGCGATGCGGAACATCCGGATCATGTCCACCGGATCGCGGGCGAAGACGTTCGGGCTGTCGATGTTGAGGCGGCCGTTTTCCTCATGGAAGCCCGGGTAGTCGAGCTCGCGGCGCTTGATCTTGCCGCGGCCGGGCAGGAAGCGGGAAAGACCCTTGGGCTCCTGCTTGAGGTGCTCGGCCTCCAGCTTGGCCGAGAAGGCGCGGGTCAGGGCGCCGACCTCGCGGGCGACCAGGAAGTAGTGGCGCATGAAGCGCTCGACGGCCGGATTGTCGGCCCGGTCGCCATAGCCCATGCGCCGGGCCAGCTCCGGCTGCACATCGAAGGTCAGCCGTTCCTCGGGCCGCCCGGTGGTGAAGTGCAGATGGGCCCGCACCGCATGCAGGAAGTCGAAGGCGCGGGTGAAGGCGCGGACTTCCCTGGGGTGGAAGTGGGGCAGGCGGAAGATGTCGGTCGGCCGGTCCACGGGGTAGAGGTACTCGGCGATCCACATCAGGGTGTGCAGGTCTCGCAGGCCGCCCTTGCCCTCCTTGACGTTGGGCTCGACCATGTAGCGGCTGGCGCCGGCCCGGGCGTGGCGCTCGTCGCGCTCCTTCAGCTTGGCGGCGACGAATTCGGGGCCGGTGCCGCGCATCACCTCGTTCAGGAACCGCTTGCGCAGGTCGGCGGCCAGCTGCTCGTCGCCGCTCAGCTTGCGGGCTTCGAGCAGGGAGGTGCGGATGGTGAAGTCTTCCTTCGACAGCTTGATGCAGTCGTCGATGGTGCGGCTGGAGTGGCCGACCTTGAAGCCCAGATCCCACAGGGCATAGAGCATGTACTCAATGACGCTCTCGGCGTGGGCCGTCTGTTTCCAGGGCCGCAGGAAGAGAAGATCGATGTCGCTGAACGGGCTGAGCACGGCCCGACCGTAGCCGCCGACCGCCAGCAGGCAGAGCCGCTCGCCCTCGGTCGGGTTGCGGGCCCGGAACACATGGACGGTGGTGAAATCGTAGAGGGCGGTGATCACCTCGTCGGTGACGCCGCACAGGAGCCGGGCGGTCTCGACCCCGCCGGCCCCGTTCTCCAGCCGCTCCTTGGCGATCATCCGGCCGCGGAACAGCGCCTGTTTTAGAATCTCGAGCGCACGCTTTCGCTGTTCGACCTCGTCGCCGGCCGCATCGAGGGCGGCGGCGGACAGCCGGGCGCGCAGGGCCTCGCCGTCGACGACGTGTTCGAGGCGGGTGGGTTTGAGGCGCGGCGGCATGGGTTCTATGTGCGCTGTGGAACGGCGGTGTGCAATCGGCCAAGCCTAACTCTCCCCCCACTTCGCGGGGGAGAGTTAGGAAAGGCTGCCTCAGATCAGGCCCCTCAGCCTATAGAGCGCCTCCAGCGCCTCGCGCGGGCTCATGCCATCCGGGTCGAGGGCCTTGAGCGCCTCCTCGGCGGGACTGGGGCCCCACTTTTGCACCGGGGTCGGCGCTGCCATCTCGAACAGGGGCAGACCTTCGAGGCGGGCCGGGCTGTGGCTGTCGGCTTCCAGCCGTTCCAGCACCTCGCGGGCGCGGACCACGACGGCGGGCGGCACGCCGGCCAGCTTGGCGACCTGGACGCCGTAGCTGCGGTCGGCGGGGCCGGGGCCGCATTCGTGCAGGAAGACCAGGTCGCCGTTCCACTCCTTGGCCCGCAAGGACAGGTTGGAGACGTGGGCCATGCGGTCCTCGAGGGTCGCCAGCTCGTGGTAGTGGGTGGCGAACAGGGCGCGGGACCGGTTGGTGTCGTGCAGAGCCTCGGCGCAGGCCCAGGCGATGGCCAGGCCGTCCCAGGTGGCGGTGCCCCGGCCGATCTCGTCGAGGATGACGAAGCTGCGTGGCGTGGCCTGGGTGAGGATGGCGGCGGTCTCGACCATCTCGGCCATGAAGGTCGAGCGGCCGCGCGCCAGGTCGTCGCCGGCCCCGACGCGGCTGAACAGCCGGTCTACGACGCCGAGGGTCAGGGCCTGGGCGGGGACGTAGGAGCCCGACTGGGCGAGCACGGCCAGCAGGGCGTTCTGGCGCAGGAAGGTCGACTTACCGGCCATGTTGGGGCCGGTGACGATGCTGAGGCGCGCGCCCGTCTCGCCGCTGCCATCGAGGCAGCAGTCGTTGGGCGTGTAGGGATCGCCCTGCCGTTTCACCGCCGCTTCGACCACCGGGTGGCGGGCGGCCCTGGCGTCGAAGCACAGGGACTTGTCGACCACCGGGCGGCAGGCGCCGGCGTCCTCTGCCCATTCCGCCAGGGCCGAGGCGACGTCGAGGGCGGCCAGACCTTGCGCGGCGGCGCGCAGGGCTTCGGCCAGGGCCACGGCCTGGTCGCGCCAGGCCTCGAAGGTCTGGACCTCGATGGCCAGGGCACGCTCGCCGGCCTGGGCGATGCGGGCGTCCAGGTCCGCCAGCTCGACGGTGGTGAACCGCACCTGGTTGGCCAGGGTCTGGCGGTGGATGAAGGTGGCGTTGTGCGGCGGCTGGAACAGCGGGTCGGCCTTGCCCGCCGTCGTCTCCACGAAATAGCCGAGCACGGCGTTGTGGCGGATTTTCAGGGGAACGCCGCTGTCGGTGGCCAGGCGCGTTTCCAGCCCGGCGATCACCCGGCGGCTGTCGTCGCGCAGGGAGCGGGCCTGATCGAGCTCTGGGCGGATGCCCTCGGCAACGAAGCCGCCGTCCCGGGCCTGGGCCGGCAGGTCGGGACCAAGGCCGGCTTCCAGCGTCGCCAGCAGGCCGGACAGGTCGATGGAGTTGCTGGGCGAGATGGCGACCAGGGCAGCCTCGATCTCGGCGGGCGGGCCGCCAAGGGCGTCGCCGGACGACAGGGCGGCCAGGGTCTCGCCGACATTGAGACCATCGCGCAGGACGCCGAGGTCACGCGGGCCGCCGCGGCCCAGGGCCAGGCGCGAGAGGGCGCGGGCCATGTCGCCGGCCCGGCGCAGCTGGTCGCGGACATCCTCCCGCAGCTGGCGTCGTTCGAGGAACCACTGCACGGCGTCGAGCCGGGCCTCGATGCGGGCCGGGTCGAGCAGGGGCCGGGCCAGCCGCTCGGCCAGCAGGCGTGAGCCGGGGGCGGTGATGGTGCGGTCGATGGCGCCGAGCAGGGAGCCTTCGCGCTGGCCGCCGGTGGTTTTTTCTATTTCCAGGCTGGTGCGGGTGGCCGGGTCGATGGCCATGACATCGGCCTCGCCCGCGCGGCGCGGCGGGGAGAGGGCCGGCAGGCGGCCCGCCTGCGTCACTTCCAGGTGGGCAGCGATCAGGCCGAGCGCCGAGATTTCCGCGCCGGCCAGGCCGCCGAAGCCGTCGAGGGTCTCGACCCCGTAGAGCCGCTTGACCCGCGCCTCGCTGGCCGAGGGCTCGGCCAGGGCCTGGGCCATGGGTTGGACCAGACCGCCTGCCATCTTCAGGGCGGCGGAGATGTGTTCGTCGGCGAACAGGCGGTCGGGGACGAGGATTTCGGAGGGGCTGAGGGCGGCCAGGGCGGCGGCGAGCCCCGAGGGCGCCAGCAGCAGGCTTTCGACAGCCCCGGTGGAAAGCTCGACGCTGGCCACGGCCGCCTGGCCGGCGCGCAGGGCCACGGCGGCGAGGCGGTTGGCCCCCCGGCTGTCGAGCAGGCTGTCCTCGGTCAGGGTGCCGGGGGTGATGATCCGCACGACGTCGCGGCGGACGATGGCCTTGGAGCCGCGTTTGCGGGCCTCCGCGGGGTCTTCCATCTGCTCACAGACGGCGACCTTGAAGCCGGTGCGGATCAGCTTGGCCAGATAGGCTTCGGCCGCGTGGACCGGCACCCCGGCCATGGGAATGGGTTGGCCGTTGTGGTTGCCCCGGAAGGTCTGGCTGATGCCGAGGGCTGCGGCGGCCTTGATCGCGTCGTCGAAGAACAACTCGTAGAAGTCGCCCATGCGGAAGAAGACCAGGGCGTCGGGCTGACGGGCCTTGGCTTCGAAATACTGCGCCATGACGGGCGTGGCGCCGGTGGCATCCGGCGGGGTAACGGGGGCGTTCATCAGGGGGAACCTAGCGGGGCGGACGCGCCGGGGACAGGGGCGAACTTCGCCTTTACTTCGCGTCGAGGAACCGCAGGGAGCTTTGCAGGCGTTCGGCGTTCGCCGACAGCGCGCCGCCCGGGTCGGCGAGGTACTGCACCACATAGAGGCGACCCCGGTAGGCGAAGAGCCCCTCCACCATCTGATAGCCATCCGGGCTCTCGGACACCCGCTCCAGGCCCGCGACGCCGTCCCGGGTGACCGCCTTCGTGGAGATCATCCGATAGCCGTCCGGAAGCGCCGCGGCGACGAAGGCCAGGCGCTCCGGCGTCAGCGGCCCGTTCGACTCGAAGATCTCGACGGAGATGCTGAAGTCGTCGCCTTCGACCAGGTAGATATTGGGCTCGGTGGTGTCGGGAAGGGCCGGCAGGTCCAGCGCGATGCCGGCGGGCTCGAGGGTGGTGCGCAGCCAGATCAGCTTGTCGGCGCGCAGGGCTCCGGCCTCCGCCGGGCCGGGGAAGGCCGGCGGTTGGGGTTGAGCCAGGGCGTCGGCCGGGGCGAGCATAAGGGCCAGGACGGTGAGCAGGATGGACAGGCGCATGGGTCGGGCCCTCTCCGACCAAAAGGCGCCGACGGGATCAGCCTATCGGTGGGACGAAGCAGACGCTAGTCGGCGGCCGGCTCCAGGAAACGGACCGAGTCGACCACGCGGGTGGCCCAGGCCGGGTTCTTGTCATTGGCCGGGACCGTGAAGATGAACTGGTAGAAGAGGCCGCCGCTCAGGACCATGACGTCGCGAATGAGTTCGCCTTCGCTCTCGACCAGGATCTCGACGCCTTCCTGGCCCTGTACGGTCACCGGCCGCCGCGAGATCAGCCGGTACTCGTCGCCGGTCACTGACTTGATGATGATGTCGTAGACGGCGGCCGGATCGTCGCTTGGAAAGTTGTCGCCGAGGGTCATGGCCATCACCAGCACGACCTCCGGGTCGCCGTTGACCTGGAAGCGGTAGGATGTCCGCCCGCTCTCCTTGGGAGCCTCGCTGCGTTCCGGCTCGCCGGGCAGCTCGACCTGCAGGCGGACGTTGTCCAGACGATAGGTCTTCCAGTCGGCGGCCAGTGCCGGCGAGGCGATGGCCAGCAGACCGGCGGCGATGAGACTGAGCAGAAAACGCATGACATTCCCCCTTGCAGGTCGTCCAGCCTAGCCTGCGGTCACGGCCGGCGAAAGCGCGGGAGGATCAGTCCGCCACCGGGGCCATGGTCCCCGGCGCGGTCGGGGCCGCCACGGGCAGCAGGCGGAAGCTGTCGATGAAGCGGTCGGTCCCCTCCAGCGGGGTGTCGATGAAGCCGACGGCCATGACCTGGAAGAACTTGTCGCCCTGGACGACCAGGCGGATGCGCATGGCGATGCCCTTGTCCTTGAGCTGCAGGGTGAGATCCCGGGCCGGGGCGCCGTCGATGGTCAGGTCGGCTTTTGCGACCACCTCGCCCTTGCTGGACTCGAGGATGGCGGCCGAGCCGTTCTCGATGGCCTGTCTGGCGTCGCCCTCGACGCCGCTGGTCGAGACGACCATGAACTTGCCGGTGGTGCCGGCCTCGAGGGCGGCGATGTCGATCTCTGCCCCGGCCGGGGTGGTTTCCTGGCTGACGCTGGGCACGCCGGGAAATTCGACGCGGTAGCCGTACTTGACGTCCTTGTGGGTGCGCCAGGCGCGTTGGGCGTAAGCCGGTTCGGCGATGGCCGTCGCCATGACGCCGCCGCCGGTCAGGATGGCCAGCGACAACAGCAGCGGACGAAGGGATGAAACGGCGCGTAGCATGGACGGCTCCGGACACTTGAGGGCGCAGGAGCCCGTCCGGCCGCGCCATTCACTAACAAGGGAAGGGTATCTAGACCCTTTTGACGCCCCGGTCAGTCCTGAATGGCTCAGCCACCCGTGACGTTCGACCAGAAGCGCTTAGCCTTGCCCACGAAGTTGGCGGATTTGGGGTGCTGGGCTTCCGCCGTCAGGTCGGCGAACTCGCGCATCAATTCCTTCTGGCGCGCGGAAAGCTGGGTCGGAGTCTCGATGTACAGCTCGACCACCAGGTCGCCGCGTTCGCGCGAGCGAAGGCTCGGCATGCCCCGGCCCTTGAGGCGCACTGTCTTGCCGGTCTGGACCCCTTCGGGGACCTTGACCGTCATCTTGCACTGGCCGTCGCACTTTTCGCCGCCGGTCAGGCAGGGAGCCTCGATGTCGCCGCCGAGCACGGCCGTCGCCATCGGCACCGGCACGGTGCAAAGCAAATCCAGGCCATCGCGCTCGAACAGCTCGTGCGGGCTTACCGACAGGAAGATGTAGAGGTCGCCGCGCGGACCGCCGCGCTGGCCGGCGTCGCCTTCGCCGGCGAGACGGATGCGGGCGCCGTCGTCGACGCCGGCCGGGATGCGGACCGAGAGGACGCGTTCTTTCCGCACCTGACCCGCGCCATGGCAGGACTTGCACGGGTCCATGATCATCTTGCCCGAGCCGCCGCAGCGGGGGCAGGCGCGCTCGATCGAGAAGAAGCCTTGCGTGGCGCGCACGCGGCCGGCGCCGCCGCAACTGCCGCAGACGGTCGGGCTGGTGCCCGGCTTGGCGCCCGAGCCCTCGCAGGTCTCGCAGGTGATCGAGGAGGGAACCTTGATCTCCTTTTCAACGCCGGCGTAGGCGTCTTCCAGGCTGATCTCGAGGTCATAGCGCAGGTCGGCGCCGCGGGCCGGTCCGTTGGAGCGCTGACGGCCACGGCCGCCGAACATCTCGCCAAAGGCGTCGCCGAACACTTCGCTGAAGATGTCGTTGACGTCGTGGAAGCCCTGGCCGCCACCGCCGCCCATGCCGTTGACGCCGGCGTGGCCGAAACGGTCGTAGGCGGCGCGCTTCTGGGCGTCGGAAAGGACCGAATAGGCCTCGTTGATTTCCTTGAAGCGGGCGGAGGCGTCCTCGCAACCGCCATTGCGGTCGGGATGGTGCTCCATGGCCATCTTGCGGAAGGCTGACTTCAGCGCCGCGTCGTCGACGCCACGGGTCACGCCAAGGATGTCGTAGTAGTCGCGCATGGCGGCTTAAGCTATCCGAGCGTCAATGTTTGGAGATGGGAAGTATCCCGTCCCGCTTCAAGCCCATTCTCCTTGTGGGAGACGGCGATGCGGGACGGGACTTCTGCGTGCGTTCGCGAAGGCGGCGGCGACGCTCCCCGGATCGGGTTGTGCCGCACTTGGTCCGCCTGCGCGATGGGGCGCATTGTCACGCCGACTTCTTGTCGTCGTCGACTTCCTCGAACTCGGCGTCGACGACGCTTTCGTCCTGGGCTTCTTCGGCGGTGTTGGCGCCTTCAGCGGTTTCGCCCTGCTGGGCCTTGTACATGGCCTCGCCGAGCTTCATCGACGCCTGGATCAGCGTCTGGGTCTTGGCGGCGATGTCTTCGGCGTCGTCGCCATCGACCACGGCCTTGAGGTCGGCCAGGGCCGTCTCGATGGCCGTCTTGTCTTCCGCGCCGACCTTGTCGCCGTGTTCGGCCAGGGCCTTCTCGGTCGAGTGGATCACCGCGTCAGCCTGGTTCTTGGCTTCGACGGCTGCCTTGCGCTTCTCGTCCTCGGCCTTGTTCGACTCCGCTTCCTGGACCATTTTTTCGATGTCGGCGTCCGAAAGGCCGCCGTTCGCCTGGATGCGGATAGCCTGTTCCTTGTTGGTCGCCTTGTCCTTGGCGGTGACGTGAACGATGCCGTTGGCGTCGATGTCGAAGGTGACCTCGATCTGCGGCACGCCGCGCGGCGCCGGCGGGATGCCCGCCAGGTCGAACTGGCCGAGGATCTTGTTGTCGTTGGCCATCGGGCGCTCGCCCTGGAAGACCCGGATCGTCACGGCCGACTGGTTGTCGTCGGCGGTCGAGAAGGTCTGGCTCTTCTTGGTCGGGATGGTGGTGTTGCGTTCGATCAGCGGGGTGAACACGCCACCCAGCGTCTCGATGCCCAGCGTCAGCGGGGTGACGTCGAGCAGCAGCACGTCCTTGACGTCGCCTTGCAGAACGCCGGCCTGGACGGCGGCGCCGAGGGCGACGACCTCGTCCGGGTTGACGCCCTTGTGGGGCTCACGGCCGAAGAATTCCTTCACCGCCTCGATGACCTTGGGCATGCGGGTCATGCCGCCGACCAGGACCACTTCGTCGATGTCGGTCTTCTTCAAGCCGGCGTCCTTCAGGGCCTGTTCGCAGGGGGCGATGGTCTTGGCCACCAGGTCCTCGACCAGGGCTTCCAGCTTGGCGCGGGTCAGCTTGATGTTGAGGTGCAGCGGGCCCGACGCGTTCATGCTGATGAAGGGCAGGTTCACCTCGTACTGGGTGACGCTGGACAGTTCCTTCTTGGCCTTTTCGGCCTCTTCCTTCAGGCGCTGCAGGGCCAGCTTGTCCTTGCGGAGATCCGTGCTGGTTTCCTTCTTGAACTCGTCGGCCAGGTAGTCGACGACGCGCATGTCGAAGTCTTCACCGCCCAGGAAGGTGTCGCCGTTGGTCGACTTCACCTCGAAGACGCCGTCGCCGATCTCCAGGATCGAAACGTCGAAGGTGCCGCCGCCGAGGTCGTAGACGGCGATCTTCTTGCCGTCATTCTTTTCCAGGCCGTAGGCCAGGGCGGCCGCGGTCGGCTCGTTGATGATGCGCAGGACTTCCAGGCCGGCGATCTTGCCGGCGTCCTTGGTCGCCTGACGCTGGGCGTCGTTGAAGTAGGCGGGAACCGTGATGACGGCCTTGGTGACGGTCTCACCCAGGTGCTGCTCGGCCGCTTCCTTCATCTTCTGCAGGGTGAAGGCGCTGATCTGCTGGGGCGAGTAGTCCTTGCCGTGCGAACGGACATAGGCCGCGCCGCCGGGGCCGGCGACGATCTCGTAGGGGACCATGTCCTTGTCTTTGGCCACGACCGGGTCGTTGTACTGGCGGCCGATCAGACGCTTGATGGCGAAGAAGGTGTTGGTCGGGTTGGTCACCGCCTGGCGCTTGGCCGGCTGACCGACGATGCGCTCGCCGTCTTCCTGGATGCCGACCACCGAGGGGGTGGTGCGCGAGCCTTCGGCGTTCTCGATGACCTTGGGGGTCTTGCCGTCCATGATGGCGACGCACGAGTTGGTGGTGCCGAGGTCAATGCCGATGATCTTGCTCATCTTGCGGTCTTTCGCTCCTCTTTGGCGGACGAAACCCGTGGGCCTGGAATTCCAGCGCCCGAACGACTTCCTGTTCCGTCCCCTCTAGACAAAATAGCCTTGCGGCCGGTTGAGATCGGATCGCAAGTTTCCGTTTGCGGAAACTCACGCTTCGAGTCGCCATATGGGGAGCACACAGTCTCCCGCAAGGGCAAAACCCCATTTGCCGTGGGGCTTTGCCCGGCCCCGCGATAGAAGTCCAGCCATGACGGTTCCCGCAGGATTTCAACTGCTTCCGGCGGCGCTGGACAGCGCGGCGCAGAAGGCCCTGTCGCAGGCGGTTCTGGACCTGCTCGAAGGGGTCCCGGCTGCCCACTATGTGACCCCCGGCGGCAAGGCGATGAGCGTGGCGATGAGCAATCTGGGGTCCCTGGGCTGGGTCTCCGACGCGGCCGGTTATCGCTATCAGGCCAGCCATCCCGGGACGGGCAAACCCTGGCCGCCGATCCCGCAAGTCCTGCTCGATCTCTGGGCCCGCCATGCCGACCCCGACATTCCGCCGGACGCCTGTCTGGTCAACCTCTACCGCGGGACGGCGAAAATGGGCCTGCATCAGGATCGTGACGAGGCGGACTTCCGCTTTCCTGTGCTGTCCGTATCGCTGGGCGACACCGCCGTCTTCCGCATCGGCGGGACGACGCGCGGCGGCAGGACCGCGTCGGTGCGGCTGGCGTCCGGCGATGTCTGCGTCCTGGGCGGCGAGGCGCGGCTGGCCTTCCACGGGGTGGACCGGATCATCCCGGGCAGCTCCAGCCTGATCCCTGGCGGCGGGCGATTGAACCTGACTCTGCGGCGCGCGGCGCCCGCCCCTTGAATCCCTTTGCCCCGCGACATTCTGGCGCGTTACGGTAGGGGATAAGTACAAGGCTGGGAGGCCCCAATGCAGATCCTCACCCGTCCCGAGGGCACTGAACCGGGCGATCTGAACGTTTCGCGACGCCTGCTGGGCGGGCTGTTCTTCGCCGGCTACGCGGCCGCTGCCGTCTCGGCCGACGCCGCCCCGATCACCACCGACGAGAACGGTCTGAAGACCGGGGTCGAGATGATCCCCAGTTTCGACCGGGCCATCCCGGCCTATGTCGCACGCCCCGACAAGCGCGGCCGCTTCCCGGCGGTGCTGGTGGTGTCGGAGGTGTTCGGCGTCCACGAGTACATCCGCGACACCTGCCGTCGGCTGGCCAAGCTGGGCTATGTGGCCATCGCCCCGGACTTCTTCGTCCGACACGGCGACCCGGCGCCGCTCACCGACTTCGGTCAGATCCGCAAGATTGTCGGCGACACCACCGATCAGGAAACGCAAGGCGATGTGAACGCCACGGTCGCCTGGCTGAACAGCCAGCGGTTCGTCGATCCCGAGCGCAAGGCGATCACCGGCTTCTGCTGGGGCGGGGCCGTGGTCTGGCTGGCCTGTGCCCGGACGCGGGACTTCAAATGCGGTGTGGCCTGGTACGGGCGGCTGGGCCGGCCGGCCCCGGGCCAGTTCCTCGGCGAGCCGGAACGCGAATGGCCGCTGGAAAAGATCGGGGTGCTGAAGTGCCCGGTGCTGGGGCTCTACGCCGGCAAGGACCAGGGCATTCCGCAGAAGGATGTCGACGCGGCCAGGGACATTCTGGTGCGGACCAAGAAGGTCGGCGCCGACATCATCGTCTATCCGAATGCCCAGCACGGCTTCCACGCCGACTACCGGGCGACCTATGACGAGGCCTCGGCGCGCGACGGCTGGACCCGAATGCTGGCTTACTTCGCGCAGTATGGGGTAGCGGGGCGGCGGTAGGCGCTGACGTCCCTGGTTGTCCGGGGACATGTTCGGTTTTCCTGGAAAACCGTACGTGTCCCCAAACCTCTAACCCCGCAGCTTGCGCGTCAGGGTCTCGAGATCCCGCGTCAGCACCGGATCGTCCTGCTTCAGCTCTTCAATGCGGCGCACCGCATGGATCACCGTGGTGTGGTCACGGCCGCCGAAGCGACGGCCGATGTCCGGCAGGCTGCGGGTGGTTAGCTGCTTGGCCAACCACATGGCCGCCTGGCGTGGCCGGGCGATGGCGCGGTTGCGGCGCTCGCTGAGCAGGTCCGCCTGGCGCAGGCTGTAGTGTTCGGCCACGGCCTTCTGGATGTCGTCGACGGTGACCCGCTTTTCCGCCCCGCGCAGGTGCGGCCGCAGGATGTTCTGGGCCTCGTCGAGGCTGACGGTGCGGATGTCCTCGCCGGCCCGGGCCAAGAGGGTGTTGAGGGCGCCTTCCAGCTCCCGCACGCTGTCGGTGAAGCGGTCGGCGAGGAATTGCAGGACTTCCGGACGGGCGCTCGCCGCGAACCCGGCCTGACGGCCCAGGGTGTCCAGCTTGCGCTCCAGAATGCCCAGACGCAGGCTCCGGTCGGCCGGTTCCAGGCCGCAGACCAGGCCGGCCGACAGATGGCTTCGCAGGCGGGCGTCGATCTCGGTCAGGGCCGAGGGCGGCCGGTCGGCCGAGAACACCACCCGGCGGCCGTCTTCCATAAGGGCGGTCAGGGTGTGGAACAGCTCTTCCTGCGACGACTGCTTGCCGCCGATGAAATGGACATCGTCGATCAGCAGCAGGTCGGCGGCCCGCAGCTCTTCCTTGAAGGCCGCCGTCTGGCGATCCATCACCGCGCGGACGAAGGTCGACAGGAACCGCTCAGCGGTCAGATAGATGACCTTCTTGTCGGGGGCGTTACGCATGGCCTCCCAGGCCATGGCGTTGAGCAGGTGGGTCTTCCCGAAGCCGTACGGGCCGTGGAAGACCACCGGGTTGAAGTGGCCGTCGGCCCAGCTGGCCACCCGCTTGGCGACCGCATGGGCGAACTCGTTGGCCGGGCCCGGCACGAAGGTGTCGAAGTTGAAGCGTTCCTGCAGGCCGGCGTTGCGGCTCGGGCGGGCGGCCGGACCGGCGGTCGGCGGAGAAACCTGCGGCACGTCGCTCGAGACCGGCTCGGCCGTCTCGATGACATGCGGGTGGCTGGCTGGGACCGCCCCGCCGGCGACCTCGAATTCCATCTTGGACTTGAGATCCAGGCGGCGACCCTCGGGGTCGTTCTGGGCCCACAGCTCGGAAATACGGCGCCAGGCGTTGCGGCGGATCCAGTCGCGGGCCACGCCCGTCGGGGTGACGAGCACGGGGGCGCCGTCAGGCCCCTCGCGCAGGGCGGCCTGGGCCAGCCACGAGCCGAAATCGGCCTCGCCCAGCTCCCGCCGCAACGCAAGACAGGCTTTGCCCCACACCGATACCGCCGGCGCCGAAGAGGTCATGCGCTGTCCACCCGAAGTCATCATAGCCCACCGTATTTTTTCTTGTTCAGTCCCGAGATCCGAGACGCCCGCCCCCACGACGTTGGCCCCGGTTGCCCAGACACAATTCTTCCCCGTGCGCCGGATAGACTCTATCCGTCGTCCCGCCCGAGAGCCCGAAAACACCGGGGTGAAAAGCGCTGAGAAAGTGACCTTAGTGCCCCCGGATCGGGGGGGTCAAACGTGAAATTTGGCGCCGGACGCGGATATTTCTGTTGACTCGCGAGAGGCCCTCGCGTGGCAAGGGAAAACGTTAATTCTACTTCCGCGCACTGAGTTAATGCGTCGCAGAGTTGTGATCCGCAGGCGCACAAAAGCCGCCCGGGAATCGATCCCTGGCGGCTCGTGTAGTTCTATAATTTCAAGGACTTAGGCAGAATCCCGGGATCGGGGCGCCTAATCGCTTGAGCGCCTGATCAGGCGGCCGACAGCTTCTTCAGCTGGGCGTGCAGGCGCGAGACCTTGCGCGAGCCGGTGTTCTTGTGGACGACGCCCTTGGTCACGGCGCGCATCAGTTCCGACTGGGCCTCGACGAACGCGCCCTTGGCGGCTTCGACGTCGCCCGCGGTCACGGCCTCTTCGAACTTGCGCAGGAAGGTGCGGACGCGCGAACGGCGCGCCTTGTTGACTTCGGTGCGGCGTTCGATCTTGCGGATCGCTTTCTTGGCGCCGGGATTATTGGCCATGGTGCTCTCTAAAACCTGGTGTCGGACAGGCGGGCGGGCCAAGGGGCCCAGCCACCGGATAATCGGAAGCGCGGCGATATACGGGAAGGGGCCTCTGGGGTCAATGCGGATTCCCTGTTCCCAGTCGCCCAGCCGCCGCTAAGGTTGGCGTATGCATCGCCGCGCCCTGCTCCTCGCCGCTCTCGCCGTCCCGGTTTCCGCCCCGCTGGCCTCCTGTGACCTGATGCCGGCCCCGGCCCTGCAGATCGTCTGCGACCCGGATCTGGCCGAGGCCCTGGAGCGGGCCGCCATCGGCTGGCCGGAGCGGCGCTACGCCTCCCTGCGGGTCGACACCGACATTTCCGAGGTCGAGCTGGGCCGCAAGATGGAGGCCTTGAGCGGCGGCCTGATCGTCACCCGCGAGCCGAAACAGGCCAACCGCATCCAGCGCCTCAGCCTGGCGCGGCTGGAGGATCGCTGGGCCCGTGACATCGACGGCGGCCAGGTCCATCTGGTGGCGACCCGCGGTGACTTCCGCGAAGAGCATCAGACCCGCAAGTTCGCCAAATGGATTATCACGCCGGAAGCGGACCGGTTCTTCGAGACCGCGCGGAAGGTCGGGACGGCGGCCTGACTACTTGCCCGTGAAGTTCGGCTTCCGCTTCTCGACGAAGGCGGCCATGCCTTCCTTCTGGTCCTCGAAGGCGAACAGGCTATGGAACAGGCGGCGCTCCAGCGCCACCCCGGTGGTCAGGGTCGTCTCGTAGGCGGCCTCGACCAGTTCCTTGTTCATGGCCACAGCCAGCGGCGACTGGCCGGCGATCTTGGTGGCGGCGGCCAGCGCCTCTTCCAGCAGCTTGTCGGCGGGCACGACGCGCGAGACCAGGCCCGAGCGCTCGGCCTCGGCGGCGTCCATCATCCGGGCGGTCAGGATCATGTCCATGGCCTTGGACTTGCCGACGAAGCGGGTCAGCCGCTGGGTGCCGCCGATGCCGGGGGCGACGCCGAGGTTGATCTCCGGCTGGCCGAACTTGGCGGTCTCCGCGGCGATGATGAAGCTGCACATCATGGCCAGCTCGCAACCGCCGCCCAGGGCGTAACCGCTGACAGCCGCGATGATCGGCTTGCGGAAGGTCTCGATACGCCGCGCCGCCGCCGTGAAGAAGTCCAGGGTGAACATCTGGGCGTAGGTCTTGTCCGACATTTCCTTGATGTCGGCCCCCGCCGCGAAGGCCTTTTCCGAGCCGGTCAGCACCAGGCAGCGGACACCCGCGTCGCCCTCGGCGGCGTCGAGAACCTGGCCCAGTTCGCCAAGCAGCTGGCTGTTGAGGGCGTTCAGCGCCTCGGGGCGGTTGAGGCGGACGAGCAGGACGCCGTCGTGCGGCGTCTCGACGAGAAGGGTCTGGTAGGTCATACGCGGTTCTTAACGCGTTGAACGCACCGCTCAAGACCTGTCGCCGATGAACACCGTCCACGCCCTTCACAGCTTCAACCGTGAACTGACCAACTGGTCGCTGATCAAGCACCGCGACTGGGACGGCTATCTGGTCACCGGCCAGCATTCGGGCACCCACTGGATCAAGTGGATGCTGAGCT
This sequence comes from Caulobacter sp. SRI_014, assembly GCF_057586315.1. Classification (NCBI taxonomy): domain Bacteria; kingdom Pseudomonadati; phylum Pseudomonadota; class Alphaproteobacteria; order Caulobacterales; family Caulobacteraceae; genus Caulobacter; species Caulobacter sp. SRI_014. The sequence continues at coordinate 508,295 of NZ_JBYCZQ010000002.1, read as the reverse complement.
GGGCCATGGCCCACCATTACGGGGTCGAGCCGCCGAAGTTCTACAATAACGCCGACAGCAACGCGGTGATCGGCAATCCCAAGCACAGGCTGAAGCTGCCGGGCGTGCCGCGCATCGCCTCCAGCCATTCGATCCCGACATATGCGGTGGAGTGGCCGTGGATCCGGGCCATCGCGCCCCTGCCCAAGTACGGCGTCGTGGTCCGCGACATGCGCGACGTGCTGATCTCCAACTATGAGAAGTGGAAGGAGAAGTACGACGTTCCCTTCCTGACCTATGTGGCCGGCGATCCCAGCGACAGGGCCTATGTCGTCGATGTCTGGTGGTACATCCGCTTCATGAACCGCTGGGGTTCGGTCCAGAAGAACTACCCGGCCGAAACCCTGATCCTGAAATACGAGGACTTCCGGCGTGACACGGCCGGCGAGCTCGACAAGCTGGCGCGGCACCTTGGCGCCGTCCTGCCGCCCGAGGCCATCGAGGCGGGCGTGGTGGCGGGCCGCAAGGAAAACATGCTCGAGTTCCACAACCCCAACGCCACCGGCAAGGGTGTGCGGCCTGACGGGGTGGGCGACACGGTCTGGACGCCGGAGGCCGATGCGGTGCTCAAGCCGATCCTGCGCGAGCACCTGAAGCACGACCTGGGCTACGACTTCGGGCTCTGACGCCTACTTCTGGCACTTCGGACAGTAGAAGGTGGACCGGCCCGCCTGCGCCACCCGCTGGATGGTACCGCCGCAGCCTGGCGTCGGGCAGGGCTCGCCCTCGCGGTCATAGACGCGGAAGCGGTGCTGGAAATAGCCAAGCGCCCCATCGGCGGCGGCGAAGTCGCGCAGGGTCGAGCCGCCGACCTCGACGGCCTCGGCCAGCACATCCTTGATGTCGGCGACCAGGCGCGGGATGCGCTTCTTCGCGATCGATCCCGCCGGCTTCAGGGGCGAGATGCCGGCGCGGTGCAGGGCCTCGCAGACGTAGATGTTGCCCAGCCCCGCCACGACCCGCTGGTCGAGCAGCAGGGTCTTGGGCCCCTGCTTGCGGCCGGCAAAGCCCTTGATCAGGGTCTCGTTTGTGAAGTCGGGGCCCAGAGGCTCCGGGCCCATGGCGGCGAACCAGGGGTGGGTCTCGAGTGCCCCCGCCGCGACCAGGCCCATGAAGCCGAACCGCCTGGGGTCATAGTAGGTCACCATGCCGCCCGCGTCCGTCTCGAAGATGACGTGGGCGTGCTTGGGGTCGGGATCGACGGCGCGGTCGAACTCGCCGGGGACCAGGCCGTCGATTTCGAAGCGGCCGGTCATCCCCAGGTGCATGACCAGGACATCGCCGCGGTCGAGATGGCCCAGCAGGTATTTGGCCCGCCGGTCCAGCCGGGTGATGGTCGCCCCGGTCAGCCGCTGGACGAAGCCCTCGGGAAACGGAAAACGCAGGTCAGGGCGCAGCTGCTGCACGCGGACCAGGCGGCGGCCTTCCAGGGTGGGGGCGAGGCCGCGCCGAACCGTTTCGACTTCGGGAAGTTCAGGCATGGGGATTGGCTAGCGAACCTTCCCGCCCCGGTCTATGGACAAAGCCATGAGCGAACAGCGCGCCAGCTTTGGTTTCCGCGATGTCGACCCGGCTGAGAAGGCGGGTCTGGTACGGGGTGTCTTCGACAAGGTCGCCGGCAAGTACGACCTGATGAACGACCTGATGAGCGCCGGCGTCCACCGCCTGTGGAAGGACGCCGTCGCCGCCCGCCTCAACCCGCAACCGGGCGAGATCATCCTCGACCTGGCCGGCGGCACCGGCGACATGGCCCGGCGGTTCTCGAAGATGATGCGCGCCGCCCAGCTGCGCCGCGGCGGCCCGGACGGCACGGTCCATGTGCTGGACTACAATGCCGAGATGATCGCCGCCGGCATCGAGAAGGGCGGCGAGCCGGAGATGACCTGGGGCGTCGCCGACGCCATGCGCCTGCCCCTGCCGGACGCCTATGCCGACGCCTACTGCATCAGTTTCGGCATCCGTAATGTCACCGACGTGCCGACCGCCCTGCGCGAGGCGCGGCGGGTGCTGAAACCCGGTGGCCGGTTCATCTGCCTGGAGTTTTCGCGCCCCGTGAGCGAGGCCCTGCGCAAGGGCTATGACCTGTGGAGCTTCAAGGCCATCCCGACCATCGGCGAGTGGGTGGTCAATGACCGCGAGAGCTATCAGTACCTGGTCGAGAGCATCCGCCGCTTCCCGGACCAGGAGACGTTCGCGGCCATGATCCGCGACGCCGGCTTCTCCAGAGTGACCTACACCAATTTCACCGGCGGGGTCGCCGCGCTCCATCACGGGTGGGCGATCTAGACTATGGCCAGTCTGACGGCCCTGGGCCGGTTGATCGGGACGGGCTGGGCCCTGATGCGGGCCGACGCCCTGCTGCCGCGTGAGATTGACGCGCACCTGCCGCCGTCGGCCAAGGTCGCCGCCTTCTTCCTGCGCCTGCCGGCCGGCGGCGCCTCGCGCAAGGGCCGGCCCGGCGAGCGGCTGGCGCGGGTGCTTGAGGCGCAGGGGCCGGTGGCCATCAAGCTTGGCCAGTTCCTCGCCACCCGGGCCGACATCTTCGGGACGCAGTTCGTCGAGGACCTCGCCCACCTGAGGGACGCCCTCAGCCCCTTCCCGACGGCCCAGGCGCGGGCGGAGGTCGAGCGGGCGCTCGGCCGTCCCATCGACAGTCTGTTCTCCAGTTTCGGCGAGCCCGTGGCGGCCGCCTCCCTTGCCCAGGCCCATGAGGCCGTGCTGCTCGACGGCCGCAAGGTGGCGGTCAAGGTGCTGCGGCCCGGCGTCGAGATCCGCGCCGCCCGCGACAGCGCCGCCCTGCGGCTGGCGGCCAAATGGGCCCACGCCCTCGCCCCGCCGGCCCGCCGGCTGGAGCCGCGCGCCTTCGTCGAGATCGTCATTCGCGCCCTCGAGCTGGAACTGGATCTGCGGTTCGAGGCGGCCGGGGCCGACGAACTGCGCGAGGTCATGGCCCGCGACGCCTTCATGGCCGCCCCGGCCATCGTCTGGGACGGGGTGGCCAAACGGGTGCTGACCCAGGAATGGGCCGGCGGCCGGGCGCTGTCCTCGCCACAAGCCCTGGACGATCCCGCCTTCAACCGGCGGGAGCTGGCCGACAACCTGATCCGCGCCTTCCTGTCACAGGCCCTCGACCACGGCGTCTTCCACGCCGATCTGCATGAGGGAAACCTGTTCGTCCGCCCCCCGGCCGGCCTGACCGCCATCGATTTCGGCATCGTTGGCCGCATCGGGCCGATGGAGCGACGGTTCCTGGCCGAGATCCTCTACGGCTTCCTGACGCGGGACTATGCGCGGGTGGCGGACATCCATTTCGAGGCCGGCTATGTGCCCGCCCACCAGGACCGCGGCGCCTTCGCCCAGGCCCTGCGGGCGGTGGGCGAGCCGGTGTTCGGCCGGGCGGCGTCTCAGGTGTCGATGGGCCGTCTGCTGGCCCAGCTGTTCGAGATCACCGCCCTGTTCGACATGCACTTGCGGCCCGAACTGGTGCTGCTGCAGAAGACCATGGTCACCGTCGAGGGCGTGGCCCGGGGCATCGACTCCGAGCACGACCTGTGGGCCGCCGCCGACCCGGTCGTGCGGCGCTGGATCGCCCGGGAGCTATCACCGGCCGCCCGGGTGCGCGAACTGGCCGGCGAGGTTCATCGCGCGGCGCGGGCGATCGTCAAGCTGGCGGAAGAGGGCGCCCCGCAGACCGTAGTGACGGTTGAGGAGAGCCCCCAGCGGTTCCTCTGGTTCGCCATTGGCGCAGCGGTGTCAGGCGTGGCCCTGCTGCTGGCAGTGATGTTCACCTGACGGCGCCGCTTCATCCTCCCCCGTTTACGGGGGAGGGGGACCGCGAAGCGGTGGAGGGGGCGAATGCCGCCCGCTCCAGCTTCAGGACGACGAGTGATGCATTGAACAGGGCCGGCGCACGGCCCTCGCCCCTTCCACCACGGCCTACGGCCGCGGTCCCCCTTCCCCGTAAACGGGGAAGGATGGGATCGCCGACTAGCCTTCGCTGTCGCCGCCGTTGTTGCGCTGGCGACGGCGGTTGCCGCCCTCAGGCCGCGACTTGGCTTCCTCCCAGTACGCCGCGCCTTCTTCCGGTTTGAACATCGTCCTTGGCACGCCGTCCCTGGTGGCGGCGGCGAAGGTGTTGCTCCTGGCGTCGTACAGGATCTTGCCGCGTTGGCGGGTGACCACCTCGGCGCCCTTCGGCGGGTTGTCGATGAAGGCCTGGGCCTTGCGGGCGTAGTCCTCGACGGTCTTGGCGCCGAAGTCCTTGCCGTTGCGGGCGAACTGCCTCTCCGCCGCCTCTTCGGCCGTCAGGCGACGGTTGGCGGCCCACATCGGCTTGCCGTCGAGCATCGGCGGCGGCTGGGTGCGGGGGTCGATCTTCGGGGTCTCCGCCCGGTCGGGCGTGTCGGCCGATGCGACATCGCCCTTGGCGGCCGGCGCCGAACCGGCGTCGGCCTGGTCGCGCGAGGGCTTGCTGGCGGGGCCGCCGTCACAGGCGGCGAGGGCGAAAACAGCGGCCAGGGCGGCCGTGGCGGTCAGGAATCGGCGCACGTCGGGTCTCCCATCGAGATAGCGTTGTTCTCAATGAAGATCAAAACGTGAACATTGTCGAGTCCTGTTTGGCGAACGCCGCAAAGCCGCTAGGAAGCAGGCTGAACGCAGGAGCGTATGACTTGAGCGAGAAGCGGGTGTTGCTGATCGTCGGCGGGGGCATCGCCGCCTACAAGACGCTGGAGCTGACGCGCCTGCTGCGCAAGGCCGGCATCGGCGTGCGGCCGATCCTGACCCGGGCGGGCGCCGAATTCGTCACCCCCCTGTCGCTGTCGGCCTTGGCCGAGGACAAGGTCTATTCCGAGCTCTTCTCCCTGACCGACGAGGCGGAGATGGGCCATATCGAGCTTAGCCGCTCGGCTGACCTGGTGGTCGTGGCTCCGGCCACCGCCGACCTGATGGCCAAGGCCGCGAACGGCCTGGCCGGCGATCTGGCCGCCACCACCCTGCTGGCCACCGACAAGCCGGTTCTGATGGCCCCGGCCATGAACGTGCGGATGTGGGAGCACGCCGCCACCCGGCGGAATCTGGCGACGCTCAAGGCCGACGGCGTGGCCTTCGTCGGCCCCGACGAGGGGGCCATGGCCTGCGGCGAGTTCGGCGAGGGCCGCATGGCCGAGCCGGCGGCCATTTTCGAGGCCATTCAGGGCCTGCTGCGGGGCGGGCCCCTGAAGGGCAAACATGTGCTGGTCACCGCCGGGCCGACGGCCGAGGCGCTCGATCCCGTGCGGGTCCTGACCAACCGCTCCAGCGGCAAGCAGGGGTTCGAGATCGCCGGCGCCCTGGCCCGGCTGGGAGCCCGTGTGACCCTGGTGGCCGGACCGGTCAGCCAGCCGACCCCGGCCGGCGTCACCCGCGTCGATGTCGAGAGCGCCCGTGACATGCTGGCCGCCTGTCAGTCGGCCCTGCCGGCCGACGCCGCCATCTGCGTCGCCGCCGTCGCCGACTGGCGGCCGGACGAGGTCTTTGGCATCAAGCTGAAAAAGGGCAAGGAGGGCCCGCCGGTCCTCACCCTGGTCGAGAACCCCGACATCCTCGCCACCCTGGCCGCCCATACGCCCGCGCGGCCGAAGATCGTCGTCGGCTTTGCGGCCGAGACCAACGATGTCGAGAAACACGCCCTGGCCAAGCTGACCCGCAAGGGCTGTGACTGGATCGTCGCCAACGACGTCACCCAGCCGGGCGTCATGGGCGGGGCCGACAACACCGTGATGATCGTCAGCAAGGCCGGCGTCGAGCGCTGGGACCGGGCCGGCAAGGATGAGGTGGCGATGAAGATCGCCCAAAAGGTAGCCAAGGATCTTCTGTGACCCCCACCATACCCGTCGTTCAACTGGCCCATGCCCAGGGCCTGCCGCTGCCCGCCTATGAGACCGCCCTGGCCGCCGGTATGGACCTGCGCGCCGCCGTCGCCGAGGACGCGCCCCTGACCCTGGCCCCGATGGCCCGGGCCATGGTGCCGACCGGTCTGACCTTCGCCCTCCCGGCCGGATTTGAAGCCCAGGTACGACCGCGCTCGGGCCTGGCAGCCAAGGCGGGCGTCACCTGCCTCAATACGCCCGGCACCATCGACGCCGACTACCGGGGCGAGGTGAAGGTCATCCTGATCAATCTGGGTGAGGAGGACTTCGTCATCCGGCGCGGCGACCGCATCGCACAGATGGTCATCGCGCCTGTCGTGCAGGCGGTATGGTCGGTGACGGACACGCTGGATGAGACCGCGCGGGGCGCGGGCGGCTTCGGCTCGACGGGCGCGGGTTAGCCCGGAAGGCTGTTCAGGCCGATCGCCAGATAGCCCAGAAACCCGGTCGCGAAGAAGGCGCCGGCGATCCACAGCAGGGGCTTCAGAACGCCCGAAGGCTGTTGTGCGGTCGTTTGCATGACGTAGCGGCTCTTGTCCAAATGAGGCCGGGGTTCGTACGCAGAACTCGCTGGCGGGGGATAAGTTGCCTCCGCCACCTGAACGGACGATGACATGATTCGCCTCCCGATTGATCTAGCCGTTCGTGAGCTCGCGCAGCGCTTGAGTCAGGGCGAAACCGGCCGACTTTTCATCCCCTTCGGACCGGGCGAACCGCTCGGTTTTCGGGAGATGGTTAAAGCTACGGACGGCTGGCCGGAGCGGATGTGTTTCGTCGGCGCCCCGATCCCCGGCATAAACCGCGGCGACTGGTCGGCCCTGCGGGACGGCGCGACCTCGGATGGGATTTTCGTATCCGCCGACTGGCGCGACGCCTTCGAGGCCGGCCGCTATGCGCTTCGGCCGCTGACCTGGTTCCAGACCTACGGCTGGCTGGGCCGGACGCCGCTGGACGCCGCCGTCTTCCAGGTCAGCCCCCCGGACAACGCGGGCCGGGTGACCCTGAGCGTGGCCAGCGATCTGGCCCCCGCCGTCATGGCCCGGCCGGAGGTGTTCAAGCTGGCCCTGGTCAATCCGAACCTGCCGGCCATCAACGGCCCCTCCTGGCCGCTGGAAGCCTTTGACCTGGTCTGCGACGACGACAGCGCCGTGCTCGACTACGACGCCGGCGAGCTCGACCCGGCCTTCGAGGTCATTTCCCGCCATATCGCGGGCATCGCCCCGGACGGCGCCAGCCTGCAGTTCGGGGTCGGCAAGGCCGGGGTGGCGGCCCTCAAGGGCTTGCGCGGCCGCAAGGGCCTGAAGATCCATTCGGGCATGGTCACCGACCCCCTGGTCGAACTCCTGGATGAGGAGGTGGTCGACAGCGTGACCACGGGCCTGGCCGCTGGCACGGCCCGGCTGCGCGAGCGGCTGGGCGATGCGCGCATCCGCTTCGCCGACAGTGGCCACACCCACAACATTTCCGTGCTCGCCGCCATTCCCCGGCTGGTGGCGGTCAACTCGGCCCTGGAGATCGACCTCTTCGGCCAGGCCAACGCCGAGTTCCAGGGCGGCCGTCAGGTCAGCGGCATCGGCGGCCTGACCGACTTTCTAAGAGGCGCCCGCCTGAGCGACGGCGGCCTGCCCATCCTCGCCCTGCCGGCCTCGGCCAAGGGCGACAGCATCAGCCGCATCGTCCCCCGCCTGTCTCCGGGCGTGGTCAGCGTGCCCCGCGCCGACATTGGCCTGGTCATCACCGAACACGGCGTCGCCGACCTGCGCGGACGCACCCTCGACGAACGGGCCCAGGCGCTGATCGGCGTGGCCAGCCCGGCCCATCGGGGCGCGTTGTCCAATGCCTGGGACGAGATGCGCCGGACGCTCTGAGCTTGCAGCCGGGGAGGCGGCAGGCCACAAGGCCGCCGGGGCCGTCCGTGTCGGCCAGTCATTTCCAGTTGGTTCGATGCGTATCCTGGCCCTCGCCGTTTGCGGCGTGCTCCTGACCGTCAGTCTGGCGGTTGCGGCCCCCGCTGACCGCGCCGCTCTGCTGGAGCGGCTGCGCCTGGCCATGCCGCCGATTGGCGCGGGCGAGAGCATGGGCGAGCGTCTGACCGGCAGGGCGACCGAGGAACTGACGGCGCGCAATCCGGGCCGGGAAGCCGATATCCGCCGGATCGCCGAGGCCTTCGGCGCCTGCGGCGACAAGGTAATGAGCGTTTCCGATGCCGAGGCGATCGTGTTGCGGGCCGTCGACAAGGGCATGACCGAGGAGGAAATCCTCTACATCGTCAAGTTCTACGAAGGCCCCGAGGCCCGCGAACTGGCGGTCCTGACAAAAAAGGTCACCAGCGGCCAGCCGGACGCGGAGACGGTTCGGCGAATGACGGCGCTGATGAGCCATCCGGCCTTCGAGAAGTTCATCGCGGTCATGACAACCGAGGTGAAGGCCTTCACCGAGCGCAAGGAATTCGGCGACGGTGTGGTGGCCTGCCATCAACAGTACCGCGCCGATGCCGAGAAGGCCGGTCTGAAGCTCGACTGACCTGAACGGAAGATAACGTCCGCTTCCGCGTCCGTTCAGGCGGCCGGCGTCATAACCCTCCTCAACGACCGGGGACGTCCCCCGGTCCGCGCAATTGTTGAGGAGAAAAGACCATGCAAGCGCAGAACAAGATCGCCGCGACCGGTCTGGCCCTGGCCCTCGTCGCTTCGCTCGGCGTCACCGCCGCCCCCGTCGCCGCCTCGGCCGCGCCGAACGGTGTCATCGGCTGCTCGGCCCCCGGCAAGAAGCAGGAGGGCGGGGCCATCATCGGCGCCATCCTCGGCGGCCTGATCGGCAACAAGGTGGCCAAGAACGAGCGTGGCGCCGGCACCGTGATCGGCGCCGCCGCCGGCGCCGCCGCCGGCAGCGCCATCGGTTGTCAGGTCCAGAAGAAGGATGAGCTGAACGCCGGCTCCTACGTCTCGAACGGCTACCGGATCGCCAACTACGTCCAGCCCGCCAACTTCCAGAAGGCCGGCGGCCGGTTCATCGCCACCTCGACCGTCAACCTGCGCTCGGGTCCCTCGACCAGCGCCGGAAAGGTCGGCAAGCTGACCCGCGGCGAGACCTTCACCGCCATGGCCTACGCCAAGCGCGGCGAATGGGTCCTGGTCAGCCGTAACGGCGTCGGCGTGGGTTACGTGAGCGGCGCCTACGTCCGTCCGACCGGTTACCAGCAGGCCAGCTGGTAAGTTTCGCCAGTGTTTGGGCGAGGGGGCATACCCTGACTGGGAAGGGCCGGTTTCGCGAGAAACCGGCCCTTTTCCGTACTTTATGGCTCAAGTCGGGGAAGATCATTCTTCTCTGTTGACGTTGACGTAAGCGAGACATAACCTCTGACCTAAGGGCATCATCAGAACGCCAACGTCAGGGAGAAGTCACCATGGTTATGGAACTGCGCCGTCCCGAGCGGACCTTCACGATCCGCCAGCTCTGCACCGAATTCAAAGCCACCCCGCGCGCCCTGCGCTTCTATGAGGACAAGGGCCTGTTGACCCCCGCCCGTGACGGGATGAACCGGGTCTACAGCTACAAGGACCGGGCCCGCCTGATCCTCATCCTGCGCGGCAAGCGCGTCGGCCTGTCGCTGCAGGAGATCCGCGAGATCCTCGAGCTCTACGACGAGGGCGACGAGGCGGCGCACCAGAACGCCCATTCCCTGAAGAAATTCCGCGAGAAGATCGTCGTGCTGGAGCGCCAGCGCGAGGACATCGACGGCGCCATCGCCGAGCTGCACGCCGCCTGCGAGCGCCTCGAGAAGCACCTGTCGGAAAAGCGTCCCGACCTGCTGCCCAAGGCGGCCGATTACGACCAGGTGCTGCGCGCCCGGCTCGACGGCCATGCCGAGATGGCGATGGGCAAGTAACCTTTCCTGCCGCCTAGAGTTCAGGGGACCGGTTCGCGCCGGTCCCCGCTTTGCGTTTCAGCTCCACACACAAACACGGACCGAAAATGGCCTACCAACCCCCGGTGCGCGACCACGTCTTCCTGCTCGAGGATGTGCTGAAGATCGACCAGTATGCCGAGCTGCCGGCTTTCGCCGACGCCTCGCTGGACGTGGTCAAGGCGATCATCGAGGAGGCGGGCAAGTTCACCGGCGAGGTGCTGGCGCCGCTCAACGCCGTCGGCGACAAGCAGGGCTGCACCTGGCATCCGGACAACACGGTCACCACGCCGACGGGCTTCAAGGAAGCCTACAAGCAACTGTGCGAAGGCGGGTGGACGGGTCTCGGCTCCGACCCGGCCTACGGCGGCCAAGGGCTGCCGCACGTCGTCAACCTCAGCTTCAGCGAGATGTCGTCGTCGGCCAACATGGCGTTTTCGATGTACCCGGGCCTGGCGCACGGCGCCTACTCGGCCATCCACACCGGCGGCACGGACGAGCAGAAGCAGCTCTACCTGCCCAAGATGGTCACCGGCGAATGGACCGGGACCATGAACCTGACCGAGCCTCACTGCGGCACGGACCTGGGGTTGCTGCGCACCAAGGCGGTCCCGCAGGCGGACGGCAGCTACCGCATCACCGGCCAGAAGATCTGGATCTCGGCCGGCGAGCACGACATGGCCGACAACATCATCCACCTGGTGCTGGCCCGCATCGAGGGGGCGCCGGCCGGGGTGAAGGGCATCAGCCTGTTCATCGTGCCGAAGTATCTGCCCGACGCGGACGGCAACGTCGGCGAGCGCAACGAGGGGGCCAAATGCGCCGGCCTCGAAGAGAAGATGGGCATCCACGGCAACGCTACCTGCGTCATGGCCTATGACGACGCCAAGGGCTTCCTGATCGGTGAGGAAAACGCCGGCCTGCGCATCATGTTCGTGATGATGAACGAGGCCCGCATCGGTGTCGGCCTGCAGGGGGTCGCCCAGGCCGAGGCCGCCTACCAGGCCGCCGCCGAGTTCGCCAAGGACCGCCTGCAGGGCCGCTCGCTGACCGGCCCGAAGAACGCCGACGGCCCGGCCGATCCGATCATCGTCCACCCCGACGTGCGCCGCATGCTGCTGGATTCCAGGGCCATCATCGAGGCCGGCCGCGCCTTCCTGTTCTGGACGGCGTTGCAGGGCGATCTGAGCCACGGCCACCCCGACGAGGCGGTCCGCCAGAAGGGCGCCGACTACATGGGCCTGCTGACGCCGGTCCTCAAAGGCTACCTGACCGACAAGGGCTTCAAGGTCTGTGTCGACAGCATGCAGGTGTTCGGCGGTTCGGGCTTCACCGAACATTTTCCGGCCAGCCAGTACCTGCGCGATTGCCGCATCGCCCTGATCTACGAGGGCACCAACGGCGTCCAGGCCCTCGACCTGGTCGGCCGCAAGCTGGCGGCCAACGGCGGCCGGGCGGTGATGAGCTTCTTCGCCGAGATCGACGCCTACATCGAGGCCAACCAGGCCGACGCCAACATGAAGGTCTTCCTCGACGGCCTGGCCACCGTGAAGGCCCAGCTGCAGGACGGCACCATGTGGCTGATGCAGAACGGCCTGGCCAATCCGGACAACGCCGGCGCTGCCTCGACCGACTACATGCACCTCTTCGGCATCACGGGCCTGGCCTACATGTGGGCCCAGATCGCCAAGGCTTGCCTGACCAAGGGGGAGGCTGATCCCTTCTATTCCAACAAGCTGGTTGTCGGCCGCTACTTCGTGGAACGGATCATCCCGGAAGGGACCGCCCACCTGGCCAAGCTGAAGACCGGTTCCGCCACCCTGATGCAACTCCCCGCCGAGGCTTTCTAAGCATGGTCGCTCCGCTCCAGGTCGAACGCACCCCCTGTCTGGCCGAAGAAGACATCGTCATCTTCGAGGATTCCGTCCGCAAGTTCTTCCAGGACCGGGCGCCGGAATCCCGCGTCGCCAAATGGCGTGAGGACGGCTGTGTCGAGCGGGCGTTCTGGACCGAGAGCGCGGAGGCGGGCCTCGCCTGCCTCTCGATGCCCGAGGAATACGGCGGCATGGGCGGCGACTACCGCCATGAGGTCATCCTCATGGAGCAGATCGGGCTTCAGGGCGTCGATGGCTTCGGCATCGGCCTGCACAACGCCATCGTCGCCCCCTACATCTTCCACTACGGCACCGAGGAACAGAAGCGCCGCTGGCTGCCGCGTATGGCCAACGGCGAGCTGGTCACCGCCATCGCCATGACCGAACCCGGCGCCGGCTCCGACCTGCAGGGTATCAAGACGACGGCCCGGCTGGACGGCAACGAGTACGTCATCAACGGCTCCAAGACCTTCATCACCAACGGCCAGACCGCCAACCTGATCATCGTGGTCTGCAAGACCGACCCGGCCCAGGGCGCCCGCGGCACCAGCCTGCTGGTCGTCGAAACCGACGGCGCCGAGGGCTTCGAGCGCGGCCGCAACCTCGACAAGCTGGGCCAGGAAGCGGCCGACACCTCGGAGCTGTTCTTCAACGACGTCCGCGTGCCGACCGTGAACCTGCTGGGCGGCGACGAGGGCCAGGGGTTCTTCCAGCTGATGGGCCAGCTGCCGCAGGAGCGGCTCGGCATTGCCGTCCAGGGCATGGCCACCATCGAGCGTGCGCTGGAACTGACGATCGACTACGTCAAGAGCCGCAAGGCCTTCGGCAAGGCCATCCTCGACTTCCAGAACACCCAGTTCGTGCTGGCCGAATGCAAGACCGAGGCGACCGTCGCCCGCGTCTTCGTCAACGACTGCATCGAAAAGCACATCAAGGGCAAGCTCGACGCGGCCACCGCCTCGATGGCCAAATACTGGGTCACCGACCTGGAAAACTCGATCATCGACCGCTGCCTGCAGCTGTTCGGCGGCTTCGGCTACATGGCCGAATACCCGATCGCCCGCATGTACCGCGACAGCCGCGTGCAGCGGATTTACGGCGGCACCAACGAGATCATGAAGGTGCTGATCGCGCGGACTCTCTGATGCGCTGCCTGCGCCATCATGAACGGGACGCGGTGGGAGTCTGCCGCCATTGCGGCGGCGGTGTCTGCGCCGACTGTGCGACGCCGGTGGAGGATGTCCTCAGCTGCCCGGCGCACACGGCGGAGACGGCGGGGTCGGTCGCCCTGATCCAGCGTAACGTTGCGGTGCATGGCCAGGTCGGCTGGCTGCACTGGATGCAGCTTGCGATGTTCCTGCTGGTCGGCGCCGGATTGGCGGTCGCGGCGGTTATCCTGCTGGCCAGCGGCGAACTCAGCGGCTGGGCCCTGGCGCCGGGGGCGATCATATTTCTGGTGCTCGGCCTCGGGGCCGCCCGCTGGATTCGGGCGCGAAAACACTGATGCCAAATCAAGGGAGACAGGCGTGATCGACCATCTGTCCTTGTCTGTCCGCGACCTCGCCGCCTCCGCCGCATTCTACGAAGCCGTGCTGTCACCGCTCGGCTACCGACGCCTCGTCGAGCGCGAGGCGACGGTCGGCTTCGGCAAGCGCTATCCCGAGGTCTGGCTGAACCATCGGCCGAACCGAACACATGAGCCCGGCGACACTGGCCTGCACATCTGCCTGCGGGCCCGCGACCAGGCGTCCGTGCGGGCCTTCCACCAGGCGGCCCTCGACCACGGCGGGGCCGACGACGGCCCGCCCGGCTCTCGCCAGGCGGCGATGACCGGCTACTATGCCGCCTTCATCCGCGACCTCGACGGCAACAAGCTGGAGGCCGCCACCTTTCCTCTGGAGTCGTAATGGGCAGCTATACCGCCACCGTCGACTGGGCCCTGCAGCCCGGCGAGGACTTCATCGCCGGCAAATACAGCCGCAAGCACACGGTCAGCTTCGACGCCGGCATCACCGTGCCGGCTTCGGCCTCGCCGCATGTCGTGCCGGCCCCCTGGTCGGCGGCGGACGCCATCGACCCGGAGGAGATGCTGGTCGCCGCCATCTCCAACTGCCACATGCTCAGCTTCCTCTACATCGCCTCGAAGGCCGGGTTCGCGGTGCGCAGCTACCGCGACGAGGCGGAAGGCGTCATGCGAAAGAACGCCGAGGGCAAGATCGCCGTCACCCGCGTCGCCCTGCGCCCGGCCATCGCCTTCGACGGCAGACAGCCGACGTCGGAAGAGCTCGACCATCTGCACCACGAGGCCCATGAGGTCTGTTACATCGCCAGCTCGGTAAAGACGGAGATCGTGGTCGAAAAGCCTCGCTAGCGACCAATTTCCGGATTTGGGTCATTAACCAAGACGCCGACCAGCGTTCTTTCACTGAGTCTTAGGACCCTCGGTCGCACGGTCCCCGTCATGTCCGGGGAAACCACCATCACGGCCCAAGACGCCGAAGACCGATTTGGCCTGGCCTCCGTCGTCGCCACGCGGCGAAAGCACATGCCGATCCGGCTGATGACCGCCGTCGGCGTGGCGGCCGGGTTGACCCTGGCCTTCGGCTGGACCTGGGCCTGGGGCTGGGCCGCGCTCTACACCGCCGCCCAGGGGCTGGACCACTTCACCGGCGTGCAGCTGACCAAGCGCCGCATCGACACCCCCTTCCAGGCGGCCCGCGCCGCCCTGATCACCTTCCTGCCCTCCTCCATCGCCTTCGGCAGCCTGGCGCCGGTGCTGTGGCAGGGCATTGACCGTTACGGCCCGGCCCTGGCGATGATCGTCGTCGCCACCGCCATGACCAATCTGATCGCCATCTGCCGGGGCAGCCGCATCGCCTTCGCGGCCGCCTGCCTGCCCTATGGCCTCTATCTGCTCGTTCTGCCGCTGATGGACGCGGGCACCGCCCCGGGCCCTCTGGTCTCGACGATGATGATCGCCGTCGGCCTGGTCATCCTCAACATCATCGGCGCCTGGCTGACGACGGAGGAAGCCCGCAAGGTCTCCGACGACGCCCGGGCCGAAGCCGAGCTGCGCCGCAACGAGGCCGAGGCCGCGACCCGCGCCAAGAGCGCCTGGGTGGCGATGATCAGCCACGAGCTGCGCACCCCGATCAGCGCCATCCTGGCCGGCGCCGCCGACACCGAGCGGGCGGGTCACAGCCAGGGCCGCCTCATCGGCGAGGCCGGGCGGATGATGACCACCCTGCTCGACGACATGCTCGACCTCTCCAAGCTGGAAGCCGGCCGGATGAGCGTCGAGACCGTCGACTTCGACCTGCGCACCGCCGTGCTCGACGCCGTCCGCGCCTGGCGCCCGCAGGCCCGGGCCAAGGGTCTGCGCATGCGCATCCTCGGTTCGAGGCACCTGCCCGGCTGGGTCAGCGGCGACCCGACCCGCATGCGTCAGGTGATCAACAACCTGCTGTCCAACGCCCTGAAGTTCACGAAGGAAGGCTGCGTCACCTTGCAGCTCGGCGGCGCGACCAATCCGGACGGAACCTTTGCGGTGACCATCGCCGTCGACGACACCGGCCCCGGCATGACGCCGGAACAGCTGGACCGTCTGTTCATGCCCTTCGAACAGCTGGGGGCCCAGACGGCCCGCACCCACGGCGGCACCGGGCTTGGCCTGATGATCAGCCGCGAGCTGGCCCGTCTGATGGGCGGCGACATCACCGTCGTCAGCGCGCCCGGCGAAGGCGCTGTCTTCACCCTGTCCCTGACGCTTCCCGCCGCCGAGGCCCCCGCCGCCGTCCAGGCGCCCCAGGCCGTCGAGGCCCGGGTGCTGGTCGTCGACGACCATGCCGTCAACCGCCAGGCCATCGCCTTGGTCCTGGCGCCGCTGGGCATCGTCCCGGAAACCTGCGCCTCGGCCGAGGAGGCCCTCGAACGGCTGGCCCTCGAGACCTTCGATGTTGTGCTGATGGACGTCTACATGCCCGACATGGACGGCCGCCAGGCGACCCGCGAGCTGCGGGCCATGAAGGGCCCCAACCAGCAGGTCCCGGTCATCGCCATCACCGCCTCGGCCACGGCCCGCGACTGGGAGGCCTGCCTGGCGGCGGGGATGACCGACCATGTCGCCAAGCCGATCGAACCGGCCCAGCTCTACGCGGCCCTCGAAGCGGCCCTGTCCGGCGCCCAGCGCGCGGCGGCGGCGGCTTAGGGCCGCCCGCCGACTTTCCCGCTTTTCCACCGTCACCCCAAGACTTGTTCTTGGGGCCCACGGTTGGTGTGTCGACAATCGGCCGGGTGGAGGCGCGGCCGCGCCTCCAGGTTGGATGCTGGCGGCGGCTGAACCGTGGATCCCAAGAACAAGTCTTGGGATGACGGAGTTTGGGGGATGGATAGCGCGCAATCGTCAGGCGCTGGCGCTCTCCAGCAACCGCCGCAACCGCTCCCGCAACACCGCCTCGTCCTTCATCTCGCATTCCCAGATCGTCTCGACCCGCCAGCCGGCCGCCTCCAGCGCCGCCCGGTGCGTCACGTCCCGCTCGCGGTTGCGCCCCACCTTGGCCAGCCAGTAATCGCGGTTGGCCTTCGGCACCCGCGCCCCCCGGGCGCAGTCGTGGCCATGCCAGAAGCAGCCATGCACGAAGATCGCCAGCCGCCGCCCGGCCATGACGATGTCGGGCTTTCCCGGCAGGTCCTTGCGATGCAGCCGGTAGCGCGCGCCCAGGCCCGTCAGCAGCCGCCGGACCTTGAGCTCCGGGCTGGTGTCACGCCCCTTGACCCGGCGCATGACCGCCGAGCGTTTCTCCGGACCGTAGACGTCCGTTGTTTCTTTTGGCGTCACCGCCGCCGAGCGGCCAGGCGCTCGAACTCGGCGCGGGGAAACTGCGGCGCGCTGCAGCTGTTGGTGTGCCAGCGGCCCTCGGCCCGATGGGCGATGACCAGATAGGTCTGGCCGCGCCGGAAGCGGATGCCGCACATGCCGGCGGTCTCCTCGCTGTGCACGATCTTGCGCACCGCCTCCCGCTGGCCCTTCAGCGTCCGCTGCACGGCGAACCGCGTCGCCGCCACCGGCGGCCCGCCGTCACGGTGCAGGATGTCGCGCCCCTCGGCCCGGCCGATGAACACCAGCTGCGCCTTGGCGTACTGTTCCGCCGCACTGCTGAACCGCACACAGCTGCAGGCCCATGCGGCGCCGGCCGAAACGGCGACCAGAGCCAGGGCGGCGATCAATACGCGCGAGGCCTTCATCACAGCCCCTCGAACAGCGCCGTCGACAGGTAGCGCTCGGCGAAGCTGGGGATGATGACCACGATCAGCTTGCCCTCGTACTCGGGCCGGCTGGCCAGCTCGAAGCCGGCGGTCAGCGCGGCGCCGGACGAGATGCCGACCGGCAGGCCCTCGATGGCGGCGGCCTTGCGGGCCATGGCGAAGGCGTCGTCGTTGCTGACCTGGACGATGTCGTCGATGACGCCCCGGTCGACGTTGGCCGGCACGAAGCCGGCGCCGATGCCCTGGATCTTGTGCGGGCCGGGCTGGCCGCCGGACAGCACGGCGCTGTTCTCCGGCTCGACCGCGACCATGCGCAGGCTCGGCTTCCGGGCCTTCAGCACCTGGCCGACGCCGGTGATGGTGCCGCCGGTGCCGACGCCACTGACGACGGCGTCGACGCGCCCTGCCGTGTCGTTCCAGATCTCCTCGGCGGTCGAGATCCGGTGGATCGCCGGGTTGGCGGCGTTCTCGAACTGCTGGGGCATGACCGAGCCCGGGACTTCCTCGAGGATTTCGGTGGCCCGGGCGACGGCCCCGCGCATGCCGCGCTCGGCCGGGGTCAGCTCCAGCTTGGCGCCGAGCAGCAGCAGCATCTTGCGGCGCTCGATCGACATGCTCTCGGGCATGACCAGGATCAGCTTGTAGCCCTTGGCGGCGGCGACGAAGGCCAGGGCGATGCCGGTGTTGCCGCTGGTCGGCTCGACGATGGTGGCGCCGGGCTTCAGCAGGCCGTCGGCCTCCAGCTGTTCGATCATCGACACTCCGATGCGGTCCTTGACGGAGGCCATCGGGTTGAAGAACTCCAGCTTGGCCACGACCTCGCCGCGCGGCTTCAGCTCGGCCGTGAGGCGCGGCAGGCCGACGATGGGGGTGTCGCCGATCAGGTCGAGCACCGAGGGGAAGATCTTGCCACGGCCGGCGCGGGTATAGCGGGCGGTGTCGAACGATTGGGTCATCAGGGTCTCGCCTGTGGATGTGCCGCAAGTCTAGGGAGGCAGGCGGCGTTGCGCCACATCAGATCGTCTCGCAACCCTATCAGGCGGCGGCCCGTCCGGCGCCCCTGAGCAGGGGTTCGAGCAGGCCCTGGGCCAGCCAGCGGACCACGGGTGCGCAAACCCCGTCGCCAATAACATGCAGGCTGCCTGTTTGTGATTTCGGCAGCTGATAGTCGTCGGGCAGGCCCATCAGCCGGGCGCCTTCGCGGCCGGTGAGCAGGCGCGAGCGGATCTGGCCGTCGCCGGCCACCAGGATCATCTGCCGCGACGAGCCGCCGCGCGGAGTGCGAAGACAACCGGCCGCCCCGTCGAGCCGGATCTCGGCCTTCGGAACCCCGGCCCGGGTGCGGCGAAAGACGGCGGCGACCGTCCTGCCGTGACGGGCGGCGGCGTCGAGCCGCTGGCGGTGCAGCGGCGACATCTGGGCCAGCAGGGCGGCGGTCTGGACTTCGCTGCGCCAGGCGACGACGTCGTCGGGCTCGAGCAGGTCGGCCAGCCGGGTGTTGCGGGCCGGCGGGCTGGGAAGCCGCCAGTCGATCCAGCGGGCGCGCAGGTCGGCGGGCAGGCGGTCACGGGCGGCCAGCACGGCGGGGCTGCGGAAGGCCTCGCCCCCGATCAGCTCGGCCGGAACCGGTTCGCGGATGGCGATGACGAAGACGCGGGGCCGCGACTGCGGCAGGAAGGCCGCGGCGTCGATTTCCAGGGCCCCGAACCGGTACCCTTCTTTCGCAAGCGCCGCGCAGAGGGCGGTAAAGTCTTCGCCGCCATGCGAGGTCAGCAGGCCGACCACGTTCTCGACAACCACAGTGCGCGGCGCACGGCCCTCGGCGGCCAGGGCCTGGACCAGTCGCCAGAAACCGAAAAAGGCCCCCGAACGCCCGCCCTTCAGGCCGGCGCGCCCGCCCGCCAAGCTGAAGTCCTGGCAGGGGGATGAGGCCCAGGCCAGATCGGCGGTTCCGGGCAGAGCGGCGGGGCTGACCTGCCAGACGTCGCCCTCGTGGAAGTGGCCGGGCGCGTCGGCGAAGTTGGCGCGGTAGGCGCCGGCCTTCAGCGGGTCGAAATCATTGGCGAAAGCGCAGGCCCAGCCGACGCCCAGCCCGATCCGGGCCATGCCCCCGCCGGCGAAGAATTCAAGGAAGCGGAGCGGGGCGTTTCGACTCATGGGCATATGAGTCTAACCTGCGTCGCGCGGGCGGAAAGCCCGAACAGGGGAATCACCATGCGTCCGATCGCCTTTGCAGCCGCCGCCACCGCCGTTCTGGCCCTGGTTGCCTGTTCCCCGGAAGCCCCCGGCGGCGGCGAAGCCGTGCCTCCGGCCGACGCGCCGCCCCCGTCCGCCCAGGCCCCCGGCGAGCCGCAGCCGACCGAAGCGGTCGATCCAGCCGCCCCCTTCCGCGTCGATTTCAGCCTGATCGGCACCGAGCCCTTCTGGAACCTGCAGGTGAAGGGCACGACCCTGGTCCTGACCCGTCCGGACCCCGAACCGGCCGTGACCGCCGCCAACGCCGCCCTCACCGCCACGTCCGGCAAGGCGACCTGGACAGGCCAGGCCGGCGCCACGCCGCTGACCGCCAGCCTGTCGGCCGGAACCTGCTCGGACGGCATGAGCGACCGGGTCTATCCCTATACAGCCGAGGTCAAGCTGGGCGACCTGGTGCTCAAGGGCTGCGGGATCTCGTCCGAGGAACTGGCCAAGCTGCCCAAGCCCTAGAGGGCTTTTCTCATCCGCACCGGCATAGACTTGTAGGCCGGCGTGCCGCTGCGCCGGTCGCGCTCCGACAGGGCCAGCAGGGGGTTGGCTTCCGGATAGTAGGCGGCCAGGCACCCCCTGGGCATGTCCTTCGCCACGGCGGTGAAACCCTTCAGGGTCCGCTCCACCCCGCCGTCGAAAGCGCAGGCCAGATCGATACGGTCGCCATCGGCGATGCCCCGCACCGCAAGGTCGTCGGCATGGGCGAAGACCACGTCGCGGCGACCCTTCACCCCCCGATAGCGGTCGTTCAGGCCGTAGATGGTGGTGTTGTACTGGTCGTGGCTGCGCAGGGTGGTCAGCAGCAGCACCTCGGAGTCGCCGCGCGTGGGGTCGTCCACCGCCGCGTCGTCGGCGACGTAGGGCAGGAAGGCCGCCTTGCCGCTCGGCGTCGTCCACACCCGTTCGCTGGTCGGCACTGGCAGGCGGAAGCCGCCCGGGGTGCGGATGCGGGCGTTGTAGTCCCCGAACAGCTCGGGGAAGACCTGCTCGATCAGGTCCCGCACCCGGTCGTAGTCGCCGCCCAGGCCCTGCCAGTCGACGTGAGGGTCCTCGCCGAAGGTGGCCAGCGCCATCTGGGCGACGATCCAGGGTTCCGACCGCAGGTGCTCCGAGGCCGGCTGGCGCATGCCCCGGCTGGCGTGGACCATCGACATGCTGTCCTCGACGGTCACCGACTGGCGCCCGCCCGGCTGGACGTCGATCTCGGTGCGGCCCAGGCAGGGCAGCACCCAGGCTTCCTTGCTGGTCAGCAGATGGGTGCGGTTGAGCTTGGTGGCGATGTTGACGGTCAGGTCGAGTTTCTTGAGGGCCGGGTATGTCAGGGCCGGGTCGGGCGCGGCGACGGCGAAGTTGCCGCCCAGCGCGATCATCGCCTTGGCCGTGCCTTCGCGCATGGCCTCGATGGCCTCGGCGACGGTGTGGCCGTGGGCCGTCGGCTGTCTGAAGCCGAACACCCGCTCCATGGCGGCCAGCAGGGCGGGCGAGGGCTTTTCGGTGATGCCGACCGTGCGGTCGCCCTGGACGTTGGAGTGGCCGCGCAGGGGGCAGATGCCCGCCCCGGGCCGGCCGATATGGCCGCCGAGCAGCAGCAGGTTGACCAGCTGCTGTACGAGGCTCGAGGCCGAGCGATGCTGGGTCAGGCCCATGCCGTAGCAGAGGATGATGGCCTTGCTCCGCTGGTAGATGTCGGCGGCGTCTTCCAGCTCGGCGCGGGTCAGGCCCGAGCGAGTCTCGATCCAGTTCCAGTCGGCGACGGCGACATGGGCGGCCAGGGCTTCGAAGCCGGAGGTGTGCTCGGCGATGAAGGCATGGTCGAGCGCGTCCCGTTCGATCAGCAGCTTCATCAGGCCGGTCAGCACCGCGACGTCGCCGCCGACCTTCAGCTGGTAATAGCGGCTGGCGATGTCGGCGCCGCCGCCCGGCAACATGTCCTCCAGGTGCTGGGGACTGGCGAACTTCTCCAGCGCCCGCTCGCGCATCGGGTTGAAGACGACGATGGCCGCCCCGCGCCGGGCCGCCTCGCGCAGGGTGCCCATCATCCGCGGGTGGTTGGTGCCGGGGTTGTGGCCGAAGCTGAAGATGGCGTCGGCGTGGTCGAAATCCTCGAGGCTGACCGAGCCCTTGCCCAGCCCCAGCTGTTCGGCCAGGCCGACGCTGGTCGGCTCGTGGCACATGTTGGAGCAGTCGGGGAAATTGTTGGTCCCGAACCGCCGCCCGAAGGTCTGGAACAGGAAGGCCGCCTCGTTGGAGGCCCGGCCGGAGGCGTAGAACTCGCAGGCGTCGGGGTCCGGCAAGGCGCGCAGGGCCGCCCCGATGGCGGTCAGGGCCTCGTCCCAACTGGCGCGCTGGAACCGGTCGCCGACCGGATCGTAGCGCAGCGGTTCGGTCAGCCGGCCGAGGTTCTCCAGGTCGTGGTCGGACCATTGCCAGAGCTCGGCGACCGTATGGGCCCCGACAATTTCCGGCGTGGCCCGATGGCTGGTCGTTTCCCAGGCCACGGCCTTGGCCCCGTTCTCGCAGAACTCGAAGCTGGAGGTGTGTTTCGGGTCCGGCCAGGCGCAACCCGGACAGTCGAAGCCGTCCGGCTGGTTGGCGTCGAGCAGGGCCTGCCCGCCCTTGGCGACAGTGTCCTGACCGGCCAGCACGCCGGCGACGGCCTGCAGGGCGCCCCAGCCGCCGGCCGGCGGCTTGTAGTCCTTGATGCCCCGAATCTTCTTTGGGGGGCTCACGCGATCCGCTCCCCGCCGGCGAACACAGTGAAGCCGTCGGCGCGGGCCAGGGCGATCAGGGTCAGGTTGCTCTCCTCGGCCTTGCGCAGGGCCAGCGCCGTCGGGGCCGAGATAGCGGCCAGGATCGGGAACCCGGCGACGGCGGCCTTCTCGACCATCTCGTAGCTGCAGCGGCTGGTGACCAGGCACAGCGGGGCGGCGAGGCCGGCGCGGGCAGAGGCGCCGATCAGCTTGTCCAGCGCGTTGTGGCGGCCGACGTCCTCGCGGACCAGGACCAGGGTTCCATCAGCCTTGGCCAAGGCGGCGGCGTGGGCGGCGCGGGTCAGGTTGCCGAGGGCCTGCTGATCTTCCAGCGCCTCGAAGGCGGCGGCGATGGCGCCGGCCGGGATGACCGGCCCGTCGGCCACGGCGTCCAGCGGTCGCACGGCGGCGGCCAGCCGCTGCACCCCGCACAGACCGCAGGACGAGCGGCCCTCCATCGTCCTGGCGCGGGCCTTGGCCTTGCTGGCCCGGGCCCCGACGGTCAGGCGAACATCGACCTGCACCCCCTCGGCCACGACCTCGACGCTGACGCCGGCGATCTGGTCGAAGCTGGCGATCCGCTCGCTGAGGGTGAAGCCGATGGCCAGATCCTCAACCTCGGCCGGGGTGGCCATCAGCACCGCATGCGGCCGGCCGTCATAGAGGATGCCGATCGGGGCCTCGTCGGCCAGGGGACGCTCGATGGCCTGATCGATCCCGGCCCGATGCTGGCGGGCGGGACGGACTTGCGTCGTAGGGGGAAGCAGGGACATGGGGCGAAGCTACGCCTGTCGGGGGCGGAGGCAAGAGACCGAAGCGCTTGTGATCCCTAGCCTTCGCCCAGCAATTCATCCGTGTGCTCACCCAGCTTCGGCGCACGCACGCCGGGCATCCGCTGGCCGTCGATGCGGATCGGGGCGGCGAGCATGTGCAGGCCTTGCGAGCGGTCGGGATGCTCGATCACGTCGCGCATGGCGACCTCGGCGACGAAGGGATTGTCGAGCGCCTGGACGACATCGTTGACCGGGCCGAAGGGGACGCGGCCGGCCAGCAGGGCGGTCCACTCGGCGTTGGTTCGCGTCTGGAACAGGGCGTCGATGGCGCCGGTCAGCGCGGCGAGATTGGCCCGCCGGTCGGCCAGGGTGGCGAATCTCGGATCGGTAGCGAGGTCCGGGCGGGCGGTCAGGGCGCACAGTTCGTCCCAGAACTTCTGGGTCATGCACATCAGCTGACCGTAGCCGTCGGCGGTCTTTACCCGCTGCACCGGGGCCAGTGAGGGGTGCGCCCCGGCTGGCAGGCGGGTGGTGGCGTGGCCCTCGTTCATGGCCCAGACGGCCGGGTAGCTCAGCTGGTGCAGGGCTACGTCGAACAGGCTGACATCAACGTCGCAGCCGACGCCAGTGGTCCGGGCCGACAACAGGGCGCTGACGATGGCGAAGGCGAAGGTGGCGCCGCTCATGAAGTCGATGATCGACACCCCCATTCGCGAGGGCGGGCCGTCCGGCTCACCGGTCAGGCTCATCAGCCCGCACTCGGCCTGCATCGGATAGTCGAAGCCGGGCCAGGCCTCGCGGCTGTTGCCCCGGCCATAGGCCGACAGGCTGCCGCAGACGATGGCCGGGTTGATGGCCTTCAGGGCCTCATAGGTCAGACCCAGCTTGGCCGGCTGGTCGCCGCGCAGGTTGTTGACCACCACCTCGGCGCTCTTCACCAGCCGCTCGAAGTCGGCGCGGTGGGTCTTGAGGTCCAGGCCGACGCTCTTCTTGTGGCGCGAGAAGGTCTGGAAATACTGGCTGTCGTGCTCGCCCAGCAGGTAGGGGCCGGTCGGGCGCGAGGCGTCGCCGCCGAGCTCCAGCGACTCAACCTTGATCACCTCGGCCCCCAGTTCGGCCATCAGCAGGGTGGCGTAGGGGCCGGCCCCGAAATGCTCCAGGGTGAGGACCCGGACGCCCTCCAGCGGTCGCCTCACCAGTAGGCCTCCATGATTTCGCGGGCCCAGCCGGGTTCTCTGACCTCGCCGCGCGGCAGGAAGCCGGTCAGCACCGGCTTGATGTCCAGCACCGGCGTGCCGTCGATGGCGTCCAGCCCCTCGACGATGACCTCGCGCCCCTCGACGGCGACGATGGAGCAGACGGTGACGCCCAGGCGGTTGGGTCGGTTCTTGCCACGCTGGGCGAAGATGCCAACCAGCGGCCAGTCGGGATTGCCGCGCGGCCGGCGGGCGCCGCTGACGATCTTGTCGTCGCTCACCTGGTCGAAGACGAAGATGATCTCGGCATGGGAGAAGTCGGCGAGACCGGCCAGGCTGTCCTCGGGCATCTGGTCTGTCAGAACCAGCCGGGCGCGGCTTTGGCCCCAGTCATCGTCGATGGCTTCGGCGCGGCCGCCCCGGACGGTCGCGACAGGGGTGAGGGTGAAGGTCATGGCGCGCTCCCCGGCTGTGACGCCGGATCGCTTAGACCCGTCGGCCGGAGCCGACAATGGCTGGTCCTAAACCGCCTGTCCGGCCACGAAGCCCGACGACCAGGCCCACTGGAAGTTATAGCCGCCCAGCCAGCCGGTGACGTCGACCACCTCGCCGATGAAGTAGAGGCCGGGGACGCCGCGCGTCGCCATGGTCTTCTGGTCGAGCCCCTTCGTATCAACGCCGCCGAGGGTGACCTCGGCGGTGCGATAGCCTTCCGACCCCACCGGCTTGGTGCGCCAGGCGTTGACCATCTCGGCCACGGCCTTGAGGGCCTTGTCCGGCTGGTCGGCCATGTTGCCGGGGGCGCCGTGGTCGTGGGCGATTAGCACGGCCAGGGCCCGGGGCAGCTTCCAGCCGAGCACGGTGTGCAGGGCGGTCCTGGCGTGCTCGCGCTTGGCCGTCTTGAGGAAATCGAGGGCGTCGAGGCCGGGGGCGAAGTTGACGACGATCTCCTCGCCCTCGCGCCAGTAGGACGACACCTGCAGCACGGCCGGGCCCGAGAGGCCCCGGTGGGTGAACAGGATGTCCTCTTCGAACGAGCCCTTGCCGCCCGTGACCACCGCCTGCGGCACGGCCACCCCGATCAGGGGTTTCAGCTGCTCCAGCACCTGCACCGCATAGGTCAGCGGCACCAGGGCCGGCCGGGTATCGGTGACATTGACGTCGAACTGCCGGGCGATCTCATAGCCGAAGCCGCTGGCCCCCATCTTCGGGATCGACTTGCCGCCACAGGCGACGACCAGGCTCTCGCAGGCGATCCGCGCCCCGCCGATGGCGACCTCGAAGCCCGTGTCCGTCTGCTCGATGCGGTCCACTTCCGTGCTCACCCGAAGCACGGCCCCGGCCGCCTTCATCTCGCTGAGCAGCATGGCGATGATCTCTTTGGCCGAGCCGTCGCAGAACAGCTGGCCCAGGGTCTTCTCGTGCCAGGCGATGCCGTGGCGATCGACCAGGGCGATGAAGTCGCGCGGGGTGTAGCGGCTGAGCACGGACTTGCAGAAGTGCGGGTTGGCCGACAGGTAGCGGTCGGCCCGGCCGCCCTCCAGGTTGGTGAAGTTGCAGCGGCCGCCACCGCTGATGCGGATTTTCTCGCCGGCCGCGGCGGCATGGTCGAGGACCAGCACCGACCGCCCACGCTTGCCCGCCTCGATCGCACACATCATTCCGGCTGCGCCGGCGCCGATCACGACGACATCGAAGGTCTGTTTCATGGCGCGCTTCGACCCCTTCGCGCCCGTGGAGTCAAACGAAAGGTCTTCCGGACGAATTTCCAACCCGCGGGGCCCTGACGCACGCCCGCCGTGCAGAACCCTTGATTCACTCCTTTCGCGGATACTTCGGGCAATGAGCGGGGATTCCAACAACTCGCCGGAGGGCGCGAGCGCCGCGCGGTGGTTCTTCGAGAACAGCCGTGATCTGTTCTGCGTGGCCGGGCTCGACGGCATCCTCAGGGAGGTCAACCCGGCCTGGACCGAGGTCACCGGCTGGACGGCGGAGGAGCTGATCGGCCGCTCGCCGATGGCGCTGATCCACCCGGACGACCGCGATCTCCTCCTGCAAGCCAGCCGCGATCTGGTCCGTGAGGGTGAATGCGTCACCGTCGGCCGGCTGAAGGCCAAGGACGGTCGCTGGCTGTGGTTTGATGGTCGCAACCGGCTGACCGGCGACGGCCTGCTGATCGGCACGATGCGTGAGATCACCGCAGAACGGGCCCGCGACGCGGAGCTGGAAGCAGCCCGGCGCGACCACAGCATGCTGAGTGACGCCGCCGGCATCGGAACCTGGACCTACGAGCCCAAGAGCGATCGCATCGAATGGTCGCGGGACGTGTTGGGCCTGTTCGGCTGGGCCCAGGACGACATCGATACGCCCGAGAAGTTCCTCGGGCTCCTGGACCCGGCCCAGAGGGACGACGTCAGCCTGGCCTTTATTCGCGCCGTGGAGACCGGCCAGGGCGCCACGGTCGAGCATCGCTTCCGCAAGGCGGACGGCGACTGGCTGACCATGCGGGCCACCTTCCGGACCGAGAAGCGCGGCAGGATGTACGCCCTCAAGGGCATTTCGCAGGACGTTACCGAGCTGGCCGAGGCCCGCGACGCGGCCCTGCGCGGCCAGCAGCGCGTCGGGGTCCTGGCCGAGGAGCTGACCGCCAACGCCGTGCGCCTGAAGCTGGCCCTGCATGCCGCCGAAGCCGGGGCCTTCGAGATCGACCATCAGAACCAGACCTTCTGGGCATCGGACCAGTTCTACGAACTTGTCGGTCGGCAGATGGGCTACGACGACATCAATGTGCCGGTCTGGCCCTTCGTCCATGCCGAGGACCAGGCCCTGGTCATCGCAGGCAATGTGCGCTGGGCCATGGGCGACACCAGCCAGCCGATGGAATTCCGCATCGCCCACCTGGACGGGGCCGAGCGCTGGGTGCGGGTCTATTACGCCCTCGACCAGGAAACCCGGCGCGGCGTTGGCCTGGTCATGGATATCGACGCTCGCAAGCGCCAGGAACTGGCCCTGGTCGAGGCCGAGCGCATGGCCTTGGCGGCCAACGACGCCAAGGCCAACTTCCTGGCCAACATGAGCCACGAGCTGCGCACGCCGATGAACGGGGTGCTGGGCGTCATGCATCTGCTCGACCGCGAGCCGCTGACCGACAACGCCCGGCTGCTGCTGTCGGAGGCCCTCAGCTGCGGGCGCATGCTGACCACCCTGCTCGACGACGTCATCGATTTCTCGCGCATTGAGGAGGGCAAGCTCGAGCTGGACATCACGCCCATCGATGTCGGCGCGCTGGCGGCCAGCGTCGTGCGGATGCAGGGGCCGCTGGCGGCCGACAAGGCCATCGGCCTGGTTATCGAGGGCGCCGACGACCTGGGCTGGGCTCTGACCGACGGGGTGCGGCTGCGCCAGGCCCTGTTCAACCTGGTCGGCAACGCGGTGAAGTTCACCCTCCGCGGCCAGGTGACCGTGCGTTGCCGGCGCGAGGGCGATGCCCTGCGGTTCGAGATCGAGGACACCGGCGTCGGCATCCCGCTCGAGGCCCAGGCCCGGCTGTTCCAGCGCTTCCAGCAGGCCGACGCCTCGACCACCCGCCAGTTCGGCGGCTCCGGCCTGGGACTGGCCATCACCCGGAGACTGGCCGGGCTGATGGGCGGCGAGGTCGATTTCAGCTCGTCGCCGGGCGTCGGCTCGACCTTTGTCCTGACCGTGACGGCCCCGCTCGCCCAGCCGGCCCAGGGCGAGGACGATCGCCCCCTCGACGGCGTTCTGGCGGGCCTGAAGGTGCTGGTCGTCGAGGACAACCCGACCAACCAGATGATCGCCTCCCGGCTGCTGGAGACCCTGGGGGCGCAGGCCGCCGTGGCCGGCGACGGGCTGGCGGGTGTCGATGCGGCCCAGGCCGGGCTCTACGACCTGATCCTGATGGACATCCAGATGCCCGGCATCGACGGGCTGGAGGCGGCCCGGCGCATTCGGGCCCTGCCGGCCCCGGCCTGCCAGACGCCGATCATCGCCCTGACCGCCAACGCCATGTCGCACCAGAAGGCGGCCTATCTGGCCGCCGGCATGGACGGGGTGGTCTCCAAGCCCCTGTCTCCCGTCGCCCTGCTGGCCGAGATCGTCCGGCTGTCGTCTGACGAGGCCCCTGCGGCCGAGGTCGCCTGAACCGCTTTCGCATCAAGCGGTTGCAATGCTAGACCTCCTCCCTTGCTGACCCTCGGGGGAGGATGCCCATGACCGACCAGACCGCTGAAACGGCGCCGAACACCTCTGAAGAGGGGGCGCCGGAGGAGAAGGTCTCCATGACCACCGTCGTGGCCGCCAGTTCGGCGGGCACGGCCTTCGAATGGTACGACTTCTTTATTTTCGGCAGCCTGGCGCCGGTCATCTCCAAGGTCTTCTTCACCGGCCTGAACGAGACGGCCGGGTTGATTGCCGCCCTGGCCCTGTTCGGCACCGGCTTTGCCTTCCGGCCCCTGGGCGCGCTGATCTTCGGGCGGATGGGCGACAAGGTCGGGCGCAAGGCGGCCTTCCTGATCACCGTCACCATGATGGGCGGGGCCACCTTCCTGATCGGGGTGCTGCCGACCTACAGCCAGGCGGGGATCATCGCCCCCATTCTGCTGATCATCCTGCGCATCCTGCAGGGCACGGCGCTGGGCGGCGAGTACGGGGGGGCGGCCATCTATGTCGCCGAGCATTCGCCCGCCAACAGACGCGGCCTGATGACCGGCTGGATCCAGACTTCAGCGGCCGTCGGGCTGCTCGGCGCCCTTGGGGTCATCCTCGCGACCCGCACGGTGGTCGGCGAGGCGGCATTCGGCGACTGGGGCTGGCGCGTGCCGTTCCTGCTGTCGGCCGGCTTGCTGGCCATCTCCATCTTCATGCGCATGAAGCTGTCGGAGAGCCCCAGCTTCCTGAAGCTGAAAGCGGCCGGCGAGCAGTCGCAACATCCGTTCCGCGAGAGCTTCGGCCAGTGGAAGAACCTCAAGCTGGTGCTCATCGCCCTGCTGGCCATCATGCTGGCCCAGGGCGCGGTCTGGTACTGCGCCTTCTTCTACACCCCGGTCTTCCTCGAGAAGTTCCTCAAGGTGCCGGCCCCGCTGGTCAACCAGCTGATGATGGTCGTCACCCTGGCCAGCGCCCCGATGTACGTCTTCTTCGGCTGGTTGTCGGACAAGTACGGCCGCAAGTGGGTGATGTGGTTCGGCATGGTGCTGGCCCTGCTGGCCTTCCTGCCCGGCTTCCACATGATGGCCCAGTTCGCCAACCCCGGCCTGGCCGAGGCGGCGCGCAAGACGCCGGTGGTGGTCATCGCCGATCCCAAGGCCTGCTCGCTGCAGTTCGACCCGGTCGGCAAGACCGCCTTCGTCACCAGCTGCGACATCGCCAAGAGCTTCCTGGCCAACAACGGCATTTCCTATGACAACCAGGCGGCCCCGGCCGGCTCGCTGGCCCGCGTGAAGATCGGGGCCACAGAGGTGGTCTCGGTCGAGGGCGGCAACCTCGACAAGGCGCAGCTGAAGACGGTCAAGGCCGGGGTGGAGGGCCAGATCAAGACGGCCCTGACTGACGCCGGCTACCCGCTGAAGGCCGATCCGGAGCGGATCAACTTCTGGGGCCTGTTCAGCGTCCTGCTGGTCTTTACCATCGCCGCCACGGCCCTCTACGGGCCTCAGGCCTCGGCCCTGGTCGAGATGTTCCCGACGCGGGTCCGCTACACGGCCCTGTCGCTGCCTTATCACGTGGGCACCGGTTGGGTCGGCGGCTTCGTGCCGTTCAGCGCCTTCGCCATCGTGGCGGCGACGGGGAACATCTACGCGGGTCTGGCCTATCCGATCTTCTTCACCGGCATCAGCGTGCTTTCGACATTGCTGTTCCTGAAGGAGACCAAGGGCCGGTCACTGGACTTCTAAGGGGGACGTCTAGGCCCCGCCGGCCCGTTTCAACGCCCACCGCGTCAGCGCATCGGCGCCGAGCACGGCGGCCACCGCGATCAGGGCCGCGACCAGGCAGAGCGCCGCCGCGCGCTGTTCGGCGCCGGGCGTCTGGATGGCCTGGTAGATGGCCGAGGGCAGGGTCAGGCTGACGCCGGGAATGGCGGCGGCGAAGGTGATGGTGGCGCCGAACTCGCCCAGCGCCTTGGCGAAACCCAGCACCGCGCCGGCCGCCACGCCGGGCAGGGCCAGGGGCAGGGTCACCCGCGTCAGCCGGGCCCAGGACCCGGCGCCCAGGGTGCGGGCGGCCTGGTCGACCTGGGGGGCGATGGCCTCGATGGAGAGGCGCATGGGCCGGACCATCAGCGGGAAGGCCATGACGGCGGCGGCCAGGGCGGCGCCGGTCCAGTCGAAGGCCAGGACGATGCCCAGCTTCGACAGCGGCTCGCCGAGCAGGCCCTGGCGGCCGAGCAGCAGCAGCAGGGCATAGCCCGTCGCCACTGGCGGCAGCACCAGCGGCAGGTGGATCAAGGCGTCGAGCAGGCCGCGTCCCCAGAACCGGCCCCGGGCCAGGGCGTAGGCGGCGGCGAAGGCCAGCGGCAGGGAAAGCAGAGTCGCCACGGCCGCCACCCGCAGGGACAGCAGGACGATCTCCAGGTCTGCCGCCGTCAGGCCCATCAGGTTCCAGGCGCCGCGAGCATGACCTCGACCATCACATCCTCGGCGGCGAGGGCGCGCAGAGTCGAGACCTCCGGGGCCCTGGTGATGATCCGCACCACCTGGCGGCCGGCGCGGACCAGGGCGGCGAGCGATTTGGGATCGCACTGGTCGGGGGCCAGGCGGCCGGCGTCGCGGCGGGCCAGGGCCAGGACCGAGGCGTCGGCGTCGGTGTCGGCGCAGATCACGTCCGCTTCGGCCAGGGCCCGCGAGGCGCGCAGGGTGAGGAGGTCGCCGGGCCCGCGCCCGGCCACGAAGGTCAGCCGCCCGACCGGCGAGCCGCCGCGCTCGAGCTGGGCCCGCAGCAGGGCTTCGGCGCGGGGCATGTCGCCGGCCATGGCCGCGTCCGCCGCTTCGCCCGACAGCACCGACCGCAGGAAGGCGCGGCGGGCGACCAGGTCGGGATAGGCGGCGCGCACCTCGGCCTGCATCTGTTTCAGCAGTACGGCGACCCGGCCGGCGCCCGGCGGCACCCTGGCCTCGATATCGTTGCGCAGCAGGCCGGCCAGCATGGGGGCGGACCCTGTGGTGCCGACGGCGGCGACCACCGCGCCCCGATCGATCACCGCCGGGGTGTTGAAGTCGCAGAGCTCGGGCCGGTCGACGACATTGACCAGGCAGCCGGCCGCCCGCGCCGCCCCGGCCGCCGCCTGGATGAACAGGTCATCGCCGGTGATGAAGGCGATCAGCGCCCCGCCATAGGCCCCGACGAGGAAGGCCTGGCTGCCTTCCAGCCGCACGATCTGGGCCGGGCTGCCTTCGAACAGGCGCGCCTTGGCCTCGGCCGCCTCGCCGGTCCCGGCGATGACGATGCGGCGGCCCTCGAGGGGGAAGAAGGCGGGGAAGGCATCCATCAGTCCGTCCGGCACCCGCTGTAGGGGCCCCCTGGAAAGCCTTCCAGCATGGCGGTGTCGCCCTTGCCCCAGATCTGGAACGCGCCGTCGCCGTAACGGGCTCCCGAGGCGGCGGGGCGGGCGCCCAGCAGGCGGGTCACGCCGCCGGCGGTAACCTGGACCCGGTCGCCTGGCAGGCCCCAGGCGGCGGTGAAGCGCTTTCCGCCGGCGCAGCGGTAAAGCAGCGTGTCGGCGCTGGTCCCGGGCGCGGCCAGGGCCGGCCTGGGCATCTGCGGCAGGGCGGGCCTGGGCGCCGGCGCGGTCTTCGGGGCCGAGGCCGGCGGCGGCGGACTCGCGCGCCCGCCGTCCGTGCTGGCGCAGGCGGCCAGCAGCAGGGGTCCGGTCAGCAGGGCGGCGAGACGAGCCTTCATTTCTGGGTCTTCAGGTATCCGATGATGGCGCCGCGCGCCTTGGGGTCGGCGACCTTGTTGAACATCTTTGTGCCGGGCGCGAAGGTCGCCGGACCGGCAAGGTAGGCGTCCAGCTGGGCGTCGGTCCAGGCGCCGCCCTTGCCGCTCAGGGCCTTGGAATAGGCGTAGCCCGGCGAGCCGGCGATCTTGCGGCCCGTAACGCCCTTCAGACTCGGCCCGGCCGGACTGTTGGTCCCGTTGACCGTGTGGCAGCTCTTGCACTGGGCGTTGAACAGGGCGGCCCCGTCCTGGGCCTGAGCAACGCCGGCGACGGCGGCAAGGGCGAGGGTCACGGACAGCAGCAGGCGCATGGGAGTCTCCGGATCGATCCAACCTAATTGGA
Source organism: Caulobacter sp. SRI_014 (assembly GCF_057586315.1). Taxonomy (NCBI): domain Bacteria; kingdom Pseudomonadati; phylum Pseudomonadota; class Alphaproteobacteria; order Caulobacterales; family Caulobacteraceae; genus Caulobacter; species Caulobacter sp. SRI_014. The sequence goes on along the minus strand of NZ_JBYCZQ010000002.1, from coordinate 476,039 downwards.
GGAAGTGAACGGCGGCTACAACCTCCCTCCCCCTTACGGGGATACCGGGCCCCGATCCATGAACGTCCGGTAACTAAGTTACATGAGTTTAATATCGTTAAACGATATGTAATTTGATTGAAAAGCGATGCGGCCCTAAACCCTCACTCATGGAACGGCGCTTCCGCCGCTCCGCGAAAACCTGAGAGGGACTACTCAAATGTCGTTTGGAAAAGTGACTTCGGTCGTTGATCGTCTGGCCGTCGCCCTGGTCTACACCGCCGTGGTGCTGGTCATGCCGCTGGCCGCCTACAGCTTCGTCGCTCAATCGCTGTAATCGGCGCCCTTCCGTGAGGCCCGCCGCCGAGGCATGCTCGCCGACTGATGCCGAACAGGGTATCGGACCCGGCGGGCTGCAGGCGCCGCCTACGGAATACAGGCTGCTGAAAGGCGTCACGGTGATGCGAACGTTGGGACCCGGCTCGGTGTCGAGCCTGCTCAAGATCATATTGGACGTCACCTGGTACGTGTTGTGGGCGGTGATCGGCTTCTTTGCCCTGTTGGGCATCGCCATGCTCCTGCTCAGCTTCAACACCGACATCATCGACAAGATCGACATTCCCGAGCTGGGGGACCTGGGTCAGAAGGGCCCCGTCCTCGCCGCCGGACTGTTCGCCGGATCGCTCTACTGCACCGGCATCAACCTCATCGTTGGCAACCTGCGCCGCATCGGCCAGACGCTGACCGCGGGCGACCCCTTCCATCCCGACAACATCGGCCGGCTGCGCCTGATCGGGCTGATCCTGGCGGGCCTGGAGCTCGGCAAGTGGATCTTCTGGGGCGCGGTCGCCCTGGTCGCCCCCGACGTCGACCGCGACAACGGCGGCTGGAGCCTGACCACCTGGTTTTCCGTCATGGTCGTCTTCGTGCTGGCCGAGGTGTTCCGCGAGGGCGCCCGCCTGCGCGGCGAAGCCGAACTGACCATCTGAGGCGCCCATGGCCATTCACGTCCGCCTCGACCGTGTTCTGCTCGAACGCCGCATGTCGCTTACCGAACTCGCCGACCGGGTCGGCGTCACCATCGCCAACCTGTCGATCCTGAAAACCGGCAAGGCCCGGGCGATCCGGTTCTCCACGCTCGATGCGTTGTGCCGGGAACTGGGTTGTCAGCCGGGGGACATCCTCAGCTTCGAGCCGGGGCCGAGCGACTACGGGGACGAGGACGAATAGGCCTGTCGATTTCGGCCAGTGTAGCACGGCTGGCTCAAAAAATCCTCAGTAAAATCAACCTATTGAAGTGCGACAAACGTCCCATTGGAGACCAACGGGACGTCCGCTTTCAACGCGCGAACAACCACCCCGGAACCACCCGGAAACCAATGGGGCCGCTCAGAGGCCGCAGGCGGCCCGCTGCATGGCGAACAGTTCGCCGATGCCTTTTTCGGCCAGGCCGTAGAGGCTCTCGAATTCCGCCCGGGTAAAACCCCGCTTCTCGCCGGTAGCCTGGATTTCGACGATGTCGCCGGCGCCGGTCAGGACGAAGTTGCAGTCGGCCTCGGCCGCCGAGTCCTCCTCGTAGTCGAGGTCGAGGACCGGGACGTTGTCGAACACGCCGCAGGAGACGGCGGCGACCTGATCGATGATCGGATCGGTGGTCAGGACCCCTTCGTCGAGCAGGTATTTGGTCGCCAGACGCAGGGCCACCCAGGCGCCGGTGATCGAGGCGGTGCGGGTGCCGCCGTCGGCCTGGACCACATCGCAGTCGAGGACGATCTGGCGCTCGCCGAGGGCCTTCATGTCGACCACGGCGCGCAGGGAACGGCCGATCAGGCGCTGGATTTCCTGGGTGCGGCCCGACTGCTTGCCGGCGGCGGCCTCGCGGCGGCCCCGGGTGTGGGTGGCGCGGGGCAGCATGCCGTACTCGGCGGTGACCCAGCCGGCGCCCTTGCCGCGCATCCAGCCGGGGACGCCGGTCTCGATGCTGGCGGTGACCAGCACCTTGGTGTGGCCGGCGGTGATCAGGCAGCTGCCCTCGGCATAGCGGTTGACCGCCGTCTCCAGGGTGATCTGGCGCAGCTGGTCGGGGACGCGGTTAGAGGGGCGCATCGGAGGTCCTTGGTCGAAAAAAGCTGGCCGCTTATCCTGTATGCGACGGACGGCGTCCACCGCCCTATATTGAGACCCATGAGCACGCTTATCCCCGGTGTCGGCCAAACCCCTAGCCTGTCGGACCTCGACGGCCGGGCGCGCGACATCTTCCGGCGGATCGTGGAGAGCTATCTGGAGACCGGGGAGCCGGTCGGCTCGCGGACCATCAGCAAGGGCGGCGTGCATCTATCGCCCGCCTCGATCCGCAACACCATGCAGGACCTGGGGGCGCTGGGCCTGCTCAATGCGCCGCATGTCAGCGCCGGGCGGATGCCGACCCATGCGGGCCTGCGCCTGTTCGTCGATGGCCTGCTCGAGGTCGGCGATGTCGGCGAGGCCGAGCGCAACGCCATCGAGGGCCGGCTGAAGTCGCGCGGCGGCTCGATGGAGGAGGCGCTGCAGGAAGCCAGCGCCATCCTGTCCGGCCTGGCCGGCGGGGCGGGGATCGTGGTGACGCCGGCGCGCGAGGCCGGGGTCAAGCATGTGGAGTTCGTGGCCCTTGGCCCCGACCAGGCCCTGGTGGTCATCGTGCTGGAGGACGGGGCGGTCGAAAACCGCATCATGAAGCTGGCCCCAGGCATCACCCCGGCGGCCCTGAGCGAAGCCTCCAACTTTCTCGCCGCCCGCCTGCGCGGCCGCACCCTGGGCGAAGCGCGGGGCGAGATGCACAGCGAACTGGCCCGGGCCCGTCAGGAGCTGGACTCGGTCGCCGCCCGCCTGGTTGAGGATGGCCTGGCCGCCTGGAGCGGCGGCAGCGGTGACGCCCGGGCCCTGATCGTGCGCGGCCAGGCCAACCTGATCGACGCCGGCGCCGCCGAGGATCTGGAGCGCATCCGCCGCCTGTTCGAGGACCTGGAGCAGAAGGAACAGCTGATCGGCCTGCTCGACGGGGTGAAGGAGGCCGAGGGGGTGCGCATTTTCATCGGCGCCGAAACGCGGCTTTTTTCACTTTCGGGTTCCGCTGTGATCGCCGCCCCCTATATGTCGGGCCGGCAGAAGGTGCTGGGGGCGATCGGCGTGATCGGCCCGGCCCGGTTGAACTATGCCCGCGTTATCCCGTTGGTGGACTATACCGCCAGGGTGCTGGGCCAGATGATGGACGGATGAGACTGGTATGACCGACGAGACGACCCCCAACGAGATTCAGGACGACGACACCATCGACTTCAGCGAAGCCGACAGTGAAGTCGAAGCCCTGAAGGCCGAGGTCGCCGCCCTCAAGGATCAGGCCCTGCGCTATGCCGCCGACGCGGAAAACACCAAGCGCCGGGCCGAGCGCGAGGTCAACGACGCCCGCGCCTACGCCATCACCAAGTTCGCCCGCGACCTGCTGGAAGCCGCCGACAACCTCGGCCAGGCGACCGCGCACGCGCCGAAGGATGTCCAGGACCAGGCGGTGAAGAACTTCGTGGTCGGCATCGAGATGACCCAGAAGAAGCTTCTGGAAGCCTTCGAACGCAATGGCCTCAAGCGCGTCGATCCGGTCGGCGGCGAGAAGTTCGACCCCAACCTGCACCAGGCGATGATGGAACAGATGTCCGACGAGGTGTCGGCGGGCGCGATCATCAAGACCCTGCAGGCGGGCTACAGCCTGTTTGGCCGGCTGGTCCGTCCGGCCATGGTCGTGGTCGCCGCCAAGGGCTCGGGCGCCGGCGCGCCGGAGCAGACGGCGGGCGCCAACCCCTACGCCAACGGCGAGGACCACACCGGCGAGGCGGTGGATACCAAGGCTTAGGGTTCCTCCCCCAACGGGGGAGGGGGACCGTCGCGCAGCGATGGTGGAGGGGGTCCCCACCGTCGGTGGCGGCCGGACCTTTGAACGCTGCCGCGGGCTTGGGGAGCGGACCCCCTCCGTCAGTCGCCTGTCGGCGACTGCCACCTCCCCCGATGGGGGAGGAACCGGTTGCGCGAAATCTCGCCGCACAGGTGTGGGTAAGCCCCCGTACCCCTTCCGTCCCGCGCCGTTTCCGTTAATGTCGGCGGTCACCTTTCTTGGCGGGTCGGGCGCGTATTTCCTGATTCGCCCGTGACGCCGGACAAGACATGAAGCTGACCATCGAGCGGGCCGCGCTGCTGAAGGCCCTGGGCCACGTTCAGAGCGTCGTCGAGCGCCGCAACACCATCCCGATCCTGTCGAACGTGCTGCTGTCGGCCGACCGCGAACAGGTCAGCTTCTCGGCCACCGACCTGGACATGGAAATCGTCGACGAGGGCGCCGCCCATGTCGACGTGCCTGGCCAGATCACGGCGCCGGCCCACACGCTTTACGAAATTGTCCGCAAGCTGCCGGACGGCGCCGATGTGTCGCTGACCTATTCGGGCGAGGACCCGCGCCTGCTGATCAGCGCGGGCCGCTCGAAGTTCAACCTGCCGGTGCTGCCGGCCGGCGACTTCCCGGTGATGAGCGCCGACGGCCTGTCGGCCCATATCCAGGTCGACGCCAATGACCTGATCCGCCTGATCGACAAGACCCGCTTCGCCATCTCGACCGAAGAGACCCGCTATTACCTGAATGGCCTCTACGTCCACACGGTGATGGACGGCGGCGAGGCCAAGCTGCGCGCCGTCGCCACCGACGGCCACCGCCTGGCCCTGGCCGAGATGCCGGCGCCGGAAGGCAGCGCGGGCCAGCCGGGGGTGATCATCCCGCGCAAGACCATCAACGAGGCCCGCCGCCTGCTCGAGGACGCCGGCGAGAACGTCGGCTTCCAGGTCAGCGCCCAGAAGGTGCGGTTCGAGTTCGCCGGGGCCTCGGCCCTGACCAGCAAGGTTATCGACGGGTCGTTCCCGGACTACATGCGGGTCATTCCGCGCGACAACCAGAAGATCATGACGGTGGACGCCGAGCTGTTCGCCAAGGCCGTCGACCGCGTCGCCACCATCTCGGCCGAGAAGAGCCGGTCGGTGAAGCTGGCCATCGAGACGGGCCGCATGACCCTGACCGTGCGCAACATGGAGGCCGGCCAGGGCGTCGAGGAGCTGGAGATCGACTACGACGGCGAGCCCTTCGAAATCGGCTTCAACGCGCGCTACCTGCTGGATGTGGCGGGCCAGATCAACGGCGAGACGGCCGAGTTCCGGTTTGCCGACCCGGCCTCGCCGACCCTTGTGCTGGACCCGACGGATGCGGGCGTGAAGTACGTGCTGATGCCGTTGCGGGTGTAGGGGCGCGCAGTTCCTCCCCCATCGGGGGAGGGGGACCATCGCGCAGCGATGGTGGAGGGGGTCCGCACCGGCGGTTCAGCTTCAACAGGCTTACCCGCTGGCCTGGGCGGTGACCCCCTCAGTCAGCCGCTGCGCGGCTGCCAGCTCCCCCGGAGGGGGAGCAACTTGGTCTTGCCGATTCCGCTGACCGCTCCAGTTCCTTGGCGGAACAGCTGGAGCCTCCCCCAATGATCGCCCTCGCCTTCGCCCTGACCCTCGCCGCCGCCGAGCCGTCCCTGGCCGGCGACTGGACCGTAGATCTCTCCAGCAAGCCGGACGAGCCCTACACCAAGCCGATGACCCTGACCCTCAACGCCGATGGCACGGTGAGCGGCAGCTTCTACGAAAGTGAGATTCTGGCGGGCCGCTGGAAGACCGCGCGGGGCCGCACCTGCGCCAGTTTCCGCACGACAGACGGCGCGGGGCCTTATCACACCTCGGTCTGCCTGGTCGGCGATCGGGCGGTCGGTCAGACCTGGGCCGAGCACCGCGACTTCCTCTTCAATTGGGACGCCGTGCGTCGCTGATCCCTAGCTAGAAGGGGCCCGATGTTGCACATAGCGACATTGCAAAAGGCCCCACTTGCCCACCTCCGCCCTCACCTCGCTGACCCTGACCAACTTCCGCTCCTACGAGCACGGGAGCCTGGAGCCGCATGGGCGGTCGGTGTGGCTGGCCGGGCCGAACGGAGCGGGGAAGACAAACCTGCTGGAAGCCATCTCGCTGCTCAGCCCCGGCAAGGGGCTGCGCGGCGTAAGCCTGGCCGAGGTCGGGCGGCGGATGCCCGGCGAGGCGGTCGGGCGGGCCTGGGCGGTCTCGGCGAAGGTTTCCGATGGTGAAGATGAGGTGCAGCTGGGCACCGGCACCGACACGGCCGGCTCGTCGCGGCGGCTGACGCGCGTGGAGGGCACGACCGTGCCGCCCGGCCGGCTGACCGACCATATCCGCCCCGTCTGGCTGACCCCGGCCCAGGATCGGCTGTTCCTCGAGGCGGCCGGTGACCGGCGCCGCTTCTTCGACCGGCTGGTGTTCGCCGCCGAGCCGCTGCACGCGGCCCATGCCGGGGCCTACGACAAGGCCCTGCGCGAGCGGATGCGGCTGTTGACCGACGAGACCGCTGCGCCCGACCCCCTGTGGCTGACCGCCCTCGAGGCCCGGATGGCCGAGCATGGCGCGGCGTTGGCGTCGGCGCGCGCCCGAACGCTTGCCGCCCTGCAGGCGGAGATCGACAGCCGCACCGACCGACCCTTCCCGAGGGCCCGGCTGGCGCTGACCGGCGAGTGGGAGGCGATGGCCGCGCAAGGAGTCGACGAGGCCGAGATTTCAGCCCGCCTGACCCCCGCCCTGGCCGCTTCGAGGGCCCGCGACGCCTCTGCCGGAAGGGGCCTGACCGGCCCTCATCGCGGTGATCTCAGCGTCGTTCACGCCGAAAAGGACCGCCCGGCCGCCGAATGCTCCACCGGAGAGCAGAAAGCCTTGATTCTGAACCTGGTTTTGGCCCAGGCAGCGCGACTTTCTGCTGCAATTTCCGGCCCGAATCCTGTATTGTTGCTGGACGAAGTCGCCGCCCACCTGGACCCGTTTCGACGGGCCGCCCTGGCGGACGAAATCGCGGCGCTGGGTCTGCAGGTGTTTCTCACCGGCACGGACGCTTCGCTGTTCGACCCCTTCAAAGGTCGGGCCCTGGGACTCCGTGTGGAGCCGACCGGCCTGACCGTTCTGGACGACTGAATGACCGACGAAACCACTGGCGACGTTCCGGAGATCAACCCGGACAAGACCCCTCTGTCGCAACAGACCGCCGAAGAGGGCGCCGCCGCCTACGGCTCCGATTCCATCAAGGTTCTCAAGGGCCTGGACGCGGTGCGCAAGCGCCCCGGCATGTACATCGGCGACACCGACGACGGGTCGGGCCTGCACCACATGGTCTATGAGGTGGTCGACAACGCCATCGACGAGGCGCTTGCCGGCTGGGCGACCCGTGTCGAGGTGATCCTCAACGCCGATGGCTCGGCGACGGTCAGCGACGACGGCCGCGGCATCCCGGTCGACATCCACGAGGGCGAAGGCGTCTCGGCCGCCGAGGTCATCATGACCCAGCTGCACGCCGGCGGGAAATTCGACCAGAACAGCTACAAGGTCTCCGGCGGCCTGCACGGCGTCGGCGTCTCGGTGGTCAACGCGCTCAGCGACTACCTGCTGCTCAAGATCCACCGGGGCGGCAAGCAGCATGAGATGCGCTTCGAGCGTGGGGACGCGGTGACCTCGCTCAGCATCACCGGCGATTCTCCGCTGCGGGAGAACGGCGAGCCTCTGACCGGCACCATCGTCACCTTCTTCCCGTCGCTGTCGACCTTCAGCCACATCAATTTCGACCGCAAGACGCTGGAACACCGGCTGCGCGAGCTGGCCTTCCTCAACAGCGGCGTGACCATCTATTTCCGCGACCTGCGCGACGCCGAGCCCTACGAAGAGATCATGCACTACGAGGGCGGCATCGAGGCCTTCGTGCGCCACCTCGACAAGGCCAAGACCGCCCTGGTCAAGACCCCGATGGTCATCCGCGGCCAGCGCGAGAAGGTCCAGGTCGACCTCGCCCTGTGGTGGAACGATAGCTACCACGAGACCATGCTGTGCTTCACCAACAACATCCCGCAGCGGGATGGGGGCACCCACCTGGCCGCCTTCCGGGCGGCGCTGACGCGGGTGGTCGGCAACTACATCGAGAGCTCCGGCATGGCCAAGAAGGAGAAGGTCTCGGTGACGGGCGAGGACGCCCGCGAAGGCCTGACCTGCGTGCTGTCGGTCAAGGTGCCGGATCCCAAGTTCAGCAGCCAAACCAAGGACAAGCTGGTTTCCAGCGAAGTGCGCCCGGCCGTTGAAGGGCTTGTCCAGGAAGGTCTTGCGACCTGGTTCGAGGAACACCCCGTCGAGGCCAGGATCCTGGTCGGCAAGGTGGTCGAGGCCGCCGCCGCCCGCGAGGCCGCCCGCAAGGCCCGCGAACTGACCCGGCGCAAGAGCGCGCTCGACATCACCAACCTGCCCGGCAAGCTGGCCGACTGTCAGGAACGCGATCCGGCCAAGTCCGAACTGTTCCTCGTCGAGGGCGACAGCGCCGGCGGCTCGGCCAAACAGGCCCGCAACCGTGAAAATCAGGCGGTGCTGCCGCTGCGCGGCAAGATTTTGAACGTCGAGCGGGCGCGGTTTGATCGCATGCTCGGCTCCGACCAGGTGGGCACCCTGATCACGGCGCTGGGGGCCGGCATTGGCCGCGACGACTTCAATATCGAGAAGATGCGCTATCACCGCATCGTCATCATGACCGACGCCGACGTCGACGGCGCCCACATCCGCACCCTGCTGCTGACCTTCTTCTACCGGCAGATGCCGGAGGTGATCGAGCGCGGCTACCTCTACATCGCCCAGCCGCCGCTCTACAAAGCGTCGAAGGGGCGGTCGTCGCGGTATCTGAAGGACGATGCGGAGATGGAGATCTTCCTCATCGACGAAGGGGTCGACGGGGCCGAGCTCGATCTCGCGAGCGGCGAGCGGATGACCGGCGCCGACCTGCTGGCCCTGGTCCAGACCGCGCGCGGCGCCCGGGCCAACATCGAACGCCTGTCGGCTCGCGCCCCGGCGTTTGCCATCGAGCAGGCGGCCCTGGCCGGCCTGTTTGCCGAGAGCACCGACGTCGCCAGGGCCGCCGCGAGGCTCGACCTCTACGCCGAGGAAGGCGACGGTCCCTGGACCGGCGAGCCGGCCGTCGGCGGCGGGTTCAGCTTCACCCGCATCAAGCGCGGCGTTTCGGAAAAGGTCGTGCTCGACGACCAGACCCTGCATGCCGCCGACGCGCGCCGCCTGGCCGAACGGGCCGTGGCCCTGGCCGAGATCTTCTCGGCCCCGGCGGTGTTCCGGCGCAAGGACAAGAGCCAGACTGTGCGCGGGCCGCTCGACCTGATGAACGCGGTGATGGAGGCGGGCCGCCGCGGTCTGACCATCCAGCGCTACAAGGGCCTGGGCGAGATGAACCCCGAACAGCTATGGGAAACCACCCTGGACTCGGAAGCCCGCACCCTGCTGCAGGTCAAGGTCAACCACGCGGACGATGCGGATGACATGTTCAGCAGGTTGATGGGCGACCTGGTCGAGCCGCGGCGGGAGTTCATCCAGGCGAATGCCCTGGATGCCGAGGTGGACGTCTAGCGAGGCGACAGATCGAAAGCACAAGCTCTCCCCCCGCGAAGTGGGGGGAGGACAGATTTCGAGCCTAAGCGAGAAATCAGGAGGCGGGCCCTACCGGCGGTAGGGAGGTTCCTCCTGCGACAGGGGTTCCCCCCTCCTGCTTTGTCGCTGGGCGCTCCAAAGCGGTCCTCCCCCCACTTCGCGGGGGGAGAGCTTGGTCTAGCGGCGGCCGTCGCAATCCTGCAGGGCGTGGTGGATGGCGTCCATGGCGGCATCGGTATCGCGCATGACCACCGACGCGGGAATTCTCAGCGTCCGAATCCCCTGCTCCAGCACCCATGCGTCCCGCCGCGCATCGCGCTCCGCGCGTCCGTCGTCGCTGTGGCTGGCGCCGTCGATCTCCACGGCCAGCCGCGCCTGATGGCAGTAGAAATCCAGCACGTATTTCCCCAGCGGATGCTGCCGTCGGAACTTCAGGCCTTCGAACCGCCGCCCGCGTAGCCGAACCCAGAGCAGCGCCTCCGGCCCGGCCATAGCCCCTCGCAGCACCTGCGCCCGAACCGTCGCCTCGGCCAACGGCCCGGGCCGTCCCGCCACCACCGCCAGCACCGCCTCGCCGTACCGCTCAAGCTTGCCCTCGCCCACGCCGCTCACCGCAGCCAGCGCCGGCAGCGTGTCCGGCCGTCGCACAGCAATCTCCGCCAAGGTCGCGTCGTGGAAGATCACGTAGGGCGGCACATGCTGGTTCTGCGCCTCTTCCTTGCGCCAGGCGCGCAGGGCTTCGAACAGGGGCTGGTCGCCAGCCGTCAGCGTCGCCAGCACATCCTTGCGTCCCTTGCTCGCCCGCGTCTTCCCGGCCGCAGCCGCCCGCGTCGAGTCCTTGCGGATCAGCACCGTGCGCTCCGACTTCCACACCGCCCGCACGCCGTCGATTTCGCCGAGCCCGATCAGCGGCCGGCCATCATTGGGGTCTTCCTTCAACAGCCCCTCGAACAGCAGCTGGTCGATCAGGTCGCGCCAGGCGTGCTGGGTGAGCTCCGTGCCGATCCCCCAGGTGGAGAGGCCCGCCTCGAAATCCGAGACATCCTTGGTCTTGCCCAGCAGGTGGTCGACCAGCCGCCCGCGCCCGAACCGGCCGCCCAGCCGATGCGTCGCCGCCAGGGCCTTGGAGGCCGACTGGGTGACGTCGATGCTCTCCGGCGGCGCCAGGCACAGGTCGCACTGCCCACAGCGCTCGACCTTCTCCTCACCGAAGTAGCGGCGTACCGCGGCCGCCCGGCAGGCGGTGCCTTCCAGCATGCCGTAGAGCTGGCGGATCTTGCGGCCCTGGACCTGTTTGACCTCGGCGGCCATGTCGCGGCTTTCCAGCCGGCGGAAGGCCCAGGCCATGTCGGCGGCGGAGTAGAGGGTAATGCCGTCGGCCGGCTGGCCGTCGCGGCCGGCCCGGCCGATTTCCTGCCAGTAGGCCTCGATGGAGGCCGGCGGATCGGCGTGGATGACATAGCGGACGTCCGGCTTGTCGACGCCCATGCCGAAGGCGATGGTCGCCACCATCACCGCCGCGTCGGCCTCGAGGAACTGTTCGAGGCGGCGGTTGCGCAGATCCTTCTCAAGGCCCGCGTGATAGGCCAGGGCCGGGGCTCCGGCCTCGCGCAGCTTTCCGGCCAGTTCGTCGGCCCCGTCCCGGGAGCCGACATAGACCACACCCGACTTGCCCGGCCGTTGGGCGACCAGGTCCAGAACCCGCTTGTGGCCGGAACCCACCTTACGCTCGGCGTTCAGGGCCAATTCCGGCCGCGCGAAGCTGTCAACGAACTCGGCGGCGTCCTGCAGCGCCAGCTGGTTGCGGATATCCTCGCGGGTGCGGGCGTCGGCGGTGGCGGTGACGGCGATGCGCGGCACGCCGGGGAAGCGTTCGGCGAGGCGGCCGAGCAGCCGGTAATCCGGGCGGAAGTCATGGCCCCACTGGCTGACGCAGTGGGCCTCGTCGATGGCGATCAGTGACAGGGGCAGGCGCGAAAGCCGCTCCAGCATGCCATTCGCCGACAGGCCTTCGGGCGAGATGTAGAGCAGGTCCAGTTCGCCCCGGTCGATGCTCTCCCAGATCTCCTGGCGCTCGAACGTCGGGATGTTGGAATCAAGGCGGGCGGCGGCGACGCCGGACTGGCGCAGGCTGGCGACCTGGTCGCTCATCAGGGCGATGAGCGGTGAGATGACCAGGCCCAGCCCCGGGCGGATCATGGCCGGGATCTGGTAGCAGACGCTCTTGCCGCCGCCCGTCGGCAGCACGGCGACGACGTTGCGGCCGGCCAGCACCTCCTCGATGACGCCGGCCTGCAGGCCACGGAATTCGGCATGGCCGAAGACCCGGCGCAGGGTCTCGCGGGCGGTGTCGAGGGTGGGAGAATCGGTCACCAGCGCCTTATGCCATGCGCTGGCGGCGGCGGGAGCGGAAAGGACGAGGCTGGACGGCATGACGCGGCGCCGGGGTTGGGTGGCGAACAATGTTCTATATTTGTTCCCTGCGCAAGAGGTCCGGCGAGGCGTATGCTACCGCCATGGCCGCCGCCCTCTACATGGACGCCGTGATCGCCCCCAACCGCTCGATGGGCGGTCTGGGATTCAAGGTGGTGCTCGGCGCCCTGGCCGGGATGGCCGCCGTGGTCAGCGTCTTCTTCCTGGCCATCGGGGCCTGGCCGGCGCCGCTGTTCCTGGGGCTGGACGTGGTGCTGGTGTACTTCGCGCTGAAGGCCAGCTTCCGGGCGTTGAACCGCCGCGAACGCCTCCGGGTCAGCGCCGACACGGTCGAGGTCATTGAGGAAACTGAAGGCCGCTGCCGCACCGTCTGGACCTCGCCCACCGCCTTCACCAACGTCGATCTGGAAGCGCTGGGTGAACATGAGATGCGGGTTCGCCTGCGTCTGTCCGGCAAGCGGCACAGCGTCGGCAAGGCGCTCAGCCCACCCGAACGCGAAGCGCTGGGGCAGGCGCTGCGCGAGGCGATCCGCAGAGCCAGGGCCGAGAGATTCTAAAATCCTCCTCCGACGCGTAGCGGCGGGGGAGGGGGACCGCGCGCGGATACGCGCGTGGTGGAGGGGGCAGCACCGGCGGATCGGGTTGATCATGAACGCAGCTGTCGCAGCCGCGCCAGAACGCGCTTCAATCGGAATGGCCGGCGCTGCCCCCTCCACCACCGGCCCTGAGTCGGGCCAGCGGTGTCGGGCCAGCGGTCCCCCTCCCCCGTCAGGCCTTCGGCCTGCCGGAGGAGGAATTTGGATTACAAGATAAACCGGCTGAGGTCCGTATCCGCCGCCAAGGCGCCGACGCGGTCCTTCACATAGGCGCCGTCGACGGTGACCGTCGTGTCGGAACTATCGCCGGCCGTGAAGCTGATCTCCTCGACCACCTTTTCCATCACGGTCTGCAGGCGGCGGGCGCCGATGTTCTCGACGCTGCCGTTCACCGCCACGGCGGCGTCCGCGATGGCGTCGATGGCGTCCTCGGTGAAGGTCAGGGTGACGCCTTCGGTGGCGATCAGGGCCTGTTGCTGGACGACCAGGTTGGCCTCCGGCTCGGTCAGGATGCGGCGCATGTCGTCACGGCTCAGCGCCTTCAGTTCGACGCGGATCGGCAGCCGGCCCTGAAGTTCGGGCAGCAGGTCCGAGGGCTTGGCGACATGGAAGGCGCCCGAGGCGATGAACAGGATGTGGTCGGTCTTCACCGGACCGTACTTGGTCGAGACCGTCGTCCCCTCGATCAGGGGCAACAGGTCGCGCTGCACCCCTTCACGGGAGACATCGGCGCCGGCCCGGTCCTGACGGCTGGCCACCTTGTCGATCTCGTCGAGGAAGACGATGCCGCTGTTCTCGGCCAGTTCGAGGGCCTCCTGGGTCAAGGCTTCCTGATCGACCAGCTTGTCGCTTTCCTCGGCCAGCAGCGGGGCGTAGGCGCCGGCCACCGTGGTCTTGTGGGTGCGGGTGCGGCCGCCCATGGCCTTGCCGAACATCTCGCCGAGATTGAGCATGCCGACCGAGCCGCCCGGCATGCCGGGGATGTCCATGCCCTGGAAGGGACTGGCGGTGTCGGCCAGCTGCAGCTCGACTTCCTTGTCGTTCAGCTCGCCGTTGCGCAGCTTGACCCGGAAGCTTTCGCGGGCGGCCGTGCTGCCGGGCCCGGTCAGGGCGTCGAGGATGCGTTCCTCGGCGGCGGCTTCCGCCTTCGCCTTGACGGAAGCGCGGCGCTTGTCGCGGACCATGGCGATGGCGCTCTCGACCAGATCGCGGACGATCTGGTCGACGTCGCGGCCGACATAGCCGACCTCGGTGAACTTGGTCGCCTCGACCTTGAGGAAGGGGGCCTGGGCGAGTTTGGCAAGGCGCCGGGCGATCTCGGTCTTGCCGACGCCCGTGGGGCCGATCATCAGGATGTTCTTGGGCGTGATCTCGTCGCGCAGGGCGTCGGGCGCGCGGCGGCGCCGCCAGCGGTTGCGCAGGGCGATGGCGACGGCGCGCTTGGCCTCGGCGTGGCCGACGACGAAGCGGTCCAGTTCGGAAACGATCTCGCGGGGGGAGAATTCAGTCACTTAAGGGTGGGCTCCATGAACCAGTCGACGTCCGCACATAGTCACTGCGGCGTCCGACTTCACCCCTTCTTGTCCCTGGGTGTTTTGGGCGGGACGGCGACGATCTGGTCGAAGACCAGCTTCCAGGTCTCGCCGCGATACTGCCAGACCCGCACATAGTGGCCGTGCGAGGCCTGGCCGGCGATGGACCAGTCGGCCTCGCCATAGGTCCAGGCCAGGTCGCCGCCGGCCGAGGCCCCGCCGCCGACCGGGACGAAGGTCACCTTCTTGCCGCGGCCGTCGAGTTCCGGCCGGAAGCTGCTGCAGCCCTGGGCCGGCGGCGCGGGCGAGCCCTGCACCCGGGCCTCGCAGACCAGGACGGCCATGTAGGCGGCGGTCAGGTCCTCGGCGGCGGCGGCGTTGAGGGCCGCGTCGGCCGCCTGGGCCGAGGCGAAGGCGGTGGCCTCGTCGCCGGCCGAGGATTTGGAGACCATCAGGAAGCCCGGCGTGCTGTCCGGCCCCGGCGCGTCTTTCGAGCTGCTGCGCGGGCCGCCGTCGTAGACCCACTTCCACGAGCCGTCGGCCTGCTTCTTCCAGACCGTGAAATAGTGACCGCCCCGATTGCCGTCGACGGCATAGGGCCCTGTGGTGAACCCCAGGTCACCGCTGGCCGCGATCCCCGCCCAGACCGGCCACCACTCCAGCTTCGGCCCGCCGTCGGGCTGGGCCGAGACGGCCTCGCGGGCATTCCTCGGCTCCGGCTGGAAGACGATGGCGTCGTCGGCCATGTTCTTCAGGAAGCTCTGCTTGATCCCCATCGCCAGCCCGTCGGCCGCGAACGCCCGCTCGGCGGCGACCACCGGGGCGGGGGTCAGGGGGGCGGGCGTCACCAACTTCTTCTTCGGAGCCGCGGCGGCCGGCAGGGCCAGGCTCAGGGCCAGAACGGCGGCCAGCAGGGGTCGGATCATCGGGTGCTTCCGGATATTGCTACAGCCGTCAGCCTAGCCGACGGATTCCGTCTTTTGATAGGCGAGGCTGTATCCGACGGGAACTCCCGGCGTGGCCTACACCGCGCGTGAAGGGATCCGGGCCGCGTATCGCGTGCTTCCGGTGTCATCCTTGAACCGCAGATCCAGTCCCGCGGCTGTCGCCGAGAACACGGCGAACCCGGGACAGGCGGCGGCGAACAGAGCGCCCTCCCGGCGGGCTGTCCTTCGCGCCTCAGAGCCCGCGCCGCTGCAGACATAGTCGACCGCGCCAACCCGGATGTGCTGCAGGTCGTGGTCATGTCCAGAGATGTAGGCCGTCACGCCGCGCCGCTCGAGAATGGGATTCAGGGCTTCGATCAGCACCGGGTTGTCACCGTGGGTCGGGCTGCCCGAGTAGATGGTGTGGTGGCCGATCACGATCTTCAGCGGCGCCCTGGAGCGCGCCAGTTCGCGGTCGAGCCAGGCCAGCTGCGCCTTGGCGTCCTGGCCCGCCTCCGGCCTCGGGGACGCCGCGGAGGTTTCCCCGCCCTGTTTCAGGGCGAGGGGCGAGGTGTCGAGCATGAAGAGGTCCATCCACGGCGCCTGCAGGCTCGCGCCCTCGACGGCGTAGTATCGGCCGGGCATGCGCCAGCGGGTGCTCACCGCCGCATAGTCGATCTCGGCCTGCGGGGCGCCGCGATAGTCGTGGTTGCCCAGGACGGCGTACCAGGGCGTCTGCAGGGATGGCGCGGTGTAGACATCCTCGAACGCAAGCCGCCAATGGGCGTCGCTGACAGACTGGACGCCGCGCGGATAGAAGTTGTCACCGAGCGCCACCACGAAGCGGCTGTCGACCTCTCGGGCGGCGCGTCCCATCTGGTCGGCGATGGCGCGCTGGGTCGGCGCGCCGTCGCGGCCCCAGTCCCCGAGCGCCAGGAAGGCGCAGGCCTCGTCGTGGCCGGCGGCGCGCGCGCCCGTCGCCACGAGGCTCGCCGCGATGGGGAGCCCGCCGAGAACCGCGCGGCGAGTGATCATGAGCGAGTTTCCTGCTTTGGGTGGGCGCTTTTCGAACCCGGAACAGTGGCGTTCGCTCCGCGCCTCCCGTCATTGATCCGCATCAATGCCGCGCCTGGGTCGCCATCTGTCTGAAACGTCTTCCGCGCGGGACTCTACAATCCCGCCGCCAGCGCGATCCGCATGAGTTCGGCCATGTTCCGCGCGCCGGTCTTGGCCATCATGTTGGCGCGGTAGATTTCGACCGTGCGGGCGCTGATCTCGAGATCGAAGGCGATCACCTTGTTGGCCTTGCCGGCCACGACCCCGGCCAGCACGTCCCGTTCACGCGGCGAGAGACCGGCCAGCCTGTCCAGAGCCTGCTGGCGCGCGCTGTCCACGCCCGGGGACGGGCGACTGATCGCCGATCGCAGGGCGGCGATCAGGACCTCGTCCGAGAAGGGTTTCTCGATGAAGTCGGCGATGCCGGCCTTCATCGCCTCCACCGCCAGGGGAATGTCCCCGTGGCCGGTCATGACGATGATCGGCAGGGCGAAGGCCTGGCCCGTGAGCTGGCGGGCCAGATCGAGGCCCGACAGTCCGGGCATCCGCACGTCGGTCAGCACGCAGCCGTTCGTGTCCGCCGGCGGGGCAGCCAGGAAGGCGTCGGCAGAGTCGTAGAGCACCGGCTCGAAGCCGTTTACCTCCAGCATGAAGGCCAGGGAATCGCGCATGGCCTCGTCATCATCGACGACATGGATGCGGGGTTTAGAGCTCATGGGTGGTCTCGGGGTCGGCGAGGGGAAGGGTGAAGGCGAAGGTGGCGCCGCCCTCGGGGTTGTTCTGGCCCCAGATGCGGCCGCCCTGGGCCTCGACGATGGTCCGGCAGATCGACAGGCCGACGCCCATGCCGGCGGACTTGGTCGAAACGAAGGGCTGGAAGAGCCGGTCCTGGATCACCGGACTGATACCGGGGCCGCTGTCGGTGACGGAGATGACGACCATGCGCTCCTCGCCGGCCGCGACCGAGATGGTCAGATCCCGCCGCTCGCCGCCCTCCATGGCGTCGAGGGCGTTGCGGATCAGGTTCACGGCGACCTGCTGCACCTGGACCTTGTCGACGATGACCAGGCCGAGGTCGCGGGCGAACCTCAGCGACACGCGGAAGCCCTTCTGGCGGGCGCCGACCAGGGCCAGGGCGCTGGCCTCCTCCATCAGCCTGGCGGGGTCTTCCAGGCTGTGCTCGGTCTCGCCCTTGGCGACGAACTCGCGCAGCCGCTTGATGATGTCGCCGGCCCGCAGCGCCTGGTCGGCGGCGCGATCAAGGACGTCGCCGAGCCGGCGAAGATCGGGGTCCTTGGCGGCCAGCAGGGTCACCGAGCCCTTCAGGTAGTTGGTGATCGCCGACAGGGGCTGGTTGAGTTCGTGCGCCAGGGACGAGGCCATCTCGCCCATCGCCGTCAGGCGCGAGACATGCACCAGCTCCGACTGCAGTTCCTGCAGCCGCCGTTCCTGATCGCGGTGCTGGGTGAGATCGTGCACGAAGCCGGTGAAGAAGCGGTCGTGGCCGACCACGGCCTCGCCCACCGACAGCTCCATGGGGAAGGTCGAGCCGTCCTTGCGCTCGCCGACGACGATGCGGCCGATGCCGATGATCCGCCGCTCGCCGGTGGTGAGGTAGCGCAGCAGATAGCCGTCATGCTCGGTGCGGTAGGGCTCGGGCATCAGGATGTTGACGTTGCGGCCGATCGCCTCCTGCGGCGTCCAGCCGAACAGGTCCACGGCCGCGGCGCTGAACGAGCGCATCACGCCGTGCTCGTCGATGACGATCATCGCCTGCGGCACGGTCGCCAGGATCGATTCCAGGTGCGCCTGCTGAGAAGTCGAGTCTCGCGACCGAACCCTCAGGCGCTGGCCGCCATAGGCGATCAGGGGACCCAGAATCAGGAAGGCCGCCGCCTCGACAAGATTTTCCGTGCTCGAGATCAGGCCGCCGCGCAGGAAAAGCGCGCTGATGCCCAGGCCGAAGCCTGTCGCCAGCAACCCTGGCGCCCAGCCGCCGAAGCCGGCGGCGACCAGGACGGTCGGGACATAGATGATGAACAGCGCCCCATCGCCGACCCAGGGCGCCAGCAGGGCGCGGCAGCCGAAGGTCAGCGCCGCCCCGAGGACGGCGGCCGCATAGCCGAAGCGGACGTCCGCGTCCGCCGCGCTCCAGTCTGGCCAGGCCTTGGCTGAGATCACGACGCCCCGCTTCATCAATCGACCGCCGACAGGCTAGCACCATTCGGCGGTGTTCGATGGGCGTTGAATCAGGCCTCCACAAGGCAGGCCAGGCCCACCCGATTGCGGACCTCGAACTTGCGGCAGCCGAGGAAGCGGACCAGGCCATCGGCCTGCAGCTGGGTAACCATGCGCGAGACGGTTTCGATGGTCAGGCCCAGGTAGTCGGCCATGTCCTGGCGGCCCATCGGCAGCTCGGCGACCTCGCCGCGGAAACGGTTGGCCATGTCGAGCAGGAAGCTGGCCACCTTCTCGCAGGCCGACTTGCGGCCGAGCAGCATGACATGCTCCTGGGTGCGCTGCAGCTCGCGGGCGGTTTCCGACCAGATCATCCGCTCGATCTTCACGCCCTCTTCGCCGTAGAGCTTCAGGGCGGATTTTCGAACGACCAGAACCTCGCAGGCGCCCAGAGCCTCGGCCGAGAAGCGATGCACCGCCCCGGCCTCCAGGCCGATGAGATCACCCGCGTAGTAGAAGTCGCCGATCTGGCGCCGGCCGTCGCTGAGCAGGCGCGTCGTCCGCACCGCGCCGCGCACGACGCGGTAGATCATGTCCGCTTCCTCGTCCTGGGCGTAGATCTCCTCGCCGGCCGCGAAGGGCATCCGCACGCCGATGCCGGCGAAGTCCTCGGTCGGACCTGTTGGAGCGGGGGCGGCGGACGTGATGGCGAACATCGGATCTCTCCCTTGCGATGGTCAATCGCTAAGGCCGATGGCCGTCCGCCGAAATTCGTGGCCTGCGCTTAAGGAAGGCCGCTTAAGGGAGACTACCTATCCCCTGCTTGAGCGGCAAAGCAGGCGCGCAGGCTTTGCTCGACCGCGTCCAGCTTGGCTTGGGCGGCCTCCTTGGTCAGGCTCGAGAGCACCTCGCCCAGGTGGGTGTGCCCGGCCAGCTTCAGGCCGGTGACGGCCGTCAGATGCAGGTCGAACCCCGCCATCAGCGTCTGCAGGGCGCCGGTGTCCTCGACCCACTCGCCCGGCGCCCCGGAGGTGGAGAAGCTCCACAGAGTCCGGCCCTCCAGCAGAGGGGCGGTGCCGTGGAAGGAGGGGCGATAGCCGAAGTTCATGCTGAATACCCGGTCGACATAGCCTTTCAGGATGGCCGGCGGGGCGTTGAACCAGAAGGGGTAGACGAAGATGTAGCTATCGACCTTGGCCAGGCGCTTTCGCTCGGCCACGACGTCCTCGGCGGCCGCGTAGCCGGTGGACACGGGAATCTCCCCGGCCCGCAGGCAGGGATCGAACTTCATCCGGTAGAGGTCGCGCACGACGACCCCATGCCCCAGGTCGCGCAGGGCGCCGACACAGGTCCGGGCGATGGAGGCGCAGAAGCTCGACCGCTTGGGGTGGGCGAGGATGACGGCGTGTCTCATGGGCTTACGACCCTGTTGGTGGGCGCGGCATCCCTACAGCAGCTGTCGCAGGCGGGGTTTGATCTCGATCACAGCGCCGCTCGCCGCCTTGCCCAAGATCGGGATCAAGGAGTGAACCGATGATCCCAGATGGCCGAACCCTCATTCTTGTCGCCGACGGCGCCCGTGCCCGGCTGTTCGAGGAGGCGCGCCGCGGCGGGCTGCTGACAGAGCATGCCGACTGGCTGGCCGGACTGTCCGTTCCGCCGATGGCCTCGCCGGGCCCGCGCAGCGGCGTCCACGACCGCATGGGCCAGGGCTCCCACGCCTCGGCGCGCGCGGGCGGGCGGGACAAGGCCGAGGCCGGTTTCCTGACCCAACTGGCGCGCCGCCTGGAGACGGTCTTCAACCAGCGACGGTTCGATGGTCTGATTCTCATCGCCGCGCCGCGCTCGCTCGGCAACCTGCGGCGCCGCCTCCCTGCCGGTCTGGCGGCCAGACTGGAGGTGTCCGAACCGCACGACCGGGTGGCCGCCAGCCCGGCGGAGATCCAGCTGGCCGTGCGCGCCCTGCGCCGCGTCAATGCCTGAGCCCGCTCCGAAGGGATTGAAGGTCGCCCCGGCCGGCGTCCTGAAAGCCAGGCCGCTTGGTCTCGACAGTTTTCGCGAGAACGTCGTCGTGCTGTCCCGCGACAGCCAGGTGCTGCGCCCCGAGCGGCTGCGCGGGGCCCGCAAGGTCGAGCTCAGGTTCGGGGGCCGCACTCTGCTCGCCTCGACCATGATCGGGGAGGCGGGGCTGGTCGCGGCCGACGAGGTCGGTTTGCCCGAGCCGCTGTTCCGCCGGCTTGGCGCGGCGGCGGGGGACTCTGTCCAGGTGGCGCCGGCCCGGCCGCCGGAGAGCCTGAAGGTCGTGCGCGCCAAGCTGGCCGGCGGCAGCCTCGACGGGCCAGGCTGCGCCGCCGTGGCCCGGGACCTCGCCGCCCACCGCTGGAGCGACATGGAGGTCGCCGCCTTCCTGGTCGCCTGCGCCAGTTCGATGTCGCGCGAGGAGACCCTGCATCTGACGCGCGGGATGATCGACGCCGGGGCGCGCCTGTCCTGGGGCGACCGGCTGGTCGTCGACAAGCATTGCATCGGGGGGATTCCTGGCAACCGCACCTCGTTGATCGTCGTGCCCATCGTCGCCGCCCATGGCCTGACCATCCCCAAGACCTCGTCGCGGGCGATCACCTCGCCGGCCGGCACGGCGGACACCATGGAGGTCCTGGCCCGGGTCGACCTGACGGAGGCGGAGCTGCGCCGCGTCGTCGAGCGCACCGGCGGCTGTATCGCCTGGGGCGGGCGGGTGAACCTGTCGCCGGCCGATGACGTACTGATCTCCGTCGAGCGGCCGCTGTCCATCGACACACCCGAACAGATGGTCGCCTCCATCCTGTCCAAGAAGGTCGCGGCCGGGGTCGGGCGGCTGCTCATCGACCTGCCCGTCGGTCCCAGCGCCAAGGTGCGCGACAGCCACGGCGCCCTGAGGCTGCGCAAGCTGTTCGAGTACGTCGCCGGCCAGCTGGGCCTGGCGGTCGAGGTGATCTTCACCGACGGGGCCGAGCCGATCGGCCGGGGCGTCGGTCCGGTGCTGGAGGCGCGGGACGTCATGGCCGTGCTCGATGGCCGTCCGGAGGCCCCGGCGGACCTGCGTGAGAAGGCCATCCGGCTTGCCGGCCGGGTGCTGGAGGCCGACCCCGACCTGCCTGGCGGGGCCGGGGAGGCCCGGGCCCGCGAGCTGCTCGACAGCGGGGCGGCGCGCGACCGGATGGCGGCGATCATCGAGGCCCAGGGCGCGTCGCCGCTGTCGGCGAGGCTGTCGGACCAGGTCTGGGAGGTCCGCGCCGGCAAGGGCGGTATGGTCGAGGTCATAGACTGCCTGCGCATCGCCAACGTCGCCCGGCTGGCGGGAGCC
Organism: Caulobacter sp. SRI_014; assembly: GCF_057586315.1. Taxonomy (NCBI): domain Bacteria; kingdom Pseudomonadati; phylum Pseudomonadota; class Alphaproteobacteria; order Caulobacterales; family Caulobacteraceae; genus Caulobacter; species Caulobacter sp. SRI_014. Next base: position 454,417 of record NZ_JBYCZQ010000002.1, on the reverse strand, counting down.
CCGAACGACGCCGGCGCCGGAGTCGACCTTCTGAAACGATGCGGCGACCGGGTGCGGGCCGGGGAACCGCTCTACCGCATCCACGGCTCGGATCCGTCGGACTTCAGCTTCGCCTGCGAGGCGGCGATGGCCGACAGCGGCTTCGGGTTGGCGTCGTGAGTCCGGTCGTCGTCCATGGCTTCGTCGAGGATATGGAGCGGACCCGGCGTCTGGCCGAGGCCCTCGGCGTCCCGTGCGGGCTGATCGACCTGCACCAGTTTCCCGATGGCGAATGTCTGCCGACCCTGCCGCCTTTCGAGGCGATGACGGCAATCCTCTACCGCCCGCTGCACCACCCCGACCAGCGCCTGATCGCCACCCTCCTGGCCGCCGACGCCTACCGGCGCGCGGGCGTCGAGCGGCTGGTCCTCGTCGCCCCCTATCTCTGCTACCTGCGCCAGGACGCCGTCTTCCAGCCGGGCCAGCCGCTCAGCCGGGATGTCGTCTGCGGCCTGCTTGGCCGGGCGTTCGACGCCGTGATCACCGTGCAGGCCCACCTGCACAGAACGCCGGACCTGTCGGCGGCGCTGGGCAGGCCGGCGGTGAATCTCGATATCGCCGCGGCCCTGGCCGAAGCCCTGGACGCGGGACCGGACGACGTCATCGTCGGGCCCGACGCGGAGTCGGCGCCCTGGGTCGCCGGCGCGGCGCGCGCGGTCGGAGCCCGGGCCCTGACCTTCGGCAAGGTCCGTCACGGCGACCGAGCCGTCGAGCTGACCCTGCCAAGGGACGCCGAGCTTGGCGGTCGACGGATCATCCTGCTTGACGACGTCTGCAGTTCGGGCGGGACCCTTGAGGCGGCCGTCGGTCAGCTGGCCAACGCGGGCGCCGGCGCCATCGACATCGGCCTGGCCCACGCCCTGTTCGATCAGGCGGCCGAGGCGCGGCTGCGGGCGGCGGGCGCCGGCCGCATCCTGTCGTCCGACTCCATCCCCCATTCCACCAACGGGCTCGACCTGGCGCCACGCCTGGCGCGGGCGCTGCAAGAGGAGGGTTACGCATGACCCCGACCATCAGCTTCCATGGCGCCGCCGGTTGCGTCACCGGCTTCTGCGCCGAACTGCGGACGACCAATGCCCGCTTGCTCGTCGACTGCGGTATGTTCCAGGGCTCCAAGACCCTCAAGCGGCTGAACTACGACGACTTCCCGTTCGAGGCCTCGGCGATCGACGCGGTGCTGTTGACCCACGCCCACATCGACCATTCCGGCCTGCTGCCCAAGCTGATGCGGGCCGGCTATACGGGGCCGATCTACGCCACCGCCGCCACCCGGGACCTGTGCGAGGTGATGCTGGCGGACGCCGGCGGCATCCAGGAGGGCGAGGTCCGCGACCTCAACCGCCGCAACCAGCGCCGGGGCCGCCCACAGGTCGAGCCGATCTATACGGCGCGCGACGCCAAGCGGCTGATGCCGCAGTTCCGGACCGTGAAATTCGGCGAGTCCGTCGTCATAGCCGGCGACGTGCGGGCCAGCTGGTGGCCAGCCGGCCATATTCTCGGGGCCGGGTCGGTCGCCGTCGACATCGACGCCGACGACGGTCCCCTGAAACTGCTGTTCTCCGGCGATCTTGGCCCGGCCGGCAGCGAGTTCGTCGCCGAGCCCGAGGCGCCGTCGGGATTCGACCACCTGATCATCGAGTCGACCTATGGCGATCGCGACCGCATCGCCACCGACCCCGCGGCCCGGCGACGGGCGCTGGCGGCGGAACTGCGCGACGCCCAGGCGGCCGGCGGGCCCCTGTTGATCCCGGCCTTCGCGGTGGAGCGCAGCCAGGAGCTGCTTCTGGACATCCTGGCGGTGATGGACAGCGGCGAGGCGCCGGCCGCCGACGTCTTCCTCGACTCGCCGCTGGCGATCCGGGCGACCGATGTCTTCCTGGATCGCGGCTGGAACCGCACCACAAGGCAGAATCCGTTCGAGCCCCTGCGCCACTCCCCGCACCTCCGCTTTCTCAGCAAGCCGGCCGAGAGCGACACCCTCGAACGGCTGAAGGGCTGGCACATCATCATGGCCGGCAGCGGCATGTGCGACGCCGGCCGCATCCGCAAGCACCTCAAGCGCCTGCTTTGGCAGCGGGAATGCACCGTGCTGCTCAGCGGCTACCAGGCGGTCGGCACCCTCGGCCGGCTGCTGTCCGAAGGCGCCGAGCGGGTCAGCATCCAGGGCGACGAGGTAAGGGTGCGGGCGCGGGTGCGGATGTTCGATTCCTACTCGGGACATGCCGACGCCGCGGGCCTCGTCGCCTGGGCGAAGGCGCGGGCGCCGATCAGCGCCACGACCTTCATCGTGCACGGTGAACCCGAAGGCGCGGCCGGCCTGCGCGACCGCCTCGTCGCCGCCGGCTTCTCGGAGGAGCGGCTGGTCATCCCCGCCATAGACGACAGGTTCCGTCTGACGCGGGCCGCCGCCGAAAGGGAAGAGGCAGGGTCGCGGCGACTGCCTTCCGACGCGGCCGCCCGCCTCGACTGGCACAACGACCGGGCAGCCTTTCTCCTCGGCCTCAACGCGGCTCTGGAGCAGGCTCCCGACGACAAGGCGCGAGAAGCGTTGCTGGCGCGCATGGCTGGCGCCCTGGGCGCGGCCGTTGACGCAGATCAAGGCGCGGCCGGATCGATCCAGCCAGGTTGAGGCCGCATCAAGCGCAAGGAGATCCGGAGATGGGCAAGTCGCTCGCCAAGGAAGTCGCCAAGGACATCGACGATGTCTTCGACGACGTCGTCCACAATCTGAAGAAGATGGTCAAACACCTCAGCGAGGACACCGGCGACGCCCTGTCCAAGACGGCGACTTCGCTGGCCCACTCGGCCGTCGAGCTGCTGGAAGAGACCAAGGCGCAGTCCAAGGTGCTGGCCGAGAAGACCGGCAAGGAGGTCCGCGAGCATCCGGCCGCCGCCGCCGGCATCGCCACCGCCGTCGCCGCGGCCGCCCTGATCGGCCTGGCCGTCGCCCAGCGCCGCAAGGCCTGAGGAAAGGTTCGCCGGCCTCCCCACTCCCCCAAGACTGGCCGGCGAAGCGCCCCCGAGGAGTCCGCTCCTCGGGGGCGTTTTCTATTCAGGGGGTGATGGCGACCTTGAGCACGCCGTCGCGCTGATGGCCGAACAGATCGTAGGCGGCCTCGATGTCGTCCAGGCGGAAACGATGGGTGACCATGGCCCCCAGATCCACCCTGCCGGATTCGACGATGCTCATCAGCCGGCGCATGCGCTCCTTGCCGCCCGGGCAGAGGGTGGTGACGATGGTGTGGTCCCCCAGTCCGGCCAGGAAAGGCCCCAGCGGCAGGGTCAGGTCCGATGAATAGACCCCGAGGCTGGAGAGCGTGCCGCCCGGCCGCAACACCCGCAACGCCGCCTCGAAGGTCGCCTGCGTTCCCAGGGCCTCGATGGCCACATCCACGCTGCGGCCTCCGGTGATCGCCATGATCGCCTCGACCGGATCGCCCGCGCTGGCGTCGACCACATGGTCGGCGCCCATGGCCCGCGCCACCGCCAGCCGCTGGGGCAGGCGGTCCACCCCGATGATGGTCGAGGCGCCCAGCAGCCGGGCTCCCGCCGTGGCGCAGAGGCCTATCGGCCCCTGGGCGAACACCGCGACCGTGTCGCCAATGCGGATCCCGCCCCGCTCGGCGCCGCTGAAGCCGGTCGACATGATATCGGGGCACATGAGGACCTGCTCGTCCGTCAGGCCGTCGGGGATCGGCGCCAGGTTGGTCATGGCGTCGGGGATCAGCACATATTCGGCCTGGCAGCCGTCGATGGTGTTGCCCAGCCGCCAGCCGCCCATGGGGGCCCAGCCGTGCGGCGACCCGGGACCGTCCTGGCTGTGGCGGCCGCAGAGGCAGGCGTTGGAATGGCCGCTGGGCGTGATCGCTCCGGCGATCACCCGCTGGCCCTCGCGATAGCCGCGCACGGCCGAGCCGAGCTTCTCGATCACCCCGACCGGTTCGTGGCCGACCGTCAGGCCCCGCGCCACCGGATACTCCCCCTTGAGGATGTGCACGTCGGTGCCGCAGATGGTGGTGGTGGTCACCCGGATCAGGGCGTCCAGCGGCCCGACGTCGGGGATCGGCTTGTCCTCCAGCACGATCCTGCCCGGTTCGGCGAAGACGGCGGCCTTCATCATGGCCATGGCGGCGCTCCTCTCTGGCCCCACGGAATGCGGGTGGCGCAGGCTACAGGCGCCGGCCGCCGCGGGCGTTGACCAGGATCAAGGCGGACGTCGCCGGCGATGCCATGGACCTGGGTTCGGAGGAGCCGCCGCATGCCCGGCACATCGACCCGGACCGGATTGACCGGCGCGGAGGCCCGCCGCCGCGACAGGACTGGGCGCCGGCGGCTGGTTCGGGACCGTTCGATGGTTGGGCAGGCGCCGGGCCTCCGTAGCCACCCTTAGGGACGGCTCCTGAATGGCGGCGACCCCCGGCCGACGGCAGCATGGCGACAGTTCAGGAAAGGACCATCGGCATGACGTCGAAGCCTTCAAGACCCGCTCCGCCCTTCCACTGACGGCGCGTTGACGTCGATCAAGGCGCGCGGCGCCGGCTCGGCATCCTGTCGAGGCAATCGGATCGCAAGGGAGGCGAGCCATGCACAAGGTCAAACTCATACCCATCGCCGCGAACCTTGGGTTCGTGCTGGCCCTGGCCGCGCTGTCGGCCTGCGCCGCCGGACGCTACGAGCCGCCGGCCATCGAGCCCCGCATCGGGCCCGACGTGCGCATCGAGGGCGGCCTGGCCCTGGCGCAGCGGAGTTGCGCCAGCTGCCATGCGGTCAAGGCCGGCGCCGACAGCCCGCGCCCGATGGCCCCGACATTTCCCGTGCTCGCCGGCCGTCTCACCGGCCCGAAGCTCGAAGAGAGCCTGACGATGGTTTCCGACCTCGGCCACGGCGAGATGCCGCCCGCCCGTCTGGACCAGGCCGAGCTGCGCGATCTCGCCGTCTACATCGACAGCCTCGACTGACCGGAGAAGACCCATGGCCGTCATCGCCTTCATCCAGCGCATCGCCGTCTCGCCGCGCGATCGGGCCCATCCGGCCGGACGCGCCGCCCTGTGGACCATCGTCGTCCTGGCCATGACCCTGCTGGCGGCGCCCTTCATCGGCGACAGGGGGCAGGTGCTGCTGGCGGTGGGGCTGATCGGGGCCGCGATCGCCGGCTTCTGCTTCGCACTCGAAGCGGCGGTGCTGTGGAGCGCCCTGGCCTGGAGCCTGGCGACCGCTGCCGCCGGAGCGCGGGTCATGTTCCTCGGCCTACACGACGAGCCCGACCTGCTCCAGGTTCTGCTGTTCACCTCCACGGTCCAGGCGGCGGCGCTGCTGGTGCTGACCGCACCGGTCTGGCTGGCCTCCTGGCGAGCCCGCCTGCCGGGGATCTTCTCCCTGGCCGGGTCGGTGCTGGTCATCGTCTTCATCCTGACGCCGTTGACGGTCGAGGACACTGGCCAGTCGACCCTGGTCGCCATGATGGATCTGCTGGCCCTGCCCATGGCGGTGCTGGCCCGCCGCCTGGCCTTCGCCGAGCGGTCGCTGGCCGCCGGCTAGCCCTGTCATGCGCACCGTCCCGGCCCTCACCCTGGCGGCCCTGCTCGCCGGCTGCGCCACCCATGCGCCGGTAGGCGGCGGCGTCTCGACCTCGGCCCGGCAGCCGCTGCGGGACCTCAATTTACTGCGCGAGACCCCGGCCGAGGTCCTCGCCCTGGCGCGGCAGTCGCCCTATCGGCCGCCGGCCGATCCGCCCTGCCCGTCGATCGCCGCTGAACTGGCCCTGCTTGACGCGGCGCTCGGCCCCGACATCGACGGCCCGCGCGAAGCGGAGAAGGGCGATCTGGCCGCCAAGCTGGCCTCGGACGCGGTCAGCGACCTGATCGGCCTGCCCTATCGCGGGATCATCCGCCGCGTGACCGGCGCCGAACGCCGCGAGCGCGAGGCCCGGGCCCAGAAACTGGCGGGCAGCATCCGCCGGGGCTTCCTCAAGGGCTGGGCGCGCAGCCTCGCCTGCCCTGCGGCTGGCGGCGCGGATTGACCCGGATCAAGGCGCTCATCCGCCACGCAGGCACAGTCGCCCACAAATGGAGGACCATCCGATGACCTACCGCGACATCCTGGTTCAGGTGAACGACAAGCCCGCCTCCCGGCCGCGCGCCGTGGCCGCCGCCGACCTCGCCCGCCGCTGGGGCGGAACGGTGACCGGCGTCTTCCTGCGCTCGGAATTCCTCAATGACGTCATGGCGACCGAGGTGCTGGCCTATATGTCGCCGCCGGACATCGACGCTCTGCTCAAGTCCCACGCAAAGTCGGTCGATGAGGCCGCCGACGCGGCCCGGCAGATTTTCGAGGCGGCCGCCGCCGAAGCCGGCGTGCGGTCCAGCTGGATGACCATCGGCGGCGACAGCGACAGCGCGCTCGTGGCCTGCGTCCGCCGCTTCGATCTGGTCGTCCTGCCGCCGCGGGTCGAGGTCACCATGGCGCGCTGGCGTTACGGCGCCGGCGCCCTGGCCATGGCCGCCGGCGGCCCGGTCCTGGTCATCGGCGATGAAGGCTGCGCGCCCGATTTCGGCCGCCACGTCCTGGTGGCCTGGAACGGCTCGCGCGAGTCGGCCCGGGCGTTGCGCGACGCTTCGCCCTTCCTGGCCGAGGCCGCGCGGGTCGATGTCGTCGTTGTCTCGCCGAAGGGCGAGGGCGGTCCGGACGGGCTGTTGCAGCGGCATCTCGAGCGCTTCGGCGGCAGGGCCAACATCATCCTCGATCGCAGTCAGGACGAGGTGGCCAGCGAGGTGCTGCGCCGTCAGGCCAGGGATCTGGGCGCTGACCTGATGGTCATGGGCCTGTTCGGCCGGCCGCGTCTGGCCGAGTTGGTGCTGGGCGGCGTCAGCAGCGAGATGCTGGAAGCCCCGCCGCTGCCGCTGCTGCTGTCGCATTAGGACCGGAGACGACCGATGACCTACAAGGACGTTCTGCTTCACCTCGACAGCTATCCCGACATGACGCCGATGGAGGTGGTCGACGAGGCTGTCCAGGTCTGCGCCGCCCTGGGCGGGGCGGTGACGGCGACCACGTTTCAGACCCGGTTGCCGGTGAAGAGCAATCTCATCGCCGACCGGCTGATCGGCTTGTCACAGCTGGCCGAGACGGAGGAGGCGCGCAGTCTCGACAACGCCTGCCGCCTGTTGGCCCGCTTCGCCGAACAGGCCGACAAGCTGGGTCTGGAACGCGACACCCGTCCGCTGGAGGAGGTCTACTATCTTCAGCCCGAGCGGCTGGCCAGGGTGGCGCGAACCCACGACATCTGCGTCATCCCCTACGTTGGAGAGATCGCCTCCCAGACCGCCCTGGCCGAGGCCGTGGTGTTCAGTTCGGGCCGCCCCGTCCTGCTGTTCCGGGGCGGGTCGTCGCCGCCCCGGACCTTCAAGCGCATCCTCGTCGCCTGGGACGGCGGCCGGGCGGCCTCGCGGGCGGTGACCGACGCCCTGCCGCTGCTGCAGAAGGCGCAGGAGGTCCGCATCCTGACGATCCTCGGCGACAAGCCCGAGGCGATCGGCGGCCAGGCCACCGAACTGATGCGCCACCTGGCCGCCCACGGCGTTCGGGCCGATGCCGAGGAGTACACCTCGGCCGGCGAGAGCACTGGCGCCCTCCTCGAGCGGGTGGCCGACGAACGCGGCTTCGACCTCCTGGTGATGGGAGCCTATGGCCACTCGCGCCTGCGGGAGTTTTTCCTCGGCGGCGCCACCCAGCACATCCTCACCGCCCCCGTCATCCCCGTGTTGCTTTCCCACTAGGGCAGCGACCGGCCATCGGAGTCGAGCCATGGAAACCCGCCGCATCCTGATCATCAACGGCCACCCGGACGCCGCGCCGACACGGCTCTGCGCGGCCATGGCCGAGGCCTATGCCCGGGGCGCCCTGTCCTGCGGCCATGAGGTGCGGCGGGTCAGCCTCGGCGCCCTGGATGTGCCGCTGCTGGCGTCGCAGGCCGAGTTCGACACCGCTCCCCCGGCCCATATCGCCGCCGTCCAGGCAGACCTCAGTTGGGCCAACCATCTGGTGCTGGTCTTCCCGCTGTGGCTGGGCGGGGCGCCGGCCAAGCTCAAGGCGCTGCTCGAACAGCTGATGCGCCACGGCTTCGGCTTCCAGACGGACACCAGGGGGATGACGGCGCGGCTGCGCGGCCGTTCGGCGCGCCTGATCGTCACCATGGGCATGCCGTCGGCTGTCTACCGGCTCTATTTCGGGGCCCAAGGGGTGATGAGCGTCGAGCGCGGCATCCTGCGCCTGGCCGGCATGAACCCGGTGAAGGACACCTTCTTCGGCGGCGTCGGCATGGCCGGCCCGGCCCGGCGTCGCGCCTGGCTGGATCGGATCGAGAAGCTGGGCGCGAGGGCCGCCTGAGTTTGACGGCGATCAAGGCGCCGGCCGGTGAGGCGAGGTGCAATGAGCAACGCAATGAGAAGGGAGAGAGACGTGCAAGGGTTCGTCGACGACATCGAGGATCTCGCGGACGCCAACGAGGCCTTCCGCCGGGTGCTCTACACGGGTCGTTATCTTCAGTTGGTGCTGATGCGCCTGCTGCCGGGCGAGGAGATCGGGCTGGAGGTCCATCTCGAACACGACCAGTTCTTCCAGGTGGTCGACGGCAAGGGCGCCGTGATCATCGACGGCATCCGCACGCCGATCGGGGATGACCATGTGGTGCTGGTGCCGGCCGGCGCCCGGCACAACATCGTCAATACGGGCGACGAGCCCCTGAAGTTCTACACCCTCTACGGCCCGCCCGAGCACCGTGACGGCCTGGTGCATGACAGCTTCGCCGACGCGGCCCGCGCGCCCGAACCTTTCGACGGCCGCACCAGCGAATAGGGCGGCCTCCGCTCCAGCTTGATCAGTGAACCGAAGCGGCGGCGCGATCAGCGCCGCCGCCGCCGCTGGACCAGCGCCGCGGCGCCGGTCAGGGCGGCCAGCGTGGCGGCCAGGGCCAGATAGCACAGAGCACAGTGCTCCAACGTCAGCAGACGAGGCGCGGTCGAGCAGAGCTCCGGCGCGCTTTCCGCCATCACATAGACCCGGAACCACAGGACGCCGGCCGCGACCGCCGACAGCCCGCTCACCAGTTCGAGCCGGTCGTCGGTCAAATTCACGGGCGCAATCGAAACGCGTGGCATGGGTGATTTCTCCTTGGCGGAAACCTGCCCCAGCCCGGCCACCGCGCCCTTGATTCAGATCAAGGCGACCGGCCGGTCGGCGGACGATGAAGGCGACAAGCTTTCGGGGAATCTTCCATGTCCACTGCCCTTACGGATCGCTTCCGGCCAGCGCCGGGCGCGGCCCTGCTCCTGGCTCTGACCGTCGTCGCCGGCCTGATCATGACCCTGGCCGCCGGCCTGACCGACGATCCGCTCTTTCGGATGCACAGCCTGATTTTCGTCGCCGCCTGCGTGCTCGGGGGGTTCGCCCTGACGGCGGGGCTCGGCGCCGAACAGCTGCGGGATGAGCCGGGCCGCTACATGGACGGCGTCATTCGCGCCGGCGTGATCGCCACCATGTTCTGGGGCGCGGTCGGCATGCTGGTCGGGGTGGTCATCGCCGCCCAGCTCAGCTGGCCGACGATCTTCTACTTCCCGGAGGCAGGCTGGCTGAACTTCGGCCGCCTGCGGCCGCTGCACACCTCCGGCGTGATCTTCGCCTTCGGGGGCAACGCCCTGATCGCCACCAGCTTCTGGGTGGTCCAGCGCACCTGCCGCGCCCGGCTGGCCGGCGGCATCGCCCCCTGGTTCGTCTTCTGGGGCTACCAGCTGTTCATCGTCCTGGCCGCGACCGGCTATCTCGCCGGCGTCACCCAGTCGAAGGAGTACGCCGAGCCCGAGTGGTACATCGACCTGTGGCTGACCATCGTCTGGGTCGCCTACCTGCTGGTCTTCCTGGGCACCATCTGGAAGCGCAAGGAACCCCACATCTATGTGGCCAACTGGTTCTACCTGGCCTTCATCGTCACCGTCGCCCTGCTGCATGTGGTCAACAACCTCAGCCTGCCGATCGGCCTGCTGAACAGCCGCAGCTATTCGCTGTTCGCGGGGGTGCAGGACGCCCTGACCCAGTGGTGGTACGGCCACAACGCCGTCGGCTTCTTCCTGACCGCCGGCTTCCTGGGGATGATGTACTACTTCGTGCCCAAGCGGGTGGACCGGCCGGTCTACAGCTACCGCCTGTCGATCGTGCACTTCTGGTCGCTGATCTTCATCTACATCTGGGCCGGGCCGCACCACCTGCACTACACGGCTCTGCCGCAGTGGGCCCAGACGCTTGGCATGACCTTCTCGATCATGCTGTGGATGCCCAGCTGGGGCGGCATGATCAACGGGCTGATGACCCTGTCGGGGGCCTGGGACAAGCTGCGCACCGACCCGGTCGTCCGGATGATGGTCGTCGCCATCGCCTTCTACGGCATGAGCACCTTCGAGGGTCCGGTGATGTCGATCCGGGCGGTCAACGCCCTGTCGCACTACACCGACTGGACCATCGGCCACGTGCATAGCGGCGCGCTCGGCTGGGTCGGCTTCATCAGCTTCGGCGCCATCTACTGCATGGTCCCCTGGCTGTGGAAGAAGGAGCGGATTTTCTCCAACGCCCTCATCGAGTGGCACTTCTGGATCGCGACCACCGGCATCCTTCTCTACATCTGCGCCATGTGGGTGTCGGGCATCATGGAAGGCCTGATGTGGCGCGCCTACACGCCGCAAGGCTACCTGGCCTACAGCTTCATCGAGACCGTCTCCGCCAAGCACATCGAGAACATCATCCGCACCGTCGGTGGGCTGATGTTCCTGAGCGGGACGCTGATCATGATCTACAACCTCTGGAGGACGGTCCGCATGCCGTCCGTCCAGGGCGCGGAGGCGACCCCGGCCGCGCTCCCCGCCCCCGTGGCCGCGTAAGGGGGAGGCCGCAATGTCATTCTGGAAGCAACACGGAAAGTTCGAGCGTCACTCGCTCATCCTGGTCATCGGCATCCTGGTCGTCGTCTCGATTGGCGGCCTGGTCGAGATCGCCCCGCTGTTCTGGCTGCAGAGTACGGTCGAGAAGGTCGAGGGCGTCCGCCCCTACACCCCGCTCGAGCTGGCCGGCCGCGACATCTACATCCGCGAAGGCTGCTATGTCTGCCACAGCCAGATGGTCCGTCCCCTGAGGGATGAGGTCGAGCGCTACGGCCACTACAGCCTGGCGGCCGAGAGCATGTACGACCATCCCTTCCAGTGGGGGTCCAAGCGCACCGGGCCGGACCTGGCCAGGGTCGGCGGCAAGTACAGCGACGCCTGGCATACGGACCACCTGAAGGACCCCCGCTCGGTGGTGCCGGAATCGGTGATGCCGCCCTACGCCTTCCTGGCGGACAAGGACCTGCGCACGGTCGACCTGAAGGCCAAGCTGAAGGCCATGACGGCGCTCGGCGTGCCCTACAGCCAGGCCGACATCGACGCCGCGGTGAGCGACGCCGAGGCCCAGGCCGATCCGTTCTCGACCGACGCCATCGCCCTTCGCAAGCGCTACGGCGCCAAGGTGGTCAACCGCGATTTCGACGGCCGGCCCGACCGGCTGACCGAGATGGATGCCCTGGTCGCCTACCTGCAGATGCTGGGCAGCGGCGTCGACTTCTCCACCTACAAGGCCGGCGATCCGGCCAACAAGCGATAGGGGCGCTGGCCATGACCTACGAAACCGTCGCCCGCTTCGCCCAGCAGTTCGGGCTTGTCTACTTCGGCCTGATCTTCCTGGCCGGCTGTGGTTGGGCCCTGCTGCCCCGCCATCGCGAGACCTACCGCGCCGCGGCGCGCCTGCCCCTCGAGGAGAACGATCTATGAGCGGTCCGCACAAGGATGAGGTGACCGGGACCGACACCACCGGCCATGAGTGGGACGGCATCCGCGAGCTCGACAACCCCCTGCCGCGTTGGTGGCTGTGGGTCTTCTACGGGTCCATCGTCTTCGCCATCGGCTACTGGCTCGTCATGCCGGCCTGGCCGGGTATCAGTGGCTACACCCAGGGTCTGCTCGGCCATTCCGACCGCGCCGAGGTGACCCGCGCCCTTGCCGACCTGGAGCGCCAGCGCGGCGAGGGCGCCCGGGTGCTCAGGAACGCCAGCCTGCAGGACATCGAGGCCAATCCCGAGCTCCAGGCCTACGCCCTGCAGGTCGGCCAGTCGGTGTTCGGCGACAACTGCGCCACCTGCCACGGGGCCGGCGGCGCCGGCGCCAAGGGCTATCCCAACCTGCGGGACGATGTCTGGCTGTGGGGCGGCTCGCTCGACGACATCCACACCACGCTGAAGGTCGGGATCCGCTCGGGCCACCCCGACGCGCGGGTCTCGCAGATGCCAGCCTTCGGCCGCGACGGGATGCTGAGCCAGAGCCAGATCAGCGACCTGACCGAATATGTCGTAGACCTGTCGGGCCGCCGGGCGGACAAGGCTGCCGTCGGCCGCGCCGCCCAGCTCTACACGGACAACTGCAGCGCCTGCCATGGCCCCGCCGGCAAGGGCGACGTCAAGCAGGGCGCGCCCGACCTGACCGACGCCGACTGGCTGTACGGCTCCGATCACGACGCCATCGCCGGCCAGATTACCAACGGCCGCGGCGGGGTCATGCCCACCTGGGCCGGACGCCTGAGCCCCGAAACCCTCAAGGCCCTGTCGGTCTACATCCACGCCAATGCCGGCGGTCAGGACAAGTAAATGACCGTCGTCATCGACCGGACACGCGTGCCCCAAGACGCCGGCGCATCTGTGCGCGCCGACGGTCCGGTCTCCGTCGCTGCCCATGTTCGCCGACAGGCGGGCAAGGGCGGCGGCGGGCTCTACAAGTCCCGCACCCAGATCTACCCCAAACGGGTCAACGGCCGCTGGCGGATGATCAAGTGGGGCCTGATGGGCCTGCTGCTGGCCGTCTACTACATCACCCCCTGGATCCGCTGGCATCGGCCCGGCGCTTTGCCCGACCAGGCGGTGCTGGTCGATTTCGACGGCGGCCGTTTCTACTTTTTCTGGATCCAGCTGTGGCCGCAGGAGGTCTATTTCATCACCGGCCTGCTGGTGATGGCGGCCTTGGCCCTGTTCCTGACCACCTCGCTGTTCGGCCGGCTGTGGTGCGGATACGCCTGCCCCCAGACCGTCTGGACCGATCTCTTCCTGATGGTCGAGCGCCGCTTCGAGGGCGACCGGAATGCCCGCATGAAGCTCGACGCCGCCCCCTGGTCCTTCGACAAGGCCTGGCGGAAGATCGGCAAGCACGCCGTCTGGCTGGGCATCGCGTTTGGCACCGGCGGGGCCTGGATCTTCTACTTCCATGACGCCCCAACCCTGATCCGCGGCTTCTGGGTCGGCCAAGGGGCAATGACCGCCTACATCAGCTGCGCCCTGATGACGGTGTCGACCTACCTGATGGCCGGCACCATGCGCGAGCAGGTCTGCACCTACATGTGCCCCTGGCCGCGCATCCAGGGCGCCATGCTCGACAAGCATTCCTTGCAGGTCACCTATCGCTACGACCGCGGCGAGCCGCGCGGGCCGCACAAGAAGGACGCCAGCTGGGAAGGGCGCGGCGACTGCATCGACTGCAACCAGTGCGTGGTGGTCTGCCCGATGGGCATCGACATCCGCGACGGGGCCCAGCTGGAATGCATCAACTGCGGCCTGTGCATCGACGCCTGCGACGAGATGATGGCCAAGGTCGGCCGGCCGAAGGGCCTGATCGCCTATGACACCGACGCCGCCGTCCTTGATCGGTCGCAGGGGCGCAAGGGCCTCTATCGTTACATCCGCGCCCGGACGATCTTCTATGCCGTCGCGGTCACGGCGATCAGCGTCCTGATGGCCTGGGGCCTGGCCAACCGCAGCCCGGTCGAGGCCCATGCCCTGCGCGACCGCAATCCGACCTTCGTGCGGCTGAAGGACGGGTCGATCCGCGACGGCTACACCCTGAAGGTCGCCAACCGCTCCTTTGAGGACCGCAGCTTTCTGGTCAGGGTCGACGGCCTTTCCGGCGCGCGCATCTGGACCCCTGGCTCGCGCGGCGAGGGCCCCGTGCGGATGCACGTCCGGGCCAACGAGGTCGCCGCCCTTCGGGTGTTCGTCACCGCGCCGCCGGCCGCGCTCACGGCCTCCAGCCAGCCCCTGACCTTCCGCTTCGTCGCGCCGCAAGCATCCGCGGAGGTGCGCACCGTCTTCCTTTCAGGAGCCGCAAATGCCGACCGCTGACACTGTTCCCGCCAAGGGCTTCCGCATCACGGGCTGGCACGTGCTGGCCGGGATGATCCTGTTCTTCGCCATCATCATCGCGGTGGACGTGCTGTTCATGGTCAAGGCCTACGAGAGCTTCTCGGGCCAGATCGTCAAGAATCCCTACGAGGCGGGCCTGGCCTTCAACCAGCGGCTCCGCGACCAGAAGCACCAGGTCGAACTTGGCTGGCAGGTCGACGCCGGCCTGGACGCCGCCGGGGCGCTGGTGATCCAGGTGCGTGACAGCGCCGGCGACCCGGTCTCGGGCCTCACCGCCCGCGCCATCCTTGAGCGGCCGGCGACCGAGCGCGGCCGCCTCGACCTGCCCTTCAAGGAAGCGTCGCCCGGCGTCTACCTGGCGCGTCCATCGTTGGACCCCGGCGCCTGGGACCTGACCGCCGTGCTCGAAGGGCCGCAGGGCCCGTTCCGCGCCGAACGCCGGATCGTCGCGCCATGAGCGACCTTGCCGCGGGCGACCTGTCCGCCTTCGTCTCCCGCACTGCCCGTGGCGCTGGCCGCCTTGAGCTGCTGGTCAAGGGCGCCAGCTGCGGCGGTTGCCTGAGCAAGATCGAACGCACTGTCTCGGCCTTGCCCGGCGTCGAGGACTGTCGCTTCAACCTGACCACCGGCAAGCTCGCCGTCACCCTGAAACCCGGACAAGGCGATCCGGCGGCCATCCGTGCGGCGGTCGAAGGCCTCGGCTACCGCGCCGGCCTGTTCGACCCGGCCCAGGCCCTCCAGGTCGAGGACAAGGTCGGTCGTGAACTCGCGCTGGCGCTCGGCGTCGCCGGCTTCGGGGCCGGCAATGTGATGATGTTCACGGTGCCGGCCTGGGCAGGTCTGTTCGGCCAGGAACTGTCGCCGGCCACGCGCGAGGTGATGTACTGGCTGGCCGCCATCGTCGCCGCGCCCTGCGCCCTCTATGCCGGTCTGCCCTTCTTCCGCTCGGCCTGGGCCTCGCTGCGCAAGGGCAAGGCCAACATGGACGTGCCGATCTCGATCGGTGTCCTGCTGACCCTGGCGGTCAGCTTCTCCGAAACCCTCCAGCATGGCGTCCACGCCTATTTCGACGCCGCCGTCACCCTGCTGTTCCTGCTGCTGATCGGCCGCTATCTCGACCACCGGCTGAAAGCCACCGCCCGCGGCGCCGCGCGCGACCTGCTGGCTCTGCAGGCTCCCGTGGCCATGCGGCTGGACGCCCAGGGCCATGAGCACGGCGTGCCGGTCGGCGAGGTGCGGGTCGGTGACCTTGTCGTGGTCGCCGCCGGTGACCGCGTGCCCGTCGACGGCGTCATCGAGACCGGCGCCTCGACACTCGACAATGCCCTGATCTCCGGCGAGACGGCCCCGGTGGAGGCCCGGCCCGGCCTGACCGTCCAGGCCGGCGCCCTCAACCTCTCCGGCCGTCTGGTCCTGCGCACCCTGGCCCGCAGCGAGGACTCCGCCATCGCCGCCATCGCCCGGCTGATGGAGGCCGGCGCCCAGGCGCGAGGGGCCTATGTCCGCCTCGCCGACAAGGCCGCCGCCCTCTATGTGCCGGTGGTCCACACCCTCGCCGCCGCCACCTTCCTCGGCGGCTGGGCGCTGGGCCTCGGGCCCCGCGAAGCCCTGCTGCGCGCCGCCGCCGTGCTCATCGTCACCTGTCCCTGCGCCCTCGGCCTGGCCGTGCCGGCCGTCCAGGTCGCCGCCTCCGGCCGGCTGTTCCGCAAGGGGGTGCTGGTCAAGTCGGGCGCCGCCCTGGAGCGGTTGGCCGAAGTCGATCACGTGGTTTTCGACAAGACCGGCGTCCTGACGGAAGGTCGGCCGCGCCTGCTCAGCGACAACGCCGCCATCATCAACGCCGCCGCCCCCCTGGCCCGGGCTTCACGCCATCCTCTGGCCCGCGCCGTCGCCGAGCGCGCCGGGGCCGGTCCTGTCGCCGACGAGGTCGTCGAGGTTGCCGGCATGGGCGTCGAGGGCCTGATCGGCGGCCGCCGGGCGCGCCTCGGACGGGCCGAGTTCGTCGGGGTCACCCCCTCGGCCGGCGCCGAGAGCGAGCTGTGGTTCGGCTTCGAGGGCGAGACCAAGTTCCGCCTGGCCTTTTTCGATCCGATCCGGCCGGACGCCGCCCAGGCGATCAGCGAGCTTCGCACCCTCGGCCTGACCGTCGAGATTCTGTCGGGCGACGTCTCCGGCCCGGTCGGCCGCGTCGCCAAGGCCTGCGGCGTCACCCAATGGCGCGCCGGCCTGACGCCCTTCGACAAATCGTCAGCCATCACCCTGCTGCAAGGAACCGGCCGCAAGGTGCTGATGGTCGGCGACGGCCTCAACGACGCCGCCGCCCTGGCCCTGGCCCACGCTTCCATGGCCCCGGGCAGCGCCCTCGACGCCAGCCAGAACGCCGCTGACCTGGTCTTCCTGAACGGCGAGCTGTCGGCCGCCCCCCTGGCCATCCGCATCGCCCGCGCCGCCCGCCGCCGGGCGCTGGAGAACTTCGCCTTTTCCGCCCTCTACAACGCCGTCGCCGCCCCGGCCGCCGTCTTCGGCCTGATCAATCCCTTCATCGCCGCCATCGCCATGTCGGGCTCCTCGCTGGTGGTCATGCTCAACGCCCTGCGCATGACCTTTGTCGGAGGGGAGCGCCGATGACCATCCTGCTGCTGCTGGCTCCCATCTCGGTCGGCCTGGCGCTGCTCGGCCTGGGGGCCTTCTGGTGGACCCTGCGGGCCGGCCAGTACGAGGATCCGCTCGGCGACGCCGCCCGCATCCTCGACGACCGCTTCGACGCCGCCCCCTGAGCCAGGGTTGACCTGCATCAAGGGCGAGCGGGGGCCGACCTGAGATGTCTGTCGCCAACGTCAGACCTCCCGGAGCTCCCATGGCCGTCACCGCCCTCGATGTCGCCTCTGATCGCCGGCGCCTGGCCGAGCAGTTCGACGGCCGGGTCCCGCGCTACACCAGCTATCCGACCGCCGTGCAGTTCACCCCGGCCATCGACGCCGCCGTTTACCGCGGCTGGCTGGCGGAACTGTCGCCGGCCGAGGCCGTATCGCTCTATGTCCATGTGCCCTTCTGCGCCCGGCTCTGCTGGTACTGTGGCTGCAATACCCGGGCCGTGAACCGCCAGGATCCGGTCAGCCGCTACGTCGACGACCTGATCACCGAACTGGGTCTCCTTGAGGCCGCCCTGCCGGCCAGACTGCGCGCCCGCGCCCTGCATCTGGGCGGCGGCACGCCCAACATGCTGTCGCGGGACGACCTTGTCCGGCTGTTCGCTGCCCTGGGCCAGGTCTTCCAGCTGTCGCCCGGCATCGAGGTGGCTGCCGAGCTGGATCCGGCCGTCCTGACCCGCGACTGGGTGATGGCCGCCGCCCACCACGGCCTCAACCGCGCCAGCCTGGGCGTCCAGGACCTGTCGCCCCGGGTGCAGGCGGCGGTCAACCGCATCGAACCCTTCGAGGTGGTGCAACGATCGGTCGGCTGGCTGCGCGAGGCGAAGGTTCTGTCGGTCAATCTCGACCTCATGTACGGCCTGCCGACCCAGACCAGCGCCGATGTCCTGGCCACCCTCGGCCAGGTCCTGACCCTGCGGCCCGAGCGACTGGCCCTGTTCGGCTACGCCCACGTCCCGTGGATGAAATCCCACCAGCAGCTGATCCGGGACGCCGACCTGCCCGGCCCCGTCCAGCGCCTCGACCAGAGCGAGGCCGCCGCCGACTACCTGATCGGCGAAGGCTACGTCCGCATCGGCCTGGACCACTACGCCCTGCCGACCGACCCGATGGCCATCGCATTGGCGGCGGGCCGGCTGCATCGCAATTTCCAGGGCTACACGACCGACGCGGCCACAACCCTGATCGGCATCGGCGCCTCGGCCATCGGCCGCACACCACAGGGCTTCGTCCAGAACCAGACGGCGGAGCTGAGCTGGCGCAAGGCGCTGGAAGCGGGTGACCTGCCGATCGCCCGCGGCGTCGCCCTGACCAACGAGGACCGCTTTTGCGGCGAGATCATCGAGCGTCTGATGTGCGACCTGACCGTCGACCTTGCGGCCTTATGCGCCGCCCATGGTCGTTCCATGAGCGAACTGGCGGGCTCGCTGTCCGGGATCGAAGCCTTCGTCAGGGAAGGCCTGGCGGAGATCGACGGCGTCCGTCTGACCGTGACCGAGGCGGGGCGTCCGGTGCTCCGTTCGGTCTGCGCCGCCTTCGACCGCCACCTCGACCAGGCCGCCGGTCGCCACGCCAAGGCGATTTGACAGAGTAGAATTGACCGGAATCAAACGACCGTTTGAATTTTGGCGCCACTCTCCCCGCGACCTCAACGAAGGTCCTTCAAAGGGGATAACCGAGATGAAAACCACTGCCATTGTCGCGGCCGGCCTGCTGGCCGCCGCCGTCGCCGGCCCCGCGCTGGCCCAGGACTTCACGCCCAAGGAAAAGGGGACCTGGCTGGTCACCGCCCGGGTCAGCGACGTCGCCCCGTCGGAGTCGGGCGACATCAAAACTGCGGCGGGCGTCGACACCGGGCTGAACGTCGAGGTCAGCGACTACGTCGTGCCGACCCTCGGCTTCACCTACTTCTTCACCGACAACATCGCCGTCGAAGGCATTCTCGGGACCAGCAAGCACGAGATCAGCGCTCAGGGACCGGGCGGTTCGGTGCGGGTGCTCGATACCTGGGTCGTGCCGCCGGTGGTCACCCTCCAGTACCACTTCAACCCCAAGGGCCGCGTCAGTCCCTATGTCGGGGCCGGGATCAACGCCATGATCTTCTACGGCGGCGAGGACAAGAACGGCTTTGAGGTCGACCTGGACAACGGCTTCGGCTACGCCCTGCAGGCCGGCGTCGATATCGCGGTGAAGGGCGACTGGTCGATCAACCTCGACGCCAAGAAGGTCTTCTTCGAGACCGACGCCGACATCAACAACGGCGCCCTGAAGTCGAACGTGACCCTCGATCCCTGGGTCATCTCGGCGGGCGTCACCCGCCGGTTCTAGGCCGGCCGATCACGATCGGGGGCGCCGCCAGAGGCGTGTTCGCTCCTGATCGTCGATCATCTCTCTTCGAAGAAGTCCCTGGCGCACCCGACACGATTCGAACGTGTGACCTTTGCCTTCGGAGGGCGAAGTTATCGCCGCTTACGCGGTTGATTTTGCACGATAAACTCGCCTCCGACCTCAGTCGCTTCGGGACTATTCCGGGAATTGATCGCATCCCGAAGGCCCTGGTCGAGGACGTGAGCATAGACCAGCGTGGACTTGATGTCGGCGTGGCCGAGCATCCGCTGGGTCAGGCGAAGGTCGCCTGTCTGGTTCAGGATGTCGGTGCCGACGTGGTGGCGGATGCTGTGGATGAGCCGCTTGTGATCGACGCCGGCGCGCTCGGCTGCCGTGCGCAGCCGGCTCTGGATGGCGGCCTTGCTGACGTTGACCAGTTCGCCGTCGGCGTCCTGCTCGATCCAGATCGTCGAGAGGCCGGCGGCTTCCGCCCGGCCCACGCGGGCCGCGATCATGCGGGCGTCAGCGTCGGTCAGCGGCAGGAAGGTGGAGCCCTTCTTCCGCTTGTTCAGGGCCAGGCCGGCGCCCTTCGGCGTCGACGACAGGAAGTCACCGGGCGGGAAGAACAGCTCGCTGAATCGCATGCCATAGCGGAACAGGAGCAGCAGGGCGAAGCGCTCGGTCGGGCCGCAGGCGTCGACCCAGGCCTGCTGGTAGGGGTCGGTGAAGTGGATGATCTCGGGCTCGGGCTCCTGGAGCATCAGCTGGCCCCAAGCGATCTCCTGCAGCCCCTTGACCTGCCAGACCACGCGGGCCCGGTTGATCAACGGGCGCAGCCGCTTGACGATGTCCGAGTTGACCGTCGCGTTGGCCAGGGTGCGGGTCTGGGCCGGCAAGGGCTTCCAGCGGCGGCCCTTCACGGTGGCCTTGCGGATGCCGCCCCGGGTGAAGGTCTCGCCGCGCCGGCGTTCGATAGCGATCGACGTCGCGAGGGTGGAGATGTCGCAGAGCCGGGTCTTGGGCCCTATCAGGCGCACCACGATGCCCAGGCGGTAGAACAGGATCGAGGCCGATTCCTTGGACTGGCCAACCTCCGCCCACCATCGTCCGGCGGCGAGGTCCAGCGTCATGTCGCCGCCGCTGTTCAGCGTGCCGGCGGCGGCCTCGTTGCGGACCCTGCGCTCTACGTCTTCGGCGCGCCGTTTGGTTTCGACCCCTGTAGAGCCGTGAAAGCGACGACCTTTGATGACGAAGTCGTAGTGGAAGAGACGGCTGTTTTTGGGCTTGTAGACCGACATGGTGCGTCGGGACCTTCAGACAGAAACAGGCGGATATCCGCCTCGGTGTAGGCGCGGACGGTTCCCCGTCGCACGGCCCGGATGGCACCGGCGTCAGTGAGGGCGCCGAGCGTCTTTACGTCAAGCCCCAGGAGCCGAGCGGCAGCCTTGGCCGTGATCAGGCAGGAGCCGGAGAAGGCGGCGAGGATAAGGGACTCGGTGGCCGCGCCCAGGCCAAAGCCCACCGGCGCGGGGGGCGCCAGTGGGAAGGGCGGCCGGGTAGGATGGGCCGGCCCGGTCATGATCAGCCGGCTTCAGCCGGGGCGACAACGCGGGCCCACAGGTCAGGCTCGGCGATGATGCCGAGGTCGATGGCTCCGAGTTGAAGGATGCCGGCGGTGAAATCCCGGCTCCATCCGTCGCCCTCACCCGCGTCGACCATGCGGCGCATCTTTGCCTCGAACGCGGCGGGGTCGTCGGTCAGCAGCTTCTTGAGGGCGAGCGTCTGGAGCTCCTCCATCACGTCGGCCGCGATCTTGGTGGTGTCGGTCATGTCGTCTCCTTGGTGTCTTGCCCAGCTTCCGGCTAGGCGGCGGGTTCAGGGGGCGTGTGGTATTCGGCGATCAGGGCCAGCCTGATCGTGTCGAGGGCATCCAGGGCGACCTCCAGGGGCGTGTCGGGGGCGATCAGAAGTTCGGCGATGGCGTCGACGGTGCCCTGGTCGTCGTATGCCTCCCAGAACCGCCACTGCTGAACGCCGGGGTCTTCCCAGGCCTGCATGGCCCCGTCATCGCCCTCAGCCGCTACGCAGCAGAACGTTCGGTAGGGCCTGCCCTCGCGGGGATCGGCCCCGCCGGTCTCTGGGATGTCGTGGTTCAACACCTCTCGGGGCCGGGCATCGGTTGAGAGGCGGACGACGTTGTCCTCGGGTTGGTCGCTCATCGGTTGCCTTTCCTGGGCTTGCTTGGGGTCGGGATCGGATGGCCGCGCTCCAGCGCTCGGCGCCACCCCTTCGGCGGCGGCCACGGCACGCCCCATGCGGCCAGGGTGGCGCGGTTCCAGCCGCCTGCTGAGGAGCGGGCAGCCTCAATCTGTTCGGCCGTCGGACGATCGCTCATGCCGCTTTCGCCTTCTTCTTGGCGGCCCTGAACCACTGGATGCCGAGGGCCTTCCAGAAGGGGGCACACTGGGCGGCGGCGAAGACCTTGGCTTCTCGGTGCGCCTTATCTCCCAGTTTGCGGATGGCCGCGGCGACATCAGCCCCGCCGACCGGCAGGCCCTCCAGCTGGTCGACGTAGTCCGGATCGGTGAACAGCATCTCGACGGCCTTGATGTCGTGGGCCGAGATGGGCGCGCAGCCGGCGGCGACCAGGACCTGGAGGATTTGGCGCGCCTTCATCGGGGTGTTGCGGCTGATCAGGCACCGGATGGCGGCGATGGCCTGGGTGTCGCCCGGTTTCCACGGATACCCGCCGTAAGGGCTGCGCACGAGGTTGACCTCGGCCCGCTCGCAAACCTGCTGGATCGTCAGCGCGTCCTCGTCACCGGCGGCGACAGCGGCGTAGTGCAGGTGCATGGGACTGACCTGCAGCCGGTTCGTGTTCTGGCCGATGAAGGCCAGGGCGCGGTCCGACAGTTCGGGGGCCTCAACGACCATGACGGGGATGGTGCCGATGTCCGGATGGGTCGCGGCCGCGATGGCGGTGTGCTGGCCGTCGATGACCTGAAGCCCGCCGTCCGCGAAGGCGACGACGGGAGGCTTGAACCGGCGCCAGTCCCAGCCGGTCACGATCCGCTCGATCAGCGCCACGCTCTTTTCGGACAGGTCGCGCTGGTAGCGCTCCTCGATCAGCAAGCTGGCGGGGTCGACATCTTCGAAGATTGGGGGGCCGGTGGGAATCTCTCCGGGCTGGCGCTCCTCGCAGAAGGGCAGCGGCGTCACCGGCCGAAGGGTCGGCGGCCCGGCCGGCACTTGGGGCTTATCGGCCGCGACTACGGGCTTTTCGAGCTGGTCGGCGTCGGTCAATTCAGCGCTCCTTCGATGACGAGGGTTTCGAATGGGGCGCCGTGTTCGGCGAAGTGCGCCTGCATCAACTTCGCCTGTCGCCGGGTGTGCGCGGACAGCTGCTCGCAGCACTCCCGAAGGCGGCTCGGCACCTCGACGGTCGGTGACGATGCCAGCAACATCGCCTGCATTTCGGCGAAGACGACGCAGAGGTCTCCCGTCCGGAGGATGACCTGCCCCTGACCGTTCTGAAGGCCCAGCATGATCGACCGAAGGAGGACGTCCTGCGCCTTCTTCTGGTAGGCCTTGTCCTGCACGAAATCGAAGCCGGTCATAGGACGCCCTCCTCCTCGAAAAGGTGAGTGTTGATCCGCAGCACAGCGTCGATGATCTGTGCGGTGGTCAGACTGGCGTCGGCGGTGACGTAGACCGTCGCTCGCAGTCCGTCGGGCGGCACGGCTCCGATGATCCGCTGCGTGATCCGGCCTTCGCCAGCGACCTCGGTCTCGGTCGTGCCCGACATCACCCTCCAGCACGGCAGTCCGAGGGCGCGGCGAGTGCCCTCGGGCGTCCGCTCGAACGTTCCGAACGGCGGCCGGATGACGTTTTCGTCGCTCATGCCAGCCCCCGCTCGCGGAGGGCGGCTTCCAGAACTGTCGCCTCGAAGGCGCAGCGGCCCGCGGCTGACAGGAGCGACATGCGCTCTTGCAGATCGTTGGTCTGATGGTCGGCCAAGTGTCGGGCCGTCTCGGCAAGTTGCGCGATCCGCGCGGCAGCCTGAACGGGGTCCAAGGTGTCTAGGGCCAGCTCGATCTCGTCCAGCTGCAGCCGGCGAGCGGCGAGGCGCTCAGCGGAGGACCGGGCGGACATTGCCGCCAAGGTGGCGCGGGTCGCCGGCGTGGATCCTCTGAAATTGTCGGCGCGGGCGTTCATGCGGCGCGCGCCATGACAGCAGGTTGCTCATAGGCATGGCGGATCAGCTGCGGGTCCTGGACGGTGACCTCGGCGGCTACGATGCCGACGCAGACCCGGGCGAACTCCTCGCGCGTCAGCGTCCAGTCGGGGTCGTAGGCAGGGTTGTCGCAGGTCAACCGGACCGCGCCGTTCTCGCTGACACGGCGCTGGCAGCGGTAGATGACCGGGCCCGAACCGTCGTTCCAGTCGAGGACGTAGAGGGCCTCGTACTGATAGCCAGAGCCGGCGGCGACCATGACAAAGTCGCGGCCGTGGCGCAGCCGGGGCTGGAAGTGATCACCAAGGACCGGGATCACCCTCAGGGGCTGGGCGCCGTTGATGGCGGGGGCCGGGAACATCAGCTCATCGCTCCGACCAGGGCGGCAACCTGCCGCTCGGGCTGCTCAGAGCCGATGACCTCAAACGTCGCGAAGGAGTGGGCCGCGCCGCCAGCTCGGACGATGGCCCGGATCGCCTCCTTCAGGTCCGGGGTCAGCTGAGCCCGTGCGGCCTCACATGCGGCGTCGTTGCCGATGTGGTTGCCGACCGGGCCGCCCATCCAGACCTTGCCGTCAGGGCCCATCCCGACATCACCGCCCATCGTGCGGTAGGCCTCGATCCAGGCCTCGGCATCAGGCAGAAGGGCCAGCAGGTGGTCCTCGCCGGGTTCGATCAGGGGGGTGAGGCCAGACCGGTTCCGGATGGTCCCGGGGCCCTTGGCCTTGGTGTAAGCCTCCCAGCGCGCCCGGACGTCCTCCTTGGTGCTGCATCCGCCGTGGGCCGGGTGGTCCTCGAGGCCGGCCAGCAGCAGCAGGTCGCGGAAGACCGCCAGCCTGACCACCCCCTCCCAGCCGCCGCACTCCAGACTGGCGACCCAGCCGGGGGAGAGGAAGCCGCTGGGGGCGCCGTACGGCCGAGCTTCGCCGTCCAGTTCGTCCTCCAGGGCCTCCATCTTGGCGATGGTTGCCAGCAGGTTCGGCGCCGGGGTCCTGACCCAGTTGCTGGTCGCCTCAGCGGCGCGGTCCAGGGCCTCGTCGCTGCCGTCTACGCGGGCGGCATGGAGGGCGTTCAGGTGAGCGGCGAAGGCGACACCGGAGGCGACCGGGTCGATACCCTCCGGCACAGTCAGGGGCGCGATCAGGGGGCCGGGCCGGAAGGCCTCCTCGGGACAAACAGCCAGCAGCGTGAGCGAAGGCTCGACGCCCATGCGCGCCGTCATGCGCAGGATGCTGTCCAGTTCGGTGGCGGCCAGATTGGCCTGCGCCTGCACCTCGTCGAAGCCGGCAGAGCTGTCGAGGCCCCGGATGATGTTGATGCGCTCCCGCGCCCTTGCGCAGCGCCAAGCCAAGCCGCGCACAGTCGTTGGGTCGCCGGTGATGTCGCCGTCCAGTTCCTGCCAGAAGGCATCCGGAACGTCGGCCTCAATACTGGTGTAGGCAGCTTCGGCCCTGTCGAGGCTCCCCGCCACCGGGTCGGGCAAAGTCGGCGGCTCCTGCCGGAGCAACGCCACGGCCTCGCGCATCACCACCGCCTCGATGTCCTCCTCTAGACCGCCGCCAGCGAAGCCGCCTTCCTCGAAGGTCCTGGCGGCGAGTTCGAGCTTGGCGGTCACGTCAGGGACGGACTGGGCGGGAAAGCGCAGGACGGCCGCCTCCAGCGGGTTCAGCACCGCGCAGGCTGCGTTGCACTCGTCGTCGCCCGTGGCGGCCGAAAGCACTGCTCTGGCGTCGGCGACCTTGGTCAACAGTTCGGCCAGCGCCGGCGACAGCCGGTGCATGAAGGCGTCGGGGGTCGGGGTCAGATCACGGACGAGGCTGGTCAGCGTGAGGTGGAGGTGTTCGTCAGCCCCCAGGCTGCTGATCGTGCCGTCCGGGGCGATGCGGCAGCCGGTGGCGGACAGATAGGCCATCGCCTTTTCGAGGGCAGTCGCCGGGCTGGCCGGCACTGTCAGGATGGCGTCGGTGGCCCTGTCCAGCGCGGTCAGCGCCTTCTGCCACTTCGCGTCCAGCCGCCGCTCCTTCCGGACGGCAGCGTCGAGCCTCTGGATGGCGGCCAGCGGTTCCGCTGCCCGGGTTGGGTCACCGCCGACGAAGGCGATGATCTCGTCCCGCGTCTGGAGACCCGTGGCCCCCATCACGGCGAGGGCCGCGTTGAACTCCTGCTCGGCCTGAAGACCGGCGGCCTCAGCGGCGGAGTGGGCGGTCCGGGCTTCAAGCTCGGCAGCGGCGACGGGCTCAAGCGCGGCCAGCGCGGCGGCGAGGGTGGAAGGGGGTGGGGTCGTATTCGATGTGCGAGACATGGCTTCCTCTCCGGGTGTGAGAGGAATACAGCATTTATGCTCGCATCAAGTCAACAGCATTTATGCAGTACGTCAGACGAAACTGCTGTACGACCCGATCACCAGGCCGACGATCGCGACCTCGATTTCCTCGCCGTCGCGAGCTCCATCTGACAGGTTGATGGGTTCTGACCATTTCGGGTTCGTCGAACGAGGCCACAAAGCGACCTCTCCCCGTCGGCTGACTTCCACCTGCTTAATGGTGCGCTCGGTCAGGTGGCCGCCGTTGCGTCGGCGCTCGACAACTACCAGATCGCCCTGGCGAGGCGCGTACCCCATATCAATGGCGTCCACGACGTGCGCGAAGCCGCCTTCCGGAATGCGTTGGTTGATGCTGTCGCCGACAACCTCTTCCAGCCACTGCGCCCAATCGGCATATCGTGGATCCGGCGCCACAGCGAAAGCGGCGCGAAATTCCTGGATAGCCCCGTCAGCCTCGATCCAGTTTCCTGCTTGAACGCGGTATCGGACCGGCAGGAAGCGGGGAACGATCTGGACCTCGGCCGTCCTTCGAAGTTCAGGCGGGGCCTTGCCGGCCGCCGCTGCCAGCTTGGCAAGGGTGCGGCTGCTGGTCGTGAACTCATAGCTCGGCTTTATGGCGCGCGTTACCGTCGTGCCTGCCACGCCCGCAGCCTTCGCCCAGGCCCCCGGACTCATCCCGGTGTCAGCTAAGACGGCGAGCATCCAAGCGCGAATTTCGGCGGCCGGTGACGAGGCGTCTTCCATGCGGTTCACATGCAGCATTACCCGTCGCCGCGCATCCGGCATAAATGCACTTGCTGTGTGAGCATTTATGCTTGATATTCCCGCCATGTCATTGATCGAAGCCTTCGAGAAAGAGTGCGCCGCCGCCAAGGTCGCGCCGACCGCTGCTCTGAAAAAGGGCGGGGTCCACCCGACATTGTGGAAGCGTTGGCGGGAGGGAACGGTGTCTCCGACCATCCGCAACTTCGAGAAGGCCCAGATGGGACTGAAGGCCCTCCAGGCCGGAAGTCAGCAAGCCGCCTAGATGGTGGCCCTCTCGCCCATAACCCCGTCCGGGGTCTTGGCCGGGTCATGGCTGCCGGGCGCCGTTGCGCGCCCATCTCATAGCAAAGCGAGCGACCTGGGTTCCAGCCCGGCCGCTCGCTTCGTCAGCGGCCTCCTCCCATTCCTGGGCGTGGGCCGGATATGTCTTCGCGGCAGTTCTCAGGCCACCCGCCTCTACCGCGTCGCAAATCGCCTCTTCAATCTCGGCCGCCACCTCCATCAACGTCCGCACTCCGTTTGTCGGAGCCATCAATGGCACTGACACAGGAGGCGTTCATGGGGTCACACCCCCACGATGAGTTGAACTTCGGCTCGGCAATCGCTGACCAGCTTCGGCTGCGTTACCCCTTTCACACCGCCAAGCTGATCGCAGGCGACCTGAACTGCACGGTCAAGACAGCGGAGAACCTGCTGGCCGGGCACCTATCGGCCAAGACCATGACGCGGGTCGCGCTGGTCTACGGCTACGACCTAATCACAGAAGCGATGGGGAGCCTGACGGGGCGCTCCCTCCGTGACTGGCTCATCGAGAAACAGGAGCGCGCGGAGCGTGAACAACAATCGTGGGACGCCGAGCGCAGGCGGTTCGTGGAACTTAGCGCTCGCCTTGAAAATCGCCCTCCTCAAGATGCTGGCGGGCATCGGCCAGGGGCGGCGTGACAGCGGCCACCGTCTCTTCACCTGGGCCAACGACGAACTGGAAAAGATCGCCGCGCAGCTGGGCCGGCGCCCATGACCGGCAAAGCCCCCGTCGACCTTGAGCCTTACGCCCTCTACAGCTTGGAAAGCGAGCTGGCGCTGATCGGCGGCATGATGATCAACCCGCCCGGCGCAGAAGCAGCCTTTGACATCTTGCGTCCAGAGCATTTCTGGGACCCGGCCGTCGGCGAGATTTTCGCGACAGGCGCCGCCCTGTGGCTCAGTGGCAAGGAGCCGCGGCCAGAGTTCATCCGCGACAGGCTCGGGGCCAGCGAGCTGTTTGCAAACTTCGGGGGTCAGCGCACCCTGGCCGATCTCATCGACCACGGCACCGGCTACGGCCTTGAGCACCACGCCCATGCCATCCTCGACTACTTCACGCGGCGGGAGCTGCTGCGCCTGGCGCACGACATTGCCGGCAAGGCCGGTGACACCTCCTACGCCGACGCGCCAACCCTGATCTCTGAGCTTGAAACCGCCCTCACTCAGATCACCGCCGGGGGAGCGCCAGAAGGCGGCCTTGAGGAACTGGCAAAAACCGTCGATGCGGCCATCCAGGAGATCGAGGAGGCGGCGTCACGCGGGGGCCAGCTGGTCGGCCAGTCAACGGGGCTGATCGACCTCGACAAGCGGATCGGCGGCTTGGTCGCGTCCAACCTCCTGATCCTGGCAGCACGGCCGTCAGTCGGGAAATCCGCGCTGGCGCTGATCATCGCCTACTACTTGGCCCGGCAAGGCAAGCGTGTCGCGTTCTTCTCTTTGGAGATGTCCAAGAAGGAACTGACCCACCGGCTGATCTCCTACATCACCCAAATTCCATTCGACCGGATGCGGAAGGGCGAGTGCTCAATGACCGAGTACGGCCTGATCCGTGACGCCGGTGATGAGCTACGCCGATTGCCGTTGTTCATCGACGAGACCGGGGCGATTTCTCTGGCGAAGATCGCCTCCCGGGCCCGTCGAATGAAACGGGCCGGTGGTCTCGACCTCGTCGTCGTCGATTACCTGCAAATGATCGCTGGGGCCGGCGGGCGCGAGAGCAACCGCACTCAGGAAGTGACCCAGATCACCCAGGGACTTAAGGCCCTCGCCAAGGAACTGCAGATCCCACTCTTGGCCCTGTCGCAGCTATCGCGCGAGGTGGAGCGACGGCAGGACAAGCGCCCCATGTTGTCCGACCTTCGGGAGTCGGGCTCGATCGAGCAAGACGCCGATGTGGTTATGTTCCTGTACCGCGAGGCCTATTACGTCAGCCGAACTGAGCCCCCGAAGAACTCCAGCACTCACGCCGCCTGGATCGACCAGATGGAAGAGGTGCGCGGCAAGGCGGAGCTGATCGTCGCCAAACAGCGACAAGGCCCCATCGGCACCGTCCATCTCCACTTCAACGACGACTTGGCCCGCTTTGAGAACGCCGCCCGGGACCTTGGCTTCAGTTCGGCCAGGCACAGCCACGGAGGGCGGGATGACTGATCGCCCTGCACCAATGACACCGCCCGGATGCGACCTCCGGGACTTCCCCAAGATCATGATTGACGTCCCGCGCCTGTTCGCCAGCACCTTCAACGCCACCGCGTCCAGGATGCCGCTGGCGTGGATGATCGGCCACAAACTTTGGTATCGCAGCTGGCACCAGGTCCCGGCGGGGAGCCTGCCGGCCGACCCGGACGAGCTATGCCACCTCGCCGAGCTGGGGTTCGACCGGAAGTCGTTCGACAAGGCCCGTCCGCTGGCGATGCGCGGGTGGGTCGAATGCTCAGATGGCCGCCTTTACCACCCCGTCGTCTGTGAGGCAGCGCTAGAAGGCTGGCAGGAGAAGCTGCGCCAGCGCCTGTCCAGCGGCGGGGGCAACCTGAAACGCTGGGGCGTGTCCTTTGACCCGTCGCCGGTCGCCAAGGACCTCCGCGACCTGATCAGCTGCCTTGAGCGCTTGAACCCCCAGTCGAAGGCCATCCTCAAGGCGAAGAAATCGCTCTCCGGTGCGATCCCACCGGGACAAGAAAACGATCCTACCGGGACAGAAACGGCATCCCACCGGGATGATGAAAAGCCGGGAACTTCGTCCCAAGGGATAGGGACAGGGACAGGGACCAATCTAGAAAAGAAGGAAGCTAACGCTTCCTCGTCGCCGGCAGGGCCGGACGACGTGCGAACGGCCTTCGAAGAGTGGAACGCTCTGGCGCTCCGTCTCGGCCTGCCGGTGGCGAAGTCCCTGACCGAACCGCGCCGAAAGAAGCTGAAGGCCCGGATTGCGAGCACAGGCCTGTCGTCCTGGCGTGAAGCCCTGGCTGCCGTTGAGGTCAGCAAGCTCTGCCGTGGGCTCAAGGGCGGCGAGAACCCTTGGCGGGCCGACATCGACTTCCTGCTGCAGCCCAGCAGCTTCCAGCGCCTGATCGAGGGCAGCTACGGCCAAGACGCGACGCCGGTCGGCGCGACCAAACCCAGCCAGCCGGCCAGGGTGTTCCCCGGACCGCCGGACGTCCGCGCGACCTTGTGCTCAGCGCTGGGCGAGGACTTCGTTCAGACCTGGCTCGACCAGTGCGGCTGGCAGGACGTCCCTGAGCGGGCAATTACCTCGGCCCGGCGCGTCGTCCTCGACCGACTGCGGGCAGACGCCCACTTGCCCCTGCAATCCTTGGAGATCGGCCTCGTCTTTCGGGAAGAGGCCGCCGCATGAACCAGACATCGGAGAATTGGCATGAAAGCCGCTGAAGCCCTGATCGCATGGACCCCCGCCGGCGAGCCGTCGAAGCAACATTGGCCTGAGACAGCCGGGACGGTGAAGATCGGCCCCCTGCTAAATGGCGGGCCCGACTGGACCAAGCCCTACCGCAAGACTGGCGGGGCCGCCTACACCAACCGCCGCGACGTTGCTGGCTGGGAGCAGGTGGCCAAGGTGTTCATGGACTTCCAGGGTATCGTCGCCGCTGGCGTGCCCTACGACGTGGCGCATGAAGCCTTCCTCGTCATCGACGAGTACCGCTGGATGATCAGCCCCGACCTGCCGGGCGCCGAGGAGATGCCGGAGGAGTTCGAGGCCCTGCTCCGACCGGAGGGTCAATGACCGCGCCTGATCATCTTCAACAGGCAGCCGCCGAGTATGTGCTGGCGGAATCGGCCGTCCTCAAGTTCGAGGGCGACCGCACCGGCCCGGAGTTCGATGCGCTGCAGACGGCCTGGCAATCATCGACCGTCAGCCTCGTGAAAGCTGCCCGCACGACTGGCCGCGGCGTCCTGGCCCGGATCGGCGCCGCGCTCCGGTTCGGGAAAAGGCCGGCCGCCGCCGTGAAGCCCGCCCGCACCCTCGAGGATGCCCAATGAACGTCCGCGCCTACAAAGTGCCTCGCACGCTTGTTCGCCGTCTCCACGGCACCCAGCCCGGCGCCCACGGCCTGGCCGAGCAGTTGGCCTTCGCCGTTGTCGCCGCCGGCTCTGGGCAGCCTGAGACGGCGTCCTGGGCCGTGCGCTCGGTCACCGACCGGGTGCGCCGTCGGCTGGGCGCCGCGCGGGCCGACCGGAAGGCCCAGCGACGCCGCGTCGAACTGCTGGCCTCTCCCGAAACACAGCCCAGCGACCACGAGCAGCGAAACCTGATCCACGCCGAGCAGGCGATCCTCGCCGCCAAGGCCGGGCAGGGCAGTCTTGAGGAGGCCGTCGACGCCAAGCGTGCCGCCCTGCAGGCCATCGAGCGCCGGCAGGAGATGCGGTGGATGTCCCGCCGGGTGTCTGACCTGACCCAGTTGGAGCGGATGCGCGGCGGTGACCTGGTGGTCGAGGAGATCATCACCGACGTGCCGATCCTGGACGAGCAGGGCGCCCCGATCTGGAAGCGCGGCCGCAAGCGTATGAAGCAGGAGCGGCAGCTGCAGCCCCGCCTGACCAACCGGGACGGTCTGGAATCGCTGGCCCGAAGCAACATCGACAGGAACGGTGACGTCCGAAAGAACAAGGACGGCACGCCGGTGGCGCCGACGGTCGACCGCCTGCAGTTGGCCGCCGGGGTGCGGTATCGCCGACTGTACGAGGCCGCCGACCCTGAGCGCGTCCTGTCACCCCCAGACCCGTCACGCGCTGGCCGGCCAGTGGGCGACCCCTTCGGCGACCAAGCCGTCCTGCGGATGGCGACGAGGCGTAAGCAGAATGAGGAGATCGCCGGGCATGAGAAGGCGGTCTTCGAGGCCCACGGCCATATCGCCCTCCAGATGCTCAGGGCGGTCGCCGGCAAGGCCGTGACAGTCGGATCCATGGCGTCGAGCGGCGCAGCGCGGGATAAGTTCACCAAGGCCCTGGTCGCTGCGCTGGACGTCCTCGTGGAGCGGTTCGGTCTCGCATAGCTCCGGGCGCGTCCATTTTGCCCCTTGACGTTTAGGCAGCTAACGCGGTGTAACTCTCATCACGCCGAATTAGGCGAACCCGACGCCCCGCGCCCCACCAGGCCGGGGCGTCTTGCGTTTCCGGACCTGAGTAAAAGGGACGGGGGCAAGGGGCGTTGGACGCGCCCCAAGCCGCGAGGTGTTGCTCGCATGACCTTCTGCCGGCCGTCAGTCGGCCATCCCGCCACCGCGCACGCGGCGGGAAGCTCTTGGCTCATGTCATGCAAAATAGCGACTCCCCGCATCAGGCGAGGAGCGCCCTGGCCGTCGTGTACCGACCGCCGGGCGCCCTCCGCCCCTACGGGAACAACGCCCGCACCCACTCCGACGCCCAGGTCGAACAGATCGCCGCGTCGATGCTGGAGTTCGGTTTCAACAACCCCATCCTGCTGAAGGATGACGACGTCACCGTCGGCGCTGGGCACGGTCGCCTGGAGGCCGCAGAGCTGATCCTGTCCCGAGGGCAGGCTCTGCCTACCCCGGACGGCAAGACGGTGCCCACCATCACCCTGACGGGCCTGACCGAGGCGCAATGGCGCGCTTATGTCCTGGCCGACAATAAGCTGGCGCTCGGTGCCGACTGGGACCTCGAACTGCTGGCCCACGAGCTGAGCAGCCTGCAGGCCCTCGATGACAACTTGGCCAGCCTGACCGGCTTCTCGTCGGACGACCTCGATCTGATCCTCAACGAGCTGAACCCGGCCTTCGACCCGGGCACGCTGGCAGATCAGGGCCGGCTGGACGAGAAGACGAAGACGACCTGCCCGAAGTGCGGCCATGCCTTCGAAGCCTGACCTCCGCGTCGACTGGGCCACCCACGAGTCCGCGACCTTCGCCTGCAAGACCTGGCACTACTCCGGCTGCATGCCCGCCGGGAAGCTGGTCAAGGTTGGCGTCTGGGAGGATGGGGCCTTCATCGGCGTGGTCCTGTTCGGCCGCGGCGCGAACATGAACATCGGCAAGAAGTACGGCCTGACCCAGCTGGCCGCGTGCGAGCTGGTCCGGATCGCCCTTCGCGCCCACGGAAACCCGGTCTCGCGCATCGTCGCCGTGGCCCTGCGGTTCCTCAAGGCCCAGAGCCCCGGCCTTCGCCTGATCATCTCCTACGCCGACCCCGAGCAGGGTCATCACGGCGGCATCTATCAGGCAGGGAACTGGATCTACTCCGGACCGTCCCAGCCGCAGCGCGAGGTCCTGATCAACGGGCGCGACGTCCACAAGCGGAGCGCCCACTCGAAGTACGGGACAGCCTCCCCGGCGAAGATCGCCGCCATGACCGGCCACCTGGTCACCCACGGGCCGGAGCGCTGGAAATACACCTACCTGATGCCGCTGGACGCCGCGATGCGGACCCAGCTGCAGGGCATCGGCAAACCCTATCCGCGTGCGAAGCAGGCCACAGCTGGCGACCAGCCAGACGGCGGCGGTGCGACACCGACCCGCACGCTCCAACCATCACAGGGGCCGGAGCCCGCGCCCGACGGCGAGGGGGTTTCTTAAGTCCCTATAAAAGGCCACCCATGACCGATAACCCCGGCGGGCGACCGCCCAAGCTGCTGCCGGACGACAAGACGCTGAAGGCCATCACCGGCCTGGCGCTGATCGGCTGCACCAAGAAGGAAGCCGCCGCCGCGCTGTTCGTCAGCGAGCCCACCTTCCACAAGTTCCTGAAGGACCACCCCGAGGCCCGCGAGGCTTTCGAGATGGGCGAGGGTCAGCTGGCCGTCTCGCTACGCCGCAACCAGCACGCCTTGGCGAAGAAGAACGCCACGATGGCCATCTGGCTGGGCAAGCAGCACCTCGGCCAGAAGGACAAGATCGAACACACCGGCGCCGGCGGGGGTCCCATCCAGACCATAGACCTCAGCGGGGCGACCGATGATGATCTCGACCGCCTCGAACGACTCCTTGGCCCCGTCTTTGGACGCGGCGACGGGACAGATGCTCTGGGAAGCGCTCCAGGCAGAGAAGACGAAGCGTAGGGTCCTCGCACAGGCTGGCGGCATCGCGGCCGAGCTGGACCGCTGCAAGGTCGACATCGAGTACTGGTTTGACACCTACGTCTGGACCTATGACCCGCGCCTGCTGAGCCAGAGGAATCCGGACGGCACCCGGAAAAACCCGTTCGTCCAGTTCAAGCTGTGGCCAAAGCAGCGCGAGATGCTGGCCTGGCTGCAGGAGCGGGTGGACGCCAACGAGGAAGGCCTGGTCGAGAAGAGCCGGGACACCGGCGCCAGCTACATCTGCATGGGGTTCGCCCTGCACCACTGGCTGTTCGAGCCGGGCTTCAAGTCGACCTTTGGCTCGCGGGTCGTCGATGACGTCGATCACAAGGACAACCCGGACAGCCTGTTCGCCAAGCTGCGCATCATGCTGCGCCGGCTGCCGGAGTGGATGCTGCCTGAGGGCTTCGGCAAGCCCAACGACAACTACATGCGCCTGTTCAACCCGGACTCCGAGGCGATCATCTCGGGTGAGGGCGGCGAGAACATGGGGCGCGGCGGCCGCTCGACCATGTACGTCCTTGATGAAGCGGCCCGCGTCCCGAACGCCGACGAGGTCGAGAAGGCCCTGTCAGGGAACACCGACTGCGTGATCTGGGTGTCCTCGGTCAACGGGATGGGCAACCTGTTCGCCCGGAAGCGGCATAGCATCCTGGCCGCCCATCAGATTTTCCGCCTGCACTGGCGCGATGACCCCCGCAAGACGCCGGCATGGGCCAAGGCGAAGGAAGCCAGCTTTTCCGATCCCACCACCTGGGCATCGGAATACGACATCGACTACAGCGCGTCGGTCGAAGGCATCTGCATCCCCGCCCTTTGGGTCGAGAGCGCCAAGCGCCTGGCCGCGCTGGAGCCCCGGCTGCGCCCATCGGCCCGAGCGATCGCAGGGGGCGACGTCGGCGCCGGGAAAGCGAAGTCGGTCACCATCACGAGGGCAGGGCCCGTCGTCAAAGCGCCGCGGTCACGCGGCAACCCGGACACCACCGGGACAGCGCACTGGATGCTGGACATCGCCAAGGAGGATCAGGCCGCTAGCCTGAACTTCGACGCCCCCGGCGTCGGCGCCGGCGTCTCGTCCACCCTGATGCACAACGAGGTCGCTGGCCTCGAAGTGATCGCCGTGAACACGGGGATGCCGCCCAGCCAGGTGGTGTGGCCCGACGGCCGGACGTCCGAGGAGATGTTCGGCAACCAGAAGGCCGAGCTGTGGTGGCTATGCCGCACGGCCCTGCATCGCACCCACGAGCATGTGCTGTTCCTCGAAGGCAAGGACGGCGGGAAGGAGCACTCGGTCACCGACCTGCTCGCCCTGCCCTCCGGCGACCGCGAGAGCGACACGCTCAACCATCAGCTTTCCCTCGTGAAGTGGGAGAAGAACGAGAAGGGCAAGATCGTGATCGAGCAGAAGAAGGCGCTGGCCCGTCGCGGCATCCAAAGCCCTGACTATGCCGACGCGCTCATGCTGACCTTCGTCGAGGAAACCGAGACCTTCACGGTCGTGTCGCGGGTGGCCTTCGGTGGCCGTTAACGACCGAGACGCCGCTTGGGGGCGCTACGGACTGGAACGCGAGCGGGTCGCCAAGGTCATGGCCGGCAGGGACTCGGCTGCCACCTTGGTGCGCGGCCTGCCCGGTTGGGACCTGCCGACGCTGACCTCGATCCAGGCCGGCGCCTACTTCCTGCCGATGGTCAGCCGTACGGCCGAGACCTTCAGCGGCCTGGTCTTCCTCAAGGCCCCGGCCCGGACCTTCCCCGAAGGGCTGGAGGAGTACACCGACGACGTGACGCAGACCGGCCAGGAAATCGACCGGTTCGCTGAGGCGGGCTTCGACGCCGTGATGCAGACCGGCGGCCTGGCTGTCCTGGTCGACTTCCCGCAGGCCCCTGCGGGCTTGTCCAAGGCCGACGCCCTGAAGCGCGGCTTCCGGCCTGTGCTGCGCATCTACGACGCCAACGCGATCTTGGGCGTCCGCGTCACCCGGATCGACGGCGCGCTGCGGGTCACCCAGGTCCGCCTGATGGAGGAGTACGACGAGCCCGGCGCCGACGAGTTCACGTCCGTCACAGGGGCTCAGGTGCGCGTTCTGGACCTCGACGAAACCGACAGCTACCGGCAGCGGGTTTTCCGGGCCACCAACGGCATCTGGACAGCGATTGAGACCGTGACGCCCCTGATGGGCGGCAAGGCCCTGACGAGCATCCCGATCTTCTTCTCGAACACCCGGGACAACGAGCCCCGGTGCGAGAAGCCGCCGCTGGCCGACCTGGCCGACATCAACATCGCCCACCTCAACAACAGCGCGCAGACCGAATGGGCCTTGGCCTGGCTGGGCGCTCCGATGCTGTTCGCGGCGGGGATCAAGCTGAAGCCCGGCGAGACCATCCAGATGGGTTCCTCGGCGGCCATCATGGCCCCGGACGCCACCGCCAAGCTGGAGATCGTTCAGGCCGATGGCGAGGCTGTGGGCGCCCTGAAACAGGCCATGGACGACAAGCGGCGGGATGCGGCCGCGCTCGGCGCCCGCATGCTGATGGAGACGCCGCGCGCAGCGATCGCAGCGGAGACAGCCCGGATCGAGCGTGCCGGCGAAACATCCGTGGTCGGCGCCGCCGCCAACGCCGTTTCGCAGTGCATGACCAACGCCCTGCGCCTCCTCGCGCAGTGGGCCGGCCTGCCCTTGGAGGTGGGGGTCGGCGAGGCGAAGAAGCCGATCCTCTACTGGCTCTCGACCGACCTGATGCCGACCCGGATGTCGCCGCAGGAGCTGGCGGCCCTGCTCGAAGCCTGGTCACGCGGCGCCCTGTCCAAGCGCGAGCTGTTCGCCCGCTTCCAGGAGGCCGAGGTCGTCGACGGGGCCAAGTCCTTCGAAGACCACGAGGAAGAGATCGAGCAGGAAGGTTCAGTCGCAAGCGCCGACGGGGCCGAAGATGAAATCCCGCCCACCCCGGAGCCCGCAGTCGCATGACCGGCTATGTCACCACCCAGGACATCACCATCCCGGCCGGCACCGTCGTTGCTGCGCCTCCGGTCAGGTCGACCCGCTGGGGCTCGGATCATGAGGCCGTCGTCGGCCACGGCCGCGACCACGTCAGCTATTGGACGATGAACCTTGAGGATGCACTGGCGCTCGGGCTGGTGCGGCCGAAAGGCGATGCCGAATGACGACCATCGCCTACCGCGACGGGGTCATGGCCGCCGACAGCCGCGCCTACAGCGGCGACAAGGTGCCGGTCGGCACCAAGACCAAGATTCGGCGCCTCGCCGACGGGACGCTGATCGGCTGCTCGTCGAACCGTCCCGGCCAGCCCGAGGCGGTGATGACCTGGTGGGAGAACGGCCGCCTGGCTGACACCCGCCCGACCTTCGAGCCGTCGATCCGGTTTCTGGCCGTGCATCCGAACGGTGACGCCTATGTGGCCTATGACAGCTTGCTGTTCGCCGGACCGATGCGCGGCGAGTACTTCGCCGTCGGGTCAGGCGAGGAATACGCTCTGGGCGCGCTGGCGATGGGCGCCACGGCCGAGGAAGCGGTCAAGGTGGGCATCCGGCTGGATCCTTGGAGCGGCGGCCCTGTCACCGTCCTGAGGCACGAAGGCTAACGTGGCCTCCCCAGCGGAACGGGCCCACGATGTTGCGGTCCGTCACCGCATCGGCCTCGGCCGCTACAGCACCCTCGTGGTCCGCAAGGTGCTGGCGCTCCTGCGACGAACCCAGGACCAGCTGACAGAGCGCCTGGAGCGCACCAGCAACGAGACGGTCGCCGGGGAGCGGCTGGACCTGCTGCTGACCGAATTGAGGGACATTCAGCGGGCCGGTTGGCAGCTGGTGAAGGATCGCCTGGCTGGCGAGGTCGTCGACCTATCCGGGGCCGAAGCCGAGTTCGCCCAGAAGCTGGCCGGTATCTCTGCCCAGCCGGCCACGCGGGCCCTGTTCTCCCCCATCCCGCCGCTGAACCAGATCGTGGCCGCGGTGAATGCCCGGCCCTTCCAAGGCCGGTTCCTGCGCGAGCACTTGGCCGACGCCGAGGAGGGCGCCGCCCGGGCTGTCCGCGACGTCGTGCGACAGGGCTTCATCGAAGGCCGGCCCACACCGGACATCGTGCGCCAGATCAGGGGCACGGCCGCCGCCGGCTACAAGGACGGCATTCTGGAGATCACCCGGCGCAAGGCCGAGGCGATGGTCCGGACGGCCATGACGCACACGGCCAACGTGGCCGCTCAGGCGACGTGGTCGGCCAACAGCGACATCATCGAGGCCTGGCAGTTCGTCGCCACCCTTGACCATCGTACCTCGCTCATCTGCGCGGGCCTGCACGGCAAGAAGTATCCGCTCGGCAAGGGCCCGCAGCCGCCGCGTCACCTCAACTGCCGCAGCACCAGCGTGCCAGTCCTGCCCGAGATTCCGGGCGTCGTGCCCTACGAGTTCCCGTCGTTCGAGAACTGGCTGAAAAAGCAGTCCGTCGAGACCCAGAAGGACGTCCTCGGCGCATCGAGACACGCCCTCTGGCGGACGGGCGGGGTCAAGCTGGACCGGTTCACCGACAGCAAGGACCAGGTCCTGACCCTGAAGCAGTTGAGGGCCAAGGATGACGACGCCTTCAAGGATGCCGGCCTCGACCTGCCGCTGAAGCCGCCGCGCGGCCAGCCAAAGGATGAGATCGCCCGCTTCCTGGCCGACCCGGCAGCCCAGAAGGCGCTGCTGACGAAGCTGTGGGGCAGCACCAGCGAAGCCGATCGTCAGAACGGCATCGTCCGCAAGATCGCCACCGGAAACGGCTGGAAGGCCGAGGATCACGACCTCTCGTCGATCCGCTACTACACCGGGAGCGGCTACAACCAGATCAATGCCCGGATGCGCAGCGGCGGCACGCTGGAAGACCGGCAGTTCTCCTCGATGGCGTCTCGTGGCCTGGACGACCTGCCGCAGGAGCCGAACGCCGTCTGGCGGGCGCCTCGCAAGCAGAAGGCAGCCGGTGACAACCTTTGGGCCTCGGCGCAGGTCGGTCAGGAACTGGACGTCGGCAACCAGCTGCAGAGCTTCAGCCGAGCCAAAGACTTCGCGGCCCGGTGGTCGGGTGCTTCCGATGTGCTGTTCCACGTCCGCAAGCCGACCGGGGCCGCCTACATCGAGCCCTTGTCGCTCAACCCCGGGGAGGAGGAGGTTCTGTTTCCCCTCGGTTTGCGCTACAAGGTGGTCGCGATGCGGACTGAGACGGTCCTCGGCCGGCCCTACCGCATCATCGAGCTAGAGGTCGTAAGCTGATGGCGGATCATCGCCAGGACTACTCGCCCACGAAGATGTTCGTGAATGGCAGCCGCATGGTCGGCGACTACACGGCGAACGACGCCGTGGAGGACTACATGCGCCTGCACCCAGAAGCTGACGAGACCAAGGTCCGGGAAGAGGTTGAGCGGGCGGCCGCGTAGTGGCTGACCGACCCTTCACCGTCATTGACGGCACCCCGGCGCCCGACACGCCTCAAGAGCGACGCCTGCAGCGTCTCCGGGACAGCACGCCGGCCGTGCTGGTCCAGTGTCCGCGCTGCACCGGCAACGCGATCATCGAACGCAAGCTGGGCATGGTGCGGACCCGGAAGGGCGCCAAGCCCTCCGGCGGCAACAAGCAATGGATTTGCGGCTCGATCTGCCTGAGCAAGGGCCTGATCACCGTCATCGACTTCTAGGCTGCGCATCCCGCCGCCTGGTTGACCGCCGCCTCCTCACCGGGGCGGCTTTTTTGTGCCCGGAGCAGAGCCCGGACACTCCCATCGGGCGTGTGCTGAGCAGCGCCCCCTGCGTCCGCTGAGCGGCAGGAGCCTACCCATGACCAAGACCACCAAGACCCGCCTTCTGGGCGGCAGCAGCTTCATGCCGCGCATCCCTTACTCGCCGGGCGGCTTTCGCGGCCAGTTGAGCGGCCCGACCATCACGATGGCCCCTGAGAACGACGGCGGCGGCGGTGGTGGTGGCGACCCGCCTGTGATCGACGCGGCTGCCCATGCCGCCTTGGCGGCCGCCCACGAGCGGCTGAAGCGGGACTCGCAGGCCGACCGCACCGCCCTGACCGAGCTGAAGGCCGAGGTGGCCCGGATCAGCGCGGAGAAGGACGCGGCCGAGGAAGAAAAGGTTCGGGCGACCGGCGATGTCGAGGCGGTTCGCACCCAGCTGGAGACGAAGCACGCCCGCGAACTGACCGCGGCAAACCAGCGGGCCGACAAGGCCGAGGCGCAGGTTCGCCAGCTGGTCATTGAGAACGGCCTGAGCGCCGCCCTCGACGAGGTCAAAGTCCATCCGGACCTGAAGCAAGGCGCCCTGGCCCTTCTGCGCGAAGGCGTCGAGTTGCGTGACGAGAACGGAACCCCGGTCGCCTACCGCGATGGCGCGCCGCTCGTCGACGCGATCAAGACCTGGTCGGGCGGCGCCCAAGGCAAGGCCTACGTCCTCGACGGCAACACCGGCGGCGGCGCCAACGGCGGCCCGAAGAACATGGCCGGCAAGAACCCCTGGAAGTCCGGAACCCCGGATTTCTCCCTCACCGAACAAGACCGCATCACCCGGGACGATCCTGCCCTGGCGATGCGTCTGAAGGCGGAAGCCGGGATCGCCTGATCCCTTCATCCCGGCGCACCCAGCGCGAGCCCCATGGCCGCGTCCCTCTCTTGAAAAGGAACTTCGGCCATGGCCCTCGTGCGCCTGTCTGACCTCGTCTTCGGCGAGAACTTCAACAACTACACCGTCGAGCGCTCGACGCGTCGGAACGCCTTCGTGGCGGCCGGCGTCGTCATCGTGGATCCTGCCATCGCGGGCTTCATGAGCGAGCAGGGCTTCATCGTGAACATGCCGCACTTCAAGCGCGTGGCGAACGACGAGCCCAACGCCTCCTCGGACAACCCCGCCGACATCGCCGTCCCGAAGAAGGTCGGCACCGGCTCCGAGATCGCCCGCAAGCTGGCCCGCAACCAAGGCTGGTCGGCTGCCGACCTCACCGCCGCCTTCATCGCCCGCGACCCGCTGGCGGTCATCTCCGACCAGATCGGCGACTACTGGGCCGGGGTGAACCAGACCACCATCCTGAAGATCACCCAGGGCATCCTGGCCGACAACGTGGCCAACGACAGCGGTGACATGCTGAAGAACGTCGCCACCGACGCGAACAGCGCCGTCACCGACGCCGAACGCTTCAGCTCGGACACGATGATCGATGCCGCCCAGACCATGGGCGACGCCAAGGGCAGCCTGGCCGCCATCGCGGTTCACTCGGTCATCCATGCCCGGATGCAGAAGCAGGGCGCCCTGCTGGACCACCACGATCCGGAGACCGGCAAGCTGCTGTTCTCCACCTACGACGGCAAAACCGTCATCGTGGACGACGACATGCCCGTCACCCAGGGCACCTACCGGAAGACCTACACCTCGATCCTGTTCGGGGCCGGCGCCTTCCGTCAGGGCTTCGGCACCCCGAAGACCCCGACCGAAGTCGCCCGCGCTGCCGACCAGGGCAACGGTGAAGGCGTCGAGACCCTGTGGAATCGCCGCCACGAGGTCATTCACCCCACCGGCTACGCCATCGCCGGCACCCAGATCAGCAGCAACGCCTCGCCGACCTACTCGGCGCTGTCGACTGCCTCGAACTGGAACCGGGTGTTCGACCGCAAGAACATCCCGCTGGCCTTCATTCAGACCAACGAGTGATCGGCAGCGGGCCGGCTGCTTCGGCGGCCGGCCCGGGCGCGGGGGCGTCAACTACCACCCATCGTCACAATCCCCAGAATGAAAGGGTCGCGCCATGCGCCACCTCCTGATGACTTCGGCGCTCGGCGCCGTCCTCTACGCCGCCCACAACGATCAGGGCGGCGGCTCCACGGCCTCGGACACCGCTCCGGGTGACAAGCCTGCCGGTCAGCCGATCTCGGCCCCCAGCGACGGCCAGATCGCCCTGACGGCCCACAACAACGGCGACGGCACCTGGTCGGTGAAGCGCGGCCCTGACGGTCCTGTCCTGCAGGACGGTCTGCCGCGCGAGAAGGCCCTGGCCATCGTCGGCGGCGCGACCGGTCCCTACGAGCCGGCCAACGCCCAGGAACAGGTCGCCTCGGATGCCCGCGCGGCCCTCGAAGCGCAGGAAGCCCAGCGTGAAGAGCGCGAAGTCTTCCAGAGCGACGAGGAAGCCCTCGCTGGTGTCCAAACGCCCGAAGCCCTGGCCGCGGAGAACGCGGACCTGAAGGCCGAGAACGAACGGCTCAAGGCCCAGGTCGCCAAGTTCGACAAGGACGGCGACGGCAAGACCGGCGGCGGATCGGCGAAGCCCAAGGCCTCGGCGGCTCAGCCCGACGGGGTCGAAGGCAAGGGCAAGAACGGCGGCGAATAGCCGTCTTCCATCATCGGCGGGGCGGCCTGGCCAGGTCGCCCGCCCCTTTTCTCTAGGAGACCGATATGGCTTTCCCGATCGGCGCGCAGTCCCTGCGTCGCCTCTACAGCTACCTGTCCAAGCGCTACGCCGCGCAGGGCGCCGCCTGCAAGGTCGCCATCGGCCTGGCAGCCGGGGCCAACAATGTCATGGGCATCACGATCACCGTCCAGGACGAGGACGGCAACACGGTGCCGGGCGTCCATCAGCTGGATGTCTGGGCCTCGGAGCTGGCCACCGGCCTGAACCTGACCGCCGACACCTACAGCGGCGATCTCGTCGCCACGGCCGGCTACATCCTCGCCAGCCCGACGGCGAAGAAGCGCTGGACCGTCCTGACGGCCGCCACCGGCATCTTCACCGGCAACCTCACCGACACCGCCGAGCCTCAGGACCAGTACATCGTGGTCAAGAAGCCCGTCGGCGCCGGCATCACCGTCTCGGCCATCTCGGCCGGGAAGTTCGGCTAAGCCGATGACCACCTACGCGATCACCGCCGCAGGAACAGCGAAATGGGCTTCGGGCCCGCTCGTGACCGCCTCGGCGGCGGTCGCGTACGGTGCGGCCCGTGGCTGGGCCGACTGGTCGGACGAAGCCGCCATCGCCCGGCATATCCTCGACGCCTCGACCTGGCTGCGGGCCACATGGTCGCCGCCGACCGTCTACGACGCCGACCTGGACATCGCTATCGGCGACGCGCTGATCGAAGCCGCCCGCCTGATCCCCGCCGGGCCCCTCCTCGGCGGCGCGGCCTATGCCGAACCCCAGATCATCCGCGACAAGACCGGCCCCCTCGAAACCGAGTGGGCGGAGGTGTCGCAAGCCGACCTTCTCGAGGGCCGCCTGTCGCTGGTCAGCGCCATGCTCGCCGCCGCCGGCGCAAGTCGCCTGTTCGGCGGCGTGATGGTGCGGCTCTCGAAGGCCTGACCATGGCCTACGATGACCGCGCCAAGGCCGGGGCGGCCAAGAAGCTGGCTCCTAAGGCCCAAGGCGGCAAAGGGCAGGCTGTCACCCTCACCCGGGGCTCCAAGGGCCCGTACAACCCCGCCACGGGCTCCGCAGTGCCAGGCAGCACCACACAGCAAGGGTCAGGCCTCGAAGAGTCCTACAAGGCCTTCCAGATCGACGGCACGAAGATCATGGACGGCGACAAGAAGTTCATGCTGTCGCCTGTCACGCTCGACGGGTCGGACATCGTCCTGCCTCGCACAGGCGACCGGGTCACCTACGAGAGCGGCAAGGCCTGGACCGTGCAGATGGTCGAACCCTTCGCACCCGCCGGCCTTCTGATCTTCGCCTACCTGCACCTGCGGGGCGCCTGATGGCTGGCCCGTTCGAGATGAAGCTGCGGGAGTTCGCCGCTAAGGCGAAGGAAGACGCCGACGCGGCAGTGCGCGGCGTGGTGCTGGAGGTCCAGCGCCGTGTCGTCCTCCGCTCGCCAGTAGATACCGGACGGTTTCGAGCCAATTGGCGGTATGGCCTCGACGATGTTTCAACCGGAGCCCCTGAGCCCGGCGGCACGAAGGAACGGCCGGCGCCTGGCGCGCCGTCGCCCCAGATCGGCCCCGGCGATGGCGTCGGACACCGGCACTACATCACCAACAACCTGCCTTACGGCTGGGCCCTGGAAACTGGGCACTCGACGAAGGCGCCGG
Organism: Caulobacter sp. SRI_014; assembly: GCF_057586315.1. Taxonomy (NCBI): domain Bacteria; kingdom Pseudomonadati; phylum Pseudomonadota; class Alphaproteobacteria; order Caulobacterales; family Caulobacteraceae; genus Caulobacter; species Caulobacter sp. SRI_014. The sequence continues at coordinate 410,399 of NZ_JBYCZQ010000002.1, read as the reverse complement.
CCGGGATGGTCGGGATCACGGTCGCGGAGTTCGCCGCCATCGTCGACAAAGAGGTCGAGAAGGTCCGGTCATGAGCATCATCGCGATCCGCGCCGCGCTGGAGACCCATCTGGCTGGCCTGAGCCCTGCTCTGGCTACCGCCTGGGAGGATGACGGGTTCGACCCGGTCCCGGGCCAGCCCTATCAGGCGGTCCACGTCCTTTGGGCGATGCCTGAGAACAACGAAACCGGACGGCTCTATCGACAGGGCGGCATCCTGCAGGTGTCCCTGCGCTGGCCAGCTGACGCTGACCCGCTGGAACTTAATCAGCGCGCCGAGCTGGTCCGAGACAGCTTCCCGCGCGGTCTGACGCTGACCTCGGCCGGCGTGAAGACGAACATCGAAACCACGCCAGCGATTGCTGCCGGACCCAGCGAACCCGACCGGATCGTTCGCATCGTTCGCGTCACCTTCTACTCCAACGACCTGATCTGACGGCCACTCGTCAGCAGCCCCGGCCCTTGGCCGTCCTTCCTCCAAACTCAACTCCAGGAGACCCGCGATGGCCGCTCAAGGCTCAGCGAAACTGATCAGCTACAAGAAGCAGGTTGCCCTCGGCACCGCGGCCAGCGGTTCGGGCGGCCAGTACGTCCGCCGCCGGCCCGGGGCGATGTTCACCCTCGCCCGCGACAGCTACGACAACGACGAGATGGCCTCGCACCGTCAGTCGACCGGCGTCACCCTCGGCGTCCGTCGCGGCAGCGGCAAGGTGCCCGGCGCCCTGTCGCCGAACACCTATCAGGACTGGTTCTCGTCCCTGATGAAGAAGGCCTGGGTGGCGACGGCGAACGTCACCGGTCTGTCGCTGACCATCGCGTCGATCGGCAACGGCAGCTACACCATCACGCGCTCGGCCGGTGATTGGCTTGCTGCCGTGAAGGTCTTCGACGTCGGCCGGCTCACCGCCGGCACCTTCAACGCCGCCAACCTGAACAAGAACCTCTTCGTCATCGCCGCCACGACCACCGTCTTGACGGTCCGGCCGTTGAACGGCGTCGCGCTCGTCGCTGAAGGCCCCATCGCCTCGGCCACCTGGGCGACCCCGGGCAAGAAGGTCTGGGGCGCGATCACGGCCCACACCGACGACTGGTACACCGTCGAGGAATGGTACGCCGACATCGCCAAGTCGGAGCTGTGGCCTGACAGCCGGCCGACGCAGGCCGCCATCGGTCTGCCGGCCACCGGCAACTCGACGGTCGATTGGGACTGGCTCAGCCTCAACCGGGTTCGCGGCACCAGCCAGGTCCTGACCACGCCGGCGGCCGAAAGCACGACTGGCGTCGTGCAGTCGATCAGCGCCGTCGTCGTGATCAACGGTGTCGCCACGCCAGTGACGGGCATGCAGTTCACCATCAACAGCGGCGACAGTCCCGGCGAGGCGGAGACCGGCTCCAACGGTATCTCCGACATCGCCAAGGGCTCGCTGTCGGTGTCCGGCCAGTTCACGGCCAAGTTCAACAACACCACGATGCAGGACGCCTTCGACGACGCCACCGCCATCTCCATCGGCGTGGCTGTGGCCACCGACGGCACGGCGACCGCCGACTTCGTGGCCTTCGGCATGAGCAAGCTGAAGCTGACCGGCGACTCCCCGGATGACGGCCGCAAGGAAATCATCCGCACCTACCCGTTCACCGCCGAGATCAACGGTAGTGGCGGGGCCGGCCTGGCTCACCTGCAGACCATCATCAGCCACCAGGACAGCCTCGCCACCTAAGGCGGGGCGCTGGGTCTCGGCATCCCCGAGGCCCAGCCCTGACTGACCCCGGCGCCGGCAATCCGCCGACGTCCGTATCCGGGCCAAAGCGCCCAAACCCCCGAGGAACCATGACCAAGAACAGCGGAATTTCGCTCGCCTCTATCGCCAGCCAGGTGACGAAGGACGACACTGTCGAGTTCGAACCCCGCATGCCCAACGGCGACCCGTCGGGCATCATCCTGCTGCTCAAGAGCGACGAATCGCCGAGCGTCCGGCCCGTCCTGAACCAGATCCAGAACGAGCGCCGGAAGATGGAAGCCATGATCGAATCGAAGGCGGCCAAGGCGCCCCCCGGCGAGGTCATCGTCACCGTCGAACAGGATCAGGCCTTCGTCTGGAAAGCCGCCGCTGCCCGCGTCTTCGGCTGGAAGGGCATCGACGACGAGTTCAGCCAGATCAACGTCGTCCAGCTGTTCACCCTCATCCCCTCCTGGGCCACCCAGACCATCGCCAAGGCCGGAGAACTGGCCGGTTTTACCAAGCCCGCGCCGACAGCCTGATCGAGTACGCCGAGGCGCACTTCGCCCTCGAAAAAAAGGTGGACGACGGCGCCGGCGGAAAGTGCCCGCGTCGCGTCCATCTCGAGGCGATGGTTCGCCAAGGCGACCCCGAGGCGGAAATCGAGCTTTACCACGGCCCGACCCTTCCCCCTGCAACGGCCTACCTCTGGTCCTGGTGGCTGGACCTCTGCCAGACGCGCGGCGGCAGCGGGTTCGGCCTCAACCCCATCGACCGTCACGACATCCAGCAGTTCGCCGAAGACGAGGCCCTGATCATCGAGGCCTGGGAGCGGCGAGCAATCATCCGGCTGGACGGCGCCTACCGGCAATCCCTCATCCCTGACGAACAGCCCAAGGAGGCGACGACATGACGACCCTCGCCGAACTGGGCATGGTGATGGATGCCAGCCAACCCGAACATGCCATCGGGGTCCTGGACCAGGTGGCGGATGCTGGCGGCCGGGCCGAGACGGCGACTACTCGTCTCGGCAGGGCCTCCGCCGGCGCCTTCGGAGAAGTCGGCAGGCTTGCGGACTCGGCTCGGTCGGCTAGTGGCGCGGTCGACGGGCAGGCTGCCGCCACCGGTCGGGCCACCAGTGCTGCGGGCGGGATGACATCCGCTGTCCGGGCCCAGGAGGCGGCCTATTCGTCAGCCGCCGCCGGCGCGACCAACTTCGCCGGCAATGTGCAGACCGTAGAGGCCGCCCTTGACCGTGCCGGGCCTGCTGCCCGCTCGGCGGCGATGTCGTTCAACGACTTCTACGAGGAAGCCCAGAGGGACTTCGCCAGCCAGTACGTTAGCCAACTCAACGCCAGCCAGGCGGCCCTGCAGGGGGTCGAGGATCAGGCCCAGGCGGCAGGTACAGCAGCGGCCAACTTCGACCTGAACGTAGTCCGTGCTGCCGGTGGTGCGAAGCTCGCCGCGCACGAGGCCGCCAACCTCGGGCGTCAGTTCGCCGACATCGGCACCTCACTGGCCGGCGGCATGTCGCCCCTGATGGTCCTAATTCAACAGGGTCCTCAGATCGCCGACATCGCCCACTCCTCGGGCCTCGGCTACAAGGGCATGGCGAGGGAAATCGCCCTGATGCTGGGCATCCTCGTGCGCGTCGGCCCGGCTCAAATGGCAGGGGCTGGGGCCGCGGCCGCGCACACCGCCGCCAACATCGCCGCCGCCGCATCCGCCGCTGGCCTGTCTGCAGCCGACGCGGCTGTCGAGATCGCCTCGCTGGAAGCCGCAGCTGCTCAAGAAATCCTCGCCAAGTCGACCTCGCGCGCCTTCGCCGCCCAGGTCATGGCGGCCGGCGGCGCACCTGCGGTCGTTGCGGCCAACGAGGCCATCGCCCTATCAGCGACCGAGGCAGCCGCCGCCCAGTCCGTCGCACTCGGCCCGCTTGCCCTGGTCCTGGCGGCCGTCGCCGCCGCTGCTGCTGTTCTCGGCATCGGCCTGGCCGTCACGGCCCAGCAACTCAACAAGACCAAGGAAAGCGCCTCTGAACTTCAGTCGCGCCTCGGTCTCAGCGACGACCAGATGAAGCGCCTGAAGAAGTCGGGCGAGGAACTGTCCGTCACCATGGGCGACGTCCTGGGCGGCACCTTCGACTTCATCGGCCAGAAGGCGGCTGAAGCCTTCCACTGGGACGACATCAAGTCGGGCATCGCGAAGTTCTACCAGGACACGGTCGACTGGACCGTCAAGAGCATCCGCAGCATGGTCGGCGTCTGGGCCGGCTTCCAGGGCGGGCTGCATGCCATGTGGAAGGCCCTGCCAGCGGCCATCGGCGAGTTCACCATCGACGCCGTCAACATGGCGATCCGGGGCGTCAATCGCGGCCTGGAGTGGATCACCGACAAGGTCCAAAAGACCATCGCCTTCGTGAACTGGGTCTCGGACAAGGTCGGGCTCGGGCTGAAGCTGCCCGACTTCAAGCTCGACGGCCTTTCCGAGATGGCCAACGAGTTCCGGGGCGCCGGCGGCAAGCTCGGCACGGCCTTCAGCGACGGCTATCGGAAGGAAGCCAACGCTGCCATGGCCCAATTCGACAAAGACGTCGCCGCCTGGGTGGCCGCCATTGAGGCCAGGCAGGGCAAGCGCCTGAAGAAGAAGGCTGGCGATGCCAACGAGGTGGCGGACAAGAAGGGTCGTGAAGAGCCGGAGTCCGACTACTCGAAGGTCATGAAGCAGATCGGCGAGAAGTCGCTGCTGACCGACAAGGAAACCGCCTCCCAGAAGGCGCTGAACGACGCTGTCGCGGCCGGCAAGATGACCCTGGCCGAAGCCAACCGCGAGCAGGCCATCGCTGCCGAGGCGGCCGCCCTGCGCCAGGCAGCCAACACCACCGACGAGACCCAGCTGAAGGCCATCGACGACGCGCTGAAGGCACTGCGCCAGAGCTACAAGGACCGGGATGCCGAGGCCTCCCGGAATGCGACCCTCGGCGTCCTGGCCGGGCAGGAGCGCACCCTTGAGCAGCTGCGCCTTGAGAAGGAACTGATCGGGGCGACGAACGTCGAGCGCGCTGTCCGCATGGCCCAGCTGAAGGAAGAACAGGACATCAAGGCGGCCCACGACAAGGGCTATGTCTTCACCGACGAGGACACCAAGCGTGTCGAGAACGCCAAGGCCATCGCACGAACCGGGGTCGAGATCGCCGAAGGTCAGGAGCGCTACAACGACGCCCTGACCAAGACGGAAGACCTGTGGAACAACATCGGCGATGCCGTCTCCGAAGCCACAGACCGCCTCGCCAGCGCTGCTCAGGGCATGAACAAGAACTTCGCGGGCGTCGTGCGCGGGTTCGGTGGCATCCTGGTGGCTGTCTCTGATCTGAACGCCCGCGAGGCCGAGATTGCACGCGTGCGGGACGAGCGCACCAAGGGGCTGAAGGACACCGACAACGACTACAAGCTGGCCGTCGCGCAGTCGACGCGGGCCATGCGCGAGGCTCAGGTCAACGCCTATGGCGACATGGCCGGCGCCGCCAAAGGCTTCTTCAAGGAGGGCTCGGCCGGCTACCAGGTCCTGGAGCAGGCCGAGACCGCCTTCCGAGCCGTGCAGTTCGCCATGTCGATCAAGGCGATGATCCAGAACGCGGCGGAGGCGGAGGCAGGCCAAGCACTCAGCTTCAAGAGCGCCATCGCCAACACCATCGAGGGCGTCAGCAAGGCCTTCGGTCAGATGGGCGTCTGGGGCTTCGTCGGCGCCGGCGCGATCATTGCGACCATGGCGGCCCTCGGGGTCGCTGTGGGCAATGCTGGCAGCGGCCACAGCATCAGCGCCGAGGAGAACCAGAAGCGGCAGGGCACCGGCGGCGTGTTGGGCGACGTCGATGCCAAGAGCGAATCCATCGCCAACAGCCTGGAGCTCGTCGCCGCGAACACCAACGCCGAGCTGGAGTACAGCAACGCCATGCTTCGGGCCCTGCGCGGGATCGAGAACAATATCGGCGCGGTCGCGGCGGCTATGGCCCGTGCCCTGTCGGTCGGCGGCGTTCTGGACGAAGCAGCCGTCAAGGGTCTCGGCAGCGTCAACATCGATCGCGGCACTTCCCCGTCCGCCTGGTCGGCGATCTTCGCTGGCGGCGGTTTCGACCCGGGCGGCCTGTTCGCCGGGACCGTCACGAAGAAACTCGTCGACCAAGGCCTGAAGTTCACGGCTCAGTCGCTCGGCGACCTCCTGTCGGGCGGCATCAACGCGAGCTTCTTCCAGACCGTCGAAACCCGCCAGAAGGAAAAGGCCTTCGGGATGACGGTGAAGGACTCGATCAAGAACAAGACCACCACGACCGAGATCGACGCCGACCTTGCCCGCCAGCTTTCTCTGGTCGTCGGCAGCCTGCGTGACGGGGTTCTCGCGGCGGCTTCTGTCCTGGGTGTCGAGGGTGCGGACGCTACGCTGGCCAGCATGAACATCGCCATCGGTCAGATCAGCCTGAAGGGCCTGAAGGGTCAGGAGATCACCGACGCCCTGAACGCCGTGTTCTCGAAGCTGGGTGACGATATGGCCGGCACGGTCATCCCCGGCCTGACGACGCTGCAGAAGGTCGGCGAAGGCCTGTTCGAGACGCTGGTCCGGGTGGCCCGTCAATACCAGGTCATCGACGTAACCCTCTCGTCCATCGGCATGACCTTCGGCGCAGTCGGCCTGTCGAGCCTTGCTGCCCGCGAGCATCTCATCGACCTGTTCGGCTCGATGGACGATTTCGCCGATCAGGTCGGCTTCTACGCGGACAACTTCCTGAGCGACGCCGAGCGCCTCGCCCCGGTTCAAGCCGCGCTGAGCGCTGAGCTGGCTCGTCTGGGCATCACCGGCCTCGACACGCGGGACGAGTTCAAGGCCCTGGTGCAAGGGCTCGACCTTTCCACCGCCGCCGGCGCCGAACTGTTCGCGGCCCTCATGGCCATCGCTCCGGCGTTTGCGGCGATCACTGAGGAAACGAAGGCGGTCGCATCGGCTCGGGACGATCTGTCGGAAGCCTACGACCGCGAGGCCAGCGCGCTGTCCGACACAGCCGACCGGTTCCGTGACCTGGCCTCTGGCCTCGGGAAGTACCGTTCCAGCCTCTACAGCGGCCCTACAGCGGCCCTGTCGCCCGAACAGCAGTACCTGGCCACCAAGGCCGAGTTCGAGCGTGTGGCGGGCCTGGCAGCGCAGGGCAACGAAGACGCCCTTGGCGACCTCCAGGGCGTGTCTCAGGAGTACCTGGACGCCAGCCGGGACTACTACGCCAGCAGCCAGGGCTATTTCGACGACTTGGCCGCCGTCCGGAGCGCCGTCACTGCCGCCGAGGGCATCGCTGGCGCTCAGGTGACCGTTGCCGAGGCGCAGCTCGATCAGTTGAAGGCCAGCGTGGCCGGCATCCTCGACCTGAACAAAACCACGCTGACGATGGCGCAAGCCCTGACGAACTACACCGCCGCCATCGCCGCGGCCTTCGGCGGCTCAACCCAGACGCCGGTCGTCATCAGCACGACAGGGACGGTAACGACGCCGGCGACCCCGACGACCCCGGAGATGCCTGCGACGCCTGCCGTCCCGGTATCCGGCGGCGGTGGAGGCGGCGCCAACGATAACGCCGCTGTCGTCCAGAGCATCCAGGGCCTCGGCCTGCGGCTCCAGAGCATCGAAAACCGGCTGACGCAGGCGAACGATCAACGGGCGTTCGGGACTGCAAGCCAGCTGGAGAAGCTGGACGAGCAGACCGACATCCTCGACCGGACTCGGCAGGACCTACAGGCCCGGCCCTAGTCAACCTGACCGCGCTCCGCTAGCGTCCGCCGCCTGACGGAGGATCCGATGCGAGCTTTGGTTTCAATGTTGGCCCTGATCGGCGTGCTGGTCGCCGCGACGCCCGCCGCTGCCGATTGGCAATGGACGCGCTGGGGTATGTCCCAGGCGGAGGTCATCGAAGCGAGCGGCGGCCGGGCCACGGTCGGCGAAGCGCCCAGCATCCTGGTCATCAAGGAGCCGATGGAACTGGGCGGCGTCACGTTCGATCAGGTGAAGTTCACATTCGAGGCGGGTAAGCTCGACAGCGTGCTGCTGCGCACGACCGAATCGGGCGGGCGGTCATTGACGACGGCTCTGGCGACCCAGTTCGGCGAGCCGGTTTCGCGAGACAGCGTGAACACCGTCTTCGTCGACCGCGACCATGGCAACAGCCTGATGGTGAAAGCGATGCCGGGCTTCACATACCTGATCTATTCGAAAATCCCCGACGCGTTCTAAGCCGGCAGCCCGGAGCCTTGCCGACAGGCAGTTCTAGGGGCTAACTGCTCATCGCCAGACGAGCGCGCCGCGCGCCGTCGCCACCCATCCTCACATCGCAAGGGCTCGCCTTCACCGGCGGGCCCTTTTCATTTGGAGCAACGCCTTGTCCTTCTCGAATTACCTCGAGGCGGCGGTCCTCGACCTGATCTTCAACGGCACGCCGATCCCGAACATCGCGGACAACGCCGCCGTCTCGCCGCTGACCAGCCTGTACGTCAGCCTCCACACCGGCGACCCCGGCGAGGCCGGCAGCCAGACGACCAGCGAGTGCGCCTACGGCACCTATGCCCGCATCGCCTTGGTTCGCACGTCATCGGGATGGGTCCGGTCTGGCAACGTCGAATCGCCCACTGCCGACATCGTCTTCGCCCAGCCCACTTCGGGCACGGAGACCGCGACACACATCGGCATCGGCACTGCACCCTCTGGGGCCGGCAATCTGCTGCTGAAGGGCGCCCTGTCGCCGACCATCGCAATCTCGGTGGGCATGACGCAGCCCCCGACGATCTCCTCCGCGTCGACCATCACCCTGGATTAACGCCATGCAAGTCACCCCCACCGCCGAACCGAAAATCCGTTACGACATCACCGTCAACGGGCCCGGCGACATCACCTTGAACGCCGTCCGCAACATGGACACCCACGAGGAGTGGGACGGCGAAGACCAGGAGGCCATCGACCTCTGGGAGGCTCACAAGGCCCGCACCGTCCTCCACAACCTGGCCATGGCCGCGTTCGAGACCATCGCCTTCGACCAAGGCAGCTGCGAGCGCATCGACGTCTCGGGCGTGGTCGAGCTGCGCATCCTCGTCGACTACCGCGAGGAGTGGGAGGACCTGATCCAGGCTGCCTTCGAGACCGACGGCCAGCTGACCACGGCTCAGGAAGAAGAGCGCCTGACCGTCGTCTGGGTCAGCTAAGACCTAGATGGCTCGGAGCCTTCTGGCTCCGGGCGGTAACAACACCACGGGCGCCGCCCTCTCAGCGGTCCCGTGGTTCGCCCCCCTCGGGGGGCCGCTGGTCTCCACAGGCAGCGTCGAGGCGGAACAGCAGTTCCGCATGGGCGTGGCCGGGACCATCGACCGCCCGGGTTTCTTCACCCCATCAGCGGCAGGCGTAAGCCGCACGGTGGCCATCCGGAAGGGTGGCGTCACCGCGCTCGCTTACACCGCGCCTGACGGCTCGGCAGGCTCGTTCTACGGGTCGTCCGGCAGCGTCGCTGTGGCCGCCGGCGACTTGGTCGCCCTGTCGGCCTACGCGAGCACCACCGCTGGCGCTGTCGGCGCCCTGTCGGCCAACTTCCGGCCCCTGACGGGCCAAGCCTACCTGCTGTGCTGCTCGCCCTCTGGCGGGGTCAATCTCGCCATCACCGGCACCCGCACCCTGTCGGTCCATGGCACCACCCTGGCCGCCGCGAACGGCTCGGTGAACCTACGCCATGTGGTGCGGATCGGCGGCACCCTGCGGGGTGCCTTCGTCTACATCGCCTCGAACTCCAAGACGACGACCACCACCTTCACGCTGGCGATCAACAACGTCGACAGCTTGGTCGTCGTCACCGTTCCGGCTGGCGCGACCGGGTTCTTCTTCGCTCCCCTGACCGACACAGTCGCATTCAACGACGACCTGGCTTGGCGCTATAGCGGCGCGAGCAATGAAGCCCTTCTGGTCTCCACCCTCGGCGTCACCGTCGATGTCGGCAGCGGTGCCAACAGCGACATCTACGTCCGGCCGACGCAGACCCTGAGCCGTACGGGCTCCGGGACCGCCTCTTACGCCTCCGTCACTGGCCAGCTCGCCTTCTCGACCACCGAAGGCCAGAAGCAGATCGCTTTCGGCTTCCCGGCCCGCCTGTCGCTGCTGCGAGCCTACCTGTCGGCGGTCGCCTACGACGGCTCGGTTGCGGTCCGGGTCACGAGCGGCGGCGTGCCGACGACCACCACGCTGGCCATCTCCCCCTCGGTTGCGACCGGGGCAGGGTTCTACGAGGATGCCGCCCACACAGTCGATGTCCTGGCGGGCGATCTGGTCAGCCTTGAGTTCACCGGTGGGACCTCCGGTAGCAACACCTACGCCTACCTCGGCTTGACCGTTGAGGACCTGACCCCCGCGCCGTCGGTTTTCGCCATCACCGGCACCGCTTCGGTCAGTGGCGTCGGCGTCGTCCCGCCGGCGCCGGTCATTCCGCCGAAGTCGGTCTTCGCCATCGGCGCCTCCGCCCTGATGATCGGGGCGACCAACGCGGCCCCGCCCGAGGGGATCACCTCGCGCCCGCGCGGCCGCATCATCACCGCCGAGATCACCGCGGCGATCGACACGTCCGGCACGCTGAAAACGTTCTATGCGACCGATGATGAGTTCGTCAGTCAGCCGACGGACAGTCCGCCGAACCAGGCGTTCGACGGCAGCCTTACCGAGCCAGGCAGCATCACGATCACGGCCTTCGGCGACGGCCGCACGGGCGGCGGCACCCAGCTGGGAACCGGCGACCTGCGGCTGACCAACATCAACGGCCAGTATGACGGTTGGCTGAACTACAGCTTCGATGGCCGGCCCCTCGTCCTGCGGCGCGGCAAGCCCGGCGCCTATCCCGCCGACATGCAGACCGTCTTCACCGGCACCGTGGAGACGCTGACCGTCAACCGCCAGACCATCACCGTGCGCCTGCGCGACAAGCAGTTGATGTTCGCGCGGAAGGCTCTGCCGAACACCTATGCTGGGACCAACGTCCTGCCCAACGGCATCGAGGGCACTGCCGACGACCTGAAGGGCCAGTCGAAGCCGATGCTGTTCGGCTGCGGCTTCAACATCGCCCCGCCGTGCGTGAACACGTCGAAGAAGGTCTACCAGCCCAACGACGGCGCCTGCAGCATCGACGCCGTCTATGTCGAAGGCTTGGCCATCGCCTTCGCGGCAGACTACCCGGACAGTGCGGCTCTCCTCGCCGCCGTCCTGCCGCCCGGCTCGACCTATTCGACCTGTGAGGCCGAGGGCCTGTTCCGCCTGGCCTTCGACCCTGAAAGCGGCGAGGTCACCTGTGACGCCGCCCAGGGAGCGACGGCAGATGAGCGCACCGCCGCCCAGATCCTCGTTCAGCTGGCTCTGCTGGCCGGTTTGTCGCCCTCCGAAATCTCAGCGGCGGATGTTACGGCGCTGGATGCGGCCAACTCCGCCAGCGTCGGAATCTGGATCAGCGGCGACCAGACCTTCGCCAGCGCCATGGATGCCGTCTCAGGCAGCGTCGGTGCCTACTACGGGTTCGACGGCAAGGGCATCCTGCGCATGGCCCGGCTCGATGCGCCGGTCGGCACGCCGATCCTGGAGGTCAACGAGTACGACGTGATCGGCGCGCCGGAGCGCCGGCCAGCCCGGGACGGCGACATTCCGGCCTTCGCCTACACGATCCGCTATGCCCGCATCTGGTCCGTCCAGGAGCGCGAGGTCGCCGGCGCCGTCGCTGCAGCGCGCCGAGCCTACCTGGCCACCGAGTACCGGGCCGAGCGGGCTGAGGACGCCCTGGTCCGGGCCCAGTACCTGCTGGCGAAAGAGGAGACGGCGGACACCCTGCTGATCGCGCAGGCCGCCGCCGCTACCGAAGCCGGCCGCCGGCTCGAGCTTCACAAGGTCCGCCGGGACTTCTTCGACGTGACCCTGTCCGACGACGTGCTGCACGGCATCGAGCTCAAGATCATGGACCTGGTGCTGATCCGGCATAGCCGCTTCGGCATGGCCGGCGGGCGCCTGTTCCGCCTCCTCGGCTTGCGACCCGAGCTGAAGAACAACCGCACCACTCTCACGCTCTGGGGCTGACGATGTCCAACATGGTTCTGGCCTACGGCAACCTGGCCGAGGCGGCGACGCTGTCCGGTGGCGGTTGGCTCGATAGCCTGCCGCTGACCAACCTGCAGGACCGTCGGCTGGAGAAGGTGGCCCGGTCCCTGTCGGTGGCCCCGGTGCATACTCAGTTCACCGCGGCGTTCTCGACGCCCCGGCTGATGCGCGTCGTGGCCTTCGTGAACCACAACTGCGCCCCGCTCGCCCGGCGAAAACTGACCTTCTCCTCCACCGAGGACTTCAGCACGGTGGTCCACGTCAGCGACTGGCTCGACGTCTGGCCGACGGTCTATCCCTTCGGCACCCTCCCTTGGGGCTCGCCCAGCTTCTGGACCGGAAAGTATCCGGCCGAGCAGATCGCCGCCTACAACGGCACGCTCGTTTACATCCTGCCGACCAGCATCAACGCCCAGTATGTGCGGCTGGAGATCGACGACCAGACCAACCCGGCGGGCTACGTCCAGATCGGCCGCCTGTTCGCCGCCGACGGCTGGCAGCCGGTGCGGAACTTCAAGTCGGGCGGTTCGCTGGCCTGGGAACCTCGCACGGAGACGCAGGAGGCCCTGAGCGGCGCCCTGTACTTCAACGAGCGTCGCTCCCGCCGGGTGGCCCGGGTCGAGTTCCCGAACATGAGCGAGGACGAGGCCATGGCTCGAGGCTTCGACCTTCAGCAGGCGGTCGGCATCTCCAAGGAGGTGCTGTTCATCTGGAACCCTGACGACACCGTCCACGCGATCCGCCGCCAGTTCCTGGGCCGGCTCCGCACCCTTTCCCCGCTGGAGAACCCCCGGTTCACCGGCTGGCGGATGGCCTTCGAAATCGAGGAATTGCTCTGATGACCACCGTGACCATTCCCGTCGATCGCGGCGGCGACGGCGCCACCTATTCCGACGACGCCGATCCGACAACCGGCCTCGACAACTACGGCTACGTCACGCGCTGGATGAAGCTGATCCAGGCGATGATGGGGGTCGCCAACTGGATCAAGGCCCAGGCTGATCTCGTCGCCGGCTATGTGACTGCCGCCGCTGGGTCGGCGAACTCTGCCCTCAACGCCCCGGGCACCAACGCCACGTCGACGACGTCGCTGCTCATCGCCAACTCGGTCTCGAAGACGTTCACGATCCAGACCGGCAAGGCCTATGTCGTCGGCCAGACCCTCGTTGCCGCGTCTGCCGCTGACCCCGCCTACTTCATGGCTGGGCAGGTCACCGCCCACAACTCAGTCACCGGCTCGCTGACAATCCTGGTGTCGCAGATCGGCACCGTCGGAACGAAGGCCGACTGGGTCATCTCGATGGGCGCCATCGTGTCGTCCACCTTGCCGAACCAGGCCGGCGCGAACCTTAAGGTCCTGGGGAGCAACGGGACGACCGCCAGCTGGGTCGCCGCCGTCGTGCCGGCCAACAACGGCAGCGACTTCACCAACATGGCGACGGTCCGCTCGAACCTGGGCCTGATCATCGGCACCAATGTGCAGGCGTTCCATGCCAACCTGTCAGCCTTTGCAGGGCTGACCCTCATCGCCGACCGGCTGCCCTACGCCACCGGCGCCGGGACGCTGGGGCTGGCCACCTTCACCGCTTTCGCCCGCACCCTTCTGGACGACGCGGACGCGGTCACCATGCGCGGCACCATCGGTGCGCAGGCCTCACACGTGAACCTGACCGCCTTCGCAGGCGTGACGGGCGCTGCCGACAAGTTCTTCTACTTCACCGCGGCCGGGGCTGGCTCGCTTGCGACCGTCACGGCCTTTGCGCGCACCCTGCTGGACGACGTCGACGCCGACACCGCCCGCGCCACTCTGAACGCGGCGAAGAAGGGTGTGAACAACGACATCACCGAACTGCAGGGCCTCGTTCAGGCCCTCTCGGTTGGTCAAGGCGGCACCGGCGTCACCTCGCTGCCCGCTCTGCTCGCCGCGCTGATCCCGGTGACGAGCCTGTCTGGTGGCCTGGTCGGGGAGTTCAGCCTGGGCACGTTCAAATTCAAATGGGGCCAGACGAGCCTGACCGGCAAGACGTCCGGCACGGCCGGCGAGAACACCATCGACTTCACCACCAACGGCCTGACGGACTTCACAACCGTGTGCGCCGGCGCCTGGGTCATCCCTGACCAGCCCGCTGGCGGCATCGGCGGGACCAACTATCCCGCCTACGTCCGGAGTCTCTCGGTCTCCGGCTTCACCGCCGGCCTCGACAGCGCCGGGACGCCCGACAACACCTACACCTGCTACTGGTTCGCCATCGGCATCTGAGGCGGGTTCCAAGCAATCATCCATCGGAGGCTAGAGGGCTGGTGTGGAACAACTGTTCAGCTTCATTGAACGCGCCTGGCCCTACGCCTTGGTCGCAGGTCCTGGGCTTTTCGCGCTCTGGAAATATTACCGGGACGCGGAGCTGGCCAAGGCCAAGCTCGGGGTCGAGGACCGCCGCGACCGGCAGGACCTTATCAAGATCGCCCAGGAAGCTGCGGGCGAAGTCATCGAAGAGTTGCGTCAGGAGGCGGCAAGGCTGCGGGACCGGCTGGAAACCGTCGAAAACGAACTGCAGCAGGTCCGGAAGGACAACGCCGAGATGATGGCCGCCAAGGACGCGAAGATCACCATGCTGGAAGGGGAGAACCGCCAGCTTCAGCAGCGGCTGCGGGCCTGCGAACACCTCCTCGAGCGCCACCACATCCCGGCTCCTCGACAGGGCGAAACCTACTGGGAAATGGACGACGGGGGGCTGCGGCCCATCGAGACGGCGAAGGGACCTCCGGCATGACCATCTGGGGCAAGGACATCATCGCCCGAGTGGCGCACGACTACATGACCGGGGCTGACGGCGAGACGTTCGCCATTGGCCGGGGCCTGGGGCTCGTTCTGTTCGGCGCTGGGCTGATCTTCCCCATCGGGGTGGGCATCTACTCCGCCATCGTGCTGAAGCCCTCCCTGAGCGAGTGGGCGGGCTATCTGGCTGCGTTGGCGGCCTATTACCCAGGCCTCGCGGCGGCGGCCGCCGGCCTGATCTGGGCGACCAACCCTACAGAGCCGAAATCGACCATCAAGGAGACGACGACAGTCGCCGCCACCGGACCGGACGGCAGCGCGACCACCGTCACCGAGATCACCGGCAAGCCTGCCGAATAGCCGCCGACGCGGCACCCCCTCTGACAATCTGGAGAGACCACCATGACCGGCATCCCCGGGCAGTACGCCTATCTGCGCCAGGAACCTCTCGCGCCCCTGATGGTGCGGGTCGCCCTCGACCTCTACGGCACCAAGGAAGTCGCTGGCGGCGCCAACAGCCCGCTCATCCTCAGCTGGGCCGACGAGGTCGCCACCGGCACGAAGAGCAAATATGCGGACTGGGCGGGCGACTTCTACAACGCCGACTCCATCCCCTGGTGCGGCTTGTTCATCGCCGTCTGCGCCGTCCGCTCGGCTCAAGGGCGGCCGGAACGCCTGCCCGAGCACAAGTACCTGTCGGCCCTGGAGTGGAAGAACTGGGGCGTGCCGGTCGACAAGAAGGACGCGGTCGTCGGTGACGTCGGAATCAGCCAGCGCGAGGGCGGCGGCCACGTCTTCCTGATCGTCGGTGAAGACGCGACCCACTTCCACATCCTGGGCGGCAACCAGTCCGATCAGGTCAACATCGTCCGCAAGGCCAAGTCCGAGGTCGTCGCTGTCCGGCGCCCGCCGTACCAGTCGAAGCCTGCCGGCGCTCGCAAGGTGCTGGTCGGGCCGCAGGGTGCGCTCGCCGGGTCGGAGGGCTGACCGATGGGCTGGCTCCTCAAGCTGCTGGGCGGATCGCTCGGCCCCTACCTCGCCGGCGCTGTCGGCGTCTTGCTGGCCGGCTCGCTCGCGACCGCGGCTGTTCAGGGATGGCGCCTCGACCACGCCAAGAAGGACCTGACCGAGGCCCGCGCCGCGCTGAAGGACCCGGTCACCGGGAAGAAGTGGAAAGACTTGGCCGTCAGCCGCCAGCGCGACCTCGACCAGTGCAGGGGCAACAACAAGACCCTGACCGACTCCCTCGGCCGCCAGAACGCCGCTGTGGACCTCTGGAAGGCCGAGGCTGCCGCAAGGACCGCCGACGCCGCCAAGGCCGCCCTGGACGCCCGCAGCGCCCGCGCTGTGGCTGAGAGCCGGGCCCGGGACCTTGCCGCCCTCAAGTCCGCCTCCACCTGCCCCGGCCGCGAGGCCGCCATCGTCGACATCGTGAAAGGACTGACCCGATGAACCGCCGCATCATCGCCATCGCCGCCCTGTTGCTGACCTATCCCCTGATCACTGCCGCAGGCGGTGGCGGGGGCTGCGCCACCACCAGCGAGCCCCGCATCGAGACGGTCATCGTCAAGGAGCCGGTGGCGGTGCCCTGCGCAGACAAGCGCAACCCGGCGCCGTCCTTCGTCGACACCTTGGGGGCCATCCAGGCGGCGGTCGGCCGTGGAGAGATCGACGTTGCCTTCGCGCTGGCCATGGGCGGCCGGGAACAGCGGATCCAGTACCAAGCCGAGAGCGACGCACAGATCGCCGCTTGCGCCCGGCCACCCGACCCGGGCTAGGGCTTTCACCGGGGCAAATGTGTGCCCCGCCCACAATTGCCGGAAAATCCGGTAATTGGCCCTGGCCGGTGTTCGAGAGGAAATCACCCTCAACCCCAAAGGCAGCAAGGGATTCGGCCCGGCCGGACGGCTTAAGGAAATCAACCGTCCGATCAAATCGGACAGTTGGATAACTCCGAGAAATCCGGAGTTTTGGCTATAGGATTTTCCCACACCCAGACCCGCCCCCGGCTCCGGCTGGGGGCGGGTTTTTGCGTTACAGCATCACCGGGTCGGAATCGAAGATGCCGGCGTGGTCGCCGCTGCCGACGGCGCCGTGCAGATCGTCCGCGAAGGCGCGCAGCTCGACGGCTGCCATCTTGCTGGCCCTGCCAGCCAGTTTCGCCTCTGGTTCGTCCTGGGCGCAGCGCAGCGAAACCGTGGCCAGGATCACCCGCTCGTAGGGCGCCTCACCCTCGACGGCCCGGAAGTTGCTCGTCGACCACCAGGTCGCATTCCCCTCCCGGCGGCTGATCTCTGGCGGCAACTCCCCGCTCGCAAACTGGGCCGCCGCTCGCCGCAGCATCGGCACCATGATCCGGGCCGTCCGCTTTCGCAGTGAGTTCAGGTCTTGAAATTCGACGGCCTCGAAGGTGGCCACCCCGGCAAGGCTGGCGCCCTGGCTGTTGAAGATGCTGCCACGGCCCGTCTCCAGCCGCTGGGTCACCACCCGGGGCCCGCCGGCGCCACCGATCGTCACCACCATCGGCTCGATGCAGCTGACGCGAAACCCGTTCCGGGTCGTGAAATAGACCGACATCGTCAGGCCTTCTTCGAGCGCTTCGGCTTGGCTGGCGGCGTCTTGTCAGCTGGTGTCGGCGTATGGACGCGGTAGGTGCCGGGGTCAGCCTCGCCGCGGTTGATGGCGGCAGCCTCCCGCAGACCGGCGGCGATTTTATCGAAGGCCCGCTTCGTCATGAGCCCAACTCGAGCCCGAGTTTGTCCGGTGCATCAGGGTGACCGGCGAGCAGGGCCCAGCGCCTGGCAGTCGGGTCAGGCGCCTCCTCCCAAGGCAGGCCGCCGATGTTGCCGATGCGCTCTACGGCGCCCGACGACATCAGCAGGATCGTGCCCTGGCCGTCGTCGTCATCTCGGCTGAACAGGGCCGCCTCGACCGGCTGACCTTGGGCTGCCCACTTGGCCCTGAAATCCTTCACCAGGGGCGAAAGGTCGGCGTCGAACGAGAACCAGTGCTGCTTCCAAGCCAAGGCCGGGCCTCCAGGTGGCTGACAGCCTCAGAATGGACCAAGACGCCCGGCGGGGCGAGCCCTGCTAGGCGGTGCCGCCCATCTCGAAGATAGGCCGCTCGACGGCCCCAATGGTCGGCTCGACCCCGTAGAGCAGCAGGGGTTCGTCGTCGCCGACCACAGAGCGGAGAAGCCTCTCGTGCTGGCGGGATATGGTGACGGAAATAATGGGGGTTCCGGGAGCGGCTGACCGCGTCAAATCCTCGACCATATCCACCATCAGCTGCTCGGCTTCGGACCGGTCGTCCTCCTCCATGTCGAGGGCAGCAAGGGTAGCGCCAACGATGCAGGCCATGGGTCTTCCTCCGCAGGAAACGGACAGTGGCGCTCGCGCTGACCAAGAGTCCATGGGGCGCCGTGGCACGCGCCGCGAACAGCCAGAGAACACCGTCCGGGACTATTCCGGGGATTTTGCTCCGACGCCGTCCCGGAGCATCCGTTTTGTTCCGGTTTCGCCGATTGGCGGGTGGCAGGCCCATGGCCCGCAAACCCTTATGCAGCAACGGTTTGATGGCGCACCCGGCACGATTCGAACGTGCGACCTCTGCCTTCGGAGGGCAACGCTCTATCCAGCTGAGCTACGGGTGCCTTTATCAGGGAGCGGTTCTGTAGCCGAAAGGCCGGGGCCGCGCAAACGCCTATTCCCCGCCCAGCCAGACGAAGCGCGCGATGCATAGGGCCGCCAGGGTGTAGAGGAACAGGTCGCCGTAGCTGACCCCCAGCAGGCGGCGGCCGAGCAGACCCTCGGGCTGGGCCACCGTCGGGCGCGGGCGGACGATCCTGAGGATCGCATAGCTGATGATGCCCATGGCCAGGCCGTTGGCGATGGAGAAGGTCAGGGGGATCATGATCAGGGTCAGGAAGGCGGGGATGGCGACCTGGGGGTCGGTCCAGTCCGCCTCGGCCAGCGGGGCCATCATCAGGGCGCCGACCAGGATCAGGGCCGGGGCGGTGGCGGCGGCCGGAATGGCGCTGGCAAAGGGGGCGAAGGCGATAGCCAGCAGGAACAGCAGGCCGGTGACCACGGCGGTCAGGCCGGTGCGGCCGCCGGCCGAGACCCCCGCCGCGCTCTCGATGTAGCTGACCGTGGTGCTGGTGCCGGCGGCGGCGCCGATCATGGTGGCCAGGCTGTCGGAGACGAAGATGCGGTTGAGGCGCGGGATGGTCCCGTCCGGCTGGACGAGGCCAGCGCGCTTGGAGACGGCGACCAGGGTGCCGAGATTGTCGAACAGGTCGACGAACAGGAAGACGAACAGGATCTCGATCAGGCCGAAGGTCAGGCCCTTGCCGCCGACGCCCAGGGCGGCGGGGATGTCGGCCTTGAACAGGGTTGCGGTCAGGGCGGCCGGGTCGATGGGCTCGGGCTTGAAGGCCACGAGGCCGAGCAGCCAGCCGACGACGCTGGCCACGACGATGCCGATGAGAATGGCGGCGCGGACGTTCCACACCTGCAGCAGGGCGATGACGGCCAGACCCAGCAGGGCGACGAGGGCGGCGGGGCTGGTCAGGTCGCCGAGCGCGACGGTGGTGGCGGGGTGAGCGACGACGATGCCGGCGTTCTTCAGGCCGATGAAGGCGATGAACAGGCCGATCCCGGCGGCGATGGAGGCGAACAGAGGGCGGGGGATGGCCCCGACGATCAGCTGGCGCAGGCCGGCCAGCGTCATGATCAGGAAGGCGGCGCCGGAGAGGAAGACGGCGCCGAGGGCGGTCTGCCAGGGCAGGCCCATGCCGAGGACCACGGTGTAGGTGAAGTAGGCGTTCAGCCCCATGCCGGGGGCGAGCGCGATGGGGTAGTTGGCGATGGTCCCCATCAGGATCGAGCCGATGCCGGCGGCCAGGCAGGTGGCGACGACCACCGCGGCGGCGGGCATGCCGGCCTGGCTGAGGATGCTGGGGTTGACCAGGATGATGTAGGCCATGGTCATGAAGGTTGTGACGCCGGCCAGCAGCTCGGTGCGCACCGTGGTGTTGTTTTCCGCCAGGCGGAAGAAACGGCTGATCATGAGGCCCTCCCGCGCCGGAGTAGGGACGGGCCTCATGAAGGCGTCAAGTCGGTCCTAGAACACCAGCGCCCGGACTTCCTTGACGTGCGGCAGGGCCTGGATGCGGCCGAGCAGCTCGGCGTCAGGCGCCTGGTCTACACCGACCAGCGCGATGGCGTCGTCACCGGCCCCGACACGGCCGAGGTTGAATGTGGCGATGTTGACCGTCGCCTCGCCCAGCATGCCGCCCAGGGCCCCGATGAAGCCCGGCTTGTCGAGGTTGTTGACGTAGAGCATGGCGGCGCCGAACGGGGCGTCCAGCTCCATGCCCTTGACCTCGATGATGCGCGGCACGCCGCCGATCACCGCACCGGCGAAGGACTTTTCGCCCTCGTCGGTGGTGATGGTTATGCGGATCAGGCTGTCATAGACGGGCGACAGTTCCTGGCGGTTCTCCGAGACGGTGACGCCGCGCTCCTTTGCGATCGCCGGCGCGCTGACCATGTTGATCTCGGCCAGCATCGGACGGAGCACCCCGGCCAGGGCGGCGGCCGTCATCGGCTTGACGTTGAGCTTGGAGACCTCGCCGATGTAGGCGACTTCGATCGTCTTCAGACCCGGGTCCATCATCTGGCCGGCGAACAGGCCGAGCTTCTCGGCCAGGGCGACGAAGGGCTTCAGCTTTGGCGCCTCGTCGGCGGTGATCGAGGGGCTGTTGAGGGCATTGGTGATGGCCCCCGTCAGCAGGTAGTCGCTGATCTGCTCGGCCACCTGCAGGGCGACGTTCTCCTGGGCCTCGGCGGTGCTGGCGCCCAGGTGCGGCGTGGCGATGAAGTTCGGGGCGCCGAAGAGGACGTTTTCCGGACCGGCCGGCTCCTGCACGAACACATCGAAGGCCGCCCCGCCGATATGGCCGCTGTCGAGGCCCGCGCGCAGGGCCGCTTCATCGACCAGGCCGCCGCGGGCGCAGTTGATGATCCGAACGCCCTTGCGGGTCTTCGCCAGGGCCTCTGCCGACAGGATGTTGCGGGTCTTGTCGGTCAGCGGGGTGTGCAGGGTGATGAATTCGGCGCGCTCGATCAGTTCGTCGATCTCGACCTTCTCGACGCCCAGCTCGACGGCCCGTTCCGGCGACAGGAAGGGGTCGTAGGCGACGACCTTCATCTTCAGGCCGAGCGCCCGTTCAGCGACGAGGCTGCCGATGTTGCCGCAGCCGATGAGGCCGAGGGTCTTGTTGAACAGCTCAACGCCCATGAAGCGGTTCTTCTCCCACTTGCCGGCCTGGGTGGAGGCGTCGGCGGCGGGCAGTTCCCGGGCCAGGGCGAACATCATGGCGATGGCATGTTCGGCGGTGGTGATCGAGTTGCCGAACGGGGTGTTCATCACCACGATGCCTTTGGCCGTGGCGGCCGGGATATCGACATTGTCGACCCCGATGCCCGCCCGGCCGATGACCTTCATGTTGGTCGCGGCGGCCAGGACATCCTTGTCGGCCTTGGTGGCGCTGCGGACGGCGAGGCCGTCGTAGTCGCCGATGATCTTGAGCAGTTCCTCCTTCGAGAGGCCGGTCTTCACATCGGCCTGGACCCCGCGCTTGGCGAAGATCTCGACGGCGGCGGGCGACAGTTTGTCAGCAATCAGAACGCGGGGCATGGGCGCCTCCTCGTGTGCGTATTGGAATGGGAAAAGGGTTCAGGCCGAGGCGAGGTCGGCGGAGACGGAGGCGAAAGCCCAGTCCAGCCAGGGGGTCAGGGCCTCGACGTCGGCGGTTTCGATGGTGCAGCCGCACCAGATGCGAAGCCCGGGAGGCGCGTCGCGGTAGCCGCCGATGTCGTAGGCCGCCCTTTCCTTCTCCAGCACCGAGGCCAGCTTCTTGGCGAAGTCCGCCTGGGCGTCGGCGGGCAGGGCGGCGATCCGGGGATCGACGACCTTGAGGCAGACGCTGGTGTTGGAGCGGGTCTCGGGAACCTCGGCCAGGAAGTCGACCCAGGGCGTCCTGGCGACCCAGGCGGCGAGGGCCGCGAAGTTGGCGTCGGCGCGGGCGTTGAGGCCCTTCAGACCGCCGACCTCCTTCGACCAGGCCAGGGCGTCCAGGTAGTCCTCGACGCAGAGCATGGAGGGGGTGTTGATCGTCGCGCCTTCGAAGATCTCGGCGTTGATCTTGCCGCCCTTGGTCATGCGGAACAGCTTGGGCATCGGCCAGGCGGGGGTGTGCGTCTCCAGCCGTTCGACGGCGCGGGGCGAGAGGATCAGGACGCCGTGGGCGGCCTCCCCGCCGAGCGCCTTCTGCCAGCTGTAGGTGACGACATCGAGCTTGGCCCAGTCGAGCTTCTGGGCGAAGGCGGCGCTGGTGGCGTCGCAGATGGTCAGGCCGGTGCGGTCCGCGGCGATGAAGTCGCCGCTCGGAACGCGGACGCCGGAGGTGGTGCCGTTCCAGGTGAACACCAGGTCGGCGTCGGGCCGCACCTTTGTAAGGTCCGGCAACAGGCCGTAGGGGGCGTCGAGCACCTCCACATCGGGCAGCTTCAGCTGCTTGGTGACGTCGGTCACCCAGTCCTTGCCGAAGGATTCGAAGGCCAGAAGCTGCACGGGGCGCGGACCGAGCAGCGACCACAGGGCCATCTCGACGGCGCCGGTGTCGGAGCCGGGGACGATGCCGATCAGGTAGCCTTCCGGAACCTCGAGAATCTCGCGGGTCTGGTCGATGGCCGCCTTCAAAGCTGCCTTGCCGGGCTTGCCCCGGTGCGAGCGGCCGAGCACGGCGTCCTTCAGGTTTTCGGGGGTCCATCCGGGGCGCTTGGCGCAGGGGCCGGACGAAAATTCGGGGCGCGCGGGGCGCACCTCTGGCGTGGCCAGGGTATTGGTCATAGCGATGTCTCCCATCCTCACAGATGGACTGGGCCTCGTTGGGGAGGCCTGGCCCGCCACTCAAAGACAGGATTTCGCTGCGCCGCACAAGACGAGATTTTCTTGAGGCGCGATCAGGCGCCGGCCTCACGATCCGAAACAGGGATTGAGACGACATCCCGCCCGACGCCCCCTAACACGGCCCCCCATGACCGCCGCCTCCGCTCCCGCCCGCAGTCCTGCACCCGTCGTCGACTGGATCGTGCTGGCCGCCCTGGTCATCGCCTGGGGCTCGGCGTTCGCGGGGCTGAAGATCGCCGTGCACGACATTCCGCCGGCCTGGAACACGGTGCTGCGGATGAGCGTCGCCGCCCTGGTGCTGTGGTTGATCTGCGCGGCAAGGGGTGAGCGGCTGCCGCCATTGCTGCCCCGGCCGCATCCGGCCTGGGGCTGGTACGCCGCCGTCGGGCTGATCGGTATGGCCCTGCCTTTCTACTTCTTCGCCTATGCCGCCCAGGGCCTGCCCAGCGCCATCAACGCCATCTGCAACGGCTCCTCGCCGCTGTTCACGGCGGCCCTGGCCCATCTGCTGCTGCCGGCCGAGCGGCTCGACTGGCGACGGGGTCTCGGCGTGGTGTTCGGATTTGTCGGGCTGGTGGTGCTGGTCTGGCCGCGCTCGGTGGCCGGCGGGGCGGTTGAGGCGCTGGCTCTGGGTGCGGCCATTCTCGGCGGCTTCATGTATGCAGTGTCCAACATCTTCACCCGCAAGGCGCCGCAGGTCAGTTCGACGGCCGGGGCCTTGCTGATGGTGCTGACCGGGCTGGTCTTCGCCGTGATCGGCGCTTTAGCGACAACCCCCCTGCCGCCGATGCCGTCCGTCAAGGCGCTGGCGGCGGTCACCGCGCTCGGCGTCTTTTCGACGGGCCTGGGCAGTGTCGGTTACGTCTGGCTGGTCCAGCGGCGCGGGCCGCTGTTCATGAGCATGTCTATGTACCTGGCCCCGCTGTGGGCCACGGGCCTGGGCGTTCTGCTGATGGGCGAGCGGCCGGGATGGAGCGCCTTTGTCGCGCTCGGGCTGATCCTGCTGGGGGTTGGCCTGACGACCTGGAAGAAGGCGCCGGCCCAGCCGGCGGAAGCCTAGAGCATGTCAGGCCGAAGTGTACGCGGTTCGACCGCCCGGACATGCTCTAAACGTTTGAATCTAGACCCTTTTGATCAGGTTTTGATGCGTGCATCAAAACCTGAAAGGGTCTAGGCCGGCTCAGTCCGCATCGCCTCGACGGCCACGGCGGTCTTCCGGGCGGCCACGCGGCGGCGCCAGGCGGTGATGGTTCCGACCAGCAGGCAGACCAGGATGCCGACGGTGTCGAGGTTGTTGATCACGGCGTGGAAGATGTCGGGCTTCTTCTCGGCCAGCAGATACCAGGCGTGAAGGGTGAACTGCACCGCCTGGAACAGCATCGCTCCGCCTAACCAAAGGCTGGCGTAGCGCACGGCCAGGGCCAGGAAGCCCATGGCCAGCAGGAAGTCGCCGGTCAGCTGGATCAGCGGCCGCAGATCGTGCGGCGCCAGCTTGGTGGCGAAATTGTACAGAACCCCTGCCGCCACCATGCAGCCGGCCAGCCGCACGGCCGTGTCGCCCTTCCAGATGGAAAAGAGCACCACGCCGAGGACGACGAGGTAGACGGTCAAGGAAAGGACTGAATTCGGCATGGTGTCCCGGCTGTAGAAAGCCGTAGTGCACGAAACCAGTTAAACTATCGCAACCTTACCAACGGCCAGTGGACAAGGCCCTGCGGGGTCGGGCCGGCGGCGACCAAAGAAAAACGCGCCGGACCGGGGCCCGACGCGTCTCTCAAAACGGGTCTGCGAGATCGGCCTAGCCGACTTCGGCCAGCAGGCCCTTCGGCTTGGGCGGATCATCGGGCTTGTCTTCGACCCCGATCAGCTTGGTGCGGATGCCGACGCGGAGCTTGGTCTCGGCCAACTCGCGGTGCATTTCGACCACGGCCGTGCGGGCTTCGCTCAGGGCCGAGATGGCTTCAACCAGCTTGGCTTGCGCCGCATCGCCAGTGATCGCCGAAACCTTCAGCTGGGCGCGGGCTTCAATCATGCCGGCCAGCAGTTCAGCCGCTTCGACCATGGCCGCGTCAACGGCCTTCTCGGTCGAGAACAGCTTGGTGGCCACACGCTGTGCCACAAAAGCCTTGTCCACTTTTACACCCTCCTGAAAACCCCGGTTAACCGGTCAGTAAGGATAGTAAACCAAATCTTAAACTCGTCCAAGGTGAATCCATGGTTAACTTTGTCGCACCCATAGCGCGAATTTCCCCGTGGAAGCGAAGCGTTAGGAAGATTGCGCGATAAGGCTCCGGAACAGGGGCAAGACTTCGGGCCAATGCAGCAGCCGTCGCCACAGCAAGAACCCGCGCACCACGCGCCTTTCCAGGCGCGGATCGCCAGCGTGGCCCTGGTCACGACCCTGGCCGTGCTGCTGGTCGCCTGCGCCAGTTTCCTGTTCCAGCAGTGGACGGTGGCCCGCCAGCAAACCGTTACGACACAAGGCCTTCTGGTCCGCATCATGGCCGACGTCGCGGCCCCCGCCATGGCCAGGGGCGACCTGACCAGCGCCCGCGCGGCGGTCAATGCGGCGGCCGAACCGGGCTCGGTGGTGTCGGCACAACTCGTCGACGCCAGCGGCAAGGTTATCGCCTCGAAGACAGAAGACGCGCCTCAAGCGGGAGTGAGAATACTTGCTGAACCCGTAGTCTTCCAAAATCGCCAGATAGGCGAACTTCGCATCGGGGTTGTGGATCCCAGTCTGGCGAAGATGTTGCCCCGGTTTCTGGCCCTGACGATGGCCCTGTTCTTCGGCGCCGCGGGCGCCGCCCTGTTCCTGTCGCGTGGCCTGGCCCGGCGGATCACCGCCCCGGTCGACCGGCTGTCGCGGGCCATGGAAGAGGTGGCCCTGAGCGGCCAGTTCAAGCAGGTCGAGGAAAAGACCACCGATGACGGCCTGTTCCAGAGCCTGGCGCGCAGCTTCAACCAGCTGCTGGCCAAGCTGGAGGCCAACGACCGCTCCCTGCGCGAGACCATGGGCCAGCTGGTCAGCGCTCGTGACCAGGCCGACAGCGCCAACGTCGCCAAGAGCCAGTTCCTGGCCAACATGAGCCACGAGATCCGCACCCCGCTGAACGGCGTCCTGGCGATGGCCGATGTCATGAGCCGCGGGGATCTCGACGAGCGCCAACGCGAGCGCCTGGGTGTCATCCGTGAGTCCGGCGAGCTGCTGCTGGCCGTGCTCAACGACGTTCTGGATCTGTCGAAGATCGAGGCCGGCAAGCTGGAGCTGAGCCCGTCCGACTTCAACCTGTCGGAACTGGCGGACGCCTGCCGCAAGGTCTACGGCGTCATGGCCCAGGAAAAGAACCTGCGCTTCGATCTGACCATCGACCCGGACGTGGCCGGCGCCTGGAAGGGCGACCGCGACCGGATGCGCCAGATTCTCGGCAACCTGCTCAGCAACGCCATCAAGTTCACGGTCGAGGGGGCGGTCGCCGCCCGCTTCAGCCTTGCGCCGAACGGCGCCTTGCGCCTGACTGTGGCCGACACCGGCGTCGGCATTGCGCCGGACAAGCTGCCGACCCTGTTCGACAAGTTCGTCCAGGCCGACAACTCCACCACCCGCCAGTTCGGCGGCACCGGGCTGGGCCTGGCCATCTGCCGTGAACTGGCCCAGCTGATGGGCGGCCAGATCATCGCCCGCAGCGCGCCGGGCGAAGGCTCGACCTTCACCGTCGATCTGCCGCTGGAGCGGGGCGAACTGCAGGTCACCGAGGCGCCGGTCGTCGGCGAGGCGGAGGAAGGCGAGGGCCGGGCCCTGCGCATCCTGGCGGCCGAGGACAATCTGACCAACCAGAAGGTCCTGCGCGCCGTGCTCGACCCGCTGGACATCGACCTGACCATCACCGGCGACGGCGCCGCCGCCGTCGAGGCCTGGCGATCCGGAGGGTTCGACCTGATCCTGATGGACATCCAGATGCCGGTTATGGACGGTGTCGAGGCCTGCGAGGCCATCCGCTCCGAGGAGCGCCAACGCGGCTTGTCCCGCATCCCGATCCTGGCCCTGACCGCCAACGCCATGACCTATCAGGTCGAGCAATATCTGGCGGTCGGCATGGACGGCCACGTCTCCAAGCCGATCGAACTGCAGCGGCTCTATGTCGCGATCGAGAACGCCCTGGCCGGCCACAGCGAGGCGACCCAGGGCGCTGGGCAAGATCCGGGTCAAACGGCGGTCGCCTGATCCGGGCGAATCTGAACGGCAGACAACGAGCCGCTCAGAACCGTTTCAGGTCCCAGGTGTTTTGTTGTCCTCAACGTCGTCACCGGCACGGCGTCATCAGGAAGGACAACACGATGAAAAAGTTCGCTATCGCCGTCCTGGCCGTCTCGGCCGTGACCATCACCGCCGCCCCGGCGTTCGCCGCCCCCTGGCAGAATATCAACCAGCGTCAGGCCCAGCTTGATCGCCGGATCGACCAGGGCGTCCGCAGCGGCCAGATCACCCGCCGTGAAGCGCGGAGCCTGCGCGACGAATTCCGCGGCATCGCCCGGCTGGAAGCCCGCTACCGCTCGACCGGCGGCCTGCAGGCCTGGGAACGCGTCGACCTCGATCGTCGCTTTGACCGCCTTAGCGTCAAGATCCGCTGGCAGGCCAACGACCGCGATCACCGTCGTGATCACTACCGCCGTTACTAGTCTCTGACGACGGAGACCCGGGGCTCGCCGCTCTCCCCCTCAGCGAGCTCCGCCAAGCGCCCCCGCCACGTCCCCGGCGGGGGCGCTTTACGTTTGCGGCCGCAGGATGCTCTCGATCACCGTCACCGCCCGGCCGCGCAGGATGACCCTCTCGCCCACGACGTCACAGTCCAGGTCGCCGCCGCGGCCCGGATAGGCCTGGTGGAAACGGTTGCGGGTCCGGCCCAGCTTGCCGGCGAACAGGGGCGCCAGGATGCAGTGGGCCGAGCCGGTCGTCGGGTCCTCCGGGATGCCGCAGCCGGGACCGAAAAAGCGGCTGACGACGTCGTAGGGCGCTCCGGCGTCGGCCAGGGCGGCGACACTGATGTTGCCAGGCCCCTCCGAGGCTTCGGAGCCGATGCCGGCGAGGGCCGCCAGATAGGGGGACAGGCCGCGCACCGCCGCCTCGTTCTCGAGAACGGCCACAAGATAGGCTCCGGCCCAGACCTCGATGGGCTCGGCGCCGAGCGCCTGCGCCAGGCCGGACGGCGGCGCGATGCGCCGGGGCGGATCGGCGGGGAAATCCATGGCATAGCGGCCAGCCTCCCGACCCACCGTCAGGCGGCCTGATCGGGTTTCGAAAGTGATCTCCGGCGCGCCAAGGCCGAGCTCCACGAACAGCACATGGGCCGCCGCCAGGGTGGCGTGGCCGCAGAGTGGGACCTCGACCGCCGGGGTGAACCAGCGCAGGCCGAAGCGGCCGGGGTCGGCGGTCTTCAGCAGGAAGGCGGTTTCGGCCTGGTTGTTCTCGGTTGCCAGGGCCTGCATCCAGCCCTCGTCCGGCCAGGCCCCCAGCGGTTCGACGACACAGGCGGGATTGCCCTTGAACGGGGCGGCGGCGAAGGCGTCGACGGTCCACTGGCGCAAAGCGAAGGCCTCAGGGCTGGACGATAGTTACTTCCGGCCAGCGGGCGCGGGCCGAGGTGGTGGTCTTGTCCCAACCCTTGGCCAGGCCACGGTTAGGGTTGGGCCTCAGGGTCATGGAGAACAGGTCGTCGAGGCCAAAGGGCGCTTCAATGGTCAGGCTGTCGTCCTTCTCCAGGCGAACGCCGACGCTGAAAGCCGGGGCGACGAAGCGGGCCAGGGCTTCGGCGCTGTTGGCCAGGGGCTCGTAGGGCTCGCCGAAATGGTCCTCGAACCAGATGTGTACGCGGGCCTGGTTGCGCACCTCGACCAGTTCGTTCAGGGGCGGCGGGAAGCGGGCGGCAGCCTGCTTGATGAAGACGTCCTCGGCCTCGTAGCTGGTGTCGGCGTCCCAATAGGCCAGGTCGTAGTCTCGTACTCCATAGTCGGCGTCGCGGCCGGTCAGATGGTTCCAGACCCGCTGATAGACAGCGCCCGAGACGATCAGCCAGTCGGGCAGGTCCAGATCGCGCGCATGTCGCAGGCAGGTCATCAGCGTCGGGGCGGCGCGGAGGATCTCTTCGAGACGGTCGTGCAGGGCGCGGTCGGTCGGCATTGGCAATCTTTCGAGCGGGCCGACCCTCTTGGGCGATTCGTCAGCGGATGCCCAGTCGCGCCTTGCCGTCGGCGATCAGGGCGGTGATGGACGACAAAGTCGGGCCGGGCGGCAGGGGTTTGCCGCAGACATTCTCGAGGATCGTCCGGCCGACCTGGCCCGGCTGGGTCGGCCGCCATTCGGTCGGCTTCCAGGTCTGGGATTCGGCGTAGACGCCGTCGTCGTTCACCCCATCGATCCGGGTGGTCTTGTAGTCCCAGGTCGAGCAGCGGCCTTCGTGAAGGGTCACCCAGGTGTGGCGTTTGATCGTGGGTCCCTGGGGTGTGCGATAGACCTTGGCTGTCTGGTACCAGACCAGGTCTTCATGCCGCAGGGTCCTGCTGGTGTCGATGTAGCTAACGAAGTCGGCCGTCTGCGTCTGGAACCGCCAGGCTGGCGGGGACTGGGCGGCGGCGGGCGACAGGGTGAGCGCGCCGCACACAGCCAGCGCGCCGAGAGAAGCGGTCAGGGACGGTTTCATGGAGCCAGCAGACCATGCCGGCCGAAGGCGCGCGCCCTTGGATTGGGGGGCTACTGGCTGAGCATCCACCGGCCATCGCGGATGGCGGCCGAGCGGCTCACCGCGCCGTTCGGGTCCATGGCCATCTGGCCGCAGCCGAAAGCGGCCAGTTTCTCGCCGACCGTGCCGCTGACCACCGGCTCGCGCCAGTCCTCGGCGATGGCCGCGACGCCCAGGCTCTTGCCGGTCTCGTCGATGTTCTCGACGTCGAGGATCTTGAAGCGGGTGGAGTCGCAGCGGAACCGGTAGTTGACGATCCGGGCCTGGATGGTCTGGCCGTCGGCGGTGACCGGCGGGTCGTAGACCTTCATCTCGCGGACCACGACCTCGGTGTCGTCGCCACTGAGGGCGTCCGGGTCCGCGTAGGAGACATGGGCCGCGCCCTTGGCGATCGGCAACCAGGTTTCGGCGGACGCAACCGTGGGCAGGGCGACGGCCAGCGCGGCCATGGCGATGATGAGACGCATGGAAAACTCCCCGACTTGGGGCGAATGGAATCATGCGGCTCGCAGGCTGTCATCACGCAAATTGTCGCGCGTCGTCAGGTTGTTAGCGGTCGCGCAGCATCCAGGCATGGTCCAGCGGCCCATGCCCTTTTCCAAGGCCGGGCGCCGCCTCGATGGCCCGATGGACATAGTCCCAGGCACGGGCGACGGCGGCGGTCAGGTCGAGACCTTGTGAAAGGCCCGCCGCGCACGCACTGGCCAAGGTGCAGCCGGTGCCGTGGGTGTGGGGGGTCTCGATACGGGCGTCCTCGAAGGCGGTCTCGCCGTCGGGGGTGATCAGCAGGTCGATCAGCCGGTCGCCCGGCACATGGCCGCCCTTCATCAGCACCGCCTTGGCGCCCATGCGCAGCAGGGCGTGGCCGGCCCGGCGCAGGTCGTCGGTGCTGGTCGCCGGCATGCCGGTCAGGGCCTCGGCCTCGGGGGCGTTGGGGGTCAGAAGGGTGGCGCGCGGCACCAGTTCGCTGCGCACCGCCTCCACGGCGCGGGGATCGAGCAGGCTGGCCCCGCCCTTGGCGATCATCACCGGGTCGATGACGACGGGAATGGCGCCTCCAGTATCGATCAGCCGGGCGGCGACCTCGACCGTGCCGACATCGCCCAGCATGCCGGTCTTGATGGCGTCGGCCCCGATGTCGTCGAGCACGGCGCGGCCCTGGGCCTCGATGATGTCGAGCGGGATCGGGTGCACGCCGGTGACGCCGAGCGTGTTCTGCACGGTGATGGCGGTCACCGCCGTGGCGGCATAGGCCCCCAGCATGGTCACCGCCTTGATGTCGGCCTGCAGGCCCGCGCCGCCGCCGCTGTCGGAGCCGGCGATGATCAGGACGCGGCCTATCACGGCTTGGCCTTGCGCAGGGTCGGGCTGTCGAGGTCGAGCTCGCTCAGGGGGATGACCTCGGCGTCCGGCAGGGCTTCGCTCAGGCTCTTGCCCAGCAGCTTGCCGTCGCCGACGACGATGACGCTGGCTTCGCCGGGTTTCAGCACTTGGGCGGCGAAGTCCTGCACCTGCTGCGGCGTCACCGCCTCGATGCGGGTGGTGAACAGCGACACCTCGTTGAGGTCGATGCCGTAGGCGGCCAACGAGCCCAGCGTGTCGGCCAGGCCGCCGGCGGTGGCCAGTTCACGGCCGAAGCCGCCGATCAGCACCGACTTGCGGGCGGCCATTTCCTCAGGCGTGGGCGGCGCCTGACCCAGTCGGGTCATCTCGCCGCGCAGCAGGGTGACGACCTCGCCGGCGGTCTCGTTCTTCGTCGAGGTCGAGGCCGAGAAGCCGCCGCTGCCCTTCCTCACCGACAGGGCCGAGCCGGCCCCGTAGGCCAGGCCGCGCTTGAGGCGGATCTCCTGGTTGAGGCGCGAGCTATAGCCGCCGCCCAGCACATTGTTGGCCACCAGGCCCGCGTAATAGCGGGGATCGTCGCGGGTGATGGCCCGCTTGGCGATAATGACGCTGGCCTGGCCGGCCCCGGGCATGTCGATGATGACGACGCGCGGACGCGAGGCGCCCGACACCGCCGGCTGGGCCGGCAGCGGCGTCGCCGGAGCCTTCCAGGCGCCGAAGGCCCGTTCGGCCAAGGCGAAACCGGCTTCAGGCGTGATGTCGCCGGTGATCACCAGCACCGCATTGTCAGGCCGGAACCAGCGAGCGTGGAAGGCGGCCAGGTCGTCGCGCTTGAGGGCCTTCAGGGTGGCGGGCGTGGTGACGTCGCCGAACGGGGTGCCGGCCCAGACGGCCGGGGCGGAAACGTAGCTGGCCACCGAGCCCGGCTCGGTCATCGACACCTGATAGCCGTCGATGGCCTGGTCGCGCAGGCGGTCCAGTTCCTCCGGATCGAAGGTCGGGCGCAGGGCGACATCGGCCATCAGGTCGATGGAGGCGTCCAGGTTGCTGGTCAGGCTGCTGAGGGTCACCGAGGTGAACTCGCGGCCGGCGCCGGTCGAGAGTTCAGCCCCGAGGGCCTCGGTCTGGGCGGCGATGTCGACGGCGCTCTTGCCGCCGGCCCCCTCCACCATCAGGTCGGCGGCCATGGCGGCGAGACCCGCCTGGCCGTCGGGATCGAACACCGAACCGGCCCGGACGGTGAGGTCGGCGGTGACCAGCGGCAGGGTGCTGGAGCGGGCGACGATAACCCGCAGACCATTGGCCAGGGTCTTCTCGACCGGGGTCGGCAGGACGGGAGCGATGGGTTCGCCGAGGGCCGGGGCCTTCTCGCGCTGGGCGGGCTCGCGCAGGGCGACGCGTTCGCCCTTGAACGGCTTGCTGGTCACGGTCACCGGTTTGGCGACCTCATCCTTGGCGCCCTTCGGACGCTGGCTCTCGTCCATGTAGCGGACGACGACCATGCGATTGGGGTCGAGGTATCTCTGGGCCACGCGCTGCACGTCGGCGGCGGTGACGGCGTTCAGCTCGTCGATGCCGCTGTTGGCCTTGGCGGCGTCGCCCTCGAGCACCAGGGCCGAGCCCAGCACGAAGCCCTTGCCGTCGATGGTCTCTCGCTGACGCACGGCGCCGGCGATCATCTCGCTCTTGGCCTCGGCCAGTTCGGCGGCGGTCGGCGGCTCGTTGCGCAGGCGGGCGACCTGCTCGAGCAGGGCCTTCTCGCCCTCGTCGAGGGTCTTGCCGCTGCTCATGATGGCGCCGACGTAGAACAGGCCCGGCTGGGCGTTGAGCTCGGCGTTGGAGAAGGCCTCCTGGGCGATCTGCTGATCGTAGACCAGGCTGTTGTAGAGCCGCGAGGACTTGCCGCCCGACAGAATGGCGTCGAGCACGGTCAGGGCGGCGGCGTCCGGATCGGAGGCCTTGGGGCCCTGCCAGGTGATGGCGATGGCCGGCAGCGGCACGTTGGGGGCATAGCCGGTGACGGTCTTGGGCCCCTTGCGCGGCGGTTCCTTGACGGTGACGCGCTTGAGCGGCGCGGCAGGGGTCTTGATGCCGGCGAAGTATTTGTCGACCCAGGCGTCGAGCTGGGCCTCGTCGAAGTTGCCGACCACGATCAGGGCGGCGTTGTCGGGCCGGTAGTAGGCGGCGTGGAAGTTGAGAACGTCGTCGATGGTCGCCGAGTCGAGATCCTCGATCGATCCGATCACCGGCCGCCGATAGGGGTGGGTGGTGTAGCTGGCCGACGGCACCAGCAGCGACTGGAAGCGGCCATAGGGATTGGCGAGCACGCGCTGGCGCAGCTCCTCCTTCACCACATCGCGTTCGGACTTGAAGTTGGTCTCATCGACGACCAGCGAGCCCAGCCGCTGGGACTCGGCCCACAGGATGCGTTCCAGGTGATGGGCCGGGACCAGCTCGTAATAGGCGGTCATGTCGTCGGCGGTGAAGGCGTTGTTGAAGCCGCCGACATCCTCGGTCATGCGGTCGAAGGCTTCCGGCGGCAGATCGCGGGTGGCCTTGAACATCAGGTGTTCGAACAGGTGGGCAAAGCCCGTGCGGCCTTCCGGGTCGTCCTTGCCGCCGACGCCGTACCAGACCTGGACCGTGACGTTGGGGGTCGAGCGGTCGATCGAGCTGATCACCCGCAGCCCGTTGGGCAGAACCCGCTCGCGATACTGGATCGGCGGTGCGGTGGGCTGGCTGACGGCGGCGAGCGCCGGGACGGCGGCCAGGCCGGCCGGAACGGTCAGCAACAGCGCGGCGGCCAGAACTTTGGCGGAAACGGTCTTCAGCACGCGGAAATCTCCAGAACCTGGTGAGGTGCTTAGCAGTTTCACGCGCACGAAAAAGGGCGGGCCTTTCGGCGCCGCCCTTCATCGAGGTCTACGTCTCGGCGTTTGCCGCTAAGGCGCCCGACCCCGGACCATGTTCATGACCAGTGAGACCACGAACAGGACGAGGAAGACAAAGAACAGAATCTTGGCGATCGAGGCCGAGGTGCCGGCAATACCGCCAAACCCGAGAACTGCCGCGACCAACGCCACGACAAGGAAAATAAGCGCCCACCTGAGCATCTTGAAAACCTTTCCTTAGATCGAAACGCGAAGAGGTCGCGTCGTCGATTGGGAGAACGGCTTTCTATGGGCGCGGTTCCATCATAGCCGTCCTCTACTTGGGTGGCGGGTATTTATAGCCTTCGCCCGACCCCTGAGCAGCGGCCAGCTGGCGAGCCGCGAAGTCCCAGTTCGCCAGCTTGCCGAACCAGGCGGTGAGGAAGCCCTTACGGTCGTTCTGGTGGTCCAGATAGTAGGCGTGCTCCCAGACATCGCAGACCAGCAAGGGGAACCCCGAGCCGTTCGCCAACGGATTGTCGGCGTCATGGCTGGGGGCGACGGCGATCTTGCCATCCTTCCACAGCAGCCAGGCCCATCCGGAGCCGAACTGGCCGACGCCGGTCTCGACGAATGTCTCCTTCAGGGCCTCCATGCCGCCGAAGGCCTCGATGGCCTGGGCCAGGTCGCCGGAGGGCGCGCCCGAAGAGGGGCTCATGCTCTCCCAGAAGAAGCCGTGGTTCCAGGCCTGGGCGGCGTTGTTGAACAGCTTGCCGGGGCCGGCCGATCTGACGACGTCTTCCAGACTGGCGGGCTTGTCGCCTTTTTCCTCGAGCAGCTTGTTGAGCGTCTCGACGTAGGTCTTGTGATGCTTGCCGTGGTGGAAATCGAGGGTCGTGCCGGAGACGGTGGGCTCCAGGGCCTCTCGGGCATAGGGCAGATCGGGCAGAACGAAGGTCATGAACGCAACTCCTCACGCGCCGGCAAGGGGAGCCGCCGGCGTTCATTTCAGACAAGGTTTGAACAGGGCCCGGGTTTTGAGCCGGGGCTCTATGGCTTGGTCCGGCCGTCCATGAAGCCGCGCACCACGGCGCTGATCAGGGCCGGATTGCGCAGGGCGTAGACCCCGACCGCCACGGCGGCGCCGGCCGAGAGCAGCGGGCGGTCCTTGATGACGTTCAGGATGACATTGGCCAGGTCGGCGTGTCCGCCGCCGGCCATGTTGGCCGCCTGGGCCTCCTGATGGCGGCGCTTGTCGCCTTCCATCTTGCGGGCGGCGACGACCGCGATGATCGCCGCCAGCAGGGCGGCGGTCCCGGCGACGACCGCGCCGGCTCCGGCCCGGCCGAGCGTCGGCTCAACCAGGGCGAAGACGGCGAAGAAGGCGGCGACGATGGCCACGGAAACGGCGGCGACGACCGCCGCCGCCGTCGCCAGGGCCGCCAGAGTGCGTTCTACGATCAACGACGGTCGCCGCGACCGGCCAGCAGCAGGCCAAGCAGAAGGCCGACGCCGGCCGCCGCGAGCAGCGCGGTCTGCGGCTTTTCCTTCACCCGCTCGGTGACGTAGCGCTGGGCCACGTCGAGCTGATGGCCGGCTGAGTCGGCGTAGGTGCGGCTCTGGGCGCGGAAGGTTTCGAGGCCTTCCTTGATCGCCACCTCGGCGCGCGCGGCGGCTTCGGTGATCGAGGTCTTGGCGGCTTCGGCGGCTTCCGCGAAGCTCTTCTCGGCGTGGCTCGCCGCGCTCTTCAGAGCAGTTTTCGCCTTGACGGCTTCGGTCTCGGCGCCAGTGGGCACGTTGGTCATGGAATAACTCCGCTAGAGGCCCGCACCCCGGGCGTGGGTCGTCATGGCGTGACGGCCCGACAACGCCGGGAAGGGGCGCTGGTTCCAACATAGGACGTGTGAACGCTCGCCGCCACCAGTCGCTTAACCGGCGAAGTCGGTTTAAGGTGCGCCCATGAGTAAAAATGTCGCACCCGGCGTGGAGATGACCGAGGAGGACCGGCTGGCGGTGCTGCGCGGCCTCGGCGCCCTGGACAGCGACAGCGACCCGCATTTCGACCGCGTCGTGCGCCTGGCCGCCGCCCTGTTCGGGGCCTCGCGGGCGGCCATCGTCCTCGTTGACCGCGACCGGCTCTGGCACAAGGCCATCCTCGGGCTGGAGCGCCGCGAGTACCCGCGCGCCGGGTCCCTGGCCGATGTCATGATCGGCCGCGCCGAGGTGCTGATCAGCGGTGATGTGCGGACCGACAGCCGCTTCGACGACATCCGCCACACCCTTACCCAGATCGATGTCGCCTTCTATGCCTGCGCCCCGTTGATCACCCCGGACGGGGCAGTGGTCGGCTTGCTGGCGGTCGGCGATCCGGAGCCTCATCCGCTCGACGAGGACGACCTCGCTCCGGCCCTGAAGGACCTGGCCGAACTGGCCACCGATCACCTGATGGCCGACGCCCACCGGTTGGCCGTCGAGCGCGGCCGCAAGCTCGACCGGCAACGCCGGGACCTGGCCCTCGAGGCCGGCGGGCTCGGCGAGTTCGAATGGGATGTCACCGAAGACCGCATGGTCATCAACGACCAGATGAAGGCCATGACCGGCCTCAAGCGCGACAGCGCCGGCGGCGAACACGGCGACATCTCCTTCAAATACGTTCACCCCGAGGACCGCGAGAAGTTGAGGGCCGAGGTCGACCGCTCGCTGAAATCGACCGGCCGCTACCGGTCCGAGTACCGCATCGTGCGGCCGGACAACGGCGAGGTGCGCTGGATGATGGGGGCGGGCACGGTTGTGCTCGACGGCGAAGGCAAGCCGCGCAAGATCATCGGCGTCGTCCAGGACATCACCGACCGCAAGCAGGACGAGGAACAGCGCGAAACCCTGATGGCCGAGCTCGACCACCGGGTGAAGAATGTGCTGGCCGCCGTGCAATCGCTGGCCGCCCAGTCGGCCCGCCGGACCAGCTCGATCGACGGCTTCATCGAAAGCTTCTCTGGCCGGCTGAAGGCCATGGCCCAGGCTCACGAGCTGCTGACCGCCACCCGCTGGCACGGGGCCAGCCTCGGCTCCATCGTCGAGGCGGAACTGGGCGGGCTCGGCCATGGCCAGGCGATCTGGTCGGGGCCCGATCTCTTCCTCACGCCCCGCGCGGCCAACGCCCTGTCGCTGGCTCTGCACGAGCTGGCCACCAACGCCATCAAATACGGGGCGCTGTCGGTGGAGGGCGGCCGGGTGCTGCTCGACTGGCGCAAGCGTCCCGACGGCGGCTTCGCCCTTGATTGGCAGGAGACCGGGGGTCCGCCGGTGGTCCAGCCGACCCGCACCGGCTTCGGCGCCGTGCTGCTCGACCGGGTGACCGGCCGCGAACTCGGCGGGGCGGGCAAGGTTGTCTATGAGAAGAGTGGCGTGAAGGTCCATCTGACCGCCGCCCGGGGGGCCCTGGCCGACGCCAAGGCGGCCCCGGAACCGCCGGCTCCCAGCGGCGTGTCGACCGGCCAGGTCAATGGCCACGGCGGGGTCGAGGGTCTTCGCCTGCTGATTGTCGAGGACGCCACCCTGCTGGCCCTGGAGCTGGAGGCGGGCCTGGTCGAGGCCGGGGCCATCATCGTCGGCACGGCCGGCGACGTCGACGAGGCCATGGGCCTTGCCGAGGCGCAGCTGGACGCGGCGGTGCTGGACGTCAACCTCGGCGGCCGGCTGGTCACCCCGGTGGCCGAGCGGCTGGCGGCCCGAGGCATCCCCTTCGTCTTCGCCACCGGCTATGGCGAGCGAGGCGCGCCGGGCGGCTTCGACGCCCCGATCGTGCGCAAGCCCTACAACATTCACCAGATTGTCCGCGCCGTGGCCGAGGCGGTTGGGCGTTAGATCACGCCTCGCTCCCGCAGTTTGGCCAGGTCTTCCGCCGACACCCCCGCACGCTCGCCAAGCACTTCATCCGTATGCTCGCCCAGCCCCGGTCCGGGCCAGCGCACGCCGCCGGGCGTATCGCTGAGCTTGGGGAAGGCGTTCTGCATCTTCACGCTGCCGAACACCGGATGGGGCGTTTCGACGATGGCCTCGCGGGCGGCGAACTGAGGGTCGTCCAGCATGTCTGGCGCACGGTAGACGCGGCCGGCGGCGACGCCGCTCTTTTCCATCAGGGCCAGCAGGTCCGCCGCCGTCAGGGTGGCGGTCCAGCCGCCGATCAGGGCGTCGAGCTCGGCCTGGTTCTCGCCCCGGGCCGCATGGCCGGCGTAGCGCGGATCGGCGCTGAGCTCCGGCCGGCCCATGGCCCCGCACAGCCGCTTGAACAGGGTGTCCTGGTTGGCCCCGATGACCACCAGCGCCCCGTCCGCCGTCGGATAGGCGTTGGACGGCGCGATGCCCGGCAACACAGAGCCCGAGCGTTCGCGGACGTAGCCGGTCAGGCCGTATTCGGTGATCAGGTTTTCCATCACCGACAGCACGCTCTCATAGATGGCCGCATCTACGATCTGGCCCCTGCCGGTCCGCTCGCGGGCGTGCAGCGCCATCATCGTCCCCAGCGCCGCATGCAGGCCCGCCAGGCTGTCGCCGACCGAAATCCCGGCCCGGGCCGGGGCGCGGTCAGGCTCGCCGGTGATGTAGCGCAAGCCCCCCATCGCCTCGCCGATCAGGGCATAGCCGGCCCGTTGCGCGTAGGGGCCGGTCTGGCCGAAGCCGGAGACGCGGGCCATGACCAGCTTCGGGTTCTCCGAGACCAGGGCCTCATAGCCCAGCCCCCACTTCTCCATCGCCCCGGGGCGGAAGTTCTCGATCAGCACGTCGGCGCCGGCTATCAGGCGTCTGGCAATCGCCTGCCCCTCGGGATCGCGCAGGTTCAGGGTCACCGAGCGCTTGTTGCGACCGATCACGGGCCACCAGGGACTGTGGCCCTTGGGCAGGCTTCGGCCCCACTGGCGCATAGGATCGCCCTTGCCGGGATCCTCCAGCTTGATCACCGTCGCCCCGAAGTCGCCGAGGATCTGGCCGCAGAACGGGCCGGCGATCAGGGTTCCCATCTCGATGACCACAAGTCCCTTGAGCGGACCGTCGGTCGGCGCTTCGACATTGGAACGCATCACACCCCCGTGAGCTTTAGTGAACTGCAAGAGCCGCGCTTACCGAGCGGCCAACGTGCTGTGCAGGAGACACCCCATGTATCGCAAGCTTCTCATCGCCGGCGCCGCCTGCGCCGCCCTGACCCTGGCCGCCTGCGGCAAGCCGCCGGAAGAGACCAGCGCCGTCACCCCGGACGCCAACCCGGCCGCCACCGTGCCGACCCCGGCCAACGAGGCCGGCGCCCCGGACTTCGTGGCCAAGGCCGCGTCGAGCGACATGTTCGAGATCGAGAGCAGCAAGCTGGCCCTGACCCGGACCAGGAACGCCGACATCAAGGCCTTCGCCCAGATGATGATCGACATGCACACCCAGACCACGGCCGGTCTGAAGAAGGCGATCGCCGATTCCGGCCAGCCGCTCGTCCCGCCGACCGCCCTGCCGGCCGATCTGCAGAGCAAGCTGGACGACCTCTCCAAGGCGTCGGACGCCGATTTCGACAAGGCTTACATGGACGCCCAGGTCGACGGCCACCAGGCGGCGCTGGACCTGATGACCCGCTACGCCAAGGACGGCACGGTTCCCGCCCTGCAGGCCGCCGCCGCCTCCACCGCCCCAACTGTCCAGGAACACCTGACCAAGGCTAAGGGCATCCGCGAAGGTCTCAAGTAGAGATCGTCACCGTATCGCCCGGCCGGGCCTGAGCGAGCATCTCGAGCAGGTCCGGCCGATCGAGGGCGACGCAGCCCTCGGTCGGCGTCCGTTCTGGCCGGGTCAGGTGCAGGAAGATGGCCGAGCCCATGCCGGGGACGACCGGGTCATCGTTGTGCCCCAATACGAGGACCAGATCGTAGATATCGTCGTCGCGCCACAGCCGCTCGTGGCTGGCGGCGTAGGGCAGTTTGACCGGGCGGTTGTAGTTCGGGTCGTCGGCTGCGTCGCACCAGCCTTCGTTCGGCTGGATGGGGTGCACGGGCAGGCCGGTCTTCGGCGGCGGGGTCTTGTCGGGCCGGTAGAGCAGGCGGCGGATCGGCCAGGTTCCAACGGGGCTGGCCCCGTCGCCCTCGCGTTTGTCGGCGGCGGGCTTCACGCCCCCCTTGCCGAGGATGCAGGAGACGGTCCGGCTGCCTATCTCGAAACGACCGTCGGCATGGGCGGTGAAGTTCAACTGATGCCTCCACGGCTTGGCGTTGTCCGCTTGGCCTTCAGGCCCGAAACGGTGCATGGTTCTGTTCATGGCGCAAGGCAAGACCCTCCTGATCATCGATGACGACGACGACCTGCGCGGCGCGCTGGCCGAACAGCTGCGTCTGCACGAGGAGTTCACCACCCTCGAGGCGGCCACCGCCACCGAGGGCTCGACCATGGCCCGGGAAACCCGGCCGGACATGATCCTGCTCGACGTTGACCTGCCCGACATGGACGGGCGCGAGGCCTGCCGGCTGATGCGCAAGGCGGGGGTGACGGCGCCGATCGTCATGCTGACGGCGGCCTCGACCGACGCCGACACCATCCTGGGCCTCGAATCGGGGGCCAACGGCTACCTGACCAAGCCCTTCCGCTTCGCCGTCCTGCTGGCCCACATCCGCGCCCAGCTGCGCAGCCATGAGGCGTCGGAAGACGCGGTGTTCCGCATCGGCCCCTACGAGTTCCGCCCGGCCGCCAAGCTGCTGGTCGACGACAAGGGCAAGAAGGTCCGGCTGACGGAAAAAGAGACCAACATCCTCAAGTACCTCTACCGGGCCGGGGCCAAGGCTATCGCCCGCGAGGAACTGCTGACAGAGGTCTGGGGCTACAACGCCGGGGTCACGACCCACACGCTGGAGACCCATGTCTACCGCCTGCGCCAGAAGATCGAGCCCGATCCCGGCCAGGCGCGGCTGCTGATCACCGAAGCCGGCGGGTATCGGCTGCAGCCCTGATCAGATCATGAAGTCGGCGGTCACCGGCGCGTGGTCGCTGGGCTTGTCCCAGCCGCGTACGTCCTCATGCACCTTGGAGATGGCCTTGCCGGTGTGGAAGGCCGCGTCCCGCAGGCCGGGGCTGATCAGGATGTGGTCCAGGCGCAGGCCGCGGTTCGAGGCGCGGAAGTCGGCGGCGCGGTAGCTCCACCAGCTGGCCATCTTTTCCGAAGGCGGCACCACTTCGCGGGGCAGGTCGATGAATTTGCCCGAGGCGATCAGCGCCTCCATGGCCGCGACTTCGACCGGCGTGTGACTGACCACCTTGGACATGTACTTGTGGTTCCAGACGTCGTTCTCGCCGTGCGCCACGTTGAGGTCGCCGGTGACGATCAGCGGATTCCTGGGGTCGCGCCTGGCGAACTCGGCGGTCAGCTTCTCGAAGAAGTCGAGCTTGTGGTCGAACTTGGGGTTCAGTTCTCGGTCGGGAATGTCGCCGCCGGCCGGGATGTAGAAGTTCTGGATCTCGACCCCGCC
Organism: Caulobacter sp. SRI_014; assembly: GCF_057586315.1. Classification (NCBI taxonomy): domain Bacteria; kingdom Pseudomonadati; phylum Pseudomonadota; class Alphaproteobacteria; order Caulobacterales; family Caulobacteraceae; genus Caulobacter; species Caulobacter sp. SRI_014. Next base: position 369,302 of record NZ_JBYCZQ010000002.1, on the reverse strand, counting down.
GACCATGGTCCCGACACAGCGGGCGTGGCCGTTCTTGCAGACGTCCAACGGCGGTGAGTCCTCCAGCGGCAGGCGCGAGACGATGGCCACCCCGTGCCAGCCCTTCTGGCCGTGGATGCGGAAGTGGCGGTAGCCGAGGGCTTCGAACATCTCGCGGGGGAACTCGTGCGTCTGGCACTTGATCTCCTGCAGGGCGATGACGTCGGGGGCGATCTCGTCGACCATGCGGCCGATCAGGTCGCCGCGCGGACGGACAGAGTTGATGTTCCAGGTGGCGAGTCGAAGGCGCATGGGCCGTAGGTAGCGGCTGGGGGGTCGCACCGCCACTGCGACAAGAAAAACGCCCGGCGCCACTACGGCGCCGGGCGGGGAAAGTTGTCTCTCATGCCGCCGCCGGGAGGGGATAGGTTTCCGGCACGGTCCGCGGGCGGCGCGAGGTCGGACGCGCCAACCGCCATGTGTTGCATTAGAACAACGTCAACGCGGAAACGTCAACGACAATTCCGTGAAGGTTTGGCTGTGTCGGGTGGGACACAGTGGTGGCGATTCAGGGCCGGCCGGTCTTCTTCGCCGGCGGGAAGGGCGTGGCGAACAGCTTGGCGTCCAGCCCGCCGACCCGCTCCAGGCTGGTCAGCCGCACCCGCGTCGCGCCCTGCACGGTGGTCACGACCCAGCCCATCAGGGCGACCGGGCTGTCGGTGAAGTTCATCGTCAACGTGCCGCGCGTCTGCTTGCGTCCGTCGGACAGAGTCAGGGAGAAGCCGCCGTCCAGCCGGCTGACCTTGTTGACCACCACCCCTTTGTCGAGCCGTACGTCCTGGGCCAGGAACAGGGCCAGGGGCGTCTGGCCGAGCGGATAGCGGTTGACGGTCTTCAGCCGGGTGTCGGCCTCGGAGACGAAACGGCCGTCGCTGACCAGCAGCTTGCTGACCGGGGCGTCGTAGGCGAATCGGGCCTTGCCGGGCCGCTGCAGGTAGTAGCTGCCTTGCGTCTGGGTCCCGCGCGGGTCGGTCTGGATGAACCGACCCTTGGCCGAGCTGAGGCCCTGCAGATAGGCGGTGGCCTTGTCGACCAGCGCCTTGTCGGCCGGCGACAGGGGCGCGGCGACGGCGGCGCCGGCGGTGGCCGTGGCGGAAAGGGCGATCAGGCCGGCGAGGGTGTCGCGGCGGTTCAGGTGTTGGGTCATGTCGGCCCTAAAGTCGTTGGTCGTCCTTCGGGTTGCAACCTGACGCGTCCGCAGGGCGAAAAGGAGGCCCTTACGGCGGCGCCCCGACCAGGATTTCACGCTTGCCGGCATGGTTGGCGGCGCCGACGATGCCTTCGCGCTCCATCCGCTCCATCAGCGAAGCGGCTCTATTGTAGCCGATCTGCAGGCGGCGCTGGATATAGCTGGTCGAGGCCTTGCGGTCGCGGGTGACCACGGCCACGGCGTGGTCGTAGAGGTCGCCGCCAGAACCATCGGCGGCCACGGCGCCCTCGCCACCCTCCTCGTCGTCCTCGCCGCCGGCGGTGACTTCTTCCAGGTAGTTGGGCATGCCCTGGTCGCGCAGGTAGCGGGCAACCGCTTCCACTTCACCGTCCGAGACGAACGGGCCGTGCAGGCGTGTCGTGCGGCCACCGCCGGCCATGTAGAGCATGTCGCCCATGCCCAGCAGCTGTTCGGCGCCCTGTTCGCCCAGGATGGTGCGGGCGTCGATCTTGCTCGTGACCTGGAAGCTGATCCGGGTCGGGAAGTTGGCCTTGATGGTGCCGGTGATGACGTCCACCGACGGGCGTTGCGTGGCCATGATCAGGTGGATGCCGGCGGCGCGGGCCATCTGGGCCAGGCGCTGGACGGCGCCTTCGATGTCCTTGCCGGCCACCATCATCAGGTCGGCGACCTCATCGATGACGACGACCAGATAGGGCATGTGCTCAGGGCGGATCTTCTCGGACTCATAGATGGCGCGGCCGGCGTCGTCGAAGCCGGTCTGGACGGTGCGCTCGAAGTGCTCGCCCTTTTCCAGCGCTTCCTTGGCCCGCTCGTTGTAACCGCCGATGTTGCGCACGCCGATCTTGGACATGCGGCGATAGCGGTCCTCCATCTCGCGGACGGTCCACTTCAGGGCGACGATCGCCTTCTTGGGATCTGTGACGACGGGCGCCAGCAGGTGCGGGATGCCGTCGTAGACGCTGAGTTCCAGCATCTTGGGGTCGATCATGATGAAGCGGCACTGATCCGGCGGCAGCTTGTAGAGGATCGACAGGATCATGGCGTTGACGCCCACCGACTTGCCGGAGCCGGTGGTGCCGGCGATCAGCAGGTGGGGCATCTTGGCGAGGTCGGCGATGTAGGGTTCGCCGCCGATGCCTTCGCCCAGCGCCATGGGCAGGATGGCGCCCTGTTTCTCGTAGTCGGGGCTCGACAGCAGGTCGCGCAGATAGACGGTTTCGCGCTTGGCGTTGGGCAGTTCGATGCCGATGGCGTTGCGGCCAGAGACGACCGACACGCGGCAGGCGGCGACGCTCATCGAGCGGGCGATGTCGTCGCTGAGGGCCACGACGCGGGCGCTCTTCACCCCGGGGGCGGGGGTCAGTTCATAGAGGGTGACGACGGGGCCGGGGCGGATCTGGTCGATGGCGCCGCGCACGCCGAACTCGGCCAGCACGCTTTCCAGCAGGCGGGCGTTCTGGCGCAAGGCCGCTTCGTCGAAGGTGTTGGCGCGGGGTTTCGGCTGGGCCAGCATCGACAGTTCCGGCAGCTGGAAACCGTCCTCGCGGTCCTCGAAGTCGAAGGCCGGCTGGCGCTCGCGGGCGGCGCGGTCGGAGGCGCGGGCCGGGACCTTGGGCTGGCGAATGTTGAGCACCGGCTCGGCGACCGGGGCGGCGACGGGGAGGGCGTCCTCGTCCTCGATCGGCGGCAGGGGCGCGCGGGCGGCGGCGCGGGGCTTGGCGGCCTTGCGGACCGGGGCGGGCGCGGGCTGCGCCTTCGGCTCGCGGTGCATCAGCCGGGTCAGGGTTTCGGGGTCGAAGCCGGCGGCCAGTTTCTGCAGGCCCAGCGACCAGACCGTGGCGGTGATGCCTGCGCCGGCCAGGATCAGGCCGGCGAACAGGGCGGCGCCGGGCAGATGGACAAAGCCGAACAGGTCGCGGACCAGGCTGAACAGGCCCTGACCCCATAGGCCGCCGAGGCCCAGGGCCAGCGGCCAGGCGGCAGGCGGCGGCGGCGCGGCGACGGCGGCCGACAGCAAGAGCACGCCCAGAGCGCCGACGGCGGCCTTGATCCGCAAGGCCTTGCGGCCCCGGTCCGGCTCGGCGTCGAGCACACGGGTCATGCCGAAGGCGGTCATCAGGATGGCGGTCAGCCAGGCGCCCAGGCCCAGCGACTGCATGGCCAGATCGGCGATCAGGGCGCCGCCGCCGCCGAGCGCATTGGTGGCGGCCCCGCCCGAGGCGGCGTTGAAGCTGGGATCGGCCGGATTGTAGGTGGCCAATGCGACAGCAAGCGCCGCGCCGGCGGCCGCCGTCACCCCGCCCCGGAAGCGCGCCGTTCCCGGCAGGCCCCAGGCGATGACCGCCGCTTCGACAAGCAGTTCCGCGCCAGACCGCCGCGCCGCCTTCGCCATACCCAAATGCCCTTCGAACCCAATAGGGGTCCGTTGTGCGCGCGGAGGGTTAAGAGGCGATTTACCTTGCGCACAGCTGGGGTGCGTCAGGGGGTCCTAGCTGCCGAAACCTGTGAGTTTCTGCAGCAGGCCGATCGAGCCGTCGAAGCGGGCCGAGCCGTACGAGACGGCCAGGGCGTAGCAGACGTCGCCGGGCAGGGCCTTGGGCTCGTGCTTGAAGCCGGGAATGCCGACATTGATGTCGCCGGGGCCGTAGGTCTGGTGACCGTCGTTGAAGGCGCCGGTCAGGACCAGGGTGAATTCCTCGCCCTCGTGATCATGGGTGGCGACGCCGGCGCCGGGCTCGATGCGCAGCAGGTCGACCTTGCCCGGACCGTCCATCGGGATCGACAGGCGCTTGATGCCGAAGCCGGCGAAGCCGAAGTTCTTGCCGCCCATGATGGCCTCGAAGGCCGCTTCGCGGACCGGGTCGGGCAGGCCCGCCAGCTCGTTCAGGGTTTTGGCGGCGCCCGTGGCGGCGCGGTTGTCGCTGGTCGGAGCCGGGCCGCGCACGTCGAGATCGCCAAGCGCGTCGATGCGGGCCAGGGCGGCGTCGGCGCCGCCGCTGAGGTCCATCGGTGCTTCGTCGTCAAGGAACAGGCCGGCCAGGTCCTCGTTCGGCAGGGGGCGGTCGTCGCGCACGGCGGCGGCGGCCGAGGCCAGAAGCTTCAGGCCCGCGTCGGGCGCATGCTGCAGGCGGTCGGCGAAGACGTCGATGTTGGCGTCGGCGGCAGTCACGGTTGAAGCCTCGGTTTTCCAGTCACGAGAGGCGAGATAGACCGGGGTCCAAAGTCGTCAAGGCGACGACAAGTGCGACATTTCATGCCGATTCCTCCAGCACGGCGCGAAGCTTGCCGAAGGCCAGTCGTAGCCTGGACTTCACCGTGCCCAGCGCCAGTCCGGTCGCCTCGGCGATCTCGCTGTGACTCAAGTCATCATAGAAGGCGCGCCTGACCAGGTCGCGCTGTTCTTCCGGAAGATTCAACAGGGCGGCGGCGATGCGGCGCTGTTGCTGTCCCGCGTCCAGTTCCTCGTGCGGTCCGGCCATCGGGGCCGGCTGCAGCGAGGGTTCCTCCGCGTCGAGGTCGGCGGTGCGGTCCCGGCGGTAGATGTCGATGCGGCGGTTGCGGGCGATGCGGAAGATCCAGGTCGAGACGGAGGCCCGCCTGGCGTCGAAACTGCCGGCCTTGCGCCAGACGGTGACCAGGACCTCCTGCGCCAGTTCCTCGGCCCGGGCCTGGTCGAGGCCGAGCCGGGCGAGGTAGCCCTTCACCCGGGGGGCGTAATGGTCGAACAGCTGGCGGAAGGCGGCGCGGTCGCCGCGCTCGGCGATGGCGATGACCAGGGCCGCATAGGGATCGCTCCCCGCCATGACACGCGCCTCAGACAACGCCCCGAAACTCCCTCTTTCCGGACTGCAGCATAGACCATTGGTCAGCCAAATGGGCAACCACACGCATCGATTTGCCGCTGGACTTCGTTAAGTGAACGCGTGTTATGCTGCGCTGCAAAATAGGTCGGACACATGCTCTATACCCTGCAGGAAGCGACGTACTACACGTCGACCCCCATGCGCTGGATGGCGCGGGCGACCCGCGACTTCTGGTCCTCGCCGCTCAATCCGGCCAAGGATTCGGTGATCGGGCGCAGCCTTTATGCTGCCGCCGACCTCTACGCCAACGTCACCCGCCGCTACGGCAAGCCGGCCTGGGGCATCGACAAGACCGAGGTCAACGGCGTCACGGTCAAGGTCCGTGAGACCGTGGTCTGGGAAAGCCCCTGGTGCCGCCTGATCCAGTTCGACCGCGACATGGGCGACATGCGCCGGGCCGGAAAGATGCAGCTGGACCCCGCCGTCCTGCTGGTCGCGCCGCTGTCGGGCCACTACGCCACCCTGCTGCGCGGCACGGTCGAGGCCCTGATTCCGCACCACGCCGTCTTCGTCACCGACTGGGTCAACGCCCGCGACGTGCCGATGATGGAGGGCCGCTTCGACTTCCACGACTACATCGACCATGTGCGCGAGATGCTTGGCGTCATGGGGGCCCGGGCCCACGTCATCGCCGTCTGCCAGCCGGGGCCGCCGGTTCTGGCCGCCGCCGCCCTGATGGCCGCCGACAACGATCCCAACCGGCCGCGCAGCATGACCTTCATGGGCTCGCCCATCGATGCGCGCCTCTCCCCGACCGTGACCAACAAGCTGGCCGAGGAACGGCCCTTCACCTGGTTCCAGTCGAACATGATCTACACTGTGCCGCCGCCCCATCCGGGCGCGCTGCGGCGGGTCTATCCGGGCTTCGTGCAGCTGGCCTCCTTCATGTCGATGAACCTGGAGAAGCACCAGGACGCTCACCGCCGCTACTTCGACCACCTGGTGATCGGCGACGACGACAGCGCCGACAAGCACCGGGTGTTCTACGACGAGTATCTGTCGGTCCTCGACCTGACCGAGGAATTCTACCTGCAGACGGTCGATATCGTCTTCCAGAAGTACCTGCTGCCCAAGGGCGAGCTGATCCATCGCGGCCGCAAGGTCGACCTCGCCGCCATCACCGACATCGCCCTGATGACCGTCGAGGGGGAGCTGGACGACATCTCCGGCGTCGGCCAGACCCAGGCGGCGCACGGGCTGACCCCGAACATTCCCGAGGCGCTGAAAGAGCTCTACGTCCAGCCGGGCGTCGGCCACTACGGGGTGTTCAACGGCCGTCGGTTCAACGAGGAAATCCAGCCCCGGGTGGCCAGCTTCATCCGCCGCGTGGACCCCGACTTCGCCGACAGCTGACCGGCGTTTCAGCGGTATTGCGAAATGACCGTTTTCCGGCCCCGCTTTACGCGGTAGTCGGAGGGCGATGAGTCTGTTCAAGCCGCCCGCCTACAACCACGGCGACCGCCTCGAGGCGGCCGGCCATGTGCTGCGGCTCAGCGTCAACGCCCGCGCCCGCCGTATCTCCCTGCGCGTCGACCGCACCCGCCGCGAGATCATCGCCACCGCCCCCACCGCCAAACGCCTGTCGGAGGCCGTCGCTTTCGCCCGCGAGCGCGTCGGCTGGATCGAAGCCCAGCTGGCCGACCTGCCGGAAGCGCGGGTGGTGAAGCCAGGGATGGTGGTCGAACTGTTCGGGCGGCCGTTCAGACTGGAGACCAGGCCTGGACGGGCGAAGATCGATCTCGAGGCCGGGGTCATCGCCGCGCCAGACGACGCCGCTTTTGGCGACCGGGTCATGCGGCTGATCAAGGCCGAGGCCAAGCGCAAGTTCTCCCAGATGACGGCGGGCTATGCGGCCCAGCTGAAGGTCTCGACCCCGAGCGTCAGCGTCATCGACGCCAAGGCCCGCTGGGGCAGCTGCACCCCGGCCCGGATCAGCAAGCCCGCCTCGATCCGCTACAGCTGGCGGCTGGCCCTGGCCCCGTTCGCGGTGGCCGACTACGTGGCCGCCCACGAGTGCGCCCACCTGATCGAGGCCAACCATGGGCCCAGGTTCTGGGCCCTGGTCGATGAGCTGTTCGGCGATCCGGCCCCGCACCGCGACTGGCTGCGGGCCCATGGGGCCAGCCTGCACGCTTTCGGGCGCTGAATTTCGACCATTGTAGCACAATCGGGTCAAAAATTCTTCTTTTAAATCAACCAACTAGTTGTCTCGAAACGACCCGTCGAAGGGCGCGTTCCGACCCCTGGCGGTCCACGATTCGACCCATCCGAAACCACCCTCGAACCTACCGCCATCCGACGCAGGTTGGTGGGGGTCGGCGGACCCGAAATAATTCTACCCGGGCAAAAAGGCTTCGATGCCGGCGAGACCGGCCGCGCCGGTGTCTTCGAGCCGGGGGGCGGTATCGGCGGTGACGCCGCCGAGGGCGTAGACCGGGGCCGGGGCGGCGGCGACCAGGGCGGTGAAGGCTTCGATGCCGAGGGGGGCGCCGGCCGAGGGGCTGTTGGAGGGGAAGACCGGGGAGACCAGCAGGGCGTCGGCGCCGGTGGCGGCCTGGGCGGCGGCCAGGCCGTGGGCGGCGGCGGTGAGGATCCAGTCCGGATGCGCCGTGCGCAGGGCGGGGAGCTGGTGGGCCAGGCGTTCGGGGAGGTGGAGGCCCTGGGCGCCGATAGCCTGGGCCAGATCGGGGTCGGCGCCGGCCAGAAGGATCAGGCCCCGGCGGCGGGCGATGGCGGCGAGGCGGCGGCCGCGCTCGACGGCGTCCGGGGCGCCGAAGGGGCGGAAGATGACGCCGACTTCGGGCGGCAGGGTTTCGAGAACCGCCTCGGGGTCGGGGACGCGGTCCGGGTCGGTGAGGAACAGCAGCCGGGGCAGGGGCTTGGCAGGGGCGCATGCCGGGCGTAGGCGCTTGGCGGCCTCCACCAGTTTCGCGAGCTCGCCCTGTGCCAACCGATCTCTCCATTCCCGAACGCCGGGCCGCCATCCTGGGCCGTATCGCCGGGGCGGCGAAGGCGGTCGGACGGTCGGCGTCGGACGTGACCCTTGTGGCCGTGTCCAAGCTGCAGCCGCAAGAGAAGATCACGGCGATGCTGGACGCGGGGCAGCGGGTGTTCGGCGAGAACCGGGTGCAGGAGGCGGCGGCCCGCTGGGTCGGCGAGAACCGGCGCGAGGGGCTGGAGCTGCGGCTGATCGGGCCGCTGCAGAGCAACAAGGCGGCCGAGGCCGTGGCGCTGTTCGACGTCATCGAGACGGTGGATCGGGAGAAGATCGCCGGGGCGCTGGCCGAGGCGATGGCGAAGTCGGGACGGACGCCGAGGCTCTATGTGCAGGTGAATACCGGGGAGGAGCCGCAGAAGGCGGGCGTTTCGCCGGCGGAGGCGGACGGGTTCATCGCGCTGTGCCGGGAGCGCTACGGGCTCGTGATCGAGGGACTGATGTGCATTCCGCCGGAGAATGAGCCGGCGGGGCTGCATTTCGCGCTGCTGCGGAAGATCGCCGCGCGGAACGGGGTTGAGCGCCTGTCGATGGGCATGAGCGGCGATTTTGAAACCGGGGTACGGTTCGGCGCGACCAGCGTCCGTGTGGGCACGGCGCTGTTCGGGGCGCGGTAGGCGGGGTTCCCAAGCTCTCCCCCCGCTCGCGGGGGAGAGTTCAGTTGGTCGTCCTAGCTCCCAACCTTGAACAGGTTGTCGTCCGCATTCCTGTCGATGAGGATGTTGTAGGGGTCGGTTCCGACCCAGGCGGGGCGTTTGGGGACCGTGACCGTGACCGTCTGCTTGCCGCTGCGGATCGGCCGGCGCTCCAGGATCAGGACGCTGGACCTGTCGAAGCCCGCCTTGCCGGGCTGGCGGGTGAAGACGCCGATGTCGAGCATCTCGTTCATCGGGGACTCCGTCTCCTTGCCGTCCTCCTTGGCGTAGAGCTTCTTGGCCTCGACGGTCAGTGTCACATCGAACCTGCCGTCCTTGCGGGCGGTCACCCTGGCGTCCGTGGTTTTCACGTCATAGAGGGTGATGTTGTAGAACAGGTCGTCGATCAGGCCGTGCTTTTCGGCCGGCGCCCGGGCCTTGAACATCTGCACCAGCTCGGTCGAGATCGGGTAGGGCGCGCCCTTGAAGGCATGGCGCTTGAGGAACTCGGCCAGGGTGGCGTTGACGTTGTCCTCGCCGATCTCCTCGGCCAGGCGGTACATGACCAGCGAACCCTTGCGGTAGTGGATGTAGCCCTGGCTGCCCCGAACCCGGACCAGCGGTTTTTCGCCGAGGGGATCGCCGCCGCGGTTGCGCAGGTAGCTGTTGAGCTCGTAGCGCAGGAACTTGCGGATCCGGTCCTCGCCGTAGAGCTTCTTCATGACCCGCAGGGCGCTGTACTGGGCCAGGGTCTCGGAGGTCAGGGTCATGCCTTCCTGATCGGCGCCGATGACCTGGTGGGCCCACCACTGGTGGCCGATTTCATGGGCCCCGACATAGGTGACCATGTCGATCTTCTCGGGGTCACGGTAGTCGGCGATGAAGAACAGGTTTTCCGACCAGGGCATGGTGCCGGCGAAGGCCTGGGCGAAGTCGCCGTAGGCCGGGAACTCGATGAAGCGCAGGTAGTCGAACTGGTAGGGGCTGAAGTTGGCCTGGTAGTAGTCCAGCGAGGTCTTCATCGCCGTGAACATGCGATCGACGTTGTAGGCGTGGGCGGGGTCGTAATAGACCTCCAGCTCGATGCCCTTGTAGGTCTGGCGGCGGACCGCGTAGGCGGCCGACTGGATCGAGAAGAAGGGCAGGACCGGGGCCGTGGTCACGAAGTGAGCCTGGCGGCGCTTGCCGGCCGGGGTGTCGATGATGCGGTCCGAAATCCGGCGGCCGGGCGCGATCGGCGTCTGGCCGGCGTCGGTGGTGACCGTGATATCGGCGCTCATGAAGTCGGCGTCGTGGCGCAGGTAGTTGAACTGGCGTGACGGGACGTCGCCCAGCGGGGCGACCGGCGGCTCGGGGCTGAGGCCGGCCTTCACCCGCTTGGCGCGGTCGACCAGGCCGCCGCTGCCCCAGATGCCCAGGGTCGGGGCGAATTCCGCCGAGTTGATGAAGGTCCCGTTGTCGACAATGCGGCTCTCGTTGCCGCTGTTCCTGAAGCCCTTCTGCGAGCGTTCGGTGATGAAGCTCATGGTCAGGACGTCGCCGGGCTTCATCGGCTTGTCGAGGGCGAAGATGCGGTAGTTGAACTTGGCCAGCGTCTCCTTGGGCCAGGCGCCCTGGATGCTCAGGCCCTTGACCTTGAGGTCGCGGTCGAAGCGGACGTGGATCTGCTTGATGTCCTCGTTCGTCAGGTTCCTGAGGACGTAGGTTCCGGTGACCCGCAGCATCGGCTCATGCGGCCGCAGGTCGACGTCGAGCTTCATGGACTCGATCTTCGGCTGCGGCACCTTGTCGAAGTGGCGCTCGTTGATCAGGACGCGCTCGTACTCGCCCATCCAGCGGTCGTTGTCCTTGCCCGTGCGGAAGTCGTTCCAGACGTTGGTGTTGAGGAAAATCCAGCCGCCGACGCCGGCAAAGCCGAGGAAGGCGACCAGCAGCACCAGCCCGACCGGACCGCCCAGGCGTGACGGCGCGCGGCGGAAGCGCGGCCACAGCCGGCCCTCGGCCCCCCGCTGCCAGACGGCATAGGACAGGGTGACCAGGATGACGGCGAAGAAGGTCCAGTAGAGGCGGAACCACCAGGCGCCGATCCAGAACTTGCCCAGGCCGTTCATGTCCGAGGCGGTGACCTGGGGCGCGCCGCCGTAGTTGTAGAGGTTATGCTCCAGACCCAGGCTGACGAAGGTGAAGGTCGAGATCATGTAGAGGACCATCAGGCCCCAACCGGCGAACTTGTTGGGGCTGATGGCCTGGAAGAAGATGGCCAGCACGGCCAGCAGGATGAAATCCAGGGACTGGGGCAGCAGCAGCCAGATCAGGGTCTTGCCGAGCTCGAAGTTGAAATAGCCCTTGAACACCTGGACCAGCAGGGCGACCACGGCCCCGCCGATCAGGGTGGAGATCAGCACCAGCGAAATGGCCAGCACCTTGGGCAGGAGGAAGGCCCAGTCGGCGACGGCGGCGGCGCCGACCAGCTCGTGGGTCTTCTTCTCGCGCTCCCGCCAGACCAGCTCGCCGGCGTAATAGAGGGCGATGATCAGCGGGATGATGGTGAAGCTGGTGGTCAGCCGGTCGAGCATCAGCCGGGTGACCGGATAGACCACCCCGCCGTACTCGCCGTTGTTGGTGACCAGCCACAGCTGCCAGGCGGCGAACAGCACGCCGATGGCCAGCAGCACGAAATAGGCAGGGCTGCGGAAGACCTGGCCCATGTCGAGCCGGGTGCGGGCCCACAGCTGGGCCCAGGCGGTGGCGTTGTTGAACACCGGGCGCGGCAGGGCGGTCAGGGGAGGCGGCGGCGGCGCGCCGGCCACGGCGGCCCTGGCCTGCAGCTTGAAGGCCTTCAGCCGGCGGCCGCGCAGGGCGCCGGTCTGGAAGCGGAACAGGGGGTAGGCGGCGGCGAGGAACAGGATCGGCACGCCGATCCACAGCAGCTTGTTCCAGAGCAGGAGGCCGGTCAGGGCGGGGCTGAGGCTGTTGCGCTCGGCGATGGTCCAGTAGCGGGTGGCGTCGCCGTAGGCGGCCGTGCCGAAGGGGTCCCAGAGGGCGCCGACCTCGCGCAGTTCCATGCGGCTGGCCATGACCAGCAGGACGATGCGCAGGATGATCAGCACCACCACCCCGATGTAGGTCCACATCATCGAGCGCGTGGCGGTGGCGATCGAGAACAGGATGGCGCAGGTCGTGAACAGCATCGGCAGCGACACGACGCCGAGCGTCCACAGGTAGTGGCCGGCGAAGATCGGGCCGAGGGTTTCCTTGTCCACCCAGGGCATCAGCGAGCCGAGGATGAAGCCGAACGGCACCGCCAGGAAGGACAGGCAGGCGGCGGCGAAGGCGCCAAGGAAGCGGCCGTAGAGGTAGTCGAACTTGTTGATCCGGGTGGTCAGGATCAGCGGGCCATAGCCGGTCTCGTCATCGCGGATGACGACGTTGGCGACGAAGGCGGTGGCGATGAAGGTGTAGAGCAGCCCGAAGATCGAGAAGGTCTGCACGGTGGCCCAGGGGCCGTTGACGTGGACGTTCGAACCGAAGCTGATCTGGATGAACTCCGAGGCCAGCACCCCGAAGGACAGCAGGGTGAAGGCGATCACCGCGACCCAGAAGATGGGCTGGCGGATCTGGTAGCGGAATTCGAAGGCCGCGATCTTGCCGAACATGGGCGCTGTCCTCAGGCCGCAGCGCGGGCGGAGGCGAGGGTCGAGAAATAGACCTCTTCCAGCCCGCCGACGACGGGCGTGAAGCCGTCGCCCGGATCGCTGTCGGCCTCGATGTCGACCACGGTGCGGCCCGAGAACAGGCGGACGGAGATGACGTTGTAGCGGGCCTTGACGGCCTCGAGGTCGGCCTTGGCGATGACCTTGGTCCAGATGCGGCCCTTCAGCGCCTCGATGAGGGTCAACGGGGCGCCCTGTTTGACGATGCTGCCGGCCGCGATGATGGCCATGGCCGGGCAGAGGTCGGCGACGTCCTCGACGATGTGGGTCGAGAGGATGACCACCACGTTCTCGCCGATCTCGGCCAGCAGGTTGAGGAAGCGGTTGCGCTCTTCAGGGTCGAGGCCGGCGGTGGGCTCGTCGACGATGATCAGGGCCGGATCGCCGATCAGGGCCTGGGCGATGCCGAACCGCTGGCGCATGCCGCCGGAGAAGCCGGCCAGGGCCCGCTTGCGGACATCCCAGAGGTTGGTCTGGTTGAGCAGGTATTCGACCGTCTCGCGGCGCTCCTTGCGGCCTGCGATGCCCTTGAGGATCGCCATGTGGTCGAGCATGTCGTAGGCCGACACCCGCGGGTAGACGCCGAAATCCTGCGGCAGGTAGCCGAGCGTCTTGCGCAGCTCCTCGGGGTGTTTGAGCACATCGATGTCGCCGAACCGGACCTGGCCCTCGGTCGGGGCCTGCAGGGTGGCGATGGTCCGCATCAGGGTCGACTTGCCGGCCCCGTTGGGGCCCAGCAGGCCGTACATGCCCTTGGGCACGATGAGATTGACGTCGTCGAGCGCCTTGGCGCCGTTCGGATAGATGTGCGTCAGATTCTCGACGATCAGCATGGCTGCGCGAACCCCTTCGGTCAGATCCTGTGCCGGCCGTACTGTTGGCCGGTTACTCCCCCGTCACAGTCATGGCGGGGGAGTCCGAAAGGGGCAAGTGAAACAACGGTAAGGGGCTGGGGCTCAGAGGATCCAGTCGCCGTATTCGGCGGTGACGTCGCCGTTGATCTTGACCTGATAGTCGACCTTGGCGTCGCCGTTGACGTCGAGGCGCACCGTGGTGACGCCGGCCGCGAAGGTCAGGGTCATCTGGCCGGCGACCTTGGTGAAGGCGGCGGCGTAGACGAAGGTCCCGTCGCCGGCCCCGGCCCCGTTGGCGTCGATGGCCGAGAAGTCGAGGCTGTCGCCCTCGGCGGTCGAGAAGTCGTAGATCTGGTCGGTCTCCAAGGTGGCGCCGAAGGCGTGGGCGACGACGAAGGTGTCGTCTCCGAGCCCGCCGCGCAGCAGGTCGTTGCCGGTCCCGCCGATGACGATGTCGTCGCCGTCGTTGCCGTTGATGGTGTCGACCCCGGCCCCGCCGTCCAGGGTGTTGGCGCCGCTGTTGCCCTGGATGTTGTTGGCCCCGCCGTTGCCGGTCCCGTTGAGATCGCCGGTTCCCTGCAGCTCCAAGCCCTCGACGTTGGCGGCCAGGGCGGCGATGGTGATGAAGGATCGAACGATGTCGAAACCCTCGAGGGCATTCTCGTTCACAACGTCGCCGGCGTTGTCGACGATGTAGACATCGTTGCCCGTGCCGCCGGTCATGTCGTCGGCCCCGGCGCCGCCGTCGAGATAGTCGTTGTCGGCCCCGCCGTCGGCGGTGTCGTCGCCGCCGCCGCCGTCGAAGCGGTCGAGGCCGACGCCGCCGGTCAGGGTGTCGGTCCCGTCGCCGCCGAACAGCTTGTCGGCCCCCGTGCCGCCGGTCAGTTCGTCGTTGTCGCCGCCGCCGTCGAGGATGTCGTTGCCCGTGCCGCCGAGGATGTCGTCGGCCCCGGCCCCGCCCAGCAGGGTGTCGTTGGCGTCGCCGCCGTCGATCTCGTCGTCGCCGCCGCCGCCGTTGAGGACGTCCTTGCCGGCCGCCCCGGTCAGGCTATCGTCGAAACCTCCGCCGGTGATCGTGCTGCCCCCGGCATCGGCCGTGGCGGTGACCCGGCCGTAGACGACATAGGCCCGGCCGGTGCTGGAATAGTAGCCGACGGCCCCGACCAGCAGGTCGGCGATGCCGTCGCCGTTGAGGTCGCCCAGGGCCACCGCCTCGCCGGCCGACTGGCTGCCCGCTCCGCCGATCAGGGTCATGCCGACGCCGGCGGTCAGGTCCTCGACCCCCATGGTCGCCGAGAAGTTCGTGCCGCCGAACACCACCCAGGCCGTACCGGCGTAGTTGAGCCCGCCGGGCCGGGCGCGGAAGCTGCCCAGCACGACGTCGTCGAAGCCGTCGCCGTTGAGGTCGCCGCCGCCGCCCGACTTGATGCCGACCGCGTCGTAGGCCGCGGCCCCGTCGATGCGGAAGCCGTTCTCGCCGTCGAGGTCGCCGAGGTCGAAGGTTGCGCCGGGCGCCGCCGCGGCGCCGAACACCACATAGGCCGAGCCGGTGTAGAAGCCGGCGAACTCCGCGCCGGAGGCGCCGATGATGATGTCGCCAAAGCCGTCGCCGTCGACATCGCCCGCATAGGCCACCGAGGCGCCGACCCGGTCGTTGCTGGTCTCGGCATCGATGCGATAGCCGTTGGTCCCGTTCAGGGCGCCGGCATTGAGGACCGCGTCGAAGGGGTCCTCGGATCCGAACACGACGTAGGCGGCCCCGCCGTAGCTGTGCAGGCCCGAGAAGGCGCTGGCCCCGACGATGACGTCGGCCAGGCCGTCGTCGTTGACGTCGCCGACCGCCACCGAGCCGCCGAGCCGGGCGCCGGCGTTGGATCCGTCGATGCGGAAGCCGTCCGAACCGTCGAGAGTGGCCAGGTCGATGTCGGTCGGCAGGCCTCCGTCGACGCCGAACACCACCCAGGCGCTACCGGCGTAGGCGGCGTAGGCGCTGCTGAACAGGCTGCCGAAGACGAAGTCGTCGATGCCGTCGCCGTTGATGTCGCCGGCCGCCACGGTGCGGCCCAGACGGTCGCCGGCCGCCTGGGCGTCGATGGCGATGCCGCCAGCCCCCATGGTTCCGACGTTGACGATGGCGTCGAAGGCGGTGGTCTTGCCGTAGACGACATAGATGCCGCCGGCGTTGGCGCCGGCCCCCGCCAGACCCGGCGCGCCAACGATCAGGTCGTCGACGCCGTCGCCGTTGACGTCGCCGGCCGACACGCCGTAGCCGAGATAGACGCTGGCATTGTAGCCCTCGATGCGGAAGCCGTCGGTTCCGTCGAGGTCGCCCAGGTCGATGGCCGGCGGCAGGCCCTGGGCGTTGCCGAAGACCACGAAGACGCCGCCGCTGCCGACGCCGTAGGCCCCGTCGAAGCCGCGCGCGCCGACGATGAAGTCGCCGAACCCGTCGCCGTTCAGGTCGCCGACCGTGAGCGCGCCGCCGGTGAATTCGAAGATGGCGGTCCCGGTGGCTACCGTGCCGAGGCCGGGCGGGAAGGTGGTCAGGTTTACAGTGGTCGGCAGTCCGGGCATGGCGATGCGCTCCCCTGCGGGCGCGCGAGAAGACCTGTGCGGCCTCGCGGGCGCCCGGCAAGGCGACCGAACATCGTTTTGTTAACCCTGTCGACGACAGGGGCGCCCAAAATGAGGGGGTGCGCCACCGAGGGTTACATCACCGCCGATCAGTCTCTGTCCGGTGGCGCCGGCCGGCGCTCTCTAAACCAAGGCGAAACGGTTGGCGCCTAAAGTGAGGGGTTCAAGTATCGGCCCAATGAGACCGCCCTGTGCAGATCGACGTCCTTCGTCCGGAAGAGCTGAGCCCCGCCCAGGTGGAGCGGTGGGCCGCGCTGCAGGCGGCGCAACCGGGCTGGCACAGCCCCTTCCTGTCGCCCTGGTGGGCGAAGTCGGTGGCCCGGGCGCAGGGCTCCAAGGCCAACGTCAAGGTCGCTATCCTCAGTGAGGGCGGCGAAGACGTCGGCTTCATGGCCGCCAAGGTCGGGCCGATGACCGCCATGCCGGTCGGGGCGCCGATGTGCGACTACCAAGGCTTGGTTAGCGCGCCGGGCGTGCGCATCGATCCGGTGAAGGTGGTCGAGGCCTTCGGGGTCGGGCGGCTGGATTTCTCGCACATGCTGGGCTGCCAGGCCGACTTCACGCCGGGGTTCAAGGGGACCCAGCCGAGCTTCGCCATCGACATGCCGGACGGCTATGAGCCCTATGCGGACGAGCGCAGGGCGGCGGGGGTCGGCATCCTCAAGGACTGCGACAAGAAGCGGCGCAAGCTGGAGCGGGAGGCCGGGGAGCCGGTGTTCACCGCCTTCTCGCGCAGCAAGGCCGACTTCGACCAGCTGATGGCCTGGAAGAGCCAGCAGTGGAAGGCGACCGGGCAGACGGACGTTCTCGGCGCGGGCTGGACCAGCCGGCTGGTGCGCGACCTCTTCCAGAGCCGCGATCCGGAGTACGGCGGCATCCTGTTCACCCTGCATGTCGGCGACCGGTTGGCGGCGGCGCAGTTCAACCTGCGCGCCCACGGGACGATCAACAGCTGGCTGATCGGCCATGATGCGGAGTTCACCCGCTGGTCGCCCGGCATGATCCTGTTCCAGGACATCCTGCGCTGGATGAACGACACGCCCTATCGGCGGCTGGATCTGGGGGCCGGCGACTACCGCTTCAAGCGGGAGTTTTCCAACCTGATCACCCCGGTCAGCCACGGCTTTGTCGGGGCCGCCTCGCCGGCCGCCCTGGTGCGGCACGCGGCCTATGCGCTGCGGGGGGCGGCCGAGGCCCTGCCGCTCGGGCCGGTGTCGGAACTGCCCGGCAAGGCGATGCGGCGGCTTGACCTGATCCGTGGATTGCGGTGAAGCCTCCGGCTTCGCTTAACTCCCGGCTTTAAATGACCCTCCACATCGACGACATCCGCGCCGCCGCGGCCCGCCTGCAGGGCCATATCGAGCGCACGCCCTGCCGCTATTCGAAGACGCTGTCGGAGATTACCGGGGCCCAGGTGTGGGTGAAGTTCGAGAACCTGCAGTTCACCGCCGCCTACAAGGAGCGCGGGGCGCTCAACAAGCTGCTGTTGATGAGCGAGGCCGACAAGGCCAAGGGCGTCATCGCCGCCAGCGCCGGCAACCATGCCCAGGGGCTGGCCTATCACGCCACCCGGCTGGGCGTGCCCTCGACCATCGTCATGCCCAAGGGCACGCCCTTCGTGAAGGTCGAGCATACCCGCGCCCACGGGGCCAATGTGGTCATCGAGGGCGATAGCTACGACGACGCCTACGCCCACGCCATGAAGCTGAAGGATGAGCGGGGGCTGACCTTTGTCCATCCCTTCGATGATTTCGAGGTGATGGCGGGCCAGGGGACCATCGCCCTGGAGATGCTCGAGGACGTGCCGGACCTGGAAGTCCTGCCGGTGCCGATCGGCGGCGGCGGGCTGATCAGCGGCGTCGGCACGGCGGCCAAGGCGCTGAACCCGGATATCAAGATCATCGGCTGCGAGCCGGCCATGTACCCCAGCTTCACCGCCAAGATGCGCGGCATGAATGGCCAGGCCGGCGGCCAGACCATCGCCGAGGGCATCGCCGTCAAGCAGGTCGGCGAACTGACCTATTCGGTGACCCGGCCGATGGTCGAGGACGTGCTGCTGCTCGAGGAGCCGTTCATGGAGCGGGCGGTGGCGCTGTACTGCAACGTCGAGAAGACGGTGGTCGAAGGGGCGGGCGCGGCCTCCCTGGCGGCGCTGCTGGCCTATCCGGAGCGGTTCCGGGGCAAGAAGTGCGGCCTGATCATCACCGGCGGCAATATCGACACGCGGCTGCTGGCCAGCGTGCTGACCCGCGAACTGGTGCGGGCCCAGCGGATCATCTCGCTGCGGATTGTCGGCGATGACCGGCCGGGGCTGCTGGCGACCGTGAGCCGGGTGATCGGCGAGATGGGCGGCAATATCATCGAGGTGGCCCACAACCGCCTGGCCCTCGACGTGCCGGCCAAGGGCGCGGAGTTCGACGTCATGATCGAGACCCGCGACGCCCAGCACACCCAGGAGATCATGGACGCCCTGCGCGAGTGCGGTTATCCGCCCCGGGTGGTCTAAAGACCCGTTGTTTGAGAGAACCCCAGATGCGCTTCATCCCCGTCATCCTCGCCGCCGTCGCGGCCCTGTCCCTGGCCGGTTGCGACAACGAGCGCCTGGCCCAGAAGAACGCGGTCGAGGGCGAGGCCTTCCTGAAGGAGAACGCCACCAAGCCGGGCGTTCAGACGATGAAGGACGGCATCCAGTACATCGTCGTCACCTCGGGCCCGGTCTCGGGACTGAAGCCCAAGCGGGGCGATGAGCTGAAGGTCCACTACGAGGGCAAGCTGCTCAACGGCAACGTCTTCGACAGCAGCTTCGAGCGCGGGGCGCCGGCGATCATGCCGCTGCAGAACCTCATTCCCGCCTGGATGAAGGTCATTCCGAACATGCGGCCGGGCGATGAGTGGATCATCTACGTCCCGTCCGAAGAGGGCTACGGCAAGGACGGCGCCTCGGGGATTCCGCCCAATTCCGTGCTGGTGTTCCGGATCAAGCTGCTGGGCGTGCTGCCGCAGCGCGGAAATTCGATGCTGGGGTAGCCCCCCACTGTCGTCGCCGCGCGACGACAGCGCCCCCGAAGGGCATGCATCAGTCCGTAAACACCACGGTCTTGCGGCCGTTCAGCAGCACCCGGTCTTCCAGCCGCCAGCGCAGGGCGCGGGCCAGGACGCGGCGTTCGATGTCGCGGCCCTTGCGGACCAGGTCTTCGGGCGTGTCGCGGTGGCTGATGCGTTCGACGTCCTGTTCGATGATCGGGCCTTCGTCGAGGTCGCCGGTGACGTAGTGGGCGCTGGCCCCGATGACCTTCACGCCGCGCGCGTGGGCCTGATGGTAAGGCTTGGCCCCCTTGAAGCCCGGCAGGAAGCTGTGGTGGATGTTGATGCAGCGGCCTTCCAGCTTGGCCGCCAGGCCGTCCGACAGGATCTGCATGTAGCGGGCGAGGACGACGATGTCGGTCTGGGTTTCCCGGATCAGGGCCCAGAGCTGGCCTTCCTGTTCCAGCTTGGTGTCCTTGCTGACCGGCAGGTGGTGGAAGGGCAGGCCCTTGAGATCGACGTGCTGGAAGGTCTCGGCGCCGTGGTTGGAGACCACCGCGCTGATGTCCATCGGCAGTTCCTCGATGCGCCAGCGGTAGAGGAGGTCGGCCAGGCAGTGGTCGGTCTTCGAGGCCAGGATCATCACCCGGTAGCGCTGGGTGGGATCGCGCAGGGTCCAGGTCATGGCGAACTGGGCGCCGGTGTCGTTGAAGGCCTCGCGCAGGGTCTCGGCCGTGCCGCCGTTGGGGTCGAAGACCACGCGCATGAAGAAGCGGCCGGTCTCGGCGTCGTCATACTGCTGGGCGTCGAGGATGTTGCAGTCGCGCCCGGCCAGGAAGGTCGAGACGGCGGCGACGATGCCCCGACGGTCGGGGCAGGCGAGGGTGAGGATCAGGGACGGGGCGGTCATGTCGGCTTGGCGCGTACCGGTGTGCTTCCGGCTTCGCAAGCCAGTTCCCCTGAAGACGCTATGGCTTATGTAGGGGCCATGAGTGTTTCGCCTGACGTCCTGCACGACCGCGCGGTCGACATCCTGACCACCCTGGTGGGGTTCGACACCACCTCGCGCCGCTCCAACCTGGCGCTGATCGAATGGGTGGAGGGGTATCTCGCCGACCTCGGCATCGAGAGCCGGCGGGTCGGCAACGCCGACGGAACCAAGGCCAACCTGATGGCGCGGATCGGGCCGGCGGCGGCGGGCGGGGTCATCCTGTCGGGCCATACCGACGTGGTGCCGGTCGATGGCCAGCCCTGGTCAACCGACCCCTGGACCCTGACCGAGAAGGACGGGAAGCTGTACGGGCGGGGCAGCGCCGACATGAAGGGTTTCATCGCCCTGGCCCTGGCGGCGGCGCCGGAGCTGGCCAGGGCCGACCTGAAGCGGCCGGCCTGGCTGGCCCTGTCCTATGACGAGGAGATCGGCTGCCTTGGGGCGCCGGCGATGATCGAGCAGCTGGCGGGGGAGGACCCACCGCCGGCCCTGGCCGTGGTCGGGGAGCCGACCGGCATGGAGGTGGTCGGGGCGCACAAGGGCATCCTGTCGGCCAGGGTCACCATCACCGGCCATGAGGCCCATTCCAGCCAGACGCATCTGGGGATCTCGGCCAACATGGTGGGCTTGAGGCTGATGGGCGAACTGACCGCCCTGGCCGAGCAGCTGATCGCCGACGCCGATCCGGCCTCGCCGTTCGAGCCGAAGCACGCGACGCTGACCATCGGCCTGATCCAGGGCGGCACGGCGGTGAACATTCTGGCGCGAAAGTGCAGCTTCAGCTTCGACCTGCGCAGCCCGCCGGACCAAGACCCGACTGTCCTGCTGGCGCCGTTCTGGGAGCGGTGTGCGGTTGTGGACGCCGAGTTGAAGGCGCGGTTCCCCGAGTGCGGCGTGGCGTGGGAACTCTACAGCAATGTCCCGCCTCTGGCCCTGCAGCCGGGCGGACCGGCCGAGGCGCTGGCGCGGCGGCTGGCCGGCGACAACGGGCCGCTGCGGGCCGTGAGCTATGCCGCCGAGGCCGGGCAGTTCCAGCGGGGCGGGTTCCCGGTCGTGCTCTGCGGCCCGGGCTGGATCGATCAGGCGCACCAGCCGGATGAGTGGATCGAAGTCGCCCAGATGCGGCGCGGCGCCGGGTTCATGGTGCGGTTGGTGGAGGCGCTCAGCGCTAGCTGAAGGCCAGCAGGGCGAGGCCGGCGACCCCCGCCACGATACGCCACCAGCCGAAGGGGCTGAGGCCGTGTTTGTCGATGAAGCCCAGCATCCATTTGATGACGACCAGGCCGCTGACGAAGCTGACCACGAAGCCGATGGCGATCAGCATGACGCCGTCAGGGCGGGCGAAGATGGCCTCGCGGCCTTCAAGGAAGTCGAGGGCGAAGGCGCCGATCATGGTCGGGATGGCCAGGAAGAAGCTGAACTCGGCGGCGGCGCGCCGCTCCATGCCCATGAGAACGCCGCCGACGATGGTGGCGCCGGAGCGCGAGACGCCGGGGATCATGGAGAGGCACTGCAGAAGGCCGACGCCCAGCGCCGTGCGGAACGGCGTCTGCATGGCGTCTGTGACCTTCGGGGTCGGGCGCCAGCGGTCGAGCAGGATCAGCACCACCCCGCCGAGGATCAGCGACCAGCAGACGATGGTCGGGTTGAACAGCACCGTCTTGATGAAGTCGTGCAGCAGCAGGCCCAGCACCACCGCCGGAATAAAGGCGATCAGGACGCTGAGGGCGAAGCGGCGGTCTTCGGGGCGGGTCGGCAGGCCGACGAGGACCTTCCACAGCCGCTGGAAATAGAGGGCGATGACCGCGAGGATGGCGCCCAGCTGGATCATCACCACGAAGGTGTCCCAGAACCCCGGCTCCAGCCCCAGCGCCCGGCTGGTCAGCAGCAGGTGACCCGTCGAGGAGACCGGGATGAACTCGGTCAGGCCCTCCACGAGGCCGAGGATGATGGCGGACAACCAGTCGGGCATTCAAACGGCCTCGTGACGCGGAAAAGCCTTGTCCCGGCTGGCGCGAAAGATGGCAAGGGGCGGCGCCGAAAATCCTCGACCGTTAATGGTGGTCCAATTATCAGACCAATTGTGCTGATTTGGTCAGCGCGAGCCGCCCTCTTGTGCGGCATCACAGATAAGTCGGTCAAATAAATAGACCGTCGCATTCTTGTTGCTCAAACGAGTCCCTATGAGCCGTTTCGCGCAATTTTCGACCCCGGATAGCGGGTGGGGACTCTTATGGCCGAACGGATGCTGAAGTTCACGGTGATCGACCGCCGCACGCCGCAGAAGCGTGAGGCCGCCGCGCGCGACCGCGACTTCCAGGAAATCTACGCCGACTTCGTGGATGCGAAAGCCAGTGAGCAGGCCTCGCGCTGCTCGCAATGCGGCGTGCCCTTCTGTCAGACCCATTGCCCGCTGCACAACAACATCCCCGACTGGCTGCGGATGACCGCCTCGGGCCGGCTGCAGGAAGCCTATGAGCTGTCGCAGGCGACCAACGCCATGCCCGAGATCTGCGGCCGCATCTGTCCGCAGGACCGGCTGTGCGAGGGCAACTGCGTCATCGAGCAGTCGGGCCACGGCACCGTCACCATCGGCGCGGTCGAGCGCTATCTCTCGGACAAGGCCTGGGAAGAGGGCTGGGTGCCGCCGCTGGTCGCCGGCCCGGATCGCGGACAGTCGGTGGGCGTCGTCGGCGCCGGTCCGGCCGGCCTGGCCGCCGCCGAGCGGCTGCGCGAGCAGGGTTACAGGGTCACCGTCTACGACCGCTACGACCGGCCGGGCGGCCTGCTGGTCTACGGTATCCCCGGCTTCAAGCTGGAGAAGGATGTCGTCGAGCGCCGCACCAACCGCCTGGCCGACGGCGGCATCGTCTTCAAGCTGAACTTCGAGGTCGGCAGGGACGCGACGCTGGAGGACCTGCGGCGCGAGCATGACGCCGTGCTACTGGCCACCGGCGTCTATGCCGCCAAGGACCTGCCCGTGCCCGGCGCCGGCTCAGCGGGCGTGGTCGCCGCGCTCGACTATCTGACCGCCTCCAACCGCAAGGGTTACGGCGACGCCGTTCCGGCCTTCGACAGCGGCGAGCTGGATGCGCAGGGCAAGAATGTCGTCGTGGTCGGCGGCGGCGATACGGCCATGGACTGCGTGCGCACGGCCATCCGCCAGGGCGCGGAGTCGGTGACCTGCCTTTACCGCCGCGACCGCGAGAACATGCCCGGCTCCCTGCGCGAGGTGCAGAACGCCGAGGAAGAGGGCGTGGTCTTCGAATGGCTGGCCGGGCCGCGTGCGGTGACCGGCGGCGCTGACGGCGCCAATGGCGTGCGGGCCGCCCGCATGCGTCTGGGTCCCGCCGACGCTTCCGGGCGCCAGAGCCCCGAGCCCATCGAGAACGGCGACTTCGAGATCAAGGCCGACCTGGTGATCAAGGCGCTGGGCTTTGATCCGGAAGACCTGCCGACGACGCTGGGCAGCCCCGACCTGGAGGTCAGCCGGGCCGGGACGGTGAAGATCCACCGCCGGTCGAAGCAGACCAATCTTCCCGGCGTCTACGCCGCCGGCGACATCGCCCGGGGCGCCTCGCTGGTCGTCTGGGCCATCCGCGACGGCTTCGACGCCGCCGCCTCGATCCACAAGCAGCTGTCGGCGACGCCGGCGCTGGTCGCCGCGGAGTAGAGATCATGTCCGACGTCCTCGACCTCTATTATCGCAACCGTCAGCTGCTGATCGACGGCAACGCCTACGACCCGTCCATGGAGCGCGACTCCTGTGGCGTCGGCCTGGTCTGCGCCATCGATGGCCAGCCGCGCCGCGAGATCGTCGAGCTGGCGATCAAGGCGCTGAAGGCGGTCTGGCACCGGGGCGCCGTCGACGCCGACGGCAAGACCGGCGACGGGGCCGGCATTCTGCTCAGCGTGCCTCAGGCCTTCTTCCAGGAGCAGGTGGCGGGCACCGGCCACGCCCTGCGGCCCGGCCCGATCGCCGTCGGCCAGGTCTTCCTGCCGCGCACCGATCTGGGGGCTCAGGAAGCGGCGCGGACCATCGTCGAGAGCGAGGCCCTGCGGTTCGGCTTCTACATCTACGGCTGGCGCCAGGTGCCGGTCGACACCTCGGTGATCGGCGAGAAGGCCAACGCCACCCGCCCCGAGATCGAACAGATCATGCTGTCCCCGCCGCCCGGCATGGACGGCGAGGCCCTGGAACGCGCCCTGTTCCTGGCCCGCAAGCGGATCGAGAAGCGGGTCGCTCAGGCGGCGATCCAGGACTTCTACCTGTGCTCGCTGTCGGCCCGGTCGCTGATCTACAAGGGCATGTTCCTGGCCGAGAGCATCGACGCCTTCTACCCCGACCTGCGCGACGAGCGGTTCGAGGCGGCGGTGGCCATCTTCCATCAGCGCTACTCGACCAACACCTTCCCGCAATGGCGCCTGGCCCAGCCGTTCCGCATGCTGGCCCACAATGGAGAGATCAACACCATCAAGGGCAACATCAACTGGATGAAGAGTCACGAGATCCGCATGGCCGCCCAGGCCTTCGGAGACTTCGGCGACGACATCAAGCCGGTGGTGCAGCCGGGAGGCAGCGACAGCGCGGCGCTGGACAACACCTTCGAGGTCCTGGTCCGCGCTGGCCGCGATGCGCCGATGGCCAAGGCCCTGCTGGTGCCGGAGGCCTGGAACGCCAAGTCCGACGAGGCGATGAAGCCCGAGCACAAGGCGCTCTACAGCTACTGCAACGCGGTGATGGAGCCGTGGGACGGGCCGGCGGCGCTGTGCGCCACGGACGGGCGCTGGGTGGTGGCTGGCAAGGACCGCAACGGTCTGCGCCCCCTGCGCGCCGCCTTGACCGATGACGGTCTGCTGATCGTCGGTTCGGAAGCGGGCATGTGCGGCGTGCCGGACGAGCGGATCAGCCGCAAGCTGACCATTCATCCCGGACGGATGATCGCCATCGATCTGGCCGAGGGCCGGATGTTCGGCGAGGAAGAGATCGTCGACGAACTGGCCATGCGCCATCCCTACAAGGACTGGCTGGGCAACATGGTCGATCTCGAAAAGGAGATCGGGCCGGGGCCGGAAGAGCGGCTGTGCAAGGACCGCGAGGAGCTGACCCGCCGGCAGACGGCGGCCGGCTATTCGCTCGAGGACCTGGAGATGGTGCTCGCCCCCATGGTCGAGGACGCCAAGGAGGCGGTCGGCTCGATGGGCGACGACGCCCCCCTGGCCGTGCTCAGCGACAAGTACCGCCCGCTCAGCCACTTCTTCCGGCAGAACTTCAGCCAGGTGACCAACCCGCCGATCGATCCCTTGCGGGAGACCGGCGTCATGAGCCTGAAGACGCGGTTCAAGAACCTCGGCAACATCCTGGCCCAGGACGAGGCCCAGACCGACGTCTACGTCCTCGAGAGCCCGGTGCTGACCACGGGCATGTACGACCGGATTCTGGGGTACATCGCCGGCAAGAACCTGGCCGTCATCGACTGCACCATGCCGCTGCCGGCGGCCGAGGCGCGGGCCGGCGATGCGCTGCGGGCGGGCCTCGACCGGATCAAGGCGGAAGCGGAAGACGCGGCCCTGCGCGGCTGCTCGACCATCGTCCTGACCGACACCGAAAGTGGGCCGGCGCGGGTCGGCCTGCCGATGATCCTCGCGACCGCCGGGGTGCATGCCCACCTGGTGGCCAAGGGCCTTCGGTCCTACGTGTCGATCATCGTGCGCTCGGCCGAGTGCATGGATACCCACTACTTCGCCGTCCTGGTCGGGGTCGGCGCCACGGCGGTCAACGCCTGGCTGGCGCAGGAGAGCTTCCAGGATCGGCTGGAGCGGGGCCTGGCCGGGGACCTTTCGCTGCGCGACGTCTGCGTGAACTTCAAGACGGCCATCGAACAGGGCCTGCTGAAGATCATCTCGAAGATGGGGATCGCCGTGATCTCCAGCTATCGCGGCGGCTACAACTTCGAGGCCATGGGCCTGTCGCGCTCGCTGGCGGCGGAGTTCTTCCCCGGCATGCCCTCGCGCATCAGCGGCATCGGCCTGGCCGGCATCGAGGCCAAGACGGTGGACATCCATCGCCGCGCCTGGGAGCCGGCGGCCATCGCCCTGCCGGTCGGCGGTTTCTACAAGGCCCGCCGCTCGGGCGAGAGCCACGCCTTCGAGGCGCGGCTGATCCACACCCTGCAGGCGGCCTGCGACAGCGGCGACTACGAGGCCTACAAGCGTTGGTCGGCGGGCCTGCATCGACAGAAGGCCAGCCAGCCGCGCCACCTGCTCGACTTCCGCAAAGGGCGGACCGCCGTCGAGCTCGACGAGGTCGAGAGCGTCAACGAGATCAGGAAGCGCTTCCTGACCCCCGGCATGAGCCTGGGGGCCCTGAGCCCCGAGGCGCACGGCGCCCTGAACATCGCCATGAACCGCATCGGGGCCAAGTCGGTCTCGGGCGAGGGCGGCGAGGACCGGGCCCGCTACCGGCCGCTGCCCAACGGCGACAACCCCAACAGCGCCGTCAAGCAGATCGCCTCGGGCCGGTTCGGCGTCACCGCCGAGTACCTGAACGAATGCCGCGAGATCGAGATCAAGGTCGCCCAGGGCGCCAAGCCCGGCGAGGGCGGCCAGCTGCCTGGCTTCAAGGTCACCGAGCTGATCGCCAAGCTGCGTCACTCGACGCCGGGCGTCATGCTGATCAGTCCGCCGCCTCACCACGACATCTATTCGATCGAGGACCTGGCCCAGCTCATCTACGACCTCAAGCAGATCAACCCCGACGCCCGGGTGACGGTGAAGCTGGTCTCGATGACCGGCATCGGGGCCATCGCGGCCGGGGTTGCCAAGGCGAAAGCCGACGTCATCCTGATCGCCGGCAACGTCGGCGGCACGGGGGCCTCGCCCCAGACCTCGATCAAGTATGCGGGCTCGCCCTGGGAGCTGGGGCTGTCCGAGGCCAACCAGGTGCTGACGCTGAACAACCTGCGCCACCATGTGACCCTGCGCACCGACGGGGGCCTGCGCACCGGCCGCGACGTCGTCATGGCCGCCATGCTCGGGGCCGAGGAGTTCGGCATCGGCACGGCGTCCCTGGTCGCCATGGGCTGCATCATGGTGCGGCAGTGCCATTCGAACACCTGCCCGGTCGGGGTCTGCACCCAGGACGAAGACCTGCGCCAGAAGTTCACCGGCACGCCGGAAAAGGTGATCAACCTCTTCACCTTTATTGCCGAGGAGGTCCGCGAAATCCTCAGTGAGCTGGGCTTCCGCTCGCTGTTGGAGGTCGTCGGCCGCACCGACCTGCTGGCCCAGGTCAGCCGGGGCGGCGAGCACCTCGACGACCTTGATCTGAACCCGCTGCTGGTCCGCGCCGATCCGGGCAGCAACCCGCCCTATTCGACGGTGCAGGGCCGCAACGCGGTGCCCGACACCCTCGACGCCCAGATCGTCCGCGACGCCGCCCCGCTGCTGCAGCGCGGCGAGAAGATGCAGCTGACCTACACGGTGCGGAACACGGCCCGGGCCATCGGCTCGCGTATCTCCAGCCACATCGTGCGCAAGTTCGGGATGAGCGCCCTGCCGGCCGGCCACCTGACCGTCGAGCTCAAGGGCTCGGCCGGCCAGAGCCTCGGCGCCTTCGCGGTGCGCGGCCTGCGCATCGTGCTGACCGGCGAGGCCAACGACTACGTCGGCAAGGGCCTGTCTGGCGCCACCATCGTCATCAAGCCCTCGCGCCACCTGGTGGCGCCGGAGACCAACGTCATCCTCGGCAACACCGTCCTGTACGGCGCGACCAGCGGCAAGCTGTTCGCGGCGGGTCAGGCGGGCGAGCGGTTCGCGGTGCGCAACAGCGGCGCCACGGCGGTGGTCGAGGGCGTCGGGTCGAACGGCCTCGAATACATGACCGGCGGGACGGCGGTGATCCTCGGACCGGTCGGCGAAAACTTCGCGGCCGGGATGACCGGCGGCATGGCCTTCGTGCTCGACCTGTCGGACCGCTTCCGGGGTTGCGTGAACCCCGACAGCGTCGTGGTCCAGCGCCTGGCCTCGCCCTATTGGGAAGAGGTTCTGCGCAAGCTGGTCCGCGAGCATGCCCACGAGACCGGTTCAGCTTTCGCCGAGGGCCTGCTGCGCGACTGGGAGCGGACCAAGGGCCTGTTCTGGCAGGTTTGCCCCAAGGAGATGCTGGGCCGGATCGACCATCCCCTGGCGGCGGAAGAGGCGGTTCACGAGCGCGCCTGAGGGCGCCTCGAAAAACGACAGTTCGCTGAGCGCGTTCAGCAGATCGAACGCCGTTCCGCGACATCCTGTCGCAGCATTACCGTTTTGTCATGATGGGTGTCGCCGCTTCCCTGTCGGCCAGCTAACCCTTGGTGATGGGTGTTGGGGTTCAGGGCGTAACAATGACAGCGGCGGGGGCCGATCTGGTCAATCAGGCGATGGCCGCCTTGCAACGCCGCGACTCCGCGTTGGCGTTGAGCCTGCTTGGCAAGGCGCGCGACCAGGCGCCGGACGACCTCGAAATCCTGATGAACATCGCCCTGGCCCAGCGGGTCAGCGGCGACCTGCGCGCCGCGATCGGCAGCCTCGACCGGGTGTTGATGGCCGACCCTTACCACTTCATGGCCCTGCTCTCGAAGGCGGCGCTGGTCGAACAGCTGTCGGGGCCGAAGGCCGCCGCGCCGGTCTACAGGAACGTGCTGAAGATCGCCCCGCCGGCCGACCGCCTGCCGCCCGGCGTCGCCGCGCCGTTGGCCCGGGCCCGGACCGTGGTCGACCAGCACAATGACAGCCTGGCGCAGCATCTCGACGCCCGGGTGGCCGAGGTGCGCGGGCGGCACGGCAATCAGAGCCTGGGCCGCTTCGACGAGGCGCTGCAGATCCTGTCCGGGCGCAAGCGCGCCTATGTCTCCGAGCCGATCGACTTCCACTATCCGCAGCTGCCGGCGGTGCCCTTCTTCGACCGATCCCACTTCCCCTGGTTCCCGGAGCTGGAGGCGGCGACGGACATGATCCGGTGCGAGCTGGAAGCCGCCCTGGCCGCCGCCGACGCCGACTTCGCCCCCTACATCGACTATCCGGCCGGGGCGCCGGTCAACCAGTGGGCGGAGCTCAACAAGTCTCGCCGCTGGCGGTCGCTGTGGCTGTGGCGGGATGGGGTCAAGCAGGACGGCGCCTGCAAACAGTGCCCGAAGACGGCGGAGCTGCTCTCGCGGCTGCCGATGTGCGACCAGCAGGGCTATGCCCCGACGGCGCTGTTCTCCGCGCTGGAGGCGAAGACCCACATCCCGCCGCACACGGGATCGACCAACGCCCGGCTGCTGGTCCACCTGCCGCTGATCCTGCCGGGGCCGGCGCGGTTCCGGGTGGGCAACGAGATGCGCACCTGGCGCATGGGCGAGGCCTGGGCCTTCGACGACACCATCGAGCATGAGGCGTGGAACGACGCCGACCAGCTGCGGGTGATCCTGATCTTCGACATCTGGAACCCGCTGCTCAGCGACGCGGAGCGCGACCTGGTGACGGCGATGATGCTGGCCAAGCAGGATTTTTACGCCAGCTAGGGCGCCCGGGGTTGGTCTCTCAAGCTCTCCGCCCTTTGGGCGGAGGACCGCTTTCGAGCCTAAGCGAGAAAGCAGGAGGCGGGCCCACCGGCGGCGGGGAGGTTCCTCCTGACACAGGGGTTCCCCCCTCCTGCTTTGTCACTCGCGCTCCAAAGCCGTCCTCCCCCCACTTCGTGGGGGGAGAGCATAAATTTCCGCGTCTGCTTTGATCAGCCGCCGACGGCGGGACCGACGTACCGCGCCCGCGGCCGGATCAACCGTCCGCCTGACCCCTCCTCCACCGCGTGCGCGATCCAGCCCGCCGAGCGCGCCACCGCAAACAGCAGGAACGGCGCGTCTTGCGGCAGGCCCAGGGCCTCGGCCATGGCGACCAGGGCGAAGTCGATGTTGGCGCGTTCGCCGGTACCCGATTCCACGGCGTCGAGCAGGGCCGCCAGATCGTCCGTGGGCGGGCAGGCGCTCAGCAGGGCTTCGGCCCGGGGATCGCCTTCCGGATAAAGCGGGTGGCCGAAGCCGGGGGTCGGGGCGGCGCGGGCCAGGCGGCCCTCGACAGTGGCGGCGGGGCCGATGCGGCGGGATTCCTCGACCAGGTTCCAGACGCGGGCCGCCATGCCGCCGTGCAGGGGGCCGGAGAGGGCGCACAGACCGGCCAGCGCCGCCGCCGACAGGCCGGCGCCGGTCGATGCGGCGACGCGGGCGGCGAAGGTCGAGGCGTTGAGTTCGTGGTCGGCCAGTAGGACCAGGGCCCGGCGGATGGCGTCGGCGGCTGGCGGTTGGCCCCAGGCGGCGGCGAGGCGGTCGTGGATGGGGCCGGTCTTGAGGTCGCCGCAGACGGCGTCGGCGACCAGATCGAGCAGGCCGGCGCCCTCGATGGCCAGGGCGAGTGGCGCGCGGCCCCGGGCCGGGGGCTCGGCGGCGGCGCGGGCGGCCAGGGCCGCGAACAGCCGGGCGCGGCCGTCGGGCAGGGCCGGGGGAACGAGGCGCTCCTGGACCTTGAGCACCGCGCCATGGCCGCCGCGCAGCAGGCGGGCGACAGCTTCCAGGGTCTGGGTTTCCGCCAGCTGGGCGGCGTCGCGGCCCCGGTACCAGAGGCGGCCGCCCGAGATGGTGGTGATGGCGCTGGCCAGCACCGGCTCGCCCCAGGCGATGGCCGATTGGGCCACGGCCGAGGCCTTGCGGCCGCGCGCCCGGCGGTCGGTCAGGGCCCCGATGTCGGCGGCGCGGTAGAGGCTGCGGCGCGGGTCGACCGGATCGGGGCGGGCGTCGACCCGGCCCCGGCTGACATAGGCATAGAGGGTCTGCGACCGCACGCCGAGGCGCTGCAGCGCGGTTTCGCGGTCGATCCAGTCGGCTGACATTGATTATATTGATCAAGATTGACGTTGATCAACATTGGGCCGATTTCGCGTCTCACACAAGATGAATGAAGGGGATCAACATATGTCCGACGGTCTCGAAGACGTCGTCGCCGCCCGCACCGTCCTGTCCGATGTCGATGGCAAGGCCGGGCGCCTTGTCATCCGGGGCTGGACCCTGGACCAGCTGGCCGGAACCACCCGCTATGAAGAGGTGGTGCGGCTGCTGTTCGATGGCTTCTATGAGGATCTGCCCGACGATCTGACCGCCGCCCTCGGACGGGCCCGCGTCGAGGTGTTCAACGAGGTGCAGGCGGTCGATGACGGTCTGCTGGCGCTCGGACCCGTCGAGGCCATGCGGGCCCTGACCGCGCGGTTGGCCGACGGAGACGACCTGGCCACGGCCTTGCGGCTGATCGCGGCGCCGGCGGTGTTTACCCCGGCCATCGTCCGGCTGCAGGCGGGTGATGCGCCGGTCGCGCCCGACCCTTCGCTGGGCCATGCGGCCGACATCCTGCGCATGCTGCACGGCAAGACGCCGCCGGCCGGCCATCCCGAGGCGCTGGACGCCTATCTGGTCACTGTCTGCGACCATGGGCTCAATGCTTCCACGTTCGCGGCCAGGGTCGTGGCCTCGACCCGCGCCGGCCTGACCAGCGCCGTGCTGGCCGGGATTTCGGCCCTCAAGGGGCCGCTGCACGGCGGGGCCCCCGGACCGGTGATCGAGATGCTCGACGCCATCGGCAGGCCGGAGAACGCCCGGCCCTGGATCGAGGCGGCGCTGGATCGCGGTGAGCGGCTGATGGGGTTCGGCCACCGGGTCTACCGGGTGCGCGATCCCCGGGCCGATGCGCTCAAGGGCGCGGTGCGGCGGCTGTCGGAAGAGAGCAACCGGCTACCCGGCCGCCTGGCCTTCGCCGAGGCGGTTGAAGCGGCGGCGCTGGCCATCCTCAAGGAGCACCGGCCGAACCGTCCGCTGGACGTCAATGTCGAGTTCTTCACCGCCCTGCTGCTCGAGGCGCTGGCCTTTCCGCCGGCCACCTTCACCGGCGTCTTCGCCATGGGCCGCACGGCGGGCTGGCTGGCCCATGCGCGGGAACAGCTGGCGGGTGGGCGGCTGATCCGGCCGCAGTCGGAATATGTGGGCCCCACGCCGCGTATCGCGGCGTGATCCAAAGGAAGAATGGGCCGCGAATAGCCCCGTAGTAAACGACGCGTTAATCCGAATGGGCGCAATGCGGGGCAACTGGTTAAGTTGTCCCCATGAGCGTCGAACGCACTCTCTACCACTTCCCCCTCGACCCGGCCTCGCGCCAGGTGCGCCTGGCGCTGGGCGAAAAGCGGCTGGCGTTCAGCGATGTGGTGGTCCGCTACTGGGAAGGCCCCGAGGAGCTTCTGGCCCTCAACCCCTCGGGCGTGCCGCCGGTGCTGGTCGAGGTGACCGCCGGGGTGCGGGTGGTGGTCTGCGAGGCCCGCGCCATCCTCGAGCATCTCGAAGAGGTCTATCCCGAGCCTCCATTGTTGGGCCGCGAGATCGCCGAGCGGGCCGAGGCGCGCCGCATCGTCCAGTGGTTCGACCGCAAGTTCGACTTCGAAGTCGCCGGCCTGCTGCTGCACGAGAAGATGGAGAAGCGGCTGCTGCGCCTGGGCGCGCCGGCTCTGGCCAACCTGCGGGCCGGGCGCGACGGGTTGAAGCTGCATCTGCAGTATCTGGAAAGCCTGCTGCGCGAGCGGGACTGGCTGGCCGGCAAACGGGTGTCGCTGGCCGACTTCGCCGCCGCCGCCTACCTGTCGGTGATCGACTATTTCGGCGACGTGCCCTGGCGGGACTTTCCCGCCGCCAAGACCTGGTACATGAAGCTGAAGTCCAGGCCGTGCTTCAGGCCGCTGTTGGCCGATCGCTGGCCGGGCCTCGCGCCCGCCGGTCACTACGACGACCTGGATTTCTAGAAGCGTCCCTTCCCGGGGCGCCGGGGGGGAGTTCTGGCGATGCGTGTTCTGAAGCTCATTCTGGCGGCGGCCCTGATCGCCGCGCCCGTCACCGCCACCCCGGCCATGGCCGCGCCGCCGCCGGTCAACAAGGTCGATACCGAGGCCGAGGTCCGCAAGGTGCTGGGCGACATCATCGCCTGGTCCGGCGGCTACAACCAGCTGATCAGCGAAAGCAACAACTTCACCTTCGAAATGATCGACATCGTCGGCCAGGTGGTGGAGGAGGGCCGAACCGGCGACGAAGGCCGGGCCTGGATGACCGCGTGGCTGGCCAAGGCCGATGCCGAGATCGCCCGCCAGCGCACGGCCCTGGCCGCCTTGCCGCCTTTGCCCGCCGAGCTGGAGCGCCGCTATGGCACCCTGGGTGCGGCCGCCCAGCGCCAGATCGAGGGCTTCAAGACCCTTCCACGCATCACCAAGGGGGTCATCGACGCGTCCGACACCTTGCTGAACCGCCTGCGGCCTCAGCTGCTCAAGGCGGCGTCTGGGGATGTCGAGGCCAAGTTGGCGGTCGCTCGCCAGACCGTGGCCGGCACCCGCCTGGCGCTGCAGAACGAAAACGCCATGCTCGATATCTCCATCGTCATGGCCAACCGGCCCGATCATCCCCAGGTCGGCCTGTCGAAGGCGGCGAAGGCGGCCAATGAGGCCTGCATCCTCGCCCTGCAGTACATGGAGGCCCTGGCCAACGGCGAGACCCCCGACCCGGTCGCCACCGGCAAGGCCATGCAGGCCCAGGTGGCCATCGGCCGCGCCGAGGCCCGGAAAATCTGGCCCAACGCCCAGAAGATCAAGGCGGAGTACGCCACCACCCTGCCGGCCGGCGCCTTCAAGAATGCCTTCAACACGGCCCTGGACAGCTTCGAGGAAAGCGGACGCGTCGAGTTGGCCATCGCCGACCTGCTGGGCGTGATGGCCGACAAGCTGGCGGCGGGCGATCCCGAGCTTGACGCCGACGGCACGGGCTTCGCGGGGATCGAGCCTCTGGTCGATCAGCGGACGGCGCTCTATCGCAAGCGGACCAATCTCTTCAAGACGCAATGACCCCGGACGACATCCGCAAACGGGCGCGGGCCCTGGGCTTCGACGTTTGCGGGTTCGCTTCGGCGGCCGACGCCTGGCCGGCCGGCGCCCGGCTGGCCCGGTTCGTCGAGGCCGGGCGCCATGGCGACATGGCCTGGATGGAAGAGACGCTGGAACGTCGGGCCCATCCGACCGGCATGTGGCCGGAGGCGAGGAGCGCCGTCGTTGTCGGCATGACCTATGGGCCTGACAGCGATCCGCTGGAGGGGCTGGCGCGGCGGTCGAACGGGCTGATCAGCGCCTATGCGCGGGGCGACGACTATCACGGCCTGATCAAGGGGCGGCTGAAGAACCTCGGCGGCTGGATCAAGGCCAGGTTCGGCGGCGAGGTGAAGGTGTTCGTCGACACCGCGCCCTTGATGGAAAAGCCGCTGGCGGAACGGGCGGGGCTGGGCTGGCAGGGCAAGCACACCAACCTGGTGTCGCGGGACCTGGGCAGCTGGCTGTTTCTGGGCTCGGTGCTGACCAGCATCGACCTGCCGCTCGATGCGCCGGGCGAGGATGCCTGCGGGACCTGCCGGGCCTGTCTCGATATCTGCCCGACAAACGCGTTCCCCGCGCCCTACCAGCTCGATGCCCGGCGCTGCATCTCCTACCTGACCATCGAGCATGAAGGGCCGATCGATCCGGCGCTGCGGCCGGCGCTGGGCAACCGGATCTACGGCTGCGACGACTGCCTGGCGGTCTGCCCGTGGAACAAGTTCGCGCTCGAGGCCCGGGAGATGGGGCTGAAGGCCCGGCCCGAGCTGGAGGAGCCCTCGCTGGCGATGCTGGCGGGCCTGGACGAGCGGGGTTTCCGGCGGCTGTTCCGCAAGAGCGCGGTGACGCGGATAGGCCGCGACCGGCTGGTGCGCAACGTGCTCTACGCGGCCGGGAACAGCGGCGATGCGGCCCTGGTCGCCGTGGTCGAAGGGCTGCTCACCGACGCCAGCCCGGTGGTCCGCGGGGCGGCCGTCTGGGCGCTCAGGCGTCTGGCGCCGGACCGGGCCCTGGCCCTGGGTCCGGGGACGGAAGGCGATCCGTCGGTGCTCGCAGAGTGGACCTAGTAGGCGCCTTCGGGCGTCTCGGCGTACTGGCCGCCCTTGCGGTAGCGGTAGAGGTAGGCCGGGACGACCGCCTCGATGGACTTGGGCGTGATGCCGAAGGCAGCGAGGCCTTCGCCGGTCGCCACATTGTCGGTGCGCAAGAGTTCGACCTGGTCCGAGGTGATCGGCGGGGCGATGACCATGCCCGCCACATCGCCCGCCAAGCCCATCAGGCCGGCGATCGGGAAGGGCAGCGGGACGAGGACGCGCTTGCGGCCGGTCTCGGTGCAGACGAAGGCCATAAGTTGCTTGAAGTCGTAGACCGTCGGACCGCCGAGCTCGACCGTCTGGCCGGCGAAGGCCTCGCTGACCGCGGCCTGGGCGATGGCGGCGGCCAGGTCGCCGACGTAGATGGGCTGGAATTTGGTGTGCCCGCCGCCGATCAGCGGCAGGGCCGGGCTGAGCGCGGCCATCTGGCCGAAGCGGTTGAAGAAGTCGTCCTCGGGGCCGAAGACGATCGACGGGCGGACAATGACGGCGTCCGGGAAGACCTCGCGCACGGCCGCTTCACCCTCGGCCTTGGTGCGGGCGTACTTCGACGCGCTGTCGGCATCGGCGCCGATGGCCGACATCTGCACGAAGCGCCTGGCTCCGGCGGCCTTCGCCGCCTCGGCGACATTGCGGGCGCCCATGCCGTGGACGGCCAGGAAGCGCTGGCGGCCGCTCTCGCGCAGGATGCCGACCAGGTTGATCACAGCTTCAGCGCCCTCGACGGCCCGGGCGATGGAGGCGCCGTCACGGATGTTGGCCTGGACCACCTCGATCTGGCCGACGTCGCCCAGCATGCGCAGGCGATAGCCGCGACCCGGCTGGCGCGCCGCCGCCCGCACCCGCAGGCCCTTTTTGGCCAGGGCGCGAACCACCTGCCGGCCGATGAAACCGGTGCCGCCGAAAACCGTGACCAGACCTTGCATGGCGCTGAGTATCCCCAAAGCATGGCCGGCAAAGCCGGTCATGCTGGCTATTTAAAGTTGGGCCGCGCCCGGACGCCGAACCGGTGTCCACTTCGGCTGGTCACGGCCCCCACTGCGGCGGGCTTAGACGAGCCTGAAGATAATCGCAATCTCGGCATTGACCCCGCCGAAAGCCTGCCGTAATGAGCGCGCCTTCGCGGCCATCCCACAAGGATGCCTAGCGAGCCCAGGTGGCGGAATTGGTAGACGCGCTGGCTTCAGGTGCCAGTGACTTAACGGTCGTGGAGGTTCGAGTCCTCTCCTGGGCACCACCCCTTCTCTCTTAGTCTCGCAGGCCTCAGCCTTTATGGTATGACGCCCGGATAGAGAGAGACACTTTGGCCAATCATCTTCACATCGGCGACCTGCCCGCCGGCCTGTTCGCGGGCGCCACCTCCGTCGCCGTCGATTCCGAGACCCTGGGCCTGCGCTTCCGGCGCGATCCCCTCTGCCTGGTGCAGATCAGCGCTGGCGACGGCGACGCCCATATGGTCCAGCTGAACCGCGAGACTTACGACGCGCCCAACCTCAAGGCCCTGCTGACCGATCCGGCGGTGACCAAGATCTTCCACTTCGGCCGCTTCGACATCGCCATGTTCGAACTGCACCTGGGGGTCATCACCACCCCGGTCTGGTGCACCAAGATCGCCAGCAAGCTGGCGCGCACCTACACCGACCGCCATGGCCTCAAGGACGTGGTCAAGGAGACGGTCGGGGTCGATCTCTCCAAGGCCCAGCAGTCGAGCGACTGGGGCGCCGCGGCCCTGACGCCGGAACAGCTGGCCTATGCCGCCAGCGATGTTCTTTATCTGCACGCCGCCAAAGCCAAGCTGGAGATGATGCTGGCCCGGGAAGGCCGCACGGCGCTGGCCCAGGCCTGTTTCGACTTCCTGCCGGCCCGCTGCACGCTTGATCTGGCCGGCTGGGAAGACATCGACATCTTCGCTCACAGCTGAATCGTCCCTATCTAGGAACCCGATGACCGCCGCAGCCGCCACCATCCCCCACAGCCGCATGGATGCCTGGCGCCGCCGCTCGGCCATCATCCGCGTGCTGCGCTGGTTCCTGCCGGCGTTGATGGGGGCCCTGGTCATCGCCCTGGCGGGCTATTTTACCTGGAGCTCCATCCAGGCGCCCAATCAGTTGCCCAAGGTCACCCAGACCGAGATCAAGCTGGTCGGCGCCCGCTTCATGGGCCGCATGGCCGACGGCCGCAGCTTCCTGATCGGGGCCGGCTCGGCCCGGCGCAGCGATACGCTTATGCAGGAAGTCATCCTGACCGACCCGATCCTCAACCTGGGCGGCGAGACCGGCGCCCCGGCCCGGATGACGGCCAAGCAGGGTATCTATGACGAGAAGACCCGCATCCTGCGTCTGAGCGGCGATGTCCGCATCGATAACGGCAAGGGTCAACGTATCGCCACGAACGACAGCATAATCGACACCCGGACAGGCAAGATCAGCGGCCAGCAGGGCATTTCCGGCGACGGCCCGCTTGGTCAGGTTCAGTCAAACGCCTATGAGGTGGACCGGGAGACCGGACGCGTCATCATGAAGGGCCGGGTCCGGGCCCGAATCGAGAAATAAGGCAGACCATGCGCAAGGTTCATGTGATGGCGGCGGCGAGCGCCCTGGCAGCGACGCTGGCGATGGCGGGCGCCGCCTTTGCCCAGATCGCGCCCCGTTCCAACGCCCCGCTCGATATCGCGGCCGACCAGACCGAGACCTTCACCGAAGAGTGCCGCTCGGTCTGGAAGGGTGATGTCGAGGCCATGCAGGCCAAGACCCGCCTGCGCGCCCAGACGGTGAACGTCTACGGGGCCAAACGCGGCGACGGCTGCGGCGAGACCGAGAAGCTGGTCGCCGAGGGCGACGTCTTCTACGTCCAGCCCGACCGCCGCATCCGCGCCCGGCATGCTGTCTACACCGCCCGTGACGAAACGATCGTCCTGACCGGCGATGTCATCGTCATCCAGGGCGAGAACGTCGCCCGCGCCGAGCGGGTGATCATCAACCTGAAGACCGGCCAGTCGCAGCTGTTCGCCGGGACCAAGGGCCGCGGCAGCAAGAACCGCGTCCGCGCCGTCCTCTTCCCGAGTGGCAAGTCGCAATAGGCCATGAAGGACGTCTCGCAGGACAAGGTGAAGGGCGGCGGCGCCGGGCTCGTCATCGAGAACCTCGGCAAGCGCTTCGGTGATCGCCAGGTCGTCAAGAACGTCTCCCTGCGCCTGGAACGCGGCGAGGTCGCCGGCCTGCTGGGTCCCAACGGCGCGGGCAAGACCACCTGCTTCTACATGGTCACTGGTCTGATCCCGGTCGACCACGGCCGCATCCTGCTGGACGGGGCCGACATCACCGCCCTGCCGATGTACCAGCGCGCCCGCCTCGGCGTCGGCTACCTGCCGCAGGAAGCCAGCATCTTCCGGGGGCTGACGGTCGAGCAGAACGTCATGGCCGTGGTCGAAATGCGCATCCCGGACCGAGACCAGGCCCGCAAAACCACCACAGAACTGCTGGAAGAGCTGCGCATCGAACACCTGCGCGCGGCGCCGGCCATTTCGCTGTCGGGCGGTGAGCGCCGCCGGGTCGAAATCGCCCGGGCCCTGGCCTCCGAGCCGGCCTTCATGCTGCTCGACGAGCCCTTCGCCGGCATCGACCCCCTGGCCATTGCCGACATCCGCGAGGTCATCGGCTACCTCAAAGGTCGGGGCATCGGCATCCTGATCACCGACCACAACGTCCGTGAGACGCTCGACATCATCGACCGCGCCTCGATCATCCACGCCGGCGAGGTGCTGTTCGAAGGCTCTCCGAAGGAGATCATCGACGATCCGGAAGTGCGGCGGGTCTACCTGGGCGAGCGCTTCGGCCAGCCGGTGAACGTTTAGCGTCCGGCCTGATGGTTGGGGGGGGCCGTCCCCACCCCCGCGCTACCGTCATCCTGGGCCTTGTGCCCAGGATCCCGCTGTCCGCTATCTCTCGCGGTGGGGTGGAGGCGCGGCCGCGCCTCCAAGGCATGGGCTTGTCGCAGCTGAACCCGGGATCCTAGGGACAAGCCCTAGGATGACGGTAGCAGGGTGGAGAGCGCGGTGGGAAAAACGCCTAACCCTCAAGCTCTTTCAACAGCGCCGGATCGCGACGCGCCCGCAGGGCCAGGTCGTCGGCGTCGTCGCGGCCTTCCATGTCCAGCATGTCGCGCAGGCGGGGGATGCGCTGGGCTGCGTCCTTGAGGTCGGTGTCATCGACCGAATTGGCCTTCAGCGCCGTCGCCACCACGTGTTTGCAGATCAGCTTCGAGTCCTCGAAGTCCGGACAACTACACACCGCATCCCGGCCGTCGGCCTTCTTCATCTCGACCACATAGGCGATGCCGCGCTCGCCCATGACATGGGCCAGAACCCCGCCGGGGCCATAGTCGACCAGCTCCACCCAGCCGTGGCCGAAGTAGTTCTCGCCGCGCATCACCCGGGCCTCGGGGACGCCGTCGGTCAGGGCGGGGATGTCGAACAGCTGGCTCATGCAGCGATTCTAGCCGATTCGTTCACGGTTTGATCAAGGCGATAGCGCCCAAACAGGCCAAGCCGGTGAATGCGACATACATCAAGGGTGGAATCCAATTCGCCAGACCCAGCAGGAAGCGAAGAGCCGGGTCATCCGAGAAAGTCTGGCTCGGCGTGAAGATGTCTGTGTAGTCGGGCCCTTGGTAATCCCTGAAGGACCACTCGACCTTGAATGGCTCTGGCTTTCGGGAATGAAGCTTGCCAGACCTAATCAACGTGTTCTCGCGCAGTCGAACGGCAGTAGGCAGCAGACCGAAGATCGCGGTCGCCAAGGCGGCCGGGCCGATGGCCACGATTGCGAAGAGGGCGACTGCCGGACTCAATCCTCGTCCTCAACCCGGTGCATGTCGTCATCGCTGAGCCCGAAATGGTGGCCGATCTCATGCACCAGCACATGGGTGATCAGCTCGCCAAGGGTGACATCGCCGCGCTCGGCCCATTCGTCGAGGATCGGCCGGCGGTAGAGGAAGATGCGGGGCGGCAAGGGGCTGGGGTCGAACACCGAGCGCTCGGTGAGGTCGACGCCGTGGTAGAGGCCGGTCAGCTCGAAGGCGTCCTCGATGCCCAGCGCTTCAAGCGTTTCGTCGTCCGCATAGTCGTCGATGCGGACGATCGCTTCCTTCGCCAGACCCCGGAACGGTTCCGGCAGGCCGTCGAACGCGGTCTGCGCCAGCAGGGCGAAATCGTCCAACGAGGGGGCGGAGGCGTTGGTCCAGTCGGTCATTGAAGTGATATGGCTGGCCCTGCGCCCATTCGCCAGCGGCCTGTTCGCCCGAAGCAGGGTACTGACGTAGGCTCAACAGTGATTCGAGGGGCTATTTCGCTTTGGGTCCATCCGACCTGATCCTCGCGGCGGCGACCGGTTCGGTCAGTCTGGCGATCTGCGCGACCCTGTGGGCGGTGGCCCAACGCAGGGCCGGTGACGCACGCGCCAGATCCCTCGAGACCCGGATCGAACAGCTGACGGCCGGGGCCCAGGCCGCGCGGGCGTCCGCTGAAGCCTTCGACTGCGCCCTGGTGGTCGTCGACGAGGGTGTGGCCCGATTGGCCTCCGGCGAAGAGGCCCTGGCTGCCTGCGCCGCCGCGTTCGACCTCGAGGACGATGATCCGCAAGGCTTGATGGAGGCGATGATCGGCGCCGACGCCGATCATGCCCGCCGCCTGCGCGCCCTGACTGAAAAGGGCGAGGCCTGCGCCTTCGAGGCCCGGGGGCCGTTCGGGGCCGTCTCGGTCGAGGGGCGCGCCGCCGGGGCCCAGGCCTGGCTGCGGCTGACCGCGCTCGCCGCCGGTGAGGCCGCCCTGCCGACCGCCGCTCGCCTGGCGTCCTTCCTCGATGGTCAGGGCGACCCGGCCTGGATCGCCGCCGCCGACGGGTCGGTGCAATGGGCCAACAAGCTGTGGCTCGAGGCCGTCGGGGCCGAGGGCCTGGCCGACGCCGTCGCCCGCAAGCTGACCCTCGATCCGGAGGCCGACGCCCTGGCCCGCGAGGCGGCCGAGAGCGGCGAGCGCCGCGAGACCGTCAAACGCATCACCCTGGGAGGCCGTCGCCGGGCCCTGAAGGTGCGGGCCGCCCCTCTGGAAGGCGGCGATGTCGCCATGTCGGCCCGCGACCTGACCGAGGCCGAGGACGTCCGCGAGGCGCTGAAACGTCACGTCGCCGCCCACGACGAGACGCTGAACCATATCGCCGAGGCGGTCGCCATCTTCACCCGCGACCGCCGCCTGGCCTTCCACAACACCGCCTTTGCCCAGCTGTGGAGCCTGGAGCCGGCCTGGCTGGCCGAGACGCCCACGCACGGCGAGATCCTCGACCGGTTGCGCCAGCGCCGCCGCCTGCCCGAGACGGTCGACTACGCCGGCTGGAAGGCCAATGAACTGGCCCGCTACGAGTCGCTGAAAGCCCAGCCCGACGACCTCTGGAGCCTGCCCGACGGCCGCACCCTGCGGGTCGTGCACCAGCCCCACCCGCTGGGCGGGGTGCTGCTGCTGTTCAGCGACATCACCGACGAGCTGAAACTCAAGTCCCGATACAACGCCTTCATCCAGGTGCAGCAGGCGACGCTCGACAAGCTCAACGACGCCGTCGCCGTGTTCGGCTCCGACGGCCTGATGCGGCTGCACAACGACGCCTTCGCCCAGTTCTGGAATATCCCGGCCGCCGACCTCGAGGGGGCGATGGATTTCGAGGGCGTCGTCGAGCGCTGCCTGCCGCGCCTGCATGACGCGGTCTTCTGGTCCGAGCTCAAGGGCCGCATCGCCGACCCTGATCCCAAGGCCCGGGCCCCGGCCTCGGGCGAGGCCCGCACCAGCGACAGCCGCATCGTCGCCTGGCAGTCGCGGCCGCTGCCCGACGGCGCCACCCTGATCGCCTTCGCCGACGTTACCGACACCCGCCGGCTGGAAAGCGCCCTGGCCGACCGCGAGAATGCCCTGGCCGAGGCCGAGCGGCTGAAGCGCGAGTTCGTCGGCAACGTCTCCTACGAACTGCGCACCCCGTTGACGACGATCATCGGCTACAGCGAGCTGCTCGAGCGCATGGGTGACGCCCTAC
This sequence comes from Caulobacter sp. SRI_014, assembly GCF_057586315.1. Taxonomy (NCBI): domain Bacteria; kingdom Pseudomonadati; phylum Pseudomonadota; class Alphaproteobacteria; order Caulobacterales; family Caulobacteraceae; genus Caulobacter; species Caulobacter sp. SRI_014. Next base: position 327,259 of record NZ_JBYCZQ010000002.1, on the reverse strand, counting down.
CCGAGCGGGCGAGGGGCCATCTGGCCGCCGTGCGCACCGCGGGGGCCCAGCTGGGCCGCTCCATCGACGACGTCCTCGACATCGCCGCCATCGACTCGGGCGAGATCGCCCTGGAAGTCGCCGACGTTCGGGTCTGCGAACTACTGAACGAAACCGCCGAGCGCTGGAGCCGCCATGCCGAGTCCGGCCAGATCGAGCTGATCGTCGACTGCGAGGACGAGGTCGGCCTGATCCGGGGCGATCCCAAACGCTTCGCCCAGGTCCTTGACCATCTCGTGGAAAACGGCGTCCGCCAGACCCCGCCGCAGGGCAAGGTTACCCTGACCGCCCGCCGGGCGCTGGGCGAGGTGCGGATCAGCGTCGCCGACACCGGCCGGGGCATCCCCTTCCACGTCCAGGCCCACATCTTCGACCGCTTCGTCGGGCGGGACCGTGGCGGGCCGGGCCTTGGCCTGGCGCTGGTCAAGTCGCTGGTCGAGCTGCACGGAGGCTGGGTGGCCCTGGAAAGCGAACCCGGGGCCGGGGCGGTGTTCACCTGCCATCTGCCCGAGGCGGCGCAGATCGAAACCGGCCAGCGGGAGCTGGGGCTCTAAAGCCTATTTACAACTATAAAATATTACGCTCTTAATCTCATATCGATGGGAGGAAGAGCTTATGGCCGCCAAACTCGCCGGAGCCGGTTCAGGCCGGTTCTCGATCGACCAGAACGCCGACATCAACGTCACGCCGTTTGTCGACATCATGCTGGTGCTGCTGATTATCTTCATGGTCGCCGCCCCGATGGCGACGGTGTCGATCGCGGTCGATCTGCCGGTGGCCAATCCGCCGCAGAAGGCCCAGCCGCCGAAGCTGACCATCGTCTCGCTGCAGAAGAGCGGGGCGGTCTACATCGGCGACACCCCGACCAGCCTGGCGGCGCTGCCGTCGGCCCTGCCGGTATCGATGCGCAACAACGGCATCGCCGGCCTGCCGCAGGCGCAGCGGATCGTCGTCCGGGCCGACGCGGAGGTGAAGTACGAGCAGTTCATGGGCGTGGTGAACGCCCTGCAGGATGGCGGCTTCTACAAGATCGACCTGATGGCCGAAGACATCCGATAGAGACCGCCGATCAATCCGCGCGCGGATTGATCCGAGACCCGGTGGCTGGATGCGCCTGGCGCATCCAGCTGCGGAAGACCGGGTCCCTCGCAGCCGCGGGGGGATGGGGCTCACGGCGCTGGAAGCGTACCCGCCGGCGTCGTGGGCCCTGTCAAACCTTAGTGCTGGCTTTCCGGCATCCGGACGACCAGGCCGTCCAGCTCGTCGCTGACCTTGATCTGGCAGGAGAGGCGGCTGTTGTCCTCGACGTTCTCGGCGAAGTCGAGCATCGACTCTTCCATGGCCGACTTCTCGCCGGTCTTGCCGGCCCAGGCGGCGTCGACATAGACGTGGCAGGTGGCGCAGGCGCAGGCCCCGCCGCAGTCGGCGTCGATGCCGGGGACGTTGTTCTTGATCGCCCCCTCCATGACGGACATGCCGTTCTTCACCTCGATGGTGTGTTCGGTGCCGTCGTGCTCGACGTAGGTAACCTTGGCCATACGCTCCCCTTGGACCTTCTTCTTTGGCGCGCTCTTAAGCTGCGACCTCTTTCATGGAAATCGACGCGTCCGCAAGCTTATCAATGTTCACTCGCGTGCGGTTTTCAATCAGTTTGCGACTCATCATGAACTCGGGCGGGGCGTTGACCGCCTCGACGGCCCGCACGATGTCGCCCTGCAGATGGAAGACGGCGAACCTGGCCGTCGACGGATCGCCGCGCAGCAGCACGCGGTCGGCGTCGAAGGAGATGCCCGCGATCTGCAGCTTCAGATCATACTGGTCCGACCAGAACCACGGGACCTCCGGCGTCGGGCCGGGACGGCCGACGATGGCGCAGGCGACCTGCTTGGCCTGTTCCAGGGCGTTGGGCACGCTCTCCAGACGGAACATGCGGTCATAGGCCGGCAGCGGCCGGTGGGTCAGGTCGCCGATGGCGAAGACGGCCGGATCCGCCGTCCTTGCTTCCAGGTCAACCACCACGCCATTGATGCATTCGAGGCCCGCGGCCTTGGCGATCTCGTCGTTGGGGATGGCCCCGATGCCGACGATGACGGCATCGCAGGGCAGGACGCGGCCGTCGGACAGTTTGACGCCCGTGACGTGACCGCCCGCGCCTTCGAAGGCCTCAACCCCGGCCGACAGCTCGAAACTGACGCCCCGGGCCTCATGATAGTCGGTGAAGAAGGTCGAAAGGGCCTCGCAGGCCACCCGGGCCAGCACCCGGGGCTCGCGCTCGAGGATCACCGCTTCGGCGCCCAACGCTCGCGCGGACGCCGCCACCTCCAGCCCGACATAGCCTCCGCCGACGATGGCCAGCCGCTTGCCGGGGCCGAGCGCCGCCTTGAGGGCCTCGGCGTCCGCCGCCGTGCGCAAGGCCATGACGCCGTCCAGATCCGCGCCAGGGATGGGCAGCATCCGCGCCCGCGCGCCGGTGGCCAGCACCAGGTAGTCGTAGTCGAGGGTGGCGCCGTTGCTGAGGGTGACCTGTTTGGCGCCGCGATTGAGCGCGGTCGCTGTGGCGCCGAGGATCAGGCGGCAGTCGTTTTCCTCGTACCATTCGGCGGGCTTCAGGCTCAGGGACTCGGCGTCGGCCTCGCCCTTCAGCCAGGCCTTGCTCAGCGGTGGGCGCTGGTAGGGCACCAGCGGCTCGTCGCCGACCAGCACGATGGGGCCGGTATGGCCGTACTGACGCAGGAACGCCGCCGCCGAGCCGCCGGCATGGCCGGCCCCGATGATGACGACGCGTGAGTCCAGATCGGCCAATCGGCCCTCCTTGGGAAATGCGGGCGGAAAATGACGCCTGCGTCACCTTTGTGCAAGCGGCTTTAGCTTAGCCCGGATGGACCAGCCAGAACCACAGATAGAACAGCAGCCAGCCTGACGTGAAGGCAGACAACAGGATTCTTCGATCCACCCGTTCGCGCAGCAGATGGCCGACAAGGGCGAAGCATCCCGCCACCAGCAGGAACCGGGGCAACCGGACCGGCAGGGCGGCCGGGGCGAAGGCGGCCAACGGGGCGCCGCTCTTCGGGGCGAGCAGGGCATAGACCTTGTAGGGCGTGCTGGTCAGGGGACCTTTCATGGCGGCGATGAACCAGCCGCTCTGGTCGATGTCGGCCTGTGCGTCGGCGATCATCTGGTCGGAGATGGCCGGCACGGCGGCCACGGCGCGATGGACGGTCGCAGGATCGTTGGCGCTCCACAGGAAGATCGCCGCCCCGCCGACCACGGCCCCCAAGGCCGCGAACAGGCTGGCCCAGGCTCCGGCCTTGAGGCCACGGTTCATGGCCACCCAACTGATCAGCAAGTCGGGAACGATGAAGAACAGGGTCGCCTCCGCCACCCCCCACAGGAGGGCGGCGATGGACCAACGGCGCCGGGCGCCGTCCGGCTGGATCAGACCACCCGCTCGGCCAGCATCTTCTTGATCTCGGCGATGGCCTTGGCCGGGTTCAGACCCTTCGGACAGACCTGCGCACAGTTCATGATGGTGTGGCAGCGATAGAGCTTGAAGGGGTCTTCCAGGGCGTCCAGGCGCTCGCCGGTGGCCTCGTCGCGGCTGTCGATCAGCCAGCGGTAGGCATGCAGCAGGGTGGCCGGGCCCAGGTACCGCTCGCCGTTCCACCAGTAGCTGGGGCAGCTGGTCGTGCAGCAGGCGCAGAGGATGCACTCGTAGAGGCCGTCCAGCTTCTCGCGGTCCTCGGGGGCCTGGCGCCATTCCTTCTGCGGCTCGGGCGTCTCGGTGTGCAGCCAGGGCTCGATGGAGGCGTACTGGGCATAGAACATGGTCAGGTCGGGGACCAGGTCCTTGACCACCGGCATGCCCGGCAGCGGGCTGATGGTGATCTGGGCCCCGGGGACCTCTTCCCAGCCGTGGGTGCAGGCCAGCGTGTTGCGGCCGCCGATGTTCATCGAGCAGGACCCGCAGACGCCTTCGCGGCAGGAGCGGCGGAAGGTCAGGGTCGGGTCGATGTTGTTCTTGATGTGGATCAGCACGTCGAGAAGCATCGGGCCGCAGGCGTCGACGTCGACGTCATAGGTGTCCCAGCGCGGGTTCTCCAGACCGTCCGGATCGTAGCGGTAGATCTTGAAGGTCTTGACCCGCTTGGCCCCGGCCGGGGTGGCGAAATGCCGGCCCTTGCCGATGCGGGAGTTCTTCGGGAGCGTGAGCTGAACCATTAGGTGGGTGCCTGAAAGGTTTGAATCGAAGGGCGGGCTGGCTCTTGAGGTCCTAGTAGACCCGGGCCTTCGGCGGGATGTAGGCGATCTCGTTGGTCAGGGTGTAGCTGTGCACCGGCCGGAAGTCGTAGTGGATCTGGCCGGTCGCATCGTCGAACCAGGCGAGCGTGTGCTTCATCCAGTCGGTGTCGTTGCGGTCCGGATAATCCTCGCGGGCGTGGGCGCCGCGGCTTTCGGGACGCAGCAGGGCGCCGCCGACGGTGACCGCCGCCTGGCTGACCAGGTTGTCGAACTCCAGCGTCTCCATCAGGTCGCTGTTCCAGATCATGCCGCGATCGGTGGTCTTGATGTCGGCCCGCCGGGCGATGACCTTGGCGATCCGGTCGACGCCCGACTGCAGGGTCTCGCCGGTGCGGAAGACGGCGGCGTCCTCCTGCATGGCCTTCTGCATGTCGAGGCGCAGCACCGCCGTCGGGGTGCCGCCGTTGGCGTTGCGGAAGCGGTCCAGACGGGCCAGGTGGCCGTCGGTCCAGGCGTCCTTCATTTCCGGCTGGGTGGCGCCGACCTGCATGGTCTCGGCGCAGCGCAGGCCGACGGCGCGGCCGAAGACCACAAGGTCGATCAGGCTGTTGCTGCCCAGGCGGTTGGCGCCGTGCACTGACACGCAGGCCGCTTCGCCCACAGCCATCAGGCCCGGCACCGGGGTGTCGGGCTGGCCGTCCTTCAGGGTCAGGACCTCGCCGTGATAGTTCGTCGGGATGCCGCCCATGTTGTAGTGGACGGTCGGCAGCACCGGGATCGGCGCCTTGGTCACATCGACGCCGGCGAAGACCTTGGCGGTCTCGCTGATGCCGGGCAGGCGCTCGGCCAGGATGGCCGGGTCCAGGTGGTCCAGGTGCAGGAAGATGTGGTCCTTGTTGGGACCCACCCCGCGTCCTTCGCGGATCTCGATGGTCATGGCCCGGCTGACCATGTCGCGCGGGGCGAGATCCTTCACGGTCGGCGCATAGCGCTCCATGAAGCGCTCGCCTTCGCTGTTGGTCAGGTAACCGCCCTCGCCGCGGGCGCCTTCGGTGATCAGGCAGCCGGCCCCGTAGATGCCGGTCGGGTGGAACTGAACGAACTCCATGTCCTGCAACGGCAGGCCGGCGCGCAGCACCATGGCCCCGCCGTCACCGGTGCAGGTGTGGGCGCTGGTGGCGCTGAAGTAGGCGCGGCCATAGCCGCCGGTGGCCAGGATCACCTTCTGGGCCTGGAAGCGGTGCAGGGTGCCGTCGTCCAGCTTCCAGGCGGTGACGCCCCGGCAGACGCCGTCGTCCATGATCAGGTCGAGGGCGAAGTACTCGATGAAGAACTCGACGTTCTTGCGCAGCGCCTGGCCGTACATGGTGTGCAGCATCGCATGCCCGGTACGGTCGGCGGCGGCGCAGGTCCGCTGGATCGGGGCCTCGCCGTAGTTCTTGGTCATGCCGCCGAAGGCGCGCTGGTAGATCTTGCCCTCTTCCGTCCGGCTGAACGGAACACCCCAGTGCTCCAGCTCATAGACGGCGGCCGGGGCGTTGCGGGTCAGATATTCGATGGCGTCCTGGTCGCCCAGCCAGTCCGACCCCTTGACGGTGTCGTACATGTGCCAGCGCCAGTTATCCTCGCCCATGTTGCCCAGGCTGGCGGAGATGCCGCCCTGGGCCGCCACGGTGTGCGACCGGGTCGGGAAGACCTTGGTGACGCAGGCGGTCTTCAGGCCGGCTTCGGCGCAGCCCAGCGCGGCGCGCAGGCCCGAGCCGCCGGCCCCGACCACGACGACGTCATAGGTATGGTCGATGAACTTGTAGGTGGTCGCCATCAGAGGGCCCCTCCGAACGCGATCTTGAGGATGGAGAAGATGGCCAGGCCGCCGGCCAGGACGCAGATGAAGAGGTTCACCAGCAGCGAGATAGTGCGCGGAACCATGGTGTCCACGTAGTCCTCGATGACCACGCGCAGGCCCGAATGCATGTGCCAGAAGCCGACCAGGAAGGTCAGCACCATCAGCACCGCGTTGAGCGGGCTGGTCAGCCAGAGGATGGCCTCGCCGCGCGACAACGGCGCGATATGGATGACGGCGAACACGGCCCAAAGCACCAGCGGGACCAGGGCGATGGAGCTGACCCGTTCGGCAATCCAGTGCGAGGCGCCGTGGTGAGCGGCGCCCATGCCGCGAGCGCGGGAGAGGGGGGTGCGGTACTTGCTCATCCCAGGGCTCCCATGGTGGCGGCGATGATCCAGACCGCCACACTGGCGACCACGGCGAAGACCAGTTCGGCCATGCTGCTGGCGTTGGAGGTCTTGATGTCGAAGCCCTTGCCCGCGTCCCAGACCAGGTGGCGGATGCCATGGGCCAGGTGGAAGAAGGTGCAGAGGGTGGCCACGAACAGACCCAGACGCCCGATCGGGCTGCCCAGGAAGCCCATGTAGCCGGCATAGGCCTCGTCGCCCGCCGCCAGGGTGATGGCCCAGACCGCCGCCAGCAGGGCGGTCACGTAAAGCCCGACGCCGGTGACCCGGTGCAGGATCGAGGTCACCATGGTGATGTGCCAGCGCCAGACATCTGTGTGCGGCGATTGCGGGCGTTCGCGAACGCCCCGATTGGCTTCAGTCATGGGGATTCCGGAAGTGGCGGGTGCTCGAAGGACACGGAGGTTCGTTTAATCCCCAAGGCGCGGGCGTCAAGGCGAGCGACAGCGATTGAGAATGTTTCGCGACTGACCTGTCGCTGCGGCAGCTGATCCTCGCGCCGGGGTGACCCAGAAATAGGACTGGAAATTTCCACTGCCGCAGCCGCGAAGCTCGTGGCATGGAAGCCTCCTTTACCGGGTTTGGGTCATCGCGGGGGCGGTGACCCGAGGCGCGGGGGGAATGGCGGCGGATCGGGGGGGACCTGATCCGCCGCTATTTTTTTGGAGTCTTCAGTCCCGGTCCTGCTCGAGCCAGTCGGCCGACTGCATCTCTTCCAGCCGCGAGACCGTGCGCTCGAACTCGAAGGCGCCTTCGCCCTCGGGGTAGAGGTCGCGGGGAGCCACCTCGGCCAGGGTCACCAGCCGCACCCTGGCCTCGTAGAGCGCATCGACCAGGGTGTTGAACCGCCGCGCCGCCGAGCGCCTTGCCGGGGTCAGGCGCGGCACGTCTTCCAGGAACAGGGTGTGGAAGCGGCCGGCGATGGCCAGGTAGTCGTTGGGGCCGAGCGCCGTGTCGCACAGGCTGGCGAAACTGGCCCTCACCAGCCCGCCGCTGGCCCTTGGCAGATGAACCTTGCGGCCCAGGACGTCCAGTGCGGCGCCGGTCTCCGGTTGGCCGTCCAGCATGTCGGCCCAGAGCTGGTCGAAGGTCCGTTCGTTGTCGGGATCGAGGGGGCTCAGCCAGACGCGGGCGCTTTTCAGCCGGTCGAGGCGGAAGTCGGTCGGCCCCTTGACCGCGACGACGTCCATGCGGCTCTTCAGCATGTCGATGAAGGGCGTGAACAGCTGGCGGTTGAGGCCGTCCTTGTAGAGATCGTCCGGCGGCCGGTTCGAGGTGGCGACCAGGGTCACCCCCCGCTCGAACAGCGCCTCGAACAATCGGCCCAGGATCATCGCGTCGGCGATGTCGGTGACCTGCAGCTCGTCGAAGCACAGCAGCCGGGCCTCGCCCGCGATCAGTTCGGCGGTCGGGACGATGGGGTCGTCGCCCTTGCTCTGGCCGAACCTGGCCTTGCGGGCGGCGGCGTCGCCCTTGCGCCAGGCGTCGATATGGCCGTGCACCTCGCCCATGAAGCCGTGGAAGTGGATGCGGCGCTTTCTCGACACCGAGGCGCTGTCGAAGAACAGGTCCATCAGCATCGACTTGCCGCGCCCGACCGGACCCCAAAGGTAGACACCCTTCTGGGCCTTGGGCTTGCGGCCGAACAGGGAAAAGCCGGGCTCGCCCGCCTGGTCGAGGTCGGCCTCAAGGCGGCTGAGGGCCTCGACCGCGCGTTCCTGGGCCGCGTCCGGCTGGATGTCGCCCGCCTTCAGGCGATCACGATAGGCGGTGCGGACGGAGGACGGCATCGATGCTCCGGTTAGCGCGGGCCCGAGGCGAACGCCAGTCTCTAGGGCGCGCGGTCCTTCGCCCCAAGATCCTTGCGGACGAAGCGGTAGGTGCGCGGGTCCTCGCAGGCGCGGGCCTTCATCGCCCCGTCCCTGGTCCACCAGATGACCGTCGGATACTTCACCCCGTTCTCGCCGACCTCGATGCCGTTGGCCGCCAGCAGCGGCTTCAGGTCCGCCACCGCCTTGCGGGCGACCTCGACCACCGCGCTGCGGGCCATGTCGCCGTCGGCCGGGTGCAGGCCCTCCGCCGTCCAGGCCTCGGGCGGCCTGCTGTTCCATTGCTCCCACAGGGGCCAGCTGCGGTTGATCCACAGCTCGGCCACCGTCGTGCGCTCGGCCGCCGTCGACTTGGGCTGGCCGCCGACGTCGGCCCGGGCGATGACGATGACGCGGGTGTCGACCCCGGCCGCCTGCAGCTTGGGCAGCTCCTCGTTCACATAGCGGATGCAGTCGGGGCAGCTGCGGAAGACGATGATATAGGCCTTGGGCCCGCCCAGCCCCGGCGAGACATAGCCGCTGGATTCGAGGATCCTGGCGATCTCGGCTTCATGCTTCTTCACGGTTTGCGGCCTCCAGCGCGCGTCGAACCACCACCAGGCGAACACCGCCGCCAGGGCCAGCACCAGGATCGCCGATAGCCAGAAGATGAACTTGCCCAACGGCGGGGCTCCTTGCGCGGACCAGAGGAGTCTCTATCCCTTGCCCTTCAACGCGCGGCAAGCGGTCCGCGCCCAACACCGGAGCCCCCTTGGCCGAACGTCCGCCCCCGCCGGCCCTGTCGCAGGCCCCGCTCGCGCCCGGCCTCTATCTGGTGGCGACGCCGATCGGAAACCTGCGCGACATCACCCTGCGGGCGCTGGATGTCCTTTCCGCCTGCGACGTGGTTCTGGCCGAGGACACCCGCGTCACCGCCAAGCTGCTCAACGCCTACGGCCTGAAGAAGAAGCTGGAACGCTACGACGAGCACTCGGCCGCCCGGGCCGGGCCGAAGATCCTCGAGATGCTGGCGGACGGGGCCCGCATCGCCCAGTGCAGCGACGCCGGCACCCCGATGGTCAGCGACCCGGGCTCGCGCCTGGCCATCGAGGCCATCGCCGCCGGCCACACGGTCGTACCGATTCCCGGAGCTTCGGCCCCGCTCGCGGCCCTGACCCTGGCCGGGCTGCCGACCGACCGCTTCATGTTCGTCGGTTTCGCGCCGCCCAAGAGCGCCGCCCGCAAGACCTTCCTCAGCGAAGTCGCAGGCGTCCGCTCGACCCTGATCTTCTTCGAGAGCGGCCCCCGCCTCTCCGCCTCCCTCACCGACATGGCCGCCGTGCTGGGAGACCGCCCCGCCGCCGTCTGCCGCGAACTGACCAAGCTTCACGAGACCTGCGTGCGCGGACGCCTCACCGAACTGGCCGCCGAGCCCAAACTCGACGACCCCAGGGGCGAGATCGTCGTCGTCGTCGGGCCCGGCGAGAACGAGGTCGCCACCGAGGCCGACGCCGACGCCGCCCTGGCCGAGGCCCTGACCCGCCTGCCGCCAGGCGAGGCCGCCTCCGAGGTCGCCAAGGCCCTGGGCGTCAATCGCCGCGAGCTCTACCGCAAGGCCCTGGCCCTGAAGGACCAGCGGTGAACGAGGTCCGCAGCCGGCGGGGCGGGGCCGCCCGCCGCTCCGGCCGCCGGGCCGAGATCTGGGCGGCGCTGGTGCTGATGCTGAAGGGCTACCGCATCCTCGGCTTTCGCCTGAAGACTCCGCAGGGCGAGATCGACCTCCTCGCCCTCAAGGGCCGCATCCTGGCCGTCTGCGAGGTCAAGAGCCGCACGACGCCGGAGGCCGCCCTCGAAGCCGTGCGCATCGACCAGCGCGAACGCCTGCGCCGGGCCGGCGCCCAGCTGGCGGCGAACCGCCCGGCCCTGAAGGGCGTTACCGTCCGGCTCGACCTCATCGCCCTGTCTCCGGGCAAATGGCCGCGTCACATTCCCGACGCATGGCCAGATGGCTATTGAGGCGGCTATTAGAGGGTCATGACCCGGCAGGACGCGGAACAGCTGTTGGCCCAGGCAGGCGAGGCGCCCGACGACGCCTTTCCCCTGTTCGACGCCGCCCTGGCCTGCGCCGTGCACGAGGACCCCGATCGCGACACCGGGCCGGCCATGGAGCTGGGCCGAGAAGCCGTCGAACGGCTGGCCGCCCGCCTCGACAAGGAAAGCCCCGAAGAGGCCATCGCCGAGGCCATGGCCGGCGACCTGCGTCTCGAGGGCGATGTCATCACCTACGACAGTCCCGCCAACGCCGACCTGATCCATATGGTTGAGCGCCGCAAGGGCCTGCCGGTGATGCTGGGCGTCGTCTACATCCACGCCGCCCGCGGCTGTAAGCTGCAGGTGCACGGCGTCGACTTCCCCGGCCACTTCCTGCTGCGCATCGAGACCCGCGAGGGGCCGATGGCCCTCGACCCATTCAGCGAGGGCCGCATCGTCCTCCCCTCCGAACTGTCGCGCCGGGCCCTGCGGGCCGGCCTTACTCCCGACGTCGCCAGCCGGCTGGAGGCCCTGATGGCCCCGGTCAGCGACCGCGCCGTCCTCATCCGGTTGCAGAACAACATCTTCGCCCGCGCCCAGCAGCGGGCAGACTGGCCGGCCGCCGAGCGCAGCGCCCTCCGCCGCGCCCTCCTCAACCCGCGAGATCATCGCCCCTGGCTCGACGTCGCCCGGGCCCGCGAAGGCCAGGGCGCCCTGGCCGGGGCGCTGGAGGCGCTCGGCCGGGCGACGATCCTCGACGGCGGCGCGGCGGTCTCGGCCCGGGCGGCCCGCGAACGCGTGCGGATGCAGCTGAACTAAAGGCCCGCGCAGGGATGAGGGGCTGGCGAAAAGCCTCGGGACCCCTCAAGTATGCCGCACAAAGAAGTCGGGAGCTCCCATGACCTTGCGCGTCGCCGTCCAGATGGACCCGGTCCACGGGATCAACATCGATACCGACACCACCTTCCTGATGATGGAAAACGCCCAGGCGCGCGGCCACAGGCTGTGGGTCTACACCCCCGACAAGCTCTCCCTGGAGGAGGGCCGGGTCATCGCCCGCGCCATTCCGGTGACCATCCGCCGCGAGAAGGGCAACCACGTCACCGCCGGCGAGCCGGTCCTGCTCGACCTCGGGAGCGACATCGATGTCGTCCTGATGCGCCAGGATCCGCCCTTCGACATGGCCTACATCACCGCCACCCATTTCCTCGACGCCGTCCATCCCAGGACCCTGGTGGTCAACAACCCGACCGAGGTGCGCAACGCGCCCGAGAAGCTCTACGTCACCACCTTCCCGGGGGTGCAGCCGCCGACCCTGATCACCAGCGACGTCGACGCCATCCACGACTTCCAGGCCCGCCACGGCGATATCGTGCTGAAGCCCCTCTATGGCGGCGGCGGCTCGGGCGTGGTGCGGCTGAAGAAGGGCGACCCCAACCTCGACGCCCTGCTCGAACTTCACGCCCTGATCGGCCGCGAGCAGGTCATCGCCCAGGCCTTCATCCCGGCCGTCAGCAAGGGCGACAAGCGCATCCTGCTGGTTGACGGCGAGCCGGTCGGGGCGATCAACCGCGTCCCCGCCGACGGCCAGGTGCGTTCCAACCTGGCGCGCGGCGGCCGGGCCGAGGCGGTCGAGCTGACGGCGCGGGACCGCGAACTCTGCGCCATCATCGGCCCGGACCTGAAGAAGCGCGGCCTGCTGTTCGTGGGCATCGACGTGATCGGCGACTACCTCACCGAGATCAACGTCACCTCCCCGACCGGAGCCCAGCAGCTGAAGCGGTTCGGCGGCCCGGACGTGACGGCGGCCATGTGGGACCGTATCGAGGCCCTCCGCGCCTGACCCCCGATTGACACCGGTGTTCCCCCATCTCAGCTTGTGACAGCTAGGTGACTGTTTGCGCTCAACTTCTCGACTGGTTCTATATTTGTTCTTGCTTTGAGCCCGATCTCGTGCTGCAGTTGTGGATAAGTGGCATAACTTCAACGACTTAAAGCACGGGCGGGGTGGAACATGGTCGCCAAGGTCGTCACCGTCGCCTTTGAGGGGGTCGAGGCCCGGCGGGTCGATGTCGAAGTCCAGCTGACCGGCGGGCTTACGGCGTTCGTCGTTGTGGGGCTCGGCGACAAGGCGGTGGGCGAGAGCCGCGAGCGGGTGCGCGGCGCATTCGCGGGCCTTGGGCTCTCCATGCCGTCGCGCCGGCTGATCGCCAATCTGGCTCCCGCCGATCTGCCCAAGGAGGGCAGTCACTACGATCTGCCGATCGCCCTGGCGCTGCTGGCGGCCATGGGCGTCATCCCGCAGGACGCCCTGGAGGGGTGGGCGGCGATGGGCGAGCTGTCGATGGACGGGACGATCTCGCCGGTGGCCGGAGCGCTGCCGGCCGCCATCGCCGTGGGCGCCATGGGCCTGGGCCTGATCTGCCCCGAGGCCTGCGGGCCGGAGGCGGCCTGGGCGGGCGAGACCCGGATCCTGGCGCCGCGCTCCCTGATCGGCCTTATCAACCACTTCCGGGGCACGCAGATCATGGCCGCGCCGCGCCCGGGCGACGTGATCCAGTCCAGCGGCGGACCCGACCTGCGGGATGTGAAGGGTCAGGAACAGGCCAAGCGGGCGCTCGAGATCGCCGCCGCCGGGGGCCACAACCTCTGCTTCGTCGGCCCGCCGGGTTCGGGCAAGTCGATGCTGGCCCAGCGGCTGCCGGGGCTGTTGCCGCCGCTGACCGCCGCCGAACTGCTCGAAACCAGCATGGTCCATTCGGTGGCTGGCCTGATCGCCAAGGGGACCCTGACCCGCGACCGGCCCTTCCGCAGCCCGCACCACAGCGCCAGCATGGCCGCCCTGACCGGCGGCGGCATCAAGGCCAAGCCGGGCGAGGTCAGCCTGGCCCACAACGGCGTCCTCTTCCTGGACGAACTGCCCGAGTTCGGGGTCCAAGCGCTCGACAGCTTGCGCCAGCCGCTGGAGACCGGCGAGGTCATGGTCGCCCGCGCCAACTTCCACATCCGCTATCCGGCCCGCGTCCAGCTGGTCGCCGCCATGAACCCGTGTGATCGCGTTGCCTATTTGCCAAGGGGGCGTGCCGGTCTGCTTGCGAGCCGCCAAGCCCGAGGACCCGAACCTGCAAGGGGCCTCACTAGCTGCGCAGCTGCGGCGGCGGCGCCGCGAGCTCCGGCTGCGTAGGATAGATGCGGCGCCGCTCCTGGGTGTCGTTGTTGAGACTCTTGGGAACTGGGAGAACGGACGTACCGAGCCCGAGGATCGCCTCTATCCGGCCGTCGTTCGATACCTCGGATATGAACCTTGGCCTGAGCCGGCATCCTTAGGCGAAAAGCTGCGCGCCCAGCGCCGGAGGCGCGGACTGTCCATCAAGAGCGCTGCGGCTGCCGTGGGGGTGGAGGAAGGCACGTTCGGCCGATGGGAGTCAGGAGCCTGGAAGCCACAATCACGGTTTCTCCCCGCCCTCGACCAGTTTCTCACGGAGCGCGTGGTTTGCCGCCTGACGGGACGCACTGCCAAGGATGCAGGTGAAAGTTGAGCCGTGGACTCCTCCGCGTTCCTCGGCTTACGGTGGGACAAAAGGAGGGGGTGGACGAATGAGCGAAGCGGAATCAAGCGAGGATCAGGCTCAGAACCGGATCATCGAACAGATCGTCGAGTTACAGCGCGAGTTCTCAGCCGAGAACAAGGGCAAGGACACCGAACGCAAGAGACGCCTGCGGGACATAATCGAGCGCGCTACCACGAAGGCAGGCGCTTGATATGTGGATCGAGCAGATCACCCTGAAAGACTTCCGCTGCTTCTTTGGCGAACACGCAATCGAGTTTTCCCAGAAGCCGGACAAGAACGTCACGCTGATTCATGCCGAAAACGGCGTCGGGAAAACGACGCTGCTAAATGCGCTCCTTTGGTGCTTCTACGCCGAGACCACCGCGAAGTTCGAGAAGCGCGATGACCTAGTCAACTATGACGCCATCGCGGCCGGACGAACGCACGCTTATGTCGAGGTGCTCTTCGAACACAACGACAACCGCTATCGGGCTCGGCGCTATACGAAGCGAGGCACTGACGACCGCGCCTTCACGATCATGCGGGTCGATGGCGGTCACCATGAGACTCTTCCAAATCCCGATGCGTTCATCAGCACGGTCATCCCCAGGGAAATGGCGGGGCACTTCCTGTTCGATGGGGAGCACGCTGAGGTGTTCTTGGGGGAGGACAACCGCAGCAGCATCCGGAATGCCGTTCAGGACATTCTTGGATGTTCGCTGATCAAGACTGCGATCAGCGACCTGTCCGAGACCGCGACATATTACCGGAGGCAGATGCCAACCACGAGGGCATCAGCGAACATGGACAGCCTAAGCGCCAGCATCGACAGCCAAACCTCTCAAATCGCGGCGGCGATTGAGGCACGGGACGCCTTGCTGGGCGACATTGAGCGAATTGAGCAGCAGATAGCGGACATCGACGCGAAGCTGCGGAACTCGACGGCTGCGCGCGAACTGCAATCCAGTCGCGACCGAGCAACTGCCGAACTGACGAGGGCGCGCCAACGCGCCGCTCAGGCACAGGACGAGCTTCTGCGGTGGCTCGGCGACAACGGCCGGTATCTGGTTTCGACGCGGATAACCGAACTCGCGATGGACCACCTCAATCAACAGGACACCAAGGGCAAGCTGCCCTCGCCCTATAACGAGGAATTCGTCACTGACCTGTTGGAGATGGAGAAGTGCGTCTGCGGAGCCGACCTGAAGGCCGGCACCGCCGCCTACGATGCGGTTAAGGCCCTCCTTCAAAAAGCTGCAAACGCGACCATGCGCAGTCGGGTTGGGAAGGTCCGCGCCCAGCTGTCGCAACTCCGGCAGGAGAGGTCGAAAGCACCCGCTCGCCTTGAGGCGGCCAACTCACGACTAGCGGATGCTCGCCAAGACATCTCCCGACTCGAAGCCGATTTGCACGAGATTTCGGAAAAGTTGGCTGGCATCAACCTCGACGAGATCGCGACGCGGGAGGCCCGACGCAACGAGTTGCGTGCTGAAGCCAACAAGAAGCGCACGGCCATTGGTGATCTCGGCGGGCGTATTCAGACAGCCGAGTCCGACAAGGCCACTGCCGAGCGCGATCTGCGCAAGCTGGCCGAAGAAGACGCAGGTTCGAAGGTGTTCATGGGGCGTTACTCGCTCTGCGAAACCCTCAAAGGGCGCCTCGAAAACGAACTGGTCGCAGAGGAAAAATCAGCGCGCGCGGTCCTGCGAAAATCAATCACGACCATTCTGGACCGGACGACCAAGAAGACGCTGCGCCTTCAGATGACCGAAGACTACAGCATCAGCCTCGTCAACGACGCCGGCACGCAACTCCCGAAATCCAGCGGTGAGAACCAGTTGCTGGGGCTTGCCTTCACGGCAGCGTTGGTCGAATTCGCGAAGTTGCGTAAGAACGCTGAAGACTACAGGTTGCTCCGGGGGACCGTTGCTCCGCTCGTCCTCGATTCGCCCTTTGGACAGCTCGACGGCGAGTATCGGCGGGCAACCGCTCAATACGTGCCCGAATTGGCGGGGCAGGTCGTGCTGATGGTCTCGGATTCGCAGGCTGGCGGCGGTGTGCTTGAGGCACTGCGTGATCGCATTGGCGAAGAGTATGTCCTTGTCCGCCATAACAAGGATGCGCGCGGCTCCCGGACTCCGGAAGTACGACAGTTCAACGGCAAGGATCGGGAAACCGTGCTGTTCGACCAAGAGTATGACGGTAGTTCGTTCGCCCGGGTGACCCACTGATGGCTGACCGCGCCCCCAACATAAATCGAAGCCGCGTCCACGAAGAGCTGGTGCAGCGCCTCTGTGCTCAAAACGTCCCTGGGTCTGATAGGAAGCTCTTCCCGACCATCCGCGAACTTCTCTGCTTCGCGGCGCTCCTCGGATTTTCGGAACAGCGTCGTGTCCCGTTGGATCGCTCGAAAGGTGTCGAGGACATCTCGTACCAACAATTTGAGCGAGACCCTGGAGCGGAAGACCTGCTCTGGACTATCGCGGTTGCCGAGACTCAGGACACCGAAGTCCTGCGCGAGGGTGAGGAATCACGCTGCGCTGTGATTTTCGAGGAGTACGCCAACGGCGGCCTCGCGCTGATCGGAGATTTCCTGCGGCGTAACGGTGGCGAATACCCTGACCGCGCATTGATGGCGCTGCTCAAAGAGCGAAAATACCTGCCGCCGCCGCAGGCCGATCCGGACTTGGCCGCGATCAAATTCTGATGCTCCGAAGACTGCAGCTCAAGGGCGTCTACAAGTCCGACCAGGATAACATCCTGCAGGATTTCTACTTCCCGGCCTTATCCGTCGCAGCGCGCTATGATCGTGCCGTTGGGTTCTTTTCCGCATCGACCCTCAGCCACGCGGCGCAAGCTCTCTCGGTGTTCATTCAGGGCGGGGGCAAGATCCGCCTGATCGTCGGTGCCTTTTCAGACCAATCGGACATCGAAGCGGTCAGAGAAGGGCTCCGGCAGAAGGAGGTATCCGACCGGCTGGGTGTCGAATTCTTGGCTCAACTGGATGAGGCCGACGACGAACTGTTCCAAGAGCGATTCAAGGCGCTGGCCTGGCTCGTCGGCCAAGGCCGGCTGGAAATCCGGGTCGCTCTGCGTGCCCGCGGAATGTACCACGACAAGGTAGGCATCATCACTGACGCCGACGGCGATGCCGTCGTGTTCGCAGGGTCCGCCAATGAGAGCGCGGCGGCCCTGCTTCCCACGATGAATTACGAGTCCATCGACGTCTTTCCTGCGTGGCGGGAGGAGCTTGCTGAGTACCACGGACCACATCGCGCGAGCTTCGAACGGCTCTGGGCGAACAAGAGCCGAGGCACGGTAGTTCTGGATATGCCGACGGCTTTGCGGGATCGCCTACTCGAAGCATCGGCCAGTATGGACCATCCACCTGATCCCGAGCGCGAGGCCGATATCGCGGCACGCATCCGAGACGCCGAGGATGAGGCCGACGCGACAAGTCGGCGGCGCGGTCCCGAAGTGCCGGAAACGATCAATGGCTTCCCGTTCGAAATTCGCGACCACCAACGCGAGGCGCTTACAGCCTGGCAGGTGAAGGGCGATTTCCACGGGATATTCGATCTCGCCACCGGAGCGGGCAAGACGATCACTGCCGTCTACGCCATGGTTCAAATGGCGGCCGCTATTAAGGGGCTGACGGTCGTGATCGCGGCCCCGTACCAGAGCCTCGCCGACCAATGGTGCGAAATCCTCGAGACGTTCAATATCCGTGCGCTTCAATGCTACGTCTCCAAGGCGAACTGGTACGACACTCTCCAGCGCAAGATTCTGGACGTTCAAACCGGCTCAACCCCGTTTGAAGCAATCGTGGTCGTCAATCGCACGCTCAAGACGCCGGAGTTCCAGGACGCGATTGCTCGGATTCCTTCGGCGCAGTTCCTATGGATTGGGGACGAGTGCCACCACCACGGTTCCGAGTCTTTCGCTCCCGCCCTGCCTCAAAATGCCCGGTACCGGATCGGCCTCTCGGCCACGCCCGAGCACTACCTTGATGAAGAGCGCAATGCCCGCCTGAAGGCCTACTACGGGGACATCGTTTTCAGCTACACGCTGAAGCAGGCGATCGAAGACAAAGTCCTGACGCCCTACAACTACTATCCTCGGCTGGTCGAACTTACGGTCACTGAGGCCGAAGAATTCGTCTCGCTTTCGGACGAGATCGCCCGGCAGTTCGCACGCGATCAAGGCCTGGAAGCCGGCAAGCCAAGCATCGGTCTCACAGCCCTGCTAATGAAGCGGTCTCGGATCGTCGGTTCTGCGGTGAATAAGCTGCCCGCGCTGGAAGCCGCGCTGACGGGCAAGCGCCCAGAGAACCACACCCTCTACTACTGCGGCGACGGACGCGTCAGTTACGGTGACGAAGGGGCCGAGGAGGATGACGTTGACGATGCGGACGAGGCGCTACCGTCCAGACAAATCGAAGTGGTCAGCCGCCTACTCGATGACCTGGGTTGGCGGGTATCCCGGTTCACGGCTCGGGAGGGGCGTCGAGAGCGAGAGAACATCCTTCAGGCGTTTCGGATCGGGATCATCGACGGCCTAGTGGCGATCAAGTGCCTCGACGAAGGCATCGATGTGCCTGCCTGTAGCACTGCATACATCTTGGCCAGTTCCCGCGACCCCCGGCAGTTCATCCAGCGTCGCGGACGAATTCTTCGCCGTTCGCCCGGCAAGACCATCGCTACCATTTACGATTTCGTCGTGGTGCTGCCAGAGGGCGCGGCCGACACATCTGGCGCGGCCCGCAAGCTCATCGCCTCGGAGCTTCGGCGCGTAGCGGAATTCTCGACCTTGGCCGAAAACCGGCTGGATGCGTATGACATTCTGCGTCCCGTGCTGGTCGCTTACGATCTTGAGCACGTGATCTGAAGCTGCCTCACTTGTGGCAGGTGACGCACATCTTCCCTTGGCCGTAGACCTCATCCAGGTCGATAGGGGCATCATCGAACAGTGCGTTCACCGGCCGGCGCGCCCTAAGGCGCGCGACGCGCCTTTCGTGATCAGAGCGGATTTGCTCAAGCCGTTCGGGCCTGGAGAGTTCGTCGAGCGTCTCGCCCTGGTTCCAAGAAAACGGCGAGCCGTGTTCGAGGGCATTCTTCTCGTAGCGTCTCGCTTCTTCAAAGGCTTCGGGATGCTCCTCCAAGAGCCGCGCCCACTCGATTTTCTGTTGATAGAAGCAGAACGTGCAGCCGCTCCGCGACCTCCAACGATAGTAGTCCGGAAGGCCTACGCCGGCGGCTTCCAGAATTTCAGTGACGCCCGCTTTGTCGATCCCGCTTGCCCGGAACGGAAGGTGGATGCGCAGGTTGTCCTGGCCTGACACATAGCCTTCCCGGTAGTCCTCATCCGCTCGGATCGCGACATAGCTGTTCACGATTTCCCCGGCTTTGACGAAGGGCCGTACCCAATCCTCGAAGGGCTTGATCTTGAGTTGGCGCGTACACCAACGCGTCTGGGGCGAGGGCAGGAAATTTTTGTATTCCCGGAGCCAGAAATCGAAGTCACGATCAGGGTTGAGCCGGAGGATTTGCTTCCCTAGGAACCCCTCCAACCGTCCGAGAAATTCGTAGACCTCGGGCAGCTCCTTGCCAGTGTCAGTGAAGAAGTAGTCGATCTCCAGGTCGGGATGGTGCTGGCGCATGTAGACCGCGAGAGCCGCGCTATCGCGGCCGCCGGAGATGCCGAGGACGTGCTTTTCGATCATCTAGGCGCGAGCCCTTTCGGACTTCTCGTCTGCCTGTTCCATGTTCAAGGACAGTCCGAGCTTCGCAACGGCTCCAAGCGCGACATTCGATGCGACGCCCTCGCTTTTCAGGAGTGCGGCTAGTTTACGGCATAGGTCGTCGGCTCCCTGGCGTTCAATTGGGTTGAGCTCGATCTCTGACGTCACCGGCTCCGGGTAGGATGGGTCGCTCATATACACCACCATTGTCACCCGCTCGTCGGTCCGGCCTTTGAGGTGTCCAAAGCCTTCCGCGCGCAAGAACTGTTGAGCGAGAGCTGCGAGTTCAATGCTGGCAGCGTCAACGTCCCGGTCCACCCAATCTCGTGAAGGCTTGTTGGCCGCGAGGCTCGCGATGCCCTCGATCTCCTCCATGTCGCCCTCAAACGTCGACAGGCGGATGGCGAGCGCATCGAGCCGGTAATTCCCTGTGAGGCCACGGACATTGGCAGCGCGCCGGTGCAACGGTCCATAGTCGCCTGTGGCGGCCCCCTTAAAGCGAAGTTCCTTCATCAGGGTGGCAGCCAGGTCGGCCAGCATCTTTGGATAGGCGTCCTTGAGTTCTCGTCGAGCCGTATCAACGGCCTTCGCTAACAGCGCCCCCTGATTGCTCCCCTCGTCACCTATGGCCCGCGGGAGGTCTTCGAACAGAAGTTGGTTCGGATCGTGTGAGCTTTGGCCCAGGTTTCGTAGCGCGGTAGCGGCCTTCGAAAGAGACCCGGTTCGCGTCGTCCACAAGGGGAGCGCGCGAACGTCGGCGACGAGAGCCCTCGCGACATCAAGTGCAGACGGAGCAACGCTGGCCTTCTCAGTCGTGAGCCGCCTCGCCAGTTCCGAAATCAGATTTGCGTCGAGGTCAGACAACTCGACGAGTCGCACCCGGATCGCATCAGGGTCCTGGAGCAGCCGGTCAATGAGGAAGCTGTCCAACTGGGGTCGAAAGACTCCTTCAAGGTAGATCGCCGCCCGCTCGACGCGGGTCAAAAGGAACGCCACGGCGAGGATGCTGAGGAGGCCATCGCGCACACCAAACGGTGGTGCACGCCAAAGTTCAAAGAGTTCTGAGAGCGAGGAGCCGGCGGCAGAATCCTTGAGAAGAGTTTCGCCAGCCCGCCAGACGGCATCAAGGCGGTGGTCGTCGCCCTCCCGAGGGCTTCTGAAGCGGTACGTGCCTTCAGCATCGGCCACGTATAGGTCGGTGGCCTCGATCAGGCTGGCGAATAGGCCAGCTTCCGGAGGGTAACCCTGCATCGCTAGGCGAGGCTCGCCGGTCCTTTCGACCATCGCTTTCAAGAGCATTCGAGTCGCTGCCGTCGCGTTGGACGATGGCCGAGTACGATTGACGAGTTCGTTTCTCAGGTGCGGCGTTTCTGGATACCGCCAGTCAGCCAGCCGCGATGCTAGGATGCTTAGCGCGGCCGGGCCTGTCAGGTTGGACTGGGTGCTCAGATTGGCCCCAGTCGGCAACCGCCAGTCCACAACGTCAATCGCCTCACTCAAGCGATCTTCCAGATCTGCGGAGAGCCGTGAAATCCTGGCGTCGATTTCCCGTCTAGCGATGGCGTCGCCTTCGAGTTCCGGGCGATTTGCCCGGACATACTCCAACGCTGTTAACTCGCTCGCCATGTCGCGAAGCCGGAAGCTGTCTCGGGTCCAGCCCACAACAACCAAACGTTCTCCGGCCAATTCCGAAACCGCTTTGATGGTCTTCCGTGCTTCGGCCTGGGATTCGCCATTGGCGCTGACGAGCAACAGAAAGAGGCCAGCTGCTCCGGTCGCGGGTCGGTACGCCCGCACTCGTTCTTCGGCTTCGTGCAAGGTGGCGAGATCGATTTCGAACCATCTGAGCGCGCCCGTCGTCTCGTAGTGCCGCTTGGCCAAGACCGGCTGCAAGGCGGCCTGACGCGCCAACTGGCGATAGTCAACGGTGACCCCGGCCTGACGGGCTTGCTCGACTGCTTGTTCGATGTCGAAGTCACTGCCGGCGTAGATCGCGAACGCGTCGGCGTGCTTCCGAAACACGATGACCGACCAACTCAGGAGGTCTTCGATAAGGCTATCGAAGGTCGCCTGGTCAACCTCTGCAACGGAGGCCGCAATCTCAGGCGTGGGCAACAGGCCAGAGCGGTCCTTGAAGAGGTCGAGTAGCGCCACGGCCTTGAGGACGCGGAGGTGATCCTGGCTTCCGCCACGAGCCTCACACCGCTCAATGGCGTCAACGGCTGTGGACCAACGGTGTCCATCCGGTGAAGCGAGAATGGCCGGCTCAAGGTTTGAGCGCAGATAGTCCCAAAGCAGCTCCGGCGAAAAAAGCGGGCCATTGTGCGGAGTCGTGCCGAGGTATTCCTGGAAACCGAACGGCTCTGCCGAGGTGAGGAAGCCGAAAATGCTCCGCTGGCTTTGCCCGAACCTTCGTCGAGAAATAGGCCCCAACAATGCAGCGACAACGGGATGAAGAGGCCAACAGGCGGTTAGACGATCCACCAAGGGATCTAGGGGGCCGTTGCGGGCACCGCGCATGGTCTTTGCGACCACGCGCGCAGCGGAAGTCGGTAGTGAGGGTTTCGCCTTAGATTCGATGGCGCGCGAAATGAGTTCGATCTGCTCTTCGCCCGCAAGGCTGATCGAAATGTCGAGAAATCGGCCATGAACCTTCAACCACTCGTCGCGCCCCTCGCGTGACATGCGATGGGCATACTCGTCGAAGGCCTGGTGCAGTATCCCGATCACAATGAGCCGGCCGTGCGAGCGTGCGGCGACCTCGGCAAGCTCCTGGAATACGTGCACGTCGCCGCCGTCGGTAGCGGAGTGTTCTAGGAATTTCCCCATCTCATCGATGAGCAGGACAATGCCTTCGGAGTGGACTTCATTTGCCGCACGGCCGACCCATGCCCCGAAGCTCTCGTTTGGCTTCCGGCGCGGAAGTCGTTCGCCAGCGAGCGAGTCCTCAATCGCGGATTTGATAACAGTCGCGGCATCGGCCCGCTGACCAACGATCGGCACGATAGACCAGGCCTTTGCGGTGGGGCGGAAGAGCCGAATAATTTCGGCAGCGTCCGCAGGGTTCGCGTCAGCGAAGAGCCTTGATGCACCCTTCGTTGGCCCGGCCAGCAGGGCCGCTAGTGCTACGGCCAAACTGGACTTGCCGCTTCCATAGGGCCCTGTCCACGTGAAGGCTCCGTGCGACGTCACCTCGCGGTGGCGGCCCATGACAAGGAGGGCATCCGCTGCCGATTGAGAGCAAATGTAGCCCTCAAGCGCGGAGGGGTCGCCTAAGTCTGTATCAACTCGGATCGAGCGCGTGAAGCGCCGAGCAACCCGAACGGACTCGCTAAGCAGTTTGGTCATGCCGCGACCGATCTTAGGTCGCGTTTGAACATGGCCCGCAGGTTCGCCCATTCGTCGATGACATCGAGGTTGTGGGCGTAAAGCTGCCGCATACCCGACGACTCGTCCCAACGGAGGGCACCGTCCGTGAGGGCGTCAAGCCGCACAAGCCGCTCGGCAACGGCCTCCTCGTCCAGGAGAAAGACTTGGCCTGGCGATCCTCGTTCGAAGGTCAAAAAGTCTACAGAAAAGGACCGGCGGCCGGGATAGTACGTCCGCCAGAAGTCCACCAGGGCGAACAGAAACACCTCATCGGGGAGGGACGACTTCGGGCCGCGCCGGAAACGGAACAGTTCGCCGACGCCAGCCTTCTGGATCAGCCCGAGTTCCGCCAGGGGGGACTCGATGCTGTCCTCGGGCGCGCGCCGCGCGCCGCCAACGAGGGCAAAGTAGGTCCGCACCAAGCACTCAACATCACGCCGGATCGTGATGTCGCTGATCGTCCGGTCCTTCCCCAGTCGACCGGCTTCACTCAACTCATCGCAACGCCGCTGCAATCGCCGGCGCATTAACTCGCGATCAAATGTCGGCTCGTGAAATTCGTTGAATGCCCAATGCCACACTGTGGCCCGGCCAGGCTTTCCGGCCAGCATCCAGTGCAAGAGCCAAAGAGAGCCGGGGTGCTCAAGATAGGGGTCAAGCGAATCGCCAAACAGGAGGTCGCCCAGTCGCCCAGTCGTAATTCGCGCCGCTCGTTCTCCCGGACGGTCCTCGGCGGCAAGCACATCGGTAGCGATAGCCCAATGCTTCATCGAAATGACCATGTTGCGGCCCACCCCAAAGAGGGCGATGGCTGCATCATCATTGAAGACCGAGCCGTTCTGAACGTCGGTTTCTTTATCGTTTCTTACGGCGTCATACGCCTTCTTTAGCCAGCCGTAGCGCAGCGGAAATGTTTCGTGGCCCGCGAACTGCAGGCGGCTCTCCGAATTATCAAGAAGACTCCGGGCCATTCCTACTCACTGGACGTTGCTGCCAGTTGAAAAGACTCCGTTGACCGGGCTATGTCAACCTCCTGGGGGCGGTCGCCAGTGCGTCGGAGTCGGAATGTCGAAGGGCGGGGTCTACCTCGACTATCAGGCGTCTACACCGCTCGATCCACGGGTCCGCCTTGTCATGGCCGAGGCATACGATGCTCCCGGGAACGCAAGCTCGGAGGAGCACGCCTTTGGGTGGGCCGCAGCCGCGAAGGTCGGGCATGCGCGGCAGTTGGTGGCAGATGCTCTGAAGGCCCTGAGCGAGGAGATCACGTTCACCTCGGGCGCTACCGAAGCGAACAACATCGCGATCTTGGGCGCGGCCTTGGGCGCGCCGGCATCGCGTCGGCGAGTCCTGATCTCGTCGATCGAGCACAAGTCCGTATCAGGCGCTGCCTACGCTGCCGAACGGTTGGGATTTCAGGTCGAAGTCGTGCCGGTTACGCCGGATGGCGTCGTAGATCCCGAGCGATTGACGGACTTCCTTGGCGACGACGTTGCCGTGGTCTCCATCATGGCCGTGAGCAATGAGATCGGCACGATCCAAGCCATCCCGGCAATAGGCTCCCTCGTTCGCAGCATCGGTGCTTTCTTTCACGTCGATGCGACACAAGCCCTCGCCGCTCAAGAGATCGATGTAGGCGAGTGGTCCGCCGATTCTGTGAGCCTATCGGGCCACAAGATTTACGGCCCCGGCGGGGTCGGGGCCCTGCTTGTTGGGCTCGATGCTCCCTGGCGTCCTCAACCCCTAATGCACGGCGGCGGACAGGAGCAAGGGTTGCGACCGGGAACGTTGCCGGTCCCGTTGTGTGTCGGCCTAGGTGAAGCGTGTCGGCTGATCTCAGCGGAGGGCCGCGCAGAGCGCCAACGGGTGGCCGCCCTTCGAGATGAGCTGAGAGATCGCCTCAGGGCGATCATCCCTGGGCTCGCTGTAACTTGCGAGACGACACCCCGCCATCCGGGATGCCTGCATGTTCACCTGCCGGCAGTGTCGGCGAGCGATCTCATACTCCGCTTGCAGCCCCATGTGGCCGTGTCGAGCGGATCGGCCTGCATCTCAGGGATCATTGGACCCTCCTACGTCTCCCTGGCGCTCGGAATGACAGCAGAGCAAGCCGCCGAATGTTTCAGGTTTTCCCTGGGCCGGTTCTCCACTATCGACGACATCAATGAGGTTGCCGTCCGCGTGGCGTCAGCGTTGAGTGGCGTCGCCACGCACTGACCTGCACGGTTAGGGTTCTGCCCCGAGGCACCGCTGATCTGGGCGCGAGCGTTCGAGCGCTGAACGCCTAGCTTGGCGCACTTTCCATCATGAGCCTCGTATAGCACTCCCTATTGGGGAGATTCATGAGATCGAGCGAAGTGAAGGTGGGGCACATTGTCCTTGCTGGACGAACTGCACAGGTTGTGATTTGATCGACCATCCTACGATCTACGCGACGTAAATGTCGCTACCCGCTTAAGCAGCGACACAGGATAGCTGTGTGTTTTCAGCTAATTGGTCGATGACTCAGTTGCGTCTCTTGATCTGGCACAATCACTCAAGGAGCAGTCATGGATACCCCCAAACGCAATAACCCAGAGCGCCGCGGAACCCAAGCGTTCGCGGCATTCCTCGCCAAAACTCGGAAGCTCGACCGCGCCAGCGGTCCGGTTCGGTCCACGGCTCACACCTCCAGCGTTTTCGTCCCCGCTGACGTAGAAGCTGAAGAAGCCAGCGAATAAGATGCAGGCCGGCGAGTGTGGGAGCGCCCGTCCCGTCCTTGATGGATTGGCCGCTTTCACACGAGTCGCGGGCCTGGAGGAACTGCGAGCCAAGCGGTTCTCCGAAGTCCGGTTCGCTTTGCTCGAGTATGGAGACGCTGGGCCACAACGATCCAGCGCCTGCTTCGTCGAAGAATCGTCTCCCCCCACTATTGCAAGGGCGCTTTTGGAGCATCGGTTTCAATCGGCACGGTGGTACGCAGGAAGTGAGAACGCTGAACGCTGGCGAGCGATAGTCGCGCCAGAAAAACCTCTTCCGAATTGGACGCTCACCTGCTCCGATCCACCCATCGGGCTATCTTTGGCAATGCTTGATTGTCTGGCCTATCGAATTGGCGAGACACCCGCATATCTCATTGGAACAGAGACAACCCAAAGCCCTACCAACTCGCAAGTAGCACTGGCGGCTGACGCTTGCCTCCATGCGATAAACATCGGATTTCGTCCCCTTCTCGAAGCTGTCGGGCTTCTGATATTTGTCCGGCACCGCGAATTGCTAGGTCAATCAAATAGCTGGACAACGACGGCCCTGCCGGGAACCATCTACACTGACTTTACCGAATATCCGGATGCTCTTGCTGTCGAGATCGTCCATGAAGCGGCACATCTTTGGCTCAACGATGCGTTCCGGGCGGTGGGATTTCCTAAGCGCACGCGACAACGGTTCGATTCACCTTGGAAAGATGCTCCGAGGGAGGCCTTTGGCTTCATCCATGCGGTTTTTGCGTTTTCTTGCGTCGCGATTCTTGCCCGCGAAATTATTCGCCAGAACCCCGGTGCACCGGGAAAGGCGTTCCTCCAGAGCATCTACGAGCGCGAGGCGCAGAGGCTTGCGACGGTCGCACCGGATGTTTCGCGAGCCTTGGAACTGGTCAGCCCAGATATAGCATCGCTGATTGAGGCGGTGCACCATGAGGCGAACTGGCCGAGACATTATGCCTGAGACCGGCGGCTCCCATCCCGGACCAGGTGTCGTTGTCGGTGTACAGGTGGGTAATGAGCAGACGTTCGTGTGTCGTGGTTACAGTTCGGTGGAACATCAACGGCCGAATGACCCCGACACTTCCTTCATGGTCGGCTCGATAGCCAAGCAGTTTTTGGGTGCGACAGCCTTGGAAGCTGCCGCCAGACATAGACTTAGCCTTTCCCATATTGTTGGGAGCAAACTGGGTCTCGACCTTCTTGGCGAGATGGAGCTTCACCATCTCTTGAACCACGCAAGCGGTCTGCGAGAGACCGAACCCTTGTTCGCGCTGGCGGGCATCCGAGAGCACGACCACCTCTCGCGATCCGATCACCTTGAAGCAATCGGGCGGCAATCGAGGCTGATGTTCGGTTCCGGCAGCGCTTTCTCCTACGCCAACATCAACTATCTCGTTGCTGCGGCTGTGATTGAGGACGTCTTTTCTCAGCCTCTTTCGGAACTTTGTCGCACGTTTGTTTTGGATGACGAAGGACTCAACCACACCCAATTCATGACCAGCCCTGACGACGTGATCCAGAACCGGGCCGAGAGCTACGATGCAAGCAGCCACCCTATAAGTCGTGCGTTTAGGTCGCATCCCTCGGTTGGACCAAGCGGGCTGTGGAGCACGGCCCGCGACCTGCTGCGCTGGGGCCAGGCTCGAGGCAAGCGGTTCGCAAACGCTCCCAGCGTCCCGCTAAGCCAGGTCGAAGCTACCAGTATGGGTGGTTGGCCCGCCGCCCAGACAGGCAGATACGCTTGCGGATTGGTCGAAATGAAAAGTGGCGGTGAGATTGTTTTGGGTCATGCAGGAGACGACCAAGGATACTCCTCTCAACTGCTCTCGCTCGCAGGTGAAATTCAAATCGTCGCTCTCTCTAACAATGCAGGCGTCAGAGCTGCCGAATTTGTATCAACCATAGCAACACTTGGTAGAATAAGCTCAGTTAAGAATTCACTCTACGAGTGGAACAGGCTTATTGAAGAGAGCCTTGACGGCTTTCTAAGAAAATCCACTCCTGAACAATTACGACTGAACGTGCATACAAAGCAGGATATCGAAGCTCCCTTCAGGGAAGGCCAATATGTGTCAGATGAAGCATTGGCTCCCATTACAATCGAAGTCATCGACGACCAACTTGTTCTCTGGCGGGGAGCACATCGGGACGCATTGACGTCACGCAATGGTGACCGTTGGGAAGGGCCCGGATACACCATTTCTTGGGATCGCAGTAACTCTGAGGTTCTTAGAATGGCCCTTCGGCGAGCAGGACACTTGGATTTCAGCCTCGTAGCTGGCTAGGGGAAATGGATAGAGCGGATACCTCGAACGAGGATCTCGGTCGCTGCATCAAGATGCAGGAAGTATTCTTCCCATGAGGCCGCTCGGCGTGGTGCTAGGCCGAGGTCGACTACCTCCCAAGACTGGTCAGGCTGAGCCTCCGAAAATAGATGGGTTCTAACCAAGGAGGGCTCGACGGGCAAATTGGCGAGTTCAGATGTAGAGAGCGTTGAGACATAACTCGCGAGGCTCGCGACCAGGCTCCAATCTGTATCGGTACGGGGCAGCAACCCCACTCTCCGTAGTCCTGGAGAGCTAATGGCATGGGGGTAAGCGTGCCCCTCGCAGCTGTCGTAGGTCACCACAGATCGCTCCAGGGCGAAGAACTCCACAAGGTCGGCAACTCCAGGCTCCAGAGCCTGACGCCAGCCCTGATCACCGGGAGTCAATGCGAGCGCTCGCGAAAGATGGGTTCCGCCGTCAGAATTGAGATTGCCCCAGCGACTTTGGACGGAAGAAATCGCCCCTTGCAGGGGCAAGCGCCTGTCCCATCGATCAATGAATTCGGCAACATCGGCCATTATGTTCGGCGATTTGGCCGCGTACGGTAGCATTGAAACTGAGATTTTAATTGTGCCCACGAGCCACACCATCGCAAAGGGACTTTACGCCCTCGATAAGCTCAATGCGATGTTCGCAATAAGCTTCATAGTGCGGCGTCCCGTAATACTTAAGCCTTGTAGCTAGGCACCCGCCGCCACACTCTGCTTTGTAGGCGCACTCAAGACATTTCCTCAAGAGAGGCTCCATGTCATCGAAAAGCTGAGTTCCTACGATATTATCCACCAGAGCCTCTGAGCCCACAGTCTTAATATTACCTATCAGCCCCGCGGGCATAGGCAGCTCATCGCATGTCCCAATGCGACCGTCCGGGTAGAGAGTCATCACCTGTCCGCATTTTAAATTGGTGAAATGGCACAGCCCCGTATGTCGGCCTTCGAGCTTTCTAATCACGCTCATAATTGGTTCGAGTGTGAACGTCTCATACAGTTGTTGGTCGATCCACGTCTCTGCCGCGCTTATTAGAAAGGCCGAATATTGGCTCGGCGATATAGCCCAGGCAGGAGCCTTGCCGGGGTCGGCCAACATCGGTGTCAGCCTGGCGGCATTGTGTCGTGGGATGCGTTTTGGAGTGGTGGAGAAATCAAAGCAGGGAGCAAAGCTCAACGATTTTATGGCGGGCCATTGTTTGAAAACCGCCAGAAGCTCATTGGGACGATCCACGTTCGCCGACGACACCACGCATATGACTCCGCAAGAAACCATGCGCTTCTCGAGAAGCGTCAGCGCCCTGGCAACGCCGTCGAAGGTTGATTGATCCAAGTAATCTGCGCGGAGGGCATTGGCGGTCTCATCGCCATCAAGACTCACGCCGATTTCCAGTCGGGGGGCAAGCTCCTGAAATAGGTCAAGCCACTCGTCGTCTAACAAGGTGCCGTTGGTTTGAATGGAAATCCGAACGACCTCCGGGCGCTCTGCGATCACTGTCAGCAGTTCGCGCATACGATCCTTGCCAACGATGAGCGGTTCGCCGCCATGAAGCTCTATCGCCAATGGACCCGGGCCAAGACGTTCAAAGAATTCTCTCAGGCTGTCGGCAGTGAGATATCGAGCGTTCGGATAGGGCTTCCTTTTTTCATAGCAATAGAAACAATTGATGTTGCAGGTCTCGCCCGCGATCTTGACGATCACGCTGCGTGCCACATCGATCTCACCCGCCTCCGGTGAGTGGAATACTTCGTCGTACCAACTAACCGTCATCGACCAATCGCCACAACATCGAACCCTGTCCGGACTGCAGCAGATGAGCAGCTTCAAGAGCGACCCAGAAGCATTCAAATTGTGTGGGGGGCTGCTCCCCGTCATGGTCCTCCTGGCTCATCCAGCGGTCGGGTAGGGGCTCAGTGGTTCGCGCTCGGAAAAAGTAGCGCTCTTGAAGCTCCATTCTGTAGGGCGAAATGTCGTACAAACTCGTGCCCAGAAAATCCTCGATCTCGAAGCAAGAATAGCCGGTCTCCTCAACAAGCTCCCTCAAAGCAGCTTCTCTCGGTGCTTCGCCGGCCCTTATGCTCCCGGCCGGTACTTGCACGCCAAGCTCCTCCGCCGTATAGGCAGTGTGGCGGAAGACCAAGAGCTTCCCCTCGTTCACACAGTAAACAAGAACCTTCTTCTTGATTACTTTGCTCATAGAGCCTCCATTATATCATGTATTGAAAGGTGTGTCACGCAAACACAGATCGTAAGACGTTGCCCGCTTTTTCAGGCGACGGCCTGGCAGAGGCATCCTTTGAAAGACACTCCAATACCAGCTGGGCGAGGTCGTCGCTGACCCTACCCTTCAACTCCCCGGCTGCCCACGGGCGCGGAATATCGCCGGTTAAAGTGCGGTGTAACATGACACCCAGACTGTAGATATCGGCTGGAGCTTCAGCGCCTGCAAAATCTGCCAAATATTCCGGTGCCCAATGCGGTTCTGGACCTCGAACCTTTGGACCAGTTGCGACCTTCCGTTCCTTGACCGCACCAAGGTCGATGACAGTCGTCCCGTCCGGGCTGACAAGGACATTTTCTTGGTAAAGGTCGCGATGGACCAATCCGTTTGCATGCAGGGTCGCGAGTGCATCCGCCACGTTTGCCAGGACAAGGCCGGCCTGACGCATCTCCGGCTCCAGTTTGGGGAATGAAAAGCGCTTACCTTTGATAGGTCGCATTCGAAGGTACTTCAGGTTCTCGATTTCACCTGCGGAAACCACTTCCGGCCAGCCGGGATACCCGGACATTCTAGTCGTTGCCCAAATTTCCAAATCCACTGCCTGCGCCTCGAAGGCACGTTCCTCAGGTGTCTTGGAGACATACCAATAGAAGCCATAGGCTGTGGGTCGATCAGTCTCAGGCATTTCATCGAGTATGTGGTCTGATCCGAAAAACACCTTGATAACATCGAAATTGTCCGCTGCTCCAAGGGATAAAACCGTGCTCCTGCGCGTGAAGATGATGAGGCTTTCAATAGAAAAGCCTCCCTTCGCGAAGGTGGCCCAGACGCTCGCCGCCGGGTGAAGTGGATCGATTTTCATGAGAGCCCAGGGTAGCCCTTTCTCAGATCAAACCGTCTACCTTTTGAACTATCAGATCAACTGCGGCAGCAAGCTCATCTTTCGTTGAGTTTTCAACTCGAATGATCGGCAGTCCGAGGCGCTCAGTCCATGCCGATCGAATAACCTCGTCAGCATGGGTGAGAGCTTCTGGACGATCAAGAAATCGGCGAAATTTCCTTGCTTGCCTAAGCCTGCGTTCGACCTCCGCAACGGGAGCTGACAGGAGGATCATTAACGTGGGAAGCGGCTGCATTCCGCGAACACCCTCTATGTAGCGCTCGAATAGCTCAGCGTTTTGCAGACCCAGAAGGCAGAGGTCGCTCAGGTAGAACCGGTCAGCTATCACCGTGTGTTCAGACAAATAAGGACCGACATTTGCGACAAGGTGGGAGGCCTTGTCAGTCAGAAGTGCGTCAACCAGAGATCGGGGCGACACACCCAAAGCTCCCTTACGGGCGTCGATGATTGTTCGAGATGCGCTGGGGTGGAGCCATCCGTGTTGCCCAACGTGATGGACCGTCACGTCCCTCAAGGCCAGGGCGTTCACAAGGCGATCCCTGACAGTAGTTTTCCCTACGCCCGGCAAACCTTCAATCACGATGAACGGAAAAGCCACCGACATGCGGACGTCCTAGGTTGCGAACCAGCTGATGAACTTCTTCGCTCGACCTTTAACTATCGGCACCGTCCCATGTGCCACCTGACTTCCGTATAGGAGCGCATCTCCAGTCTTTGATTTAGTCAGCCATTTCGTTTTTGGAATTGCCCTGAACCATTCTGACGAGGTGTCTGCGGCGGTATGGACGAAGTTCAGATCATCTGAGCTGATGCCGGACCAAATGCGCGGATCCGCTGTGGTCTCAACGAAGAACTCTCCGCCCTGAAAATCATCGTTCAGCGCCACACTGACGCCCAGGAGTTGCCAAGGGCGCTCTTCGGGTGTCGGGGCGACCCGATCCACATGAACCGAAATGAACTGTCCGTCACCATACTCGACATAGGTCCACGGACGAGCAAACCGTATGCTTGGTGCGTAGGTTTGCACGATAGGCAATGCTCGGGCTGACGCCCTCTCCAACACTGCGGTTACGTCGCTGGGAAGGTCGACTATCTCCACGCGGCCGGCAGGTTCGTAGACCGCACGCGCGGCTTCGACAGATTGCCCAGGGATTTCGTGGATCGTCGAAGCGCGAGCCTCGTCAAATTTGGCCCGTCCTTGACTTGTCAGCAGCTCGTCCATTGCCGAGAGCAATTGAATGCACTCTGAGGCCGTGAGGAATGCCTCCACGCTGCCGACACACAGGGTTTCGAGGGTTCTATTGGAGGGGGTCATAAAGCTTCACGACATCGCTGAGCGTGACACAGTGATTGATTGTAGAACCTATCGTGCTCTGCGCGCGATTTTCAGCAGGGACCCACGCCATAAACAAGTCTCTACAGGCCGGTGTCGAAGGCGGCTCCATCTCGAACGCACTCACGGCCTGTTCCCCTTTAAGGCGGCGGCGGTACTCGGTAGCGACATTGGAGGAAAACATATCTCGATGGCCCTCCCGCGCGGGTGGAAAATGTTTTCCGGCGGCGAGCAATGCGCCTTCCTCAACAGCTATCCATTGAGCGAACAATGCCGAGGAAGATGTTGCGATGAACGCCTCATCAGTGAGAATTTCATCCCTTATTACAAGAACTCCCGCGCGCAGCGCCGCGGCTGAGCCGCCAAGTTTGGCGTCAAGGTCGTCGTCCTTGGAACCGAAGGTCATGATGGCTCCGATGGCCAACCTTGGAAAGAACTCCAGGCCTTGGGCCCACTCGGTATCGCGGAACGCTTCTGAGGACACCCGGAGTCCATCGCCCTTCCATTCCAATCGAGTAAGGCTATCCGAGGCGAGGCCGGTCAAAACATGATTTGCGAGAACCTCCGCACCCATACGATTGCCTGCGCTCAGCAAGTTTTCGAGTAGGAAGGCGCTTGCTCTTGCCGCTGGCCATGATCTGGAAAGCTCGCACGCAATATCTCCCGAGATCGCACCTATTCGAACAAGTCGGGCCAATCGCTCAAGGTGGACTGCCTGTAGCTCGGGCTCAATAATGCTCATATGTTGCTGGATCAGACGCCCGTCCAATTGGCGAGCCCAGGGGTCCTGAATTTTCATTCTTACTGGCCTGGCTGCCCTCATCGCATAGAAGCTGAAGATCGGAGAGGCCTTGCAGTACCGTCCGCTGGGGAAAACCGACCTTCTCGTCAGTGAGATCGGTCATGGTACTTGGGGCCTGGGGGACTGGCTAGACACCAATGTCAATGACGCCATCGAGGCGCTTCGTTTATCCCTGGCTAGTGGCGTGACCTTTTTTGATGCCGCCCACAGCTACGGGCTCGGACTTTCGGAGGAGCTTCTTGGCTGTCTAGCCTACGAAAATCCTGACACCGAACTGACGTTGGCCACCAAAGTTCCGCCTACCAATTGCAAGCTTCCCTCTTCGTCACACGATACATTTTCGAACGTCTACCCTCTTGCTCACGTTCTCGCTTGTGCAGAGGAATCTCGTCAACGGCTCGGGGTCCACCGCATTGATTTGTTGCAGTTCCATGCTTGGCACGACGATTGGTGTGGTGACCCGCTATTTGAACGAGTGGTGAAGACACTCAAGGACCAAGGCTTCGCTCGAAGGGTGGGGATCAGCTTAAATGCGGGTGAACCTTGGAACGGCCTAAGGGCGGTTCGGAGCGGACTGATAGATACAGTCCAAGTTGTCTATAATCTTTTCGATCAAGCGGCTCGGTGGCAGCTATTCCCAGATTGTCTTGATAGCGGAGTTGGAGTTATCGTTAGGGTGCCCCTTGATGAGGGCAGTCTATCTGGAAGGTTTGAAGCCGAAACAAGCTTCCTAGAGGGCGACTGGCGAAATACCTACTTCAGTGAACCATACCGTTCCCAAATCCTTGCCCGCCTTCCTGCACTCATTGAGGAAGTCCGTGGCTACGAGTTGGCAGACGCAGCGCTTAGATTTTGCCTTTCATCCCCGGCTGTGTCCTCCGTCATCGTGGGAATGAGACGAAAGGAACACGTCGCAAAGAATGTGGGGGCAAGTGATCGCCGGCCCCTTCCGCGCGAGTTGTTGGAACGGCTGTATCGCTATCATTTAGACTCGGCATAGGCGCATAAGTGTGTACTACTCCTTTGTGTTGTATCAAGGGGGCATTTATGAAACTGCTACTGCGCCGCAACCAACGGTCCGGCCTTCTAGGCAAAGTCGTGTTTTCGCTCGAAGTTCGAGCCGATATCTCCGCCGAGGAGCGCGCCAACATCCAAAAGTACAAGCTCGGCGAGGCCGAGCTGTACGCAAGCCACGAGATTGTTGGCGGTAGCGGCCTTCTCGGCGTCGCGTCGCGACTCGCATTCAAGGCCATGACCATCAATGTGAGCGTCAACGACTTGGTCGGCGGCAAGAAGGTCGAGTGCAAGGACATCGTCGAAATGCTCGCCATCGAGGACCAGATCAAGGAAGCCGCGAAGACCTTCGCCCAGGTTCTGGCCGCTGCCGCGCAGTTCGGCGGCGAGGAGGTCGTCGAGGTCTAGCCCGATGGAATGGGGCAACCTCCGCAACTGGCTCTCTGGCGATCCGCGCACCCGTGAGCAAGCGGAGACCCGAGACGCTTGGGCGCAGACGAACGCTCTCTGGCAGGCATCGCCGCTTGCCGAGAACGACCCCTCCGACCTGGCGCTCTCCTTCGTCAAAGGGATCATGCGGCGGGCGGACCGGACGCCGGCCCTTTCGATCCTCGTCTCGCTTTCTGAGGCGGCGGAGGCAATCTTCCGAGCCGAAGGCATAGGGGCGATCAGCCCAGTCTGGCCGGCCATCGAAAGTGACGTGTCTGTCGGTTTGGGGTTTCGCCAGATGCTCGCCCGGCGCCGGCGCTACGCCGCCGACTTCAACCGCGTCCACGGAATCGTCACCGGCCAGCTCCAGAGCGCCTGCGACGCGCTCTTCGAAGTTCTCCCCGAAAGCTGCTTCAGGGACTGGGACCAACAGAGCCCATCGTTTGAAGTCCCGCTAATCGAGCTGGTCGATCGCCCGGCGGAACTGGTTCAGCACCTCCTAATGTTTCCGTACGACGACGAGACTATGCGGCTGGAGCTCTTCCTGAGCCTCCGAGAGCGGTATGCCACCAACCTTCTGGTCGCCTCTGGGTTTCCGCCGGACGCGAACATCCACGAGCTGTCGCAGCGCCTCATCGTCCCAACCAGGCAGACGAAGAAGACGCCGGCGGACCTGGTTGAGATGTATCTCTCGGGCTCACCGTTCGCGTCCCTCTTGGAGATGCCGGTCCCGTTCCACGTCCCCGAGGAAGCGCGCTTCGAGCACTGCCACATCGTTGGCGGCACCGGGCACGGCAAGACCCAGCTCATGCAGCGCATGATCCATGGCGACCTGGTTGCGGCCCAGAGCGAGAAGCGCTCGGTCGTCGTGATCGACAGCCAAGGCGACCTCATCAACCGGCTGTCGCGCCTGGCCCTCTTCTCGCCTGACACACTCGGCAGCCTCGCTGATCGGCTCGTCCTCATCGACCCCGCCGACGTCGAATTCCCGGCGGCGCTCAACCTCTTCGACGCGCACCTCTCCCGCCTGCAGGCGTACCGCCCCGTTGACCGTGAGCGGGTCCTGAACGGTGTCGTGGAGCTGTATGAGACATTCTTCGGCGCGCTCCTGGGAGCCGAACTCACCCAGAAGCAAGGCGTGATCTTCAAGTACCTCGCGCGCCTCATGATCAGCATCGAAGGCAGCACCATCCACACGCTCATGCAGCTCATGGAGGACGGCAAGCCCTTCAAGGCGCAGATGGACCAACTCGACGGCTCGGCCAGCTACTTCTTCCAAACCGAATTCTTCCACCCGTCGTTTGCCGCCACCAAGAAGCAGATACTGCGCCGGCTCTGGGGCGTGCTCTCAACCCCTGCTTTCGAGCGCATGTTTGCTCAGCGTCAGAACAAGCTCGATCTATTCGAGGCGATGCAGGACGGGAAAATCATCCTGGTCTCGACCGCTAAAGACCTCCTCAAGACCGAGGGCAGCCAGCTCTTCGGCCGTTTCTTCATCGCCATGCTCGCGCAGGCGGCGCTAGAGCGCTCGACGGTCGATCCCTCGGACCGCACACCCACCATGGTCTATGTGGACGAGGCCCAGGAGTATTTCGACGACACGATCGAGACGATCCTCAACCAGGCCCGCAAGTACCGCGTGGGGCTCACGCTGGCGCACCAGACGCTGGACCAGCTCTCACCGCGCCTGCGATCCGCGATCCACGCCAACACGTCGATGAAGTGCGCCGGCGGCGTGTCGGCCAAGGACGCCCGCGCCATGGCCGACGAGCTGCACACTACCTCCGACTTCATCGAGAGCATGAAACGCCGGCACGGCAAGACGGAGTTCGCCGTGTGGATAAAGCACCAGACGCCTCAGGCGATCCGTTTGTCCGTTCCGCTCGGCTTCCTGGAGCGCCAGCCGATCCTTGTTGAAGAGGAGTACGAGGCGCTTCTTGAACGCAACCGCGCCGCATATTGCGGCACTCTCGAAGAAGCTTCACTCGCGCGACCGACAGTCGTTTCACCGGTTGCCACGCCAGAAGCGGCACCTCCACCAGGGCCCCACACCGCGGTCCAATCCGAACGACGGACGGTCGAGCCTGCGGGGATCAGGCCCGAGCCTGCCAACGAACCACCGCGGCCGAAGCGGCCCGCGCCCACCGAGGCCGGCAAGGGCGGTCCTCAGCATCGGTACGTCCAGCATGTGATCAAAGGCCTGGCGGAGGAGCGAGGTTTCCGGGTCGGCATCGAGGAACCAGCGGCAGGGGGACAGGTCGACGTCGCTCTGCACCGAGACGACCTGTCGATTGCCTGCGAAATCTCCGTGACCTCGACGCCCGACTACGAAACGCAGAATCTCGCGAAATGCCTGCGCGCCGGATTCCCGCAGGTCTGGGCCATCGCTTCGGATCAAAAGCGCCGGCGCGCCATCGAGGAAGCGGCGAGGCGGCGACTGCCGGAAGATGACTTTAGGCGCGTGGAATTCCTCACCATGGAGGACGTCGTGTCGATGCTCGATAGCCTGCCGGCCTTCGAGTCGACGGAGACCTTGGTGCGTGGGTACAAAGTCAAAGTGTCCCGCGCTGCCGTGTCCGTGTCCGAGGCCAAGGAGCGCCGCGCAACGATTGCGCGGGTGGTTGCGCGGTCCATGCAGCGCCTTGGCAACGAAGAAGATTGAAGCGGCGAGGGTGAGCGAGTGGATCAGCTCAGCCGCGCACTGAATGGCACGCCCGGCGCACCATCTATGGCGAGCTTGATGTAGAGGCGTCGGTTCGCAAGCTCCAGCGCGTCAAGCACCCCGAACTTCGGCTGCAGTTCCGCCGTGATGAGAGGCGCGTCCTCGGCCCCAAGCCGAAAGGCAATCAGCGTGCCGGCGTTACCGAGCACCGCGTGTCGAATTTCCGGCTCCAGCTGCGCCAAGTGCTGGTGGGCGAGCGTCAGACTAACGCCGTACTTCCGGAGTTCGGCCATCATGCTGGCGAGCGACAAGGTGGTAAAGCTTTGGAACTCGTCGACGAACACGTGGAATGGCCGGCGCTCTGCCTCCGGCACATTTGCCCGGCTGAATCCAGCCAGGCCAATGGTGGTGAGGACGAGGCCGCCGAGGACATGCGCGGCGTCCTCGCCCAAGTGCCCGCGCGAGAGGTTCACCAACAAGCCCTGGCCGGTGTCCATGAGCGTGCGGAAATGTAGGTCGACCGCCGGCGCCACCAGAATCCGGTGGAGGGTCGGGTCGGCGAGCAGGGCACCCAGCTTGTTTTGGATCGGCGCCACAGCGTCCGCCTTCAGGCGCGGTGGGTAGTTCTCGAACTCGGTCTTCCAAAATGCCTGGACCACCGGATTGCGTACCTTGCGCGCTATCGACTGCCGGAACTTCTTGTCTTCAAACAGCGCCAAGACGTCGGGAAGGGTTGAGCCGTCGCGCTCCAGAAGCGCGTACAGGCAATTGCGCAGCACGTGCTCCATGCGCACGCCCCAGGCCGTCGGCCAGAGCTTGCGGAGCGTCTCAAGCATGCCGGAGGCCGCAAGCGGTATTCGGTCCTCGCGGACGCGGCGGAGCGGATTGTACCCGTAGGGCTGGGTCGCGTCCGGCGCGTTGAGATAGGTGAGGCGCTCGCGCTCCGCCTCTGACGCCTTGCTCCAGATGCTCTCGACTAGGTCGCCATGCGGATCGATGACCGCGAACCCACGGCCCGCGGCAAGATCCTGCAGCGCGAGACCCTGAAGCAGCGTCGACTTGCCGACGCCCGTCTTCCCGATGATGTAGGTGTGAAGCAGGCGATCGGCCTGGCGGATGCCGAACGGGACATGCTTCGCCCGATGGTTCGTTTCGCCGATGTAGGAGATAGCGCGTGGGTCGTCGGACATCCCCTCATGCTGCCAGAGCTATCCCCTTCCGCACGGGCGAGCTTGGTCGCCAGGTCGACGCCGTGCCAACAAGAAGAGCCCCGAACCATTGCTGGTCCGGGGCCGAAAGTTAGAAGGGCGGCTCCTCAAGCGACGCCAAGTACTCGGCGGCATCTTGGGCCCGGCCGGCGGCGGTGAAGATGGCCCGCGGGTCCCTATCAAGCACCGTGAGCCAGTGGGAGAGATACGCCGCATGGTCGGGTCGGGGCTCGTTGGTGATCGAGAGCTCGGCGCACAGGAACGCTGCCCCGAGCTCTGCCACCAATTCCTCCATCGCATACGACTCATCCCCGAAGCGCTTGCCGAACTCGCGGTCGAGGCGGATCGGCGCGCCGCTCCAGTGGGTGAGTTCGTGCAGGAGGGTCGAGTAATAGGCGTGGGTTGGGGAAGACGTGGGGGAGCCAGTGAACCTGCTACGCTCCGGCATGCGGATCTCGTCCGCGCGGCGATCGTAGCAGGCGACGTCGCCCCCATGCTGAATCCAGGCGCAAGTCTTGGCGACGAACGCCTCAACCTCGGCCAGGACCTCGACCTCGTCCCGCATCGTCGGCAGAGCTGGCGCACTCCACCCGTCCACCTGCTCGGCGCTGAAGACCCTGAAGGCGCGAGCCAACAACCTATGTCCAGGCTCTTCTTCCTCGCCCTCTGCCCGCCTCGCTTCGGCCGGCTTGTACACGACTATGGTTGCCCCGTGCTCGCCGCGCCGGACTTGGGCCCCCAGCTGCTTCCACTGCTGAAAGGTCGCCCACCAGCCTGCGCCGTACCCGCTCGTCAACGCCTCAGCCCAAAGGGCCACGACGTTGACGCCCCGATACGGCTTGCCGGTGGCGGCATTGGTCGGCCGGCCAGATCCCGGTCCAAGCCGGTGCCACGGCATCACGAACTCGCCGGCACCCGCCTCAATGGCTGCGACGATCTTCTGCGTAATGGTCTGATAGACGCTTGCGCGCCCTTCGAAATGTACTGTCGACTGCATGGCTGCTCCTTCGCTTGTCGGGAGCGCCAGACCGGAATGGTCAGGCACTCCCCAAAGCGGGGGAGCGATCCCCCACAACCGGCCCTCAGACAGTCTGCAGCCGCGCTCGACGTCCTGCACGGCCGCACTCCGCCGCCACCCCGACTAAGCACCCCCGTGCGCCCGCCCCTCCCCGGCCGCACACTGTCCCCATGCCGCTATCAGACGACCAGCTCGACGACTTCATCACCTCATACGAGAACGCCTTCAACGAGCGCCTCACCCCCGACCAGGCCAACGAGCTCTTCGACCGCCTTCTCGACCTATACGCCAGGATCAAGCGCGTAGCGGACGAGGTGCCAGAGCT
Source organism: Caulobacter sp. SRI_014 (assembly GCF_057586315.1). Taxonomy (NCBI): domain Bacteria; kingdom Pseudomonadati; phylum Pseudomonadota; class Alphaproteobacteria; order Caulobacterales; family Caulobacteraceae; genus Caulobacter; species Caulobacter sp. SRI_014. The sequence continues at coordinate 287,260 of NZ_JBYCZQ010000002.1, read as the reverse complement.
CCCGACCATCGACGCCCTAGGCGAAGACGAGCAGTCCCACCGCCAGGCCGCATGACCAAGAAGGCCCACGGCCTCTGCACCTGCCCGCACGCCCATGAAGTCGCCGCGCAGCCGGCCAACCCTCCCGCCCAATGCGGCCGAGCCGCTCTCCTTCGTGACCTGTTCGGCAAACAGAAAGGGGCCATCCGCGACCTCACGCTCCATGCGGTGACGGTGGGGAATAGGGTGGTGGGGGTCGAAGGGAAGGTCGTCGATCTGGGAGATCAAATTCGGACGATTAGCACCAGGCCTGCTGCGCCGCCGGCAGCGGGCGCCAGCATCGTCCAAGCTGCACCTCGCGACGCTCGATTCGACGGAATTTAGGCCTGTGATACGCTGGGTCGCGTATGAAACCACACACGATCACCCGCAAGGAATGGGCGAAGATTATCAAGGTCCAGGAAGTCATAGAGGGCTGGGGGCTCGAGCCGGGCGAGGGCCCTGAGTTCGCAGCTGGCATCATCTACGGCGTCCGCTTCGATTTCGTCTCAGACGGTCCAGGCTATGTCGGCCCGCTCTATCTTCTGAAGGGTGCTGGAGATCCCGGTGAAGCGCCGCATGCGCTCATTGAAGAAGACGGGGAGTTGGTGGTTCTGTAGATAACTACAATCAAACGGTGCCGGCCTATTTGCCTTCGATCCATTCGATCAGTTGAGCCAAGAAGCCCTTCCTGACGGGCGCCGTCACCGGTTGGGCTGGCACCCTTGCTGGGGCGGCCGACGTAGATTGGACGAACATATGCCTTCGGGCCGCCGTGTCGTGCGCGAGACCGGCGGCGATCTGGGCATCAGTCCAGGGCTCGGCCTCATGCACCCTGCCCTGGCGGATCACGTAGTGCGACCGGCAGGGCAGGAGCCAATTGCCAACGGACGGATGCAGTGAGACCGCATCACCGTCGAAGGTCATCTTCCACTGGGCCGGTGCGAACGGGGTAACAACCTCCTCGCCGCAGCCGCAGCAGCAAAGGTGCGAGGCGGTGGCGTACTCCATGGAGATATAGAGGATTCCGGGGCGCAGCCCGTCCGGCAGATGCCGGACGAACTGGTGCTCAAGGCGCAGCGTCTTCAGCATCGCTGATCCCCGTTGAGCAGCATGTTGCCGTCGGTCGTGTAGGTGCTGTGGTGCTCATGCTCGAGGTCACGGTAGAACCCGCGGACCTTCTTCCACTTGATCACCGCCATGACGGCGTTCAGCGCATTTAGATCGGCGACCTGGATGTTGGTGGCGTAGAGGTCCTGACCCTTGTCGTCGCTGAAGTCGATGCGTCCGCTGTGGATATGATCGCGCATGTCCGGCGTGCTGGTGGTCACCCGCAGGATGCCGCCTAGCGAGCCGTCGTCGAGTTGCAGGCCCATCCCTACGTCGACGAACGACGCGCCGATCTCTTCGAGCTCGGCGATGACCGCCTTTTTGGCGGGGCCGTCGTCGATGCAGATGAAGGCAAAGGTCACCCCGTCCAGCAGGTGGACGTTGGAGGCTTCGAGGGCGACGGCGTGCGGGACGACCCCCTTGCGCATACGCGAGTAGATCGCCGCCCAGTAGACGACCTTCAAGGGCACGTCGCGCAGCTCATCTATGGAAGGGGCGCCTGGCCCGCGGAAGACGTTGTGGGACAGGAAATCGTCGCTGTCGAAGAGGCGGATTTCCTTCGCAGGCGTCTTGGCCACCAGGTCCAGCACATAGCCTCCCGTGCCGCCCAGTCCGATGATGGCCACCGTGTCTTGCGCCAGACGCTCGGTCAGTGCGCCGATTCCCGCTAGGCCAGACGCGGTGTCGATGTAGTTGAAGACCGAACTCTCTTCCTCTTCCGGTGCCGCGTTGCCACGCGCCGAAGCGCCCGGCGACAGGGTAGTGGCCGGACCCGAGATGACGGCAACATACGTCGTCATCTTGTGGTGGTAATCGCGGTAGCCTCCTTCCGGCTTGTTGGAGAACCCGTGTCGGGCGACCAGGCCGTGGCCGAGGTCGATCGGGTGGTCCTGATGACGGAGAGCCTCAATCGGCTGACCGTCCACGTTGCAGGGGAACTCGCCGATCCAGTGCGTAACATGGGTCTCGGGGACCTGGGTAACATCGCCCGCAAGATTCAGGGTCGAGACGAGGGTGCCGCGCTTCAGCTCCTTCTTGGCGTTGAGGTAGGGCACCTCGCGCAGAACCAAGAAGGTACCCTTGATCTGCACGAGGTAGCCCTCCTCGCGGAGGAGCGTCAGGTCAGAGCTACGAGCGAACGGTGCGGGTGACATTGAAGATCGTCCCATTCTTGACGTGGATTTTGCCGCCCGGGCCGAGCTCGCCCGCGTGCGGCTTGGAGGCCGCGTGGCGGTAGGTCATCGAGTAGACGGTGTTTTGGTCGGCGGCACCGCCCGGGAAGGCCAGCTGGACGACCTGTTCGAAGCTCGCCTCGTCGCCCAGGATCTCGCGGGGGCGCGAGTTGACGATGATCTCGGTGTTGCGGTGCTTGAGCGCCTCCTTGACCTCGTGCTCGGCCTTCTTCAGGTGCTCGACCTGGGTGTCGTCGTCGGGATGGGGGGTATCCATCGATTGTCGTTCCTTCGCTTCGTGACCAGCCTCTTGGGCTTCACAGGGTCAATCGACGCGAAGGAGGGCGACCGGTAAGGGTCCTAGAACTAAATTTCGAGGACGCCCGGCGAGACCGGCCCGCAAATGAAAAACGCGGGGCAACCAGGACAGGTCCGCTCCGACGGCACGGCTTTGAAGGCGCCAGCGCGGATCGCCGACAGGTAGTCGGACAAGGTCTGTCGCCGGTTGGCCAGAACCTTGGGAGTCATGGCGAGTGGCGTGACCTCGGCGTCAGACAGATGGACAAGCTCGACTCGGGTTTGCGGACCGTGTTGTTGCGCAGCCATGAGCAATGCAGCCGCGGCCACGTCATTGTCTGCCTTCGAGCGCATGCGCCCGGTACTGACGCGCCGGAAGACATGGGCTCCATCGGTCGCGATCAAGAGATCCTCAGCTCGGAACATGATCTCATCTCCGTCGAGGACCAGACGGATGACCGTCGGCGTAATGGGCTGGCCGCCGGCCCGGCTCGAGCGAAAAAACTTAACCATCTGGACTGCCGCCGCCTGCAATTCGGGCAGCACCCCGCATGCGTCCAACCCATGGTCGACGCAGGCCTGGGCGACGTGGCGCACGAGCTCGGCGTCAGCCGAAATATCTGTCTTCCCGGCGACAACGGTTTGGGTCACCGAACGCACCGCCTCGTGCATCAGCATATAGACCGTCTCGGTCCGCTTTCCCCCGATCTGGAGGACGTGGGTATAGAAGAAGCGGCGTGGGCATGGGTCGTAGAGCGCGAGCTGGGATCCGGTGAACTGCAACTGGCCCTTGATCCGAAGCTCGACGGCCAAGTCTTCGGGTTTCGGCGGCAATGCCCTCGCGGGCGTGATGTCTTGGCGCCTCAGCGCCGGACCTAGGCGGCCGAGATACGGCGAGAGGGGGCGCGTGGCGCCATTCGCCTTGTGCGTCACTGCGTAGAGGAAGAGCCTGTCACGCGCTCGTGACGCGGCGACGTAGAACAAGCACTCCCGCTCTTCAACATCGCCAGCACGGAAGACGGTCAAGGCGTCGCCCTCGGCGCCCGCGATCATGCCGTCAGGGGGCAGGCAGGCCGGCGTCTGAGTATTGCCGGGCAAGGTGTCTTGGTTGAGACCCGGCAGGTGGACAACTGGGAATTCGAGCCCCTTTGCGCCGTGGATGGTCATCAAGCGCACCGCATCCAAGCTTTGGGCCGCAGCAGGGAGCTGCCGAAGGTCACGGTCGTCGCCGATCCGAACCAGCCGACGAACCCTGTCGAGAAGCCGCCGCACCGGCAGGCCACGGCCGCTCGGCTGTACCCGCAGGAAGTTCATGAACTGCCAAACGGCGATCCCGCGTGACCGCCCGGACACCGAGGTCGCGGTGGCGATGTCGGCGGCGATCCGGGTCCGGTCCAGCAAGACTGCAGCCAAGACGTCCCAAGGCGCCGAGGTCTCGTCAAACCCAGCCAAGGCGGCCTGAAGCGACGCCCAGGCGGTTTGCGCAGGCGGGCTGAGGGTGGTCGGATCAATCGTCGACCAGCCGGCCGGATCGTCACTGGCCTCGGCCCCGCGCAGTGACTTGATGATGGTAGCGACGTCGCCAAGTGACAGCGCAAATTGCGGCAAGGCACCCACGCGAACGATGCCCATGGCTCGGGCATCCACCAGGAGGGACAGGATCGAAAGCAAGTCCTTTACTTCCGGCCGCTCAAACAAGTTGCCGAGGAACAGAATGGGGATTCCGAGTCGTTCGAGATCTCGGCCGATGGATGAAAGTCGCTCGTTGCCGGTGCAGAGAACCGCTTGGTCCCGGAACCTATGGCCTTGGGTCCGCATCGCCTCGATCGCATCGGCGATCGCCACGACCTGATTGCCGGCCTGCGGAACCGCGTGCAGTTCGACAGGGTGGCCGAGCGGCCCGCGTTCCGCGTCAAGCCCGGCATCGCCGTGCGATACCTTCATCTGGTCGGCGAAGGCCGAAAAGACGTCCACGACCTCTTCCGAGGATCGGTAGTTGCGCTTCAGACGGCCGCGATCACCGCCTTTGAAATCTTCCTTGCCAAACCGGGCGGTGTTGAACGAAGACGCGCCGCGGAAGCGGTAGATGGATTGCTTGGCGTCGCCGACCACCCACAGGTTCCGCCCGTCGGGGCAGATGGCCTCGATCAGGCGGACGCTGCTGCGGTTCACGTCCTGGTACTCGTCGACGAGCACATGGTCATAAGCGCCCTGCACGCTGGCCTGGACCGCAGCATCGGCCTCCAGCAAACAGACTGGCATAGACACTAGGTCGCCGAAGTCGATGCAATTTGCCTGGCACTTCAGGCGTTCGTAGGCGTCGTAGACCTTGGCCACCTCGGCCGCCTTTTCGGCGGCTTCGATCTGTTCGGACGAATTGGCGGCCGCCCGCATATTTGTCGCGAGCTGCGCGTATCTAGCAGCATCGACCACCTCGTCCTTTGCCCGGGAGATGGCAGACAGGATATCGGCGATGTTGCGGGTCGGATCGTAGAGGTCTTGGTAGTGCTTGAGGCCCAGTCTCGGGAACTCTTGCTCCAATAGTTCGACCGCCTCGGTGCGGTCCATCATGCGCGGGTCCTTGGGGACCCCGAGCTGGGGTGCGAACCGGCGCACGATGTCCAGTCCGAAGGCGTGGAATGTGCCGATCCACATGGCGGCGGCCGCCGCGGGATTCTTTCGCGCGATGCGCTCGGCCATCTCGCCTGCGGCTTTGTTGGAAAATGTCAGGACGAGGATGCGCCTAGGATCGACGCCCTCGGACAGAAGGCCTTCGATCCGGCCGGTTAGGGTCTGCGTCTTGCCGGTGCCCGGTCCCGCTTCCAGCAGATAGGCCTCGCCCCGATGCCCCGCCGCTTTCGCCTGCAATTCGTTCAAAGGGCGCTCCACGTGGGGCTTTTCGGCCTCGATCTCCACGACTGGCAGCAGAAGGGCGTCGAGCAGCTGCTGCGACACGACAGCGAGCGGCGCGGCCATCCGGGCGGCGATTTGAGACGCGGTCAGGCCCTCGTCTACGTGGAGCCGCCTCATCAGCGGGCGCGGGAGCAAGAACTCCCGCGCGAACAGGTCCATCTGGACCTCGCGCCGTTGGTGGCGGCCATAGTCCACCACGCGGTCGAACCCGACTGGCGACGGCTCGGATGGTCGCACGGCGTCGACCTCGGTGATTGTGACCGGACCGTCTCCATCGCCAAGCTCAACATGACCCAGTTCGTGGGCGACGAGGAAGGCCTGCTCGAAATCGGAGCCGATGTTCTCGTGCAGGATCAGCCCGTCGGCCGGTACGTAGGTCGCCCGACCGCCGTCCAAGAGGGAGGCTCCCGGGTTTGCCTTCTCGACATCGATCCCACGGCGCTTGGCCTCCGCGACGACGAATGCATAAGATTGCCGCGGATCCTTTCCCATTGTGACCGCCTGTTCGTGGAGATCAGCGGCGCGTCGGCGTCCGAGTTCGGCGGCGTCCATCTCAGGCCTCGTCCGCCAGCAACCAAGCCCTATCGGCTTCAGAGACGCCCGCGTCGATCAGAATCCGCTCGAACGTCACCTGAGCGGCTTGCTCCGGCTGCCCATCGGACCTGTAGCTGCGTGCCGCTCCGGCGACTGGCAGCAGCGTCATTCCGGCGACCAAATCGTCGATGGGAGTCATCAGCATGCCTGCGAGCCGTCGAAGAAAAGCACCGGGGACCGACGCCGGCTGTATCCGCCGCTCGCGGAAGGCGGTTACGACCTGGCGCGGTACGCCCAGCTCCGCGGCGACTTCGCGGCTCCTGGTCGGGGAGAGTGCCACGAATGGGTCGGCCAACTGCTGCGGCTTGGCGGCAACGTGGCGAGCCCAGGCGGCATCGATCCTGGCAGCGTCGCCCGGCGCAAGGTCCGCCTCGGCCGGGGTGTCGGCTCGCATCAACTCGCGGGACAGATCGATCAGGTCTCCGGCGAACTGCGGATAGGCGGACAGATAGCGGTCGAGCGTGGCCTTGGCATGGTTCTCTTCCATAGCGAAGGCGTCGAGGATGTCTTCGAGTTGTGGAGCGCTCTGGCCAGTCACTGATCTTCTCCCTCGCCCAGGGCTTTCTTGAGCGCCTTCATAGCGCGATCTCGATAGTTCCAGACCGTCTTGCGCGTCACGCCCAATTCCTTGCAGATCGTGTGGACGGTCGGGTCGTCGGATTGGATCAGATATTCGAGCATCAGCATGTGAATGGTCCTGCTTTGTTCTGGGGGCAGGGCCTCAATCGCCGCCTCAAGGCGCAACCGGAAAGCCTCGCCTCGAAACTCTATCCCCTCGAACGGATTGAAGCTTCCGGCTGCCCTTTCGACCACAGGATCCAGCTCGCCGCTGGCGTCGTCGTACTCGATCGGCTGGGTCCGGTTTTCCTCGCGCCAGACTTGCTTCTGGGCGTCCAGCCGCAGGCGTTTGAGGGCCTGAGCGAAGCGGATTTCGAAGAAATCCAGTCGCTCGTCGTAGGCCTGTCGGTCCGCAGCGAGCATGGCCACAAACCGCTCTGACGCCCTCTCCCGGATCTGCTCCCGGGTCAGGGAGCTCGTCTCGCCATCGGCCGCCTCGGCCCGGGGGAGTGCGCGCAGCACGCGGTCGTAGAGAATCTTGTAGAGGCGCTCGAACCAGGCGTTAGAGTTGTCGGCACGAGACGCGCGGACGAGGTGCAACAGGCACTCGCTCGACACATAGCGTGGGTCGGTTAGCTGGCGGACTTCGCAGCGGGCCAGGATTTTGTCTCGGGAAAGCTGTCTGAGGGTGTGGAGATCGGTCTCAGTGCCCGGCGTCCGCGTGTAGAGAGAGCCGTCCGGTTTCCGTTTTCGAAGCGCTTCCGCCAAGGTTCACCTCCGAGTTGCGCATCGGCCAGGGTCTCGAACCCTAACCAAAGCGACGCTAACGCGTATCTCGATTCGATATATCGTGACGGAGTGAGCCTCTGTCCTTCAAGCAATCGACGGCTTCCGGGCTAGCCGGTAAGGCGGGGAGCCAATTATTTGCGATCGGCGACCTGGCGCGGCCAACTGGCGTACGAGCCTCGGCCTAGGGATGTCCGATGTTCCTCCGCGGCGAGCGCTCTAGCCAGCTAAACCAAGTCGAGGCGCACGCTCGTGGAAGGTGCTTTCATCATCACCCTCCCGAGTTGGAGACGGCATTCGAGTAGCTAGCCTTGCGGGCTGATTAGGGCCGACCTACCGTCCACCGATGTGCAATCTCTATTCGATGGGTCGTAGCCAGGCTGAAGTGGCGCGCATGGCGCGCGCGCTGAGCGACCAGACCGGCAACCTGCCGCCGCTCGCCGGCATTTTCCCAGACTATCCGGCACCGATTGTTCGTCGGAACGCCTCTGGAGAGCGTGAACTCGCCATGGTGCGCTGGGGCATGCCGTCGTCGAAAAAGGCCCTGATGGACGCCGCATCGAGGCGGGCGGACAAGCTGCGCGCCAAGGGCCAGAAAGTCGACTTCAACGAACTGCTGCGCTTGGAACCGGACAGTGGCACGACCAACGTCCGCAACACGTCCAGCTCTCACTGGAAGCGTTGGCTCGGCCCGGAGAACCGGTGCCTGGTGCCCTTCACCGCGTTCAGCGAGTTCAACAAGGATGCGGGCGGCGACATCTGGTTTGCCTTGGCCGAGAACCGCCCCCTCGCCTTCTTCGCCGGCATCTGGACACCATGGACCTGCGTACGGAAGATGCGGGAGGGCGAAATCAGCTGTGACCTGTTCGCATTCCTGACAACCGAGCCGAACGCGGAAGTTGGTGCAGTTCACCCCAAAGCCATGCCGGTCATCCTGACAACCGGCGAAGAGGCTGAAGCCTGGATGTCCGCCCCTTGGCCTGAGGCGGCCGGCCTCCAGCGCCCGCTGCCCGATGGGACGCTGCAGGTAGTTGCGCGCGGCTCCAAGAAGGATCCTTGGGCGGTTCCGGCAGACCTCTAACGTCCGTTGAGGGCACCTGGTCTTCATTGTCATGTAGGGACGCGTACGTCCGCCTTTAGCCAGATCGCAGCATGCCAGTAGGGTGGGCCGCAGTGACTCGGACCCAGTTCGTCGACGAAGACCGTTACATGCTCGGTGGGCAGCGGCCTCAGCCAGAAATCCCACAGCGCACCCCACTCGCCATAGAAGAACAGGTCGGGCTCGCGGTCGGGCTCTGGCAGGCTTTACGTCCAGGGTGTATCAGCCGCTTCCTCGAAGCTGTCCACCAGCCACAGTTCAAGTTTGACTCCGCGCTTGAGCTTGCGGGCGACCTTCACCTTCGCGACGTCGGAATGGGCCTGCAGGAAGGCGAGGCCAGTCTGGTCAGTCTTCATGACCAAGTCAGGAACCTGCGGGCTGCCGCTGCGGTACCACGGTCGATCGAACGACGCGGGTCTGGTGATGCCTGCAAAGAACATGATCCCTCCTGGCACGATTGGGTTGCGCGCCTACCGGGACGCCGAGTTAGAACAAATGAGGAACAAACTCGTTGAGAGTCGAGTCCACTTGGCGCTAGGGTCTCGCCCCATGTCTGGCCAGCCTCTCAGAGATCGCCCCTATGACCCGGCTATCCACGGGCCTGGGGCGACTCCGGGCTACGCTCCGCCGGCCCCACGGCGCTTCGACGACCCACCTGCGGGCTACAGCGTGTTCTGCAATGAGCTGGTGATCGACGAGACGATCGATGGCTACCTCGCCCGCAGGGAAACTGACGTGGTCGGCGTCTGCTACTCCGACCGGTGCCGCCGGCGTTGCACCATCGATTTCCAGGACCTGAAGCGCCGCAATCTCGGCGGCATGTCCATGACCCTGGTCCAGCGTCTCCTTCGCTGCAACAACATCGACAGCTGCCGCCTGACGTTCGGCAACGGGTCGGTTCAGCAGATCAATGTCAAACTGCTCGAGCTCAACGGCCGGCCCCAGGTCCGCATCAAGCTATCCTGCAGCTACTGCAAACATTTCATCCTAACTAAGCCGGCCAGTCTGATCCGCAAGCTGGATGCTGACAGCCGAGGCGGCACCGACACGTTGGTCAGTCAGCTGCCGCGCCTTACCACCGCTCCCTGTCCTCGGTGTGGAAGGAAGGACTGGCGCGTCGGCGTTCTCTGGCAGGACACGGACACCATGGGCTGGCGGGAGCGAGGGGAACGAATATTTGCCGAGATGCGGCCGCCTAAGCCGCCGCCAGGAGTCGTACTCAAAAAGGGATAGAGTCTTGGGACTGCAAGCAGCGACCAGCCGAGCCCCAAACAAAAACCCCACCGTTTCCGGTGGGGCATCGAAGATCGGGAGTGTCGCCGAAGCGTTCACGGTTTTCGAAGTTTCCAAAGAATCCGCTCGGCGTCTCGTTGAACCTCTCGGTTCACGGGCACTACTTGGGAATCCGCAACCGCGACATCTGCTCCCACGCGAACCGGTCTGTAGCCAAGTTGGTCGTCATCTTCTCGGTACGTCGGTCGCTTTGGTCTGCCGCTCAAGGAGCCGTCTGCGCTCATAGCTCGCCCTCTGCCTCTTGTCTTGTTCTGTTCCGTACAAGACTAATTGTCTTGCGTATTGAATAATACGCTATACTTGCCAAACTCTCTAATAGCTCTCTACTCGTACCGTTGTCCTCAAAGCCGACATCTTTGCTGTCAACACATAAGAATCCGAGGGCTTGCTCTACCGCTTTCTTGTTCGGGTTCTTCAGTGATGCAACCGCGACGGCATCATAGTGCTTCCACCAATCCGGGTGGGCGTTGGCATACTCCTCGGCGGAGCGCTTAGAAAGGCGCTCGCCGACGAAATAGCCGCAGAGCTCGGGATCGTGAGTGATGCGTCGGAAGGCCGTGTTGTAGGAGTACCGGTAGACCGCCAGGGGCGACTCGTCGGCGTCAACGTAGCTGCGTGAATGCGACGAGCCTTTGTCGCGACCCAGTGTAAAGACGTAAACCCGGCTCGAATCTTCATCTTGGTCGAGGTCGATCTCGATCTTGTCCGTTTTCGACTCGCTGAAAATCTTGATTGAAGCCGCACACGCTTTTCCTGTGTACAGACTAAATATCTTTGAGACGTGATCTAAGAAATCTTCAACGTATCTATGAAACTCTCCCCTGACGTACTCGGGGTCAAAGTCAGCAGTTAGTCGCTCCTTATCGAGGAATCGACAAAATAGATAATCTGTAGCTAGCGCTTGGTTAAACTCCGCCAACACCGCAAGCATCTTGGCTTCAAAGGCGTCAAAACGGGAGGCTCGCTTCCAAAGAAATATGGATGAGCCGATGCCGATGATCCCGACGATCAGGAACACTGCCGCAGTCGCAGCAAGGGCCAAAATTGCTCGCTGGTAGACGGGTGGCGCAGCTCCGTCGTTTAGCCCCCCCAAAGTGAAGAAGATCACAGAGGAGAGCGTCGCTGCAAAGCCAGCCACACCTCCGACGTACCTGACGGTGTCGTTGCTCAGGGCCTGTCGAATGACTGTGAAAAATCCCCCCATGAACCGATGGCCTCAGTACGACGGTTCTGTGGGGTGTTCGCTGGTCGAGCCACTGGGGCATCGCGTTCCAAGCTGACGAACCAAGCCGTGCGTCACGAGGGCTATGGCCATATGATTCGGCTCGGCTAAAACGTTCGTGTACCGCTGTTACCATCGCTACTTTCGCGTGCAAACCCTCTTTCATTCAGCGGGAATGAGACAGTTCGCCTCATTGGCTCCGCGATTTCCTCACGATCTCCCTTCCGAGCGACTTGGAGGACATTGGGGACTTGCCCAGACAACCTAGCCAGCTCGCCGGATCTCCATACCGGACGCCACTTCACCCGCGCGCCTCAATTGGGCGAGCGCTTCCGCATCCTCGCAAAGGTTCCGCATGTGCTCGGCCAGCACCGGATCAGAACCGGACGCACCCTCAAGGGTTTGAACGTCGTCGCGTAGCCCCAGCCCATTAGGACAGAGCGCCAAATAGTGGAGCAGCATCAGCCATTTCGCCGCGCCAACATTGAGTTTCTTGTCGATCAGAACCGGGTTTGAACCGGCCGCAACCACGATCTGGCGTTTGAGCTGATCGTCGCCTTCGGAAAACCAATCCGCCGCGTACTTGCTGAACGGAATCGCGGCCTCCAAGGGTTTGAACCGTTCTGTGAGGTTCACCGCCTCCTTGGCCTTGCCGGTCAGCCTCAGCAGCTCTGACTGAAGACCCGCACGCTGTTGCAGGAATTCTTCGTCGTCGATGAGGCGTCGCACCCGAAGGTCGGTCAGCTCCTTGAGCCGCGACTGGCTTTCAGCGATGCCGCGCTCAATGCTCTCGCGCACCGCCCGCTTCGTCGCCGAAACATCACCTCCACGCGCGTGGAGCAATTCGCCGAGACGAGCCTCGACAACTGACCCTTTCGGCAGTCCGGACAGCCAGGCCGCGATCTGAGCTTCGAGCACCTCCGCGCGCACCGATGGCTGCCGGCAGCGCATGCCGAGGCCTCTGCGGGTGCATCGGTAGTAGACGTACCGTGAGCCGAAGCGATTGGTGGAATGCTGGGCAGTGATCGCCCGCCCACACGCACCGCACCGTATCAGCCCGGTGAAGGGGAAGAAGTGGCGCTGCTGACGCTGCACACCTGGTCGGCGGATGCGGGCCTGCACCGCCTGAAACTCGTCCATCGTTACGATGGGCGCATGCTGGCCTTGCACCAACTGCCCGTCCCACGTGAAGAGCCCGGCGTAGAACGGGTTGGTCAAAAGCCGGTGGACCATGCTTTCGTGAACCATACCCCCGCCCCGCCGCCGCTTCGGCGTTCGCAGCTCCCACTCCTCGCGCGCGATCCGCGCAATTTCGCGCGCCGACTTGCCGCCCGAAAGCACCAGGTCGAACATTTCCCGAACCAACGGCGCATACTGAGGGTCGATGACGATTGTCTTGGTAGCCCCGTCATTGAGGTATCCGATTGGGGCTGATCCCGGCCGCCAACCGTTGGCCGCCTTTGTCCGGTTCCCGCGCTTCACGACCTCGGACAGGTTGTCGGAATAGTATTTGGACTGGCCGAACATGATCGCGAGCATGAACTTGCCCTGCGAGTTGTTCTCGAACGTGTAGCTCGCGAATTTCAGATCCCGCAGGACGTTCCGGTCCAGAAGGTAGACCAGCCGTCCACCGTCAATCGAGTTGCGCGCCAGGCGGTCTGGAGCCCAAGCGACAATGCCTTGCGCCTCTCCCGCCTCGATCTTCGCCATCATCTGATTGAAGAGCGGGCGGCCAGGTTCCTTGGCACTCTTGGCCTCAATGACGACTTCAACAATTTCGATATCAGGTTGCGCACCGAATGCGCGTTCAAGCTCCCCTCGCTGGGAATCGAGGGACATCACTTGGCGGTCTTCCGCCTCGGTCGATTTGCGGCAGTAGAGGAAGTATTTCATGAGTTGGGGAGACGTCCCCGACCTCCCCGAAGTCCCGTAGGACGAGGAAGCCAGAGTCCGAGTCTACGGCGCCATGCCGGGCTTGCGCGAATCCGTCCGGGATGGCGTGGCGCCACCCTGCAGCATGCCGCCCAGGACAACGTGCCGGTAGGGAGCGCTCGGTCACAAGGCTGACGAAGGCCAAAGAGGGGACCGAAACCGGCCCCCTCCCCGCTGGCCTTAGGCCGGACCGGCCGCCGCGGTCCTAAGGAGCGGCGGCAGCCAGCCGTCCGCGCCTAGGAGGTCAGCGGCGGCGTTGGCCATGGTGTCCTTCTTGAGCCCGTCGAGCTTGGCGGCAGCCTCCGGGGATTTGCCCTCGACCACCGCCTCGATGATCTGCGGCTTGCTGATCCGACCGAAGTAGCTTGCGGTCGTGGCGCGCCAGTAGTGAGTCATATCGAGCGACAGGTAGCAGGCGAGTTGGTCTGCATGGGCGAGGGTCCGTCCGAACCGCGTCGGCTCCTGCACCGCATTGATCGACAGCGACACGCAATGCGCCAGCAACTCCAGCAGGTCTTGCGAGGAAAGCGCCACCAGCGCCTCCCACAACTGGTCGGACTGCTGCGGGAGGCGCTGTGCCCACGCGTCGTGGCGAGCGCTGATTGCGACCCCGGCTGGACTGCCCGCGTAGCCGTCTGCGAAGCGATCCAATTCCGCTGAAGAAAAGCGAACCTCTAGACAGCTCTCATTCCAGCCGGCGAAGAACGTGGGCACGGCGGCGGCATGCACAATGGCGAGCAACGCCGCATGGGGCGAGCCGCCGAGGCAGTCCCGGAGCGCTGCCGTCCGGTGGGCCGTCAGGTCGGCCACCAGCCGCTCCGACAGAGGCTTGGGGCCTGACACGACGACAGGGCACTCCTTGCTGCCGCTTTCGGCCTCCTCGGGCGGCGGCTCGTCATCCGGCCTGACAAAGCCCCGGTCGATGCGCACCCCACCATCCATGGCGAGGCTGACGAACGCTCCCGCCATCGCGCGGTCGCTCTCGGTGTAAGTCGGGCGCAGCATCTCCGCGAGCTCCTCTTCAATGACCTCGCTGCGCTCCTCGGCGGTTTCGAGGGTCAGGCCCCCGTCCTGATAGCGCTCGAACAGTCGCTCCTGCGCCGCTTGGAGGGTCTTGATGCGAGCGGCCGTGTCCTCGTCGGGATCGACCGGTGTGGGGTAGATACGGCGCAGTCCGTGGCCGTGCGGGAAGTCGATGAGCGCTTCCACCCAACGCCATCCTTCGTCGGCCTGCAGAGCCTGCGCAATGCTTGCCAGCTTCTCCAGCACCAGACGATCCAGCAGCGCGGCGTCTTCGAACCATCCGCCTTGGTCGTCCGAAAATAGGTCACGGCAGATAGCGCCGCCGGCAGCTTGGTAGTCGTCCGGCCCGATAAACACGGCCCTACGGTCGGTGGCGTCCACGTTCAGTTCGGTCATCGAGCGCCTGATGACGCTCGGCGAGCGGTTGTAGGAGAGAGTGGCGAACACCTGCTCCTGCCGCCCATGATCCTCGGATACCGCAAAGGCCATCAGCTGTTCCAAGGTTAGGTCGCCTGCGCGGTACGCAGTGATCAGCGAGGGACTGACCACGGCCAGCCGGAGGCGCTGACGCACCACGTGTGCGGTGACCCCGAACCGCGCGGCGATCTCCTCGGCGCTCCATCCTTTGGCGTCGGCGAGTTCCTTGAAGGCGTCGAACTGGTCGGCCGGATGCATGGCGAAGCGGGTGACGTTTTCGTCGAGGCTGACCTCAAAGGCGTCGTTGTCGGTGTCGAGCAGGCAGCGGACGAGCGCCTTCTTCGGGATCGCCTTACGCTTGGCGAGCAGGCACAGCGCAAGCCGCCGTCCCTCGCCGATAGTCACCAGATAGTTGCCGGTCTCGACCCCTTCGGCGTCCCGCTCCGGTTCGACGACCGGAGGCTGGAGCACGCCTTTCGCGCCAATGGACGCGGCCAAGGTCTCGATGTCCGAGGCTGCGTGAGGGGTCTTCCGTGCGTTGCGGGGCGAGCGTTTGAGGGCGCTCAGTGGCACCTCGATTTCGACGCCGCGTTGGACAGTAGGGTGGCTATGGATGGTCATGGTCTAGCTTCCTTTGGGAAAGAGCCGCAGGCGCAGAGCGCGCCTGCGGCTCTGCCCGTCGGCGAGACCGGGGGTAGCAAGCGCCAGGGCGAACGGCGGGGAGGGGGATCACCCGGTCTGCACGGAGCGAAGCGGAGGAAGACCGGGGATACCCCGCCGTTCGGCGGCGAAGCCGCGCACCCTGGTGCGCGCGAGGGACGGAGTCCCTTAGCCCTACAGGACGTAGCGCAACGCGCCGGCCTTACGGGGTGCGGATTTGGCGTCCCCGGTCGGAAAATTGGCGGAGCGCCGCCTCCAGGCCGGGGGCGCCGTCCAGTACCGTGAAAGGCAATGCCGTCACCCGACTCCAATCGCATTCCGACCGTTTCCCACATCCTCCAGGACGGAAGCCTTGTTGAGCTGCTCTATGATCCGGAGCGGGTCGAGACGTCTTTTGCCGTCTGCCGGGCTGATAGTGCGATCTCGCTCGAGACGCATATCGACCTGCCGGGCGGTGAGCGGCTGGTGCCATATGCCGCGCGCAACAATCTCATCGCCACCGGGTGTGTGCTCCTGCCGTCTGGCATTGGCGAGTACGCCGACAAGGCCGCGCTATTGGCCGACATCCAAGCCTACCTGCACCGGTATGTTGACCTCTCCCCGGTGTTCGAAGCGATCTGCGCCCACTACGCGCTTCTGTCCTGGGTGTACGACGCCTTCAATGAACTCCCGTACCTGCGCTTCCGGGGCGACTATGGCACCGGCAAGACCCGCGCCCTGCTGGCGCTCGGTTCCATCTGCTACAAGCCGTTCTTCGCGTCGGGCGCCTCGACGGTCTCGCCGATCTTTCACGTGCTGGACGCCTTCCAGGGCACCCTGATTCTTGACGAAGCGGACTTCCGGTTCACCGACGCGACCGCCGGCCTGACAAAGATCCTCAACAATGGCACCGTCGCCGGGTTGCCCGTGCTGCGGACCATGACCAACCGACACAAAGAGTTTGATCCGAAGGCCTTTCGCGTCTTTGGGCCCAAGCTCGTGGGCATGCGCGAACGGTTTGGTGATGCGGCGCTTGAGAGCCGCTTTCTGACGGAGGAAACGGGCCTCCGGGCGCTCCGTGCCGACGTGCCAATCCAGCTCCCAAACGCGCTCGCGACAGACGCTCTCGCCCTGCGCAACAAGCTGCTGGCCTGGCGTTTCCGGGAGCGAAGCCGTGTTGCTACCGATCCCTCGCGGCTTGCGCCGGGCGTAGAACCACGGCTGAACCAAACCGCCCTCTCGCTCCTCTCCATCGTCGACGATCCAACGGTCCGGCGAGACATCCATGAAGCACTTCAGCTCGAAGACGATCGCGTGCACCAGGAACGCCGGTCGTCGCTGGACGCTGCGATGGTGGGCGTGGTTGTGCGCTTGATCGACGCTGGCGAGCCAACAGTTTCCGCCATTGCGGACGCGTACAACCGGGCGGCAGGTAAGGGGGAGCGACCCGTCTCTCCCAAGTGGGTTGGATGGTTCCTGCGGACCCGGTTACGGATTGCGACTAGGAAGGCCCACGGCGTTTACGTCGTACCGACCAGTGAACGGTCGAAGATCGCGGCGCTTGCCGCGCGATATGGCGTCGGCGATCACGACGCGCCGCGCTAACCAGCAACGTAAGGTCAGGTCGGGAACTCGACCAAGCACAGCCTTTTGCGGTCCTCGCTATCGGCAATAATAGGGGCAAGCCCTCAAGGCCTTTGACCGTCTAACTGATCTTTCTCTATGGCTCACCACAACAGGTTACGCTTTCACCGAAAGCACTGGGCGCTGACTCAAGCCGACATCGCAATGCTACTCGGCTTGAAATCCCGAAGCGTGATCTCCGGGCACGAGTTCGCCGGCGTACTGCCCAACGTCCGGGTGCTTCTCGCCTACCAGTTCATCTTCGACGTTTCGTTCGACGATCTGTTTCCGAACATCACCAAGGATGTCCACGACCAGGTCATGCGCCAGGCTGCGGGTCTAGACCGCAAGGTCCGCCATCGCACTGACGAGACCGGCCGACGCATCCAGGAGCTTCTCCAGGGCATTCTTACCCGCGCGGTTCACTCGCTTGAGGCATGAGGCCTGACCCGACGCCGGTGATCGTGCTCGGCCTCCACCCGCAGTACCGCGGCTTTGGCTGGGCCGTCTTCGAGCGTCCAGCGGCGCCGCTCGACTGGGGTTTGACCTTCGCCCGAGGAAACCGCGATGAGGCATGCGGATACCAACTCGGCTCGCTGCTTGACCGGTACCGCCCCGAATTCCTCGTCTTCGAGGAGCCGCGCCGAAGGAACGGGTGGGGCGTCCGCCTGTGCGCGCTCGCCACCAAACTAGCCACGTCCCGAGGCATCGAGGTTCGAAGCTATGGACATGCAGACGTGTGCGACGCCCTCGGGCTTGAACCGGTCGCGTCCCGGCACATGATCGCCGTCGCCGTCGCCAACCATGTGAAAGCCTTCCATCATCGGCTCCCGCCCAAGCGGCAAGCGTGGGACGGCAGCGACCGGCGCACTGCGCTGTTCATGGCCGGCGCGGCTGTCCTGACCCACTACGCGTTGGGCCTCGACTAGGACGATTCACCCTTTGATCCGTTTGCGCTAGAATCCATCGTTCTACGAAGGAGCGGCCGATGTCCGGCGATCAGACGCACCCCAAACATGTGGGCATTTGGATTCGGGTCTCGACCGAGGATCAGGCGCGGGGCGAGAGCCCAGAGCACCATGAGAAACGTGCTCGCGCATACGCCGAGGCGAAAGGTTGGGTGGTCGCCGAGACGTACCGGCTCGCCGCCGTGAGCGGCAAGGCGGTGATGGCGCATCCGGAAGCGCAGCGGATGCTGGCGGATCTACGTTCCGGTCGTATCGTCGCGCTCGTCTTTTCGAAACTGGCGCGTCTGGCGCGCAGCACGAAGGAGTTGCTCGAATTCGCGGAAATCTTCCGTGCTGAGAGCGCCGATCTGGTGTCGCTCCAGGAAGCGATCGACACCAGTTCGCCCGCCGGTCGCCTGTTCTTCACAATGATCGCGGCGATGGCCCAGTGGGAGCGCGAAGAAATCGCCGACCGGGTGCAGGCGTCGATCCCGGTGCGCGCGAAGGACGGCAAACCTCTAGGTGGGGCCGCGCCGTTCGGCTATCGGTGGCGTGACCGGCGGCTCGAGCCCGATCCAGTCGAAGCGCCGGTACGCCAACTCCTGCATGAACTCTTCGCTGAGCACCGGCGCAAGAAGACGGTAGCGGCGCTTCTCAATGAGCGCGGCTACCGGACCCGCAACGGCTCGAAGTTCTCCGACACCACGGTCACTCGACTGCTGCTCGATCCGACGGCGAAGGGGCTGCACCGAGCCAATTACACTCGCACCAATGACCGGACCAAAAGCTGGGACCTGAAGCCCGAGGGGGACTGGATTTACACTTCGGTAGAGCCGGTCATTTCCGAGGAGTTGTGGGACACTTGCGCCGGCATTGTGGAAGCCCAGCGGCAAAGCGCCAAGCCGCAGGCCAAACGTGCCCAGTACCTCTTCGCGGGCTTCGCCTTCTGCACCTGCGGCCAGAAGATGTACGTCCGCTCAGGCTACCCGAAGTACATCTGCGAAGGGTGCCGGAACAAAATTCCGATCGACGATCTGGAGGCCGTGTTCCGAGATCAGCTTCGCCACTTCCTGGTCTCGCCGGAAGAAATCGAAGCCCACAACGCCGCAGCTGTGGACGCGATGGGGGAGAGGCAGCGCCTCATCGAAGCGGCGACCACTGAACTGCAAAAACTCGAACTTGAGGACGACCGCCTCTACGCCCTCTATCTCGACAATCAGCTATCCAAGGAGGACTTCGGCCGGCGTCACCGTCCGCTCTCCGAGCGTCGCCGCCAGGTCGAAGACGAACTACCGCGCCTTCAAGCCAGTCTGGACGTGTTGCGCATCTCTTCAATGTCCCGAGAGGAAGCTATCGGGGAAGCCCGAAATCTGACTGATCGATGGGATGACCTTCCTCATCCGGAGAAGCGCCAGATCGTCGAGGCGATCACAGATCGGATCATCGTTGGCTTGGACGATGTGGAGATCAATCTCCTTCATCTCCCCGATGAAGTGGCGACCAAAGGGCAACGCGACCATGCCGATGCGGCCACGGCGGGGCGGGCAAGGGCGCCTGCGGCAAGGCCCCGCGCTGCCAGCGCGACTATCAGGGCCGGGTCTCGGGGCCGCTGATGGACCGCATCGACCTCGCCGTCGACGTGCCGCCGGTCACCGCCGCTGACCTGGCCCTGCCGCCGCCCGCCGAGGGCACGGCCGAGGCCGCCGCGCGGGTGGCCGCCGCCCGCGCCCTGCAGGCCGCCCGCGCCGAGGCGGCCGGCGACGGCGCCCCGACGCTCAACAGCCGTGCCGAGGGTGATTTCCTGGAGAAGGCGCTGGCGCTCGATGACGCCGCCCGCGCCCTGATGGCGAGGGCCGCCGAGGCCGGCCGCCTGACCGCCCGGGGCTGGACCCGCACCCTGCGCCTGGCCCGCACCATCGCCGACCTCGACCAGGCCGAGGGCGTGCGCCGCATCCATGTCGCCGAGGCCCTGATCTACCGGCGGACAGGACCGGGCGCGGAGGAGGGCGTGTCCGCCCCGCCGGCGGCGGGCTTTCACCGGCTGTCGATCTAGCGCCCCTGGGCGTCGAAGAAGGCGTCCGGGTCCTCCACCTCGACCAGCTTCCCCCGGCGAATCTCCAGGAACCGATTGGCCGCCGTCCGCGTGAAGTAGCGGTCGTGGCTGACGAACAGGCAGCTGACCTCGGCGGTCTCCAGCTCGGCCTCCAGGGCCTCCTGGCCTTCGATGTCGAGGTGGTTGGTCGGTTCGTCGAGCAGGTAGAAGTTTGGCTTTTCCAGCTTCAGCCGCAGGAAGATCAGCCGGGCCCGTTCGCCGTAGCTGAGGCGGCTGATCGGGTCGTTGATCCTCAAATAGGGAAAGCCGGCCTGGGCCAGCAGCCGGGTGGCCTCGCGCTCGGTCGCGTCCGGCGCGGCGGTGACATAGGCCAGCAGGCTGGTCTTCAGCGGCAGGTCTTTCATCGACTGGTCGAAATAGACCAGCCGCGCCGCGGGGTTGAACCGCACCGGCGCCGTGCCGTCATAGTGTTCCCGCGCCGGGTCGAAGGCCCTGGCCAGCGCATTGAGCAGGGTGGTCTTGCCGGCCCCGTTGGTCCCCAGGATGGCCACCCGGTCGCCGGCGGCGATGGCCAGCCGGTCGATGGTGATCAGGGTCCGGGCCTGATCGGGCGTCTTCACCGTCAGGCCCTGGACGCGCAACGCCACCTTGGCGTCGATCTCGCCGTCGGCCAACTCCAGCCGCCGCTCGCGGTGGCCGATCACTTCGGTGCGGTCGCTCTCGATGCGGGCGATCCGCGTCTCGATGGCTTTCTTGCGCTTGTTGAGCTCGGGGTTCTTGACCGCCCAGACCTTGTAGCGGGCGGCGGCGGCCTCCAGCCGGCGGACCTCCTTCTCTTCCAGCTTGCGCTGGCTGGCGGCGGCGGCGTCGCGGCGCAGCAGCTCTTCCCGGGCCACATCGAAGCGGCTCCTGAAGCTGTGCACCCCGTCGGCGCGCAGGAACAGGGTGCGGTCGGTGACGCGGTTGAGGAACTCGCGGTCGTGGCTGACGATCAGCATCGGCACGTCGAACGCCGCCGTCAGCCAGTCCTCCAGCCGGTTGATGTTGCCAAGGTCCAGGTGGTTGGTCGGCTCGTCGAGGATGAGGATGTCGGGCTCCTCCAGCACCGCCGCCCCGGCGATCAGCAGCAACCGCCGCCAGCCGCCCGACAGCGACCCGAAGCTCTGGTCGGCGACCTCGGGCGCGACCTCGATCTCGTCCAGCAACACATCGATGCGCCAGTCGTCATCGCCGGCGCCGACCTTCTCCAGCGATTGGCGCAGCACCTCGCGGACCGGCAGCGCGTCCAGCCCCGGCGGAATGTCCTGCGGCAGATAGCCGACGCGCAGGGATCGGGATTTCAGGATCTGGCCCTTGTCGAGCTCCAGCTCGCCCGACAGGCAGCGCAGCAGGGTGGTCTTGCCGGCCCCGTTCTCGCCGACCAGGGCGGTGCGGGCGTCGTCGAGCAGGAAGGAGACGTGCTCGAACACCCGCGCCGAGCCGTGGAAAAAGCTGGCGTCGTCCATTCCCAGCACGGCCTGACGCGGCGCCATCGGGGTCCTCGGTCCAAGATCGGTTAGACAGGTACCTGTTTCTGAGGGGGGCGCCCTGTTTTTCTAGGGGGTCTCCGCGTGGTGATTGGCCAAGAACAGCATTGCAGCGGCCGATTGGTGCAGCTGGAAAGCCGCGATGTGTGACGGTACAGTTCTAGTCTCTGTCCCTGCGCCATGCCCTGCCATCCGGTTTCTCACCGTGGGGACAGCGCTCTCCAAAAGACTCCGAAGGGCGGTGAACTCAGCCTGAAGCGCCGACTCGATGAAGTTTGCGGCAAACGCAGCGTCAAGTAATCGCTTGGCTGGGTCCGTGTCCTTTACCGCCCATTTCCGCTCCTTTGCAATGACCTTGAGAACACTTTCGAAGGCCTTGGCACACTCTATTAGGCAAGTTTCGTTGTCTCCGTGCCGAAACGCAGAGTGTGCTGCAAGAAATTCCTTCTCAGCAGATTTATATTTTGCGTGCGATAGCAAAACTAGCGCCGGCTTTATGATTTCGGCGTGGGTTATTTGACTATCTATTCTTATTATTTCACCAGATACGAATTCATATCCGAGCCCATCCTCCTTGAACCGGTCATTGATTTCAGCAATGGCTGCATCCGGGTCGATGGGTGATGTTCCTCGAAATTCATACCAGTCTTGTCGTATCGGCCCATCCAGTGCGCGTAAGAACAACTCTATTCCGTCGAAAGCCCTTTCAATATCGTCCACATTTAGAAACCAATTGAAGAATTCTGTATTCTTATTGTTGTAGTGATTTCTGGAAAGTTCAAATACGCCTATGTCTCGTCGAAGAATATCAACGATAGCATCATACCACTTCGTTCCTGGTGCATAGGGGCCGTAGTCTCCCACGGAGCCTTGAATTATCTGGACGATTTGGATTCGAAGTTTTGAAGATATTTCGGTGTATTGATACACGTCCGGCCCAACCCGCCGAGCCTCACGTGCGCGCCGCGAAAAGAGACTGAGAAGCGCCATCTGTGTCCACCTGACATGTCGAAACTTGGGATGGTTTCTCGCATACGGTCACATGGATTCACTGCCGAGTACGACGGAAAAGGTGTCTTAAGCGGTTGGCCGTAGTTTGGTGACCATGACGACAGACGCCATCACTCCCCAGCAGCTGGCCACCCTGAGCCACGAGTTCCGCACGCCCCTCAACGGGGTGCTGGGCATGGCCCGTTTGCTGGACGGCACGGCCCTGAGCCCGGAACAGCGCGACTATGTGAAGGCGCTGAAAGAGAGCGGCGATCACCTGCTGGGTCTGATCAACGACGTGCTCGATCTGGCCCGCCTCGGCGCCGGCAAGCTGGAACTGCATCCGGCCCCGATGGAGGTCGAGAGCCTGCTGCGCCAGGTCGCCGAGCTGATGAGCCCCCGGGCGCACGAGAAGGGCATCGAAGTGGCCTGGGCCGCCGCGCCCGGTCTGGGGACCATCCTCGGCGACGAGGGCCGCCTGCGTCAGGTGCTGCTCAACTTCGCCGGCAATGCGGTCAAGTTCACCGAGAAGGGCGGGGTGCTGATCGCCGCCGAGCCCGAGGGTCCCGGCCGCATCCGCTTCACCGTCACCGACAACGGCCCGGGTGTCCCCGACGACGCCAAGGGCAGGATCTTCGAGCCCTTCACCCACGCCGACCCCACCCATGGCGGCTCTGCCCTCGGCGGCGCGGGCCTCGGCCTGGCCATCGTCCAACTGCTCGCGGAAGCCCACTGCGCTCATGTCGGCGTCGAAGATGCGCCGGGGGGCGGGGCCCGCTTCTGGTTCAGCGCCGATTTCGAAACCGTCGGCGAGACGGCGGCCGACGATAGTCTGGCCGGCCGCACCGTCGTCGTCGCCAGCCCCAACCCGGCCGTCCGCGCTGCCGCCGTTCGCCAGATCGAGGCCTGCGGCGGCACGGCCCTGGCCGCCGCCGGTGTGGCCGGCGCGGTGGCGAAGGCGCCGGCCGGCGCCGTGCTGCTGGTCGACCACAGCCTGCTCAAGGGCCGCCGGGGTCTCAAGCCGCCGGCCGGCCACGAGGCCATCGTCCTGCTGCGCCCCGACGAGCGCGACCGCATCGAGCCCTGCCGGGCCGCCGGGTTCGCCGGATACCTCATCAAGCCCCTGCGCCGGGCCTCCCTGGCGGCCCGGGTGCTCGCCGCTCAGGGTGTCGCCGCCACCGTCGAAACGGTCGCCAGTGAGGACGAACGCATCGCCCCCGCCACCGCCCAGGGCGCCCGCGTCCTGCTGGCCGAGGACAACCCGATCAACGCCCTGCTGGCGCGCACCCTGCTCGAGCGCGAAGGCGCCCTTGTCGACCGCGCCGCCAGCGGCGAGGAAACTCTCGCCGCCCTCGAGGCCGGGCGCTACGACCTGATCCTGATGGACGTCCGCATGCCCGGCCTGTCGGGCCTCGACGCCACGCGCGCCCTGCGCGGACGCGGCATCACCACCCCTGTCCTGGCCCTGACCGCCAACGCCTTCGAGGACGACCGCCGGGCCTGCCTGGCCGCCGGCATGGACGACTTCCTCGTCAAACCCCTGACCGCCGACGCCCTGCGCACGGCCCTCACCCGCTGGGCCCGCTGGACGCCGCCGACGGCGCAGGCCAAGCTGACCGGCTAGACGGGGGCTCCAGGTCCCCACCTCCGGGAGGGGACTTCATGGCCGCAGCCGACACCGCAAGAAGCCAGAGCGCCAAGCAGCTGCTGTTCAGCTTCAAGGGCCGGGCGGCGCGGTTGCAGTTCTGGCTGGTGGTCATCGCCGCCGCCTGCATCTTCGGCCTGTTCTGGGGGCTGGTGAACCTGCAGGCCCCGCCGGCCCCCGGCGTCGCCCCGCCGCCCAAGCCCCCGGGCTCCGAACTCCTCGAAGCCATGCCGCTGATCATCGGCATCGGCCTGATCTGGCCGCTGCTGGCCATCGGGGTGAAGCGGCTGCACGACCGGGGCCGCAGCGGCTGGTGGCTGCTGGCCGCCGCCGTGCCGGTGGTCGGCTGGGCCTGGTACGTCTGGGAGGCCGGGACCCGGCCGGGAGTCGATGAGACCAACCGGTTCGGCGAGAACACCCGCGCCCAGGGCGAGGCGACGCGCGACATGCGCAGCGTCACCATCATGTTCTTCCTCGGCTTCGCCGCCGGCCTGCCCAACCTCCTGGTATTCGACACCCTGAGCATCTGGCTGCGCGAGGACGGGGTCAGCCTGAAGGTCATCGGCTTCTTCACCCTGACCACCATGTTCACCGCCCTGAAGTTCCTCTGGGCCCCGGTCATCGACCGCACCCGGGTGCCCTTTCTGACCAAATGGCTGGGTCATCGCCGCTCGTGGATGCTGATCGCCCAGGGCGTCATCATCCTCGGCCTCTGGGGCATCTCGGTGCAGAACCCCAAGGCCACCCTGGTGACCATGGCCCTGATGGCCGTCATCGTCAGCTTCTTCTCGGCCACCCAGGACATCGTCGTCGACGCCTGGCGGATCGAGGTGGTCGAAAAGGAAATGCAGGGGGCGATGGCCGCCAGCTACCAGTGGGGCTACCGGGTGGCGATGATCATCGCCGGGGTGGTGCCGCTGATCCTGGCCGAACTTTTCGACTGGCACATCTCCTACGCCGTCATGGCCGCCGCCATGGGCGTCGGTGTCGCCGCCGCCATCCTGGCCCCGCGCGAGGCCCAGCATTCGGTGCGGCCGATCTCGGTCGAGGGCGTTCCCGCCCGGCCGGCCCTGGAAATCGTCGAATACATCGTGCGCGGCGGTCTGCTGCTGCTGGGCGCCCTGATGCTCGGCACCGGCCTGACCGGCGACGCCGCGGCGGCCGCCTGGCTGCTGGGCGGGGCGGAGGCCGGCGGCGCCGGCCTGGTCAAGCTTTTCGAGAGCGACTGGAAGGCGTTGTGGCAGCTGGTCGGGGTGTTCGGCGGTTTCGCGGTCATCGCGATCGCCGCCTGGCCTGTGCCCCGCTTCCCGACCCGTCCCGGCACCTATCTGTCGACGGCGCTGGGCGAGCCGCTGGTCGAGTTCTTCGGCCGCTACGGCAAGCTGGCGGCCTTCATGCTGGCCCTGATCTGTTTCTACCGGGTCAGCGATTTCGTCATCAACATCAACGGCGCCTTCTACACCGACCTTGGCTTCTCAAAGCCCGAGATCGCCGAGGTGCGGAAGGTGTTCGGGGCCGTGATGTCGATCATCGGGGTCTCGCTGGGCGGCTGGTCGGTGCTCAAGCTCGGCCTCATGCGCACCCTGATCATCGGCGCCTTCCTGGGCTCGCTGAGCAATCTGGCCTTCGCCTGGATGGCCCTGGAGGGGCACAACGTCTACGCCCTGATGGGCGCCATCGCGGCCGACAATATCGGCGGCAGCTTCGCCGGCACGGCCCTGATCGCCTACATGTCCAGCCTGACCAGCATCGGCTTCACGGCGACCCAGTACGCCCTGTTCAGCTCCCTCTACGCCCTGTTCGGCAAGCTGCTGGCCACCCAGTCGGGCCGCATCGTCGAGGAGTCGGCCAGGGCGGCGGAGGTTGGCGGACCCCTGGAGAGCCTGCGCGGCCTGATCGCGCGGGTGCCGCCGGAGAGCTACGCCGGGGCCATGGAGAAGAGCCAGGTGACGCCGGCGGCGCTCGGCGTCGGCTACTTCCTCTTCTACATCTACACGACGCTCATCGGCATCGTCGGGATGATCCTGGTCTTCTACGTCGCGGCCAAGCAACCCAAGCCTGAAGCCGAAACGCCCGCCTAGACCAGGCACACCACCTGGGCCACCCGCAGGTCGCGGCGCAGGGCGTCGGCGACGCGGCCGTAGTTCTCGGTGTTGACCGGCTCGCCAGTGGCCATGCGCGAGGGCGGCTGGCTGGCGGCGGTCATGGCGGCCAGCAGGGTCTCGGGCGTGGTGGTGTAGATGCGGCCCCGGCGCGGGGCCTCGGCGACGGTGACGCCGATCACCCGGCCGGCGGCGTCCAGGGCCGGAGCGCCGGACAGGCCCGACAGTGGGCCCTTGAGGGTGTTGGTGCGGCCGACCTCGGCCCAGACCAGAACGGGCTCGGTCTGCTCGCCGCGCTGGCGCTGGGCCAGGGTGCGGACCACCAGCCGCTCGCGGCCGAGCAGGCGGGAGGTGACCTCGCCGGCCTTGCCCTGCGGGAAGCCGGGGTGGAAGGCGCGGTCGCCGCGCTTCAGCGAGCGGGCCTGGGCCTGGTCGACGACCGGCATGGCCGGGGCGCCGCCCTCGCTCATCAGCACGGCCGCCTCGCCGGCGGTGGCGACGCTGACCCGGGTGGCGACCCCGCGGCCCTCGGCGACGACGATGGCCACCGACGGACAGCCCTCGACCACGTGGCGGGCGGTGACCCAGACGCCGTTGTCGGCGATGGAGAAGGCGGTGCCGCTGGTCGGCTGCGGCCTTTCTCCGCTGACCTCAACGACCACGGCCGGGTCGAAGGGCGAGGCGGGACCGAGCGGTACGCCTTCCTCGCCGGGCACCGGCGGCGGCGGGGCGGGGGCATCGGCCTTCTCGCGCCGCCCGATCGACGCGATCACGAGGGCCAGAACCACGGCGCCGTAGATCGTCCAGTCCGGGAGCCGCGGGAAGTTCATTGGCTAGGCGCTGATCGCCGCCGACAGGATCAGGGCGGTGGCGATCTTGGCCCCGACAAGCAGCAGGGCGGCCGACAGCTCACCCTCCTGGATGCGCTGGGGCAGGCCGTGCAGCACGAAGTCGGTGAGACGGAAGACCAACAGCTGGACGAAGGTCACCGCCACGCCCCAGAGGCCGATCTCCAGCAGCGAGGCCGAGCTCTGCAGGGCGGTGGCCAGCGGGATGGTCAGGGCGACCAGCACCCCGCCGAACGACAGGGCGGCGGCGGCGTTGCCCTCGCGGATCAGGCTGATCTCCTTGTGGGGGGTCAGCACCGCATAGAGGGCGGCGCCGAAGATCAGCATCACCAGGGTGACCCCGGCCTGGGCCAGGGCGAAGGGAAAGCCGTTGGCGAAGGCGGCGATTTCCGGGGACTGCAGGTCGGTCGGCATCACGGATCTCAGGTGAGACAGGCCTCGATGGTTAGCACGTTCTGGGCGTCGGCTGACAAGTCTTCCCCCGGGATCGGGTCTAGGCCGCCGCTTCGTCCCCGGCTTCCGGTTC
Organism: Caulobacter sp. SRI_014; assembly: GCF_057586315.1. Classification (NCBI taxonomy): domain Bacteria; kingdom Pseudomonadati; phylum Pseudomonadota; class Alphaproteobacteria; order Caulobacterales; family Caulobacteraceae; genus Caulobacter; species Caulobacter sp. SRI_014. The sequence goes on along the minus strand of NZ_JBYCZQ010000002.1, from coordinate 259,927 downwards.
GGCGGCCGCCTTGCGGCGGGCGCTGGCCCGGACTTTTTCGCTCTCGCTCTTTAGCTGGCCGCAGGCGGCGAGGATGTCGCGGCCGCGCGGGGTGCGGATCGGGGAAGCAAAGCCCGCCTTGTTGAGGATGGCGGCGAAGGTCTCGATGGTCGACCAGGTCGAGCACTCGTAGGGGCTGCCCGGCCAGGGGTTGAACGGGATCAGGTTGACCTTGGCCGGGATGCCTTTCAGCAGCGCCACCAGGGCGCGGGCCTCGGCGGGGCTGTCATTGACGCCCTTCAGCATGACGTATTCGAACGTCACCCGGCGGGCGTTGGAAAGGCCCGGATAGGCGCGGATGCCGGCCATCAACTCGGCGATCGGGTACTTCTTGTTGAGCGGCACCAGCTCGTTGCGCAGCTCGTCATTGGTGGCGTGCAGGCTGATGGCCAGCATCGCCTGGGTCCGCTCGCCCAGCGCGGCCAGCTGCGGCACGACGCCCGAGGTCGAGACGGTGATCCGCCGGCGGCTGATGCTGATGCCCTCGTTGTCGCTGAGGATGTCCAGCGCGTCGGTGACGGCGTCGAGGTTATAGAGCGGCTCGCCCATGCCCATGAAGACGATATTGCTGAGCAGCCGGTCTTCCTTGTCGGACGGCCATTCGCCGAGGTCGTCCTTGGCCACCTGCACCTGGGCGACGATCTCGGCGGCGGTCAGGTTGCGGACCAGGGCCTGGGTGCCCGTGTGGCAGAAGGTGCAGTTCAGCGTGCAGCCGACCTGGCTGGAGACGCAGAGGGCGCCCGAGCGGCCAACGTCGGGGATGTAGACGGTCTCGATCTCGATGCCGGGCGCGGTGCGGATCAGCCACTTGCGGGTGCCGTCCTTGCTCACCTGGCGTTCGATGACCTCCGGCCGGGCGATGGTGAAGGTCTCGGCCAGTTTGGCGCGGGTGTCCTTGGCGACATCGGTCATGTCGGCGAAGTCGGTGACCCCGGCCTGGTGCATCCAGCGCCAGATCTGGCTGGCCCGCATGCGCGCCTTGTCGGCCGGCACGGCGCCGCCGTCGATCAGCGCCTGGCGCAGGCCGTCACGCGTCAATCCGGAGAGGTTGACGGTGGAAACAGGCTTGGCGGCCCGGGAAAGGTCGAGGGTCGTGGTCACGAGATATGATGTCCGATGGAGGCGGCCCTATAGCAGATAAGGCCGGTTTTCGGAAATCGCAGCGGGTGGGCGGTTCAGTCGCGGTTGAACAGCCGGTCGAAGAAGCCGTCCTTGTTGCGGTCGCGCTTCTCGCCCTTGGCGGCCTTGTCGCGATCACGGCGCCCATCCTTCCTGGCGTCCTTTTCCGCCGCCTTGCGGTCCTCGGCTTCCTTTTCGGCGCCCTCGATCTGGCTCTCGGTGACCGGCGCCGTCTTCAGGCTGGTCGGCGCCCCGCGCCGGCGGCCCTCGCGGACCAGGGCGTTGCAGTTGGCGTCATTGGCCAGGCCCGGATCGACGAAGGGCAGGATGGCGGCAAAGGGATTCAGCGCCCCCAGCGCCAGGGCCAAGCCGCCCTGGCCGACCAGCGGTCCCGCCTCGACGCCTACGGCGGGTTTGGTCAGCGGGCCCTTGATGGTGATCGGCAGGAACAGCCGCAGCAGGCGCGGCTTCTTCGAGTCGCCCTCGAAGCGCAGGTTCATGGTTTCCTTCTCGAGGTTGATGCTGCCGCTGCCCTCGGCCAGCACCACGCCGGTGTCGATCAGGATGCGGTTGGATCGGGCGACGCCGTTCTTCACCTGGAAGTCGGCGACGGCGCAGCGCAGCGGCGTCGTCTTGGGGTCTTCCGACAGCAGCTTGATCAGTCCGGCGCTGGCGTTGACCCCCAGCAATTCGGCGAAGGCCTGACGCACCTCGCCGCGCGGCGCGACCAGGGTCAGGCTGCCGTTGGCGTTGGAGGCGGCCCGGTGCACCGAATTGCCCGACCCCGACAGCTTCAGCCGGGCGGCCAGCGACCCTTCGATGACCGGCATGCCCTGGACCTTGGTGGTCACCCAGTCCTCGATCCGGCCGCCAGTCATCCGCAGGTCGAGATCGGTGTGGGGCGTGGCCTTGGTGGCGTTGAGCACCACCGTGCCCTTGATATTGCCCCGGTCGAGGCTGAACGAGATGGGGTTCAGCCGCAGGATCCCGTCCTGCAGGTCGAGGTCCAGCGAGAACTGGCGCAGCGGCAGGCCGGGCGCGTTGACGGCGTCGGCGCGGAACTTGACGTCGGCGTTCATCGCCCGGATGCGGTCGACCTGCAGGGTGGAGTCGGGTAGCAGCCGGCCGCCGACCACCGGCGTCGATTTGGTCTCGCCGCCGACCTGTCGGGTGCGCATGCCGAAGAAGGCGCCCAGGTCGTCGAAATCGACCCGGCGGCTGCGAAGATCGGCGGTCAGGTAGGGCTTCTCGCCGCTGGTATCGACGGTCAGCTGGCCGGCGATGTCGCTCTCGCCAACCATGCCGCGGGCCTTGTTCAGGTGCCAGCGGCCGCCGTCGCGGACCAGCCCGCCGCTGATCCGGTAGGGCGGTGTGTTGGGCAGCACCACCCCGGTCAGGACATAAAGGTCGTTCATGTCGGCGCCCGACAGCAGAAAGCGGGCTCCGAAGCGGTTGAGGTCGAAGGGCCTGTCGATCTGGCCGTCGGCGCGGATGCGGGTGGCCCCGGCCTGGACGTTGGCGTTGAAGTGGTAGGGTCGGTCAGGCGAGATGTTGAGCAGCGGCTCACCCTCGACCCGGGCGATGAACTTCGCCCGGTTCAGGGAGCCGTCGCCCTTCAGCAGGAAGCGGCCGAATGTCTCACCGGTGGTGCTTTCCCCGGTTGAGACCACGCCTTCGAACACAGCCTTGCGCTGGGCGTCGTCGAGCCGCAGCTCGGCGCGGTCGATCAGCAGGCGGCGGATGGCCGGCAGCTTGGCCGAGCGGCCCTTGTTGCGGGCCCCGAATTCCCAGTTGCCCCGACCGTCCCTGTCGCGGATCAGGTGGACCTTGGCCTGCCGCACCCGCACGTAGCCAAGCACGGTGCGGCCCCGCAGCAGGTCAGGCAGCTGTAGGCTGGCCTCCACCCGGCCGACGGTGGCCATCTGGCCGCCGGGTTTGGCGCCGGCGTCGAGGGCCCAGCCGGGCTGGGCGATCCGCAGGTCGTGGATTTCGGCCCGGGGGGTCAGCGACCAGGGATGGACGTCCAGATCGCCGGCCAGCACCACCGTGCGGCGCAGCTGGGCCGAGGCCAGGCCGCCGATCGGCCCCCGCAGCCAGTTCCAGTCAAAGATGACCAGAAAACCGCCGATCAGCAGGATGAGGGCCGACAGGCCGATGACCACCCGCGTCGCGACCCTGGGGTCGTGGCGTTCTCGCCGGGCGGCGGCGGTCTCGGGGGTTTCGGGGGTGAAGGCGCGCGTCAGCCAGGCGCGGGCGCGCGCGGCAAGGCGCGCGACCGGCTGTTCGTCAGGCGTGTTGGCGTCCTGGCCCAAGCAAGCGTCTCCGTACCCCCAGGGGTCGGTAACGTCTGGACTTGGGCGTTGGGTTCCTTGGCGCGGGGGCGCGGGTCAGTAGACCAGGCGGAATCCGGTCACCAGGGCGGCCACGGCCAGGAAGGCGACAATGGCGACGATCTCGTAGCTCTTGAAGAGCGGTCCGTTCGGCGAACGCATGGGGATTCTCCCTGTCCCGTTTTGATCCAGCGAAGGGAGTCATCCGCAAGTGACGGGCCAGTCCGGCTTGCCGGTCCCGGGGGGCTCTGGCAGGAGTCGAAGCATGATCGCGCGGCGCACAGTTCTGGCGGGCGGCCTCGCCCTGGCGGCGGCCCCGGCCCTGGCCAAAGGTGGGGTTCGCATCTTCGCGGCCGCCTCGCTGCAGACCGCCCTGACGAAGATCGCCGCGTCGTATCGCGGTCCCGGCGCTCCGCTTCAGGTGTCGTTCGGCGCCTCCTCGGCCATCGCCCGCCAGATCGCCCAGGGGGCGCCGGCCGACCTGTTCATCGGCGCCGATGTCGAATGGATGGATTGGCTCGCCCAACGCCGCCTGATTGCGACCGGCACGCGGCGGAACCTGCTGTCCAACCGGCTGGTGCTGATTGCCCCCAGGGCCTCGACGGTCGCTCTGAAGATCGCGCCCGGCATGCCGCTGGCTGGTGCGCTGGGCGGCGGACGACTGGCCATCGCCGATCCGGTCTCCGTGCCGGCCGGCAGGTACGGCAAGGCGGCGCTCACCAGGCTGGGCGTCTGGGACAGCGTGGACAGACGCCTGGCCCCGGCCGAGAATGTGCGGGCCGCCCTGGCCTATGTCGCGCGGGGTGAGACGCCGCTGGGCATCGTCTACGCCACCGACGCCCATGCCGAGCCAAGGGTCCGGGTGGTCGATACCTTCCCGCAGTCGACCCACCCGCGCATCCTCTATCCGGCCGCGCTGACGAAAGCGACGCCGGCCGGTCGGGCCGTGCTGGACTATCTCTCCGGGCCGAAGGCCATGGCGGTCTTCACCGCCGAGGGCTTCCTCAAGCCCTGACTATTCGGTCTTGCCGGGCCAGGTCAGGTAGCCGTCGCGATCAACGCCGGCGTAGCCGCCCCCGCCCCGCCGGCCATGCCCGCCGCCCCGTCCGTCGATACGGCGGCCGCCGCTGTCGTAGACCACCACGCCGCCGCCGGACGAATAGCTGTAGCCGCTGCCGCTCTCCGAATAGCGGGCGCTCTCGGAATAGCTCTCGCTTTCCTCGACGCTGACCGACCCGCCGACCCGGCGATACCCACCGCCGCGATAGGCCGCATCCTCGTCGAGATAGCCGACGCCTTCGGTCCCCGAGCGCTCGACCCGGCGGTAGCCGTAGGACTCCTCGTCCAGGTGGCCAACGCCCTCGGTTCCGCTGCGACCGCGATAGCGGTAGCCGCCGCGGCGTTCGTGGGTGGCTCGCCGAACGTGGGCCTCGCCCCTGTGGCCGGTGATGCCTTCCTCCTCCGGCGTACCGACGACCGGCGCGGCCGGCTGGTCGATCGGGCAGCGGTCCTTGCAGCAGCAATCGGCCTCCGCGACCTTGGCGCCCGGCGCCTTGGCCGGCTTGCGCGGGGCGGCGTCGTCGCAGGATGACAGGATCAGGGCGGCGGCGCCGACGAGAAGAAGGGGCAGGGTACGCATGACTGTTCAGGTCCGTTCGACGGAAGTGTGCGCCATGAACCATGCGCCCCTGGCGGGCGACTGACCCGCGCATTCACCGCCAGCGGGAGGGGTAGGGTTAACCCACCCGCCTGCGTTGCGCGGCCCGCGCCGCGAAGGCGACGAGCATGCCGACGGCGATGCCGGTGCTGTTGGCCACAGCATCCCAGGCGTCGCCCTGGCGGCCCAGGCCCATGGTCGACTGCAGGATCTCGACCCCGACTCCGCCGAGGAACAGGCCGACGGCCAGCCGCCCAAGCCTTGCCGGAAACGCCCAGGCGCCGAGCAGGGTGAGCCCGAAATAGGCCAGCGCATGTTCGGCCTTGTCCCAGAAGGTCAGGCCCTGCGGCAGGGCCTGCGTCGGGCTCAGCGACAGCCAGGCGATGACGCAGCAGGCGACGGCGAACAGGGCCAGGCGGACAGGGGCGGGGAGAAGCATGGCTTGCAGGGTGACGGCTGTGGAGCCGCCCGCAAGAGGAGATTTGGTGAAGACGGTTCGCTGAAACCCCAGTATGCGTGCGGCGCGACGAACCAAGGGGCGACGATGACGGTCAAGGCAGTGATCTGGGATTTCGGCGGAGTGATCACCTCCTCGCCGTTCGAGGCCTTCAACCGGTACGAGGCCGAAAGGGGTCTGCCGCACAACCTGTTCCGGCAGGTCAATTCGACCAACCCCGACAGCAACGCCTGGGCCCTGTTCGAGCGCAACGAGATCGACGCCGCCGGCTTCGACGAGATGTTCCTGAAAGAGTCGACGGCGCTCGGCCACCCGGTGCGCGGGGCCGAGGTGCTGGGCCTTCTGTCGGGCGATGTGCGGCCGGGCATGGTGGCGGCTTTGCGGGCCTGCAAGGCCGTGTTCAAGGTCGGCTGCATCACCAACAACGTCCAGACCGGCCACGGCGCCGGCATGGCCGGGACCAGCGAAAAGGCCGCCGCCGTCGCCGGGGTGATGGAGCTGTTCGACGCGGTCATCGAGAGCAGCAAGGCGGGGGTGCGCAAACCCGACCCGCGCATCTATCAGATGATGTGCGAGCTGCTGGCCGTCGAGCCGGAGACCTGCGTCTACCTCGACGACCTCGGCATCAACTGCAAGCCGGCGGCGGTGCTGGGCATGAAGGCCATCAAGGTCTCCAACGAGGCCCAGGCGCTGGCGGAACTGAGCGCAGCCACGGGACTTCAATTCTCATGACCCGCCCCGCGAAGATCGGCGCCGCTGAAGCGCTCAAGTCGCTGCCGGACTGGAAGGCCCTGGACGGCGAGCGCGACGCCATCGTCCGCACCTTCACCTTCAAGGATTTCAACGCCGCCTTCGGCTTCATGACCCGGGTGGCGATCCAGGCCGACAAGCTCGACCACCACCCCGAATGGTTCAACGTCTACAACCGGGTCGAGGTGCTGCTGGCCACTCATGACGCCGACGGCGTGACCAGCCTGGACGTCACCCTGGCAAAGTTCATGGACGAGGTCGCCAGCGCGCTCTAACGCTTGTTCGAAAGAACAATCGGGAGAGCGAGATGACGGGACGGGTCGCGGGCAAGAAGGCCTTCATCACCGGTGGCGCCCAGGGGCTCGGGGCCGGCGCCGCGCGGCGGCTGGCCGAAGAGGGCGCGAGCGTCGCCCTGGCCGATCTCAACCTTGAAGGGGCGCAAGCCGTCGCCGACGAGCTGAACACCGCCCACGGCCGGGGCACGGCCTATGCCTACCGGCTCGACGTCACCGACGAGCAGGGCTGGATCGACACGCTCGAGCGGGCCAATGCCGACATGGGCGGCATTTCGGTGCTGCTCAACAACGCCGGCATCAGCCGTGGCGCCGACATCGAGAACTGCACCCTCGACGACTTCCGCCTGACCATGAGCGTCAATGTCGACAGCGTCTTCCTGGGGGCCAAGCACGCGATCAGATACCTGCGCGAGAACCAGCCGGGCTCGATCATCAACATCTCTTCGATCGCCGGCCTGATCGCCAACCACAACGGCCCGGCCTACAACGCCTCCAAGGCGGCGGTCTGGCTGCTCTCCAAGAATATCGCCCTCTACTGCGCCAAGCAGAAGATCGATGTGCGCTCCAACTCCATCCACCCGACCTTCATCGACACCCCAATCCTCGATCCGATCCGCCAGCGGTTCGGCAAGGAGGAAGGCGAGGCCAAGCTCGGCCGCCAGGTGCCGCTCGGCCGCATCGGCACGCCGAAAGACATCGCCGACGCGGTGCTCTACCTGGCCAGCGACGAGAGCCGCTTCATGACCGGCGCCGAGCTGAAGCTGGACGGCGGCATCTCGGCGATGTGACCCGCCCCGGCGGGGCTCAGTTGATCAGGATGGTGCCGACCAGCAGCTTGGCGCCCGGTTTGCCGAGGATGCGGTCGGTCTCGCGCTGGAACTTCCCGGCCAGATAGTCGGCATCGGGCGCCGTGGCGGCAGGCAGGCCCGAGGCGTAGATCTGCAGCACCTGGGCATAGGCGGCGCGCAGGCGCGGGGCCGAGGCGGCGGCCCGGTCGCGCAGCTGGTCGTTGGCGACATCGACCCCGACCTCCATGGTCATCACGCCCCGCGTGCCGTTGCGGCGGTAGATGGAGGCCGTCAGGGTCTGAATCTGGATGTAGCTGAGGCCGCCGCCCTTCTTCTTCTCGCCACCGCTGGCCAACGCCGGGGGGGCGAGAGCGACGGAAGGTGCGAGCGCAACGAGGGCGGCGAGGGCGAGGCGGCGGTCCATCCGCCGTCCATACGCCCGCATGGTTTATGCGTGATTTACGCGCAGGTGACAGAGTCGGCGCATCAGATCAGATTCCTGCCCGATCTGGAGCCCCGATGACCCGATTCGCGCCCAAGACACTGAACCTCGACGGACAGGTGATCCTGGTCACCGGCGGCACCGGCTCGTTCGGCAAACGGTTCATCGAAACCGTCCTGACCCGCTACAAGCCGCGCAAGCTGATCGTCTACAGCCGCGACGAGCTCAAGCAGAGCGAGATGCAGCAGGACCTGCGCGAGAAGTTCGGGCCCGAAGACTATTCGAAGATGCGGTTCTTCCTGGGGGATGTTCGCGACCGCTCGCGCCTGACCCTGGCCCTTCGCGGCGTCGACATCGTCATCCACGCCGCCGCCCTGAAGCAGGTGCCGGCCGCCGAGTACAATCCCTCCGAATGCATCCAGACCAATGTGGTCGGGGCCGAGAATGTGGTCTGGGCGACGCTCAGCAACCGGGTCAGACAGGTGGTGGCGCTCAGCACCGACAAGGCCTGCAACCCGGTCAACCTGTACGGCGCGACCAAGCTGGCCTCGGACAAGACCTTCGTGGCCGCCAACAACCTGTCGGGCGATCTCGGCTGCCGCTTCTCGGTCGTGCGCTATGGCAACGTCGTCGGCTCTCGCGGCAGTGTGGTGCCGCTCTATCGCCGCCTGCTGGCGCGCGGGGCGACCAGCCTGCCGATCACCGATGCGCGGATGACCCGCTTCTGGATCACCCTCGACGAGGGGGTCGAGTTCGTCCTTTCCTCGCTGGAGATCATGCGCGGGGGCGAGATCTTCGTGCCCAAGATTCCCTCCATGGCCATGCCGGACCTGGCCCGGGCGATGGCCCCGGACGCCGAGATCGAGATCGTCGGCATCCGCCCCGGCGAGAAGCTGCATGAGATCATGGTCGGGGCCGACGACGCCCGCCAGACCTGTGAACTCGACGACCGCTATGTCATCGAGCCGGCCTTCGTCGAGTACGCCCGCGAGGCGTTCGGCCCGCAGGACGGGGCGAAGCCCGTCGCCGAAGACTTCGCCTACGCCAGCGACAATAACACCGACTGGCTCAGCCCCGAGGGCCTGACCGCCATGCTGGAAGCCCAGGGTGTCTGACGGCTTCCTGCCCTACGGCCGCCAGACCATCGAGGAGGACGATATCGCCGCGGTGGCCCAGGCCCTGCGCGGCGATTTCCTGACTACTGGCCCGACGGTCGAGGCCTTCGAGACCGCCTTCGCGGCCAGGGTCGGCGCCGCCCATGCCGTGGCCTGTTCCAACGGCACCGCCTCGCTGCACCTGGCGATGCTGGCGCTGGGGGTCGGGCCTGGGGATGTCTGTATCGTCCCCTCGATCACCTTCCTGGCGACGGCCAACTGCGCGGCCTACGTGGGGGCGGAGGTGGTGTTCGCCGATGTCGACCAGGACAGCGGCCTGATGACGCCCGACACCCTGGCCGAGGCGATTGGCCGGGCAACCGGCCCGGTGAAGGCCGTGCTGCCGGTGCATCTGCGCGGCGATGTCTGCGACCTGCCGGGGCTGGCGCGGCTGGCGGCGCGGGCCGGCGCCGTGCTGGTCGAGGATGCGCCCCATGCGCTGGGCACGGCCATGGATTTCGGCAGCGGCCCGGAGCAGGTCGGCGACTGCCGGCACAGCGCCATGGCCAGCTTCTCATTCCACCCGGTCAAGACCATCGCCACCGGCGAGGGCGGCATGCTGACCACCAACGACGCCGCGCTGGCCACGAAGCTGAAGGCCCTGCGCAGCCACGGAATGACCCGGCCGCCGGGGGCCGATCCCTGGGTCTATGAGATGGCCCAACCGGGGTTCAACTACCGCCTGCCGGACATCAACTGCGCGCTCGGCCTGTCGCAGCTTGGCAAGCTCGATCGGTTCACGGGCCGCCGCCGGCGGCTGACCGCCCTCTACGAATCGCGGCTATCGGGCCTCAACGCCATCACCCTGGCCGAAAGTCCGGCCTGGTCGGACCCGGCCCTGCATCTGCTGGTCGTGCTGATCGACTTCGAGGCCCTGAGCGTCAGTCGGGCCGAGGTCATGGCCCGTCTGTCGGCGGCCGGCATCGGCAGCCAGGTCCACTACATTCCGGTCCACACCCAGCCCTACTGGCGGGCCCGCAACGGCGACCTGGACCTGCCGGGCGCCCAGGCCTGGTATGACCGCTGCCTCAGCCTGCCGCTGTATCCGGCCATGGACGACGGCGACGTCGAGCGGGTGGCCCTGGCGCTGGAAGGCGCGCTCGGCCTCTAGCGCTTCTTGCCGGTCAGCCTGGCGTAGAAGGCGATGGCCCGGTCCGGATGCCGGGTGAACAGGAAGTAGGCCAGGGTCAGACCCGCGAAACAGGCCAGCAGAATGGGCTGGGGCACGTCGGCGCGCAGGGCCAGGGCGACGCCGAGCCCCAGACTCAGCGACAGCACGCAGAGGGTGATGACCACGCCGGTGACGCTGAACCCGCCGTCCAGCATCAGATGGTGGGCGTGGGTGCGGTCGGCGTGGAAGGGCGAGCGCCTGTGCAGCAGCCGCCGTACGATCAGCACCAGGCAGTCGATCAGCGGCGGGGCGATCAGGAAGGGCGCCAGCACCGGTGTCACCGGATAGACCGGGTTCTGGGTCAGGCGGAAGACGGCCCAGGCGATGATCAGCCCCAGATAGGCGCTGCCCGAATTGCCCAGGAAGATGCGCGCCCGCTTGCGCCAGGGCAGGCGCAGGTTGAAGGCCAGATAGGCGACCACGGCCCCTGCGATGACGGTCAGGCCATGCGCCAGGTCGGCGTTGCCGGCGTAGAGCGAGGCGGCCACCAGCATGACCAGGGCGCAGACGCACAGGGACCCCGCCAGCCCGTCGATGCCGTCGGCCATGTTCAGGGCGTTGATCAGCCCGACCGTGGCGATGATCGTGAAGGGCACGGACAGGTAGCCGAGATCGAGAGGACCCAGGCCGAACACCGGGCCGATATTGGCTACCCGCACATCGCCGATCAGCACGATGGCCAGGGCGGCGCCGGTCTGGGCCAGCACCCGGATCGGCCAGGGAATGTCGTAGATGTCATCCAGCACCCCGACTACCACCAGGATGATGGCGGCTATCCCCAGGCCGACCACCTGGGCGTTCGGCGGGGTCAGGGCCAGGGCCGGCAGGATGGTGCCGACCGCGATGGCAAGCCCGCCGGTGACCGGCGTCGGCGCGGCGTGATCCTTGCGGCCGCCGGGCTTGTCGACCAGGCCCAGGCGGGTGGCGAAGGGCGACAGGAGGAAGATGATGGCGGTCACGGCGCTGAAGGCCGCGATGAATTCCAGGGCGGCGGTGCGCAGAAACTCGACCGTCGGAAACACCCTGGAAGACCCCCGGGAAAGTTGCGCCGGGCCCGCCGCCCGCTGCTACAGGAAGCCTGTCCCATAGTGGCGCCGCCGCAAGCTGGCAACCGGCGTTCGGAAAGAAACCCTGTGTCGGGCGGGGTTCATAATATTGAAGAAAACCACGGCTCTGTTGAGACCGCACGGCGCCGGGCGGGTCAAAAGACGACAGGTCGATGACAAGACTTGTGCAGTTTTCGCCACAGGCTTCCGGTAACGCTGTTTGCGCCTTGACCCCGTCGGGGTGCGGCGAGATAACGCAGCGTCGGGTGGGCGGGCGTCATACTTTCGAGGGCGCGCGCGTCGCCGCGCGCCTGCAGGTCGGAGTCCGCGCGTAGGGCTTGGTTTTGGAGTTGCGGGTTTGATCGACCTTCACTGCCACATGGTTCCCGGCATCGATGACGGGGCCCCTGATCTCGAGACGTCGCTGGCCATGGCCCGCTGCGCCGTCGAGGACGGCATCGAGATCGTCGCCTGCACGCCGCACATCTTTCCCGGCCTGTACGAGAACACCGGCCCGCAGATCAGGGCCGCCGTCGCCGCCCTGCAGGCCGAGCTCGACAAGGCAGAAATTCCGCTCAAGCTGACCACCGGCGCCGACGTCCAGCTGTGCGTCGACCTGGTCCCCGGCCTGCGTTCGGGCCGGATCCTCAGCCTCGGCGACACCCGCTACTTCCTGTTCGAGCCGCCGCACCACACCGCCCCGCCGCGCATCGAGGACACGGTCTTCGCCGCCATGGCCGCCGGCTATCACCCGATCATCACCCATCCCGAGCGGCTCCACTGGATCGAGAGCCACTACGAGACCATGGTCCGCATCGCCAAGGCCGGCGCCTGGATGCAGCTGACCAGTGGCTCGGTCGTCGGGCGCTTCGGCAAGCGGCCGCAATACTGGTCCGAGCGCATGCTGGACGAGGGCCTGGTCCACATCCTGGCCACCGACGCCCACAACATGCGCAACCGCCGCCCGCTGCTCAGCCCCGCCCGTGACGCGGTCGCCCAGCGGCTGGGCGAACAGGCGGCCATCGACATGGTCATCACCCGGCCACGCGCCGTTCTCGAGAATACGCCGCCCTCGATGCTGCCCGACGCCGTCGGCGCCCCCAAGGCGCCGGCGACGGGATTTGGCTTCCTGCGGCGTTTGTTTAAAGCGGCCTGACGCGGTTATGATGCGTCCGAATTACGCAGTGGGGAACTTTTCATGATCCGTGCCCTGGTTCTTGCGGTGGTCGCCGGCCTGACGCTGGTGGCCTGCACCGGCGGCGGCTCCGGCAAGATGGCCGACGGCGCCCTCTACGGCCAGGCCCTGCCCCCGCCCGATCCGACCCGCGCCGTCGTCGGCGCCGAGGAGTATCGCGTCGGGCCCATGGATACCCTCGATGTCAGCGTCTACCAGGCGCCGGACGTCTCCCGCATTGTCCAGGTCGACGCCGCCGGCCAGATCGGCATGCCGATCATCGGCGCGGTTCCCGTGGCCGGGAAAACCGTCAACGAAATCCGCGATGAACTGACCGTCCGCCTGAAGGCCCGCTACCTGCGCTCGCCCGAAGTCACCGTCTCGGTCAAGGAATTCGCCAGCCAGAAGGTCACCGTCGACGGCTCGGTCGGCCAACCCGGCGTCTATCCGCTGATCGGCAAGACCACTCTGATCCAGGCCGTGGCCATGGCCCGGGGCCTCAACCGCGAGGCCAACGAGAAGAAGGTCGCCGTGTTCCGGATGGTCAACAACCAGCGGATGGTGGCGGTCTTCGACCTCAATGAAATCCGCACGGGCAAGATGGCCGACCCGCAAATCTTCGCCAACGACGTGGTCTTCGTCGACCGCTCTGGCGGCAAGACCCTGTGGCGCGACGTGATCTCGGCGGTGCCGCTGATCGGCATGTTCGTGCCGGTGCTCTGATCGCGCCGGTCGAACGTACAGACCTATAACGGATTAAGCGCCGCGCTCCGGAGGGAGGCGGCGAAGGGGCTTTGAGGACGAATGAAGCGCGGCGACAACGACGAGACCTGGGACGGCGAGCCCGAGGGCCGGACCTACCTGACCACGGCCATGCCCCGGCCCCTGGTCGTCCGCGGCGGCCGCGGCCTGGCCCCGACCCGGGCCAACTTCGACGAACAGGCGGGGGTCAACCCCGAGATCAACCTGCTGGCCTATTGGCATGTGCTGGTGAAGCACCGGCTGGTCATCGCCGGCGCCATCGGGGTCATGCTGATCCTCGGCCTGATCTTCACCCTGCTGACCACCCCGATCTATCGCGCCACGACGATGATCCAGATCGACCGCGAGACGGCCAACTACACCGGCATCGAGGGTGTTACCCCGGACGACAGCCGCAACCTGGAATTCTACCAGACCATGTACGGCCAGCTGAAAAGCCGGTCGCTGGCTCTGCGCGTCGTCCAGAAGGCCAACCTGGCTTCCGATCCGGAGTTCATGAACCAGTCCAAGCCCTCGGCCTTCAAGGACAGCATCAACAAGCTGCTCGGCCGCAACCAGGGCAAGGCCGCCAACCTGACCGCGCCCCTGGCCGCCCGTGAGCGCCAGGCCACCGCCCTGCTGATGGCCGCCATCTCGATCGAGCCGGTCCGCAACTCGCGCCTGGTCAAGATCTCCTACGAGAGCCCCAACCCGGCCATCGCCTCGCGCGTCGCCAACCAGTTCGCCGAACAGTACGTCAGCTTCAACCTCGACCGCCGGTTCGACGCCACCGCCGATGCGCGTGAGTTCCTGCAGGACAAGCTGGCCGAGGCCAAGACCAAGCTCGAGACCTCGGAAAAGGCGCTGGTCGCCTACGCCACCAGCCAGGGCATCATCAACGTCACCCCGACCGGCGCCACGGGCACGCCCGGCAGCGGCGGGGCCGAACAGACGGCCAGCACCTCGCTGACCGCGACCGACCTGGTGGCCATGAACACCGCGCTCGGCATGGCCAAGAGCCAGCGCATCGCCGCTGAACAGAAGTGGCGCCAGGCCCAGTCGGGCGCCCTGATGAGCCTGCCCGAGGTCATGGGCAGCCCGACCATCCAGGCCCTGCGCCAGCAGCAGGCGTCGCTGAACGCCCAGTACCAGCTGATGCTGACCAAGTTTGTCCCGGAAGCGCCGGAAGTCGTCGCCATCAAGGGCCAGATCGACGAACTGGGCCGCCAGATCAGCACTGAGGCCGGCAACATCCGCGCCTCGATCCAGCAGCAGTACCAGACCGCCCGCAATACCGAGGGCCAGCTCATGGGCCAGGTCTCGGGCCTGAAGTCCGGCGTCATGGACCTGCGCAACCGCTCGATCCAGTACAACATCCTGCAGCGCGACGTGGACACCAACCGCACGCTCTATGACGGGCTGCTGCAGCGCTTCAAGGACATCGGCGTCACCGCCGGCGTCGGCTCCAACAACGTCTCGATCATTGACCCGGCCAATACGCCGCGCAGTCCCTACAAGCCGAACATGCTGATCAACCTGTTGATCGCGCTCGGCATCGGCCTGCTGGTCGGCGTCGGCGCCGCCTTCGGCCTGGAAAGCCTCGACGAGACCATCAAGGTCCCCGAGGACATCGAGGGCAAGCTCGGTATGCCGCTGCTCGGCGCCATCCCGATGCTGGAGAAGGGTGTCACGCCGGAAGAGGCCATGGCCGATCCGCGCAGCGCCTTCTCCGAGGCCTACTACTCGGTGCGCACGGCCCTGCAGTTCTCGACCAACGAGGGCGTGCCCCGGAACATCCTGGTCACCTCGGCCCGGCCCTCGGAAGGCAAGTCGACCACCTCGGTGGCGCTCGCCAAGAACTTCGCCAAGCTGGGCATGAACGTGCTGCTGGTCGACAGCGACCTGCGCAACCCGTCCCTGCACCGCACCCTGCGCGCGGACAGCAGCGCCGGCCTGTCGAACTACCTGACCGGCTCGGCGACGCTGATCGAACTGGCCCAGGCCACCGACCAGCCCAACCTGGCCTTCATCCCCTGTGGCCCGCTGCCGCCAAACCCGGCCGAACTGCTGGCCGGGGCCCGCATCCGCGCCCTGGTCGCCGAGGCGCAGCAGCACTTCGACCTCCTGGTCATCGACGGCCCGCCGGTCATGGGCCTGGCCGACGCCCCGCTGCTCGCCAGCTCGGTGGCCGGCACCATCCTCGTCATCGAGGCCGGGACCACCCGCCAGGGCCTGGCCAAGGCGGCCCTGCGCCGCCTCGACCTCGGCCACGCCCGCATCCTCGGCGCCCTGCTGTCGAAGTTCAGCATCAAGGCCGCGGGTTATGGCTACGGTTACGGCTACGGCTATGGCTACGCCTATAACTACGAGTACGGCGGAGCCGGCGGCGACACCAAGAAGCTGAGCGGCAAGAAGGGCTGATCCAATGCCGGCGGGTACCGGAGAGCGCGAGCGGCCGGTCCTCCGGGTCGTGCCGCCGGTTCCTCCGGAGCCGCCGAAGCGCGCCTTCCCCTGGCGCGACGCCGTCCTGGCGGCGGTGCTGGTCCTCGGCGGCCTCGGCCTCGCCGGGCTGATGGTCCAGCACTCCGCCGCCGACGCCCTGACGCCTGAACATCCCGCCCGGGCCCTCGGGTGGCGCGCCGCCGACGCCGACGCCATGGCCCGCCTGGCCGAACGCCGGCTGGACCAGGGCAAGACGCCCGCCGCCCGCCGTCTGGCCCTGGCCGCGCTCAAGCGCGATCCGACCTCCGGTTCGGCCTTCCGCACCTTGGCCCTGGCCGAGACGGACCCCGTCCGGCGCAACCGGCTGATGACCATCGCCGGCGACCGCATGAAGCGCGACATTCCGGCCAACAACTGGCTGGTCGCCGACCGGCTCAAGTCCGGCAAGCTGGCTGAGGCGGCGGAACGGGCCGACGGTCTGCTGCGCGCCTGGCCGGTGTCGATGCGGGGGGTGATGACCAGCCAGCTGGCCCAGCTGGCGGCCCAGCCCGGCGGCGCCGAACTGCTGGCCGCCCGCCTCGACGGCGAGCCGCCCTGGCGCTCGGCCTTCCTGATCAACATGGCCAAGACCGGCGACAACCCCGGCGCGGCGGTCAGCGTCCTGGCGGCCATGGCCAAGGGCCGCCATCCCCCCAGCGAGGTCGAGACCGGCGCCGTGGTCGGCCGCCTGGTCAAGGACGAGCAATACCAGCTGGCCTTCCTGATCTGGGCCCAGGTCCTCCCCGCGGAGGGCGTAGCCCAGCTGGCCGACCCTTACGACGGCGGCTTCGAGGGCCTGCCGGGCCCCGCCCCCTTCAACTGGCAATTCTTTGACCGTAGCGGCGTCATCGTCGAGGAAACCCCCAGGCCCGAGGGCGACGGCAATGCCCTCTACGTCCGCTTCAGCAAGGCCCTGCCGCCGGGCATCCTGGCCCGCCAGCTGCTGGCCCTGCCGCCCGGCCGCCACGTGCTCACCGGCCGCTGGAAGGCCGACGGCATCGCCATCGCCCGCCCCCTGGTCTGGGACTTCCGCTGCGCCCGCCGCAACGTCGCCATCGTCGACCCGGGGGTGAGCCTGTCGGGCACGACGGGGTGGACGAGCTTCACGGCGACCGTGGACGTCCCCGCCGACTGCGACGCCCAGTGGCTGAGCCTGTCCTCGCCGGGGCGTGGGCGGGCCAACGGCGAGGCTTGGTTCGACGACCTAAAGATCACGCGGTAGCCGGCCAAGCCCCTTGACACTGACCGTTGGTCAGTAGTTACTGACCATCGGTCATCAGGACGGGTCGATGGACAAGCCGCTGCGTCGCCGCCTCCACCCGGAGGCCCGGAAACTGGAAATCGTCGAGGCGGCCGAGCGGCTGCTCAAGGTTCCCGGCGCACAGGTGCGGGTCGAGGATGTGGTCCGCGAGGCCGGCGTCGCCAAGGGCACCTTCTTTCTCTACTTCCCGACCTGGGACGATCTGCTGGAGACCATCCGCGACCGGCTGGTCGCCGAGTTCGCCGCCAGCTATCCGCTGCCCACCGAGGTCGACGGCAGCCCGGTCGACTGGCCGGCGCTGGTCGACTGGCTGGCGGCCGCCTTCATCGACTTCACCCTGCCGCGCCGAGGGCTGGGCGAGGCCATCTTCCATTCCGACTTCGCCGAACGCCGCCCCCTGGCCGACAACGGCGGGACCCAGCTGGCCGCCATCATCCGCGCCGGCCAGGAGGCGCAGGCCTTCGGGCCGGTCGATCCGGACCCGACCGCCCGGCTGCTGTTCGCCGCCATCCACGAGGCGGCCGACGCCATCGCCGAGGGGGGCGACCGCGAGGCCATGCTGGTCGCCCTGCGCAGCCTGCTGAAACGCACCCTCGCCCCCGTCTGATCTGAACAGGAGATCTCCGATGAGTGATGCCCAGGTGAATGTCCGCTACATGGTCGACGACGTGCAGGCCGCGCTCGACTGGTACGTCGGCCATTTCGGCTTCGAGGTGCAGATGAGTGCCGCCCCGGCCTTCGCCTCGGTGCAGCGCGGGCCGCTGCGCCTGCTTCTCAGCGGGGCCAGGAGTTCCGCCGGCCGGCCGATGCCCGACGGGCGCCAGCCGACAGCCGGCGGCTGGAACCGTTTCCAGCTGATCACCCCGGACATCGCCGCCGAGGTCGAGCGCCTGCGCGCCGAAGGCGTGAAGTTCCGGAACGACATCCTCAGCGGCCCCGGCGGCTCACAGATCCTGGCCGAGGATCCGTCCGGCAACGTCGTCGAACTGTTCCAGCCGGCCGGGGGCTGAGACCTACCTCGTCTCGACGATATCGCCGCTCTGGATCGGGCCCGGCAGCAGGGCCATCGGGTTCTCGACATTGCCGAACATCGCCGGCTTGCCGACGCAGTTCAGCGCGCTCGGCCCATCGCAGATGTGGAAATGCAGGTGAGGCTCGGTCGAGGAGCCCGAGCTGCCGACCGCCGCCAGCACATCGCCGGCCTTGACGCTCTGGCCGACCTTGACGGTCACCGAGCCGGGTTTGAGATGGCCATAGACGCTGTACTCGCCCCAGGCGTGGCGCACGACCACGGCGTTGCCGGCCAGCACCTCGGCGCCCTCGGCGGCCATGCGGGTGTTCTGGGCGGTGAGGATGCGGGTGTAGTAGGCTTCCTGCGTCTCGCCGGCCTTGCGGATCAGGCTTTCGTCCTCGCTCCAGCGGTCGACCACCGAGACCACCTCGCCGTCGGCGGCGGCCAGGACCGGCAGGCCATAGACCCAGTAGTCGGCGAAGCGCCGGCCGTCGGTACGGAAGGTTTTCCCGCCGGTTCCGATCTGGGCGATGTCGAGGGCGAACTCTTCCGGCACGGCCCAGCGGTGGTGGGTATTCAGCGACGGCCCTGCCTGGACGTAGAAGGTCCCCTTGAGCGGGAAGCGGTAGCGGGCCTGCGGCTGGGCGACGATGACCGGGATGGTCAGGCGGGCGACGATGGTCCCGTCGGCGGTGCGTGCGGTGACGCGGAGCGCCTCGCGCTGACCGCTGAAGCTGAGCACCTGGGAAGTGACCAGCAGGCCCTCGCCGGGGGCCAGGGTGGCGGTGCTGCTCAGTTTCGCCGCCGGCTTGCCGAGCACATCTCCGAACTGGAAGCTGACCGCCTCGATCATGCCGGCCTGCTGCAAGCCTGCACCGCCGGCGGACAGGCGGGCCAGATCGGCGGGGCCCAGGATGCGGCGCTCGACCGGCGCGCCGCCGCGCAGCAGCTCGAACTCCAGGCTGGCCAGGGTGACCGGGGCGCCGGTGGTGTTGATGACCGCCACATTGTGCAGCATCAGGCTCTGCACCCCGCGCACGCTGTCGAGCGGAAAGGCGTTCAACGGCCCGGCCGGAAAGGCGCGGACGGTGGCGTCGGCGGCCTGGGCCGAACTGGCGATGGCCAGCAGGAATAGCGTGGTGGCGATGATGCGGCGCATGGGGAGCCCCTCCCGTAGTTTGCCGGAAGGGACCACGGTCGGCCAACCGGCCCTAATTAATTCGCCGACAGCAGTTCCCGGTACACGTCCAGAGTCCGCCGCATGACGATCTCCACGTCGAACAGCCGCAGCGCCTTCTCCCGCGCCGCCAGGCCCAACCGCCGGCGCAGGTCCGCGTCGTCGTCGAGACGGCCGATCGCCTCCACCAGTCCCTCGTGCTCGCGCACCGTGACCAGCAGCCCGTCCTCCTCGTGGGTGACCACCTCGCGGCAGCCGGGGACGTTGGTGGTGACCAGCGGCAGGGCGCAGCCGGCCGCCTCGATCAGGGTCTTGGGCAGGCCCTCGCGGTAGCTGGGCAGGACCACGACATCGACCTCGCCGAGCAGGGCCGGCATGTCGCCGACATGACCCAGATGCTCGACCAGACCCTCGGCGACCCAGCCGGCCAGGTCCTCTGCGGCGCAGGTGGCCGGGTTGCCGGGATCGGGCTCGCCGGCCAGCAGGAAGCGGATGTTGCGGCCCTCAGCCTTGAGCACGCGAACGGCCTCGATGAACTCGGCCAGGCCCTTGTCCCACAGCATGCGGGTGGCCAGCAGGACCTTCAGCGGCTCGCCGTCGGCGCGGACGCGGTTGCTGACCTGAAAGCGGGCCAGGTCGACGCCGCTGCCGGGAATGGTGTGGACCTTGGCCGGGTCGACCAGCCGGCGGCCGACGAAGGCCTCGCGGTCGTCGGGGTTCTGGACGATCAGCCGGGCCCGCCGGCCCCCGAAGGCCAGCCAGGCCAGGGTGCGGACCACGGGGCGCAGGGCCCGGGCCTTCAGGCTGTCGCTGATGAAGACAAAGCCCAGCCCCGCCACCGCGCTGACCCGGCCCTTCACCCCCGCCAGCCGTCCGGCGATGCCGGCATAGATGGCCGGCTTGATGGTGAAGCCGTGGATGATGGCCACCTTCTCGGCCCGCAGCAGTCCGGCGATGTGCGCCAGCAGCCTGGCTTCGGCGAGCGGGTTGAGGCTGCGCCGCTCCATCGGCAGGGGCCGCCAGTCGAAGTCCATGGCCTTGAGCTTCTCGCCGTATTCGCCGGGCGGCGAGATCAGGATCAGCCGGGCGCCCTCCTCGCGCAGCCGATGCAGCAGCGGCAGGCGGAAATTGTAGAGGTACCAGTCGGTGTTGCCGAACAGGACGACCGGTACATCGCGCAAGGAGACGTCGGTCACGCGGCGGCGCTCGCCGTGACGGGATCGCGCTGAGCCTGGGCCCAGGCCTGGGCGGTCAGCACCGACCACAGGCGCAGGTCATGGTCTCGCCGGCCGCTGACATGCTCCTCCCAGGCGGCCCGCACGGGCCCGGGGTTGAACAGCCCCTCGCGGTTGAGGGCCTCGACGCTGATCAGGCTCTCGGCCCAGGCCCGCAGCTCGGTGCGCATCCAGCGCCCGACCGGCACGGCGAAGCCCTGCTTGGGCCGCTCGATCAGGGCCCGGGGCACATGGCGGTCCAGCACCCGGCGCAGGATGTGTTTGCCGCTGCCGCCGGTGATCTTCATCGACATCGGCAGGCGCCAGGCGAAGTCCAGCACCTGGCGGTCGAGGAACGGCGCTCGGGCCTCGAGGCTGACGCCCATGGCGGCGCGGTCGACCTTGGCCAGCACGTCGTCGGGCAGGTAGTTTCGGGTGTCGACCGCCATGGCCCGGCGCGCGAAGCCCTGAAGCCGCGAGGGCGGCTGGCGGTCCTCGGGGAGGCGCAGGCCCCGGGCGCCGCCGCGGGCGACGGCCTCGGGATGAGCCCACTGGCTGAGCAGGCCCATGTGGTAATCGTCGGCGCTGGCCGCGCCCAGCACGCCGGCGAACTTGTGCGCCTTCTCCCCGGCCCGGCCGCCGGTCAGCTCGGCCGGCAGGACCCCGCCGAACGCCCCGGTCAGCCTGTTCCAGCCATCGGGCGACAGGCTGCGCAGGCCCGCCGCGCCGGCTGCCCGCAGGGGTCGGGGCAGGCCGCCGACCTTCTCCCACAGCCGGGCGCCATGGAAGTAGCGGTTGTAGCCGCCGAAGATCTCGTCGCCGGCGTCGCCGCTCAGCGCCACCGTCACCTCGCGCCGGGCCAGCTGGCTGACCAGATAGGTCGGGATCTGCGAGGCGTCCGCGAAGGGCTCGTCATAGAGAGAGGGAAGTTTCGGCACCACGGCCAGGCAGTCGGCGGCAGTGACATAGTGTTCGGTGTGGTCCGTGCCGAGGTGGGCCGCCACCGCCTTGGCGTGCTCGGCCTCATTGAAGCCCGGCTCATCGAAGCCGATCGTGTAGGTCTTCACCTTGCCGCCGCGCGCGACCATCTGGGCCACGATGGCCGAGGAATCGACCCCGCCCGACAGCAGGGCGCCCAGCGGCACGTCGGCGATCATCCGCGTGCCGACCGTCTGGTTCAGCAGCGCGTCCAGCGCCTCGACCGCCTCGTCCTCGCCGCCCGTCCAGGGCCGGTCCAGGGCCGACAGGATGGCCTGGTCCGGGTCCCAGTAGCGGATGACCGGCGGCAGGACGCCGACCGGGTCCTCCGGCCCGACGCTGATGCGGCCGCCCGGCGGCAGCTTGAGGATGCCCTGCCAGATCGACCAGGGATGGGGCACATAGGCATAGCGCAGGAAGCTCGACAGGGCCTCCGGGTCCATCGCCGTCGGGAAATCCGGCAGGGTGCGCAGGGCCTTCAGCTCCGACCCGAAGGCCAGCGCCCCGCCGACCCAGCCGTAGTAGAGCGGCTTCTCGCCGAACCGGTCGCGGATCAGGTGCAGCCGGCGCTCCTGGCGGTCCCACAGGGCGATGGCGAACTGGCCCTCGATGCGTTCCAGGGCGCCTTCGACCCCCCAGTGCTCGACCGCCTCGACCAGCACCTCGGTGTCCGAATGGCCGCGCCAGTTCGGCGCCCCGCCGCTCTCTTCCAGCTCACGCCGAACGTCGAGGTAGTTGAAGATCTCGCCGTTGTAGTTGATCACCCAGCGCCCGCTGGCGCTGGTCATCGGCTGCAGCCCGGCCGGCGACAGGTCGATGATGGCAAGCCGCCGTTGGCCAAACCCGATGCCGGCCCCGGCGTCGGTCCAGACGCCCTCGCTGTCCGGCCCGCGATGGTAGATGGCGTCCAGCATGCGGGTCAGGGCGGCCTCGCCGACGAGGCCCGGATCGCGCGCCGCATAAAGACCGGCGATGCCGCACATGACGCTTACCCCTCACGCCCCGCCAGCGCGCGGGCGCCGGCCAACAGGTCCTCATGATATAGCCGCGCTGTTCGCCAATGGTCGACCGCCGCGGCGCCGATCCTGTCGAAAAGCGATGCATCGTCGAGGACGGCGGCGATGTCGGCGGCGGCCTGCGCCTGGTTCAGATAGACCACGCCGGTCTCCAGAGAGCGCACATAGCTGGCCATCTCGCCCACCGGGGTGACCACGGGCACGAGTCCCAGCTGCATGGCCTCGATCAGCGACATGGCCGCCCCCTCCTGCTCGCTGAGCTGGACGAAGACGTCAAAGTCCGCGGCCAGGGCCGCGATCTCGCCCATGGATTTTACCCCGGCGAAATCCACCTGCCCGGTCAGGCCGAGGGTTTCGACCTGGTTTTTCAGCGCCGCCTCGCTGCCGTCGTCAGGGCCGATGATCAGGAAGCGGGCGTCGGGGCGGCCCTTCGCGACCTGCGCGAACAGATCGATGGCCCGGTCGATGCGCTTCAGCGGCGTCAGCCGGCCCCAGAAGATGAAGCGGGGGCGAGGCGCGGTGCGGACCGGCGCCGTCAGGCGGCCGGCCATGAAGGAGATGACCCGCGTGGCCTTGCCGGCGGGAAGCAGGGACCCCAGGCCCTCCAGGCTGCGGGTGCAATCGGCCCAGACCTCATGCGCCAGCCTCGTCTGCAGCCAGGTCGCCAGCCGGTCCGGCAGATGCACCCGCCGGTCCGAATGCAGGAACAGCACCCGACGGGTCTTCGGCGCCAGCAGGGCGGTCATCAGCATGGCCAGGGCCGACTTCCACAGCGAGAAGACGGCGACCGGCCGGTCCAGCGCCAGCAGGCCGGCGCGGATGGCGGCGATGGGATCGAGGGGGCCAAGGCCGTTCAGGCTGAAGCGATTGGGCTCGGCCGGCCCCTCGATCGGCCCCGTCAGGACTGCGACCGTGACCTCGCCCGGCGCGGCCTTCGCCGCCTGGCGGGCGGCGATCTCGGCGCCGCCGACGCCGTCGTGCGGCAGGACATGCAGCAGCCCGGTCAGGGTCAGGCCTTGAAACCGACGGCGCACCAGAAGGGCGGGCCTTCGAGGAAGCGGATGTCGCTCAGGCCCGCGGCCCGCATCATCGCGTCGATCTGCACCCGGGTGAACCGCTGCTCCAGCCGGGTGCCGAAACGGTCCAGGGCGTCGGTGCGCATGCTGTAGAAGCTCATGTGCCGGTAGTCGGACAGCGGCAGGTTGTCGACCTTGGCCCCGGCCTTCTCCAGAAGACCCGCGAGGCGGGCCAGCGGCCAGTAGACGAGGGCGGCGATCACCTGGCAGGCGGCGAACTTGATCGGCCGGGGCGAGGCGCTGATCACCTTGCGCACCAGGTCCGAGGCGCCCCAGATCGCCCGGAACCACCACGGCTTCCCGTCCAGCGCGTAGTAGAGATAGAGCAGCATCGGCGCGCCGGGCTTGAGCTTGGCGACACAGCTTCTGATGCCGGCCGCCGTATCGGGCACGTGGTGCAGCACGCCCAGCGAATAGCCGAAGTCCATAGAGTCGTCGGCCAGGGGGATGGCGCTGACCCCCGCATGGTGGAAGACGGCGTTGGGCTGGTCCTTGAGTTTTTCCCTCGCCACCGCCAGGGCCGCCTCCGCCGGGTCGATGCAGTGCAGGGTCCCCACCCGCCGCGAGGCCAGCCGCGCCCAGCGGCCGCTGCCGCAGCCGAGGTCGAAGCCGACGGCGTCCTTCGGCAGCTTCTCCCAAGGGAAAACAGCAAAGTAGCGGTCGAACAGGGCCTGGGTCTCGGCCTCGCCCATGCCGGCCTGGTCGAACCGGGCCCATTCGGCGCCGAAATCGCTGACCACCTCAGGGTCGATGTTCTCCCCGTCCAGGGCCATGCCTTGTCCTTTAGGTGTTGACGCTACGGCTCACCCTTGCCGCAACGCAGCCCGGCGCACAACCTTCGAGGCGGTGTCCAAATAAGCTATCTGGCCACCCGTTTGGAGGATGTGCAAAAGTTTTGATCTGCGTCACATCTGTCTGCGAGAGTCCTGCGTAGATACAGCTGTGTCCCGTCGTACAGGCCCCGAAATGGGCGTAAACCGGCGGCGGGCGGTTAAGAAAAGATTGATGCGGCCAGGGTGTTTTTCGGCGACGGAGATCACAGCGTTCGCCGTATAACAGTTTGGTGAGGCGGCGCTTTTTCCCAAGTGGAACGCTTTCCACCATAGTGCGCTTAGAACAGTGGCAGATTCGCCGCGCGGGTTTCAAAAAACATGGGTTTTCGGTCGTTCACCGGTTGCCGTGTCCAAGGGCCTGAGGTATTGGCTAGATCGTCCTGTGGCGCAACGTCGCACCGGACAGGTCGCTTTGAGGGGTATGCAATGATCCGGAAAGTTATCGTCGCCGCGTCGGTCGGCCTGCTGCTGAGCAGCCAGGTGGCTATGGCTGCAGAAGGCGCGCGCCTCGGCGGCGTCCAGGGCTCCGTCCTGGTGAACCAGAACGGCCGCTACGTGCCGGTGACCTCTTCGACCGTGCTGAAGGCCGGCGATCGCGTCATGGCGATGGATGGCTCGGCCACCGTCACCTACGGTTCGGGCTGCAGCGTCGCCATCTCGGCCCGCTCCATGGCCACCATCGGCGACAACGCCACCTGCGCCGGCGGCTCCAGCAACATCGTTCGCGCCACCTACGCGGACGACCAGGAAGGCTACGGCGCTCCGAGCGATCCGCCCGGCCAAGGCTGGGACTTCTGGGTGTGGGCCACCTTCGGCGTCATCACCGTTGGCGTCACCGCCACGATCATCGGCGACGAAGGTCCGTCCTCCCCGTAGGACGGCAGGCCTCTCCGCCTAATTCTACGAACTGATAGTCAAGAGCCGCGAGGGGCCGTTTCAAAACGCCATGACCTCGCGGCTCTTTTCTTTTGCCTGCGCCGGCTTTCTCCTGCTGGCCCTGCTGGTCGGCGGCGCCAGCCGGGAAGACGTCATCGCCCCTGATATCGTCGCCCTTCTGGCCGTGCCGATGCTGGGCTGGGCGATCTGGCGGCTGCGGGACCGCCCCATCGAACAGCCCGAGCGGTTCGCCTTCGCCATCCTTGGCGCCTGCTTCCTGGTCGGGCTGATCCAGCTCATTCCCCTGCCGCCCGGCCTCTGGACCGCCCTTCCCGGGCGCGGCCGGTTCGTCGACGATCTGGCCGCCGCCGGCCTGACGCCCGGCTGGGCCCCGATCAGCCTCAGGCCCCAGGCCACGCTTGCCGCCCTGCTGTGGCTGATCCCGGCCGCCGCCATGTTCCTCAGCCTTCGCACCCTCGACCAGCCGGGCCGCCGCCAGCAGGTCCTGCTGGTGCTCGGCGTCGTCATCGTCAGCGCCGTCATCGGCGGGCTGCAGGTGGTCGGGGGTCCTGAAAGCCCCTTGCGCTTCTATGCGGTGACCAACCCCGAGCCGGCGGTCGGATTCTTCTCCAACCGCAATCACCTCGCCTCACTGTTCGTCTGCGCCGTGCCCTTCGCCATGCTCGAGGCGCTGGAGGCGGCGACGCGCCGCCCGCCCGGGCGCGTGCGCCTCGTGCTGATGCTGGCCCTGATCCTGCTGGCCGCCGCCGGGGTGGCCATGACCCAGTCGCGGGCTGGCGCCCTGCTGCTCGGCCTCTCCCTCATCGGCGGCGCGGCCATGGCCTGGCGCGCCGGGCTGATCCAGACCGGCGGCGGACGCGGCCGGGCGGTGGTGGCCGCCGGCGCGCTGCTGCTGGTCGTCGTCGCCATTGGCGGGCCGGTGATCCTGGGCGGGGTGCTAGACCGCGTCGGGGCCGGGATGGAGACCGAGATCCGCATCCCCGCCGCCCGGATATCCAGTGGCATGGCCATGACCTACGCCCCGTTCGGCTCTGGCCTGGGCAGCTTCGTGCCCGTCTACATGATGCATGAGACGGCCGGCTCGATGCAGAACACCTACGTCAACCACGCCCACGACGACTGGCTGGAGCTGCTGGTCGAGACCGGCCTGCTGGGCGCGGCGGTGATGATCGCCTTCCTGGTCTGGTACGCCCGCTCCGGCTGGCGGGCCTGGCGGCGTCATCACAGCAGCGGCGGTCCGGGCGCCCGGGCGGCCAGCGTCGTCATCGCGCTCTTGCTCGCCCACAGCCTGGTCGACTATCCCCTGCGCACGCCGGCGATGATGGTTGTCTTCGCCCTCGCCTGTGGCCTGATGCTGGCGCCCAGAGTCGCTTTGGGAGCCGCCGGCAAGGCCGAGGCGGCGGAAGTCTAGGTTTCGGAGTTGTCGATGCTGTCCCTGGAAAACGCGCGTATCGCGGTCATTGGCCTCGGCTATGTCGGGCTGCCGCTGGCCGTGGCGTTCGGCAAACAGTTCGACACCCTGGGCTTCGACCTCTCCGGTCCCCGCGTCGCCGACCTGAAGCAGGGGGTCGACCACACCCTCGAGGTGGCGCCGGACGACCTGAAGGCCGCCGACCGCCTGACCTACAGCGCCGCCGCCGCCGACCTAGCCGGCCGCAATATCTTCATCGTCACGGTCCCGACCCCTATCGACCAGGCCAACCGCCCGGACCTGACCGCCATCCGCGCCGCCAGCCGAACCATCGGCGCCTACCTGACCCCCGGCGCCATCGTGGTCTATGAATCGACCGTCTATCCCGGCTGTACCGAGGAAATCTGCGTCCCGATCCTGGAGAAGGAGTCGGGCCTGACCTTCAACAAGGACTTCTTCTGCGGCTACAGCCCCGAGCGGATCAATCCGGGCGACAAGCTGCATCGGCTGGAGACCATCACCAAGGTCACCGCCGGCTCGACTCCCGAGTCCGCCGACCTGATCGACGCCCTCTACGCCAGCGTCGTCACGGCCGGCACCCACAAGGCCAGCTCGATCAAGGTGGCCGAGGCGGCCAAGGTCATCGAGAACACCCAGCGCGACCTGAACATCGCCCTGATCAACGAGATCGCCATGATCTTCGGCAAGATGGGCATCGACACGCTGGAGGTGCTGCAGGCGGCCGGCACCAAATGGAACTTCCTGCCCTTCCGCCCGGGCCTGGTCGGCGGCCACTGCATCGGCGTCGACCCCTACTACCTGACCCACAAGGCCCAGGAGATCGGCCACCATCCGGAGGTCATCCTGGCCGGCCGGCGGATCAACGACGGCATGGCCGCCCATGTCGCCAGCCAGATTCTCAAGCTGGTCCTGGGGCGCGGCATCAATCCCATCGGCAGCAAGGTCCTGGTCCTCGGCCTGGCCTTCAAGGAAAACTGCCCCGACCTGCGCAACACCAAGGTCTACGACCTGGTCGCCGAGCTGAAGGCCTATGGCCTCGACATCGACATCCACGACCCCTGGGTCGACGCGGACGAGGCGGTGCACGAGTACGGCCTGACCCTGACCGCTGAACCGAAGACCGGCGCCTACGCCGCCGTCATCCTGGCCGTGGCCCACCAGCAGTTCCTCGACCTCGGGGCCGAGGGGGTGCGGGCCTTCGGCCGGCCGGGCGCGGTGCTCTACGACATCAAATCCGCCCTGCCCCGCGACAAGGTCGACGGGCGCCTCTAGAAGGTCCGACAGAAGGGTAGAGGAACAGCGTCAATGAAGGTCATGGTCACGGGCAGCGCCGGCTTCATCGGCTCGGCCGTCTCGATGAAGCTGCTGGCGCGCGGCGACGAGGTCATCGGCCTCGACGTCATGAACGACTACTACGACCCGGAGCTCAAGCGCGCCCGCCTGGCCCGCACCCTCGACCATTCAAGTTACACCCACCTGAAGATCGACCTGGCCGACCGTGAGGCGATGGAAGCGGCCTTCGCCAAGCACCAGCCCCAGCGGGTCATCAACCTGGCCGCCCAGGCCGGGGTCCGCTACGCCGCCACCAACCCCCACGTCTATGTGCAGTCGAACGTCACCGGCTTCCTGCACATCCTCGAGGGCTGCCGCCACAACGGCGTCGAGCACCTGGTCTTCGCCTCGACCAGCAGCGTCTACGGGGCCAACACCAACATGCCCTTCACGGTGCACAACAGCGCCGAACACCCGCTGACCCTCTACGCGGCGACCAAGAAGGCCAACGAGCAGATGGCGCATTCCTATGCGCACCTCTACGGCTTCCCCTGCACGGGCCTGCGCTTCTTCACCGTCTACGGTCCCTGGGGCCGGCCGGACATGGCGCTGTTCCTGTTCACCAAGAAGATCCTCGCCGGCGAGCCGATCCAGGTCTTCAACCACGGCAAACACAAGCGCAGCTTCACCTACATCGACGACATCGTCGAAGGCGTGGTCCGCGTGCTCGACCAGCCGGCCGCGCCGGACCCGGCCTGGGACAGCCTCAATCCTGACCCGGCGACCAGCAACGCCCCCTACCGGCTGTTCAACATCGGGGCGGAGCAGCAGGTCGAGCTGCTGCGCTACATCGAGGTGCTGGAAGAGTGCCTCGGCCGCAAGGCGATCATGGAAATGCTGCCCCTGCAGCCCGGCGATGTGCCCGATACCGAGGCCGACGTCACCGATCTTGCCCGCGTCGTCGGCTACAAGCCGAAGGTGACGGTCGAGGAGGGGGTGCGCAACTTCGTCGACTGGTACCGCGGCTACAACGGCGTGCTGTAGCGCATGTCAGGCGAAGTGTGTGCGGTTCGCCGCCCGGACATGCGCTAACTAGGGAATCGAAACCCCGAAAGGGGTTGAGGAGAACATTCATGGCCGAAGCGGCGGGCAAGACCATCTCCGACAAGGACATGCGCCGGATGAACTGGGGCGGCCTCAAGCCCCTTGTCCGTGACGCCCTGGCCCTGCCGCTGATCAACCCGGCCCTGATCGGGCTCGCCCGCGCCACCGGCGGAAACTGGAAGCACCGCCTGCCGGTCGCCGTCCGTTCGGCCTCCTACCG
The DNA here is from genome assembly GCF_057586315.1 of Caulobacter sp. SRI_014. Classification (NCBI taxonomy): domain Bacteria; kingdom Pseudomonadati; phylum Pseudomonadota; class Alphaproteobacteria; order Caulobacterales; family Caulobacteraceae; genus Caulobacter; species Caulobacter sp. SRI_014. Next base: position 230,790 of record NZ_JBYCZQ010000002.1, on the reverse strand, counting down.
CACCCTCGACAACCAGGAGGTCCGCCTCCTCGACCCAACCATCGACCAGATCGCCCGCGAACTCTTCTGGCATGACGGCCACCCGGGCCGGCGCGGCGACCGCCTGGCCATGCGGGCCCTGGAACTGATCAGCGCCGAGGCCGCCGTCTTCCTCGATATCGGCAGCTACACCGGCCTCTTCGCCCTGACCGCCGCCCGGGTGAACCCGGCCCTGCGCAGCCACGCCTTCGAAATCGTCCCCGACAACCACCTGCTGATCCAGCGCAACATCGTCGAGAACGACCTGATCGGCCGGGTCCAGGCCCACCTCTGCGGCCTTGGCGGCGAGCTCGGCGCCATGGCCATGCCGCGCAGCAACAACCTCTCCAGCCTGGCCTCGTCCCTGTCGCTGGGCTCGACCTTCGAGGGCGGCATCTCCATTCCGGTCGAGACCCTCGACCACCGCTTCGCCGCCGAAAAGGGCCCGATGGCCATGAAGATCGACGTCGAGGGCTTCGAAGGCGAGGTCCTGCGCGGCGGGCTGAAAACCCTCAAGCGGCTCAAGCCCGACATCATCTGCGAGGTCCTGCGCGGCCATGGCGAAGCGGTCGAGGCGGCCCTGAAGCCGCTCGGCTACCGCTTCTGGCGCTTCACCGACGACGGCATGGTCGCCGCCGACACCGTCGAGGGCGTCAAGCGCGACCGCGACTGGTTCCTTTCCGCCCGGCCCGACGCCGAGGCCCTGGTGGCCCGCATCGAGGCCGACTGAGTTCAACCTTGCCTTTCGTCCCCACCTTTCGTCGGGGGGACGGGGAGGGTAGGTTTCGTTTGATTTTGGGGCGCGTCCGATCCGCGCCCGTTGAGGGGCGTATCTCCTGCGATGATCCTCTACTGGACCATGTTCCTGCTGCCGGTCATGGCCAGCATGTCGCCCTACCGCCTCGACCGCCTGTCGCGGACGGTGGTGATGGTGCTGTTGGGCGTCATGCTGACCGGCATCATCGGCCTGCGCGACCACGTCGGCCACGACTGGTCGAACTATCTGAAAATGTTCGAGCGGGCCGACGCCTCGGACTTCAACTACGTCCTGACCGCCGTCGAGCCGGGCTACGCCTTCCTCAACTGGGCCAGTTCCCGCCTCGGCTGGGGCATCTACGGGGTCAACGCCGTCTGTGCGGCGATCATCGTCTTTGGCCTGTTCAAGTTCCTCGACCGCCAGCCCAACTTCTGGCGCGGCCTGGCCATCGCCACGCCGGTTCTGGTCATCGCCATCTCCATGGGGGCCACGCGCCAGGCCACGGCCATCGGCTTCCTGATGCTGGCCTTCAACGCCTTCCAGGACCGCAAGGTCATCCGCTACCTGATGTTCGTCACCCTGGGGGTGATCTTCCACCGCTCGATGGCGGTGATGTATCTGCCCGCCTGGTTCATCCACGGCCGGCTGGCCATCTGGCCGCTGATCATCGGCGGACTGGTCTTCTTCGGGGCGGCGCTGTTCCTGCAGGATGCGGCCAGCTACTACCAGACCAGCTATGTCGGCACCGACATCCAGGCCTCCGGGGCGCTGCCGCGCGCCGCCCTCAACGTGCTCGCGGCCGTTCTGTTCTTCGTCTATCGCAAGCAGTGGATGGAGCGGTATGACGACGGACCGATGTTCACCATCATGTGCGGGGCCATCCTGTTGATGGCGCCCGCAGTGTTCTTCGCCGCCGCCGCCACCGACCGCATGAGCATGTATCTGGTGCCCATCCAGATCGGGGTCTATGCTCGCCTGCCCAACCTGGTGCCGCCGCAATTCCGGGTGCCGGTCATTCTCGGCATCTACCTCAGCTTCGCCGTGCTGATGTTCACCTGGCTGTTCTTCTCGCCCTTCGCCCAGATCAGCTGGGTGCCCTACGAGAACCTCCTCTGGACCGGCGGGAACGCCGGGCTGTGACGTCTCGCCGGCCGGTCGTCCTGATCAACGACACCCGGGCCGACCTGCACCACGGCTGCTGGCGGGTGATGCGCACCCTGGAGGGTCAGCTGGCCCGCGTCGGCCTCGAGGTCTCCGCCCGCGCCCCTGCCCACGCCGACTGGCGCAAGGACCCGGCCATCGGAGAGGCCATCGGCAAGGCCGCCCTGGTCATCGTCAACGGCGAAGGCACCATTCACCACGACCGCCCGGCCGGCGAGGCCCTGCTGGCCGTCGGCGCGGCGGCGAAAGCGGCCGGCGCCCCCGCCGCCCTGATCAACGCCAGCTGGGACGCCAACGGCCCGGCCTACGCCCGCGCCCTTGCCGACTTCACCCTGGTCAGCGCCCGCGAGACCCGCTCGGCCGCCCAGATCGAGGCCGCCGGCCTGACCGCCCGGGTAGTCCCCGACCTGTCCCTGTTCGAGGCTGTCAGCCCGCCGCCGACCCGCGCCGGCGTCGGCTTCACCGACAGCGTCCTGCGCACCGTCGCCCTTGAGCTGGAGGCGGCCCGCAAACGCCTCGGCGGCCTCGCCCTGCCCATCCACTTCAATGCCCCCGGCCTCAGGGGAACCTTGCGCAATCTCCGCGACGGGGTGGCCAAGCGCGACCTCGCCGACCCCGCCTTCCTCGCCCGCTCCATCGCCGCCCGCCTGGCCTGGCGCGCCGCCGAGACCCGCGACGAGGCCGACTACATGGCAAAGGTCGCCGCCCTGACCCTGCTGGTCACCGGCCGTTTCCACGCGGCCACCTTTGCCCTGGCCGCCGGCACGCCGGTGCTGGCCGTCGAGTCCAACACCCACAAGATCGGCGCTACCTTCGACGACGCCGGCCTCGCCCCCTGGCGCCGCATCGCCCCGGCTGACCTGGGCCCGGACCTGCTGGCCCGCGCCGCCCGCTGGGAGCCGCAAGAGGCGACGGCTCTGGCCGACTTCCTGGCCGACGGCCGCAGGGCCACCCGTGCATTGTTCGACGACCTGGCGAAACTGGCCGCATGACCGCCCCCTCGCCCGACGATATCTGGGCCCTCGAACTGGCCAAGGCGCGTCAGGCGGCGGGCGAGGGCGCACCCTCCGGCGGCGGCTTCTGGCTGGCGGCCCTGCTCGGCCTCGCCGCCTGGGGCCGCACCCTGCTCACCACCCCGCCCGGCGATCCCCTGCCGGACGTCCCCGTGGTCGCCGCCCTGCACGGCGAGATCGCCAACCGGACGCGCCACCTGATCGCCGCCCTCGCCGCCGAGGCCCCGGACACGCCCATCCTGCTCCTCGGCCGCCCGCAGCTGGACCGCGCCGCCCTCCGCCGCGCCCTGGCGGACGCCGGCCTGCGCGGCCCCCTCGTCCGCCCCTTCGATCTGCCCAGCGCCTTGGCCGCCCTGCCGGCCATCCTCCGCCGCCTCGCCCAGGGCGCTCGCGCCGTCGCCGCCGCCGACTGGCGCCCGGCGACCCGCGACCTCGCCGCCATCTGCTTCCGCGTCATGCTCGGCGAGACCCACGCCCGCTGGGCCAGGGCCCACATTCCCGCCGGCCCACGCACCGTCGTCTTCGGCCACACCGGCGTCGCCGACAGCCATCTGCTCGAACGGGCCCTGCAGGCGCGCGGGGCCCGCACCGTCCATTGGGTGCATGGCGTCAGCCTGGGCCTCAACTTCGTCGCGGGCTCCGATCTCGGCCTCTTCCAGTGCGGCTCCGACGCCCGCTGGCACGAGGCGCTCGGCGGTTATGGCCGCACGGCCAGCCTCCCCGCCGACGCCCCGACCCCCGCCACCGGCGGCGACGGCTGGCTGGTCCTCTCCAACCTCGTCCATCCGATGAACGCCGACTACCGCCGCCACGGCGTCGCCGGCGAGATCGCTCTGCTCGAGGCGGTCGCCGCCGCCGCCGGCGACGCCCGCAAGGTCTGGAAACCGCACCCCATCCTCGGCAGCCTGGGTCTCGACGTCCGCGACGGCATCGAAACCCGCGCCGCGGCCCTCGGCTTCGAACGCTGGCCCTCCGCCGCAGACCTCGCCAGCGCCGCGGCTATCACCCGGGCCGCGGACCTTGGCCGGGTCGCCGATTTTGCCGTTGTCGTCTCCACCCCCTCGACCGTCGCCCTCGACGCCCTGCGCCTCGGTGTCCTGCCCATCCTCTACGGCGGATCCGCGCTCGACCCGGCCAGCGCCCTGGCCCAACTCCCGCTCAAGGCTGACACCGCCGCCGGGTTGAAGGACGCCGCCGAGGCCCTGGCCGCCGACCGCGTCCGCCTCTTCCAATCGGCCTGGACCGCCATCGCCCCCGGCCGAGAACCGACCCTGGCCGACCTTCTGGCCTGACATACCCGAGATTCAAAAGCCCGCCGCCGACCCGCACGGGCCCCGCGCCGCCATCGCCGCCGCCCTGTCGGAACGGGGTGGTTACCGGGTGGTCGAAGCGACCGGAAACGCCGCCCCCCGGACGGTCTTCGGCCGACAGCCGGTTGGTCCTAGAGCGTTGAAATCACTGGATGAAATTTCCAGACCATCTGCTAGAATGGCCGCTTCGACCTATTCAGCCTGATCCAGCCAGGCGACAATCACCTCCGCCGCCTCGACGGGCGTGAGGCCGGTCGTGTCGACGGTGATCTCGGCGTGTTCCGGTTCCTCATAGGGGCTGTCGACCCCCGTGAAGTTCTTCAACTGCCCGGCCCGCGCCTTGGCGTAGAGCCCCTTCACGTCCCGCTTCTCGGCCTCGGCCAACGGGGTGGAGACGAACACCTCGACGAACTCGCCCTCGCCCATCAGCTCGCGGGCCAGGCGCCGCTCGGCGCGGAAAGGAGAGATGAAGGCCGTCAGCACGATCAGCCCGGCGTCGACCATCAGCTTGGCCACCTCGGCGACCCGGCGGATGTTCTCGACCCGGTCCTCCTCGGTGAAGCCGAGATCGCGGTTCAGCCCGTGGCGGACGTTGTCGCCGTCGAGCAGATAGGTATGGCGCCCGGCGGCGTGCAGCCGCTTCTCGACCAGGTTGGCGATGGTCGATTTGCCGGCCCCCGACAGGCCGGTGAACCAGACCACCCGGCCCTTCTGGCCCTTCTGGGCGGCCCGCGCCGTCTTGTCGACGTCGGTGGCCTGCCAGTGGATGTTGTCCGACCGGCGCAGGGCGAAGTGCAGCATGCCGGCGCCCACCGTCCGGTTGCTGATCCGGTCGATGAGGATGAAGCCGCCTAGGTCGCGGTTCTCGGCATAGGGGGTGAAGGGGATCGGCTTGGCCAGCGACAGGTTGCAGACCCCGATCTCGTTGAGGTCCAGCTTCTTGGCCGCGGTGTGCTCCAGGGTGTTCACGTTCACCCGGTACTTGGGCTCGGTGATCGTCGCCTGGATGGTCTGGGCCCCGATTTTCAGGAGGTAGGGACGGCCGGGCAGCATGGCCTCGTCGTCCATCCACACCAGGGTGGCTTCGAACTGGTCGGCGACGGCCACGGGATCATCGGCGGCGGCGATGACGTCGCCTCTGGAGATGTCGATCTCGTCTTCCAGGGTCAGGGTCACCGACTGGCCGGCCACCGCCTGGTCCAGATCGCCCGGCAGCACGACGATGCGTGCGACGCGGCTTTCACGCCCGGACGGCAGGACGCGGATGCGGTCCCCCGGCTTGACGGTCCCGGCCGCCACCTGGCCAGAGAAGCCGCGGAAATCGAGGTTGGGCCGGTTCACCCACTGCACCGGCATGCGGAAGGATCGCCCCTGCAGGTCGGCCTCGACCGGCGCCTGTTCCAGCCAGCGCATCAGCGGCGGGCCGTCGTACCAGGGGGCCTTGGCGCTGGGCTCGGTGATGTTGTCGCCGTCCAGCGCGCTCATGGGAATGGCGGTGAAGCCGGTCAGGCCGATCTGGGCGGCGAAAGCCCGGTACTCGGCCAGGATTTCGTCGAACCGGGCCTGGCTCCAGTCGACCAGGTCCATCTTGTTGATGGCCAGGACGATGTTCTTGATGCCGAGAAGGGAGACCAGATAGCTGTGCCGCCGCGTCTGGGTCAGCACCCCTCGGCGGGCGTCGATCAGGATCACCGCGGCGTCGGCGGTCGAGGCGCCGGTGACCATGTTGCGGGTGTACTGCTCGTGGCCGGGGGTGTCGGCGACGATGAACTTGCGGCTCTCGGTCGAGAAGAAGCGGTAGGCGACATCGATGGTGATTCCCTGCTCCCGCTCCGCCGCCAGCCCGTCGACCAGCAGGGCGAAGTCGATCTTTCCCCCCTGGGTGCCGACCTTCCTGGAGTCCGCTTCGAGCGCCGCCAGCTGGTCCTCGAAGATCATCTTCGAGTCGTAGAGCAGCCGCCCGATCAGGGTCGACTTGCCGTCGTCGACACTGCCGCAGGTGATGAACCGCAGCAGGCTCTTGTGGTGATGCGCCTCGAGATAGGCGTCGATATCGGTTTCGATGAGGTCGGAAACGTGGGCCATCAGAAGTAGCCCTCCTGCTTCTTCTTCTCCATCGAGGCGGCCTGGTCGTGGTCGATCATCCGGCCCTGGCGCTCGCTGGTGGTGGTCAGCAGCATCTCCTGGATGATCTGCGGCAGGGTCGTCGCCGTGCTCTCGACGGCGCCGGTCAGCGGGTAGCAGCCGAGGGTCCGGAACCGCACCGACTTCATGTCCGGGACCTCGCCCGGGCGCAGCGGCATGCGGTCGTCGTCGACCATGATCAGCGTGCCGTCGCGTTCCACCACCGGCCGCACGGCCGAATAGTAGAGGGGCACGATGGGGATGTTCTCCAGGTGGATGTATTGCCAGATGTCCAGCTCGGTCCAGTTGGAGATCGGGAACACCCGGATGCTCTCGCCCGGCTGTTTGCGGGCGTTGTAGAGCTTCCACAATTCCGGCCGCTGGTTCTTGGGGTCCCAGCGGTGGCCGGCCGAGCGGAAGGAAAACACCCGTTCCTTGGCCCGGCTCTTCTCCTCGTCGCGGCGCGCGCCGCCGAAGGCCGCGTCAAAGCCGTACTTGTCGAGGGCCTGCTTGAGGCCCTCGGTCTTCCACAGGTCGGTGTGGGTGGCGCTGCCGTGGTCGAAGGGGTTGATGCCGGCGGCTTCGGCCTCCGGGTTCTTGTGGACCAGCAGCTCGAAGCCCAGCTCCTTGGCCATGCGTTCGCGCATCTCGTACATGGCCTGGAACTTCCAGGTGGTGTCGACATGCAGCAGCGGGAACGGCGGCTTGGAGGGGTAAAACGCCTTGGCCGCCAGGTGCAGCATCACCGCGCTGTCCTTGCCGATCGAGTACAGCATCACCGGCCGCTCGGTCTCGGACACGACCTCGCGCATGATGTGGATGCTCTCGGCCTCCAGGCGCTGCAGGTGGGTCAGGCGGGCGGGGGTAAGCGTCATGAACGGCTCTGGCGAGGGGACGCGCTCAAGAACAGGCGCAAGGAGGGCCACTGGCAAACGTATCCTGTTGAAGACCGGGATGCGAACACCTCGGGGGCCCCTTCGCCGTGGGACTTAGGGACCGGGGGAGCGGGGCGCAAACGAGCGATCATGATGACGCTTTCAGACAAGCTTCATCCAGCGCCTGGATGGCCCCGACGATGTGATAGAGGCTCGAGGCCGGCGAGGCCTCGTCGCGGAACGACCCGTCGGCCTCCATCGTCTCGAACCACAGTCCCGGACGCGGGGTGTCGAGGTAGCGCAGCAGGCCCTTGGCCCCGCGTTCGGCGATCGCCCAGCCGGCGGGATCGATCCCGGCCAGCAGAGCGCCGGCCCGGGTCCGCTCGGTCTGCGGCCAGACCCGCGCCGTGCGGTCGACCGGTTGGAATGTCTGGTCCAGCGCCATGATGGCGATGCCCCTGGCGTCGACGCCGGTCCGCTCAGCCAGGGCGATCAGGCCCCGGGCCGCCTGCCGCGATGCGGCGTTGTCGGCCAGGCCCGCATGGCGCAGCAGCAGGAACCCCCATTCGAACTGATGTCCCGGCTCGACCTGCGCTTCGGGCAGGACGGCCCAGTCCAGATCGAACAGCTCCGGCAAGGCTCCGCTCGGCTGGATCAGATGCTCCCGCGCCAGCCGGGCGATGCGGTTGGAAAGGTCCGCCCAGCCGCCGTCATCGCCGGCCTCCCGCCAGGCCAGGGCCGCCTCGAACAGGTGCATCAGCGGATTGGCCCGCAGGGGCGCCGTGCGGCTGGCGTCGTCGTGCACCCCGCCGTCGGGCCGTCCCAGCGCCTGGTTCAGCGCCGCCCGCATCGCCTGGGCCCGCGACTCCAGCCCATGGCCCGGCCCCAGCGCCTGCCGCGCCGCCGACAGGGCCAGCAGGCCGAACGCCTGCTCATAGGGCTGGGCGCTGTCATCGACCGGCCCCCCGGCCGCCTCCACCGAATAGCGCAACAACCCGTCGGGCCGGGTCAGCGGCCCGTTCAGAACGGCCAGGCCATGGCCCACCGCTTCGCGCCAGGGCCCGTCCCAGCCCATCCGTCCGGCCTGGGCGAAGACGTAGGTCTGCCGCGCCGCCACCCGCGCGCGCCGGGGCGCCTCGACCGGCTCGTCGCCGAGGGTCAGCTTCTCGAAAAACCCGCCCTGGGCGTGGTCGGTCCCCAGGTTCCACCACAGCGGCAGGGCGTCCGCGAACAGCCAGGCCTTCAGCCGGTCGCGCAGGATCAGGATGTCGGACGGGGCTAGCACACCCCGTCTTAGGACGTGGGCGGCGGCGGCTCAACCGCGCGGGCTTGATCCAGATCAATCCCGGGCAACGGCCGGAGAGGCATGGTTTGCCAAAGGTACGGATCGGATCAGACCGAAGACCTCCCCCAGGACCGCAACCATGGCGCCCCTCGCCAACCGCATCGCCCGGACCCTCAACGAGCCTTTCCCCTCTGCCGACGACGGCGCCAGCCCCGACCGCGACGCGGCCTTCATTGCCGAAGTCCGGGCGTTCCTGGACGAGGCCCTGACCCCCGACCTGCGCGAGGCCGGGCGCAACACCCTGGGGGTCCATTCGGACATCGCCGCCTGCCGCCTCTGGCACAGCCGGCTGTATGCCAGAGGCTGGGCGGCCCCGGCCTGGCCCGAGGGCTGGGGCGGGGCCGGCTGGACCCCGCGCCAGCGGTTCCTGTTCGACCGCGAACTGGTGGCCAACGACGCGCCCGTGCTGTTCGCCGGCGGCATCCGCAGCCTGGGCCCGCTCCTGATCGAGATGGGGACAGCCGACCAGCAGGCCCGCTACATCGGGCCGATCCTGCGCGGCGAGGACCTCTGGGCCCAGGGCTTCTCCGAGCCCGGCGCAGGTTCGGACCTGGCCGCCATCTCGACCCGCGCCGTCCCGGTTCCCGGCGGCTACCGGGTGACCGGCTCGAAGATCTGGACCACCGGGGCTCACCATTCCAACCGCATGTTCGCCATCGTCCGCACCGGCGACTTCGAGCGTCGCCAGCAGGGCCTGACCTTCCTGCTGCTGGACATGGACAGCCCCGGCCTGACCGTGCGGCCGATCATCGACCTGACCGGTGAGCGGGAGTTCAACGAGGTCTTCTTCGACAGCGTGTTCGTACCGGAGGAAAACCGCGTCGGCCCCGAGAACGACGGCTGGACGGTCGCCAAGCGGCTGATGACCCTGGCCCGCTCCAACAATACCCCTTCGGCCCTGGTCGCCCGCAGTCTGCGCCGGGCCACCGACGCCATCATCGCCGGCGGCGAGGCCATCGAACCGTCCCTCCGTCGTCGGTTGACCAGTCTAAGCATCGAGCTGGACGCCTTCGCCCAGCTGGAACTGGCGGCCCTGCCCAGCGGCCGGGCCGAGATCGGCGCGGCGACCACGCCCTCGATGCTCAAGCTGATCGGCAGTGAGCTGCACCAGCGAGTCTGCGAACTGGCCATGGAGGCGGCTGGTCCCCAGGCCGGGGCCGCGCTGGCCGCCATCGGCATCAACGGGGAGGAGCTCGACGTCGGCGCCCGGGCCATGGCGCGGTATCTCTGCCTGCGCGCCGCAAGCATCTATTCGGGCACCAGCGAGACCCAGCGCAACCTGATCGCCCGGCAACTGCTCGGATAGGCCTTGGCGCGGGGGCCGGGGCGCCCCATCTCAGCCCTCTCAGTTGGGAGGAACCCAGAAAATGTCCCTGTCGCTCTACGACGTCTCGATCCCCGTCTACCTCAACGGCTTGCGCAACCTCGTCGCCATCCTCGACAAGTCGAGCAGCCACGCCGGTCCCAACATCGCCAGCTGGCTGGACTCCCGCCTCGCCCCCGACATGCACCCCCTGACGCGCCAGATCCAGATGGTCAGCGACGCGGCCAAGGGCGGCGCCGCCCGCCTGGCCAACATCGACCCGCCCTCGATGCCCGACACCGAGACCACCATCGACGAACTGCGCGAGCGGCTGGCCAGGACCATCGCCTTCGTCCAGTCGATCAAGCCCGAGCAGGTCAACGGCCGCGAGGCCGCCACCATCGAGCTGAAGTTCCCGAACGGGGCCATGACCTTCACCGGCCGCGACTTCCTGTTCAACTTCTCCCTGCCGAACTTCTACTTCCATGCGGTCACGGCCTACGGCCTGCTGCGCAAGGAAGGCGCCCCGCTCGGCAAGATGGACTTCCTCGCCGGTGGCCGTCAGGCGGCCTAGGAGCGCCTGAGCAGGCTGACCAGGCCCGCGACCAGGGTCAGCCCCGCCGCCAGCCCGAGCCCTGTTCCAGGCGCGGTCCGGGCGGCGGTCAGGCTGAAAAGCAGGGTCATCAGAAGGGCGCCCAGCGTCTGGCCCGTCACCCGGGCCGAGCCCTGCATCCCCCCGGCCGCGCCGCTGCGCCCGGCCGGGGCCGCGAGGAACAGGATGCGGTTGTTCGGCGTCTGGAACAGGCCAAAGCCGACACCGGCGAGAACGATGAACGGGATGAGCCTGGCCGGCTGACCCTCGAGCGGCCAGACCGCCGCGCCGGCCAGGCCGAGGCTCAGGCAGCCGCCGCCGATGGCGCACAGCCATGGCGTTGGAAAGCGGTCGGCCAGACGACCGGCGATCACGGCCGTGACCGCCACGCTCAGCGGCCAGGCGGTGATGTAGAGTCCGGCGGCCAGCGGCGTCTGGATGAGGCCGTGCTGCAGCAGGAACGGCAGGGCCACCAGGCCGGCGGTCTGCCCGGCGAAGCAACAGACCGAAGCGATGACCGACAGCCGGAAGGCGGGCCCGCGCAACAGGTCCAGCGGAATGAGCGGCTCGGGCCGCCCCAGGTCGCGCCGAACCAGCGCCGCCAGGGCGCCGGCCCCAAGCGCGAACAGCACGCCCGCCAGATCAGGCGATCCGGGGACAAACTCCGCCGAGGCGATGAGCAGACCGAAGGCCAGGGCGTTGAGGGCCATGCCGAGGAAGTCGGGTCGGGCCGACTTGCGCCGACCAACGGGCAGCGCCCGGGTTGCGACCAGGGCGACGGCGGCCAGCGGCAGACAGGCCCCGAACAGCGCCGGCCAGCCGCCGGCCGACAGGATGATCGCCCCCAGGCTGGGCGCGGCGGCCGAGGCCAGGGCCACCGTCAGGGCGTTCCAGCCGATGGCCGCGCCCAAACGTCCTGAACCCACTGTGGCCCGCAACAGGGCGACGCCAAGGGCCATGATCGCCGCGCCGCCGAGCCCCTGGGCCAGCCGCGCCGCCACCAGCCAGGGCAGTGACGGCGCCAGGGCGCAGACGGCCGAGGCCAGGGCGAACAGGCCGACTCCGGCGCTGAACACGCGCCGATAGCCGTATCGCTCGCCGAGCGCCCCGGCCGGCAGCAGGGCCATGACCAGGCCGGCCTGATAGGCGGTGACGACGAGGATGGCCCGGGCCGGCGTCGCCCCGAACGCCTCGCCGATCACCGGCAGGGCCAGGTTGGCGATGCCGGCGTCCAGCACGGCCATGGCCATCGCCGACAGCACGGCGAACACCGCCGCCGCCCGCCGATAACCGGTGAGCCCCTGTTCCGGCGCGGAGACGCCCGCCACGCTCACTGGTCGCTCGTCCAGCCGCCGGTCGGGGCCGGGTAGCGGGTGACGTCTTCGAGCTTGAGATCCCGTTCCGTGAAGCGCAGCAGCAGGGCGGTGTCGCTCAGGCATCGCGTGTCGTGGATATCTCCGGGCAGGTAGGCCTGGGCCTGACCGGGCCGCAGGACGGCGCTGTCCCGCTGCACCAGACGCACCCCGCCGATCCCTTCGATGCGGGCGAAGGTGCGCATCTCGACCTCGCCCTCCAGCACGGCATAGATCACCCAGGCCCGACCGTGGTCGTGCGGCGGACGGTAGAGACCAGCCTGTTCCGCATGGGCCAGCAGGACGAAGCCGTGGTCGTCGTCGCGATGGAGCGCCTCGCGCGCCGGCCGTCGGTCCAGCAAACCGGCCAGCCAGGCCTCCGAGCGCGGGGCGTGTGCCAGGGTCTGCAGCAGGCGGCGACATTCGCCGACCAGGTCGCTGGTCAGCGGTCCCCAGGCCGCGCGGACACGGGTGGCAAACAGATCGGGAGTGGTCATCGCGGGTCTCCTTCAAACCTCGGTCCGAAGGGTAAGGGCGAACTAGGACAGGCGGAACGCGCAGCAGTCGCACTCTATTCATGCGCCTAACGCCCTATATAGTCCTGTCCGTTCCGGGAGCGCGCCGATGTCCCTGCCCGACCTCAACCTGTTGATCGCCCTCGACGTGCTGCTCGAGGAAGGCAGCGTGGCGCGGGCCTCTCGCCGCTTACGCCTTAGTCCCTCGGCGACCAGTCGCGCCTTGACCCGCCTGCGCGAAGCGACCGGCGACCCGCTGCTGGTCAGGGCCGGCCGCGGCCTTGTGCCGACGCCCAGGGCAGCGGCGCTGCAGGCCCAGGCGCATCAGCTGGTGGAGGACGCCCGGGCTGTCCTGCGCCCTGTCGAACACCAGGATCTGTCGACCCTGGCGCGGACCTTCACCCTGCGGACCAGCGACGGCTTCATCGAAAACTTCGGGCCCCGCCTGCTGGCCCGCGTCGGCGCCGAGGCCCCCGGCGTGCGGCTCAACCTGCTGCAGAAGCCCGACAAGGACAGCACGCCGTTGCGCGAGGGTCGGGTCGATCTGGAGACCGGCGTCCTCGAGGCGACGCTGGGCCCAGAGCTCCGCAGCCAGGCCCTGTTCCGGGATCGGCTGGTCGGCGTGGTTCGCCCGGCGCATCCGCTGGCCGGTCAGGCGATTGACCTTGACGCCTATGTCGCCGCCCGTCACGTCATCGTCTCGCGCAGCGGCTTCGACGAGGACGCCGTCGACCGGCCCTTCCTTCCCAATGGCCTGACGCGGCAGGTCGCCTGTTCGGCGAGTGGTTTCGCGACCGCCCTGGCGCTGGCACGGGCCTCGAATCTCGTCGCCACCGTGCCTGAACGCCATACCGCCGCGCTACGCGAGGGCATGGTCAGCTTCCCGATCCCGGGCGAGCTCGTGCCTTTCACGGTCTCGATGCTCTGGCATCCCCGCCTGGACGCCGATCCAGCCCATCGCTGGCTGAGGGCCTGCGTGCGGGAGGTCTGCGCCTAGAGGGCGGCGCCCTGAAGCACCGCCGTCGTCTCGATCTCGAGGCGGGCGGCGTCCTCGACCAGCCCTTTGACCTCGACCACGGCCATGGCCGGATAGTGGGGGCCGATCAGCTCGCGCCAGAGGGCGCCGATCTCGCGCAGGTTGGCCAGGTACTCGCGCCTGTCGACGACGTACCAGGTCATCCGCACGATATGCTCGGGGCCTGCCTTGGCCTCGGCCAGGACGGCCAGGGTGTTGAGCAGCACCTGGCGGAACTGGGCGGCGAAACCTTCGGGAAAGACACCGGCGGTGTCCCAGCCGATCTGGCCGGCGACGAAGACCATCCGGCCCTCGGCCGCGATGCCGTTCGAATAGCCCTTCGGCCGGGGCCAGCCCTCGGGAAGCAGGACGGTGTTCATGACGCCTCCTTGAGCCGGAAGCGTTGCAGCTTGCCGGTCTGGGTCTTGGGCAGGGTGTCCAGGAATTCGAGGGCGCGCGGGTATTTGTAGGGCGCGATGACGCCCTTCACATGGGCCTGCAGTTCGCACCGCAATTCGTCGCTCGCCGCGAAGCCGGGGTTCAACACCACGAAGGCCTTGCAGATCTGGCCGCGCTCGGGATCTGGCGCCCCGATCACCGCCGCCTCGGCCACGGCCGGGTGGCGCAGGAGGGCGTTTTCCACCTCCGGGGCGCCGATGTTGTAGCCGGAGGAGATGATCATGTCGTCGGCCCGGGCGACGAACCAGAAGTAGCCGTCCTCATCCAGCCGGTAGATGTCGCCGGTCAGATTCCAGCCGTCGCGGACGTAGCTTCGCTGTCTTTCATCGGCCAGATAGCGGCAGCCTGTCGGACCCCGCACGGCCAGACGGCCGGTCTCGCCGGCCGGCAGGGGTCTTCCGGCCTCGTCCTGGATGCGGGCCTCGAAGCCTGGAACAGCCTTGCCGGTAGCGCCGGGGCGGATGTCTTCGCCGCGGGCCGAGATGAAGACGTGGAACATCTCGGTCGAGCCGATGCCGTCGATGATCCGCAGGCCCGTCGCTTCATGCCAGGCGTCCGAAGTGGCGGCGGGCAGGGGCTCGCCGGCCGAAACGCAGGTCTTCAGAGAGCTGAGGTCGTGGTCTGCGGCCAGCTTGAGCAGGTGGCGATAGCCCGTCGGAGCGGTGAACAGGACGCTGGCCCGGTGCGCGGCAATGGTCTCGGCCAGGGCCTCGAAGCCCGGCCGGTCGCACAGGGCCGTCGCGGCGCCGGCGGCGGCCGGAAAGACCACCAACCCACCGAGCCCGAAGGTAAAGGCGATGGGCGGGGTGCCGACCGCGACGTCGGCCGGAGTCAGCCGCAGGATGTGGCGGGCAAAGGTGTCGGCCAGGCTGAGGATGTCGCGGTGCAGGTGGACACAGCCCTTGGGCTTGCCGGTCGTGCCACTGGTGAAGGCGATCAGGGCCGGATCCTCGGCGGCGGTGTCGACGGGGGTGAAGCCGGCGGGTTTGCCCGAGGCGGCGGCCTGCAGGACCTCGCTGTCCATGACGGCGGCCAGCACCGGCGCGGCGGCTTCGACCAGGGAGGCGTCGATCAGCCCGACGCTGACCTGGGCCTTCTCGATGACCGTCGCCAGCTCGCCCGGCCGCAACATCGGCATGGTGGCCACCACCACCCCGCCGGCCTTGAGGATGGCGAACCAGGCGGTCAGCACCCAGGCGACATTGGGCCCGTGCAGCAGCACCCGGTTGCCGGGAATGACGCCGAGGTCCTCGGTCAGCACCCGCGCCATGCGGTCGGAGGCCGCGTCGAGCTCGGCCCAGGTGATCCGGCCGGCCTTCCACAGCAGGGCCGGGCTGTCCGGACCGGCGGCGCTTCGGGCCCGGCGCAGCAGTTCGGCGGCGGCGTTGAGCCTTGGCGGGTAGTCCAGGCCGTCCAGCAGCAGGACGGGGCGCTGATCCTCGGGAGGCAGGTTGTCGAGGACGAAGCGGTCGAGATGCGCGCTCTCGCCCATGGCCCTAGTTCCCCTCGAACACCGGCTGGCGCTTGGCGGCGAAGGCCTCGTAGGCGCGGCGGAAATCCTGGGTCTGCATGCAGATGGCCTGGGCCTGGGCCTCGGCCTCGATGGCGGCGTCGAGGCTCATGTCCCATTCGACGTTGAGCTGGGTCTTGGTCATGCCATGGGCGAAGGTCGGACCCGTCGCCAGGCCGACCGCCAGCTCGCGGGCCGTGGCCATCAGCGCCTCGGACTCGACCAGCCGATTGTGGAAGCCCCAGCGCTCACCTTCCTCGGCGGTCATGACCCGTCCGGTGAACAGCAGTTCCGAGGCCCGGCCCTGGCCGATCAGCCGGGGCAGGATGGCGCAGGCGCCCATGTCGCAGCCGGCCAGGCCGACGCGGGTGAACAGGAAGGCGGTCTTGGCCTTGGGCGTGGCGATCCGCATGTCGCTTGCCATGGCCATGATCGCCCCGGCCCCGGCGCAGACCCCGTCGATGGCGGCGATCAGCGGCTGGGGACAGGCCCGCATGGCTTTCACCAGGTCGCCGGTCATGTGGGTGAAGGCGAGCAGGTCGGGCATGCTCATCTTCGTCAGCGGCCCGATGATCTCATGCACATCGCCGCCGGAGGAGAAGTTGCCGCCGGCCCCGGTGACGATGATCGCCTTGCAGTCGTCTGCGCCGGCGAGGGCGCGGAACAGATCGCGCATCTCGGCGTAGCTCTCGAAGGTCAGCGGGTTCTTCCGCTCCGGCCGGTTGAGGGTCAGGGTCCCGACCCCGTCCTCGACGGACCACAGGAAATGCTCGGCGCGATAGTCGCTCGCCTTCATGGGTTGGTTCCTCCGGCAGTGGCCTGCAGCGATTTCTTGGTTCGCTCCAGCAGGCGGGTCAGGTCCTCGGCCTCGCCGGCGCCCAGGCCGGAGAGCAGGGTTTCGATCCAGTGTTCGTGGGCGGCGGCCATCTCGTCGAACCGCGCCTGGCCCAGCGGTGTGATCCGCACCCGACGCGCCCGGCGGTCGGGGCCGTCGAGGCCTTCGATCATGCCGTCGGCCTTCAAGCGGGCGGCCAGGCCCGTAACGTTGCCGTTGCTGACCATCAGCATGCGCGACACCTCGCCCATGGTTAGGCCCTTGGCTCCCGCGCGGTCGAGCGCCGACAGCATGTCGAAGCGGGGCAGGGTCGAGCCGAAGTCATCCCGCAGCCGCTGGGAAATCCGCTGCTCGATGGCCGTCGAACAGGTCAGCAGCCGCAGCCAAAGGCGCAGGGAGCGCTTGCCATCCGGCGCGCCGCCGAGGCGGTCGGGCAGGGGGCTCACAGTTCGCCCCCGGCGATCGGCAGGGCCGCGCCGTTGACGGCGCCCGCCTCCTCGCCGCACAGCCACAGCACCAGGGCGGCGACCTCCGGCGGCGTGATCAGCCGGCCAAGCGGGTTGGTGGCGAACAGGGCGGCCCGGGCTTCGTCCTCGCTGCGCCCGGTCTTGCCCACCAGGGCCTGCACCGAGCGGGCGACCAGGTCGGTGTCGGTGAAACCCGGACAGACGGCGTTGACGGTCACCCCCCTGGCCGCGACCTCCAGGGCCAGGGCCCGGGTCAGGCCGACCAGCCCGTGCTTGGCGGCGACATAGGCGCTGACGTAGCCGTAGCCCTTCAAGCCCGCCGTCGAGGCGACATTGACGATCCGCCCCCAGCCCCGCTCCAGCATGACCGGCAGCACCTGACGCGCCGCCTCGGCCGGAGCTTCCAGATTGAGCGCCAGAGAGGCGCGCAGGTTGGCGGCGCTGGTTTTCAGGAACGGCGCGGAGCTGGTCCCGCCGGCGTTGTTGATCAGGATGTCGATGGGTCCGAACTGCATCCGACCCCGCTCCAGCGCCGTCGCTAGGGCGGCCGCGTCGGTAACGTCGGCGGCGGCCACAGCGGCCGCCTCGCCGATCAGCCCCCGGGTCTCTTCCAGCGCGTCGTGCCGACGGCCGATCAGGGTGACCGAGGCCCCTGCGCCGGCCAGCGCCACGACGCAGGCCCGGCCGATGCCCGAGCCGGCCCCGGTGACCACGGCGTGTCTGCCCTTCAGGCTCATACCGGTCCCGCCTGCTGCTGCCGTTGAGTGTTTCTGGCAAGATTGCGGGCCAGCTGGGCGAAGCCGGCCAGGTACTGCATGGGCGGCGGGGCAGCGAACCAGCCCTGCTCGGCGGCGGCCCGCAGGGTCCAGTTCGGATCGGCCAGATGCGGCCGGGCCAGGGCGCAGAGGTCGGCCCGGCCGGCGGCCAGGATCGAGTTAACGTGGTCGGTCTCGAAGATGTTGCCGACCGCCATGGTCGCCACCCCCGCCTCGTTGCGGATGCGGTCGCTGAACGGGGTCTGGAACATGCGGCCGTAGATCGGCTGGGCGTCTTCACTGGTCTGGCCGGCCGAGACGTCGATCAGGTCGCAGCCGGCCTCGGCGAAGGCGCGGGCGATGGCGACGGACTCTTCGGGCGTGATGCCATCGTCCACCCAGTCGGTCGCCGACAGCCGCACCGACATCGGCTTGTCGTCCGGCCAGACGGCGCGCATGGCGGCGAAGACTTCCAGCGGGAAGCGCAGGCGGTTCTCCAGCGATCCGCCGTACGCGTCCGTGCGGTGGTTGGAGACGGGCGTCAGGAAGGACGACAGCAGATAGCCGTGGGCGCAGTGCAGCTCGACCATGTCGAATCCGGCCTCGTCGGCCAGCCGGGTGGCGCGGACGAAGTCGGCGGTGACCCGGTCCATGTCGGCGCGGGTCATCTCGCGCGGGACCTGATCACGCTCGGACCAGGCGATCGGCGAGGGAGCGATCAGCTCCCAGCCTTCTTCGAGCGGCAGGTCGGCGCGCGGTCCCCAGGGCCGTTCGACAGACCCCTTGCGCCCGGCATGGGCCAGCTGCTGGCAGATGCGGCTGCCCTGGGCATGGATGAAGTCGACGATCCGGCTCCAGGCGTCACGGTGATCCTCGCGGTACATGCCGGCGCAGCCCGGCGTGATCCGCCCGTCGGCGCTCACGTCGGTCATCTCGGTGAAGACCAGGCCCGCCCCGCCCAACGCCCGGCCGCCGAGGTGGACGAGGTGGAAGTCACCCACCAGCCCATCCTCTGCCGAGTACATGCACATCGGCGAGACCACGACGCGGTTGGGGATGGTCAGCCCCCGCAGCCGCAACGGCGTGAACATAGGCGGCGGGATTTTCCGGCTCGGCGGCGCCCCGGCCTGGTCGGCGAACCAGCGCTCCAGCCCCGACAGGAAATCGCCGTCGCGCAGCCGCAGGTTCTCATGGCTGACCCGCTGGCTGCGGGTCAGCAGGCTGTAGGCGAACTGCAGCGGATCGAGGCCGGTGTAGCGCTCCAGGGTCTCGAACCATTCGGTCGAGTTGCGGGCCGCGCTCTGCAGCTTCAGCACCTCGACCCGCCGCTCGGCCTCGTAGTCGCTCAAGGCCGCATCGAGATCGCCGCCCCCGGTCACAGCCTGCGCCAGCCGGATGGCGTCCTCGAAGGCCAGCTTGGTGCCTGAGCCGATGGAGAAGTGGGCCGTGTGGGCCGCGTCGCCCAGCAGGACCAGATTGCCGTCCCGCCAGTTCGAACAGGCCACGCGCGGGAAGTTGAGCCAGGCCGAGCCGCGCAGATGCCGTGCGTTGCTCATCAGCGGATGGCCGCCCAGCCACTGGGCGAACAGCCCCTCGGCCGCCCGGCAGGTCTCGTCCTGGTCCATGCGGTCGAAGCCGAGGCCCCGCCAGGTCGCCTCCGAACATTCGACGATGAAGGTCGAGCCCCCCTCCTCGAACCGGTAGGCATGGGCCCAGATCCAGCCGTGCGGTGTCTCGACGAACGCGAAGGTGAAGGCGTCGAAGGCTTGGGCCGTACCCAGCCAGATGTATTTGTTGGTCCGCACGTCGATGTCGACGCCGAAGGTCTCGGGCCGCTCGTTGCGCGCCCGGCTGTTCAGCCCGTCGGCGGCGACCACCAGGTCGGCCTCCAGCGCCGCCGGATCGACCTCGCTCTCGAACCTTAAGGTCACGCCAAGGCTCCGCGCCCGCTCGTGCAGGATGCTGAGCAACCGCTGACGACCGATCCCCGCGAACCCATGCCCGCCGGAGCGGATCGTCTGGCCATGGATGTGGACGTCGATGTCGTCCCAGTGGACGAAGGCCGCTTCGATGAGGGCCGCCGTCTCGGGGTCGTTGGCCTTCAGATTGGCCAGCGTCTGGTCCGAGAACACCACCCCCCAGCCGAAGGTATCGTCCGGCCGGTTGCGCTCATGCACCGTCACGATGAGCGACGGATCGCGCAGCTTCAGCGAAATGGCGAGGTAAAGGCCGCCGGGGCCGGCCCCGACGACGGCGATGTTCCGAACCTGTGCAGGCCGCGACATGCTTTAAGCTTAAAATAAATAGGCGGCGCGGTCCAGCCGCCAACGCCGATCTCAGTCGGCCGGGTGAAACACGAAGTCGATCAGGTAGACGTTCTGCCCCGCCCCATGCCTGGCGACCTTCAACAGATCGACCACGCCCTCGAACCCTGACCGCCGGGCCAGGGCCGGGGTGATGTCGGCCAGTTCGATCTGGCGGATGCGCAGCACCTCCACCGCCCCGCCCTCCATGGCGTAGCGGTTGCCCACCTTGACCCGCGCCGACTGCCAGATGCGCACGGTGCAGTCGATCTCGCCCCGCCGGATCGGCTCACGCAGACGCTTGGTGAACATCAGGCTCATGGGCCGAGCATAGAGGACGGGCGACCGCGGAGTCCTGCGCGCGGTCGCCCGACCCGGAGGCGATCAAAGCGGCGCCAGCCGTTGCGTGGGCCTGGGCTGCGGTCGGCGACCCTTCGGCGCCGCCGGCAGCTGGCTGGCGTCGCGACGGTTAAGGCCCGAGAGGCCCAGCGCCAGGTTGCGCTTGAACGGGGCCAGCCGGTTCAGCAGGCGCAGACCCAGGTTGCGAAGGAAACGGGCCCGGCCGGTCCGCAGGGTGGCCAAGTGGGTCAGCCGCGAGGCCAGGGCCAGCACCTTCCGGGCCGCGGGGCGACGTAGCCGGGCGTAGGCGTCCAGCAAGGCCTCCGGCTCGCCGCCCCGCACGACGCGGGTCAGGGCCTCGGCCAGGACCATGGAATCGACCAGGCCGGCGTTCATCCCCTGGCCGCCGGCCGGGCTGTGCACATGAGCGGCGTCGCCCATCAGCAGGAAGGGCCCGCTGCGGTAGCAGTCGGCCAGCCTGTGATGGACGCGGAATCGCGAGGCCCAGTTTATGCCGGTGACGCGGCAGGGCTGCCTGGCCGGGCCGCGCGTGTCGAGCAGCTGCTGGATGACCTCGATGGTCGGATGCTCCGGGGCATTCTCCAGGGTCGCCACCACGCGGAAGGATCCATCCGGCAGCGGAGCCACGACCACCAGACCGGCCGGCGAGAAGAACAGCGACACCTCGCCGGCCCCCAGCGGCCAGTCCATCTCGACGTCGGCCAGCACGAAGGACTCGCCATAGGCCTCGCCCGGGAAGGCGATGCCGGCCGCCTCGCGGATGGCGCTGTGCATGCCGTCGGCGGCGACGACATAGCGGGCGTGCAGCGTCCGCTCGCCTTCCGGCGTGCGCACCCGGACGGCAGCGCCGCCGGCTTCCGCGACGGCGGCCAGGGCGGTGACGCCCCGGTGCAGGCGGCCGCCCAGTTCGGCCAGCCGGGCCTGCAGCACCGCCTCGGTCGTCGACTGCGGGACCATCAGGATGTGCTGAAAGGCCGACGGCAGGTCACCAAAGCGCAGGTCGAGCAGGGTTTGGTCGCGGTCGCGGATGGCGAAGCGCGACAGTTTCAGCCCGCGTGCCTCAAGCGGTTCGACGATGTCGATGCCGTCCAGCATCTCCAGGGTGTGGGCGTGCACGACCGCGGCGCGTGAGGTGCTGTGAGCCTCGGTAGAGGCGTCGATCAACAGGTGGTTGACGCCGGCCTTCTGCAGGGCGGCGGCCAGCGCCAGGCCCGTGGGGCCGGCGCCGACGATCAGGACATCGGTTCTCGCGGGTGACATGGGGTTCTCCTTTTTGCCAACAAGCGTTGACTTATTTTCCGCCCTTGCATTAGTCAACAGGCGTTGGCAAAAATGACCAATGCTTAATGAACCGACCCCCATCGCCAAACCTTCCAAGGCGACGCCCAAATCGATCCGCACCCGCGAGGCCATCGAGGCGGCGGCGCGGGAGCTGTTCGCCACCCAGGGCTTCGAGCGGACGACGGTGCGGGAGATCGGGGCCCGGGCCCGCATCGATCCGTCAATGATCATCCGCTACTTCGGCAGCAAGGAATCGTTGTTCGCCCGCGTCGCCAGCCCGGACCTGAAGCTGCCGGACGTCGGCCTCGGCGACCCGGCGACCATCGGCGAACGGCTGGTCCGCCACTTCCTCGACCAGTGGGAAGGCGAGCAGTCGGGCGGCGGCCTGCCGGTGCTGCTGCGCTCGGCGGCCTCGAATCTGGACGCCGCCGATCGGCTGGGCGAGATCTTCCGCGCCCAGGTCTTCCCGGCCATCGCCCGCGCCGGCCCGCCGGAGACCGCAGCGGTTCGCGCCGGGCTTGTGGCCACGCAACTGCTCGGGCTGGCCCTGGGCCGCTATGTCCTGCGCCTGCCCCCGGTGGTCGCGATGCCGACCGACCAGATCGTCCGCAATGTCGGCGAAACGATCCAGCGCTACGCGACCGGCGAGCTGGCCTGAACCTCTGGAGCGGCGCGGCGAACCCCCCTACATACGGCCCATGCCTACCCCCTTCGCCGTGATCTTCGACCGCGACGGCGTCCTCAACGAGGACTACGGCTATGCCTATGAGCCGGACAAGCTGGTGTGGATCCCGGGCGCCAAGGCGGCCATCAAGCGGGTCAACGCCGCCGGCGGGATCGTGGCCATCGCCACCAACCAGTCGGGGATCGGCCGGGGCTATTACAGCGAAGAGCAGATGCACGGCTTCCATGCCGAGATGAAGCGACAGCTGGCCGCCGACGGGGCCCATATCGATGGCATCTACTTCTGCCCCTTCCACGAGGACGCTGTCGAAGACCGTTATCGCCAGGCCGACCATCCCGACCGCAAGCCCAACCCCGGCATGGTGCTGCGGGCGCTGAAAGACTTCGGCATCGATCCCAGGCGCGCCCTGATGATCGGTGACAAGCCGGCCGACGTTCAGGCGGCTAACGCTGCGGGGATCGATGGCTACCTCTATGAAGAGGGCGACCTGGAAGACTTCCTGCTCGACGCCGCCTCGCGCACGGGTCTGCCGCTGTAACGCTTCTGTTTGCTTCCTTCATGCCTCGTGACGCGCTAGGCAGGGGACAATTCATGCCGCTGGGGAAGCGGCGATCCAGGAAGCACAAATGACCGACCTGCCCGCCGCCTCGCACTCGGCGCTTGACCTCATCGGCCTGACGCCCATGGTCGAGGTAACCAAGATCGACACCGGCCCCTGCCGCCTGTTCCTCAAGCTGGAAAACCAGAACCCCGGCGGCTCGATCAAGGACCGCATCGCCCGCTCGATGATCGAGGCCGCCGAGAAGGACGGAACCCTCAAGCCCGGCGGCGTCATCATCGAGGCCACGGCCGGCAACACGGGTCTGGGTCTGGCCCAGGTCGCCACGCTGAAGGGCTACAAGCTGATCCTCATCGTGCCGGACAAGATGGCGCGGGAGAAGATTCTTCACCTGCGGGCCATGGGCGTCGATGTGCGCATCACCCGCTCGGACGTCGGCAAGGGCCACCCGGAATACTACCAGGACATGGCCCAGACGATCGCCCAGGGCCTGCCCGGCTCGCTGTACGTCAACCAGTTCGAGAACCCCGCCAACCCGCAGGCCCACTTCGAGACCACCGGCCCGGAAATCCTCAGCCAGATGGACGGCGACCTTGACGCGGTGATCGTCGGCGTCGGCTCGGGTGGCACCCTGACCGGCCTTGGCCGCTACTTCCAGAAGGCCTCCCCGAAGACGAAGATGATCCTCGCCGACCCGGTCGGCTCGATCCTCTACGACTACGTCAACACCGGAACCTATGGGGAAGCCGGCAGCTGGATCGTCGAGGGCATCGGCGAGGACTTCATCCCGGTCAACGCCCAGATGGACCTGGTGTCGAAGGCCTACGCCATCAGCGACCGCGAGAGCGTCGAGACGGCGCGTGAACTCCTCCAGAAGGAGGGCATCCTGGCCGGCTCGTCTTCGGGCACCCTGCTGGCCGCGGCGCTGAAATACTGCCGCGAGCAGACCGAGCCCAAGCGGGTCGTCAGCCTGGTCTGCGACACCGGCGCCAAATACCTGACCAAGATGTTCAACGACCTGTGGGTTTCGGCCCACGGCTTCGAGGACCGCACGGCGCGGGGCGACATCTCCGACCTGATCGCCAAGCGCTACAGCGACGGCGGCGTCATCACCATCGGTCCGGACGACACCCTGCTGACCGCCTACAACCGCATGCGGTCGGCCGACATCAGCCAGCTCCCCGTGGTCGACCACGGCAAGCTGGTCGGCATCCTCGACGAGAGCGATGTGCTGAGCGCCGTGGCAAAGGCGCACGACGGCGAAGGCTTCGCGACCAAGGTCGGCGGCGCCATGACCCGCAACGTCCGCACCCTGGAAAGCCACCAGCCGCTGGAAGCGCTCAACCCCGTGTTCGAGCGGGACGAGGTGGCCGTGGTCATGGACGGCGACGAACTCCTTGGCCTGATCACCCGGGTCGATCTCATCAACCACCTGCGCCGGACGGCCTGAACCCATGACCACCGACGGCAAGAACCGCCTGGCCTTCGCCACCCGCACCATCCACGCCGGCCAGAGCCCCGACCCGACCACGGGCGCGGTGATGCCGCCGATCTACGCGACCAGCACCTACGCCCAGGAGAGCCCTGGCGTGCACAAGGGCTATGAATACGCCCGCAGCCAGAACCCGACCCGCTTCGCCTTCGAGCGCTGCATCGCCGACCTGGAGAGCGGGACCCAGGCCTTCGCCTTCGCCAGCGGCCTGGCCTGCGGCGCGACGGTGATGGAGTGCCTGGACACCGGCTCGCACGTCATCGCCACCGATGATCTCTACGGCGGCAGCTACCGCCTGTTCGAACGGGTCAAGAAACGCTCCGCCGGCCTGTCGTTCAGCTTCGTCGACATGAGCGACCTGGCCGCCATCGAGGCCGCCGTCCGGCCCGAAACGAAGATGCTGTGGGTGGAGACCCCGACCAATCCGACCCTGCGTCTGGTCGACCTGGAAGCTGTGGCCAATCTGGCGAAGAAGCACGGCCTGATCACCGTCGCCGACAACACCTTCGCGTCGCCTTATGTCCAGCGCCCGCTGGAGCTGGGCTTCGATCTCGTCACCCATTCGACAACCAAATACCTCAACGGCCATTCGGATATGGTCGGCGGCGTCGCCATCGTCGGCGACAACGAGGAACTCGGCGCCCAGCTGAAGTTCCTGCAGAACGCCGTCGGCGCCATCTCCGGCCCGTTCGACAGCTTCCTGGCCCTGCGAGGCCTGAAGACCCTGGCCCTGCGCATGCAGCGCCACTGCGAGAGCGGCCTGAAGATCGCCCGCTGGCTGGAGTCGCACCCGGCCGTCGAGAAGGTCATCTACCCCGGTCTGGAATCCCACCCGCAGCACGAACTGGCGAAAAAGCAGATGACCGGCGGCTTCGGCGGCATCATCTCGGTCGACATCAAGGGCGGCCTCGCGCCTTCCCGCAAGCTGCTCGAACGAACCCGCCTGTTCACCCTGGCCGAATCCCTGGGCGGGGTCGAAAGCCTGATCGAGCATCCGGCCATCATGACCCACGCCTCCATCCCGCCCGAGCAACGCCAGGCGGTCGGCATCACCGACGGCCTGGTCAGGCTTTCGGTCGGGATCGAAGATTGCGAAGACCTGATTTCAGACCTTTCGCAGGCTTTGGCTTAGCCGCTTTCGGCGCGGGCTTGGGCAGCTCGGGCGGCGGCAGCGGCGCCTGCCCCGCCGCCAGCATGCGGGCGGCCAGCAGCAGGTCGGCCATCACCGCCGGATGGTCGTGCGGCATCGTCCAGACGCGGACCGCGCCCTCGACCCAGGCTTCCGACATGCTGGTGATCTCCACCACCGGCTCGGCGTCCTGCATGATCCGCGGATCGGCGGCGGCGCGGGCCTTCAGGGCGGCGACATAGGCCGCCAGGTCCACCGCGATCGGGATGCGGAACACCGCATCGACCCTGCGCCGCTCGTGGAAGCTCTTGTTGACGATGACGTCCCCGAACACCTTGGAGTTGGGGATGACGACCTTGAGGTTGTCGGCCGTGGTCAGCTCGGTGGTGAACAGGTCCAGCGCCCGCACCGTGCCGACCCGGCCCGTGGTCTCGATGACGTCGCCGACGCGGTAGGGCCTCAGGGCAAGGATCATCACCCCGGCGGCGACATTGCTCAGCGCCCCCTGCAACGCCAGCCCGACCGCCAGCGAGGCGGCGCCCAGCACGGCCAGGATCGAGGTGGTCTTGACCCCCAGCTGCTGCAGCACCGCCACCAGGCCGACGATGATCACCAGGTAGCGCACCGCCGAGCCTATAAAGGTCTGCAGGGTGGCGTCCGGCGGCGAATGGCGGGTCATCCGGCCCACCGCGCTCTTGGCGAAGGTCGACAGCCAGCGCGACGCCCACAGGGTGACCAGCAGGATCAGGCCGGCCACGGCCAGGTCGATGGCGATCTGGGTCGCCCGGTCGACCAGGTCGGCGGCGACGATCTCTTCGGGCCGCACCTTGGGGATCAGGCGCGGAACCTCGGCCAGGTTGAAGTTGCTCATGGTCCCCTTCTAACTGACTCGTTTGACCGGAGGACGGCAAACGGCCTGATTCTGGCTGGCGTTCCGGAACGGCCGACCCTTTCCGGATCGGACCTTTCGTCCGATCCGGATAAAAAGGGTCGTCCACAATACCTGAGAGCCCGTCCGGGCGGCGGAACCGGAACCACTTCCGCCTGACGGGCTCTTAGGGGAAACATCCGGTTACAGCCTTTGTCTCGAATAAGTCGCGCCACAGGCGTAGAGGCCCCCGCCATGAGCATCGCCTTCATCGACCTCGCCGCGCAGCAGCGCCGGATCCGCGACCGCATCGACGCCGGCATCGCCCGCGTCCTCGATCACGGCGCCTATGTCATGGGCCCGGAAGTCCGCCAGTTCGAAGCCGAACTGGCCGCCTTCGGCCAGGCCCCCCTGGCGCTCAGCTGCGCCAACGGCACCGACGCCATCGCCCTGCCGCTGATGGCCTGGGGGATCGGCCAGGGCGACGCGGTCTTCTGCCCGAGCTTCACCTTCGCCGCGACGCCGGAAGTCGTGCCCTGGACGGGCGCCACGCCGGTGTTCGTTGACGTGCTGCCCGACACCTTCAACATGGACCCGGCCCACCTCGAGGCGACCATCCAGGCCATCAAGGACGAGGGCCGCCTGCGTCCCGCCGTCGTCATCGCCGTCGACCTGTTCGGCCAGCCGGCCGACTACCCGGCCCTGCGCGCCATCTGTGACAAGCACGGCCTCAAGCTGATCAGCGACAGCGCCCAGGGCTTCGGCTGCACCCTGAACGGCCACCACCCCATCCACTGGGCCGATGTGGCCACCACCAGCTTCTTCCCGGCCAAGCCGCTCGGCTGCTACGGCGACGGCGGGGCGGTGATCGCTAGGGACCAGGAGCTCTGGGACCTGATGGACAGCTACCGCGTCCACGGCAAGGCGGTGACCCCGGACCTGGTCGGCCGCACCTTCGAGCACGAGACCAAGTACCTCAACACCCGCATCGGCATGAACAGCCGCCTGGACAGCATCCAGGCCGCCATCCTGATCGAGAAACTGGCCATTTTCCCGGAGGAGATTGTCCTGCGTCAGACCGTGGCCGACCGCTACGCCGCGGGTCTCGCCGGTTCCGTCACCTCGACCCCGAAGGTCATCGACGGTGGCCAGTCGGTCTGGGCCCAGTACGTCATCGAGCACGAGAACCGCGACGGCCTCGCCGCCCACCTGAAGACGCAAGGCGTCCCGACCGCCGTCTACTACCCGGTGCCGATGCATGTTCAGGCGCCCTACGCCCACTTCCCGCAAGGCCCCGGCGGCCTGCCGGTCACCGAGGCCCTGGCGGAAACCGTCCTCGCCCTGCCGATGCACCCCTACATGGACGAAGCCGTGCAGCAGCAGATCATCGACGCGGTGAAGGGCTTCAACGGCTGACGGTCAGATATCGGCCAGGGCCTTCGAAAGGGCCTCGCCGACCGCAGCCGCGTGCTTTTGCAGCACCGGGTTGTCGATGGACATCATCGAGGCCGCCGGATCGATCGCCGCGACCTCGACGCCGGCTTCGGTCTGCTGAACGATCACGTTGCACGGCAGCATGACCCCGACGTGCGGCTCCAGCTGCAGAGCCTCATGGGCCATGGTCGGGTTGCAGGCGCCGAGGATGCGGTAGGGGCGGAAGTCCTGGCCGATCTTGGACTTCAGGGTCGCCTGCACATCGATGTCGGTCAGAACCCCGAAGCCGTGCTTCTGCAGGGCTGCGCGCGTGCGCTCGATGACCGCCTCAAACGGGTCCTGGAAGGTTCGGGCGTTGAAATAGCTCATGGCATTTCCTTTGGGGCAGCACGGTTGCGGACAGGCAGGCTCTAGATCGCGTTCACCGGCAGCTGGAGGAACACGCGGCCGCGGCTGGATGGGGCGGGCAACCCGCCGGCGCGGATGTTCACCTGCAGCGAGGGAAGAATGAGGGTCGGCGCGGCGAGGGTGGCGTCCCGGGCCTGACGCATGGCGACGAACTCGCCCTCTCCGATCCCATCACGAACGTGCCGGTTGCCCGCCCGTTCCTCTGCGACCGTGGTCTCCCAGGCATGGGCGTCACGCCCCTCCGGCAGATAGTCGTGACCGACGAAGACGCGCGTCTCCGGCGGCAGGTCGAGAATCCGGTGGATGGACCGATAAAGGGTCGCCGCGTCCCCGCCGGGGAAATCGGCCCGGGCGGTGCCGTAGTCCGGCATGAACAGGGTGTCTCCGACGAAGGCGGCGTCCGCGATCAGGTAGGTCACACAGGCCGGCGTATGCCCGGGCGTGTGCAAGACCTCGATGGTCAGATCGCCCAGCGGCAGGCTCTGGCCCTCCTCGATCAGGATGTCGAAGAAACTCTCTCCGCCGACCACGTCGTCGGCCTCGAACAGGTCGCCGAACACCTTCTGAACCTGGACGATCCTGGCCCCGATGACGATCCTGGCCCCCGTCTCGCGCCGGATGTGATCAGCCGCCGACAGGTGGTCGGCGTGGGCGTGGGTCTCCAGCACATAGAGAAGCTCCAGCCTCTGCTCGCGCACCGCCGTCAGCACGGCCTGCGCCGAAACGGTGGACAGGCGGGCGGCCTTGGGGTCGAAGTCGAGGACCGGGTCGATCACCGCCGCCTTGCGGGTGGCGGGATCGTGGACCAGGTAGGTGACGGTGTTGGTCGCGGTGTCGAAGAAGGATTGGATGACGGGCGCCATGGCGGCCTCCGGTGAAACAGGATGAGATCTATATATTAGGTCTTGCTAAATTAGCAATAACTCATATGTTGGGGCCATGTTCGATCTCGCGAACTTTGACATCACCCGGTTCGAGGCCAGCGCCACGGAAGCTGCAAAGCTGCTGAAGGCGCTCGGCAACGAGCGGCGTCTGATGATCCTGTGCCAGTTGACCGACGGCGAGCGTTCGGTGGGGGACCTTCAGTCCCTCGTCGGCCTCTCGCAATCGGCCCTGTCGCAGCACCTGGCGGTGCTGCGCGAGGAGGCCATCGTGGCGACTCGCCGCGAGGGCCAGACGATCTGGTACCGGATCGAGGACCCCGCCGCGATCAAGGTGGTGGCGACGCTCGCCGAGATCTTCTGCCCCCCGGATATGAGGATCCACCCCGATGATCGCCCGCCTGCTGCCGATTGAACCCGCCGAACTCGCAACCCGCCTGGCCTCCGGCCGCGCCACCCTTGTCGATATCCGCGAACCTGACGAATTCGCCCGCGCCCATGTGAAGGGCGCCCTGAACCGTCCACTTTCGGATTTTGAAGCCGCCCACCTGATCATCGAGCCCGACCGGCATGTGGTCTTCACCTGCCGGACCGGCATGCGCACCGGCGCCAACTGCGACCGCCTGGCCGACCGCATCGACGGCCAGGCCTATGTGCTGAACGGCGGGCTGGACGCCTGGCGCGCCGCCGGCCTACCGGTCGCCGAAAACCGCAAGGCGCCGCTGGAGATGATGCGCCAGGTGCAGATCGCCGCCGGCGGCCTGGCCCTGACCGGCGCGGTGCTCGGCTTCCTGGTCGATCCGCTGTGGCATCTGCTGTCGGGCGCCATCGGCGCGGGTCTGCTGTTCGCCGGTGTGAGCGGCTTCTGCGGCATGGCCAACCTGTTGGCCATGGCCCCCTGGAACCGCAGGTAAGCCTGATCCCATGACCCTCACCCTGATCACGGTGCTCGCCGCCCTGGCCAGCGGGGCGGTGGTCGGGCTGTTGCTGTCGGTGTTCGGCGGCGGCGGCTCGGTCCTGGCCACGCCCCTGCTGCTCTATGCGGTGGGGGTCGGCGACGCCCATCTGGCCATCGGCACCTCGGCGGCGGCGGTGGCCGTCAATGCGCTCGGCGGCCTGGCCGCCCAGGCCCGGGCCGGGCGGGTGAAGTGGCCCTGCGCCCTGGTCTTCGGCGGCTCCGGCCTGGCCGGGTCCCTGGTCGGCTCGACCCTGGCCAAGAGCATCGATGGCCGTTCGCTGATGGTCTGGTTCGCCGTCGCCATGGCCGCCGTCGCGGTGTCGATGCTGCTCCCGAAGAAGAACGAGGGTGATCCCGCCGTCCATCTGACGCCCGGCCTGACCCTGAAGCTGGCGCCGGTCGGCGCCGTCACCGGCCTGGCCGCCGGTTTCTTCGGTATCGGCGGCGGCTTCCTGATCGCGCCAGGCCTGATGGCCGCCACCGGCATGACCCTGGCCAACGCCGCCGCCTCCTCCCTGGTCTCGGTCAGCCTGTTCGGCGCCGCGACCAGCCTCAACTACGCCGCGTCCGGCTGGGTCGACTGGCCGCTGTTCGGCCTGCTGGTCGCCGGCGGCGCGGCGGGAACGGTCGCGGGCGTGCCGCTGGCCCGGAAACTGGCGAGCCGGGCAGGCCTCGCACGCCGCCTGTTCGCCGGCATGATCCTGCTGGCGGCGGCCTATGTCGCCTTCCGCTCGCTGACCTAGTCCCGGTCCGGCGCCCCCAGCGGGAAGAACGCGCGGAAGTAGCGGGCCTCCTCGACGCAGCGGGCGAACGACGGCCGCCTTAGCAGCCTCTGGCGATACGCCCGCAGCACCGGCCACTCATCGGTGATCTCCAGCACCCAGTCGGCGTAGAACAGCGACATCGATGCCGCCGTGTCGGCCATGCTGTAATCCTCGCCGCAGGCCCAGGTCTTGCCGGCCAGCGTCCCCTCCAGCCAGTTGTACGCCCTGCGCAGCCGCGTATGGGCCAGCTCCAGCCCGTCCTCGGGCGTCATCGGAATGTGGCCGAGCTTGCTGGCCACGGCGACCTGCTGGGCGTCCATGACGTGCAGGTCGAAGAAGCGGTCCATGAACCGCACCTGCAGCGCCGCCATCGGATCGTCCGGAATCAGCCGCACCGGCCCCGGATGGGTCATCTGCAGGTATTCGATGATGATGCTGGTCTCGACCACCTTGCGGTCGCCATCGACCAGCATCGGGAACTTGGCGATCGGCCAGTTCGCCAGCCAGGTGTCGACATGCTCGGGCGTGTCCGGCCCGATCTCGCGGAACTCGAAAGGGGTGTCGTTCTCATAGAGGGCCGTCTTGGCCTTCTGGGTGTAGGACGAGAAATGGTGGCCGTAGAGGGCGAGCATGCGGGTCTCCGTTCACGCCTACCCTAATCGAGCATCCGCTCCAGTGTCTCCAGTTCGTCGGCTTCGCGTGCCGGCTTGTCCCAGCGGATGCGGCTGATGCGGGGAAAGCGCATGGCCACCCCGCTCTTGTGGCGGCTGGAGCGCTGCAGCCCCTCGAACGCCACCTCCAGCACCAGGCCGAAGTCGAGGTTCGCCTTCACCGACCGCACCGGCCCGAAACGGTCGATGGTGTTGTCGCGCACGAACTTGTCGAGCTGCTTCAGCTCCTCGTCGGTGAAGCCGAAGTAGGCCTTGCCGACCGGCGTCAGGGCCCGATTGCCCGCCTCGTCCTCGCGCCAGACCCCGAAGGTGTAGTCGGAATAGAAGCTCGAGCGCTTGCCGTGACCCCGCTGGGCGTACATCAGCACCGCATCGATCAGATGCGGATCGCGCTTCCACTTGAACCACGGCCCGCGCGGCCGGCCGGCCTCATAGAGGCTGTCCCAGCGCTTGAGCATCAGCCCTTCGGACAGGGCCGCATCGCCCTCCGGCGGATTGGCCCTCAGGGCCGCCAGCCCCTCCCAGGTTTCGAACGGCTGCATGGGTGACAGGTCGATGCGCGGCGAGGCGGCGTTCGCCACAAAGGCCTCCAGCCGCTTGCGACGCTCGGCGAAGGGCAGGTCGCGCAGGTCCGTCTCGCCGTCGAGCAGCAGGTCGTAGGCGCGGATGGCGGCCGGATAGGCCTGCATCATCTTCGCATCGACGCTCTTGCGGTTCAGCCGCTGCTGCAGGTCGCCGAAGCTGGCCAGCGCCCCATCGCGGATGACCAGCAGTTCGCCGTCGATGGCCCCCTCGAAGCTCATATGCGCCAGGACATCGGGGAAGGTGTGGCTGATGTCGTCGCCGGTGCGGGTGTAGAGCCGCCGCTCGCCCCGTTCGCTGACCGCCTGGATGCGGATGCCGTCCCATTTCCATTCGGCGGCGTAGTCGGCCGGATCGAGCTTGGCGAAATCGCTGTCCTCGTCGATCGGATGGGCCAGCATCACCGACCGGAACCGTCCCGGATTGTCGGCGCTGGGCGCCTCGGACCGTCCCTCCAGCCAGGCGAACAGGTCCTCGTAGGGCGGCTCCATCGCATGCCAGACCTCTTCGATCTGCGGCACGCCGATGGCCTGACCGTGCAGGGCGGCCAGATCGGCGCAGGCCTGCTTGGCCAGCCGGGCCGAGAACCCGACGCGCAAGCCGCCGGTCAGCAGCTTCAGCAGGGCCCAGCGTCCGTCCGGCTCCAGGGCGTCGAGCCAGCGCTCGATCATCGGCTGGACCTCGCCGCGCTTGGCCGTGCGCAGGGCGTCGATCACCTCGGAAAGTTCTGGCTCCCGGTTGGCGCCGCGCTCGGCCGGCCAGACCAGGGCCACGGTCTCGGCCAGATCCCCGACATAGTCGTAGGACCAGCCGAACAGCACCGGATCCATCCGCGCCTCGACCGCCTTGCGGATAGCCGCCGGCTTGGCGGCGGAGAAGCTGAGTTCGCCGGTCATCGCCGCCAGCGCCCAGCCCCGATCGGGATCGGGCTGACTCGACAGGAAGTCGCGCACCAGCACCAGCTTGGCGTTGCGCGAAGCGGTGAGGCTGAGCCGGTCGAGCAGGCGGGCAAAGGCGCGCATCGAGAGGGAATGTAACGCGGCGGCGGAGGTTCACGAGCCCCCGCTGAATATGTCTAGACTTATTCATCACTCATTCCGGGCCGCAGCTGGCCGCGAAGCGGGGCGTAGGCGCCGGGTCATCACCGGCCGTCAACATTTCCCGCCCCGATCTCAACGCGGCGCCAACGCGCGGATCAACCTTTACGGCGGCCGGATCACCCCCAAAGCCAACGCCGACAGGGCCTGCAGAGAAATCGCGCCGTGCTCGCCCTTTTCGGTGTTGGTATAATGGTCCGCGCTTCGATAACGGCCGTCGTCGGCCCGGCGCGTCCTTGGGGGGACATCATGCGCTTCTGGAAAGCCGTCTTCGCCGTCGCCGCCCTGTTCAATCTGGCCGTCGGCCTGCCGCTGTTGATCGCCCCGGCCGCCTTCTACGCGGCGCTGGGCCAGCCGGTGTCCAATGTCCTCAACGCCCAGGTGGCAGGCGCCCTGATCGCCGTGTTCGGCGTCGGCTATGCCATGGTCGCCCGCGATCCCGTCGCCAATCGCGGCATTGTCTGGATGGGGGTGATCGGCAAGACGCCCCTGCCATTGATCTACTGGCTCAACGTCCAGGCCGGTCATGCGCCGATGTCGGGCTTTCCGCTGACCCTGGTCGACCTGGCCTTCGCGGCCCTGTTCCTGACCTTCCTGTTGCGCGCCCGCAAATGAGCAAGGGGTCCGCCGTCCAGTCCGAAGGCGCCTGCGTCTGCGGCGCCGTCCGCTTCGAGATCGACGTTCCCGCCGTCTGGGCCTGGCACGACCACGGCGAGGCCAGCCGCCGGGCCCAGGGCTGCGCCTACGCCACCTATGTCGGAACCTGGAAGAGCCGTTTCCGCTGGCTGGAGGGCGAGGACCAGCTCACCCGCTACGAGGACGAGGCGAACCGCACCACCCGCAGCTTCTGCCGCCGCTGCGGCACGCCGGTGTCCTATGAGAAGGCCCGCTCCCCCCGCTTCATCAACATCCCCCGCAGCCTCTTTCCCGAACGCACGGGCCGCGAGCCGCGCTACCACATGAACCTCACCGAACGCGCCGACTGGACCTACTGGGGCGAGCCGCTTGGCCCGCTGAAGGGCTATCC
This sequence comes from Caulobacter sp. SRI_014, assembly GCF_057586315.1. NCBI lineage: Bacteria > Pseudomonadati > Pseudomonadota > Alphaproteobacteria > Caulobacterales > Caulobacteraceae > Caulobacter > Caulobacter sp. SRI_014. The sequence continues at coordinate 196,885 of NZ_JBYCZQ010000002.1, read as the reverse complement.
CGGCGTCATGCGCGAGCGGCCGAGAAAGAAACGGCTCGATCCGGTGAGCGAATGACCAGGAGGACTGCGATGCTTCGAGGATTGGCGATCTGTGGCGCGACGCTGCTGCTCTGCGGCTTTGCCGGCCCGCCGGAGCCCGGTTTCGACAGATGGGGCACTGGCGAGCCGGGGCCGCTGTCCTATCACCGCCTCAGCGGCGACTGTGACACCTTCACCCACCGCCACGGCCGCAACGCCGCCTGGGGCCATTGGCGGATGCCGATGGCCAACCTGAAGCTGTCTGTCGAGGGCGACGACAAGGGCGCGATCCTGAAGGCCCGCTGCCGCGACGGCTCGGCCTGCATAGAGGCAGGGACGCTGCAAAGCCTGCCGAACCGGATCAGCGAGCATGAGATCCCGTTCGGCAGCCGGGCGGCGGCCCAGGCCATGCTTCACAAGGTTGAAGACCTGGACATGGCCTGCACGGCCTAGGCGTGGGGGTGGGCGGCTGAATAGGCCGCCAGCAGGCCCGCCGCGTCGACCTGGGTATAGCGCTGGGTTGTCGACAGGCTGGCGTGGCCCAGCAGTTCCTGAATGACCCTCAGGTCGGCGCCGGCCCCCAGCAGATGGGTGGCGAAGCTGTGGCGCAGGGCGTGGGGCGTGGCGCGGTCGGGCAACCCTAAGCGCCCGCGCAGGATCTGCATGGCGGCCTGAACATGGCGCGGGGACAGGGCCCCACCCCGCTTGGCGATGAACAGGGGATCAGCGCCCGAGGTGGCCCAGGGCAGGGCGGCGAGATAGGCGTCGACCGCCTCGCGCACGACCGGCAGCACGGGCACGATCCGGGTCTTGCCGCCCTTGCCGGTGATGCGGATGGCCTCTCCCAGCGGCGCGTCGGCGCGGGTCAGGCTCAGTCCCTCGGAGATCCGCAGGCCGCAGCCGTAGAGCAGGGTCAGCACCGCCTGGTCGCGCAGGCCCTCCCAGGGATCGCGGTCCGCATCGGCGCCGGCCTCGAGCAGCAGGCCCCGCGCCTGGTCCTCGCTGACCGGCCGCGGGGCGCCGGGACGCACCTTGGGACCGCGCACCAGGGCCAGGCCCGGGCAGGGGACCCCCATCCGCCGGTCGATGAAGGCGTGGAAGGACCGCACTGCCGACAGGGCCTGCGACAGGGAACGGGCGGCCAGCTGCTTGCCGTTCGCCCCCTCCCGCTTGTCGGCCAGCCAGGCGCGGACCTCGGCGGCCGAGACCGTGCCGAGCGTTTCGACGGTGATGGCTTCGCCGCGATGGCGGGCCAGGAAGTTCAGCCAGGAGCCGGCCCCGGCGCGATAGGCCTCAAGCGTCCGGGGCGAGGCCCGCCGTTCGGCGGCCAGATGGGTGATCCAGGTCTCGAGAGCCTGGTCGGCCGTCACAGGACCGGCCAGCGCTCGGCGGTGCGCTCGAACACCCGGCCGAGGAAGTCGACCAGTTCGTGGCCCATATCCTTGGTGAAGCCCTCCGGCTCGGGCGAACCAAAGGCCAGCACGCCCTGGCGGGCCGGCTCCCAGATGGCCAGCCGGACCATGGCCATGGATTTGACGTTGCCGGCCTTGTCGCCGAACAGACCCAGCGCCGGGGCGTGGAAGCCCATCCGGTTCAGCTTCTGCGGTCCAAGAATCAGGTCCACCTGGCCCTCGACCAGCGGATACCAGCCGGCGGGAACCCGCTCGGGCCCTTCCAGCGCCACCGCGGCGCCGGTCAGGCCAAAGCGCAGGGTCGCCACCTCGTCCATCCGGCGCACGAGATCGGAGTGGTTGCGGGCTTCCAGCAGGTCGATGACCGCCGCATGGGTCTGGGCCTGGGCCGAGAAGTTGGCGCGGGCCGTGGCCTCCAGCATCCGCCGGGCCTTCGATTCGCGCTTGGCCGTCGCGGCCACCCGGGCCAGGGCGGCAGGGCCAAAATCAACGAGGTTGGCCGCGTCGAGCCGCAGGCCCAGATCGCTCAGCAGCTCGGGATCGTCGCGCAGCAGGGCGCCGTTTTCCCGGATCAGGTCGCGCAGGGCCGCCAGGTCCGGGGCGCCATCCAGTCTCTTGATCCGCGCCCCGTCCGACATGCTTTGCCTGCTCTTCTAGAGAATGGTCTGGCCCGTTTTGGCCCAGTCGCTCAGGAAGGCTTCTAGACCCTTGTCGGTTAAGGGGTGCTTGAAGAGGGCCTCGAAGACGTTCGGCGGCAGGGTGGCGCAATCGGCCCCGAACTCGGCGCAGCGGGCCACGTGATCGGTGGTGCGCACGGAAGCCGCGAGAATCTCGGTGTCGAAGCCGTAGTTGTCATAGACGGTGCGGATGTCGCCGATCAGGGCGCAGCCGTCGGCCCCGTGGTCGTCGAGCCGGCCGACGAAGGGCGAGACGTAGGTGGCGCCGGCCTTGGCGGCCAGCAGCGCCTGGGCCACCGAGAAGCAGAGGGTGACATTGGTGGCGATGCCGTCGGCGGCAAATGCGGCGCAGGCGATCAGGCCGTTGCGGGTCAGCGGCAGCTTGACCACCACATTGCCTGCGATGTCGGCCAGCTTGCGGCCCTCGGCGATCATGGTGTCGACGTCGGTGGCGACGGCCTCGGCGCTGACAGGCCCCTCGACGAGACCGCAAATCTCGGCGATGACCTCCGCCATGGGACGACCCGACTTGGCGATCAGCGTGGGATTGGTGGTGACCCCGTCCACGAGACCGGTCTTGGCCAGGTCCGCCAGGACGGCGGTGTCGGTGGTGTCGAGGAACAGCTGCATCGTCTTGGGGTCCGTATCGGTGGGTCGGCGGTTCTACACCAAGGCGGCCGGGCGGTCATGAGTCGAATCGCCTCCGTCCTTTTGCCGATGCCGCTGCCCGAGGCCTTCGACTACGCCGAGCCCGAAGGCATGGACCTCGCCGTCGGCGATCAGGTGGCAGCCCCGCTGGGTCCGCGCCTGCTGCGCGGCGTCGTCACCGCCCTGCGAGACGGGACCGGCGGCAACCGGCCCTTGAAGCCCATCGCCCACCGGATCGACGATCCGCCGCTGCCGGCCAGCACCATCGAATTCATCGAATGGGCCGCCCGCTACGCCGCCGACAATCCCGGCTGGCCCCTGGCCATGGCCATGCGCGGCCTGCGGGCGCCCAAGCCCAAGCCCGAGCGGGTCATCGTCCCCACCGGCCTCGAACCCAAACGCCCGACCCCGGCCCGCACCAAGGTCCTCGAAGCCGCCGCTCGCGAAGCTCTGCCCGGCCCGCGGTTGGCCGAGGCGGCCGGCGTCTCCTCCGGCGTCGTCAAAGGCCTGATCGACGAGGGCTGCCTGGCCATCGAGGAGCGCCTGCCCGACCGCACCCCGCCCGACCTCGACCTGTCGCCGCGCGCCGACGCCCTCAACCCCGGCCAGGCCGCCGCCGCCGCCGAATTGATCAAGAAGCTCGACACACACGCCTTCTCCGCCACCCTGCTCGACGGCGTCACCGGCTCGGGCAAGACCGAGGTCTACCTCGAGGCCGCCGCTCATGCGCTCGCTAAAGACCCCGACGCCCAGGTCCTGATCCTGCTGCCCGAGATCGCCCTCACCCAGGCCGTCATCGCCCGGGTGGCGCAACGCTTCGGCGCGCCCCCCGGCGAATGGCACAGCGCCGTCCCCCCGCCCCGCCGCCGCACCCTGTGGGAAGACGTCGCCGCCGGGCGTCAGCGCATCGTCGTCGGCGCCCGCTCGGCCCTGTTCCTGCCCTACCGCAAGCTCGCCCTCATCGTCGTCGATGAGGAGCACGACGGCAGCTACAAGCAGGAGGACGGCTTCATCTATCAGGGCCGCGACCTCGCCGTCGCCCGCGCCCATCTGGAAGGCTGCGCCGTCGTCCTGGCCTCGGCCACGCCCAGTCTCGAAACCCTGTGGAACGCGCAGCAGGGCCGCTACGGCTGGCTGAAATTGACCGCCCGCCACGGCGTCGCCACCCTGCCGGAGGTGACGATGATCGACCTGCGGGAGACCCCGCCCGAGCGCGACCACTGGCTCTCGCCGCCCCTTGTCCAGGCCATGGCCGAAACCTTCGAGCGCGGCGAACAGACCCTCCTGTTCCTCAATCGCCGCGGTTACGCCCCCGTCGTCCTCTGCCGCGCCTGCGGCGAGCGGCTGACCGCGCCCGACACCGACAGCTGGCTGGTCGAGCACCGCTACACCGGCCGGCTGGTCTGCCACCTGACCGGCTTCTCGATGCCCAAGCCCGAGGCCTGCCCCCACTGCGGCGCCAAGGATAGCCTGGTCTCCATTGGCCCCGGCGTCGAACGGGTCGAGGAGGAGGCCAAACGCCTGTTCCCCGAGGCCCGCACCGCCATCTTCTCCTCCGATACCATGCTCAGCAGTCAATCGGCTCGCGAGCTGGTCGAGACCATGGAGCGCGGCGAAATCGACATCCTCGTCGCCACCCAGGCGGCGGCGAAGGGCCACAACTTCCCGAACCTCACCCTGGTCGGCGTCGTCGATGCGGACCTGGGCCTGCGCGGCGGCGACCTGCGCGCCGGCGAGCGCACCTTCCAGCTTCTGGCCCAGGCCGGCGGCCGCGCCGGCCGCGCCGATCGCCCGGGCCGCGTCCTCATGCAGACCTACGCGCCCGACCATCCGGTCATGCAGGCCCTGGCCGCCAACGACCGCGACGGCTTCGTCGAAGCCGAGATGGAGCTTCGCCAGCTGTCTGGTCTGCCGCCCTTCGGCCGCCTCGCCGCGGTCATCCTGTCGGGCCCCGACGCCGCCCAGCTCGAGGCCTTCGCCCAGGACATGGCCCGCGTCGCCCCCAACACCCCCGGCGTGGAAATCTTCGGACCGGCCGACGCCCCCCTCGGCCTGATCCGGGGCCGCCGCCGCAAACGCCTGCTGGTCCGGGCCGACCGCAACGTCGATCTGTCGGCCTACATGGCCGCCTGGAAGGCCCGCGTGAAGCCACGCGGCGCCCTGCGCCTGACCATCGACATCGACCCCTACAGTTTCCTGTAGGTCCTAGAGCATGTCAGGGCGAAGTGTATGCGGTTCGCCCGCCCGGACATGCTCTAAATGTTTGATTCTAGACCCTTTTGATCAGGCTTTGATGCGTACATCAAAACCTGAAAGGGTCTAGGCGGCCGCGATCGCCTTCTCCACGTCGTGCAGCGCGTGGCCGGTCAGGTCCTTGGCGATCTCGCCCACCAGCACGTCGGACAGTTTGGCGTGGTACTGCGGCCGGATCGCCCCGAGCGTCCGGGGGGCGGCGATGATCAGCAGGTGCGAAATCTGTCCCGCCAGCACCTTCCTGTTGAGCAGGGCGACAACGCCGGCCGAGAAGCCGTCCTCCCGGTCCTGCCCGCCGTCAGGGTTGGCCGAGCTGCCATGGCGGCCGGGCGTGGCCCCCTGATGGTCGGCGTCGACCGCCTCATGGGCCAGGGGCTCCAGCTTCAGGCCGGCTTCGTCGCCGGCGTTGCTGAACAGATTGAACTTCTCGCCATCGGCGACGGCGACGGTGGCGCCTTTGGGAAGCTGCATGGAAGGGTTCCGGTTCGGCCACGGGCCGTGGCCTGCAAGCAGGGACATCCCGCGCTCGGCTAGATAGGCCCTCGGGGGCCTCAACGGTTCCGCCCGCCCGGCCATGGGGTCACGATTGCCCCGCCCTGAGGGTCAGGTCTTCCGCTCCGACCTCTGAAGGCCCCGCTAGAAGGCCGGGACCTTCGAGCAGTGCTTGGTGGCGTCGACGATCAACTGGATCGCCATGCTCATCATGTTGCCCTCGGTGCCCGGGGCGGCCTTGTAGCCGTCGTCCTCGCTGAGCGTCTGCGACTTGCTCACCGGATGGGCCTGCATCAGCCGCACCACGACCGCCTTGTCGACATGCTCGCCGTTGAGCCGGACGTAGCGCGAGAAACAGCGGCACTGGTTGGAGTTGATCCCCTCGCGCCGGCACTCCTCATAGACCGGCTTGCCCTCCTCGCCATGCTGGGCGGCGACGGGCGAGCCGGCGGCAACCGGCAGAACCACCAGGGTAGCGGCGAGCAGGGCGGAAATTCTGGACATGGCGGACCTCAAGGCTGAGCCAGCAATCTAGCTGCCGCCCAACCCCTGTCGCCCCCAAACCGGGGGGCGGCCAGGCGGGATTCCTGGCGCCCCGTCGATCAGGGCCGCGCATCCTTGGGCCCAACCTGGGTCCCGCCCTCGAAGAGTGATCGGACCAAAGCGCGTGCAGGTCGGCCAAATGGCGGCACGATCGAGGAGGCCCGGCAGTCGGTTCTCGACAGCCTGGGCGGCATCCCGATCGGGCGCGCGGCCGAGCCCTCCGAGGTCGCCGACCTGATCGCCTACCTTGCTTCCGACCGCGCCGCCGCGGTCCATGGCGCGGAGTTCGTCATCGACGGTGGGACAGTTCCCACGGTCTGACCTCGGGGCTACGCCACCGCGCCGTAGTCCGGCGAGCCGCGCAGCCGGCGGGCGTCCTTCAGCGGGGGCGCGCCATAGAGGCGGCCGTAGTCGCGGCTGAACTGTGAGGGGCTTTCGTAGCCGACTGCGAAGCCCGCGCTGGCGGCATCCATGGCCTCGGCCACCATCATCCGTCGCGCTTCCTGAAGGCGGACACGTGTGCGGTACTGCAGCGGACTGAGCGTCGTGGCGGCCTTGAAGTGGCTGTGGAATGACGAGGGACTCATGCCGACATCGGCGGCGAGACGCTCGATGTTGACGGGGCGAGCGTAGTTGCGGCGCAGCCAGGCGATGGCGCGGCTGACCTTGGCCAGGCGGCTTTCGGCGGTCGCGATGTGGCGGATCATCGGAGCCTGCGCCCCCGAAAGCAGCCGGTAGAGGATTTCCCGCTCGGCAAGCGGGGCCAGGGCGGGGGCGTCTTTCGGCGCATCGAGAAGACGGGCCAGCCGCAGGGCCGCGTCCAGCAGACCCGGCTCCACCTCGCTGACCCCCAGGGCGGGCCCGACCGGCTTCGATGCCGGCTCCGGCGCATCCTGCAGGATCAGCTCGGAGAGTGTCGGCAGGTGGATATCGAGCGCCAGGCAGAGGTATGGCTGCTCGGGGCTGGCATCGAGGATCGAGCCGACCAGTGGCAGGTCGACGGTCACCGCCAGGTACTTCGCCGGGTCGTAGACGAACCTGCGCCCGCCCAGCTCCACCTGCTTGCGCCCCTGGGCGATAATGCACAGCGACGGCTGGTAAACGGCCGGCACGGCCTGTGTCGGCGTGCAGGATCGGATAAGGTTCAGGCGGGGCAGGGCGCTGGCGTGCATGCCGTCCGCCGGCACATGGCGGGCGATGAGCTCGGCGAGTTCGTCGATCTGGCGCATGCCTTAACCTGTCAGTTCCCTCGCGCGAGTGGCAAGGGCGCGCTCGGCAATTTGCAGGATCGTGCAAGAACGACGGAGGGCGGTGCTACCGCCGCCGACGCGGTGTGGGCGACAAGGCTCCAGCGCCGACGACATCCCGTGTCGGCCACAAGGAACCGAAAATCATGTCCCACACCCAAGGCAAAATCGTCGTCATCACCGGGGCGAGCAGCGGCATCGGCGAGGCCACGGCCCGCGGGCTGGCGGCGGCCGGCATGAAGGTCGTCCTCGGCGCTCGCCGCACCGACCGCCTGCAATCCCTCGTCCAGGATATCCGGGCCGCCGGCGGCGAAGCCGAATTCCAGGCGCTGGATGTCGCCGACCGTGCGGCGTTCGAGGCCATCGTCGCCTTCGCCGAGGCGCGTTTCGGCGGCGTCGATGTCCTGGTCAACAACGCCGGCTTGATGCCCCTGTCGCCGCTGGCGGCGCTGAAGACCGACGAATGGGACCGGATGATCGACGTCAACATCCGGGGCGTGCTGAACGGCATCGGCGCGGTCCTGCCACGCTTCCAGGCGCGGGGCGCCGGCCATGTCGTCAACGTCGCCTCGGTCGCGGCCCATGGGGTGTGGCCGACGACGGCGGTCTATTCGGCCACCAAGGCGGCGGTCTGGAACATCACCGAGGGATTGCGCCAGGAGCATCCGGAGATTCGCACGACCATCATCTCGCCCGGCGTGGTGGAGAGCGAACTGGCCGCGACGATCACCGATCCCGACACCGCCGCCTATATCCACCAGGCGCGCCAGGTCGCCCTCAAGCCCGACGTCATCGCCCAGGCCATCCGATATGCGATCGAGCAACCCGCAGACGTCGCCGTCAACGAGATGATCGTGCGCCCCATGGGCGGGGCGTTCTAAAGGCGAGGCCGGGCGGTGTGGGAGGCAGCCCCCTAGTGCAGCGTCTCCTCCGGCGGCTTGTTCCGCTTCGCCGCCCGGGCCCGGCTCCACATGTTCAGGGCCTCCACCCCGGCCGAGAAGGCCATGGCCGCGTAGATGTAGCCCTTGGGCACATGCATGCCGAAGCCGTCGGCGATCAGCACCATGCCGATCATCAGCAGGAAGCCGAGCGCCAGCATCACCACCGTCGGGTTCTTGTTGATGAAGTTGCCCAGCGGGTCGGCGGCCAGCAGCATGACGGTGATCGAAACCAGCACGGCGACGACCATGATCGGCAGGTGCTCTGTCATGCCGACCGCGGTCAGGATGCTGTCGATCGAGAAGACCAGGTCGAGCAGGACGATCTGGAAGATGGCCGAGCCGACGTTGGTGATGACCACGTCGGTCTTGTCGAGCACCCCGCCGTTTTCCGGGGCCGGGTCGACCGTGTGGTGGATCTCCTTGGTCGCCTTCCACATCAGGAACAGGCCGCCGCCGATCAGGATCAGGTCCTTCCAGCTGAACTCGTTGCCGAACAGGGTGAAGACCGGCTGAACCAGGCCGACGATCCAGGCGATGGTCGACAGCAGGATCAGCCGCATGACCAGGGCCAGGCCGATGCCCAGGCGGCGCACCTTCTGGCGGTTGGCCTCTGGCAACTTGTTCGAGAGGATCGAGATGAAGATGAGGTTGTCGATCCCGAGGACGACCTCCATCACGATGAGGGTGACCAGCGCCGCCCAGGCCGCCGGATCCGTCAGAAGTTGTGCAATCCCGTCCACGTTCGGTCTCAAGCCTCCCTAAACCTTCGTCAGGCATACTTAGGATCGACCGCGACGAATGGAAGCACCTGCGTACCATGAATGATGCCGCCCACATCAAACCGCTGACTGCGCTGCGCTTCTTCGCCGCCATGTGGGTGGTGCTCTACCACTACTGGCCCAACCTCCAGGTCGGGATCAGCCCGGCGCTCGTGGAGAAGGGCTACCTGGGGGTCGAGCTGTTCTTCACCCTGTCGGGCTTCATCCTCTGCCACGTCTATCTGGAGAGCTTCGGCGAGGGGCGGTTCAAATACGGCCCCTTCCTGTGGAACCGGCTGGCGCGGGTCTACCCGCTGCACCTGGCCACCCTGCTCGGCGTCGCGGCGCTGGGCATCGGGGCCACCGTCGCCGGCTTCAGCATCGACGCCAACATCCTCAGCTGGGAATCCCTGCCGGCCAACCTGCTGCTGCTGCAGGCCTGGGGCGCCGCCCCGCAGGCGGCCTTCAACCACCCCAGCTGGTCGATCTCGGCCGAGTGGTTCGCCTACCTGACCTTTCCGGTCTTCGCCTGGGCGTCGTGGAAGCTGCGCCACCGCGCCTGGCTCGGCGCCGCCCTGGCGCTCGGCTTTATGGCCGTCCTCTACCCAGTCTACAGCGCCCTCACTGGCAAGAGCCTGACCGAGGCCACCATCCACTGGGGCGCCCTGCGCATCGTTCCCTGCTTCGCCCTGGGCTGCGCCATGCACGGTCTGTGGAGGGCCGGAGCGGTCAAAAGCCTGCGGACGGCGGCCGTGGGCGCCGCTTTTATGGGCGCCGGCGCCCTGATGGCGGCGGTGTCGGGGGCGCCGGACCTGCTGGCCGTGGCCGGTTTCGGGGGTCTGATCCTGTGTCTGGCGGGCATGGCGGAGCATGGTTCGCGATTCGCCAGCGGCCAAAGCTTCGTTTATCTCGGTGAGATCAGCTATTCCGTCTATATGATTTGCGTGCCCTGGAAGCTTCTGTTTGTGAATGCAGCAACAAAGCTGTTGAATACAGCAGACGATCGACTGCCATGGTACATCTGGTTGCTGTTCATCGCCTCCGTGGTTCCATTGGCGGCGGCCAGCTATCACCTGATCGAGCGCCCGGCCCGCGCCCGCATGAAGCTCATGCTCGATTCATGGGCCAAAAGACGATCTGTCGCGCCCGCGACGTGAAAAGACTCTTTTCATTCCCCTGTGAGATGACTAAGCGTTACCGATCGTTTCCACGGGGGAGCATCCCAGCATGCGTTCACGGGCTCGGACCGTTCTCGGATCTTTGACTGCTGCTCTGATGATCAGCCTGATCCCCGCGGTCTCGTCCGCTGAAACCTACTGGCAGTGCGTGCCCTTCGCCCGTCTCCTGTCGGGCATCCAGATCTTCGGCGACGCCCACACCTGGTGGGGCCAGGCCGTCCAGCGCTACCAGACCGGCAGCACCCCGCAGATGGGCGCCGTGCTCAGCTTCAAGGCCACCGCCCGCATGCGGCTCGGCCACGTGGCCGTCGTCAGCCGCGTCCTGACCGACCGCGTCATCCAGATCACCCACGCCAACTGGTCGGCCATCGGCGGGGCCCGCGGCAAGGTCGAGAAGGACGTCACCGTCGTCGACGTCTCGCCGGGCGGCGACTGGACCCAGGTCAAGGTCTGGTACGACCCGATCCGCGATCTGGGCACCAGCGTCTACCCGACCCACGGCTTCATCTACCCCGACGGCCAGGCCAAGAAGCTGGCCCAGGCCTCCGGCCGCTTCGCCCTCGCCCAGGACACCGCCACCCTGGTGGCCAACAGCGCCGCCGGCCATGTGGTCGGTTCGGTCCGCCAGGGCGCCTCGCCGCTGGGCATCCTCAACAAGGCGGCCGAGACCACCGACAACATCGCCGACCTGATCCAGAAGGCGACCGGCGGCGACAAGAAGTAAGGCCCGGACAGGGTTCCAAGTGTCAGAGGGCCGGTGGAAACACCGGCCCTTTTGCGTTGCGCGCGTTGACGCCATGCCCGGGCCGCGCCATCCCTTGGACCCTTTAGTTGTCCGGGACCCCCTGCATGATCCGACTGCTTCAGCGTGACGCCCAGGCGGTGGAGGAGGTCGTCCCGGGCGAGGGCTGGGTCCTGCCGCCCGACACCATCTGGATCGACCTGGTCGATCCGACCCGCGAGGAAGAGGTCCTCATCGAGCAGCAGCTCAAGCTGGAACTGCCGACCCGCGAGGACATGAGCGAGATCGAGGCGTCGTCGCGCCTCTACCGCGAGGGGAACGCCACCTACCTGACCGTCGAGGTGATCACCGGGGCGGCGGCCGAGGCGCCGCGCCTGGCGCCGGTGACCTTCGTGCTGGTCAAGGACCGGCTGATCACCATCCGCTATGCCCACCCCCGCGCCTTCACCCTGTTCGAAGCCACCTTGGCCGAGCGCGGCGGCGCCCTGTGCGCCGCCGGCGAGGCCGTGTTCCTGGGGCTGCTCGACGCCATCGTCGACCGGGTGGCCGACATCCTCGAGGCCGCCTCCGATCAGGTCGAGGCTCTCTCCAACCACATCTTCGAGCGGCCCCGGAAGACCGCCCGCTTCGAGATCATCCTCGGCAAGCTCGGCCGCTGGCGGGGGATCACGGCCAAGGTCCGCAACAGCCTGATCAGCCTTTCGCGCCTGCTGGTCTACGCCCAGGTCTCGCCCTTCATCGCCGAGGGCGAGGACGAAGAGGTGCGCCTCAAGTCGATGCAGCGCGACGTCGCCAGCCTGACCGACCATGCCGGTCACCTGTCGGGTGACATCACCTTCCTGCTCGACGCCACGCTGGGCATGATCAACATCGAGCAGAACGGCATCATCAAGTTCTTCTCGGTCGCCGCCGTGATCTTCCTGCCGCCAACCCTGGTGGCCAGCTATTTCGGCATGAACTTCGAACATATGGCCGAGTTCAAGCTGCCCTGGGGCGAGCCACTCGCGCTGGGTATCATGGTCGTCTCGGTGGTGCTTCCGATGCTCTGGTTCAGGCGCAAGGGTTGGTTCTGAGACGCTCGGGAGTCTCGACCTAAAACGAGGATTTCAGGTCAAATCTCACCCTTCCTTAAGGGCGCCGGACCAAGATCGGCGTTCGATGTCCGCCGAACCGAACCTGCTCCGCGCCCTGGAACACGCCAGCCTCAAGCAGACGCTTGAAGCGCATGCGCGCTTCCTCGCCGGCCGGCCGGGCGGCAAGCGGGCCAACCTGGCCCATGCCGACCTCAGCAACGTCATGCTCGAGGGGGTCAACCTTTCCGACGCCGAGCTGACGGGCGCGCGGCTGAGCGGCGCCAGCCTGATGGGGGGCAACCTGTCCCGGGCAGTGCTGTTCGGGGCCGACCTGCGTGACGCCGACCTGCGGAGCGTCAACCTGACCAAGGCTGACCTGCGCGGCGTCTGCCTGCGCGGCGCCAACCTTTCCCTTGCCAACCTGATGGGCGCCGACCTGCGCGAAGGCCGCATCGCCATGCAGGACAGCGCCCAGGGGTTCCGCATCCTGACCCACGACGCCAGGCCGGGTGACCTGAAGTACGCCGTCGTGGCCGGGACCAATCTGGAGGGCGCCCAGGTTTCCGACGTCTCCCGCTCGGCCGACCTCACCGACGCCATCCTGGCCGGGGCCCAGCTGGGCGGGGCGCGGCTGGTAAAGGCCCTGCTCGACGGGGCCGACATGTCGGGCGCCGAGATGTTCAATGCCGACATGCAGGGCGCTTCGCTCAAGCGCGCCGTGCTGGCCGGCGTAGACACCTCGACGGTCAATCTCGCCGCGGCCGACCTCTCCGATGTGCTGCGCGCGCCGCCGCCGATCGTCTACATCGATGACGAGCCGCTGGGCGATGTGCTGGCCGACCACGAGCGCTACTGCGCCACCCATGGGGCCGGGGGCCGGGCGGCCAGGCTCTCCCGTGTCGACTTCCGCTCCCTGCGCCAGCTGCGGCGGCGGGTGATGACCGGCATCCACGCCCCGGGCTCGGTCTTCTTCGGCATGGACATGGAAGGCGCGCAGCTGCAGGGCAGCGACCTCTCCGGGGCCGATCTGCGCGGCGCCAACCTGCGCGGCGCCGATCTGCGCGGGGTCAAGCTGGTCGATGCCCGCCTCGACCGCGTCGACCTGCGCGGCGCCCATCTTGGGCCCCTGCTGATCGCCGAGGGCCGCCACCTGCGCAGCAACCTGACCCGCGCTGTCCTGCGCCAGGCCGACCTGCGCGACGCCAAGGCCCAGCGGGTCCGCCTGCTGGAAGCGGACCTGACGGGCGCGAAGCTGGCCGGCGCCGACCTGACCGGCGCCGAGCGCGAGTTCTAGTTACATCCCCCGCCGCAGCGGGATCAGGTCCGGGAAGTCCGTATCCCGTTTCTCGGCCTTGGCCTTGAAGGCCTCCGCCATGTGGGCGCCGCTGAACATGCCCGTCTGCCACACGGCGATGTAGTCCAGCGCATCCTTGATCGTGTGGTCGCGGGCGTAGTTGATCATCACCTTGCTGCCGGCCACGGCCAGCGGCGATTTCGAAGCGATCTCCTTCGCCGTCGCCAGGGCGTGCTCGACGCATTGCTCGTGGGTCTCGAACACCTCGTTGACCAGGCCGATCGCTTGCGCCTTGTGGGCCGGCAGACGGCGGCCGGTATAGGCCAGCTCACGCACCCAGCCCTCGGGGATCAGCTTGCACAGGCGCGGGAAGGTGCCGACGTCGGCGGTCATGCCGATGTTGATCTCCTGGATCACGAAGAAGGCGTCCGCCGTGCAGTAGCGGATGTCCGCCGAGCTGGTCAGATCGACCGCCCCGCCGACGCAGCCGCCCTGGATCGCCGCGATCACCGGCATCCGCGCCTCGTCCAGGCAGGAGATGACGTCCTGCAGGTGATGCACGTGATAGCGGAAGCTCTCGCCGGCGTTCTCCTTGTCGGCCGGCTTCATGCCGGTGGTCGATCCGCCGCCGCCGAACACGGCCAGATCCATGCCGGCGCAGAAATGCTTGCCGGTCGAGCTGAGCACGATTGCGCGGGCCCGGGCGTTGTCGCTGATGTCCTTCACGATCACCGGCAGCTCGTTCCAGAAAGCCCGGACCATGGTGTTGTACTCGTCCGGCCGCTTGAGCTGGATGTGGGCGACCCCGCCCTCGATAGAGACGGCGAAGCAGGTCCAGTCGGTGGTGGTCGCATCGACCGGGGCGTGGGCGTTCATGGCGTTCTCTCCCTTTGCCGCTATCCTAAACCGACTGACGCCGGGAAAACCAAGCATGGCGAGCGAATACGATTCGGCGGCGACGCCCTGGTCGGTGATGGCGGGGCTGCACGCCATGTTCCGCGAAGACGTCGGGACCGCCGAGGAGGCGCTGGCGCTGATGCGCGACCTGGAACAGCAGGGGTGGAAGTGGGTCGCGGTGAACGGTCCTGAAGGGCGGCAGTTCACGCCTTCGCAACTCGCCGACTACCTTTCGCCATACTAAGGACCTTGCGTGACGCAGGGGCGCTCGGCCATGACCGTTCCGATGAGCAACGATCCCGCGCCCCCTGGACCTGAGTTCCGCCGCCGCCGCATTCCGATCCAGAGCCCGACCGGCGACGGGACCATGGCGGCCATCGAGATGGGTCCCGAAGACCGGCCGATCGATCTGGTCTTCTGCCACGCCAACGGCTTCAACGCCCTGACCTACCGCCGGCTGCTCAGCCCGGTGGCCGACGCCGGGAACCGCATCCTGGCGATCGACATGCGCGGCCATGGCCTGAGCGAGCTGGAGGCCGACCCCGGCGATGGCCACAGTTCCTGGCTCGGCTACCGCGACGATCTGATCGGCCTCCTGGAGACCCTGGACGCCCCGCCGCGCCTGGTCGCCGGCCATTCGATGGGCGGCACGTCCGGCCTGCTGGCCGCCGGCCTGCGGCCCGAGCTGGTTCCGCGGCTGGTGCTGCTCGATCCGGTGGTCATGAAGGAGGGCCTGGCCGAAAGCTTCGGGCCCGACGGCATGAAGAACTCGCCGCTGGCCGTCGGCGCCCGCCGTCGGCGCAACGCCTTCGACAGCCGCGAGGGGGCCTACAACGCCTACCTCGGCCGCGGCGCCCTCCGCACCTGGCCGCCGGAAATGCTGGCCGACTACCTGGCCGACGGCCTGACCGACAATGGCGAAGGTGGTTTGAGGCTGTCCTGCGCGCCTGAGTGGGAATCGGCCAACTTCGCGGCCCACTTCCACAATCCCTGGGTCGCCTTCCACGCCTCCCGCTGCCCCATCCGCATCCTGCGGGCGGAAGAGGGCTCGACCTGCAATGTCCTGGATCGGCTGGATGAGCTGACGGGGACGGGCCGCATCACGGTGGAGACGATCCCCGGCACGACCCACTTCCTGCCGATGGAGGTTCCGGACCTGGCGCGGGCCGCGCTGCTCGAGGCGCTGAAGTAACAGGCCCTTCTCCCGACAAGCGGGAGGGGGGATTTCAGAGCGCGAGGCCCGCCGTTGCGGTCTTCATCATCGCGTCACGCGCCGCATCCTCGATGGCAACCGCTTTGCGGGCGTCCAGATCAAACGTGATCGCCACCGCCTCGCTCGTCCCCCAGACCTTGCCGCTCTCGGGATCCAGCATCCAGTGGACCAGGCGCATGGTCCGCCTGTCGACGCCGACGAGGCCCGAGCGCAGTTCGAAGCGTTCACCGGCCCGCGGCCAGTCCAGCTGCACCAGTCGATACTCAAGCACCGCGCCGCCAGTGCGGGCCGGCTTGTCCGGTGCGTTGTCGGCGACGATGGCTCGCAGGGGGCCAACCAACCCGCCGATCCCGTCCGACACCCGGCCGATGAACAGCTCCGGACGCATGCGGCCGAAGACGTCTGTTTCCTGCGGCGAGATGGCCCCAAGGCCAATGCGCAGCAGGCCCAGCTCATCGGCGCGGGCCAGGCTGCCGGTCGTTTCCACCGGGTCGAGGGCCACGCTGCGGGACTGCGCCTTGTCCGGCACGGCCATGGTCAGGTCGGCGGCCAGCGCCCTCGTGCGGTCCGACCAAGGGAAGGCGGTTCCCTCTCGGGGCGTGGCGTGGGTGACCACCGTCTGAAAGCTGGCGGCGATGTCACCGCTGCCCGAATGGATCAGTAGCTGGACGAAGCGGGCCTCGCTCTCGCCCATCTCGACCACGCCGCCGACCATGTGCAGGGCGGCGCCGGCGTGGGCTTCCTTGAGAAAGCGGATGTGCTGCTCACGGACCAGCAAGGTCGAGGTGGCGTCGGCACAGAAGGCCTCGGGCATGCCGATCAGGGCCGCCAGGGTGGCCAGACCCTCGACGGCCTTGGCGACGTAGAAGCGCACATTCATGTGCCCCATCTCGTCGCATTCCCAGGTGTTGACGCCGCCGCGCCAGAGTTCCGCCCCCTCGAAACCCATCAGGCGGCGCAATCCGCGCAGAGGCCGTGGGCCTCGATGGTCACCGACTGGACGGTGAAGCCCGGCGCCTTCGCGGCCGTCTCGATGCTGTCCAGAACGGCCGGGTCGATCTCGCGGGTCGCGCCGCAGCAGTCGCAGATCAGGAAGGCGGCGGCATGGTTGTCGGCCTCCTCGCTGGCCGAGTGGCGGCAGGCGACATAGGCGTTGAGGCTCTCGATGCGGTGGGCGAAGCCCTGTTTCGACAGGAACTCCAGGGCCCGGTAGACGGTCGGCGGCTTGGCCGGGGCCCCGTCGGCGAAGGTGGCGATCAGGTCATAGGCCTTCACCGGCTGGCCGGCCTCGAGCAACTGTTCGAGCACCCGGCGGCGCGGCGGGGTCAGCTTCTGCCCGGCCCCGGCGCAGCGCGCATCGGCGGCGGTCAGCTCGGCGTTCAGGGCGCCGCCGCTCAGGCCGTGGCTGTGATGGTCGTGGCCGCAGGACATGGACCCAGAGGTAGCTATCGCCGGGGGCCGGGGCAAGCGGTCAGCCGCCGGTCCGCTTCTTGGGGATGTTGTCGCGCCCCGGAGGCGGCGGCGGCATCGCCTGGACCTCTTCCGCGGCATCCTCGTCCGACCAGGTCAGCTGCACTTCCGAGCCGCTGCCCGAGGGGCTGGCGATGACCTGCATGGCGCCCTTGCCATCGCCGCTGTCGCCGGCGGTCAGCATGCGCACGTTGGCGCCCATCTCCGCGTTCATGGTCACCGGCTTGCCGGCGGCCTTCACCTTGTCTTCGTAGAAGCCGATCACCGCCGCGGGGCTGGCAGTCACCCGGTAGGTGACGCTGCCCCCCTTGCCGACGCCGCTTTCGCCGATGACGCTGGTGAGGACCGTGGAGCCCGGATAGAGCGGCGCATAGGCCGGGGTCGTGACCTTGGAAGCGGCGGCGCCGACCGAGACGGTGGCCCCGTCGGAGGTGACGGTCTGGTCAGGCCCAAGCGGACCGGTCGGGGCGGTCGGGGTCTCCACCCTGGCTTCGGATTCGGCCGGAGTCGGCGTCTCGGAGTCGTCGGCCTTGCCGCAGGCGGCCAGCAAAAGCACCGCCGAGGCGGCGACAAGCGAGAAGCGGATCATGGACATGGAAGCTCCGACGGCAGTGCGCCGACTTAAGCGCCCCCGGGGACCATAAGCAACCGCCGCTCCGGGGGTTCCCGAAGCGGCGGCGGTTGGTGTGGCTATTGGAACAGCTTGTTCCAGCGGCGCTTGGTGCGGTTCTTCCAGGCGCCCCGGTGATAGGCGTCGGAACCGATCAGCGGCACCACGGTGGTGGCCTCGGCGAAGACCATCTGTTCGAAGGTCGTGTCCACCTTGCCCCAGCTGGCGGCCTCTTTCAGGGTCGAGGACGAGCAGGCGCCGTCCCGCACGTCGGCGACGGTGATCTGCACCGCGTACTTGTGCATGTCCGCCTCGACGCCGAGGATTTCGGCGCAGACCACGGTGTCCTGGGCGAAGTTCTTGGGCACCCCGCCACCGACCATGAACAGGCCGGTGGTGCCGGCCGCGATCTTGATATCGGTCAGTTCGCGGAAGTCGGCGATGGCGTCCAGCATCAGGTAGGGCTGCTTGGCGGCCATCCGCTCCTTCTGGTGCTTGACCAGGCCAAAGCCCGCCGAGCTGTCGACGAAGGCCGGGCAGAAGATCGGCACGCCTTCTTCATAGGCGGTCTGGATCAGGCTGCCCGGCTTCTTGGCGTTGCCTTCCGACAGCCACTTGCCGATTTCCCAGATGAACTCCCGGCTGGAATAGCCGCGCGGCTCCAGGCGGTTGGCGATCTCCAGGATGGTGTGGTCGCAGGCCTGGAGCTCTTCCTCGTCGATGTAGGTGTCGTAGATGCGGTCGATGTAGTTCTCGCGCAGCACGTTGTCGTCGACAGGGCCGGCGGCCTGGTAGTGCTTGAAGCCGAGGGCTTCGAAGAAATCCATGTCGATGATCGAGGCGCCGGTGGCGACGATGGCGTCGACCATGCCGAACTTCACCATGTCGCGGTAGACATGCATGCAGCCGCCGGCCGAAGTCGAGCCGGCCAGGATCAGCCAGGGGCTGCAGTCCGGGTCTTCGATAGCCATCGAGAAGATGTCGGCGGCGCGGGCCGTGTCACGGCTCGAGAAGCTCATCTTGCGCATCGAATCGATGATCGGACGGGCGTCGAAGCTGGTCATGTCGACATGCTCGACGGTGTTGCCGAGCAGCTGGGCTTTCGTATTCGGAACAGGAGCGTTCATCGCTTCAGGTTTCCCTTTGGTTTTGAGCGCCCGTCGACAAAAGCATCCGCAGGCCCGGACGGAGCGACGGGCCTGCGGCATAATGATTGGGTACTAAACGGCTTACTTGCGCCGACGTTTCCTGCCCTTGGGGCGTGACAGCCGCACGACATTGCTCGCCTGTTTGGGAGCCGGGATCGAGCGACGGGCCAGACCGAACATCGAAGCCATCGGAGCGTCGGTCACTTCAACCATCTCGGTCTCGCCGAAACCGTTGAAGCGGGTGGTCATGGCGACGCCATAGGCGCCGAGCATGCCGATCTCGATGAAGTCGCCTTCCTGGATGTCGGCCGGCAGGTAGAAGGGGCCGGGCATGTGGTCCAGGGAGTCGCAGGTCGGGCCGTAGAAACGGAAAGGCTTCAGATCGCCTTCCACCTCCTGGGCGGTCTCGCCTTCGCCGCGGTAGAGCTTGACCGGGAAGGGCCATTTGACGTGCGCCGCGTCGAACAGCGAGCCGTAGCTGCCGTCGTTGAGGTAAAGCGCCTCGCCCTTGCGGAGCTCGACACGGGTGAGCAGCGACGTCGACTCGGCGACCAGCGCCCGGCCGGGTTCACACCACAGCTCGGTCGTCTCCGACACCGGCATCTCGTTGAAGCCGCGTTCGATGGCCGCGAAATAGTCGTCCATGTCCGGCGGGATCATGCCGGGATAGATCGACGGGAAGCCGCCGCCCACGTCCACGACGTCGGCGAAGACACCGGCGCGGACCAGCGATCGGCCGACCTGGGCCATGGCGGCCTGGTAGGCGGTCGGGCGCATGCACTGGCTGCCGACGTGGAAGGAGACGCCCATCAGCTCAGCTGTCGCCTGACGGGCGGCCAGGAGAAGGCTGGGAGCCTCGAAGCTGTTGACCCCGAACTTGCCCGACAGGCTGAAGTTGGCGCCTTCCGCATCGACCGCCATGCGGACGATGAGGTTCAGGTCGCGCGCCCCGCCGGTGGCGTCGATGATCTTGGCCAGCTCTTCGTGGGTGTCGAGCGCAAAGGTGCGCACGCCGTAGTCGAAATAGGCCTGGGAGATCGCCCGGCGGCTCTTCACGGGATGCATGAAGGCCATCTGGGCGCCGGGCGCATGTTCGGCCACGAGCGCGATCTCGGGGATCGACGCCACGTCGAACTTGGTGACGCCGTTAGCGACGAGCGTTTCGATCACCCACGGCGAAGGGTTTGCCTTCACAGCGTAGAGGACGTCACCCTTGAACTTCGTCTGGAACCAGCGCGCTGCTGCAGCTACGGCATCGCGTCGCACGAGTGCGACAGGATGTTCCGGAGACCGCTCGCGGACCAGGTCCAGGGGAGTATGGTACGTGTGCAATTCACGTAGCCCCCTGTTAGCAGTTAAACCCAGGCCGGCGTTAGCAGCGTAGTTGGACACGGGGTCCGCCGGAGCCGCGCGATATGAGGCAATCGGACCCCCCTGTAAAGTGGTTTTTGTACCCCCCGCCGACACCGGGCGCTGCCTGACGCCGCAAGGGGTGGCGCGAAACGCCGTAGATCGCCCCACAGAGTCCGCAAGGTTGCGGAAACCCTGCCAGATAGCGTAACGCTTCAGGGTAATTTTCCCCGCGTGGCAACCGCCCGCCCAGAAGAGACACATGACGCAAGACGCCGTTCTCCAGGTCCGGGGAGTCTCCAAGACCTTCGGCAAGCGCCGCGCCCTCGATGGCGTGTCGCTGGACGTAGACAAGGGCGAGATGGTCGCCCTGATCGGACCCTCGGGTTCGGGCAAGTCCACCCTGCTGCGCTCGATCGACGGGCTGCAGACCATCGACGGTCCGGCTGGAACCATCACCGCCTTCGGCACGACCACGCAATCCAAGGGCAAGGTGGGCGACAAGGTCCGCGACGCCCGCATCCGCATCGGCTTCATCGCCCAGCAGTTCAATCTTGTCGGCCGCCTGAGCCTGTTCACCAACGTGGCGCTGGGCTCGCTTGGCCGCATTGGCTACCTGCAAGGCCTGTTCGGCCGCTGGCCGGAGGAAACCAAGGTCGCGGCCATGCAGGCCCTGCACCGCGTGGGCATCGCCGACTACGCCGGTCAACGCGCCAACACCCTGTCGGGCGGCCAGCAGCAGCGCGGCGCCATCGCCCGGGCCCTGGTCCAGAAGGCCAAGGTCATCCTGGCCGACGAGCCGGTCGCCTCGCTCGATCCGGTGGCGGCCCGCAAGGTCATGGAAATCCTTCGCGAGCTGAACCGCCAGGACGGCCTGACCGTCATCGTCACCCTGCACCAGGTCGATTACGCCATGCGCTACTGCGACCGCGTCGTCGCCCTCAAGGCCGGAAAGGTCGTCTACGACGGCCCGCCGTCCGGCCTGCAGAAGCCCAAGCTTGTTGAAATCTACGGCCCGGAATTCGAGGACGTTTTCTGGGAAGGAGCTCCGCAATGATCCCCCGCCGCCTGTTCATCGGCCTGGCCGCCACGGCCGCCCTGGCGCTGACCGCCTGTGGCGGCGGCGCCCAGGACAAGCCCAAGAACGAGATCACCTTCTCCATCCTGTCGACCGAGAAGTCGCAGAACATGGAGACCTACTGGGCTCCGATCCTGGCCGACATGGAGAAGTCCACCGGCCTGAAAGTGAAGCCCTTCTTCTCGTCCAGCTACAGCGCCCTGATCGAGGCCATGCGCTTCAAGCAGACCGATCTCGGCTGGTTCTCCAACCAGTCGGGCCTGGAGGCCGTGCGCCGGTCGAACGGCGAGGTCTTCGCCCGCACCTTCGATCCTTCCGGTACGGACGGCTACACCTCGGTGATCATCGTCCCCAAGGACAGCCCGATCCAGACCCTCGACGACCTCCTGAAATGCGACAAGACGCTGAACTTCGGCATGGGCGACAAGAAGTCGACCAGCGGCACTCTGGCCCCGATGACCGAGGTCTTCATCCCGCGCGGCATCAAGCCGGAGAACTGCTTCAAGACCGTGCTGACCGCCAACCACCAGTCGAACCTGTTTGCCGTGGCCAACAAGCGGCTCGACGCGGCGACCAACAACTCGACCGCCATTCGCCTGAACAAGGACCGCAACGAAGGCCAGGGCGATCAGGTCCGGGTCATCTGGACCTCGCCGATTCTCCCGGAGGATCCGATCGTCTGGCGCAAGGACCTCGATCCTGCCGTCAAGGAAAAGGTCCGCCAGTTCTTCCTGACCTACGGCCAGGGCGACACCCCGGAGGCCGCCAAACAGCGTGAGAACATGAAGAAGCTGTCGATCGGCGGCTTCAAGCCGGCCGACGCCAGCCACCTGCTGTTTGTCCGCAAGATGGAGGCCATGGAGCAGCTGGGGCTGGCCAAGGAAGCCGGCGACAAGGCCAAGATCGACGCGGCGACCAAGTCCATCCGGGACATCGAGGCCGAACAGGCCAAGGCCGCCCAGGCGCCGGCGAACTAGGCCTCAAGGCGAAACGAGCGAAACCCCGCCCATGACCCAAGACGCCGCCAATCTGGCCCCGCCGACCCGATCGCTGTCGTCGCGGGCCTTCGACATCGTGATCTGGGGCGGCGTCGCCATCCTGCTGATCATCAGCTTCGGCCCGGCCGAGATCTACAAGTTCCCGCAGCTGTTCGGCTCCGAGGGGATGCAGCAGTTCGTGGCCGGGTTCTTCTCGCCCTTCATCCCGGGCCACGAGAACTTCCTCAAGGCCGACTGGGCCCTCTACATCCGCAAGATGTGGGAGACGATCCAGATGGCCCTGTGGGGCACCTTCCTGGCCATCCTCGTCGCTATTCCGTTCGGCCTGCTGGGCGCGGCCAACATCACCCCGGCCTGGATCCAGCAGCCGGTCCGGCGGATGCTTGACCTGGTCCGTTCGATCCCCGACCTGGTCGTCGCCCTGATCTTCATCACCGCCGTGGGCCTCGGCCCCTTCGCCGGCGTCATGGCCATGATGTTCAACACCGGCGGCGTGCTGGCCAAGCTGTTCGCCGAGGCCGTGGAAGCCACGGACAAGGGGCCTGTCGAGGGTGTTCGCGCCACCGGCGCCGGCCGCCTGGCCGAGATCGTCTGGGGGGTCATCCCGCAGGTCGCGCCGCTGTGGGTCGGCTACGCCCTCTACCGGTTCGAGAGCAACAGCCGATCGGCGACGGTGCTGGGCCTGATCGGGGCTGGCGGCATCGGTCAGGTGCTGCTCGATTCGACCAACAGCTTCGCCTACGACCAGACCGGGGCCATCGTGCTGGTCATCGTCGTGGCCGTGTCGGGCATCGACCTGCTCAGCCAGGCGATCCGCACCCGGTTGCTCTGACCCGCCTTACTCTTTGGGCGGATCATTTTTCGCAGTTTGTCGTCGGACTGTCGCACAAGCTTTGTAGGGACGGTTCCAACCATCGGGACCGTCCTATGAAACGCCTGCTCGCCACCGCAATTTCCGTGATCGCCATGGCTTCGGCCGGGACCGCCTGGGCGGCCCGCGACTATGTCTGGGCGGCCGGCTCCTCGACGGTGTTTCCGTACACGACTCGGGTGGCCGAGACCTATGCCCGCAAGACCGGGTCGCGCACGCCCAAGGTCGAGAGCCTGGGCACCGGCGGGGGGATAAAGTTGTTCTGCGGCGGGGCGGGCGACGCCTTCCCCGATATCGCCAATGCCAGCCGGCCGATGAAGAAGTCGGAATACGAGGCCTGCCAGAAGAACGGCGTGACCGACATCATCGAGATCAAGGTCGGCTACGACGGCATCGTCCTGGCCATGGACAAGCGGGCGCCCGACTTCAACCTGAAGCTGGAGCATCTGTTCCTGGCCCTGTCGGCCGACACCCTGCGCCAGGGCCGGCTGCAGAAGAACCCCTACCTGAACTGGAGCCAGATCGGCCCCGGCCTGCCGCCGAGCAAGATCCTGGTCTACGGCCCGCCCCCGACCAGCGGCACCCGCGACGCCTTCCTGGAACTGGGCATCGAGGCCGGGGCGACCCGCTTCGACCTGCTCAAGGCGATGAAGAAGGACGACGAGAAGGCCTTCAAGGGCCGGGTCGATCCCCTGCGCTCCGACCGCTGGATCGACGCCGGCGAGAACGACAACGCCATCGTCCAGACCTTGACCCGGACCCCGGGTTCGGCCGGCGTGTTCGGCTATTTCTTCTACGAAGAGAACATGGACAAGGTGAAGGTGGCCTCGATCGACGGGGTCAAGCCGACCTTCGAGACCATCGCCTCGGGCAAATACCCGCTCAGCCGCTCGCTCTACATCTACGTCAAGAAATCCCGCCTCGACCTGACCCCGGGTCTGCGCGCCTTCGTCAAGGAGTACACCTCCGACGCCGCCAGCGGCCGGGGCGGGTATCTGCAGGAACGCGGCATGATCCCCCTGCCGCCGGCCATGCATGAGCAGGTCAAGGCGTCGGTGAAGGCCGGCGCGCCGATGGCGGCTCCGGCGAAGTAGTCAGCCGCCCGTCACGTCCCGAATCCACGCCCCCGCGTCGCTGAGCGCCTTGCGGCCGGCGGCCAACTGGCCGGACCAGGCGTGCCAGACGTGGAGCATCTCCGGCCAGATCTCCAGCCGCACTGGCACGCCGGCCAGGCCGGCGGCCTCGGCCACGGCGATGCTGTCGCTCATCAGCACCTCCGCCCCGCTGACATGGACGAGGATCGGGGCGATGCCCGTGAAGTCGCCGAGCGCTGGCGAAGCGTGCGGATGGGCCGCGTCGGCGCCGTTAAGATAGGCGGCGGCGAACTGGTCGAGGCCCGGAATGCTGATCATCGGATCGAGATGCTGCACGGCCTCATAGGCCTTGCCGACCTGACGCAGATCCGCCCACGGACTGATGCAGAACAGGCCGGCCGGTTGCGGCAGACCTTGATCCCTCAGCGCCAGCGCCGTGGCCAGGGTCAGGCCGCCGCCGGCGCTGTCGCCGGCGATGACCATCCGCGCCGGATCGATGCCGGCCTCCAGCAGGTGCTTCCAGGCCTTCACTCCATCCTCGACGGCGGCGGGGAAGGGGTTCTCCGGCCCCATGCGATAGTCGGGGACCAGGACCGGACAGCCGGCCTCCGACGCCAGCCGGGCGCACATGGGGCGGTGGCTTCTGGGGCTGCCGATCACATAGCCGCCGCCGTGCAGGTAGAGGATCTGACGGCTCTCGTCATAGCTCGGCGGCACCAGGCCCTCGGCGGCCATGCCCTCGATGTCGACCGGCACGACCAGCGTGCCCTCGGGCAGGGAGCCGATCTCGCCGAAGCCATCCATGGCGGCGCGGCGCTCGGCCCAGGTCTGCTCGGGCGAGCCCTCAGGCGGCTGCAGCGAGGCGTAAAGGGCTCGCACCGCAGCGATCTCCGGATCGCGCCACTTGATGTCGCCCATCTCTCTCTCCCGTGTGTTTGTCACACGGTGAGGGGTCAGGCCTGCATCGTCCAGCCCTCGACGCCCATCGCCGCCTGGCGGCCGGCTTCGGAGCGGGTGGGGTGGGGGTGGCAGGTGCGGGCCACGTCTTCGGACGCGGCGGCAAACGCCATGGCCACGCAGTACTCGCCGATCATCTCGCCGGCCTGCGGACCGATGATGTGGACGCCGAGAATGCGGTCGGTCGTGGCGTCGGCCAGGACTTTCGCAAAGCCCTCGGTCTCGTGGTTGATCTTGGCGCGGCTGTTGGCGGTGAAGGGGAACTTGCCGACCTTGTAGGCGACGCCCTCGGCCTTCAGCGCATCCTCGGTCTTCCCGACCCAGGCGACCTCCGGATAGGTGTAGATCACCCCCGGCACCAGGTTGTAGTCGACGTGGCCCGCCTTGCCGGCGATCAGCTCGATACAGGCGACGGCGTCTTCCTCGGCCTTGTGGGCCAGCATCGGGCCGTAGATGACATCGCCGATGGCCCAGACGCCCGGGGCGCTGGTCTTGAAGTGGTCGGTCTCGATGACGCCGCGCTTGTCGGGCGTGATGCCCACCGTCTCAAGGCCCAGGCCTTGGGTGTAGGCGCGTCGGCCGATGGCCAGCAGGACGTAGTCGGCCCGAAGCGTCTCGGCGTCGCCGCCCGCGGCCGGCTCGAGGGTCAGCTCGACGTCCTTCTTGCCGACCTTGGCGGCGGTGACCTTGGTTCCCAGCTTGAAGGTCATGCCCTGCTTGGTCAGGCTGCGCTGGAAGGTCTTGGCGGTTTCCTCGTCGACGCCGGGGGTGATGCGCGGCAGGAACTCGACGACGGTGACCTCGGCGCCCAGACGGCGCCAGACCGAGCCCAGCTCCAGGCCGATGATGCCGGCCCCGATGACCACCAGGCTCTTGGGAACCTCAGGCAGAGCCAGGGCGCCGGTGGAATCGACGATCCGCTTCTGGTCGACCTCGACGCCGTTCAGCGGCGTCGGCTCCGAGCCGGTGGCGATGACGATGTTGGTGGTCTCGAGGGTGGTCTCGGAGCCGTCCTCGGCCTTCACGGCGACCTTGCCCGGACCGGCGATCCGGCCCCAGCCCTTCACGTAGTCGACCTTGTTCTTCTTCATCAGGAACTCGACGCCCTTGGTCAGGGCTTCGACGCTCTCGGCCTTCTGGGCCATCATCTGGGTCAGGTTCAGCTTGGGCGAAACCTCGATGCCCAGCTTGGCAAAGTCCTTGCCGGCCAGTTCGTACATCTCGGAGGCGTGCAGCAGGGCCTTGGAGGGCATGCAGCCGACGTTCAGGCAGGTGCCGCCCAGCTTGCCGCGACCTTCGACGATGGCCGTCTTCAGGCCCAGCTGCCCGGCGCGCACCGCCGCATTGTAGCCCCCGGGGCCGCCCCCGATGATGACGACGTCGTACTGGGCCATCAGCCGCAAATCCTTCGAGTGAATTTTGTGCGCTGCATATGGCGTATTGCGGCCGGTTTTTCGAGGCTTAACCGCTGTCCTAGCGGAACAAACCGACCAGATTGCACCCCAGGACGAAGCCGGTGGAGCCGAGGTAGAGCAGGAAGGCGTTGGTCGAGGCGCGGCGGCCCTTCCGGCTGGCCTCGTCCTTCGGCGGCAAAGCCTTGCGGGCCCAGGCGAAATAGGCCCCCTGCAGGGCGCAGCAGGCCAGGAAGGCGGGCGGAGCCAGGGGGCTGAGCAGGATCAGGAAGATGCCTGACATCAGGGTCAGGGCTCCGACCCCGAAGATGGTCCAGCCGCGCAGCTGTTCGATGCGGTCGGTCGGCTGCAGGGTCAGTTTTTCCAACGCCCTGTCCATGAAGGCGTTCATCCGCCAGGCGTTCAGCGCCACCGCCCCGGCGAAGACGTACCAGCCGCCCAGCAGGCGGGCGACGACCTTGAGGGTGAGCAGCAAATCGTCCGGGCTCATCCTCAGCCCAGCCAGCCCAGGAGGATGGTCGCCCACAGGCCCAGCGCGATGAGGCCGAGCACCAGCACCGTCAGGCTGCGCCAGAGGACTGGTCGGCGACGCTGACGCTGATCGGCCATCGCCCAGCCGACTTCGGGTATCATCAGCGCCGCGCTGGCCAGGGCGGCGGCGGTCATGCCGGGCCGATCCGGGCGGACGATGGCGTCTTCCTCGGGCAGGGGTTCGGGCACTGGCAGGTTGCGCAACATCTCGACGCCGACCGCCAGCTCGTCCTCCGGCAGAAGGACGCGAAAGCCGCCCAGGGCCGAGCGGGCCATCCAGTTCATGCTGGCCCAGTGGTCGTCGAACAGCTGGGGCGACAGTCCGGCCGAGCGCAGGGCGGAGGTGGCGATGGTCGCCTCGTTCAGATCGTAATAGCGGGCGATGACGACCAGGCTCATGGACCGATCCTAGTCCCTATTCCAATGGGCGTCAGTCTCTCCCAGCCTGCGTTTGCCCAGCGGAGCAAAGAGGCAGAAAAGGCCGAGGATGACGCCGCCCTCGATCTTCAACATCAGGATCAGGGCCGAGGCCTCGGCCGGGCTGTAGGCGCCGGTCTGTTTGAGGCCCATGAAGATCCAGAAGGCGCCTTCGAAGACGGCGGCGATCAGGGCCATCATGACGGCGCTGGGCGGATCGCGGAACATCCGCTGCAGGGCGCGCAGGCGCAGAGCCATGGCCCCAAGCGCCACCCACAGCGGCTCCCACAGCCAACCGGCGGCGGCGTCGCGCAGGGTCTCGCCGAACGGCAGCAGGGTCAGGCGCGCCAACTCGGCGCGGGGCTCGCCCAGCCAGCCCGCCAGCTGCGGGGCGATGTGGAACAGGGCCAGGGCCAGCACCACCGGTCCGATGACCCAGGGCCTCCATCCCGCCGGTTTGCGCCGGTCGGGTTCCTCGTCGGCGGGCGGCGGCGTGGCGGTCTCGGTGGCCTCGCCCCGCAGGTTGCGGCCAAGGCCGTCGCGCAGACGCTCGACCGGATCGGGTTCGGAGCCTTCGACGATGGGGTCCTTGCTCATGACTGCTCGAAGCGGACCCGCTGACGGCTGGTCGGGCCGAAGAAGACGGCGGTCAGAAACAGGAAGACGATCTCCCCGACCATCAGCTGCCAGACCCCGTCGCGCTCGGCCGTGGTGAAGCCGCCCTGCTCGAGCACCTTCCGGCCCCACAGCAGCCAGGCGCCGCCCTCGACGACCAGAGCCGCCATCGACCAGCCGACGGCGTCGAGAATAGCCAGATGGGTCACCCACACGGCCCGCAGCCGCAGGGCCAGGGCCAACAGGGTCACCCAGATGGGCGCCCACAACCAGCCGGTGATCATCGGCTCGAGCGGGGCCGCGAAGTCCGGCAGGGCGGCGACGACCGCCTTGATCATGCCGCGCGGAGCCTCGGGCTCCATGAACAGCGCCAGTTGCGGCAGGGCGTAGGCGGCGGCGAAGGCCAGGAACACCGGCGCCAGCCAGATGACGGGCGGCCCGTGGACCTCGCGCCAGGCCTTGGTCGCCTTGGCGTCGGCTTCAGGCGCCTCAGCCTCGGCCTGGGCGGCTTTGCGGCGCTTCCGCGCTTTGGCGGGCGCGGGCGCCGGCGCCTTGGCCCGCATGGCCTTCAGGGCCGAGACCAGGTTGCGCCACCAGACCGCCGGGCCCGACGGCTCCGGCCCGCTGATGATCGGATCGTTGTGATGCTCGCCCATGCCGCCCCCGGCCCCTTGTGCTGGAGCGGAGCATGCACCAGCCGGGGCGGCAGGTCACCCCGCCGCTGCTCAGACCTCCTGGCGCCGCCGCTGGCGGTCCAGAAACCACAGCAGGCCCAGCGGGAGCATCAGAATTGCCCCCTCGACCAGCAACAGGCTGGCCAGTGGTCCCTGACCCTCGCGGCCCGAGGCCAGGACCACCCAGGCGCCGGCTTCGAGCAGGAAGGCGACAACCGCCAGGGTCAGCGCCCCCATCACCGACTTCTTGGCGGCGTTCATGGCCATCACCCGCAGGGCCAGGGCGCCGGCCCAGACCCAGAAGGGCTCGAAGCTCCAGGCCCGGGCGGCAGGGCTGAGCAGGTCGCCGAACGGCAGGCTGGCCGCCAGGCTGAACAACAGGTCGGCCAGGCCGATGAAGTCGCCGATGTGGGGCGAGGCGTGGAACAAGGCCAGCAGGCCGATGACCGGCGGGATCAGGCCGTTCAGGACGCCCGGCCGGCTGGTCGCCTGGAAGGCCGGCGAAACCTTCAGCCGCCGGCGCTCCTTCTTTTCCGGCCCGACCTCAACCGTCGGGGCGCGGAAGGTGACGCCCTGGTTGACCGCCGACTGGCCGATGTTCAGGTCGGTCCCGCCGTTGGACCACGGCCAGACAAAGCCGCCCGGCTCGACGATCGGACTGCCGTGGCCGGAGGGACGGTTGTCCGTGACTTTGGGGGGACCCGACATGGCGCTCACCATGCCGGGCGTTTGATCAGACGTCCAGCAGCAGGCGCTGCGGGTCTTCGATCGCTTCCTTGACCTTCACCAGGAAGGTCACGGCGCCCTGGCCGTCGACGACGCGGTGGTCGTACGACAGGGCCAGGTACATCATCGGGCGGATGACGATCTGGCCGTTCACGACCATCGGCCGCTCCTGGATCTTGTGCATGCCCAGGATGCCCGACTGCGGGGCGTTGAGGATCGGCGTCGACATCAGCGAGCCGTAGACCCCGCCGTTGGAGATGGTGAAGGTGCCGCCCTGCATGTCGTCGATCGACAGCTGGCCGTCGCGGGCCTTCTTGCCCAGCGCCCCGATGGCCTTTTCGATGTCGGCCAGGCCCATGGCGTCGGCGTCACGCACGACCGGAACCACCAGGCCCTTGTCGGTGCCGACGGCGACGCCGATGTCGTAGTGGTTCTTGTAGATCAGGTCCTGGCCGTCGATCTCGGCGTTGACGTCCGGAATGGCCTTCAGGGCCGCGACACAGGCGCGGACGAAGAAGCTCATGAAGCCGAGCTTCACGCCGTGGGTCTTCTCGAAGGTGTCCTTGTACTGATTGCGCAGGGCCATGACCGCGCTCATGTCCACCTCGTTGAAGGTGGTCAGCATGGCGGCGTTGTTCTGCGCCTCCTTCAGCCGGCGGGCGATGGTCTGGCGCAGGCGGGTCATCTTCACCCGCTCTTCGCGCTCATGGATGGCGCGGGCCGGAGCCGGGGCGGCGGGCGCGGCCGGGGCGGCGGCGCGGGCGTCGAGCGCGGCCAGGGCGTCGCCCTTGGTGATGCGGCCGTCCTTGCCGGTTCCGGCGACGCTGGCCGGGTTCAGGCCGGTCTCGCTGACGATGCGCTGCACGCTGGGAGCCAGCGGCTTGTCGTCGGCCTTCGCGGCGACAGGGGCGGCCGGCGCGGGGGCCGGAGCCGGAGCCGGCGCGGGCTTGGGCGCTTCGGCCTTGGGGGCCGGAGCAGCCGCTTCGGCCTTCGGAGCGGCAGCCGCGCCACCAGCGCTGACGACGCCGAGCAGGGCGCCGGGGACGACCGTGTCGCCGTCGTTGGCGGCGATGCTTTCCAGCACGCCGTCGGCCGGGCTGGCGACTTCCAGGCTGACCTTGTCGGTTTCCAGCTCGACGATGATCTCGTCCTTCTTCACCGCCTCGCCCGGCTTCTTCTTCCAGCTGGCGACCGTCGCTTCGCTGACGGATTCACCCAGGGCGGGGGTCATGATGTCGGCCATAGATCCTTACTCGTCTGTCTGTTCGTTCGCGCCGGGGGAGGGTCGGCTATCGGTTAGGCAAAGGCGTCGTTGAGGAACGCTTCGAGTTCACGCATGTGCCGGCTCATCATGCCGGCGGCGGTGGAGGCGCTGGCCGGGCGGCCGACATAGCGGGCCCGCTTGGCCTTGATCTTCATGCGCTCGAGGGTCAGCTCGAGCCAGGGATCAACGAAGGTCCAGCCGCCCATGTTCTTGGGCTCTTCCTGAACCCACATCAGCTCGGCGTTGGGGAAGCGCTGCAGCAGCTGCATCACCGACTTCATCGGCCAGGGGTAAAACTGCTCGATACGCATGATGTAGACGTCGTCGCGCCCGGCTTTCGCACGCGCTTCGACCAGGTCGAAGTAGACCTTGCCCGAGCAGGCGATGACGCGGGTGATCTTGTCGTCAGGCTTGAGGGTGACCCCGCCGACGTCGCAGCCGGCCTCGGCCCCGTCGACCATGACCCGGTGGAAGCTGCCGTTCGGACCCATGTCCTCGAGGTTCGACACCGCCTTCTTGTGGCGCAGCAGGCTCTTTGGGCTCATGACGATCAGCGGCTTGCGGAACTCGCGGTGCATCTGGCGGCGCAGGGCGTGGAAGTAGTTGGCCGGGGTCGAGCAGTTGACGATCTGCATGTTGTCCTCGGCGCAGGACTGCAGGAAGCGCTCAAGGCGGGCCGAACTGTGTTCGGGGCCCTGGCCCTCGTAGCCGTGGGGCAGCAGCATGACGAGGCCGCTCATCCGCAGCCATTTGCGCTCGCCGCTGGAGATGAACTGGTCGATGACCACCTGGGCGCCGTTCACGAAGTCGCCGAACTGGGCTTCCCACAGGGTCAGGGTGTTGGGGTCGGCGAGGCTGAAGCCGTACTCGAAGCCGAGCACCGCCTCTTCCGACAGCAGGCTGTCGATCACCTCGTAGTGGGCCTGGCCGGGGCGCAGGTTGTTCAGCGGGGTGTAGTGTTCTTCCGTGGTCTGATCGATCAGGTCGGAGTGGCGCTGGGTGAAGGTGCCGCGCACGCTGTCCTGGCCCGACAGTCGGACCGGATAGCCCTCGTCGAGAAGGGTGGCGAAGGCCAGGTGCTCGGCCAGGGCCCAGTCGATACCCTCGCCGGCGTCGATGGCGGCGCGGCGGTTCTCGACCATGCGCTTGACGGTCTTGTGGACGTCGACATGGGCCGGGGCGGTGGTGATCTTCTGGCCGAGATCCTTGAGCTTCTGCAGGGAGACGCCGGTCTTGCCCTTGCGCTCTTCGTCGCCGGGCAGGGTCAGGCCGGCCCATTTTCCGTCCAGCCAGTCGGCCTTGTCGGCCTTGTAGGTCTTGCCGGCCTCGAACTCGGCGTCGAGGAAGTCGTCGAACTCCTTGATCCAGGCGTCGACGTCGGCCTGGGTGGCCACGCCCTCGTTGATCAGCCGGGTCGAGTAGAGCTCGCGGGTCGAGGGATGACCCTTGATGCGCGCGTACATCAGCGGCTGGGTCATCGTCGGGTCGTCGCCCTCGTTGTGACCAAAGCGCCGGTAGCAGAACATGTCGATGACCACGTCCTTGCCGAACTGCTGGCGGTACTCGGTGGCCACCTTGGCGGCGTAGACGACCGCTTCAGGGTCATCGCCGTTGACGTGCAGGATGGGCGCTTCGACCATCAGCGCCACGTCCGACGGATAGGGGCTGGTGCGGCTGTAGTGCGGCGCGGTCGTGAAACCGATCTGGTTGTTGACGATGAAGTGGACGGTGCCGCCGGTGCGGTAGCCCTTCAGGCCTGACAGGGCGAAACACTCCGCCACAACGCCCTGGCCGGCGAAGGCCGCGTCGCCGTGCAGCAGCAGCGGCAGGACATGGGTGCGGCCGGCGTCCGGCGTCTCTCGCAGGGTGAAGGCCTGCTTGGCGCGGGCCTTGCCCAGCACCACCGGGTTGACGATTTCCAGGTGGGACGGGTTGGCGGTCAGCGACAGGTGGACGTTGTTGCCGTCGAAGGACCGGTCCGAGCTGGCGCCCATGTGGTACTTCACATCGCCGCTGCCCTCGACGTCCGAGGGCAGGCTCGTGCCCCCTTGGAACTCGTGGAAGATGACGTGGTAGGGCTTGCCCATCACGGCGGCCAGGACGTTGAGGCGGCCGCGGTGCGGCATGCCGAGAACGATGTCCTTCACGCCCAGGGCGCCGCCGCGCTTGATGATCTGTTCCAGGGCCGGGATGCAGGCCTCGCCGCCGTCCAGGCCGAAGCGCTTGGTGCCGGGGAAGCGCTTGTGCAGGAAGCGTTCGAAACCCTCGGCCTCGATCAGCTTCTTGAGGATGGCGACCTTGCCCTCCTTGGAGAAGTTGATCTCCTTGTCGCGCCCTTCGATGCGCTCCTGCAACCAGCCCTTCTCGGCCGGGTTGGAGATGTGCATGTACTGGACGCCGACGTTGCCGCAGTAGGTCCGGCGGACGATCTCGAGAATCTCGCGAAGCGTCGCGGTCTCAAGCCCCAGCACGAAGTCCAGGAAGATCGGACGGTCGAGGTCGGCGTCGGTGAAGCCGTAGTTGCTCGGCTCCAGTTCGCTGGCGTCGCCGGGGGTGATGGCGATGCCCAGGGGGTCGAGATTGGCCTTCAGGTGGCCGCGCATGCGGTAGGCGCGGATCATCATGATGGCGCGCAGGCTGTCGGTGGTGGCGGCGCGGATGGCCTCGGCGCTGGCGCCAGGGGATTTCACCTCGATGGCCTTGCCGAGCTTGGCTTCGACCGCCGGCCACTGGCCGTCCAGGGCCGACAGCCATTCGGGGCGCGGGGCGTCCGGACGGTTGGGCGTCCAGGCCGGTTGGGCGGCGCCTGCCTTGATGGTCTGGGCCTGGTCGGTCAGGGTCGCGAAAAACGCCTGCCAGGAGCTGTCGACGGAGGCCGGGTTCTCGGCCCAGCGGGCGTGCAGGTCTTCGACGTAGTCGGCGTTGCCGCCGTAAAGGAACGAAGTTTCGGTCAGGATCTGATTGATGATGCCTGCGTCGTCGGCCATTGCACTCGCGCCAGTTTGCGCCGCTCCTGGGGAACGGCCTTTCGAATGGGGCCTCATATAGGCTCCTCACCCGTGAATGGGGAGATAAACCGCGCGGATTTGTTGGGTTTTTTCGAGGTTTGAGCGACCGTTGGCCGCCCAGGCGCCTCAGGGCAGCAGTTCGTAGAAGCGGACGGAGCCGAAAGGCACATCGCCCGGGCCGGGTTCGGCGTCCTGGACCTGAACGTGGATGATCCGTTCGCCGGGCTGAAGAATGCGGTTGCCGCGCCGGACCTCAACCAGGAACGGGACCAGATCAATGGCCTCGATCTTGCCGTCGGCCCGGCGGAGGCCCCACCACTCGCCGCCGGCGTAGCCCGGATAGAGGACGGCCAGTTCCTCGACGAAATCCTTGCCGTCGCCCAGGGAGGCGCCGAAGACGCAGACCATGTGGCGCGATTTGAGGCCGAGGTCGTTCTCGTCGCGGATCATGGCCTGCAGGGAGTAGAAGGCCGGCCCGGTCTTGCCGGGATTGTGCCTGATCGTGCTGTACTCGTTGACCCCGCGCGGAGCCTCGACCTCGAACTCGGGCCAACCGCTCGCCCGGGCGGCGGCCAGCACGGGCTCGACGCCGGCGTAGCCCTGGGAGCAGGCGGCGACCGCCTGTTTGACGGTCGTTCGCGCCCAACTGACCTGGGCGGAAGCGACGGTGGGCGCGGCGGCCAGCAGAAGAACGGCCAGCGCCGCGCGCGCCATCACGGGGATCAGCCCTTCAGCACTTCCATCAGGGTTTCACCCAGCCGCGCCGGCGAGGGCGAGACGCGGATGCCGGCCGCTTCCATGGCGGCGGTCTTGTCACCCGCGCCGCCCTTGCCGCCCGAGATGATGGCGCCGGCGTGGCCCATGCGGCGGCCGGGAGGGGCGGTGACGCCGGCGATGAAGCCGACCATGGGCTTCCAGCGGCCCTTCTTGCGCTCATCGGCGATGAACTGGGCGGCGTCCTCTTCGGCGCTGCCGCCGATTTCGCCGATCATGATGATCGACTTGGTCGCCTCGTCGGCCAGGTACATCTCGAGGATGTCGATGAATTCGGTGCCCTTGACGGGGTCGCCGCCGATGCCGACCGCCGAGGTCTGGCCGAGGCCGACGTTGGTGGTCTGGAACACCGCCTCATAGGTCAGGGTGCCCGACCGGGAGACGACGCCGACGCTTCCTTCCGAGAAGATGCCGCCCGGCATGATGCCAATCTTGCACTGGTTGGGGGTCAGGACGCCGGGGCAGTTGGGGCCGATCAGGCGCGACTTGCTGCCCGACAGGCTGCGCTTGACGCGGACCATGTCGGCCACCGGGATACCTTCGGTGATGCAGACGATCAGGGGGATCTCGGCATCGATGGCTTCGCAGATGCTGTCAGCCGCGAAGGGCGGCGGGACGTAGATCACCGAGGCGTCGGCGCCGGTGCGGTCCTTGGCCTCGGCGACGGTGTCGAACACCGGCACGCCGACGTGGGTGGTTCCGCCCTTGCCGGGGGTGACGCCGCCGACCATCTGGGTGCCGTAGGCGATGGCCTGTTCGGTGTGGAAGGTCCCCTGGCTGCCGGTGATCCCCTGGCAGATGACCTTGGTGTTCTTGTCGATCAGAATGGACATGAGGGCTCTCTAGCCTTGAATTCTTGAGGTGAAGGCGAAGGGCGCGGCTCCTAGCCGCGCACCGCCTTGACGATCTTCTCGGCGCCGTCCGACAGGTCGTTGGCGGCGATGACGTTCAGCCCGCTCTCGCGGATGATCTGCTTGCCGAGCTCGACGTTGGTGCCTTCCAGGCGGACCACCAGCGGAACCTGCAGCCCGACTTCCTTGACCGCGGCGATGACGCCCTCGGCGATGATGTCGCAGCGCATGATGCCGCCGAAGATGTTGACCAGGATGCCTTTGACGTTCGGGTCGGCGGTGATGATCTTGAAGGCTGCGGTGACCTTCTCCTTGCTGGCGCCGCCGCCGACATCGAGGAAGTTGGCCGGCTCTGCG
This sequence comes from Caulobacter sp. SRI_014, assembly GCF_057586315.1. Taxonomy (NCBI): domain Bacteria; kingdom Pseudomonadati; phylum Pseudomonadota; class Alphaproteobacteria; order Caulobacterales; family Caulobacteraceae; genus Caulobacter; species Caulobacter sp. SRI_014. The sequence continues at coordinate 161,294 of NZ_JBYCZQ010000002.1, read as the reverse complement.
CCGTACAGCTTGATGATGTCCATGGTCGCCATGGCCAGGCCCGCGCCGTTGACCATGCAGCCGATCTCACCGTCGAGGGCGATGTAGCTGAGGTCGTACTTGCTGGCCTCGATTTCCTTCTCGTCCTCTTCCGTTTCGTCGCGCAGGGCGACGATGTCGGCGTGGCGGAACAGGGCGTTGCCGTCGAAGCTGATCTTGGCGTCCAGCACCTTGAGGTGCTGGTCGGTGGTGATGATCAGCGGGTTGATCTCCAGCATCTCCATGTCCTTGCCGACGAAGGCGGCATAGAGCTGGCCGAGGATGACGCCGGCTTCCTTGGCGAGACCGCCGGTCAGACCCAGGGTCTTGGCCAGGCTGCGGCCATGGTGGGCCATGACGCCGGTGGCCGGGTCGATGCTGAAGGTGTGGATCTTCTCGGGGGTGTCGTGGGCGACTTCCTCGATGTTCATGCCGCCCTCGGTCGAGGCGACGACGCTGACTCGGCTGGTCTCACGATCGACCAGCAGCGAAAGGTAGAATTCCTTTTCAATGTCCGAGCCGTCCTCGATGTAGAGGCGGTTGACCTGCTTGCCCTTGGGACCCGTCTGATGGGTCACCAGCACCCGGCCGAGCATCTCCTCGGCGTGCAGGCGGACTTCCTCGACCGACTTGGCCAGGCGGACGCCGCCCTTGCTGTCGGGGCCCAGGCCCTCGAAGCGGCCCTTGCCGCGTCCGCCGGCGTGAATCTGGCTTTTCACGACGTACAGCGGACCGGGCAGCCGCTCGGCGGCGCTGGCGGCTTCGTCGGGCGTCATGGCCGGGAAGCCCTTGGACACGGGAGCGCCGAACTCGGCGAGGACGGCCTTGGCCTGATATTCGTGAATGTTCATCGCTGGAAAGGGCTCGCCTTGTGCGGTGGGGGACCGGGCGCGGTCGCAGACGGGGGCCTTATAGGCGCCGCACGTTAGGGCAGGCAACCCACGCAAATCGATGCGAAAAGACAAACCCCGCGAGACGGCCTCGCGGGGTTGTCGATGCTTTACGTTCGCGGAAAGGGGGGCGGTTCGGCCCCCTACTCCACCCAGTCTTTCTTCAGGGTGCGGCTGGCGACCAGCAGCAGCAGGACGCTGAGCAGATAGAAGCCGAAGCCGGTGTAGATGGCGTAGCGCAGGCTTTCCGCGCCGAAGTGCGGCTTGAGCACGTCCGACACGGCCCCGAAGTACCAGGTCCCGAGCGCGATCCCGACCAGATTGTTGATCAGCAGGAACAGGGCCGAGGCCGTCGCCCGCATGGTCGATGGCACCAGGTGCTGCACCGAGGCCAGCACCGGACCGAGCCAGGCCAGGTTCAGGCCGGTGGGAATCAGGAACAGGAAGAAGACGGCCAGCCGGCTGTCGCTGTTCATCGCCGCAAACGACAGCGGCATGGCGATCAGGAAGGCGATGGCCGGGACCAGCGGATAGGCGCCGCGCGACTTGGCCCCCAGCTTGTCGGCGATCAGCCCGCCCAGCCAGATGCCCATCACCCCGCCGAAGAAGGCGATGCCGCTGTAGAACCAGCTGGTCTCGATCAGGGTCATGTCCAGGCTGCGCATGAAGAAGGACGGCAGCCACAGGGCTACCCCGTAACCATTGACCGAGGCGCAGGCGGCGCCGAAAGCCAGCAGCCAGAAGCTGGGCTTGACCAGCAGGGTCCTCAACACCTGGCCGAACGGCGGCGCGGGCGGCGGTTCGATCACGGCGGCGCCTTCGACAAGGTCCATGCCACCGCGGCGGGGCTCCCTGACGGTCAGCAGGAAGATCGGCGCGAGGGCGACGCCGGCCAGACCGACGATGATGAAGGCCAGGCGCCAGTCGATCAGCGCCGCGATCAGGCCCCCGAACAGGATGCCGGCGGCGGTGCCGATCGGGATGCCGAACGAAAAGGCCGCCAGGGCCCGGCCGCGCTGGTGCTTGGGAAAGTAGTCGCTGATCAGGCTGTAGCCGGGTGCGGCCCCGCCGGCCTCACCGACGCCGACGCCGGTGCGGAAGGCGAACAACTGCCAGAATCCGCTGGCCAGACCGCACAGGGCGGTGAAGCCGCTCCATACGGTCAGGGCTCCGGTCATGATCCATACCCGGCTCTTGCGGTCGGCCAGCCAGGCGATGGGAATGGCCAGGGTGGAGTAGACGATGGCGAAGGACAGCCCGCTCATCATCCCGAACTGCCCGTCGGACAGACCGAACTCGGCCTTGATGGGGCCCGCCAGGATGGCGAGGATCTGGCGGTCAACGAAGTTCAGAGCATAGACGACGATCAGGATCGCCAGCACGTAGTAGCGATAGGCGGAGGAGGTCTCCGCCGGGCTGGTCTCACGCATCGTGGTCTCCGGAAAAACGGGTCTCAAAATACGAAAAGGGCGACCGGTTTCCCGGCCGCCCTTCGCGTCAGTCCCTTCAGGAAGCGGCTAGAACTTGTAGCCGACCCGCAGGGTCACGGTGCTCGGCGCGCCGTAGTAGACGGTGCGGATGCTGCCAACCGAGCTGAACTCCTGGCCGTCGGTCTTGTAGGTCTCATCACCGATGTTCTGGCCGTAGAGACCGACGTTGATCTTGCCGTTGGCGTCGGTCCAGACGACGCGGGCGTCGAACAGCCAGTAGTCATCCTGGAACAGGCCGTTGATGCGGGTGCGGCTGTTGGTCAGGGTGTTGTCGACCGCCAGGGCATGTTCGCTGCGGAAGCGGGCCTGACCGCCGAGGGTCAGATCGCCGGCGCCGCCGAGGTTCCAGCTGTATTGGGCGCCGTAGCGCACGGTCCACCTGGGGGCGAAAGCCGGATCCTGGAAGTCGCGGTTGCCGCCGGTGGTCGTGAAGCGGACGTCCTTGAAGCCATCGTATTCGGCCGTCAGGTAGCCGACCTGGGCGTCCAGCAGCAGGCCGTCGATCGGCCGGACGCTAGCTTCCAGCTCGGCGCCGCTGAGCTTCAGCGAGCCGGCGTTGATGACCGTAAGCTCGGGGCTCGGCAGGCCGGTGCCCGGATCGGTCACCGTGCCCGACACCCGGGCCTGGAAGTCCTGGTAGTCGTTAGTGAAGACGGTGACGTTGAACAGGATCTTGTTGTCCCAGAAGCGCGACTTCAGGCCGGCTTCCCAGCTGTTCATCTGTTCCGGATCGTAGGGCGCCTGTTCGCCGGGGTTGTTGGCCCGGCCGTTGAAGCCGCCCGACTTGAAGCCGACGGCATAGCGCGCATAGAGCAGCACGTTGTCAGCCAGCTTGTAGTCGACCGAGACCATCGGCGAGAGGTCGTCCCAGGTCTCGTTCAGCCCGCTGAAGGCGAAGGCCGGGTTGGCCGTCAGCAGAGGGCTGCTCGAGAAGGTCGAGGTCGAGCGGCTGTAGGTCTTCTCTTCCTCGGTATAGCGCAGGCCGGCCGACAGGCTGAGGGCGTCGGTGACATCCCAGCTGGCGTTGACGTAGGCGGCCCAGCTCTTGGTCTCCAGGTCATCGTCGACGGTACGCAGGAAGGTCGGGTTGGCCAGCACCGGGCCAACCAGGTTGTCGGCGTAGGCTTCCTGGTGCGAGGTGATGTTCTCGACCATGTAGAACAGGCCGCCGACCACTGTGACCGGGCCGCCCTCGTAGGCCAGTTGGAACTCCTGGCTGGTCTGGTCCTGGTCGACGCCGACGAAGACGTCGCCGACTTCAAGCTGGGTGGCGTCGATGTCGATGTAGTCGTCGGTCTTCAGCTCGCGATAGGCGGTGATCGACTTGAAGGTCAGGACGTCATTGATGTCCCACTGCACCTGGGCCGAGGTACCCCAATGCTCCAGCTTGGTGGAGTTGGGCAAGCCGGGTGTAGTGCGCGCCTGGAAGTCGTAGGGGCCGTCGGTCGGCACGGTCAGCAGCGGACCGCCGAACAGGGTGGTCAGGTTGTTGAGCGGCTTGCCCACGTTCAGGGCCGCGTCGTCCTTGTTGTAGTCGACGTTGACATCGACGCGCACGGCGTCGGTTGGGGTCCAGGCCAGGGCGCCGCGGACACCCCAGGTGTTCTTGTCGTTGTACTGGCGGTTCAGAACGGGGTCGTGGACATAGCCGTCCCGCTTGGAGACCAGGGCCGAAAGACCCAGCGACAGCTGGTCGGCGACCACCGGGCCCGAAACATTGCCGTTCAGTTCGAACTGATTGTAGCTGCCGACGGCGGCCTGGGCGCTGGCGCGGAACTCGTCGCCGGGCTTGCGGGTGACGAACTTCAGGGCGCCGCCGATGGTGTTCTTGCCGTACAGCGTGCCTTGCGGACCGCGCAGGACCTCGACCCGTTCCAGGTCGAGCAGGTCCAGATTGGTGCCGCGGATCCGGCTGTAATAGACGTCGTCCACATACAGGCCGACCGCCGGGTCGAAGGTCTGCAGGGCGTCGGGCTGGCCGACGCCGCGGATGTAGATGTTGGTCGAGTTGGACGAGCCGCGGCCCTGGACGATGTTCAGGTTCGGAACGGCGCCCTGCAGGCCGGTGGTGTCGTTGGCCTGGATGCGATCGAGGGCCTGTTCGCTGAAGGCGGAGACCGCGGCCGGGACTTCCTGCAGATTTTCACTGGTGCGGCGGGCCGTGACGACGACTTCCTCGACGTCGGTCCCTTCGGTCGGAACGGTCTGGGCGTAGGCGCCGGCGCTCGCAGCGCTCCAGGCCGCTCCGGCCAGCAGCATGGCTTTCCACATGGTCTTCATAGTCGCCCTCCCTGGGAGCGTCGGCTTCGGACCTTCGATCTTGGTCCTGTGGTCCGTTGGCGGACGTTGTTGATTACGAGAAATTCACCGAAACGCGAATTATTGCCGACCTTGAGTCAGGACGGCTTCGCGCGCAACGGCGGGCTGGCCTTCGCCGGCCTTTTTTCACCACATGGTGAATTGGCGCCACAGTTGGGGCGGGCCGGGCGCGAGGTTCGAACAACACCCCCCCAACCGGAGGGCGAGCGGTGCGGACCCAGGGCTTAGGTTGAGGCCAAGCTCAGCAAAGGATCGCCATGCGCCTCGCCCCCGCCGTCTTCGCCGTCGCCGCCTGCCTTATCGCCGCGCCGGCTTCCGCCCAGGTCTGGGAGGCCAGCAAGGTCAACTGCGTCGGGGCCTACGGCGCCCTGGCCCATGAGGCGCAGGCCCAGGTCGCCTGGCGGCCTGGCTTCGGCAATGGAACAAATCTGCTGACCATCAACTGGGCCGACCGTCGAACCCGGTTGCTGGGCGGCGCCGTCGCAACCGAGGCCGCCGCCAGGGTCGTGGAAGACAACTTCCGCCAGATGCTGCGCAAGGACCGCATCGACGATGTCGCCCAGGGGACCGGCGTGGTCATCGAGCTCTCGATGCGCTGCGACAAGGCCTTCGGCTATTCGCCGTCGTTCGTCATTCCGGGGTGATCAGCGCCCCGAATCCCGCCGCGCAGTAGCGGTAGAGCCGCTTGCGGATCGCCTCCAGGTCGTTGGAGTGGCAAAGGCCCTCCGACAGCTGGTCGATGCGCCCGGTCTCCGACAGGGCCAGGGTCATGGAGCCGGTCAGGAACTGATAGCCCCAGTAGAGGTCGGCCAGCTCGGCCTGCGGCGCCGCCCGCTTGAGGGTATCGACCAGTTGGTGGACCACCGGATCGAAGAACCGGTGCATGGTCTCGCCGCCCCAGGCCGGGGTGTTGTTCACCTGGGCGACGAGGGCGAAGTAGTTCTTCCAGCCCGCCCCGCCGGTCAGCGACCGCTCGATCAGGGGTTCGATGAAGGCGGTGATCACCCCCAGCGGCGTCATGGTCCCGGGATTGGCCGCCTCATAGGCGTCCATCGAAGCCTTGCGGTCGCTGTTGAGGATCTCGGCCCGGCGCAGGAAGACGGCGTCGAACAGTTCGCGCTTGGCCCCGAAGTAGTAGTGGATCAGGGCGGTATCGACGCCGGCCTCGGTGGCCACCTGGCGGGTGGTGACGCCATAGAAGCCGTGCCGCGCGAACAGGCCTTCGGCGGCGTCCAGGATGGCCTGGCGCATGTCGCTGCCGGAAGATTTCGCCGGCCGCCCCCGCCCGTCCTTGCGTGGCCTGCCCCGTGTCGCGGTCATGGAAAACATCGATAGGCCGCGCCGGGAGCCCAAGGCAAGGGTGTGGCAAGCCCCCGTCAGACCCAGCACCCATGGAACCCCACCGGCAACGGGACATCCGCCCGCCAGCTGCACAGCGGCCCGTCCGACACCCGCGACGCCTCGAACACATGCAGTTCGGTCGCCCGGGCCTTGAGGTTCAGCGTGGTCCCGACCAGCCAGCCGTCCAGCTCGCGGCTCGATCCGGGGCGGGGTACGAACAGGTGCTCCTCGGCGCAATGGCCCGGTCCGAAGTCGAAGACATCGGCCCGGCCGGTCTTCCAGTCGCTGACCGCGATCCCCTGCAGGAAGGGCTTGGCCGGACCGCCGCTGACGGTGTTGACCACCGTCTTCATTCGGCCGTGGCCGGCGAAGCGGGGGTCGGTCTTCGGGAACTCGGCCGGCAGGGCGGTGGTCTCGATGTGGCCCGCGCCATCGGCGTCCAGGGTGATGAAGGACAGGCGGGTCACCTGCGTGTCGGGCATCTTCAGCGCCGTGATCTGCGATCCGCCCCGCGCCGCGAAGCTGGCGTCGGCCTCGGTGCAGGCGTCGAACCGGATGCTGCCGTCGCGGTCTTCCCAGGCATCGCCCAGATGGAAGGCGAAGAAGGCCGGCAGGTCGTAGAGGCGGCGTTTGGAGAAGTCGTCCTTGTCGACCACCAGCACCTGCGTCCCCAGCTCCGGCCGCCAGCTCATGCTGTCGGCGAAGGGCAGCACCCGTTTGTCCTGGATCCAGGGCTGCAGGACGATGACCAGCGACCGGGCCGTGGCCGTGAAGTCGTGGATGTAGCTGGCGCGCGGCAGGTCGAGCATGCCGGTCTTCTCCAGCGACCCGTCCGCCTTGAGGGTCCAGACCAGGGCCTTGCGGCCGGCGACGCCCAGGTTCCACACCCGCCCGTTCGGCTCGATGCGCGGATGGGCCAGGAAGGGCATGTGGGCCAGGTCCGGTGCGTAGGTCTTGGGACCTTTGGTCGCCAGGGTCTCGAGATCCATTGCGATCGGCGAGCCCGGTTCCCACAGAGCCAGCAGCTCGCCGCCGATGGGCAGCAGGGCGGTGTTGGCGGCGTTGCTGTCGTCGGCGCTGCGCACCGTCGCGCCCGGCGCCGCGACAGCCGCGAAGCCCGGACCGACCAAGGCTCCAAAGGCCTGGTCCTGCCGTCGCTTGAAGGTGTCGACGAACTTCCCGGCCAGGCTCACCTTGCCGTCCCGGATGCGGAAGGCCCGCACCAGGCCGTCGCCGTCGAACCAGTGGGCCGGCGCCCCAGCCCCTCGCCTGAACTTGGCCGGCCCGTTGCGATAGAGGGTCCCGGTCAGCCCTTTGGGGGTCCGGCCATGGATCAGCCGCAGCCCCCGGGGTGCGAGATCGCTCTCGATGTCCCCCACCGCCAGGGCCCAGTCAGGGTTGGCGGCGGCCGAGGCGGCCAGCACCGCCTCCGGGGTGATGGCGGCTAGGCTGGCGCCCGCTAGGGCGGTGAGGAAGGCGCGGCGGTCCATGTGAGCCTCAGTCAATGACGATGGTCTGGGCCGCGCCATCGGCGCCGACCTCGAACGCCGCATCGGCCCACTTCGGCGGACCCATGGTCGAGGGCGCGTTGTTGGAGGCGGCATAGGGCTCGGTGGGGATGCCGAAGGGGTTGGTGTTCATGCGGCCGTCGCCGTCGATGTCGTGGAACACCTTGATGGCGTAGCGGCCGGGCTTGAGGCCCTTGATCGACTTGGTGACGCTGTCGCCGCTGACCGCCAGGCGCCAGCCGCCGACCGGCTCGCCGCCGGCGAAGGCCGCTTCGCTGTCATAGAGGCCGACGAACAGGGCGCCCTTGGGGGCGGCGATACCGGAAAAGGTGACACTGACCTCGCCGGCCTCTTGCGCATCGGCGTGGGGCGCGTTCACAACCGCGATGGCAGTGAACAGACAGGCGGCGAGAACGACTTTGGTCGATCGTGTGAACATCCTGAACTCCTTTGGGTGGATGGCGATGACCCACACCCTGCCGACCGTCCGATGAGCCCGCAGCCGCAAAGCCGTGGGCCGACGCCGCCGGTTCGCGAACGGACAGCGGCCGCCGTTCACGCTTCGTGGATGACCACGCTTGTTGCCAACCGTCATGCACGCGGTGTCGGCCTGGCCGTGCTGGCCGGCCTGTTCCTGGCCCTGACCGGGGCCTTTGAGACCGGTGGCAGCAGCCTGCTCACACGGCTGATCTACTGGACGCTGATGATGCTGGCCGGTTCGCTGACCGGGGTCGGCATTTCGATCTTCACCGATCGCTTTGGGCTGCTGGAAGAGCGGCCCTGGGTGCAAGGCGTCCTGATCGTGGTGCTGCTGACCCCGCCACTGACCGTGCTGGTCTGGCTCGCCACCACCCTGTTCTTCTGCCGCTGCGGCCTGCCGGTTTCGCGCCTGCCGCAGTTCATCGTGCCGGTCCTGGTCGTCACCGTGGCCATGACGGCGCTCAACTACCTGATCCAGAAGAAGCCGGAAGAGACGCACGCGGCCGGGGCCGACGCCGCCCCGCCCCGGTTCCTGGATCGCCTGCCGATGAAGCTGCGGGGGGCCGAGCTCTACGCCGTCGAAGCCGAGGACCATTACCTGCGGCTCCACACCAGCAAGGGCCAGGACCTGATCCTGATGCGGCTGTCGGACGCCGTCGCCGAGCTGGAAGGCATCGAGGGGGCCCGCACCCACCGAAGCTGGTGGGTGGCCAAGGGGGCGGTGACGGGGGCCAAACGCGGCGACGGCCGCGCCACCCTGTCGCTCAAGGACGGGGCCGAAGCGCCGGTCTCCAGAGCCTACGCCGGCGCCCTGCGGGCGGCCGGCTGGTACTGAAGGTCACTTCAGGGTCTTGCGGCTCGGATCGGCGACGCAGGCCAAGGCGATTTCGATAATCAGCGGCGGCATCTCGGAATCCGGCTCGGCCACCAGCTTATCGTTGAGGGCCGTCACTTCCTCCTCTGTCCATTCCGGCTCCAGAAGCCGCATCACACACTCGCAGGCCGCCCTGGTCAGGCTGCCCCCGGTGCAGCCGACGACGAAAGACTCCTTCAAGTCGTCCGGATAGGGCTTGATGTTGCGCGGCGGCGGTCGGCTGTCGGCCGCCTGGCTCAGGCCGGCGAACGCCATGGTCAGGACGACGCTGGCGGCGATGACGGACAGACGCATGCAGAACTCCCCCTCGAACTGGCGCCACGGTACGGGCAAATCCGCGCCCTTGCCATCCCTGCCGCATTGCAGCATCTAGCGCGTCAGGCGGTCCCCCAACCGGGGGCCAAGAGGGAAGGGGGTGTGAATCCCCCGCTGTGCCCGCAACTGTCAGCGGCGAGGGCCGCATCGGTCTCTCCTTCCACGGAAGGAGGGCGCCACTGGGAAACCGGGAAGGCGACGATGCGAACCTGATGACCCGCAAGCCAGGAGACCTGCCGCCGTCGTCGTTCGTCCGTGGCCCGGGTCCAGGCTGTCGGCGCGGGGGCTCCCGTTGAAGCGACCGTCGGCCGGCGCGCCGACGTTTGTCGCTTGACCTGACCCCGCCACGCGGCGCCGCGCGGGCTCCTTTGAAGAGGAGAACGCGCCATGCGTTTCACCACCCTGCTTGCCGCCGCCAGCACCCTGGCCCTGCTGTCGTCCGCCGCCTATGCGGCTGAAGTCGACGAGGGCGATGTCGACGCCGTCATCATCACCCGCCTGCCGACCGAACCGCAAACGGTGCTCGGACTCACCGTCATCACCGCCGATGACATCGACCGTCGCCAGGCTGTCTTCGCCGCCGATATCCTCGGCGACGTCCCCGGCCTGTCGCTCAGCCGCAACGGCGCCTTTGGCGGCGTCACCACCGTCCGCATTCGAGGCGCGGCCGGTGACAAGACCCTCGTGCTGATCGACGGCGTCGTCCAGAACGACGCCTCCAGTCCCAATGGCGGCTACGACTTCGCCGGCCTCGACCTGGCCGATGTCGAGCGCATCGAGATCCTGCAGGGGCCGCAGGGCTCGCTCTGGGGCAGCGACGCCATCGGCGGCGTGGTCAGCCTGACCTCGCGCGAGTTGAACGGCCTGCGCCTGGGCCTGGAGGGCGGGACCTATTCCACCGTGCGCGGCTCGGCGGCGGCGGGCATCGCCAATGACCGGTTTGCCGTGGGCGGTTCGCTCTCCGGCTACCGCAGCGACGGCGTTTCCAAGGCCGCCAACGGCACGGAAGACGACGGCTTCGAAAGCTGGTCCGCCAACGCCGGCGGCCGCGCCTCGATCGGCGACAAGGTCACCCTCGACGGCCGCGTCCGCTTCAGCCGGCTCGACGCCGATATCGACGGCTACAACGCCTTCTTCGCCTTCGGCGACACCACCGACCGCTCGGAATCGGAAAGCTGGAGCGGTTTTGCCCGCCTGCGGGCCGACGACGTCGCCGGCCTCGACCACAGCCTGACGGTCAGCGGCTACACTCTGCAGCGCGACAACATCTCGGCCTTTTCCTCGTCCTACGAGGCCGACCGCACCGCCGTCCGCTACACGGTCGCCCGTGGCGGCGCCGCTGACGCGTTTGCCTTCGTGGCCGGGCTGGAGCGTGATGAAACCGAGGCCAGCGTCAGCACCGGCGACACCGCCGACCTCGGCGCCACCTCGCTGTTCGGCGTTGTCCGCTGGCGTCCGATCGACCCCCTGACCCTGACCGGCGCCCTGCGCTACGACGACCCGGACGATTTCGACAGCGAGACCACCGCTCGCCTGTCCGCCGCCTATCAGGTCGGCGCCGGCTTCACCCTGCAGGCCAGCTGGGGCCAGGGCTACAAGGTCCCGACCATCAGCCAGGTGGTCTGTGACTTCTGCTTCCCGGCCGGCCCGTCGCTGGGTCTCAAGCCCGAGAAGGCCGACGGCTGGGACCTGGGGGCCAGCTGGCGCTCGTCCGACGACCGGCTGTTCGCCCAGGTCACCGGCTACCGGCTGGAGGTCGAGGACCAGATTTCCTACGGCGTCGGCCGCTACGTGAACATCGACCGCACTGAAACGACCGGCGTCACCGCCGCCTTCGACGCAGAGTTCGGCCCGTTCACCGTCAAGGCCGGCTACGCCTACACCGACGCGGTCAACGCGGTGACCGGCGCGCGCCTGCTGCGGGTTCCGGAGCATTCCGGCTCGGTCAGCCTGGGCTGGAGCAACGACCGCTTCGACACCCAGCTGACGGTGCGGGCCGAGGGCGAGCAGGTCGACAGCAATCCCTCGACCTTCTCGACGGAAACCCGCGACGGCTTCGTCACCGCCGACCTGACCGGCGGCTGGAAGCTGAACGACAGGCTGACCTTCACCGCCCGGATCGAGAACCTGGCCGACGAGGACTACCAGGAGAGCCTCGGCTACGGCGAAACCGGCCGCGCGGCCTACCTCGGCATCCGCTTCCGGAACTGATTTTCGCCTGAAAGGCGTCCTGGGTACGGAACGCTATTGGTCGACCGGTGTTTACTCATCGAAGCCGCCCGATTACGCCCCCCCGAAACCCAGGGCGGTTTCCAAGAGCCCGCCAACTCCCCCCCCGTTGGCGGGCTCACTACGTTTCGGGACAGCCTTCAGGCCGCATACTTCGCCAGGTCCTGCCGCCCGCCGGTCAGGTCGAGCACGTCGCGCATGGCGAACGCCGGGTCGGCGCTGTGCAGGGCGGCATAGACCCCGCGCGCGAAGGTCATGTCCGCATGGGTCTTCACCCGCCAGTCGAGGGTCGACAGGTCGCGCGGCGCGGCGAAGTTGGCGTGGCGCCAGCGCACCGGGTCGGCCCGCAGGAAGGCGGTCGGCGAGGTGCGGGCCTCGGGATCACGCGGCGCCTCGGCGGCGGCGATCAGGGCCGGGGCGGTCATCACCTCGACCTCCATGCCCTTGGGGAAGCCGAACCAGCCCCGGTTGGCGACATAGTCGGCGCCGCTGTCCAGCGCGATGCGGACGGCCTTGTCGACGATGGCCGGATCGACGAAGGGCGCGTCGCCCTTGATCCGCACCACATGGCTGACGCCGCCGATGCTGTCGGCGCAACGGGCGAAGCGGCCAAGCAGGTCGACCGGCGCGCCGCGATAGACGGCCTGGCCCCTGGACACCAGGAAGGCGGCCAACGGATCGTCCGTGGTCTCGACGCTGGTGGCGACGACGACGCGCGACAGGGTGCGGGCGGCCCGCAGGCGCTCGATCTGGCGCAGGATCATCGGCTGGCCGGCCAGGCTGGCCAGGGCCTTGCCGGGCAGCCGCTGGCTGGCCATGCGGGCCTGGAGAATGGCGAGGATCATGGGGCGTTTGCTCCTTCTGAGCGGTGCGCCGGGCTTCTTTTCGCGCCTTCAGGCGGCGGCCCAGCTGCTCCCGGAATCGAGGGCGACCGGGTCGTCGAGCGCCATCTCGTCCCAATCGAGGTCAGGGGGTGGGCTGGCGGCGGCGGCGATGATGGCCGACAGCTCGGCGGCGGTGGTCGGACTGACCAGAACGGCGGTGGCCTCGGGGCGCGACAGGGCAAAGCCCAGCGCCGCCTGCAACGGATCGCTGCGGCCCTCGGCGATCATCCGGCGCACGCGCGACAGACGCCCGGCGGCGCCCTTGAGGGTGGCCGGCACCCGGTCCGGGGGGAGGAAGAGGAGGCCGTTGAGGAACACCGAACGCAGCTGCACCTCGATGCCCATGCCGGCGATGCGGGCCAGCGAGCCGTCGGCGAGAAGGCGCTGGTCGAGCAGAGAGGCGGGGGCCTGGACCAGGTCCGGCTTGAAGCGCCTGGCGACGCCGCACGGATCGTCCGAGGCGTGCACGGAGATGCCGATGCGGGCAAAGAGGCCCTGGCTTTTAAGCGCCTGCAGCCGGTCCCACAGGGCCATGCCGTGCGGACCGAACAGCTCACCGACGCTCGGCACGACGATGGCGTCGGCTCGCTCGACGGCCATGCGGCGCAGGGAGGCGCGGGCCTCCTGCTCGACGAAGTCGGGACCTCGGTCGGCGCGGACGCTGTTGAGGGTCAGCCGGAAGGACGACGGACGCGGGATCAGGTCGCCGAGAATCTGTTCGGCGCGGCCATAGACGCCCGAGGCGTCGAGCACCGACAGCTGACCGCGCGCGGCGATGTTCAGGATGTCGCGCGCTTCCACCTCGGGCGGACGCGAGCGGGGGCCATGGCTCCCGCCGAGCCCGAACTGGGCGGCGGAAAGGCCAAGCTTGGTCAGGGGGAAACTCATGCGCGTCCTTCTGGAGCGACCGAATACGGAGCACTGGAATAGAGGGGGTCGTAGACCGGCCGGGGCCGGGAGAAGATTTCCGCCAGGTTGCGGGCCATCATGGCCGGCAGCACGGCGGCGTAGGCATCGACCAGGGCGGCCACCTCGACCTGCGCGTGGGCGGCGCTGAGGGCATGGGGGCCGACGACGATCAGCCCGCGGCTGGTCATCTCGCGCATCCACAGCCCTTCGAGGATCGGGGCGGCGAACAGCGGGGTGGGCAGGGTCGGATCGCCGGCCAGGGTGAAGACCCGGGCGGCGCCGGCCCGCTTGATCAGGCTCTCGACCTCGGTCTGGATTTCCGCGCCCATCACCTGCAGGTGCGGCGCGACCGGGGCGGCGCCCAGAGTCTCCAGCGTCGCCGTGGCGGCGGCCAGGCTGTCGCCGCGCGGGGCGGGCAGGTCTTCGGGATCGATGGCGCCGATCAGGTCTTCAGACCCGGTTACGGCGCCGATCGGCCGGCCGTTGGCGATGCCGGCCCCGAACACCGAAAAGTCGGGGCGGACGTTGCTGAGGCCCTGCACGCCCTGGGCGTGGACGCGGAAGCCGCTGGAGCCTTCGTCAAAGATCAGCAGGGCGCCGACGGCGGTCGCCGCCTTGCGGGCCAGGCGCAGCTGGCCGGGGGTCATGCCGAGCGGGTCGACCAGCACGGCGGCCAGATCGGTCTCGCCGTTGCAGACGCCACTCCGCGGGTCCCAGACGGCGACGCGCTTGCAGCCGGTGATCCTGCGGGCGGCGGCGACGGCGGCGGGAAGGGCCTGGCCCTCCTCGGCGCAGAGGGCGACAGCCGGGCGGGGCGGCAACAGGGCGGAGAGAGCGGAAGATGCGTCTTTTCCGGTGGCCTTGCCGGCGGCGACGGCGGCCTCGACGCGCGGGTGGGCGTGGCCCAGCAGGACCGAGCCGCCGGCCATGTCGAAGTCGATGCGGGCCGCGCCATCCTCGTCGATCAGGCGGCAGCCGCTGGCGACCGGCCGGCTGGCGGCGCGGCGGACGAAGGCTTCGGCGATGAAGGCGGCGTTCGGCACTTTGGCCACTCGCATGGTGAACTCAGCGGCAACCATGCAGGGCAACACCTTAAGGGAGGGTGCCCGAAGCGTTTCGCTGGGGTTAATGTGGGCCGTGACCCAGACGCTTCCCGCCCCCTCTCTGCCGGATTGGCCGACCTACGGCCTCGCCGACGACCAGAGGCCCGCTCTGCGCCAGCTGCGCCAGGCCGGCGAGCCTGCCGTGCTGGCCACCATCGTCGCCCTTGGCGGCGGCGGCCCGCGCCCGGTCGGGGCCCAGATGGTCTTCGGCCGCGATTTCGTCAGTGGCTTCCTGAGCGGCGGTTGCGTCGAAGGCGATGTCGCCCTGCATGCCGCCGCCTGCCTGGCCGACGGCGAACCGCGCCGCCTGGTTTATGGCGAAGGCAGTCCCTGGCCCGACATCCGCCTGCTCTGCGGCGCAAGGATCGAGATCGAACTTCAACGCCTCCTGCCCGACGACGCCCAGGTCGCCGCCGTCCTCGCCGCCATGGACGCGCGCCGCCCGGCCGACTTCACGACCCCCGGCGGCCTGACCCTGACCTACGAGCCGGTGTGGAAGTTGATCGTCCTCGGCGCCGACCCCACGGCCCTGGCCGCCGCTACCCTCGGCGCCCAGTCCGGCTTCGAGACCACCCTGATCCGCCCGCGCGGCCCCATCGCCTGCCCGCTGGCCAATGTCGCCTACCGTCGGGAAGAGCCGGGCGAGGCGCTGCTGTCCCTCGGGCTGGACGCCTGGACCGCCGTCGCCGTCTGCGGCCACGACATGGACATTGACCACGCGGCCCTGACCACCGCCCTGCCGTCCGAGGCCCCCTACGTCGGCCTGCTCGGCGCCCGCCGTCGGCTGGCCGAACGGCTGGAACGACTGCGCGCCGCGGGGATCACCGAAAGCCAGCTACAGCGCCTGCGCGCGCCCATCGGCCTCGATCTCGGCGGCAAGTCGCCCTGGGAGATCGCCATCGCCGTCGTCGGCGAGGTCATCGCCCTGCGCCACGCGGCGGTGATGCCGGGACGGGTGCTCGCGCCCGCCTGAAACCCCACGTCTAGAACCGCTGCGCCCCGTCCAGCCGGATGGTGGTGCCGTTCAGGAAGTCGTTGTCGCAGATGTGGCCGGCCAGGATGCCGTACTCGTCCGGATCGCCCATCCGCTTGGGATTGGGCACCATCGGGCCCCAGTGGGCCTGGGCCTGCTCGTCGGTCATCCGCGAGGAATAGGCCAGCGTCAGGAAGGTGCCCGGCGCAATCGCCACGGCCCGGATGCCCAGTGGGGCGAGATCCCGCGCCACGGTCAGGGTCATGCCGATGATGCCGCCCTTGGCCGCCGAATAGGCCGCCTGGCCCGGCTGGCCCTCGTAGCCGGCGATGGAGGCGGTGTTGATGACGACGCCGCGCTGGTTGGACTCCAGCGGCTCGTTGGCGGCCATGGCCTCCGCCGCCTGGCTGGTCACCGCGAAGGCGCTGTTGAGGTAGACGTTCACCGTGTGGGCGAACTGGAACAGCGGCAGGCGCTTGCCCTCTCGGTTCACCGTCCGCGCCGGACCGGTCGAGCCCGGCGCCGGCGGGCCGCCATGCACCACCACCGCCGCCCGCAGGGGCGCCAGCGACACCGCCTTGGCCACGGCCTCGGCGATGCTGTCCTCGCTCATGATGTCGGTGTGGACGTAGACCGCGCCATTGCCGACCTCGGCCGCCAGGGCTTCACCCCGCTCGGCGTGCACATCGGCGATGACCACACGCGCCCCGCGCTGGGCCAGGCGCCGCACCGTGGCGCTGCCGAAACCGCCGGCCCCGCCGGTGACGAGCGCCGAAGCGTTGCTGAGATCCATGATGTCCTCCCGTGTTTTGCGGGAAGGCCATCACGGCAAAGCGGCTTTGACCAGATTCACCCCGCGTCAGCCGGGTGAAGTTTCTTCTACAGCGCCACCTCGAACTCGGCCTCGGTCTTGGCCCTGACCTCGTCGAGGGTCACGCCCGGCGCCAGTTCCAGCAGCTTCACGCCCGCGCCACGACCGATGGAGAACACCCCCAGGTCCGTGATCAGGGTGTCGACCACCTTCTTGCCGGTCAGCGGCAGGGTGCATTCCTTCAGCAGCTTCGGGGCGCCGGTCTTCTCGCAATGGTCCATGACCACCACGACGCGCTTGACCCCGGCCACCAGGTCCATGGCCCCGCCCATGCCCTTGACCATCTTGCCGGGCACCATCCAGTTGGCCAGGTCGCCATTGGCCGCCACCTGCATGGCGCCGAGGATGGAGAGATCGATATGCCCGCCGCGGATCATGGCGAAGCTGTCGGCGCTGCTGAAATAGCTGCTGCTGGCCAGCTCGGTGATCGTCTGCTTGCCGGCGTTGATCAGGTCGGCGTCGGCCTCGCCCTCCCAGGGGAAGGGGCCCATGCCCAGCATGCCGTTCTCGCTCTGCAGGGTCACATGCATCCCGTCCGGGATGTAGTTGGCCACCAGCGTCGGAATGCCGATGCCGAGGTTCACATAGAAGCCATCCTGCAGCTCACGGGCGGCGCGGGCGGCGGTTTCGTCGCGGGTCCAGGGCATTACACAGTCTCCTTGGCGCGCGTCGTCACCCGCTCGATTCGTTTTTCGAACACCGCGCCCTTGAACACGCGATCGACGTAGATGCCGGGGGTGTGGATGTTGTCCTTGTCGAGCTCGCCGATCTCGACGATCTCCTCGACCTCGACGAGGCAGACCTTGCCCGCCGTCGCCATCATCGGATTGAAGTTCCGCGCGGTCTTCCGATAGATCAGGTTGCCTTCGCGGTCGGCCTTCCAGGCCTTGACGATGGAGAGGTCGGCCTTCAGCCCCGTCTCCATCACATACTCCTCGCCGTCGAAGGTCCGCACTTCCTTGCCCTCGGCCACCAGGGTGCCGACACCGGTCTTGGTGAAGAAGGCGGGAATGCCCGCGCCGCCGGCACGGATGCGTTCGGCCAGGGTCCCTTGCGGATTGAATTCGAGCTCCAGTTCGCCGCTGAGATAAAGTTGTTCGAACAGCTTGTTCTCACCGACGTAGCTGCTCACCATCTTCTTGATCTGCCGGTTCTCCAGCAGGATGCCCAGGCCGAAGCCGTCGACCCCGCAGTTGTTGGAGACGACGGTCAGGTCCTTCACCCCCGTCTCGCGGATCGCCGCGATGAGGTTCTCAGGAATGCCGCAGAGGCCGAAGCCCCCCGCCATGATGGTCATGCCGTCGAACAATACCCCTTCGAGGGCTGCGGCGGCGTCCTTGCGGACCTTGTCGGCCATGATCGCTCCGGAATCTGGTGTATCGGCGTCCTTTGGCGCAGGACGGCTCGAAATTCAACCGTTGGTGAATTAAATGCGGATGACGTGGGGACATCTATCATGAGCAACGCCAAACGCGACAGTCGGGTCCTTCTGGTGATGGCCCATCCCGCCCTCGAAAAGAGCCGCGCCAACAACCTGCTGTGGACCGCGTCGGAGGGTCTTGAAGGCGTCACCCGCCACGACCTCTACGAGGCCTTCCCCGACTTCGTCATCGATGTCCCCGGCGAGAAGAAGAAGCTCAAGGAGCACGACGTCATCGCCCTGCAGTTTCCCTTCTACTGGTACGCCATGCCGGCGCTGATGAAGGAGTGGTTCGATCTCGTCTGGTTGCACGGCTTCGCCTACGGCAAGGGCGGCGACAAGCTGAAGGGCAAGAAGCTGTTCGTGGCCACGACCACCGGCGGCCCGACCTCGGCCTATCACAAGCTCGGCTACAATCACTTCACCATGGAGGAGTTCCTGCGCCCGCTGGAACAGACCGCCGACCTCTGCCAGATGCAGTGGGAGACGCCGTTCGTGGTCCACGGGGCGCGCATCAAGGACGCCGCCGCGCTGGAGGCGGAGTCGCAACGCTACAGGGCCAGACTCGCCGGCCTGGTCGGTGAAAAGGTGGAGGCAGAGTCTTGATCGGCGAATTCAAAGCCCTCCCCCTCGAGGGGGGAGGGTTGGGTGGGGGTGTTCGCTCGCGGCATCCGGAAGCGCGCGTGTGGCGCCGGCGCCCTGTTGAGGTCACCCCGACGCTCAGTGGGTACACCCCCATCCCCGACCCTTCCCCCCTCGAGGGGGAAGGGAGAGGGTTGGTGCGATGACCGAGAACCTCCTCCTCCAGGCTCTGGTCTATCTGACCGCCGGCGTCGTCGCCGCCCCGATCGCCAAGCGCCTCGGCCTCGGTTCCGTGCTCGGCTACCTGATCGCCGGCATCATCGTCGGCCCCTTCGCCCTGTCGCTGGTCGGCGAGCAGGAAGACGTCATGAAGTTCGCCGAGTTCGGCGTCGTCATCCTGCTGTTCGTGATCGGGCTGGAGGTCCGCCCGGCCCTGCTGTGGTCGATGCGCAAGACCATCTTCGGCCTTGGCGGGGCCCAGGTGCTGGTTACCGCTCTGGCCATCGCCGGCTTTTCCCTCGCCTTCGGGCTGAACTGGAAGACGGCGCTGGCCGTCGGCCTGGTGCTGGCCATGTCCTCCACGGCCATCGTCCTGCAGACCCTCGACGAGAAGGGCCTGCGGCAAGGCCCGGTCGGCCGCGCCGCTTTCGGGGTGCTGCTGCTGCAGGACCTGGCCATCATCCCGCTGTTCGCCCTGCTGCCCCTGCTGGCCGAGGCGCCGGCCCAGCTCATCGCCCAGACCGCCCACGCCGCCCAAACTGCGGGAGAGGGGGGCGGCCATGGCGGCGGCAGCCTGATCGCCGACCTGCCCGGCTGGCTGCAGACCGTCGCTGTCCTCGCGGCCGTCGCGGCCGTGGTCGGCGGTGGCCGCTATGTGGTCCAGCCCATCTTCCGCTTCATCGCCCAGACCCGCCTGCGCGAGATCTTCACCGCCACCGCCCTGCTGATCGTCGTGGCCGTCGCGGTCCTCATGCAGATGGTCGGCCTCTCCCCCGCGCTGGGGGCCTTCCTGGCCGGCGTCGTCCTGGCCGAGAGCGAATATCGCCGCGAGCTGGAGACCGACATCGAGCCCTTCCGGGGCCTGCTGCTCGGCCTGTTCTTCATCACCGTCGGGGCCGGCATCAACTTCGAGATCATTCTCTCCCAGCCCCTGGTCCTGGTCGGCATCGTGCTCGGCCTGATGACCCTGAAGTTCGCGGTGATGTTCGGCCTGGCCCTGATCGGCGGGGCCACCGGCCGGGCCGCCGCCGCCGTCGCCACCGCGCTCGCGCAGGGTGGCGAATTCGCCTTCGTGTTGTTGACCTTCACCGTCGGGGCCGGCGTCATCGGGGCCGATCTGGCCGCCCTGCTGACCGCCGCCGTCGCCGTCTCCATGGCCCTCACACCCCTGGCGATGATCGTCTACGAGAAGGTCTCGGCGATGATGGACGCCGCCATCCCCGATGTGAAACCGGACGATCCCGAGTTCGACGAAGCCGAGCCCGACATCATCATCGCCGGCTTCGGCCGATTTGGTCAGATCACCGGCCGCCTGCTGCAGGCCAACGGCTTCAAGTCGGTGGTGCTCGACAGCGACATCGAACAGATCGAGGTCCTGCGCCGTTTCGGCCGCCGCGTGCACTACGGCGACGCCACCCGCCTGGACCTTTTGCGCGCCGCCGGCGCCGAGCGGGCCAGGATGCTGGTCGTCGCCCTGGACGACAAGGAAAAGACCAGCGAACTGGTCGAAAAGGCCCGCCAGGCCTTCCCCAACCTGATCATTCTCGCCCGCGCCTTTGACCGCCGCCACGCCTACGACCTGCTGGCCAACGGCGCCGACGCCATTGAGCGCGAGACCTTCGAGGGCGCCCTGCATCTGGGGATCACCGCCTTGCGGTCCCTGGGCTTCCGCGCCCACCGCGCCCACCGCGCCGCCGACTACTTCCGCGCCCACGATCTGCGCGCCTTCGAGGAGCTGCGTCCCATGTGGGGCCAGGAGGAGGCCTACATCCTGGCCAGCCGAGACGCCGCCCAGACGACGGAACGCCTGCTGGCCGCCGACCTGGCGCGCATGAGGCCGGGCGGCGAGGAAGGCTGGGACGTCAGCGGCCGCGCCGAGGACGAGATGGAAGCGGCGAAGGAGGACGAGCGGTAGCCTTGAAGGGCTTCGCGCCCTCCCTCCCCGTAAAGGGGAGGGAGGGTTTCACCCCTTCACCAGATCATCCGCATGCACCATCGGTCCGGCGGTGTAGCCGATCACAGCCTCGATGGCGTCCGAGCGCAGCCCCGCGATCTGTTCGGCGTCCACCGCATCGTACCGCGACAGTCCCCGCCCGATCTCCGCCCCGTCCTCGCCGACGATCAGCACGGCGTCGCCCTTGCCGAACCGGCCTTCGACGCGGCGCACGCCGGCGGCCAGCAGGCTCTTGCCGGACATCAGCGCCCTGGCCGCGCCGGCATCCACCACCAGCGTCCCGGTCGGGCTGAGGCTGCCGGCGATCCAGCTCTTGTAGGCGGCGGCGGGGGTCGTCCCGGCCTCGATGATCGTCGCCGCCGCGCCCTCGCCCAGCGCGCCCAATGGCCGGTCCCGCCGGCCCAGTGTGATGATGGTCGCGCAGCCCGCGCCCTGGGCGATCTTCGCCGCCGCCAGCTTGGTGGCCATGCCGCCGGTGCCGACGCCCGCACCGGCGTTGGCCCCGCCGGCCATGGCGATGATCTCCGGCGTCAGGGTGTCGATCCGCTCCAGCCGCTTGGCCGTCGGGTCGCGGCGCGGGTCGGCGGTGTAGAGGCCGTCGATGTCGCTCAGCAGCACCAGCCGGTCAGCCCCGATCATCTGCGCCACGCGGGCGGCCAGGCGGTCGTTGTCACCGTAGCGGATTTCCTCGGTGACGACGGTGTCGTTCTCGTTGACCACCGGCACGGCGCCCAGAGCCAGCAGGGTCTCGGTCGTCGCCCGGGCGTTGAGCCAGCGGCGCCGCACCTCGGTGTCATCGCGGGTCATCAATAGTTGGGCCACGGCCCGGCCATGCGGTTCGAAGGCCTCTTCCCAGGCCCGCATCAGCAGCGACTGGCCGGCCGCCGCCGCCGCCTGCTTCTCGGGCAGGGTCAGGGCCTTGCGGGTCAGCCCGAGGCGCCGTCGGCCCAGCGCCACGGCGCCCGAGGAAACCACCAGCAGCTGGGCGCCATCCTGCATCGCCCGCGCCGCGTCGGCCGCGAAGGCGCTCAGCCAGGCGCGGTCGGCATCGCCGCTGGCGGCGTCGGCGACCAGCGCCGAACCGACCTTGACGACAATGCGCTTGGCCCCCGCCAGCACAGCCTCAGCCCATCTTCTTGGGCTTGTCGTAGTCCTTGGGCGGCGGCGCCACGGCCGGGGCGACCAGCATTTCGGCGGCCCTGTCGCAGGCCGCCCCGATGCCGGTGTTGCGCCAGACGGTCATGGCGTCGGCCTTGCTGAAGGCGGCGACCACCTGGCATTCGCCGTCGCCCTGACGGCCGCAGACCAGCGCGCCGGCCGCGTTGGCGCCGCAGACCGTGGCCCCCTGGATCTTGACCGACCAGATCAGCACCTCGCCGTCGCTGGCCGGCCGCACGGCGGCGGCGGGGCCGAGCTTGGCCGTGAAGGCGGTCTTGGGCTTGCCCTTCATCGCCACCATCGTCTCTTCCAGCTTTGCGGAGGGCGGCGGCGCCTTGGCGGGCGGAGTCGCCGCCGGCGGGGCTGTCGTCACCGGCGCCCCGGGCGGCGTCGCGGCTGGGGGCGTCGCGGCTGGCGGCGTCGCGGCCGGCGCAGGCGTGGCGGCGGGAGCCGCCTGGGCGGCGAGCAGCATCAGGGACAGGGCAAAGGCGATCATCGGCAAACTCCCAGAACGCTGGACTCTATACGCTAGACGGGGGACCAGGGTGCGTCGTCGGCCAGCGTATCGGCTTCGTCTTCCTCGAAGATTTCACCGCGCTCACGCCGCACCATCCGCCAGCAGTCGCGCAGGATCTCTCGCACATGCTGGCCGGAGACGCCCGACACCAGGCGCGGGGTGATCCCCGTCGCCTCGCGGAACTCATCGACACGCCACTGGGCGGTCTCGGCGTCCACCGCGTCGATCTTCGACAGGGCGACGATCTCGTTGCGCTCGCCCAGGCCCTCGCCATAGGCCTCCAGCTCGGTGCGCACCGTCTTCCAGGCGCCGACGATGTCGTCCTGGGTGATGTCGACCAGATGGATCAGCACGGCCGTGCGCTCGACGTGGCCGAGGAAGCGGGTGCCCAGCCCCTGGCCTTCCGAGGCCCCTTCGATCAGTCCCGGGATGTCGGCCAGCACAAAGCGCTCGCCGACCGACAGATCGACCATGCCCAGGTTCGGGGCCAGGGTGGTGAAGGGATAGTCGGCGATCTTCGGTCTTGCCGCGCTTGCGGCGGCGAGGAAGGTCGACTTGCCGGCGTTGGGCAGGCCGACGAGACCGGCGTCGGCGATCAGCTTGAGGCGAAGCCAGATGGTCTTCTCCTCGCCCTCCTGGCCGGGGTTGGCGTGGGTCGGCGCCTGGTTGATCGGGCCCTTGAAGCGGTCGTTGCCCCAGCCGCCGTTGCCGCCCTTGGCCAGCAGGACGCGCATGCCCGCCTCGTCCATGTCGGCGATCAGGGTTTCCTTGTCCTCTTCGAGGATCTGGGTGCCCACGGGGACCTTCAGGATGACGTCCTCGCCGGCCGCGCCGTGGCGGTTGCGGCCCATGCCGTGGATGCCGGTGTCGGCCTTGAAATGCTGCTGGTAGCGATAGTCGATCAGGGTGTTCAGTCCCTCGACCGCCACCGCCCAGACATCGCCGCCGCGCCCGCCGTCACCGCCGTCCGGACCGCCGTACTCGATGTACTTCTCGCGCCGGAACGACACAGCGCCGCCGCCGCCGTTGCCGGAGCGGATATAGATCTTGCACTGGTCGAGAAACTTCATGGTTCGGCTTATGTCGGCAAAGGGCGGCAGAGAGAAGGCGCCGCCCTTACCACAAGTTCACTTGAGGTGCGCAGGTTTCGGCCCTTCTATCGCCGGAACATTGCTGAGGCCCTGCAAATGACCCGCGCCCCCAAGAAGAGCGAAACCCTCGAAATCCGTCTCCCCTACGAGACCAAGACCGCCTTCATGGACCGCTGCCGCCGCGACGGCGTCACCGCCAGCGAGGCCCTGCGCGCCGATATCGACGCCCGGCTGACCGCCAGGGCGGCCCCCGTCTGGGGACGCCGTGTCCGCGCCATCGCCGGGGCGGCCGTGTTGCTCGGGGTCGGCGCCGGCGCCCTGCCGTCTCTCGCGGCCGCCGTCGCGGGCCCCAGCTTCGCCAGCCTCGACAAGGACCGCAACGGATCCCTGGCCTTCCGCGAGTTCGCCGCCGCCCCGGTGCGTGTCGAAGCCGGTGGGCTGAAGTTTAGGGCCGATCCGGCCCTGACCCGTCAACTGCAACGCCGCGCCTTCGACGCCTGCGACGCCAACCACGACGGGGTGCTGAGCCCAGCTGAGTTCCACAAGGGCGCGCAGGCTTGATCCTCAGCGGATCGGCTTGAAGAACCGGTCCCACTGCAGGTCCAGCCAGGTCCAGGGCTTGAGAAGGCCCGCGCCGGGGTTCCACGAGGCCAGCACCAGGTCCGCCCGGCCGACGATGTCCTGCGCCGCCACGAACCCGACCCCGCCTGCCGCCGGCGGCCAACGGCTGTCGAGCGAGTTGTCGCGGTTGTCGCCCATCATGAAGTAGCTGCCTTCGGGCACGATATGGACCCCGGTGTCATCGCCCGGCGCCCCCGGGCCGCGATCGAAGGTGGCGTAGGTCCGCCCCTCCGGCAGGCGCTCGTCGAAGCGCAGCGGATGGACGTCCGGGTCGTCCTTGTCCGCCGCCGGCCCCAGGTTCGTGCGCGGGATCGCCACGCCGTTGACGCTGACCACACCGCCCGTGACCCGCACCCGGTCGCCGGGCAGGCCGACGACCCGTTTGATCAGGGTCTTGCCCTGGTCCAGCCGATCCCGGAACACCACCACCTCGCCGCGCTGCGGCCCCTTGCCCAGCACCCGCCCCTCGAACAGCGGCGGCGCGAAGGGAAGGGAGGCCCGGCTCCAGCCATAGGCGAACTTGGAGACCACGATGTAGTCACCGGTCACCAGCCCCGGCTCCATCGACGAGGAGGGGATGGTGTAGGGCTGCCAGGCGACGATGCGGAACACGAGGGCCAGGCCGAGGGCGATGGCCACGGTGCGCAGGATGTCGAGCGCGTCGGCCAGAAGGGTCGGCCTGGGGGTTTCAGGGGTATCTGTCACGGGGGGCTCCGGGTTGCCCCGTCACCACAGCCGCCGCCTCGTCCCAACGCCAGCAAACCCCTGTCCGGACGGCGGCGAAAACCTGTCCGGACAGAGTTTCGGCCAATCGCCGGGGTCAGCGGGCAGGGCGATCGTGATCACGGCAAATCCGTGCGCAGCGGCCATCCGGACAATTATGCCTGGGTAAAATTCATCGACGCAAAAGGCGAGCGGCGGATCGGGCGCCTCACGGCGTCTCCACCGCGGACACAGATCGACCCACAAACCCCGCGTTCCGGCCAACGCCCTGACCTACGCCCCGCCCTGCATTCACGCCGGTCGGACCAACCGAAAAGCCTACAGCGCAAGGGATTTCGCGCGCTTTTTGCCACCCCTCCGGGACCTCGCCTTTTCTGTGGGTCGGGCGGCCGCGATATAATGGGTTGCCGCTTCGATAGGCGGGGCGCCAGTCTGCCCGCCGGGGAGACCGTTCATGACCAAATCAACCACGCCCTGGATCGCCATTGGCCTCTGCCTGCTGGCGGCCATGCTGGAGGGGTTCGACATCGCCTCCATGGGGGTGGCGGCGCCGAAGATGGTTCCCGACATGGGGCTGTCACCGGCGCAGGCGGGGACGGCGTTCAGCGCCAGTCCGTTCGGCCTGTTCATCGGCGCCCTGATGGCCGGCCCCTTCGCCGACCGGCTGGGCCGCAAGCCGGTCCTGCTGGCCTCGGTGCTGGTCTACGGCCTGTTCAGCCTGGCGACGGCCTGGGCGCCCAATCTCGATGGGCTGCTGCTGATCCGCTTCCTCTGCGGGGTGGGTCTGGGCGGGGCCATGCCGATGCTGCTGGCCATGTCCTCGGAGCTGGCGGGGGAGAAGCGCAAGGCCCTGACCGTTGGCCTGGTCACCGCCGGCATGCCGCTGGGCGGCGCTCTGGTCGGCTTGCTGGCGCGCACGGACGCAGCCCAGGCCGATTGGCGGCTGATCTTCATCGTCGGCGGGGCGGCGCCCATCGCCCTCGCCGTTCTGCTGTACTTCCTGCTGCCGGAAACCAAGGCCAAGTCGGCCGACGACGTCCTGAGCGGTGATTCCCTGCATGCCCTGTTCGGCCGCGAGCGGGTGGCGACCACCGTCTCCCTCTGGCTCAGCTTCGCGGCCATCGCCCTGGTGCTGCACCTGTTCCTCAACTGGCTGCCGATCCTGCTGGGCCAGCGCGGCGTCGCGCCCAAGGATACGGCCGGGATCATGACCCTGTTCAACATCGGCGGCGCGCTGGGCGGGCTGTTCGCCGGCTGGGCCATTGACCGGATGGGGGCCAGGCGGCCCTTCCTCGGCATCTTCCTGCTGCTGATGCTGGTGCTGATCGTCCTGTCGGGATTGACCGGAGCCCCGGCCCTGGCCCTGTTCGGCTTCGCCGCCGGCTTCCTGATCATGGCCGGCCAGTTCGGCCTCTACGCCCTGGCGCCGCAGCACTATGGCGAGAAGGTGCGCGGCGTCGGCGTCGGGGCGGCGGTCTCGGCCGGGCGCCTCGGCTCGGTGTTCGGCCCGCTGGTGGCCGGGACGCTGCTGACCGGCGGGGCGACCAGCGGCGACGTGGTGATGGCCACCGTGCCGATCGTCGCCGTCGCCGGCCTGGCGGCGCTGTCGCTGACGGTGTGGGGGAAGAAGGCTTAACGCCTACAGCGGCGCGCTCAGCTCCTGCACTTCCTCGAAGGTCCGCAGGCCCGGCTTCTGGGCGCAGACCAGTACGGCCATGTTGCCGGGCGGGTGCTTGTTGGCCAGCATCTTCTCGTGCGCATCGGGGATGGCGTCCCAGGTGAACACCTCCGACAGGGCCGGGTCGACGCGGCGGTCGATGACCAGCTGGTTGGCGGCGCTGGCCTGGGCCAGGTTGGCGAAGTGGCTGCCCTGGACTCGCTTCTGGCGCATCCACAGGAAGCGGGCGTCCATGGTCAGGTTGTAGCCGGTGGTGCCGGCGCAGATCACCACCATGCCGCCCCGCTTCACCAGGAAGACCGACACCGGGAAGGTCGCTTCGCCGGGATGCTCGAACACCATGTCGACGTCGCGCTTGCCGGTGATGTTCCAGATCGCCTTACCGAACTTGCGGCTTTCCTTCATGTAGTCGTCGAACTCGGGACCGTTGACCGTCGGCAGCTGCCCCCAGCAGTTGAAGTCGTTGCGGTTCAGAACCGCCTTGGCGCCCTGGCTGAGCACGTAGTCGACCTTGTCCTCGCTGGAGACGACGCCGATGGCGTTTGCGCCTGCGACGGCGGCCAGCTGGGTGGCGAAGACGCCGAGGCCGCCCGAGGCGCCCCAGACCAGGACGTTCTGGCCGGGCTTCAGCTCATGCGGCTTGTGGCCGAACAGCATGCGGTAGGCGGTGGCGAGGGTCAGGGTGTAGCAGGCGCTCTCTTCCCAGGTCAGGTGACGTGGGCGCGGCATCAGCTGGCGCGACTGCACCCGGCAGAACTGGGCGAAACTGCCGTCCGGGGTCTCGTAGCCCCAGATGCGCTGGCTGGAGGAGAACATCGGGTCGCCGCCGTTGCATTCCTCGTCGTCGCCATCGTCCTGGTTACAATGGACGACCACTTCGTCGCCGACCTTCCAGCGCTTCACCTTGGCGCCGATCTTGTAGACGATGCCGGAGGCGTCCGACCCGGCGACGTGGATCGCATTCTTGTGGCCGTCGAAGGGGCTGACCGGGGTGCCGAGGGCGGCCCAGACGCCGTTGTAGTTGACCCCGGCGGCCATCACGAGAACCAGAACCTCGTCCTCGCCGATCTCCCAGGTCGGGACCACCTCGACCTGCATCGCGCTCGACGGCGAGCCATGCCGCTCCTTGCGGATGGCCCAGGCGTACATCTTTGACGGCACGTGACCCAGCGGCGGGATCTCGCCGATCTCGTACAGGTCCTTCAGCTCGGTCTTGTCGAGGGTTTCGGTGGTCATCGGCGGGTCCCCGTGGCGTTCCTGCTGCAATGCGGCAGCGCCCCGTCCGTTCCGATGAGGCCCGCCGTGCAATCTTGATCGGGGGATCGTGTGGCGCCGCCGAAAAGCTGGCAAGCAGATTCTTGTGCGCCGCAGCAAAGGCCTTCTACTGAATGACCGCCGCCGAGAACCGCTCCATCTCCTCGAGCTGCGGGCTCATCTGGAGCAGCAGCAGGTCCAGCCCCGCCGCCTCGAACTCGGCGACCCGCGCCTTGACCTGCGCCGGTGTCCCGACCAGCCCGGGCCTCAGGCCGCGGTTGGAAACGCTGTACTCCTGGATCTTCAGCTCCCGCTCCAGCTCGGTGCCGGCGATCCACTGGTCGAAGTTGGCGAAGCCCGGCGCCTGGGGATCAAGCGTCGTGATCCGCGCCTGCTCGGCCAGCGCCTCTTCCTCGGTGTCGCGGACGATGGCGTAGGCGGCCATGCCGTACTGCATGGGGGGCAGGCTCATCGCTTCGCGGCGGGCCTTCATGTCGGCGATCTTCGGGGCGATGTCTTCGGGCGCGTCGCCGTGCATGACATAGGCGTCGCAGTGGCGGGCGATCAGGGTCTTGGCCGCCTCCGATTCGCCGCCGGCATAGATCACCGGCCGGGGCCGCGACACGGGCTTGGGCTCACAGATGGCGTTTTCCAGCTGGTAGCGTTCGCCATGGTGGGTGAACGGCGTCTGGCTCCACAGGCCATCGACCACGGTCAGCCATTCGGTGGTGCGGGCGTAGCGGTCGTCATGCTGGTCGAACTGCAGCCCGTAGCTTTTGGCTTCTTCCGCCCACCAGGAAGAGACGACGTTGAGCGCCAGCCGGCCGCCGCTGATGTTGTCGATGTTGGCCGCCTGTTTGGCGAACAGGGCCGGGTGGTGGAAGTTCGGCCGCACCGCCACCATCAGTTCCAGCTTCGAGGTCACCGCCGCCAGCGCCGCCGCCGTCGACCAGGCGTCGAGGGCCGGCTGGTCGGTTCCCTTGATGTCGTTGAGGTTCAGCTCGGCGACCAGGGTCAGGTCGTAGCCGATCTCCTCGGCCCGCCGGCACAGGCGGCTCATGTAGTCCCAGGTCGCGCTCATGCCCTCGTCGGGCACATTGCGCAGCCAGCCGCCGAAAACGGGAGCCCAGAAGCCGTACCTCATGCCGCATCCACCTTCTGACTGGCGATCTCGGCGAGCAGGAAGTCGACGAGGTTCTCATGCGGGTCATAGCCCAGCACATTGATCGGGTCGGCGACGAAGTTGGACAGGGCGTTGATGTCGTAGAACCGCGCCTGGCCATCGCGCTCGTCGATCATGTACTCAACGCCGCAGATATCGAGGTGACCGGCCGCCGCCACGGCCTCGACGGCGGCAATGATGTCGGCCGGCGGTGTGTAGGCCTCGATGGTGATCGATGGCTTGTCGACCATGCAGACGTCGGCCGGGCAGAGGTCGAAGGTCGAACCGGCGCCGTTCAGGGCGATGGCGTAGAGGAACCGCCCGGCCAGGATCTCGCAGCGGATCACCCGGGCGCTGTCGGCCGGCACATAGTCCTGCACCAGGGTGACGCCATCGACGCCGACCGGCAGGGTCCCGGCAAAGGAAGCCAGCTCCTCAAGGCTGTCATATCGGGTCACCCCGCTGCCCGAGCCGCCGATGTTGGGTTTGACGATCAGCGGGAAGTCGAAGTCGGAGGCGACGCGGACGATGTCTTCCTGGCGGTGGACGGCGCGGGTCCTGGGAATGGCCAGGCCCAGTTTGTTGAACAGGGAAAGCTGGCGGGCCTTGTTGGTGTCGATGGCCATGGCGGCGGCGCCGTTGATGACGCGGGCGCCGGCCAGTTCCCAGTGGGCCAGCACCGCCTGGCTGTAGAACAGGGCGTGCTCGTCCTGGCGCAGGAAACTGCTCATCGCCAGGCGGTTGAGGATCACCGGGGCCGGAGCGGAGAGGTCGCCGGGATCGAAGACATGGTCCTGGATCGGGATGGCGGTCCAGTCGAGGCCGCGCCGGTCCAGAGCCGCGAACAGCGGGCGAAACCACTCAGGGTGCTCGTAGTAGACGGCAAGGTCGGCCATGAACGTCTCCGGAAGCCTTGGCATCTAGGGCGGTGAGGGACTTTGGACCAGCCCGGATTTACAGGACCCGCGCCGGACCGCATGGATGGACGCCATGACCCTGCACGTTTCAAGGCCCTCGCCCGCTGTCCTGCTGCTCGAACTGGATCAACCGCCGGTCAATGCGCTGGGTATGGCCGCCCGGGCCGAGCTCGCCGCCGCCCTCGACGCCGCCGACGCCGACCTGGCCGTGCGCTGCACCGTCCTGACCGGCCGGGGCCAGGCCTTCTGCGCCGGCGACGATCTGATCGAGGCGGCGGGCCGGGGCGACGCCGGGCTCGAGGCCATCCACCACTTCAACGCCCTGATGAACCGCGTCGAGGCGGCCCGCGCGCCGGTCATCGCCGCCATAAACGGCTTCTGCCTCGGCGGCGGTCTGGAGCTGGCCCTGGCCTGCGACATCCGACTCTCCAGCCCGGACGCCATCTTCACCGCCTCGGGGGTCAACGTCGGCCTGATGGCCTCGGTCAGGCGCCTGCCCCGCCTGATCGGCGAAGGCCCGGCCAAGGCCATGCTGCTGACCGGCGCCCCGGTCGACGCCGAGACCGCCCTGATCCGGGGCCTGGTCACCGGCCTGCACAGGAGCGTGGTCAAGGACGCCCTGGCCCTCGCCGACCGCATCGCCAGCCGAGCGCCACTGTCGGTCGAGGCCGTCAAACGCGTCGTCGGCCGCCCCTTCGACGAACGCGCCGAACTCGCGGCCCTGTTCCACAGCGAGGATCATCAGGCGGCCCTGCAGGCCTTCGCCGCCAAACGGACGCCGGAGTTCGGCCGGCGATGATCGACGCAGGCGGCCGAATCTACATCGAGGAAGGCGGGCTGACTTTGGGAGAGGTCTATGAGGTGATCGCGGACCTGTTCGCGGTTCGAGCCGGAAAAGATGTCAGTGTCGGGAATTTCGAACTGGGGGTTGATGTCGAGGGGACTTTTGGCTCGGTGTTTGCCGGACAGGTGAGCATCTACATCGAGCCGGCCGCGGAAGAGGCCGGACTGGAGGAATATCTCGAGCTGGCATCGATCCTCGTACGCGGCCTGCGCGCCCGCGGCGCCGTATTGGCGCTGCACATTGATTTCGATGAGGAGGTCGAGGCCCGCGCGATTGCTGGGGCATGACACGGCAAAAATGTTGCGCCGCACAAAGCCGGCGCTCATGATCCGGCCCCGATGAGCCAGACGCCTTTCCAGCACGCCCCCGACGCCCCGTGGATCTTCCGCACCTATGCGGGCCACTCGACGGCGGCCAAGTCGAACGCCCTGTACCGGAAGAACCTGGCCGCCGGGCAGACCGGCCTGTCGGTGGCCTTCGATCTTCCGACCCAGACGGGCTATGACGCCGACCACATCCTGGCGCGGGGCGAGGTGGGCAAGGTGGGCGTGCCCGTCGGCCATCTGGGCGACATGCGCACCCTGTTCGAGGCGATCCCGCTGGGCCGCATGAACACCTCGATGACCATCAATGCCCCGGCCGCCTGGCTGCTGGCCATGTATGTGGCGCTGGCCGACGAGCAGGGCGCGGACCGAGGCAAGCTGCAGGGCACCACCCAGAACGACCTGATCAAGGAATACCTGTCGCGCGGCACCTACATCTTCCCGCCCGAGCCGAGCCTCAAGCTCATCGGCGACATGGTGGCCTGGTGCTATCGCGAAACGCCGAAGTGGAACCCGATCAACGTCTGCAGCTACCACCTGCAGGAGGCCGGTGCGACGCCGGAGCAGGAGCTGGCCTATGCCCTGGCCACCGCCATCTCGGTGCTCGACACGGTGCGGGCCGGCGGCCAGGTGCCGGAAGCCGACTTCGAGATCGTCGCCTCGCGGATC
The DNA here is from genome assembly GCF_057586315.1 of Caulobacter sp. SRI_014. Lineage (NCBI taxonomy): Bacteria > Pseudomonadati > Pseudomonadota > Alphaproteobacteria > Caulobacterales > Caulobacteraceae > Caulobacter > Caulobacter sp. SRI_014. Next base: position 129,958 of record NZ_JBYCZQ010000002.1, on the reverse strand, counting down.
AGCTTCTTCGTCAACGCCGGCGTCCGCTTCGTCACCGAGCTGTGCAAGATGCGCAGCTTCACCCAGCTGTGGGACGAGATCCTGAAGGACCGCTACGGTGTCCAGGACCCCAAGGCCCGCCGTTTCCGCTACGGGGTGCAGGTCAACAGCCTGGGCCTCACCGAACAGCAGCCCGAGAACAATCCCTACCGCATCCTGCTCGAGGCTCTGGCCGTCACCCTCAGCAAGGATGCCCGCTGCCGCGCCCTGCAACTGCCCGCCTGGAACGAGGCGCTGGGCCTGCCGCGTCCCTGGGACCAACAATGGTCTCTGCGCATGCAGCAGGTGCTGGCCTACGAGACCGACCTGCTCGAATACGAGGACCTGTTCGCCGGCAGCTATGTCGTCGAGGCCAAGGTCAATGAGTTGAAGGGCGGCGCCCTCGCCGAACTGGCGAGGATCGACGCCATGGGCGGCGCCTCTGCGGCCATCGGCTACATGAAGGAACAGCTGGTCAAATCGAACGCGATGCGCTTCCGGGGTATCGAGACCGGCGACATGACCGTGGTCGGCGTCAACCGCTGGACCGACACCGAGGAGAGCCCGCTGTCGGCCGGCGAGGGCTCCATCGAAACCGTCGATCCGCGCCTCGAGGCCGAGGTCGTCGGCAAGCTGAAAGCCTGGCGGGCCGAGCGCGATCAGGCCGCCGACGAGGCGCTCCGTACACTGAAGGAAGCCGCCGCCGAAGGCCGCAATGTGATGGAGGCCTCCATCGCCGCCGCCCGGGCCGGGGTCACCACCGGCGAATGGAGCTTCGCCCTGCGCGAGGTGTTCGGCGAATACCGGGGACCCACCGGCGTGGCCATGACGGTCTCGACCGGCGAGGCTGAAGACATCGAGGCGGTCAAGGCCGAGGTCGCCCGCGTCTCGGTCGTGCTCGGCCGGCCCCTGACCTACCTGATCGGCAAGCCGGGCCTCGACGGCCACAGCAACGGCGCCGAACAGATCGCCACCCGCGCCCGCGCCGTCGGCATGGACGTGGTCTATGACGGCATCCGATCGACGCCGGAAGAGATCGTGCGCAGCGCCCGCGCCTCCAACGCCCACGTCGTCGGCCTCTCCATCCTCTCGGGCTCGCACCTCGACCTGGTGCAGGAGGTCGTCCGGCTGATGCGGGCCGAGGGCCTCGGCGACATCCCCGTCGTCGTCGGCGGCATCATCCCGCCGGAGGATGAGCTGATCCTGAAACAGATGGGCGTGCGCCGGGTCTACACCCCCAAGGACTTCAAGCTCACCGAGATCATGGGCGACGTGGTCAGGGTTGTGGAAGAGAGCGCACTCGCCGAAGCCCGCTAGGCGCCGCGCGGAGGGGTGATAGGCTGAAGGCCATGAACAGGACCCCTGCCGACTGGCTGCGCGAAATCCTCGGCTGGGCCAAGGCCGCCGTGTTCTTCGGCCTGATCGGGGCCGCGATCTGGTACATCACCACCACGCCCTACGACGCCGAGCCGGAGGACTTCAGGCTCACGATGAGACTGGTAGTCCTGGGCATCTTCGTGGTCGTCGTCTTCCTGGCCAGCAGTTCGGCCATGGACCAGTTCAACTGGCATGGCCCGCTGCCGGTGGAGGTTCCCGAAGGCTACGCTTGGCGTCGCTCGATCCGCTCCCGACTGGAGGGGCTCGGCAATCTCGGCTTCTTCCTCATCGGCTATCGGATCGTCTTCCTGCCCTACGCGGCCTGGCAGCATCAGGACTGGGGGCGGGTCGCGGTTTCAGGCCTGATCATCGCGGCCTTTGGCTACATCGCCCTGCTGGTCTTCGCCAACGCCGTCAGCGGCAAGGTGGTCCTGACCATCGACAGCGAGGGCTTTCGGGGCGTGGGCATGCCGGGCGGGGACGTCAACTGGGACCGCATCGAGCGCCTGTCGGTCGGCGGGCGGCTGGAGGCCCGTGAGCTGACCATGTACGAGCATGGCAAGGACGGCGTGATCGGACCGGCCCACACCCTCAACCTCGCCGCAGCCGGCATTCCGGTGCGCAGCTTCCTGGCCAAGGTGTCGGAGTTCGCACCGCACGTCGAGGTCACCTCGCCGGCCTCCCGCATGGCCGACTTCAGCGCCGCCTGACCATGACTGAGGCCGCCGCCCAACCCGGGAAGCCGGGCTTCCTCAAGACGCTGCCCCGGTTCCTTATCCCCGCTCTCCTGTTCGTCGGCTGGGAGTACCTCAGGAATGGCCAGGGACGGCTCGAGTTCGTGGTCTGGCCCGGCAACTGGCAGGGCATGGCCGGGGCCGGCCTCTGTCTCGGCCTCGGCGTGCTGCTGGCCTTCACCGAGGTCCTCGACCGCCTGCCCTGGCAAGGGGTGATCCGGCTGCGGATCGAGGGCGGCTACGGCTGGGCCGAGCCGATCGTCAGCCGCCCGCCGGTGCTCCTGATCGCCGGCGGCGCGCTCTGGCTCGCCACCGGATTTGTCGGCATGGCCTTCCAGGCCTTCTACCAGGCTGACTGGGCGCGTCTGGCGGTCAGCCTGCTGTTCATCCTTGGCGTCGGTTGGGTGTTCCTGCCGATGCTGTTGTCGGCCTTCAGCGCCAGGCCGGTCCTGGTCGTCGACGCCGACGGTCTCTACTGCGCCTACGGCGATATCCCCTGGAGCCAGATCGAGAAGATCGGGGCCGGCCACGGTCCGTCCGACCGGAACGTCTATCTCTATCTCAACACCGGCGCGGCCCTCGGTCCGGCGCGGAGGTTGTCGGTGAGCGATGCCGGCATCTCCGTCAGTGAGTTTCTGGCCAGGGTCGAAGAGCTCGCGCCGCAGGTGATCATCGAGCGGCCCGAGCCGCGCGCCGCGCTGTTCGCCTGAAGCACGCCAGACCGATGACCTCCAACACCGGGCGGATCGCCGAAGTCGACGTGCTGCGCGGCGCCGCCGTGCTGGGCATTCTGGCGGTCAACATCGGCGTCACGGCTCAACCGGTCTATCTGGCCGGAGAGCCGTCGCTGACCGGGTCGGTCGCGCCCTGGGACGTCGCCGCCTGGCTGGCCGTGGAAATCCTGTTCACCGGCAAGTTCGTGACCATCTTCAGCGCCCTGTTCGGAGCCTCGCTACTGCTGGTCGGCGGTGAAGGCGACGAGCCCGGACGCAATGCGGTCCTGAGGCGCCGGCTCGGCTGGCTGCTGGTCTTCGGTCTGGTCCACGGCGCCCTGGTCTGGTGGGGCGACATCCTGCTCAGCTATGCGCTGTGGGGTCTTCTGGCCCTGCGCATGCGCCATCGGTCGCCGCGCTGGCTGCTGCTCGTGGGCCTGGCGCTGATGGCGGTGACCGGCGGCCTCGAACTGATCGACGCCATGATCAGCTGGCCGGCCGACGACCCGACCGCAGCCGAGCTTGCCGGGAAGCTGGAACGGTTCCGCGGTGATCTGGCCCAGACGCAGGCCGCCAACCTGGGGAGCTGGTCCGTCGGCTTCTGGAGCAGCCTGTTCACCTACGGCTTCATCACCACCGGCCTGATGCTGGTCGGCATGGCCCTGCTCAAGGCCGGGGTGCTGCAGGGCCGGCGCAGCGACGGCTTTTACCGCTGGTGCATCGCCGCCGGCCTGCTGGCGGCCGTGGCCGTGGCGGTGCCCAACCTGCAATACGCCTTTAGCGGCTTTCAGGACGACGCGGCCTATGACCGGGCCTGGGTCATCAACACCTTCGCGGCCCCGGTGGTGGCGCTCGGCTATCTGGGCGTCGTGGTGCTGGTCTGCCGGCGTCAGGGGGCGGCGGCGCGATGGCTGGCCCCGGTCGGGCGGATGGCGTTCAGCAACTACATCGGTCAGTCGCTGGTCATGACCGGACTGTTCTGGGGTGGCCGGGGTCTTGGCCTCTACGGCCGGCTGGACGAGGCGGCGCTGCTCGGCGTCGTGGTCTGTGTCTGGGCGGCGCAGCTGATCCTGTCCCGCCTGTGGTTGACGGGCTTTCACTACGGTCCGCTGGAATGGGTCTGGCGGCGGCTGTCGTGCGGCCGGCCGACGCCCTTCCTGCGCTAGCGCCCCAGCCGCCAGGCGGCCCACAGGCCGATGAGGCCCAGCGGGGCGAAAGCCGCGTAGAGCCACAGGCCCTGCGTCGCCGCCACGGCCGGATCGATCCCTTCCCCGAAGCCCAGGGCATTGGCCGCCGCCCCGACCGCCGCCGAGCCGACCGCGCCGCCGATCAACTGGGCCGTCGGCACCGCCGAGCTGGCCAGCGCCTGCTGCTCCTCATCGAGTCCCGACAGGATCCGCCGGGTGGCGAAGGCCCAGCTGAGCCCGAAACCGGCCCCGATCAGCAACATTCCCGCCGTGATGGCGATCAGGCCGCCTCGGGGGATCGCCCAGATGCTGAAGGCGATGCCGGCCATCAGCACCCCGGCCCCCAGCCGGATCATCGTCCCGTCCCGGTTCTGCACTCCGGCCACAGCCAGGGCGGTCAGGGTCCAGCCGCCGGCGATGGCGGTGATCACATAACCGGCGACCAGCGGACTGACGTGGTGGCGGGCCTGGATCATCGCCGGGCCATAGACGGTGAAGGCGATGGAGGCCGCTTCGAAGGCGAAGATCATCAGATAGCCCGCGGCGGCGACGCTGGTCAGGTCGCCGATGGCGCGGGGCAGCAGCGCGCCCGGAGTGCGCCCGTTGACCGCGATCATCCAGGCCAGGGCGCCGGCGCCCGCCAGGCCGAGGCCCAGCGACAGCCAGGGCGACCCGGCCACGCCCGCCACGGCAATGCCGCTGACCGACAGGGTCAGGGCCAGCAGCTGGCCCCAGGCGATGGGCTCGGGCGCGGCCTCGGTTTTCGGTTGCCGGGCGATCATGGTCAGGGCGGCGAGGATGAAGACCAGGGCCTGGGCGGCGAACAGCCAGAAGGTCCAGCGCCACAGCCCGGGCCCAGCCAGCAGGCCGCCGAGCAGCGGTCCCAGGATGGTGGCGATCCCCCAGACCCCGGCGATGGCCCCGAACACCCGAGCCCACAGCCGTTCCGGAAACAGGGCCGTGGTGGCCACATAGCAGAGGGCCATGATGGCGCCGGCCCCAAAGCCCTGGACCAGCCGCCCGGCCACGAAGACCAGGAAGCTGGGGGCGGCCGCGCTCATCGCGCAGCCGGCGGCATAGACGATGGCCGAGGCGGTCAGGGCCCCGCGCAGGCCAAGCCTCAAGCTGAGCCGCCCCGACACCGCCCCCGACAGGATCGAGGCCAGCAGGAAGGCTGCCACGCTCCAGGCGAAATAGCGGAACCCGCCGATGTCCTGCGCGATGCTGGGGGTGATGGTCACCGTTACCAGGCTGTCGGCGGCGTTCAGCCAGACGCCCAGGCACAGGAACAGGAAGCGGGTCAGATACTGCGGCGCCAAAATCTCCCGCCAGCCAGGCGCTGCGGTCTTGTCTGGGGGCGCGGTCTCTGAGGCCATGCCCGATGATTTGGGCGGGCGCCGGCCAGCGGTCAAGGCGCACGCCCTCTCCGCCGAAACTGCATCTGAGGTGTTCTAGTCTGCGTCATGCGTCTGAAGCTGCCGTCCCTGCCGCCCGTCACGCCTTCGCAGAGGGCGCTGGCGGCCGTGGCGGCGATCGGACTGGAGCTGATCCTGGCGGCCCTGCTGGCCTTCGCCTGGATCGACCGCACGGCCGCGCCGCAGGACCTGCCGTGGAAGCCATTCTCGATGAGCCATCCTGTCGGGCTGGCAACGAAATGGAAGCTGGACCGCATCGGCGCCGACCCCGTCCGCTGTCGCCGGGCCCTCGACGACGCCGGCCTGACCTTCACCGAGGCGCCGGACCGGACAGCGGGCTTCTGCTCGACGGCCAACAGCCTCAAGCTGACCGGTCCCGGCCTGGCGCCCGCCGCGCCGGTCATGCGCTGTGACCTGGCGCTGAACTATGCCGTCTGGCGCCACCATGTGGTCGAGCCCGCCGCGCGCCGGACCCTCGGCGCCGATCTGGCCCGGGTTGAACACGTCGGGACCTACGCCTGCCGCACGATGTACAGCCGGGAGGGCGCCCGGCCGAGCAACCACGCCACCGCCTCGGCCCTCGATGTGGTCGGCTTCCGGCTCAAGGGCGGCGGCCATGTCTCGGTGGTGAGCGACTACCGCGATCCCGGGCCCAAGGGACAGTTCCTACGCGCGGTGAAGGCCGGCTCCTGCCGGCTGTTCGGCACGACCCTGACGCCTGACTACAACGCCGCCCACGCCGACCACTACCATCTGGATACAGGCCGCTGGCCGATCTGCCGCTGATTGCGCGAGGGTGAACAACGGTCGGCGTCATGCTATGGCCGCCTTCGCCGTCAACCTTGTAAGCCCATGGCCGGATACCGCGTACCCCACCCGGACAAGCCGCATATCGTCCACCACGCCCGTCGCCAGACCCTGGCGGCGCGGGTCGTGGGCTTCGTGCTGCTGTGGGTTCTGGTCGGAATCATGGGCCTTGTGGCCGATCGCGCCATTCCCGGCCAGCACCTGCCGTGGAAGAAACTGACCCTGGTCGACCCTGTCGGCGCCGCCACCAAGGTCAAGGCCGCCCGGGCCGGCGCTGACCCGGCCGCCTGCCGCGCCATCCTGCGGGCCGGGGGCATCGACTATGCCGAGGCGCCGCCCAGTTCCAATAGCTGGTGCGTCGTCCAGGACGCCCTGCAGATTCGCGCAGGGATGGCCCCGCTGAAGCCCGCTGACGCCGCCATGACCTGCAAGGAAGCCCTCGCCGTCGCCCTCTGGGAACGGCAGGTGGTGCAGGCCGCCGCCTTCGCCGAGTTCGACCAGGCGGTGATCGGCATCGACCACTACGGCAGCTACAGCTGCCGCCGCATCTATGGCCAGACCGAGGGGCCGGTCAGCGAGCATGCCCTGGCCAACGCCATCGACATCGCCGGCTTCCGCCTCGCCGACGGCACGGTCGTCAGTGTACAGAACGACTGGAACGATCCCGGCCCCAAGGGCCGGTTCCTGCACCGGGTGCGAGACGGGGCCTGCAAGGTGTTCCTGACCGTGCTCAGCCCCGACTACAACGCCGAGCACGCCAACCACTTCCACCTCGACATGGGCGGCTGGCCCAAATGCGCCTGACTTTTTTCGGCGGTGGACCTTGGGGAACCGCATTGTAGGCGCCCGTTTCGCTGCCTAGGCTGACCGCAAACGTGGGCATACAGACCTGCGCGGGAGGATGGATTGGCCGATTTCAGCGCCTTCAGGGGTCGGCCCGTGCCGGCCTGGTACGCCGAGCCGCAGTTCGGCGTCTTCATCCACTGGGGCATGTTCGCCATCCCCGCCTTCGCCCCGCCCGGCGTCTCGATCAGCGACCTGTTCGTCACGGACTACGACCGCGCCTTCGTGCTCGGCCCCTATGCCGAATGGTACGACAACGCCCTGCGCGATCCGACCAGCCCGACCGCCATCCGCCACGCACAGCTCTACGGCGATGCGCCCTATGACAGCTTCCGAGCGCCCTTCGATGAGGCCTCCCAGGCCTTCGACGCCGAGGTCTGGGCCGATCTCTTCCAGTCCGCCGGGGCCCGCTACGTGGTCTTCGTCACCAAGCACCACGACGGCTACTGCCTGTGGCCGACCGACGTGCCCAACCCCTGGAAGCCCGGCTGGAACAGCCAGCGCGACTTCGTCGGCGAACTGGCCGCCGCCGTCCGAAAGCGCGGCATGCGGTTTGGCCTCTACTATTCGGGGGGCCTCGACTGGACGGCCCATCCCCGCCTGATCCGCAACATGGGCGAGATGTTCGCCGCCGTCCCGACCGGCGACGACTACCGCGCCTACGCCCTGGCCCAGGCCAAGGAACTGATCGACCGCTACCAGCCCTCGGTCCTGTGGAACGATATCGCCTGGCCGAGCGCCGAGGACCTGCCGGAGCTCTTCGCCTACTACTATGCGGTCGTGCCCGACGGGGTGATCAACGACCGCTGGCTGGGGGTCACCCCCCTGTTCGAAAGCCTGCGCGACCCGGCCGCCTGCGCCGCCTTCAACGACCGGATCAAGGACAGCATCCAGAAGAACGGGGTGCACTTCAACGGCGGCTCGCCCCCGCCTCACTGCGACTTCCGCACGGTCGAATACGGCTCGGGCGCCCACCTCAAGGGGGTGAAGTGGGAATCGACCCGGGGCCTGGGACTCGCCTTCGGCTACAACGCCGCCGAGGCTACGTCCGACTACATGACGGCCCAGGACATCGCGTCACTGTACGCCGAGGTGAAGACCGACGGCGGCAACCTGCTGCTCAACGTCGGGCCCCGCGCCGACGGCTCCATTCCCGACGTACAGTCGGAGGCCCTGCGAGAGTTCGGCCTGCTTCAGCGGCGCGGCTTGACGTAGCGCCAGCCGCCCGTCAGGTTGCCTTCAAACAACTGTTTGAGAGGGAACCCGCATGACCGCTGGCACTTTGTTCGACCTGACCGGCAAGGTCGCCGTCATCACCGGCTCCTCGCGGGGCATCGGCAAGGCCATCGCCGAGCGCATGGCCCAGCACGGCGCCAAGGTGACCATCTCTTCGCGCAAGGCCGGCCCCTGCGAAGAGGTCGCCGCCGAGATCAACGCCAAGCATCCGGGCAGCGCCATCGCCGTGCCGGCCAACATCTCCTCCAAGGAAGATCTGCAGCGCCTGGTCGACGAGACCCGCAAGGCCTTCGGCAAGGTCGACATCGTCGTCTGCAACGCCGCCTCGAACCCCTACTATGGTCCCATGGCCGGCATCGAGGACGACCAGTTCCGCAAGATTCTCGAGAACAACGTCATCGCCAACCACTGGCTGATCAGCATGTGCATCCCCGAGATGAAGGAGCGCGGCGCCGGCTCGGTGATCATCGTCTCCAGCATCGGCGGCCTGCGCGGCAGCCCGGTGATCGGCGCCTACAACGTCTCCAAGGCCGCCGACTTCCAGCTGGCCCGCAACCTGGCCCACGAGTACGGCCCGCACGGCATCCGGGTGAACTGCATCGCGCCGGGGCTGGTGAAGACGGACTTCGCCAAGGCCCTGTGGTCCAACCCCGAAACCCTGCGCCGCGCTACCGACCCGGTGCCGCTGCGCCGCATCGGCGAGCCCGACGAAATCGCCGGGGCGGCGGTGTACCTGGCCTCCGACGCGGGAAGCTTCATGACCGGCCAGGCGCTGGTCGTGGACGGCGGGGCGACGATCTAGCCCAGCGTCGCCCACTTTCGGACGCGCGAGAGACGCTCGATGCCCGCATCGAGCGTCTCGTCACGTTTGGCGAAGCAAAGCCGGATCAGGTTGGTTGGGGCGTCCGTCTCGTAAAAAGCGCTGATCGGGATCGCCGCGATGCCGTAGTCCTTCACGGCGCGGATGCAGAATTCCGCGTCAGGCTCCTCAATGCCCGAGGCCGCCAGATCTACATTCAGGAAATAGGTCCCCGCGGCCGGCAGGACCTTGAACCCCACGGCCTCCAGCCCGCTCGCCAGCCGGTCCCGCGACCGCTGCAGATCGAGTGGCATCCGCGCGAACCAGTCGGCGCTGTTGTCCAAACCCCAGGCGACCGCCGCCTGCAGGTTCGGCGGCGTGGTGAAGGTCAGGAACTGGTGGGCGCCCGCCAACGCCTTCATCAATCCCGGCGCGGCGCAGAGAAAGCCGACCTTCCAGCCGGTCATGGCGAACATCTTCCCCGCCGAGCCGATCTTCACCGTCCGCCCGCGCATGCCTGGGAAGGCCATCAGCGGTTTGAAGCTGCGTCCGTCGAAGGTGATCTGCTCCCAGACCTCGTCGCAGACGGCGATGGCGTCATGGGCAACGCAAAACTCCGCCAGCAGGGCCAAGTCCTCGTCGGCCCACAGGGTGGCGGCCGGATTGACCGGGTTGTTGAGCACCACCAGCTTCGTGCGCAGGCTGAAGACCGCATCCAGCATGGCCCGGTCGATCCGGAAGTGCGGGGGCTTGAGCGTCGCCAGCTTTGGAACCCCGCCGCAACGCCGCACCATCGGCAGGTAGGCGTCGTACAGCGGCTGGAACAGCACCACCTCGTCGCCCGGCGAGATCAGCGACAGGAAGGCCGCCGCCAGCGCCTCGGTCGCGCCCGAGGTGACGGTGACTTCGCTTAGGCCCTCGAGGTCCAGCCCCTGGAACTTCGCATAGTGCCGCGCCGCCGCCTCACGCAGGTCGGCCAGGCCCCGCATCGGCGGATACTGGTTGTAGCCGTTGACCGCCTCCCAGGCCGCCTTCTCGCGCACGGCGAGGGGGCCGGGCTCGTCCGGAAAGCCCTGGCCCAGGTTGATCGCCCCGGTGTCGCGCGCCAGCCCGCTCATCACCTCGAAGATGGTGGTCGGCAGGTCGGCGTAGACGGGATGGACCACGGGGCGGCTCCGTAAGGTTGAAAGCGGCGCGGACGGCGCCCATGCTTCATGCCATGCGCATCGTCGATTTCGAACCCCGTCACGCTCAGGCCTGGAAGACGCTCAACGAGGCCTGGATCGGCAAGCACTTCGCCCTGGAGCCCTCCGACGCCAAGGTGCTGGACGATCCCATGGGCGGGGTGATTAACGGCGGCGGCCGCATCTTCATCGCCGAGGACGAGGCGGGAACCGCCATCGGCTGCGCCGGCCTGCTGGCCTTGGACGACAGCCATGGCGGCGGCTTCGAGCTGATCAAGATGACGGTGTCGGAAGCGGCGCGCGGCACGGGCCTTGGCCGCCTGCTGATGGACCACTGCATCGCCGCCGCCACGGCCATGGGGGCGAGCCGCCTCTACCTGGAGACCAACTCCAGCCTCGGTCCGGCGCTCGGCCTCTACCGCGCCTCGGGTTTCGTCGACCTGCCGCCGAACGACACGCCCTACGCCCGGGCCGACGTCTTCATGGAACGCGCGCTGCCCTGAACGCGAAACGCCCCCGGAGCGAGGGCTCCGGGGGCGTCTTACGCATCGCTAGAGAACGATTTCTAGTCGAACAGGTTGAACACCACCGAGGCGATCAGGCCGGTGGCGATGGCCGTCAGGATGACGTCGTCGCCATGACGGTAGTAGCCGTAGCCGCGCGGGGGCGGGGGCAGGCGATAGGCGCGGTAGTCGACGTAGTAGCCGCGATCCCGGTAGGCCGGCGGCAGGTACTGGCCACGCGACCAACGGCGGTCCGCGTAATAGCCGCGGGGAGCGTAGTAGCGGCCGGCGTTGTAGCGGCGTTCCGCGCGACGCTCGTAGCGGCTCTCGCGGCGGTCGGCCCGGCGATCGTAGCGGTCGTCGCGACGGTCATCGCGGCGCTCGTAGCGGTCATCGCGGCGGTCGTCCCGACGGTCGTAGCGGTCGTCACGACGTTCGTTGCGGCGTTCGTAGCCGCTGCCGCCGTAGGGCTGGGCCGCAGCGGCGCCGGCGGAACCCAGGACCGACAGCGCGACGGCGGCGATCAGGAACTTCTTCATGGTCTAATCTCCCCGGCGGGTTTCTCGGACCATCCGTGGCCCCGACGTTGGAGCCCTTATGACAGGCGCGACTTGAGCCCAACCTGAACGGCTCTGGTCATCTCCCGTTCATGTTCGCGGAACGCCGGAACACAAGGCTGAGGTTGTTGGCCGGCATGGCGATGCGGGCGTGCAGAGCCAGGCCGTGGGTCGCTGCCAGGGCTTCGATGTCCTCCCGGCGGCGGATGCCCCAAGCCGGGTTGCGGCTCTTCAGGCTGGCGTCGAAGGCGAGGTTGGAGGGGGCGGTGTCGACCTCGTCCTCGAGGTAGGGGCCGTAGGTGAACAGCGCGCCGTCGGTGGAGAGGATGCGGGCCGCGCCGGCGAACAGGCCCTCGGTGGCGGCCCAGGGTGAGATGTGGATCATGTTGATGCAGACCACGGCGTCGGCGGCGTTGACCGGCCAGCTGTCCGGCCGGCTGGCGTCGAGCTCGAGCGGCGCCAGAAGGTTGGCCGGCCCCTGTTCCCGCCAGGCGGCGATGCTGGCCAGGGCCTGAGGGTCGGGATCCGTCGGCTGCCAGGTCAGGCCCGGCAGGTGGCTGGCCATGTGCAGGGCGTGCTCGCCGGCTCCCGAGGCGATCTCGACAACGAGGCCGGTCGTTGGGAGATGCTCGCGCAGAACCTCGAGGATGTGGTCCTTGTTGCGCGCGGTGGCCGGGGAGGAGAGGGCGGTCATCGGGCCACCATAACCGACACTGGCGCCGCCTCTATGCAAAACGGGTAACCACGATACCTTGCCGCCCATGGCCGCGCCGCTGATCCAGTTCCGAGACGTCTCGAAGACCTACGCCGGCCAGGCCGCCGTCGAGGGGGTCAGCCTCGACATTCCCGCCGGCCAGTTCGTCGCCGTGGTTGGCGCCTCCGGGTCGGGCAAGACGACCCTGACCAAGATGGTCAACCGGCTGGTCGAACCCTCGACCGGCCAGGTCCTCGTCGAGGGCGCCGACGTCGCCGCCCAGGACCCCGTCCAGCTCCGCCGCCGCATCGGCTACGTCTTCCAGGGCGTCGGCCTGTTCCCGCACCTGAAGGTGGCCGAGAACATCGCCATCACCCCGCGCCTGTTGAAATGGCCGGAGGCGCAGATCACCGCCCGCGTCGCCGAGCTCATCGACCTCGTCGGCCTGCCGCAGGCCTATGCCGACCGCCGCCCTGACCAGCTCTCCGGCGGCGAACGCCAGCGGGTCGGCGTCGCCCGCGCCCTGGCGGCCAGGCCCGCCATCCTGCTGATGGACGAACCCTTCGGCGCCCTCGACCCCATTACCCGCGAGGCGCTCGGCCGGTCCACCCGAGGCCTGCACGACCGGCTCGGCCTGACTACCCTGATGGTCACCCACGACGTACAGGAGGCCCTGCTGCTGGCCGACCGCATCCTGGTCATGGCCGGCGGCAAGGTCCTCGCCGACGCCAGTCCGCGCGAGCTTCTGGCCGGTCACCCCGACCCCGCCGTCGCCGCCCTCATCGACACCCCGGCCCGCCAGGCCCGCGCCCTCTCCGCCCTCATGGGAGCGGGGGCATGAACGAGCAGGTCGCCGCCGCCTGGGCCCTGCTGCCCGACTACCTGTCCCAGCATGTGCTGCTCAGCGCCGCCGCTCTTGGCCTCGGCCTTCTCATCAGCCTGCCGCTGGCCGTTCTGGCCGCCCGCAGCCCCCTGATCCGCTGGCCCGCCGTGACCTTCGCGGGTCTGGTCCAGACCATCCCGGGCCTGGCGCTGCTCGCTCTTTTCTACCCCCTGCTGCTGGCCCTCTCCGGCTTCACGCAGCAGACCTTCGGCTTCAAGCTTCAGGCGCTCGGCTTCCTGCCGGCCCTGCTGGCCCTGACCCTCTATTCGATGCTGCCGATCCTGCGGAACGCCGTCGCCGGCCTGACCGGGGTCGATCCGGCGGTGCGCGAGGCCGCCGACGGGGTGGGCATGACGTCCGCCCAGAAGCTCTTCCGCGTCGAGGCCCCGCTGGCCGCGCCGGTGATCATGGCCGGGGTGCGCACCGCCGCCGTCTGGACCATAGGAGCCGCCACCCTGTCGACCCCGGTCGGCCAGACCAGCCTCGGCAACTACATCTTCTCGGGCCTGCAGACCGAGAACTGGGTCTTCGTCCTGTTCGGCTGCGCCGCCAGCGCCGCCCTGGCCCTGACGGTCGATGGCCTGCTCGGCCTGGTCGAGCGCGGCGTGGCCCGGCGTCAGACCTTGCCGGTCCTCGCCGGCGCACTGCTCCTGCTGGCCGGCGTGGCCGGCGCCGCCGTCCCCAGCCTGCTGCACGCCACCAAGCCGACCTACGTCATCGGGGCCAAGAACTTTTCCGAGCAATACATCCTGGCCGACCTGATCGGCGCCCGCCTGACCGCCGACGGGGCCCAGGTCGCCCGCCGCGACGGTCTCGGCTCGGCCGTCATCTACCGGGCCCTGGAAGCCGGCGAGATCGACGTCTACGTCGACTACAGCGGCACCCTTTGGACCAACGTCATGGGCCGCAAGGACACGCCGCCGAGGGCGCAGCTGCTGGCTGAACTGACCGCCTGGCTGGCGAAGGAAAGGGGCGTCACCGTCCTCGGGTCCCTCGGCTTCGAGAACGCCTACGCCCTGGCCATGGACCGCAAGCTGGCGGCGTCGCTGGGCATCGAGACCATCGCCGACCTCACGCCACAGGCCCCGGCCCTGACCCTCGGCGGCGATCTGGAATTCCTCTCGCGCCCCGAATGGGCCTCGATCCGCGGCGCCTACGGCCTCAACTTCGGCAGGCAGAAATCCTTCAACCCGACCTTCATGTACCGCGCCCTCAAGAGCGGCGAGGCCGACGTCATCTCCGCCTTCTCCAGCGACGGGCGGATCGCGGCCGATGACCTGGTGGTGCTGACCGACCCCAAGGGCGCCGTGCCAAGCTACGACGCTGTCGTCCTCATCTCGCCCAGGCGGGCCGGCGACAAGCGCCTGATCGAGGTGCTCAAGCCGCTGATCGGCGCCATCCGGGTCGAGGAAATGCGCAAGGCGAACTACGCCGTCGACCGCGACAAGGCCAAACAGTCGCCGGCCCAGGCCGCCGCGGCGCTGGCCAGAACCCTTCGCTAGCCAAAGAAAAGGGCGGCGCAGCCTTCGCCGCGCCGCCCTGATTCCATCGATGGGTGTGAGCCCTACTCGTCCTTGACGCGGCGCTTGCGGAAGCTGGGGTTCAGCACCTTCTTGCGCAGGCGGATGTTCTTCGGCGTCACCTCGACCAGCTCGTCTTCCTCAATGTAGGCGATGGCCTGTTCGAGGGTCATGCGGCGCGGCGGGGTCAGGCGGATCGACTCGTCCTTGCCGCTGGCCCGGACGTTGGTCAGCTGCTTGGCCTTCATCGGGTTGACGTCCAGGTCGTCCATGCGGCTGTTCTCGCCGATGATCATGCCCTGGTAGGTCTTCTCGTTGCCGCCGACGAACATGGTGCCGCGCTCCTCCAGGTTCCACAGGGCGTAGGCCTGCGTCTCGCCGTCGGAGTTGGAGATCAGCACGCCCTTGCGGCCGCCCTCGATGGCGCCCTTGTAGGGTTCGTAATGGCTGAACACGCGGTTCAGCACGCCGGTGCCGCGGGTGTCGGTCAGGAACTCGCCCTGGTAGCCGATCAGCGAGCGCGACGGGCTCTTCAGGGTCAGGCGGGTCTTGCCGGCGCCGGACGGGCCCATGTCCTTCAGCTCGGCTTTGCGGGCCGACAGCTTTTCGATGACGATGCCGCTGAACTCGTCGTCGACGTCGATCATCACGTCCTCGACCGGCTCCAGCCGCTCACCGGTTTCCGGGTCCTGCTGGAACACCACGCGCGGGCGGCTGATCGACAGCTCGAAGCCTTCGCGGCGCATGCTTTCGATCAGCACGCCCAGCTGCAGTTCGCCACGACCGGCGACCTCGAAGGCGTCCTTCTCGGACGTCTCGGTGACGCGGATGGCGACGTTCTGCTCCAGCTCCTTCATCAGGCGGTCGCGGATGACCCGGCTCTGAACCTTGTCGCCTTCGCGGCCGGCCAGCGGGCTGTCGTTGACCGAGACGGTCATGGAGATGGTCGGCGGATCGATCGGCTGGGCGGGCAGGGCGTCGGTGACGTCGATGGCGCACAGGGTGTCGGCCACGGTGGCCTTGCTCAGGCCCGCGATGGCCACGATGTCGCCGGCTTCGGCATCGTCAACCGGCTGGCGCTTGAGGCCGCGGAAGGCCAGCACCTTGGTGATGCGGCCGCGCTCGATTTCCTTGCCGTCACGCGACAGGGCGTGGATGGCCATGCCGGGAACGGCCTTGCCGCTCTCGATGCGGCCGGTCAGCAGGCGGCCGAGGAACGGGTCGCTTTCGATCAGCACCGACAGGATCTGGAAGGGCTCGTCCTTGCGCTCGACCGCCTTGGGCTCGGGCACGTGGCGGACGATCAGGTCGAACAGCGGGGCCAGGGTGTCGTTGGGCTGGTTGAGGTCCAGGGTGGCCCAGCCGGCCTTGCCCGAGGCGTAGATGTGCGGGAAGTCGAGCTGCTCGTCGGTCGCGCCGATGGCGGCGAACAGGTCGAAGGCGTCGTTGAGAACCCGGTCGGGGTCGGCGTGCGGCCGGTCGACCTTGTTGAGGCAGAGAATGGGCTTGAGGCCCATCTTCAGGGCCTTGCCGAGCACGAACTTGGTCTGCGGCATGACGCCTTCTTCGGCGTCGACCAGCAGGACGCAGCCGTCCACCATGCCGAGGATCCGCTCGACCTCGCCGCCGAAGTCGGCGTGGCCGGGGGTGTCGATGATGTTGATGCGGGTCTCGCCCGCCTCACCGTGCCACAGCACGCTGGTGCATTTGGCCAGGATGGTGATGCCGCGCTCGCGCTCCTGGTCGTTGGAGTCCATGGCGCGTTCGGTCTGCGCCTCGTTGGCTCGGAAGACGCCGGACTGGGCCAGAAGCTGGTCGACGAGGGTGGTCTTGCCATGGTCGACGTGGGCGATAATGGCGATGTTGCGCAGGGACATAGGTCAACTTTATCGGGGAAGGGGCGTTGGGCCGCGAAGGCGCGCGCTTGTACGCGAGTGCGGCGCACAAAGCCACCCCGTGCAGCCTCATGGCCGAACGAACCTCGTGTGCCCACCCTGAGGCGGTTCCAAACGCTTGTTTTTATTCACGGATCAGTGAATTGGGGCAATCAGCGCCTGATTATTGTGCGCCGCAATATGACGGTTCGCGCACGGTATCACCTTACGTTACCGGTGTTTTCTGGGGCGTGATGCAGAAAATCTTCGCTGCGGGGGACTTTTTGCCCTTGAGGTTTTGTGCGCCGCAACCTACTTTGAACTCGTGAGGCGGCCGCGCCGCCTCTGCCCTTCCTGGGCGTTTCCTCCCTAATGAACTGGCCGGGCCCTCGGGCTCGGCCGTTTTTTTATGCTCCCCGTCAGGGGGAGCTGGCAGCGGCGCAGCCGCTGACCGAGGGGGTCAACGAATACGGTGACGCCCCGGCTATCCAGCCATTCCGCCGCTAGCCGACCTCGCGCCAACCGGCCGCTAACGCCTCCGTCAGCCGCGCGACATCCTCTTTCAGCCGTTCCAGACCTTCCGTCGGCGCCTGCGTCTTCTCATCCAGATACAGCGCCCGGTCGATTTCGATCTGCAGGGCGTGGATGCGCCGCGCCGGCCGGCCGTAGAATTCGGTGGTGTAGCCGCCGGCATAGGGGGCGTTGCGCACCACCCGGTGGCCCATCCCCTCCAGCGCCTTCTCGACCAGCCGCGTCAGCCCCGGCGCGCAGGCCGCTCCGAAGCGGTCGCCCAGCACCATGTCGCAGCCCTTGCCATGGCGCGGGGTGACCACCGTCCTGGCCGCCGCCGAAGGCATCGAATGCCAGTCGATCAGAATAGCCACGCCGTGGGCGGCGTGGGCCTCGCCGATCAGCCGGCTCAGGGCGTCGTGATAGGGCCGGTGGGCGTTGCGGATCCGCTCCTCGGCCTCGGCGAAGCGCAGCTTGCGGCCGTAGATCTTCTGGCCCTCGCCGGCCAGCTTGGCGATGGCGCCCAGGCCCGCCGCCACTCGCGCCGTGCGGCCCTGGATGTGCGGCGGCAGTTCGTCCTCGAACATCGCCGGGTCCAGCTCCCAGGGATCGCGGTTCAGATCGATATAGGCCCGCCCGTAGCCGGCGGTCAGCACCGTCACCCCGGCCTGCGGCGCGGCCGCGATCAACTCATCGACAAAGGCGTCCTCCGACCGGCGCATCAGCGCCTCGTCGACCGCGACGGCCTCCAGCATTTCCGGCGGATAGGCCCGGCCCGAATGGGGCGAGGCGAAGACCAGGGGCGTCGCCGGCGCACCGGGCGCCGGCCGCGTCAGGCGGTAGGCCAGCCCGCCGTCCGCTTCCCAAAGCGCCGCCGGCGCGTCGGTCCGTTGCGGATCGGTCAGCGTCATGGCGCCAATTTCGTCCGCCCCCGGCGCCGGGTCAAAGGCTTTTGCCGCTCGCCCGACGGGTGCAGTTCACCGGAGCTTTACGGGTTTGGGCTTAAGGTTAAGGGAACAGAGTTATCGCTAAGGGTCTCGAGAACACCATATGCCCCGCATCCTGCTGGCCGAAGACGACGATTCCCTGCGCAACTTCCTGTCGCGCGCGCTTGAGCGCGCCGGCTACGACGTCCGCGCCTGCGCCGATGGTGAAGAGGCGGCCGGCTGCCTCGACGAGGACTGGGACCTCCTGCTGACCGACATCGTCATGCCCGGCATGGACGGCATCGAGGTGGCCCGCCACGCCGCCGCTCGTCATCCGGGCCTGCGCATCATGTTCATCACCGGCTTCGCCGCCGTCGCCCTGTCGGCCGGCGAACGCGCCCCCGCCGGGGCCAAGGTGCTGTCCAAGCCGATCCACCTGCGAGAGATCGTCACCGAGGTCGACCGGATGATGGCGGCGGCCTGATCGAAAATATCGATCCGGGACCTGTTGCGCCGGCCAAAAAGCCTCGCTATAGACCCCGCCTTCCTGCCGGTACGGACGTGTAGCTCAGCGGGAGAGCACTTCGTTGACATCGAAGGGGTCACAGGTTCAATCCCTGTCACGTCCACCATCCTTTACCGGCAGCGCAGCCCGAAATACCCAAGTTGAGCCGGCGGCATCGGCCGCGACTCGTCTTCGGATGGAAAAGCGGTCGGCTGATACAGATCAGTATTCGCACGGATGTGCGGCGACCAATTTTCTCCCTATGGGCGAGCAATCGTCCCAAGGGCCTGAATTTCTACACGAAATGGGTCTAGAAACTGCGGCGAAAGGCCGCTCGCGCTTGCTTTGACTGCCGCATAGGTGGAAAACCCGTCTCGCAGGGTTGTGTCCTTGACCTTGGCGCGTTCGACGATAACTCGTCTTAGAGGGACGAGACCACGACCGGAGATAAGAATTGCCCCGTCCTCAGCACGCTGCGCCCGATCCCATCGACGTCGCCGTCGGCGCCCGGATGCGCATGCGCCGCAAGACCCTGGGTCTGACCCAGACCGCGCTCGCCGAAGCGCTCGGCATCACCTTCCAGCAGGTTCAGAAGTATGAGCGCGGCGCCAACCGCGTCTCGGCCTCGATGCTGGTTCGGGCCGCCAAGCGCCTCGACTGCCCCGTCGCCTTCCTGGTCGGCGAGGAGCCGGGTGGCTTCCCCACCGACGAGACCCTGCTGACCATGCTGGCCTACCCCGGCGCCATCGACCTGCTGCACGCCTACACCTCGATCGAGGATGCCGGCTCGCGCAACGCCGTGGTCACCGTCGCCCGCGCCCTGTCGGGCCAGGAAGCCCGCCGGTCCGCCGAAGCGGCCTGACGGCCTTACAGGCCATGCGACCTGTCGAACGCCCTCGGCCCCGCGGCCGGGGGCGTTTGACGTTTCGCGGCCTGGGCTCCTCAAATTGTGGGGTACGGCCTCAGGTCGTCCCGAACTGAAACGCTTTTTTTGCAACTGGCGCGGATACTGCTCCTCATAATCCTCGTTTGAAGGGGTGGGGCGTTGTTCAAGGTCATTACGTGTCTCGTCACCGAGCACGACTATCGGCTTGTCTTGCTGGCGGGCCTGGTCTGTCTGTCGGCCAGTCTGACGGCGATGCGGCTGTACTCGCGCATGAGCGGGGCCCGGGGCCTGGTGCGCGGCGCCTGGCTGTTGCTGACCGCCCTGGTCGCCGGGTCCGGCGTCTGGGCCACCCATTTCCTGGCCATGCTGGCCTACAAGCCAGGCCTTGAGACCGGCTTCTCCTCGACCTGGACGGTCGGTTCGCTGATGATCGTCGTCGCCTTCATGGCGGCCGGCTTCTTCGCCTCCCTGCTGGCCGACTCCGAGCGGTCGAGCAAGATCGCCGGCGGCATCCTCGTCGGCCTCGGCATCGCGGCCATGCACTACTCGGGCATGACGGCCTTCATCACCCAGGGCCACATCAGCTGGGAGCCGGTCTATATCGCCGCCTCGGCGGTGCTCGGTATCGTCGGGGCCACGGCCGCCCTTATCATCATCGACGGCGGACGCGGCTTCTGGCGCCAGGTGGCGGCCGGCGGGGCCCTCACGCTCGGCGTTTGCGCCCTGCACTTCACCGGCATGGGCGCCATCACCATCACCCCCGACAGCAGTGTCGAGGTGCCGGCCTCGCTGATGGGCATCGGCATGATGACCTTCGCGGTCGCCTCGATCACCGCCCTTATCATCCTCGGCGGCCTGGGAGCCCTGCTCATCGAGAGCGGCGCCAACCGCTCGGCCCTGGAACGGATCCGCACCCTGGCCAACGCTGCCTACGAAGGCATCGTCGTCATCCAGAACGGCAAGATCAACGACGCCAACAGCGCCTTCTGCGACCTGGCCGGCGCCCCGCTGGAAGAGCTGATCGACCGCCCCCTGATCGGCGGCCTGCTGACCTTCGACGACCCCCTGCAATCGGCCGAACTGCGCCGCGAGGGCCACCTGCAGCCGATCGGCGAGGGCAAGGCGATCCCGGTCGAGGTCCTGTCGCGCCACATGGACGACGGCGCCCGCGTCGAGACCTCGGGTCTGGAAGTGCTGGCCATCCGCGACCTGCGCGAACGCCGCGGCGCCGAGGAGAAGATCCGCTACCTGGCCGAACACGACGGCCTCACCGGACTGCCCAACCGCAACGCGCTGCAGCTCAAGCTGGCCGCCGCCCTCGACCGCGTCGAGGCGTCCGGCGAGTCCCTGGCCGTCATCTGCATCGACCTGGACCACTTCAAGGAAGCCAACGACCTGCACGGCCACCTGGCCGGCGACGCGGTGCTGGTCGAAACGGCCCGCCGCCTGCTGGCCCGCGCCCCGGCCCCGGGCTTCGCCGCCCGCCTCGGCGGCGACGAGTTCGTGGTCGTCCAGATCACCGACCAGGACCAGCCGACGGCCGCCGCCGAACTGGCCGGCGCGCTGCTCGACGACCTAAAGGTCTCGATGATGTGGGAAGGCCAGGAACAGGCCATGGGCGCCAGCCTCGGCGTCTCCCTCTATCCCGACGACGGCCGCACGGCCGAGGCGCTTCTGGCCAACGCCGACATGGCCCTCTACCGCGCCAAGGAAAGCGGCCGCGGCGCCTATCGTTTCTTCAAGCGCGAGATGGACGAGACCATCCGCGAGCGCCGCAACCTCGCCCGCGAGCTGCGCCAGGCGATCATCGACGAGGAGCTTATCGTCCACTACCAGCCGCTGGCCCGCGCCAGCGACGGCGAGGTCTGCGGCTTCGAAGCCCTGGTCCGCTGGAAGCATCCGGTGCGCGGCATGGTCCCGCCGCTCGACTTCATCCCGGTCGCCGAGGAAAGCGGCCTGATCGGTCCGCTCGGTGAATGGGTGCTGCGCAAGGCCTGCGCCGACGCCGCCAGCTGGGACAAGCCGCTGCGCATCGCGGTGAACCTCTCGCCGCTGCAGCTCAACAATCCCGCCCTGCCGGCCCTGGTCCATGAGGTGCTGATCAACACTGGCCTGTCGCCCGCGCGGCTGGAGCTGGAGATCACCGAGAGCGCCCTGTTCAAGGACTACCAGCGGGCGCTGGACAACCTGCGCCGCCTCAAGGCCCTGGGCGTGCGCATCGCCATGGACGACTTCGGCACCGGCTTCTCGTCCCTGTCGACCCTGCAGTCCTTCCCGTTCGACAAGATCAAGGTCGACAAGAGCTTCGTGGAAAACATCCACCGCGACGAACGGGCCACCGTCATCGTCAAGGCGGTGCTGGGCCTGGGCCGCAGCCTCAACATCCCCGTCGTCGCCGAAGGGGTCGAGACCGAGGAACAGCGCGAGTTCCTGCGCGGCGAGGACTGCGCCGAACTGCAGGGCTACGCCATCGGCCGCCCGGCCCCGGCCGAGACCCTGGGCGCCTGGACCAACGAGGGGCCGAACCTCAGCCCGCCGCCGGCCAACGACAAACCGGTCCTGCGCAGGAAGCGGGCGGCCTAGGCTGCTCGCCGCCGCCACACCGCCAGGGTCGGCAGGACGATCAGGGTCAGGGCCGTCGCCGTCAGCAGGCCGCCGATTACCACGGTCGCCAGCGGCTTCTGAACCTCCGCGCCGGGCCCGAAGGCGAAGGCCATCGGCGCAAAGCCCAGGATCGCCACCAGGGTCGTGGTCAGCACCGCCCGCAGCCGCGCCGTCGCCCCTTCAAGGCCGGCCAGGGGCGGGTCCATGCCCTCGGTCAGGCGCCGCCGGATGGCCTGCATCAGCACCAGGCCGTTGAGCGTCACCACCCCCGAGACGGCGATGAAGCCGACCGCCGCGCTGATCGACAGCGGCATCCCCCTGACCAGCAGGGCCAGCGCCCCGCCGACCAGGGCCAGCGGCACCCCGGCGAAGACCAGGGCCGCGTCCCGCACCGATCGCAGGGCCAGGAACAGCAGCAGTCCGATGGTGGCGAAGACGATGGGCACGATCAGCCCGAGCCTCGCGCTGGCCCGTTCGAGGTTCTCGAACTGCCCGCCCCAGTCCAGCCAGCCGCCGGCCGGCGGCTTGACCTCCCGGCCGACGGCGGCGCGGGCTTCGTCGACGAAGCCGCCCAGGTCGCGGCCGCGCACATTGGCCTGCACGACGATCCTGCGCTTGCCGTTCTCGCGGCTGATCTGGTTGGGGCCATCGGCGGTGTCGAACCGCGCGACGGCTGACAGCGGGATCGTCGGGGCGCCGGACGGGGCGTCCTCCGCCATCACCGGCAGCTGGGCCACCACGGCCGGATCGTTGCGCAGTTCGTCGGCCAGCCGCACCACCACGTCGAACCGCCGGTCGCCCTCCAGCACATGGCCGGCCTCGCGGCCCGCCAGGCCGATGGCCAGGGCGTCGGCCGCGTCGCTGGCGTGAACGCCTTGCGCGGCGGCGATGGTGCGGTCGACGGTGGCGGTGATGGTCGGCTGGCCGCTGATCTGCTCGACCCGCACATCGGCCGCCCCGTCAATCTTGCGCAGGGTGGCGGCGACCTGTTCGGCCGTCCGGCTCATGGCGGCGAAGTCGTCGCCATAGACCTTGACCGCGACGTCGGAGCGGACCCCGGCGATCAGCTCGTTAAAGCGCATCTGGATGGGCTGGGTGAACTCGTAGCTGTTGCCCAGCAGCTTGCCGAGCTCGGTCTCCATCCGCTCGACCAGTTCCGCATTGGGCAGGTTCGGGTCCGGCCAGTCCTTGCGGGGCTTGAGCATCACGAAGGTGTCGGAGATCGACGGCGGCATCGGGTCCGAGGCCACCTCGGCGGTGCCGGTGCGGGTGAAGACCAGCGCGACCTCGGGCATGGCTTTGAGGGTTCGTTCGACGCGGAACTGCATGGCCTGGCTCTGCTCGAGCGAGGTCGAGGGCACGCGCAGGGCCTGGACCAGCACATCCCCTTCATCGAGCGTCGGCACGAACTCGCGGCCCAGCAACAGGAAGGCGACGAGGCCGACCAGCAGGCTGGCCCCGGCGGCGGCGAGGATGGCGCGCGGCCGGGCGATGGCCCAGGCCAACACCGGGGCGTAGCGCGCCGTGGCGGCGCGGGTCAGCCGGGTCTCGCCATGGTCACCCTTCGGTTCCCGCACCCAGAGGGCGGTGAGCGCCGGCACGAAGGTGAAGCTGAGGATGAAGGCCCCCAGCAGGGCGAGCATGACGGTGGCCGCCATCGGCCCGAACATCTTGCCCTCGACGCCCTCGAACATCAGCAGCGGCGCATAGACCAGCAGGATGATGGCCTGGCCGAAGGCGGCCGGCGGCGCCATCTCACGGGCCGAGCTGGCGGCGATCGACAGCCGCTCCTCCGGGGTCAGGACACGTCCCGCCGCCGTCCGCGCCTCGCCCAGCCGGCGCAGGGTGTTCTCGATGACCACCACCGCGCCGTCGACGATGAGGCCGAAGTCGAGCGCCCCAAGGCTGAGCAGGTTGGCGCTGATCCCGAAGCGGTTCATCGCCGAGGCGGCGAACAGGAAGGATAGCGGGATGACCAGGGCGGTGATGATCGCCGCCCGCACATTGCCGAGCGCGAAGAACAACACGGCGATGACCAGGGCCGCGCCGAGCGTCAGGTTGTGCTCGACCGTCCGGATGGTCGCCTCGACCAGCCGGGTGCGGTCCAGGGCCGGGCGGATGACCACCTGGGGCGGCAGGCTGGGGCCGATGTCCTTCAGCCGCTCGCCGACCCGTTTGGCCACCTCGCGGCTGTTCTCGCCCTGCAGCATCATGGCCGTGCCGACCACCGTCTCGCGGCCGTCTGCGCTGGCCGAGCCGAGGCGCGGGGCGCGGCCGGTCTCGACCTTTGCCACGTCGGAGACGCGGATGACCTGGCCTTGGCGGTTGAGGATCGGCGTCTGCGCCAGCTCCTCCAGGGTGCGCACCCGGGCGTCGGCCCGCACGATGTAGGCCTCGCCGGCCCGGTTGACGTAGCCGGCCCCGGCGATTCGGTTGGCGTGCTCCAGCGCCTCGACCAGCTGCACCAGACCGACCCCGTAGGCGGCCAACCGCGCCGGATCCGGATGGACCGCGTATTCCTTGACGTAGCCGCCCTGCACGTCGATGCCGGCGACGCCCTTCACTGTCTTCAGCTGCGGTGCGACGATCCAGTCCTGGACGGTGCGCAGGTAGGTGGCCTTCTCCAGGTCGCTGACCAGCCGCTCGCCCTCGGGCGTGACATAGGGGGCGCCGGGCCGGGCGGCCGGGCCCTTGAATTCCAGCGTCCAGATGAAGACCTCGCCGAGCCCGGTGACCACCGGTCCCATGGTTGGCGCCAGCCCGTCCGGCAGGTCCTCGCGGGCCGCCTGCATCCGCTCATTGACCAGGCTGCGGGCGAAATAGATGTCGGTGGCGTCGGTGAAGACAGCGGTGATCTGTGAAAAGCCGTGCCTTGAGAGCGAGCGTGTCTCGGTCAGGCCGGGCAGGCCGGCCAGCGCGGTCTCCAGCGGGAAGGTGACCTGCCGCTCGACCTCCTCGGGGCCCAGGGCCGGGGCGACAGTGGTGATCTGCACCTGGCGGTTGGTGATGTCGGGCACCGCATCGATGGGCAGCCGCATCAGCTCGCGCCCGCCCAGCAGGGCGAGGACGAGGCTGAGCAACACGATCAGCCAGCGATGGCGGACGGAGGCGTCGATGATCCTGTTCAGCATGGTTCTAGTGCCCATGCTCGGCTTCGCCCTTGGCCAGTTCGGCCTTGAGCAGGAAGGCGCCGGGGCCGGCGATGCGTTCGGTTCCGGTCAGGCCGCTGAGGATCTCGGTCCGCCCCCCTGCCGTGCGGCCGGTGACCACGGCGCGGGCCCGGAAGCCCCCGGCCTCGACGACGAACACCGATGGGCGGCCTTCGACGGTCTGCACCGCCTCGCTGGGCACGGTCAGGGCGCCGCCGCCGCCGTCTCCCGCGATGAGCCGCGCCGAGATCACCGCCCCGGCCGGGGGCGTGAAGCCCGTCGACCGGGCCCGCACGGTGACGACGCCGCGCTCGTTGACCGGGGCGATGGCGGTGACGACGCCGGAGACGTCCTGGCCATCGGCCGTCTTGCCGGTGATGGCCGCGCCGATGCGCAGCACGCTCGCCGCCGCCGGCGGTCCCTCGAACAACAGCTCGATGCGGCCGGCGTCGGCGATGGCCGCCACCTCCTGGTCCTCCTCGTGCAGAACCTGCCCGGGCGAGGTGGTCAGCCGGGTCACCACCCCGGCGACGGGGCTGCGCACCACGACGCGGCCGTCCGACCCCGGCGAGCCCCAGGCGGCCAGCCGGGCCCGGGCGGCGCGCAGCTGGGCCTCGGTGCGGCGGGCCTCTGCCTCGGTGATGTCCAGCCGCGAGCGGGCGACATAGCCCTGCTCGAACAGCGACCGGTCGCGCTTCAGCGCCGCGTTGGCCGACTGGTTGGCGGCGTCGGCGGCGTCGACCTCGGCCCGGGCTCCGGCTCCCTCCGGGCTTCGCAGGGTGACCAGGGCCGCCCCCGCCCGCACCGCGCTGCCGGCCCCGACATGGACCTGCAGCACCGTGCCCGGCAGCGGCGCATCGACGACGGCCTCGGCCCCGGGGGCGTACTCGACCCGCCCGGGCAGCATCAGCTCGGACCCGCCGCCGCGCTCGAGGGCGACCACGGTGACGCCGGCCCCGGCCGCCTTGGCCGGCGCCAGGGCGACGAAGTCTTCCCCGGCCTCTTCTTCCTCGTGGCCTTCCTCGGCGTGGGCCTCGGTCTTCGGCTGGTTGGGCATCAGGCGGGCGGCTGTAAAGCCGAGCCCCAGGGCGACGACGACGGCGGCTCCGGTCAGGAGCCAGTGTCTCTGCAAGGTCATGTTCAGGTCTCGCGGGCCGCGCGCGGCAGGCCGGACGGAATCATTCAAGGGCGCGCGGAAGCCCGCGCGGCCGGTCGATCAGTTCAGGGGAGGGGCGCTACGACCTGGGCGGTCGTTCGGGGCTCGCCGGCGCGGCCAGGGGCGCCAGTTCGCGCTGGGACCAGCCCGGCGCGATGGTGAAGGCGAAGGGCGCCGGCAGGACGGCCGGCGCCGTCGGCACGGCGACCAGCGGCCCGTGGCAGCCGTCGACGCAGGTCGGGCCGCAGTCGGCGCAGTCGCCGCCATCCCAGGGCCCCGGCAGGTCGGCGCCGACCGAGACGACCATGCCGCCGTCGGCCTCGAAGGCCATGGCCGGGGTCGCGACGGCGCCCGCCGCCAGCGCCATCAGGATGGCGCCCAGCAGTCCGATCCGTCCGAGCAGGGCGATGGCGGTCTTCAGCATCGTTTCCGGCCATAGCATGGCGTCATCCCGTCCGGCAAAGGGCGACCAGATCGGCGGGCAGCGGCATGGGCTGTATCGGCGACACGTCGGCCCCGCCGGTGTTGCCCTCCGGCAGCCGCCCGACCAGCGACAGCAGCCCGCCGGCGGCGAGGCGCAGCAGCTGGCCCCGGATCTCGCGGCCATCGCGCCGGCGCAGGCCGACCTTCAGCATCATCCAGTGTGAGGCGGTATGGGGAACCACCCAGGGCTGGCCGAGAATATGGGCCGTCTCCAACAGCGCGAAGCAGCGGTCGAGGTCGCCGAGGCGCCAGGCCTCACGGGCCCGGGCCATGGCCCCGTGGTAGGCGGCCTTGCGGGCGACGGATTTGACGACGACGGGCTTTTCGGAGGGGCGGACGGTGCTCATGAGGTCACCCTGCATCCTCTAGCCACTAGAGGATCAAGGCCTCATGTTGCGAGTCTTCGGCAGGAGAATATCATGACCGCGTTCACCATCGGCCGGCTGTCCAGGGCCGCCGAGGTCAAGGTTCCGACCATCCGCTTCTACGAGCAGATCGGCCTGATGCCGACGCCCGACCGCACCGAAAGCGATCGCCGGGTCTATGGCGAGGCGGCCGTCAATCGGCTGAAGTTCATCCGTCATGCCCGCCAGCTGGGCTTCGACATCAAGGACATCCAGGCCCTGCTGGGCCTGTCCGACCGGCCGGACACCCCTTGCGACGAGGCCGACCGCATCGCCCTTGGGCATCTCACCCTGATCGACGACAAGATCGCCCGGCTCAACCGGCTGCGGGACGAACTGGCCCGGATGGTCGGCTGCGCCGCCGGGACGGCGCGAGGTTGCCGGGTCATCGAGGTGCTCAGCGACCATTCGCTCTGCGCCGAGGCGCACTGACCGCCGCAGAAAAAGCCGTGTGTCTCCCGGCGTTGCGGGCATAGTCGCCCCGCACCTTCATCGGAGACCCGCATCGGTGACTGATACAGGCAGGGCGGCGGGACCGCCCAACATCATCGTCATCCTCGCCGACGACCTCGGCTACGGCGATCTCGGCTGCGACGGGGGGACCATCATCCGCACCCCCAACCTCGACCGCATGGCGGCCGAGGGGACGCGGCTGACCGATTTCTATGCCTCGGCCAATGTCTGCACGCCCAGCCGCGCCGGCCTGCTGACCGGCCGCTACGCCATCCGCTCGGGCTTGGCCGAACAGGTGATCCAGGCGTCCGAGACGCGCGGCCTGCCGACCAGCGAACTGACCATCCCCAAGCTGCTGCGCGCCACCCACGCCACCGCCCTGATCGGAAAATGGCATCTGGGCCACACCGGCGACCACTGGCCGCCGACCGTGCACGGGTTCGATACCTTCAAGGGCCTGCCCTACAGCCACGACATGCAGCCGCTGGCCCATTACGAGAAGGTCGGCGAGGGACCTCTCACCGAACGGCCCGCCGACTTCGCCAAACTGACCGAGACCTTCTTCCACGACGCCCTGCGGTTCGCCGAGGACAACAGGGAGCGGCCCTTTTTCGTCCTGCTGGCCCTGACCGCGCCCCATGTGCCGCTGGTCCGCAATGACGACGCGGCCTGGGACTCGCCCGCCGGCGCCTACGGGGATGTCGTCGAAGAGATCGACCGCAACGTCGGGACCCTGCTGGAGCGCCTGAAAGCGCTCGGTCTCGACGAGGACACCCTGGTCGTCTTCACCTCCGACAACGGGCCCTGGTTCGAGGGCTCGTCCGGCCCCTACCGCGACCGCAAGGGCGGGGCCGGCTGGGACGGCGGCTATCGCGTGCCCTGCATCCTGCGCCGGCCGGGCATGATCCCCGCCGGTCAGGAACGCAGCGCCATCGCCAGCAACCTCGATTTCCTGCCGACCTTTGCCGCCATGGCCGGCGCCGCTGTGCCGCCGGATCTCGAACTCGACGGCAAGGATCTGGGCCCGGTGATCTTCGACGGCGCCGCCTCGCCGCACGAGGCCATCGTCCTGTTCGACAACGCCAAGGTCGCCGCCGTCCGCACCCAGGACTGGAAATACGTCGTGCGCTCCTACTTCCGCACCTTCGACATCCCGCTGGGCCGCTTCAACTACCCCCTGCTGTTCGACGTCCGCCGTGACCCCGGCGAGAACTACAGCGTCGCCTCCCTGCACCCGGACGTCGCCGCCGAGCTGAAGACCCGGGTCGAAACGGCCCGCGCCTTCTACGAGCCGATGACCAGGCTGTTTGCGCCCTACGTCCGCCCGCAGGCGGCCGACTGGCACCCGGACTAGCGCTTGAGGCTTCCCAGCACCCCGCGCAGCAGGGCGCGTGTCAGCTGCGGCACCACCGTGCGGACGACCGATTTCAGCACCGTCTCGCCCATGCCCATGCGGCTGGAGGACCGGGCGGGCGCGCGGCCCCTGGGCGCGGGCCGGGACATCTCCCGCTCGCGACGGGCCTGTTCCCTGGCCCACTCCCTGTCCTGGGCCTCACGCTGCTTGGCGACGTCGGCTTCGGCGGCGTCCAGCTCGGCCTTGCGGCTGTTCTCAGCGGTCTTCTGGTTGATGCGCTCGAAGGCCGACTCGCGGTCCTGGGCGGTGTCGTAGAGACCCTTCACCGGGCTGCGGCCCTGCACCGCCGTCCGCTCTTCCGGCGTCGCGGGCCCCAGACGCGAGGCCGGGGGGCGGATCAGGGTCTTGCCGGTGATGGTCGGCGCGCCCTTCTCGTCGAGCACGCTGACCAGGGCCTCGCCGACCCCCAGGCCCTGGATGGCCTCGGCGGTGTCGAAGGCCGGGTTGGGGCGGAAGCTGGCGGCGGCGGCCCGCAGGCCCTTCTGCTCGGCCGGGGTGTAGGCGCGAAGCGCGTGCTGGATGCGGTTGCCCAGCTGGGCCAGCACGGTCTCGGGAATGTCGGCCGGGTTCTGGGTGACGAAATAGATGCCGACGCCCTTGGAGCGGATCAGGCGCACCACCTGCTCGACCTTCTCCAGCAGGGCGCGCGGCGCGTCGCGGAACAGCAGGTGGGCTTCGTCGAAGAAGAAGACCAGGCGCGGCTTCTCCGGATCGCCGACCTCGGGCAGCTCCTCGAACAGCTCCGACAGCAGCCAGAGGAGGAAGGTGGCGTAGAGGCGCGGGCTCTGGATCAGCTTGTCGGCCGCCAGGATCGAGACAATGCCCCGGCCCGAGCCGTCGGTGCGCATCAGGTCGGTCAGCGACAGGGCCGGCTCGCCGAACAGGTTCTCGGCCCCCGCCGTTTCCAGCTGCAGCAGGCCGCGCTGGATGGTGCCGATGGTCGCCGCCGAGACGTTGCCGTACTTGACGTCAATCTCGGTCTCGTTCTCGGCGCAGTATTTCAGGGCCGCCTGCAGGTCCTTGAGGTCGAGCAGCAGCAGCCCCTCATCGTCGGCCATCTTGAAGACGATGTTGAGCACGCCTTCCTGGACCTCGTTGAGTTCCATCAGCCGGGCCAGCAACACCGGCCCCATCTCCGAGATGGTGGTGCGGACCGGGTGACCCTTTTCGCCGTACAGGTCCCAGAACACCGTCGGCGGGGCGTCGGGGCGCAGCTCCAGGTTCATGCCGGCGGCCCGGGCCAGCATCTTCTCGTTGGGACTGCCCGGCATGCAGATGCCCGAAAGGTCGCCTTTCACATCGGCGGCGAAGACGGGCACGCCGTTGTCGGAGAACCCCTGGGCGAGGATCTGCAGCGTCACCGTCTTGCCCGTCCCCGTCGCCCCGGCCACCAGCCCGTGGCGGTTGGCCCGGTCCAGGCGCAGCAGCTGAGGCCCCCCCTGCTCCTCTGGCGCCATGCCGACGAACAGCGTGCCTTCGGGGACATCGACCATGGGAAGCTCCACTTGTTGGACGCCAAGGCTTAGCGCGGCCCGGCGACCGCGTCACCGCCATTGACGAACCAACGGCGCGCCCGGACATTCCCCCTGCTCCAACAGGATTAAGTCATGGCCGACGCCCCCAAGCCCTTCTTCGACGGCGTCTCCCGCAACGCGGTCGTCATCCTGGCCGTCATCGCCTCGGGCGCAGCCCTCTGGCTGCTGCGCGGGGTGCTGACCCAGCTGGCTCTGGCCGTCTTTCTGGCGGTGACCATCGACGGCTTCTCTCGGGTGCTGGAGCAGCGGCTGCCGAAGTTCCCCAAGGCCGCGGCCCTGCCGACCGCGGTTGGCCTGACCATCCTGATCCTCATCGGCGTTGTCTGGCTGATCGCCGTGCAGGGCATGGGATTCGCCGACCAGCTGAAGGGCTACGGCCCCCGGCTCGAGGGCCTGCTGGCCAGCACGGCCCACACCCTGGGCATCCAGAATGTCCCCAGCCTCGGTGAGCTGATCCGCCGGGCCAACCCCGGCCAATATGCCGACGACATCGCCAAGCAGACCCAGAGCATCCTGGCGGACACCTTCTTCGTGCTGATCTACCTGGCCTTCATCATCGCCTCCCGGCGCGGTTTCCGGCGGAAGATCGTCGCCATGTTCCCGCACAACGCCGAGCGCGAGGAGGCGGTGATCATCTTCCAGCGCATCCGCAACGGCGTCGAACAGTACCTCTGGGTCCAGACCGTCACCGGCCTGATGATCGCCGCCGGCTCCTTCATCTGCATGCAGGTGGTGGGCCTCGACAACGCGCTGTTCTGGGCCTTCCTGATCTTCCTGGCCTCCTACATCCCGATCATCGGCGGGGTGATCGGGGTCGCCCTGCCGCCGCTGTTCGCCCTGATGCAGTTCCCGACCATCTGGCCGGCGGTGATCATCGCCGTGGTCCTGCAGAGCGTGCAGTTCATCGTCGGCAACGTCATCCAGCCCAAGATGCAGGGCGACAGCCTGAACATCGATCCGGTGGTGGTGCTGCTGTCGCTGGCCTTCTGGGGGCTGATCTGGGGCATGCCCGGCATGTTCCTCTCCACGCCCCTGACGGTCATGGCGATGATCATCCTGGCCCAGTTCAAGGGCAGCCACTGGATCGCCGTGATGCTCTCGGCCAACGGCAACCCGGCCGGCGCCCACGGCCGCCACAACCCGCTGGAAAACCCGCCCGGCAGCGCCTTCCAGCACGAACCCAAGGTGAAAAAAGTTTCATCGAGACAAAAAACACCGGCCCCTTGAACATGTTCAGCGAGCGCCTATCTCTGATCCTGTCCGGGGCTTCCCTCCCCCCTGTAACCCCGGACCAGAGAGGCGCCCTCCCTCCCCCCGAAGGGCCCTCGAATAGTCTCGCCTCCCCCCGCGAGACCAGCGCCGCCGGACCCCCCTCCGGCGGCGCCTTCGTATCTGGATTCCGGTTCGCGCCGTGGCGGGAACGGTCTAAACTCCTGTTCGACATTTCCAGCGATCCAGGGTCGATTTTGAGCGCAAATCGCCGCCGAACAGGCTAAAGCGACCGCCAATTCACCCTCAAACGATAAAATTCTCGGGGAAAACGGGATGAGCAGCGCGAAAACCGACCTGACCGCCAAGGTTGACAACAGTCCGCTGGCGCAGGCCTTCGCAAAGCACCTCAAGACCAAGGCGTTGCTTGAACCCGAGGCCCGCTTCCTGGCCCAGCTGACCGGGGATCTCCAGGCCGAGGAACTGCCGCCTGTCTCCGAGGATGGCCTGGGCGCCATGTTCGCCGACTTCTGGCGCTTCGCCGAGGCCTCCGACGGCCAGGATCCGGCCGTGCGCCTGCGCCGCTGGACCGACCCGGACGGGACCGACCTTGGCCGCGACCTCCTCGAAATCGTCCAGGACGACCGGCCCTTCCTGGTCGACAGCATCATGGGCGTGGTCGCCGAGGCCGGCCTGCCGGTGCGGGCCATGTTCCACCCCATCGCCCAGATCGGCGGCCCCAAGGGAGGCGTCAGGGCCCGCTCCCTGATCCAGGTGCAGATGGATCCGGTCGGCGAGGACCGCGAGGCGGCCCTGATCGAAGCCGTCACCGCCACCCTGGCCGACGTGAAGGTGGCCGTCGCCGACTTCCAGGCGATGAAGCAGGCCATCCGCCGCTCGATCGAGGAGCTGGAAGGCACGACCCCCCAAGGCAAGATATTGGGGGCCGCCGACGCCGACGAGCACGCCGAGCAGCTGGCCTTCCTCAAGTGGCTGGAGAACGAGCGCTTCGTCTTCCTCGGCGCCCGCACCTACGAATACCCGCGCACCCCCGATGGCGGCTACGCGGCCGAAGAACCCCTCTACCAGCCGGAAGGCAGCCTCGGCGTGCTGCGCGACCAGACCCGCGCCGTCCTGCGCCGCGCGTCCGAGCCGGCCATCCTCTCGCAACAGGTGCGCCGCCACCTGGAGACCGGCCCGGCCCTGACCGTGGCCAAGTCCAACCTGCGCTCCAACGTTCACCGCCGCGCCTACATGGACTACGTCGGGATCAAGCGTTACGGCGCCGACGGCCTGCCCAGCGGCGAGGTCCGCTTCGTCGGCCTGTTTACCGCCGACGCCTACGAGACCCCGGCCATCGAGGTGCCGCTGGTCCGCCGCAAGATCCGCCTGGCCCTGAACCACGCCAGCGTCGTACCCGGCAGCCACAACGACAAACGCCTGCGCCACATCATCGAGACCTACCCACGCGACGAGCTGTTCCAACTGCCGGAAAGCGAACTCCTCGAACAGGCGATGGGCATCCTGCACCTGATCGACCGCCCGCGCCTGAAGCTGTTCGTCCGCAAGGACCCCTTCGACCGCTTCATTTCGGTCCTGCTCTACGTGCCGCGCGACCGCTACGACTCCGGCGTGCGCGAGCGGGCCGGCAAGCTGATCGCCCAGGCCTACAACGGCCGCGTCTCGGCCTATTACCCCAGCTTCTCGGACGCGCCCCTGGCCCGCGTCCACTACATCATCGGCGTCACCCCGGGCGGCCACGCCGAGCCGGACCTGGCCGAGCTGGAAGCCGAGATCGCCGAGACGGCCCGCACCTGGGGCGACCGTTTCGACGCCGCCATCCGCGCCTCCGGCCTGCCGACCACTCCGGCCCTGGCCCGCTGGGCCCATGCCTTCAGCGGCGGCTACCGCGACTTCTACGGCGCCGAGGAAGCCCTGGCCGACCTGCACGAGGTCGACGCCATGGGCGATCACGACTTCCGGGTCCGCGCCTTCCGACAGGTCGGCGACAGCGCCCTGCGCTTCCGCTTCAAGCTCTACCATCGCGGCGGCCACGTGCCGCTGGCCGACGTCACGCCGATCCTCGAGCACATGGGCCTGCGCGCCCTCATCGAGGACGCCTTCGAACTGTCGCCGCAGGGTGCGAACGGCGTCGAAACCGTCTGGGTCCACGAGTTCCTGGTCGAGGACCGGGCCGGCGAACACCTGGTCTTCGCCGACGTCCGCGACGCCTTCGAGGAGATGTTCACCGCCGTCTGGAAGGGCCAGACCGAGAGCGACGGCTTCAACCGCCTGGTGCTGGAACTGGGTGTCTCCTGGCGCGAGGCCGCCCTGGTCCGGGCCCTGGCCAAATATCGCCAGCAGTCGGGTCTCGACCCCAGCCAGTCGGTGCAGGAACAGGCCCTCAGCGACAACCCCGGCATCGCCCGGCTGATCCTCGACATGTTCCGGGTCAAGTTCGACCCGGCGGTCAAGGCCGACGTCGCCGCCCGCGAGGTCCAGGCCGGCAAGGTCATGGACGAGGTGGTCGCCGCCCTGCAGGCCGTCGCCAGCCTCGACGCCGACCGCGTGCTGCGCCGCCTGGCCTTGCTGGTCATGGCGCTGAAGCGCACCAACTTCTACCTGCAGGACGAACACGGCGCGCCCAAGCCCTACATCAGCTTCAAGGTCGCCAGCCGCGAGCTGGACGACCTGCCGGCCCCCAAGCCCTACCGCGAGATCTTCGTCTGGAGCCCGATGGTCGAGGGCGTCCACCTGCGCTTCGGCCCCGTCGCCCGCGGCGGCCTGCGCTGGTCCGACCGCCGCGACGACTTCCGCACCGAGGTCCTGGGCCTCGTCAAAGCCCAGCAGGTCAAGAACGCCGTCATCGTCCCCGTCGGCTCCAAGGGCGGCTTCTTCCCCAAGCAACTGCCGCGCGGCGGCACGCCGGACCAGATCCGGGCCGGCGGCATCGCCGCCTACACCGTCTTCCTCTCGGGCCTGCTCGACATCACCGACAACATCGACGCCGACAACGAGGTCGTCCGCCCGGCCGGCGTCATCGCCCATGAGGGCGACGATCCCTACCTCGTCGTCGCCGCCGACAAGGGAACCGCCACCTTCAGCGACATCGCCAACGGCATCGCCATCTCCTACGGCTTCTGGCTGGGTGACGCCTTCGCCTCCGGCGGGTCGGTCGGCTACGATCACAAGGTCATGGGCATCACCGCCCGCGGCGCCTGGGAAGCGGTCAAGCGCCACTTCCGCGAGGCCGGCAAGGACATCCAGAAGGAGCCCTTCACCGTCGTCGGCGTCGGCGACATGTCGGGCGACGTGTTCGGCAACGGCATGCTGCTGAGCAAGCAGATCCGCCTGCTGGCCGCCTTCGACCACCGCCACATCTTCCTCGACCCCGATCCGGACCCGGCCGTCAGCTGGGAAGAACGCGACCGCATGTTCAAGCTGCCGCGCTCGTCCTGGGACGACTACGACAAGGGCAAGATCAGCAAGGGCGGCGGCGTCTTCGCCCGCTCCCTGAAGACCATTCCGATCAGCCCGGAGGTCAAGGCCGCCCTCGACCTGAAGGCCGACGCCGTCAGCCCCAACGAGCTGATGACCGCCATCCTCAAGGCCCGCGCCGAGCTCCTCTACCTTGGCGGCATCGGCACCTATGTGAAGGCCAGGCGCGAGAGCCACGCCGACGCCGGCGACAAGGCCAGCGACGCCATCCGCGTCGACGCTCCGGACCTGCGGGTCAAGGTGGTCGGCGAAGGCGCCAACCTTGGCCTGACGCAAGCCGGTCGCATCGAGTTCGCCCGGGGTGGTGGCCGCATCAACACCGACGCCATCGACAATTCCGCCGGGGTCGACAGCTCCGATCATGAGGTCAACATCAAGATCCTCACCGGCATCGTCGAACGCTCGGGCAAGCTGGACCGTCCGGCCCGCGACGCCCTGCTGGCCTCGATGACCGACGACGTGGCCCACCACGTCCTGGCCCACAACTACGACCAGACCCTGGCCCTGTCGCTCGTGCAGCAGGACGCGGCCGTCGAGATCGACAACCACGCCCGCTTCATCGCCGAGCTGGAATCCGACGGCAAACTCGACCGCCGCGTCGAGGGCCTGCCCGACCCGCTCGCCCTGCAGGACCTGGCGAAAGCGGGCCAGGGCCTGACCCGGCCGGAACTGGCGGTGCTGCTGGCCTATGGCAAGCTCGACCTGTTCAGCGACATGATCGCCACCAAGGGGCCCGACGATCCGGCCTTCCGCGCCATCCTGCAGCGCTACTTCCCGGGTGGCGTCCAGCAATACGCCGAAGAGATGGACCGCCACCGCCTGCGCCGCGAGATCATCGCCACGGTGATGAGCAACGAGATCGTCAACCGCTGCGGCCCGACCTTCGCCAGCCGGCTGAAGGCGTCGGCCAGCGCCGATGACGCCGCCCTGATGGTCGGCTTCGAGGCCGGCCGCCGGATCATCGGCTTCGACACCCTGTGGGAAGACGTCGAGGCCCTCGACGGCAAGGCGTCCGCCCAGGGCCAGATGTCCCTGTTCCGGGCGCTCAGCCATGTGCTGCGCAGCCAGACCTTCTGGATGGCCCGCCGCGCCAAGGCCGGCGACAGCGTCCAGGCCCTGGTCGACCGCTACCGCCCGGCCATGGCCGAGTTGGCGGCCCTGACCCCCGCCATCCTCTCGCCCTTCGAGCAGAAGGCGGTCGCCAAGCGGGCCAAGAGCTTTGCCGTGGACGGAGCCCCGGAGGCCCTGGCCACCGCCGTGGCCGCCCTGCAGCCCCTGACCACGGCCGCCGACCTGATCGACCTGGCCGCGGCCAGCAGCTGGCCGGCCGTCAACGCCGCCCGCGTCTACCACCAGGTCGGCGCGGCCTTCTTCTTCGACAAGCTGCGCGCCGCGGCCGGCGAGAAGCGCGGCGGCGACCACTATGAGCGGATGGCCGTGCGCCGGCTGATCGAGGACATGCTGGCCGAGCAGACGGCGGTGACCCGCGCGGTCATGGCCTTCGCCGCCAACCCCCAGGCGGGCGAGACCAGCGAACAGGCCGCCCAGACGGTCAAGTCCTGGGCCGCCATGCACCAGGGACCGGGACGCGCGGTGCGCCGCACGGTCGAGGAGATCGAACACGCCGGCGGCGGCTGGACCTTCGCCAAGCTGACCATCGCCAACGCGGCGCTGCGGGAGCTGGCCGAGGACGCGGCGAAGTAGGCAGCAAGGGCGCTGGCGTTCCAAGCTCTCCCCCCGTGAAGCGGGGGGAGGACCGCTTTGGAGTGAAACGACAAAGCAGGAGGGGGGAACCCCTGTATCAGGAGGAACCTCCCGACCGCCGGTGGGGCCCGCCTCCTGATTTCTCGCCAAGGCTCGAAATCTGTCCTCCCCCCACTTCGCGGGGGGAGAGCTTGAACCCCGCCGCCAGCGCCCCCATTCACAACCTGTACATACCGCCCATTTTGGCCGAAATCCCGTTATCTTTCTTGACGTTATGGGACTGGCGCGACAACGATTGCTCAGTTTGAGTGTTTCTCTGGAGCAGGCTTGTCCGCCCTCGACGACATTTATGCCGCCATCGAGGACGATGCCGCGTTGCAGATGCTGCCGGACTCCATCGCCCGGGCCTGCGGCGCGCGGTCCGGGTCGATCCAGGTCGGTGATCCCGACGGCGGCTGGCATATGGCGGCGGTGTCCTGGTTCTCTCCCGACCAGATGCGGACCTACGGCGAGGTCGCCGCGCTCGACCCCTGGCCGCCGGCCGGCATCGCCGCCAGCCGCCACCGGTTGGCCACCGGGCTCGACGAACTGGTGCCGCCGGACACCCTGGTCAACACCGAGTTCTACCAGCGCTTCATCGCCTCGCACGGTGACGACACCGCCCGCTGCATGGGGGCCATGCGCGCCGCCCCGCACGGCCTGATGGTTGCTGTCCACAGGCCGCTGGGCGGTCCCACCTTCGACGCCGCCGATGAGGCGGTCATGGCCGATATCTTCGGCCACACCGAGCGGGTGCTGCGCCTGCGCCGCCTGCTCGACCAGGCCGGCAAGCGGGTGCGCGAGCTGGAATCCCTGCTGACGGTCAGCGGCGTCGCCGTCGCCATGGTCGGCCGCGACCTGAAGGTCCGCGCCGCTTCGGTCGGCTTCCTGGCGCTGTGCGAGGCCCGCGACGGTCTGGCCGTTCGCCAGGACCGGCTGCTCCTGGCCGATGGCGAGGCCCAGGGCCGGTTGTCGGCCCTGGTCTCCGATGTCCTCGACCGGGTGGCCGTGCCCAGCACCGCCTTCCAGGCCCGGCGTCCCTCGCTCCAGAGACCCTATCGTATGCTGGCGCTGCCGGCCGGCCCGGCCGGGGCCGACGGGGTGATGCTGGTCGTCGACGATCCGGCCGCCGCCAGCCGCAGCCAGCTCGACTGGCTGGTCAGTCTCTATCGCCTCAGCCCGGCCGAGACCGCCATTGTCGCCGGCCTGATGGCCGGGCGCACCCTGGACGAGGTGGCGGCGGCGCGCGGCTCCTCGGTGATGACCGTCCGCACCCAGCTGCGCCAGGTGCTGGCCAAGACCGACACCAACCGCCAGTCGGAGCTGATGGCGCTGATGGCCCGCCTGCCGAGGCCCCTGGCCTGACAGGCGAAAGAGATGGACTTCGCCGTCCCTGGCGGGCGAACCTCATCCCGTGAAACCGTTCCTGCTTGGCCTCCTCTGCCTGCTCACCCTGACCGCTGCCGGCCCGGCGCCGGAGGCTAGCTGGTATGTGATCATGGCCGACAACGGCGCGCGGATCGGCCACGCCAGCCAGATCTCGGCCCAGACCCCGACCGGCCGCGAAACGGTGCAGGACCAGGAGGTCGTGCTGCAGGAAAAGGGCAGCGCCGTCAGCCGGGTGACCACCCGCACCGTCACCACCGAGGACGCCGCCGGCGCCGTGCGCTCCATCGTCCACAGCAACAGGTCGGGCTCGGGCCTGACGCGCCATGAGGCGGTCATCTCCGGCGACCGGGCCGTGATCACCCGCCAGACCGCGTCGGGCAAGCACACCGCCACCGTCGCCCTGCCGCCGACCCTGCGCTTCGACGGCGGCGACGCCCTGCTCAAGGCCTGGGCTCCGGGCCGCACCCCGACCGTCGAGTTCGACAGCCTCGATGTCGATGGCATGATGATCGATCACGTGGTCATCGAGGCCGCGCCGCCCGGCGCCCCCGCCCTGGATGTCCCGCCCGGCGGATACGCCGCCCTGCGCAAACGCTACGAGAACGGCCAGCTGCAGAGCATCGCCCGGCTGACCCTGGGCGCCGACCGCCGCATCGTCGCCGTCTCCCAGCCGATGTTCGGCACGACCATCACCCTCAAGACCAGCACCCGCGAGGCCGCCCTGGCGCCGCATCCGCCCTATCAGGTGATCGGCCGGGTGATGACCAAGTCGCTGTTCCGCGTCCTGCCGGCGGCCAAGCGCGGTCACATCCGCTACCGCTTCGGCTTCAGGGACGGCATCCAGTTCCCCATGCCCCAGACCGGCGAGCAGAAGGCCACGGCCGGCGCCGGCTTCACCGTCATCGACCTGTGCGAGACCTGCGGTCCCGGCCTGCCGACCGATGCCGCCTACCTGGCGCAGGCCCGCCTGCCGACCGCCTGGCTGCAGAGCGACCATCGCAAGCTGAGGGCCATGGCCGCTCCGATCGCCCGCATGAAGATCTCCGACACACGCAAGATGCAGATGCTGCTGGTCAAGGCCCGGCCCTATCTCGGCCGCATCGATTTCGTCGGCCACTACTCGGCGCTCGACGCCCTCAATCGCCGGGCCGGCGACTGCACCGAGGCGGCCGTCATCCTGGCGGCGCTCGGCCGGGCGGCGGGCATTCCCACCAAGGTGGCCAACGGCCTGGTCTACTCCAGAGAGAAGTACCACGGCGTCAGCAACGCCTTCCTGCCGCACAGCTGGACCCTGGCCTGGGTCGACGGCGAATGGCGCAGCTTCGACCTGGCGCTGGACGACTTCGACGCCACCCACCTGGCCATCAGCGTCGGCGACGGCGACAGCCGCAGCCTGGCCGCCGCCAGCCAGCTGGGCAGCCTGCTGGTCTGGCAGGACATGAAGGAAGTGCGCCCCCGGCCCTGAGGACCGTCAGCCGCCGGAGCGGACGGGCGCGGTGTCGGCGGCGTCGGCCTGCTCCACGGCCTCGTCCTCATAGACCACCGGCAGGTCGGCCATGGCCGCGTCGGCCGGGTCCTCGACGAACTCGATATTGGCCAGGTCCATCAGCCCGCCGACCTCGCCGCTGTCGGCATAGTCGATGCTGTCGACGTCCTGGGCCGCGCCGGTCACATCCTGCGCAGCCGCCGCCATCGGGACCGCCGTCACCGCCAGGGCCACCGCCGCCGCCGCCAGAACGGGGCGGAACCGGTAGGAGACGCAGACCTCGCCCGAACAGCTGGCCAGGAAGGCCATCCGCTCGGCGTCGCTCATCGCCGTCAGGTCATGCACCTGGCGTTTGCACATCCGGCAATTGTCGCCGTCCATCACGGCGGACAGGTTGGCCTTGTAGGGGCAGGGGCTCTGGATTCTCGGGAAGATGGCCATCGGCGCCGCTAGCGCTGCGCCGGCTGCGGCGCGTCCTTGGGATCGGCCTCTGACTCGGCCGAAGCGTCGTCCTCATAGACGACCGGCAGCTCGGCCATGGCCTGGTCGGCGGCCTCCTCGACATACTCGACGTTGGCCGGGTCGTGGATGCCGCCGACGATGATCTCCGCATAGATCTCGTCCTCGGCGACCGGGGCCGGCTCCTGGGCCGCCGCCGCCATCGGCAGGGCCGTCATGGCCGTGGCCAGCACCGCCGCGGCGATCACGGGACGGAAGTTGTAGGAGACGCAGACCTCTCCCGAACAGCTCTTCATGAAGGCGACGCGCCCGGCGTCATCCATGCCATTCAGGTCGACGACCTGGCGCTTGCAGACGCGGCAGCTGTCGCCGTCCATGATCTGCGCCAGCTGGTCCTTGTAGGGGCAGGGGCTCTGAACCTTCGGGAAAATGGCCATCGATCTGTCCTCCGACCGCGATCTTGCGCCAGTTCTGCGAAAAGTCGACTCCCGACGCCGACTAAACGCAGGCGCGCAGGAAACCGCCGAACCGCGCCAGGTTCTCCCGGGTCAGGGCCTCGTCCCGCTGCATGGGCGAGAGGTTGAGCAGCATCTCGCCCGGCTGGTCGAAGGCATGGGTGCCCTCGACCATGATCGTCTCGACCTCGCAACCCCCGGCCCGGGCCCTGGCATAGGCGGCCTCATGCAGCCTGGGCGCACCCAGGTGATCGCGCCGGGCGATGACGCCCATCACCTTCGGCCGGTAGCGCCAGTCACGCTTGGCCCCCCGGGTGCCGAAGTTGACATAGGGATAGCTCAGGAAGGCGCCCTTGACCCCGTCCAGCAGGCCGGGACCGGCGCCGCCGATGCGGGCCTCGGTCTCGCTGACCAGGGGCATGGTCATCAGATCC
The DNA here is from genome assembly GCF_057586315.1 of Caulobacter sp. SRI_014. Classification (NCBI taxonomy): domain Bacteria; kingdom Pseudomonadati; phylum Pseudomonadota; class Alphaproteobacteria; order Caulobacterales; family Caulobacteraceae; genus Caulobacter; species Caulobacter sp. SRI_014. The sequence continues at coordinate 88,916 of NZ_JBYCZQ010000002.1, read as the reverse complement.
ATGATCGCCCAGCCGCCGTGGCTCCAGCCGGCCAGGACGATGCGGCTGGCATCGACGTCGGCCCGCTGGCTCATGCCGTAGAGGGTGGCCAGCACGTCGCCGGCCCGCTCGAAGCCCCAGAACCGCGTGCCGCTGCAGACGAAGGTCAGGCCGTAGGTCCGGCTCCAGCCGCGGGGGGCGAAACTGTCGACGATCACCGAGCGCCAGCCGGCCTGCGTCGCCGCGGCGGCGTAGTCGTCCAGATGCGCCTGCACCCCACCGCAGCCGTGGAACAGCAGGGCGACCGGCCGCCTGTCCGTATCGGCCGGGCCGTGCATGGCCGCGTGCGGTTCAAGCTTGGCCCAGCGGGCTTCGAGCGTATCCATGGGCGCAGCCTATGACAGGCGCGCGCCCGATTGCAAGTGATCATTCACTCACATTTCCGGCCCACCTTGAAGTTCTGTATTTGTTCTCATAGGGTTCAGGCGAAGACGAGGGACCGACCATGACCAGCCAGGCCGCCGCCGCCCGCACCCTTCTGGCCCTGCACCGCGCTCCGGCCGGCTTCATTGTGCCCAACGCCTGGGACGCCGGCAGCGCCGTGGTCCTGGCCGCCGCCGGCTTTCCGGCCATCGCAACGACCAGCGCCGGCATCGCCTTCTCGCTCGGCAAGCCCGACTACGGGCTGGCCAACCGCGACCGCGCCGTCACCCGCGAAGAGATGATCGCCCGCATCGCCCAGGTCGTCGCCGCCTCCCCCGTGCCGGTCACCGCCGACCTCGAGGCCGGCTTCGGCGATGATCCCGAGACGGTTGCGCAGACCATCCGCCTGGCCATCGAGGCCGGGGCGGCCGGCGGCAATATCGAGGATGTCGGCGCCAACCCGAACGCCCTGATCGACGAGGGCCTGGCCGTCGAGCGCATCGCCGCCGCCCGCGCCGCCGGCGGCGATCATTTCGTGCTCAACGCCCGCACCGACGGGGCCATGATGCCGGAGGCCGGCGGCCTGGCCGAGGCCATCGCCCGGGGAAACCGCTACCTGGCGGCGGGGGCGGACTGCGTCTTCGTGCCCGGGGTCGGGGACCTCGCCTCGGCCCGCACCCTGGTCGCCGAACTGAACGGCCCGCTCAACCTCGTCGCCGGTCTGACACCCATGGAAGGCGGCCTGCGCACCCTGCTCGACGCCGGGGTCCAGCGCATCAGCGTCGGCGGCTCCATCGCCCGGGCGGCGCTGGGCCTCGTCCGCCGCGCCGCCGAGGAATTGAGGCGCGAGGGGACCTTCACCTACGCCCAGGGACAGATTCCGCAGGGCGAGTTGAACGCGCTTTTCGCGGCGAATTCAAAGGCCTGAGCGACGCCTCCGGAATATGTCTAGACATATTCATCGGAAATTCGCGCCCGATTGGCCGCTTGCGTCCTGTCGCCCGCGCCAGCCATGGGTGACAGGGTGGTCTCGGAGTGGTGCTCCGCGACCTTGGCGGTGGTCGAAAGTCGCTTTCTGGTGGGTTGAAAGCCATTGAAAAGGCGGATGTTTTTCCCGGGAACACCCGCCTGGACGCAGAAAACCCCTGCTATAATGGTTTGCCGCTTCGATAGGCGGCCTAGTGCCGGAACACCCGCGTCCCGGTGAAGACCATGGCGATCCCCGCCGCATCGGCCGCCGCGATGACCTCGGCGTCGCGCATCGAGCCGCCGGGCTGGATCACCGCCGTCGCCCCCGCTTCCGCCGCCTGGATCAGGCCGTCGGCGAACGGGAAGAAGGCTTCTGAGGCGCAGGCGCTGCCGGTCAGGTCGAGGCCGAAGTCGGCGGCGCGGATGGCCGCGATGCGGGCGCTGTCCTTGCGGTTCATCTGGCCGGCCCCGACGCCCAGGGTCTGGCCGCCACGGGCGAAGACGATGGCGTTGGACTTCACGTGCTTGGCGACGGTGAAGGCGAACAGCATGTCGCGCACTTCCTCGTCGGTAGGCGCGCGCTTGGTGACGACCTTGAGATCCGCCGCCGTCAGCCGGGCGGTGTCGCGCGACTGGACCAGGAAGCCGCCCGAAACCGAGCGGAACACCTCGCCCGTCGAGAAGGCGTCGGGCATGGCGCCGGTGACAAGCAGGCGCAGGTTCTTCTTGGCCTCGAACACGGCCACCGCGTCGTCATCGGCCTCCGGCGCGATGACCACCTCGGTGAAGGTCTCACAGACCTGTTCGGCGGTGACGCGGTCCAGCCGCCGGTTGACCGCCACGATGCCGCCGAAGGCCGAGACCGGATCACAGGCCAGGGCCCGGGCGTAGGCTTGCCTGAGGTCGGCGCCCAGGCCGACGCCGCACGGGTTGGCGTGCTTGACGATGATACAGGCGGGTTCGTCGAACTCGGCGGCCAGCTCGAAGGCGGCGTCGGTGTCGGCGATGTTGTTGTAGCTGAGTTCCTTGCCCTGCAGTTGGCGGGCGTTGGCCACGCCCGGCCGCTGCTCGCCGGTGACGTAGAAGGCCGCCGACTGATGGGGGTTCTCGCCATAGCGCAGGGTCTGGCGCAGTTCGCCGCCGATGGCCCGCCGGGCCGGGGCGGTGACTTCCAGTTGCCTGGCGAACCAGCCGCTGATGGCCGCGTCATAGGTCGCGGTGCGGGCAAACGCCCGGGCCGCCAGGTCTTTCCGAAGCGCCAGCGTCGTGCCGCCGGCCTTCAGCGCCTCAACGACCCGGGCCATGTCTTCCGGGGCGGTGCAGACGGCGACGTAGCCATGGTTCTTGGCCGCCGAGCGGATCATCGCCGGCCCGCCGATGTCGATGTTCTCGACGCAGGTTTCGAAGTCGCCGCCGGCCGCCACCGTGGCCTCGAACGGATAGAGGTTCACATAGAGGATATCGATGCCGCCGATGCCGTGCTCGTCCATCGCCGCCGTGTGGCTCGCCGCCCCGCGCACGCCCAGCAGGCCGCCGTGGACGATGGGGTGCAGGGTCTTGACCCGCCCGTCCATCATCTCCGGAAAGCCGGTCAGGTCGGCCACGTCCTTGACCGGCAGCCCGGCCGCCGCGATGGCCGACTTGGTGCCGCCGGTCGAAACCAGTTCGACGCCGAGGTCGTGCAGGGCCTTCGCCGTCTCGATCAGCCCGGTCTTGTCGGACACGGAGATCAGAGCGCGCCTGGCGACGACGGTATCGGGCGAGGGCGGGAAATCGGGGGCGGCGGGCATGGCGGACTCCGGCTGGAAAGCTGTGAGGTCTCGCCCAGGCGCGCGGCAGATGGCGTCGTCAGCTCCCCGGTGGTGATCCACCTGATGCGCCAGTCGCTGAGACGAGGCGGCTCATACAGGAAAGGGGAGGGAGTCGCTAGGCGGCTAGTCGCGCTGGTTCAGGTAGGCGCTGCATTGATGCATGCCGTCGAAGAAGCGAAGCCCGGCCGGCCGTTGGCCCGTCGCGTTGTCGACAACATCCACCCTGCAGCCCTCTTTGGTTGCGCTCAGACTGACGGCGTAGGTGTGACTCCGATCAGCCCGGAAGCCTACGTAGGCTTTGCATTCCTTGCTGGAGTTGCCGGCCACCGCTTCGACGAACAGCCGGACGTCGCCCGGCACGGTCAGCGAACTCTTGCTGGAGGTCAACAGGCCGAACCCTGCATACTTCTCGTGCCGACAGGTGGGCTCGTAATAGAGGTTGTATCCGGAATCGAGCGCCCGGGACTTCGTGTTGCCGTCCATGTAAGTCCGCACGAAGTCCAGACGGACGAACTGCGGGCTCATCTTGGGTTCGGCGAAGCCCAGGCAGGTCAGGGCAGCCAGGCCGCCCACGGCGATTTGCCAACGCATCAGATTGCCCCCCGGGACGAAGCCCTGCTCTGGCCTGATACAGCGCTCCGGTTCTGGCTGCTACCCTTCGGCCCGCGACATCTTCCACCGGATGCGCCCGCCGGTATCGATCCGCACCTGGCCGGTCAGCACCACCTGGGTCGAGCGGCGCGGGCGGCCGTTTTCGAAGTGGGCGCTGGGCTCCACCGCGACGCTCACCGCGTCGTTGCGCAGCCACCAGCCCTGGTCGGTCGGGCCCTTGAGCAGTACCGACTTGCCGTCGCGGGCCAGGCTGGCGCGGGCGTCGGGGTGCAGGTGGAAGCGGACGGTGAAGGGCAGGTAGCGGCGCGGGCCGTCGGTCGGCGGGCCCTCCAGCACCGGGCGGAAGGCGTCCTCGCCGCGCAGCTCGCCTGCGGCCAGATCGAGGTAGAGCCGCCGGTCGTGGATCAGGCCGAAGTCGGCGGCCCAGCCGTCGTGGCTGCACTCCAGCCAGACCCCGGCGTCGGCGTCGTGGCGGCGCACGTCCACCCGTTTGGCGGCGCCCTCCAGCCGGGGGCCGATCCCCCAGGCGGTCAGACCGCGCAGCGGCTCCCCGGCCGAGGCGTCGCTCAGCGAGGCGGTGCTGGCCCCGTCGGTCAGGCGCAGGGCCTGGGGCGCGGCGGCGTCGGGGCTCCATGCGCAGCCGGTGATCAGCCGGTCAGCGCCGGCCAGGATCTCCAGCCCCAGGGTCTGGGCGCAGGCGGTGGCGCTCCACACGCCCCCGGCCGGCGCGGCCCCGTCGAGCATCAGGGTCAGCCCGGCCCCGTCGAGCCGGTAGTAGCCGCCGTGCGGCGCCTTCATCGGCGGCGGGCCGGCGTTTTCCTCATGGGCAAGGGCGGCGGCGATGCGATGGGCCGACAGGGCCTCGCCGCCCTGGAAACTGGCCAGCCGGCCGTCCGGCAGGGTGAAGAAGCGCGCCGCGGCGCTCAGGCGGTCGATGGCCCGGCTCATCTCGTCCGGCCCGGCCTGGCCGCGCTGGTGCAGCGCCTCGTCGAGGGTCAGGAGGTCGAACAGCAATTCCAGCCCCGCCTGCGGCGAGCGGCTGGCGTGGACCCCGTCCGGAGCCACAGCGCCGGGCAACTCGGCCCCAAGCACCTTCATCGACCGGTCGATCAGCAGCTCGCCCGCCTCGCCGGCCAGGGCGCAGCCGGCGACCCCGACGACCACGGCCCGCTGCAGGGCCCGCTCGGGCTGGATCGAGATGTCCGCCAGGTGCCGCGCCTGCCGCGCCAGGTCATTGGCCAGCTCGCTGCGTTCGGCGTCCGAGGCCACGGCGGCCAAGCGCCGCGCCGCGCAGCTGAGGTTGAACACCCGCCGCTCCAGGCAGTCGGGGCCCCAGGAGAACCCGTTCCAGCGCCCGAAAATCCGCTTCCAGTCGAACACCAGCCTGAGCGCCGCGCGCGGACCGGCCTCCTCCTGCGCCATCAGGTCGGGCAGCCAGCCCATTCGGTGCAGCGCGACGGCGAAGGCGCGGTCGGGGCTGGGCTTGTCGAAGGGATCACCGTTGGCCCCGACGCTCATCCGCGTGCCGGCCAGGTCGAAGATGCCCTGCAGCAGCCGGCGGCCCTCGGCGTTGTTGACCGGCCGGCGGTCGCGCGGGTTGGCGGCGAAACCATCGACCGGCGGGCGGCTGAGCATCAGCTGGTGCAGCGGATTGCCGAACCACTCCTGCTCGCCTTGGCGGCGGGCCGCGCCGGCCCAGCCCTGCAGGGTGGTCAGAACCGGTCCGGCAATGTCGCGGCGGGGCGGTTTCACGGGCCCGCCGTCAGCCCCTCAGGGCGGCGATGTTGCCGGCGTAGGCGTCCGGCCCGCCCTTGAACACGGCCGAGCCGGCGACCAGGGCGGTGGCCCCGGCGGCGATACACTGCGGCGCGGTGACGGCGGTGACCCCACCGTCGACCTCGAGGATGATGTCGCGCCCCGAGGCGTCGATCATCCGGCGCAGCCGCTCGATCTTCTTCAGCTGCGAGGCGATGAAGCTCTGGCCGCCGAAGCCCGGGTTGACGGTCATGACCAGCAACAGGTCGATGTCGTCCATCATGAACTCGATGACGTCCGGGCTGGTGGAGGGATTGAACACCACCCCGGCCTTGGCCCCCAGCTTGCGGATCTGCTTGAGCGTCCGGTTCAGGTGCGGCCCGGCCTCGGGGTGGACGCTGATCAGGTCGGCGCCGGCCTCGCGGAAGGCCTCCAGATAGCTGTCTACCGGGCTGATCATCAGGTGGACGTCGAAGGGGATTTCCACGTGCGGGCGCAGGGCCTTCACCACATCGGGGCCGATGGTGATGTTGGGCACGAAGTGGCCGTCCATGACGTCGACGTGCACCCAGTCGGCGCCGGCGGCCTCGATGGCGCGGCATTCCTCGCCGAGCTTGGAAAAGTCCGAGGCCAGGATGGAGGGGGCGATGATCATGGCCCCATGGCTTAGCGGAGTCGGGCCGGTGGGGCTAGGTTCGCCGCAGGCGCGCGGCGAAGAAGCCGTCCTGACCGCCTTCACGATGGTGTGGCAGCAGCCGCAGCCAGCCTTCCTTGGTCAGGGACGCGGCCGGCGCCCCGCCCTCACCCTCGGCGCAGGGCTCGGTGACGAATTCCGGGTGGCGGGTCAGGAAGGCGCGGACCTGGCCCTCGCCCTCTTCGGGCTCCAGCGAGCAGACGCAGTAGACCAGCCGCCCGCCGGGGGCGGTGCGCTTCGCGGCGCTGTCGAGCAGCCGGGACTGCACCGCGGCCAGCTTGGCGATGTCGCCGGGAGCGGCGGCCCACAGCACGTCCGGATGGCGCCGGAAGGTGCCGGTGGCCGAGCAGGGGGCGTCGAGCAGGACGGCGTCGAAGGTCCGCCCATCGTCCCAGGCGCCGGCGTCGGCGGCGATCACCTCGGCGCTGAGGTTCATCCGGGCGAGGTTCTCGGCCACCCGCTTCAGCCGCTCGGCCGAGCGGTCGACGGCGACGGTCGCCGCCCCGCTGACCGCCAGCTGCAGCGTCTTGCCGCCCGGCGCGGCGCAGAGGTCGAGCGCCGTCTGTTCGGCGTTGGCGTGCAGCAGGCGGGCGGGGATGGCGGCGGCGGCGTCCTGCACCCACCAGCGGCCCTCGGCGAAGCCCGGCCACTGGGCGACGTCGCCGCGCTGGGCGACCCGCACCGTGCCGCCGGGCAGGGCGACCGCGTCGAGCTGGGCGGTGAGCAGCTCGATGTCATCGTTGGCCCGAACCGTCAGGTCGGTGGCCGGCTCATTGGCGATCTCGGCGGCGATGGCGCGGGCGGCCTCGGGCCCCCAGGCGTTGGTCCAGCGCGCGAACAGCCAGGGCGGACACAGGGCTTCCGGCTCATCGGCCGGCGGCCCGTCGCGCAGCAGGCCGCGCAGCACGGCGTTGACCAGGCCCTTGAAGGCGCGGCCGGCCTTGTCCTGGGCGGCGATGTCGACGCTGGTCGAGACAGCGGCGTGGTCAGGGGTGTCGAACCAGAACAGCTGGGCGACGCCCAGGCGCAGCAGGTTGCGGATACGCGGCGGCGGCTCCCGGTTCAGCTTGGGGGCCAGCAGCCGGTCGATCTGGCCGAGGCGCCGCAGGGTGCTCAGTGTCAGGGCCCGGGCGAAGGCGCGGTCGCGGGCGTCGAGGGCCTTCAGGGGCCCGGCGGCGGCGGCCTCGTCGATGCCGCCCCGGCGTACAAGGGCGGCGTCCAGCAGGGTGAGGGCCGCGCGGCGGGCGGCCAGATCGTCAGAAGGTGCTTGGGTCACGGCGCTCCCCTGCGCCTTTCAGCGCGGGGGAGCAAGCCCTGTCTCAGGCCGTCTTGCGCCAGTTGCCCAGCAGGGAGACCAGGAACAGCAGCATGCCGAGAATGACCGGAATCTCGGACGCCATCATCACCGGCCCCGGAAGCTTCTGCATCAGCACCTGCGGCAGCAGGACGCCCATCGCCACCGCGCCCCAGGCCGACAAGGCGTAGTTGGCCCAGGCCAGCTTCACGCTGTAGCGCATGCCCGGCAGGGCGTAGACGAGGCCCATGATCGACATGACCACAAAGCCCAGCAGATTGAGGTGTGCGTGGGCCGGGCTCAGCGAGTGGTCCTGGCTCATCGCCATGAAGGTGCCCCATCCCATGCCGCAGAGGGCGATGACGGCGGCGGTGGTCAGGAAGGCCAATGAGACTTTCGGCATGATCGTTCCCCCGAACGGCAAGAAGAAGGGCGGCTTCCCTCCAGAAGCCGCCCTGACAGGAGAACAGTGTTCCCTGATTTGATCAAGCGGTGGCGAAAGCCTGCAGCCCCGACCGCTTCGGGCTCGCCCGGCGCAGGCCGCCGATGACGGCGGCGAAGAAGGCCAGAAAGCCGAACAGGATGGAGAACTCGCCGACGATGAACAGCGGCATCAACTGGGTCGGCTCCACCCTCTGCGACAGCGCGAGGAACAGGGCGGGGGCCAGCAGACAGACGCCGAGGTTCATCAGGGTGAAATTGGTGGCGATCAGCCAGTTCGGCGTTTCCTTGCCGAGCAGGGCGTAATATCCGCCCATGATCGACAGGCTGACGAAGCCGAGCAGGTTGAGGTGGGCGTGACCGGGCGAGGTGGCGTGATCATGGGTGATGCCCATGTACATACCCCAGCAGACGCCGACCATGATGTAGAAGCAGGCGGCGATAAAAAACACATAAGGCCAACGTGACATGGTTGTAATCTTTCCCTATACTTGTCGTTGTTGTTGGGAGCGCGCGTAGACCACTATGGAAAACGATCCGCAAGACGGTGTTCGATTAAATCTTGGTCAGGAGACCGCTGACGTTCCCAGTGACGTACCGGGCGCCGCGCCAGGCAAGGTCCTGACCCCGGCCGCCCGACGGGCCCTGGAGGAGGCGGCGGCGCGCAAGGCGGCTGAGACGGCGCAGGATCGCCCGCCCGAAGACGGCGGCCCGGCCGGCCCCGAACCGACCCGCTTCGGCGACTGGGAACGCAAGGGCATCGCGGTCGACTTCTGACCGGCTCCAAGCGTTAAATTACCCCCGTCGCGCGGCGCCTTAACCCTGTCCTTCTCGCAAAGGGCGCAGACGGTCGCTGACGGCCCCTCCCGCGCGTAGCCTGGCCTCCTGTACCTGCGTCAGGAGTCCAACCATGCCGCGCGCGTTTCGAACTGCCGCCCTGATGCTGGCCACCGCCGTGGCCCTCAGCCCGGTCTGCGCCCTCGCCGCCGAGCCCTACCGGGCCCCGGCCGCCGGCGTGTCGGGCGACGCCTACGCCTATCAGCGCACGGGTGGCGGCGGCTCCAGCTACAGCTATCGCGGCGAGACCACCGAGTACGTCGGGGGCGCGGTCGGCGCTCCGGTGGACGGCCGGGTCAACTGCCAGGGCTACTGCCTGCCGCCGGGCTATGTCGTCGAAGACCCCAACCGCCCGCGCTACCAGCCGCCGCCGCCGCAGGCCGCGCCGCCGGCGCACGACGAAGAGTCGCGCGGCTATGTCGGCGAGCCGGTCTATCACGATGAGGACGGGGCGCGGACCGGGGGGCCGCTGTATGCGGGTGAGGACCGTTACGGCGCGCGTCGCACCTATGAAGAGCGCGGGGGCTACAGCTGGGGATATGAGGAACGTGGCGGCTATGAACGCCACGAAACCGGTTGGGACGACCGGCAGTACGACGACTGGGGCCGTGAACGCTGCCGCCAGCGCTGGGACGCCCAGGGTCGCATGATCGAAAGCTGCGGCGAGATCCGCCTCGGCGACAGCTTCTTCTGGGGCGGCGGCGGGGTCGGCCCGGAATACATCGACGGCGGTGGAGGCGGCGGCGGGGGCGCCTATGCCGAAGCCGGCGCCGGGGCCACGGCCTACGCCTCGGCCCGGGCCAGCGTCGGCGTCAGCATCCGCATCGGTGGTCGAGGCGGCCACAAGGGGGGCCACGGCGGCAAGGGCGGCTGCGGCAAGTGCGGGGGGCACTAACCTGACCTCCCTCCCCGAATGGGGAGGGCAGACGCGCGGTATGCGCGTCGGGTGGGGCGGTCGGCTCCAGGCAGTGGGGATTGCGGTTGCCCACTTCCCCACCCGGCCTGTCGGCCTGCCCTCCCCATTCGGGGAGGGAGGGGCGCGCTACATCCGCTCCGGCGTCTCGATGCCCAGCAGGTCCAGCGCCAGTTCCAGCTGTTCCAGCGTCACACGGGCCAGGCGCAGGCGGCTGCCGCGCACGGTCTCGCTCTCGGCGCTCATGATCGGACAGGCGGCGTAGAACTTCGAAAACGCCTGGGCCAGCTTGAAGGCGTGGTCGGCGATGAAGTTGGGAGCCTTCTTGTCGTAGGCCTCGGCCGTCGCCGCGTCGAAGGCGTCCAGCATCAGCACCAGTTCGCGCTCGGCGGGTTCCTTGACGCTGATCTTGCTCTCGACCACGCCCTCGTTCGTCGCCCGCCGTAGCACCGATTTGATCCGCACCGCCTGGTACAGCAGGTAGGGCCCGGTCTTGCCCTCGAAGGCCGTGAAGCGGTCGAGGTCGAAGATGTAGCTGGTGCCGCGATAGTTGCTTAAGTCCGCAAACTTCAGGGCCGCGACCGCCACCTTGTGGGCGACGTCCTCGAACTCCTCGGGCTCGAACTCGCTGCCGAGACCGGCCTCATGCAGCCGCTCACGGGCCTTGTCGCGGGCCATCTCGATCAGGTCGTGCAGCTTCAGCACCCCGCCTTCGCGGGTCTTGAAGGGCTTGCCGTCCGGACCGTTCATGGTGCCGAAGCCGATGTGCTCCAGCCCGCCCGGCTCGGCGTAGCCGGCCAGGTAGGCGGCGCGGAACACCTGCTCGAAATGGTCGGCCTGACGCTGGTCGACGCAGTAGAGGATCAGCTGCGGATCGAAGCTCTTGCGGCGATCGAGGATCGTCGCCAGGTCCGTCGTGCCATACATGGCCGAGCCCTCGGAGCTCACCACCAGCAGCGGATCGGGCGAAGGCACGGTGACGGTCGAGCCGTCTTCCAGCTTCTTCTTCTTGGTCTCGCCGGGCCGGGCGACATGCACCACCCGGGCCCCCTGGTCCTCGACCAGCAGGCCCTTGGCCTGCAGTTCGTCGACCATGCCGGCGATCAGCGGATCGGCGTCGCTCTCGCCCTTCCACAGGTCGAAGTCGACGCCCAGGGCGTGGAACTCGCGCTCCAGGGCCACCCGGCTGACGTTGACGAAATGCTTCCAAAGCAGGCGATAGCCGAACCGGCCCCCCTGCAGCTCGGCCGTCGCCTTGCGGGCGCGGTCCCGGTACTCGACGTCGGTCTTGGCCTTGCCGGCGGCCTCCGGATACATCCGGTCCAGATCGGCCAGGGTGATGTGGTTGCCCAGTTCCTGCAGCACCCGCTGGCTGTCAGCCTCGCTGAAGCCGCCGGGGGCCGTGACCAGTCGCTCCATCAGGGCGCGGACGAACGGGAACTCGTCCATGGCCGCAACGATCAGGAGCCCCATCTGGAAGCCCCAGTCGCCGAAGTGGGCGTCGCCCAGCACCACATCGCCGCGGAAGCGATAGATGCGCTTGACCGCCTCGCCGATGATCGAGGCCCGCAGGTGGCCGACGTGCATCGGCTTGGCGACGTTGGGCCCGGCGTAGTCGATGATCACCCGGCGGGAATCGTCGACCTCGACGGCGCCCTTGCGCGGGTCGGCGGCGATCTCGTTGGCCCGGGTCGACAGGGCCGCGGGGCTGACCCGCATGTTGATGAAGCCCAGGCCCGCGATCTCGACGGAGGCCAGGTTGGGATCGCCGGCCAGCTTGTCGACGACATACTGGGCGATCTCGCGCGGCGGCTTGCCGGCGGCCTTGGCGCCGGCCATGGCTCCGTTGGACTGGAAATCGGCGAGGTCGGGGCGGTCGGACGGGGTTACTCGGCCCAGCTCGGGCGGAATCCCCAGGTCGGCGAAAGCAGCAGCGGCCGCTTCGCCAAGCGTCCTCTTAAGATCGGTCATGCAGCTATCTTAAGTCAGGTCGTCGACTAATTGGAATCGGCGGCCTTGGGCGCGCCGGCCGAGACGCGGAAGCGTTTGCCGTCGCGGTTGAACTCGGCCATCGCCGGGGTGACGTCGAAGCCGATCAGGACCTCGAAGTTGGCGCCGCTGGTTTCCATGGTGGCGCGCGGGATGACGATGCCTTCCAGCTTCTCTGTGACCATGGTGCGTTCGCTGCTGAACTTCACCGGCAGGTCGAAGTATTCCTTGGTGATCACCGCCGAATTGCGCGTGGTGACGGCCACCCAGTAGCGGTAGGTCTTGCGGTCGCTGGTCGCCTTGGGGCCCTTGCCCAGGGCGAACAGGGCTTCGACCGAGACGCGGATCGGCTCGTCGTCCTTGTACTCGCAGCCCGACGACAGGCCCTGGATCTCGCCGCTGTAGACGACGGTGTTGGCCGATTCTTTGCCGTCGAACTCGATGTAGCGGCCGGCGTCGTACAGCACCTTCACATAGGGACAGGGGCCGGCGTTGCGCAGCGCGGGCAGCGGCGCCTCGGTCTGGTTCCACTCCTTGTCGCGCGACTTCTTCTTGGCCGCTTCCTCTTCCTGGCGACGGTCCTGGTCGCCACGGCCACGGCCCTGGGCCATCGCGGCCGGGGCGGAAACAAGGATCAGGCCCGCGAGGGCGAAGGTGAAGAAACGGCGCATGCGGGTCCCGACAGATCAAAACAGGACGGCCAACGAGCCGCCCTTTCAACTCATCATCGCTGATAAAGGCATATGCGTGGCCCTGCAATGAAACGAAGCGCGGGAGGGGAATTGGCGCCGATCCTTCACGCCAAATGGCTGGCGAGCGACCCCGCAACCGCCTAACTAGACGCCATGGATGCCACCGTCGTCGCCAAGCCTGCCCTCAAGGTCCTGCTCGCAAGCCCGCGCGGCTTCTGCGCCGGGGTCGATCGAGCCATCCAGATCGTCGAGCGGGCCATCGAGAAGTACGGCGCTCCGGTCTATGTGCGCCATGAGATCGTCCACAACCGCTTCGTCGTCGATCGCCTGAAAGCCATGGGCGCGGTGTTCGTCGAGGAGGTCGAGGAGGCCCCGGTCGACAGGCCGATCATCTTCTCGGCCCACGGCGTGCCCAAGAGCGTGCCGGCCGAGGCCCGTGAACGCCAGATGCTCTACCTCGACGCCACCTGCCCCCTGGTCTCCAAGGTCCATGTCGAGGCGCAGCGTCACTATGAGCACGGCCGCGAGATCGTCCTGATCGGCCACAAGGGCCACCCCGAGGTGGTCGGCACCATGGGCCAGCTGCCCGAGGGGGTGGTCAAACTCATTGAAACCGTCGAGGACGTCGCCGCTTTCAATCCGGTCGATCCGATGAACGTCGCCTTCGTCACCCAGACAACCCTGTCGGTCGACGACACCGCCGAGATCATCGAGGCCCTGCAGACCCGCTTCCCCGGCATCTCGACGCCGCACAAGGAAGACATCTGCTACGCCACCACCAACCGCCAGGAAGCGGTGAAGGCCATCGCCGAAGCCAGCGACGTGCTGCTGGTCGTCGGCTCGCCCAACAGCTCCAACTCGGTGCGGCTGGTCGAGGTCGGCAAGCGGGCCGGGGTCAAGGGCGCCTACCTGATCGACAAGGCGTCAGAGATGAAGGACGAGTGGCTGGACGGCGTCGCCTCGCTTGGCATCACCGCCGGCGCCTCGGCGCCCGAACTGCTGGTCCAGGAACTGATCGAGCGCCTCGAAACCCGCTTTGAGCTGACCATCGAGGAAATCGCCCCGACCCGCGAGACAGTGCGCTTCAAGCTGCCCCGCGTGCTGATCGCGTGAGTCTCTCGCCGGTCCAGTCGCCGCTGCTCAGCGCGCTGCCGGGCGTTCGCCACGCCTTCTTCACCCGCCAGGGCGGGGTCTCCAAGGGCCTGTTCGACAGCCTGAACGTCGGGCGCGGCTCTTCCGACGAGGCCGCCGATGTCGAGGAAAACCGGGCCCGCGCGGCCGGCTGGTTCGGCGTCATGCCCGACGCCCTCAACACCTGCTACCAGGTCCACTCCGCCAGGGCCCTGACCGCCGAGGCCCCCTGGGGCCGCTACCGGCCCGAGGGCGACGGCGTCGTCACCGACCAGCGCAGCGTCGTCTGCGGCGCCTTGCATGCCGACTGCGCGCCCGTCCTGATCGCCGACCCCAAGGCCCGGGTGGTCGCCGCCGCCCACGCCGGCTGGAAGGGCGCCCTCACGGGCATCGTCGCCGAGACCGTGACGGCCATGGAACGCCTCGGCGCCCGCCGGGCCGACATGGTCGCCGCCGTCGGTCCCTGTATCAGCCAGGCCTCCTACGAAGTCGGCGAAGAGTTCGAAGCGACCTTCCTTGAGGCCGACCCGGCCCACGGCGCCTGGTTCATCGCCGGCGCTCCGGGCAAGCGCCAGTTCGACCTGCCGGGGTTTGTCCTGTCGCGCCTTGCCGAGGCCGGCGTGGCCCAGGCGGAATGGGTCGGCCGCGACACCTGCACCGAAGCCGACCTGTTCTATTCCAACCGCCGCGCTTTCCGGCAGGGCGAGCCCGACTACGGCCGCCTGCTCAGCGCCATCATGCTGGATTAGGCGCCCCTACCGTGAGGGGAATGGGCTTGAAACTGGCGCGAGACTTGAACCAGATGCGCTCCATGAAGCGCCTTCTTCCCGTTCTGGCCGTCCTGGTCCTCGCATCGCCGGTCCTCGCCCAGGAACGCCCGCCGCCTGAGCGCCAGTCCCTGGTCGACCTGGCCTACGCCATCGGCGAGTCCCACGCCCTGCGCCAGGTCTGCAACGGCGACGGCGATCAGCACTGGCGCGACCGCATGGCCGAGCTGGTCAATACCGAAGCCGCCGACGAGGCCTTCGAGGCCCGCCTGAAGCAGGCCTTCAACAGCGGCTTTGCCGCCCGCAAGGCGCAGTTCCCGACCTGCGGCATCGACAGCCGCAAGGCCGAGCTGGCCGTGGCCCGCAAGGGCGAGGGCATCGCCGCCAAGCTGGCCGCCTCGGTGCGGACGGTGCAGCGCATGGGCCCCGACGATCCGGCCATGAAGGACCAGGAAAACCCGGACGCCGCGCCCAGGGAATAGGCGGCCTTTCTGGACATACGTTCGTTCGGACAATCGACGCCGCTCGCCCTTGAAGGGAACCTCGGCTAGGCTCATCTCAAGTTCAGATTGGGAGGGCCTTCGATGTTCTGGATTTTCGCGCTGTTTCTTGTGGCGCTGGCGCTGTTCCTGGTGTTCAGCGTGCTCAAGATCGTGCCTCAGGGGCGCGAGTTCACCGTCGAGCGGTTCGGTCGCTACACCCGCACTCTGAAGCCCGGCATCTCCATCCTCACCCCGTTTATCGAGACGATCGGCCGGCGGGTGAACATGATGGAACAGGTGCTGGACGTGCCCCAGCAGGAAGTCATCACCAAGGACAACGCGGTGGTGAAGGTCGACGGCATCGTCTTCATCCAGGTGATGGACGCCGCCAACGCCGCCTACCGGGTCGACAACCTCAACTACGCCATCGCCCAGCTCTGCATGACCAACCTGCGGACCGTCGTCGGTTCGATGGAGCTGGACGAGGTGCTCAGCCAGCGCGACCAGATCAACAGCCGCCTGCTGGCCACCATCGACCACGCCACCAACCCCTGGGGCGTCAAGGCCACCCGGATCGAGATCAAGGATCTGACTCCGCCGCCGGACATCACCAACGCCATGGCCCGCCAGATGAAGGCCGAACGCGAACGCCGCGCCGTCATCACTGAAGCCGACGGCGAAAAGCAGAGCCAGATCGCCAGGGCCGAGGGCGCCAAGCAGTCGGCCATTCTCCAGGCCGAAGGCCGCAAGGAAGCCGCCTTCCGCGACGCCGAGGCCCGCGAACGCGAAGCCGAGGCCGAAGCCAAGGCCACCGCCTTCGTCTCCGAAGCCATCGCCCGCGGCGACGTCAACGCCATCAACTACTTCATCGCCCAGAAGTACGTCGAAGCCTTCGCCCTGCTGGCCTCCAGCCCGCAGCAGAAGACGGTCATCGTTCCGGCCGACTTCGCCGGCCTGACCGGCTCCATCGCCGGCATCGGCGAGCTGGTGAAGACCCTCAGCGGCAGCGACGCCCGCGTTGTTCCGCCGCCGACGGCGACGCCGCGCACCCCCCGGAACTCGTAAGGGAGCCTGATCATGGACGCCCTCTACAACGCCCACGCCGTCTGGTTCTGGCTGGCCCTGGCGGCGGTCATCCTAGGGGCCGAGCTGTCGACCGGCAGCGGCTGGCTGCTGTGGCCGGCGGTGACGGCGGTGGCGATGGCCGGCCTGACCTTCGTCCTGCCGTCCAACGTCGCGGTCCACCTGCTGATCTACGCGGTGCTGACCATCGCCGTGACGGTGACGGCGCGGCGCTACCTGCCGCGCAACATCTCGGGCGACGGGCCGGACATCAACGACAATATCACCCGCCTCATCGGGGCCCGCGGCGAGGCGGCGAGCATCTTCGCCGAAGGCCGCGGCCGGGTGCATGTCGAAGGCAAGGAATGGGACGCCCTGAGCGAAGACGCCCTCATCCCCGGTAAGCCCGTGCAGGTGATGGAAGTGCTATCGGCCGCGAGCCTGCGGGTGAAGGCGGCCTGAGCGGAGGGGGAGCGGACCTACCGGTTTTCGTCCATCCAGATTCGCAGCGCCCGCAGGAACGGCAGCGCCGCCACGAACTCCGCGTCGGTGAACGCCTCCCGCAGCCCCTCCATCCTCGGCCGCAGCGCCATCAGTCCGGCCTCATAGGCCCGCGCCCCGTCCTGTGTGAGCGACACCTGCTTCTTCCGCCCATCCCGCTCGTCGGCCACGACCCGCACGAACCCCTGCGCCTCCAGCCGCTGCAGGGTGTTGGTCATCGCCCCCTTGGTCACCTGGAACGCAGCCGCCAGCTTCGCGGGACTCTCCTCGCCGCCGCGCCGCATGAAGTGGGTCAGCACCCCGAACTGCGCCGCGCTCATCCCGCCCGGCAAACTCCGCTCCAGCGCCGCGTTGGACAGCTGCGAAATGATGCCGATCTCGGTCAGCACCGAGACGTCCGGCCGCTCCTTCAACGCCATCAGGCTGTCCTCGCGGGATTTGGCCTGAACAGATCCTCGAGTCCCTTGCGCGGCGTCGGCGGCAGGTCCCTGGCATACCCCGCCCGGACCAGCATCTGCAGCCGCTCGCCGGGCTTCACCCCCACCATCGCGTCCATCCGCGCGAACAGCGCCGCCATCTCCGGATACTCCTGCAGCGCCTGGCTCATCGGCTGGATGGCGATCTGGCGCGCCGTCGCCTCCAGCGCCATCCGCGCATAGGCCCGCCCGGCGGCGATCTGCGTCAGCCGGCTGTTGTCCGGGCTGACCAGCCAGACGAACGCCCCCGTCGCCTCGCACATCGGCCGGGCGAAATCCCGCGCCTGTTTGAAGGCCATCGTCCCCGGCCGGGCCAGGTTCTCCGGCGTCAGGATACCGACTGTCTTCATCGCCTCGATGCCGGGTCCGCTGAGGAACAGCCCGTCGCGATGCTCGGCGATCGCCTTGGCGCCGATGCGCATCAGGTCGATGCTCTCCTGGTTGGCGGCCGGGGTGTCGACCTCGCGCTCGTAGGCCTCGCGGGTCAGGACCTTCAGCCCGGCCAGCGCCTCGCCGCCGCTCGCCGCCCCCGTGCGCATCCCCGGCCCCGCCGCCGCCTGCACGGCGGCCAGATCGGTCGCCGGAATGGCCCGGGCCGTATCGTAGGGCAGGCGGGTCGTCCGTCTACGGAGGATATGCCGGAACAGCGGATCCAGCGCCCCGCCGGCGGTGAACACCACCCGCGCGAACGGCTTGTCGTCCAGCGTCTCGCCAGGCTCGCCATCCGGGAAGGGCGTCACCGTCGCGGCATGGCCCTTCGCCCCGGCCGCGATGGCCAGAAGCTCCAGAAACGCCCCGCAACCGACCACGATCTGACGGCTGAACGGATCGGTGGCCGGCAGCAGGCGGGTGCGGTCGATGAACAGGGTGACGGCGTCTTCCCCGTCCAGCCGCGCGAGCCAGGGCTGACGATTGTGCGGATTGGGCGCCAGCACCGCATGGGCCAGCGCATAGCGCCGCACGTCCCGCTCGGCCGAGCCCGGCGAGACCCAGGCGGTGGTCGCGTCCGGAACCTTTTCACAGCCGGTCAGCCCGGCGGCCATCACGGTCCCGCCCCCGATGATGCGGATAAAGTTGCGACGATCCATGGCAATACGCCTTTCGTTCAACGTTGAACCAATAAAATAGTTCAATGTTGAACTTGTCAACCCGCCCCAGATTTCTGGAGGTCAGGCTTCGCCCAACGCCTCGCGCATCCCTTCGCCGGCCAGCACATCGGCCCGCTCGTTCCATTCATGGCCCGCGTGGCCCTTGATCCAGCGCCAGTCGACCTCGTGCCTGGACCGCGCCGCGTCCAGCCGCTTCCACAGGTCCTCGTTCTTCACCGCGCCCTTGGAATAGGTCTTCCAGCCGCGCGCCTTCCACAGGTGCAGCCATTCCTTGATGCCCTGCTGGACATACTTGCTGTCTGTGTGCAGCTCGACCGTGCAGGGCTTGTTCAGCGCCTCCAGCGCCTGGATCGCCGCCATCAGCTCCATGCGGTTGTTGGTCGTCGCCGGCTCGCCGCCCTTGATCTCCTTGGTCTTGCCGCCGCTCATCAGCACGGCGCCCCAGCCGCCCGGCCCGGGATTCCCCCGGCAGGCGCCGTCGGTATAGATCACCACCTTCGGGGTCATACGGCGTCCGTCAGGATCGACAGCCCGGCCCGGTGCACCGCCAGCTTGCGCTCGTATTCCATGGGATCCTTCGGCTTGACCAATGCGCCCTCCGGCGTCGCCCCCCAGTCGGCCAGCCGGGTCAGGAAGAACCGCATCGCCGCCCCATGGGCCAGCACCGGCAGCGCCGCCCGCTCGGCGTCCGACAGCGGCCGCCGCGCCTCATAGCCGGCCAGCAGCGCCTTGCCGGCGGTGATGTTGAACTCCCCGGCGCTCTCGAAACACCATGCGTTGAGGGTCACCGCCAGGTCGTAGGCGTAGAAGTCGTCGCAGGCGAAATAGAAGTCGATGGCGGCGGCGAACCGCCCCTCGCGGAAGAAGACGTTGTCGGGGAAGAAGTCGGCGTGAATCACCCCCGCCGGCAGGTCCCTCGGCCAATGGGTCGCCAGATGCAGGATGTCGCCGGCGATGGTCCGCGACAGCCCGGGCTTCAGCGCCTCGGCGGCCCCCTCCAACCCCTGGAACAGCGGCGCCCAGGCCGCCTGGCCCAGATCATTGACCCGCCGCCCCGTAAACCCCGCCCCCGCCTGATGCAGCCAGGCCAGGCCCTCGCCCGCCTGCCGGCACTGGGCCACGGTCGGCCGCCGCGCCGACAGGCCGGGCAGGAACTGGGCCAGCGCCACGGGCTTGCCCCGCACCGACTGGAGCACCACGCCCTCACGGTCGGCAATCGGCCGCGCCGACGGAAACCCGGCCTCGGCCAGATAGCCCATCAGGTCGAGGAAGTAGGGCAGCTCGTCCGCCGTCACCCCCCGCTCATAGACCGTCAGGATGAACCGGCCGGCCTCCGTCTCGAGCAGGAAGTTGGAGTTCTGGATACCCTCGGCGATGCCCTTGAACGCCAGCGGCTCGCCCAGATCGTATCGGGCGAGAAAGCCTTCCAGCTCCTCGTCGGTGATGTCCGTATAGACCGCCATGATCCTGCGGGGATGGGGGAGGCCGCCGACTTTGTCTAGGGCCAACTAACCATTCACCGTCATCCCGGAAAGCGCGCAGCGCTTATCCGGGACCCAGGGGTTGCAGCGCACCGGCCATAACGCTGAGTTCGATAGCGAGATCACGCACCCCTGGGTCCCGGATAGCCCGCTTCGCGGCCTTCCGGGATGACGGAAAGGAGGTGGTCGTTAGTCCAAGGTCGTCCGATACCGGCTCATCGCCAGCGTCGTGACCACGGCCACGAACAGGGTCAGCGCCAGCAGGCTGACCCAGGCATGCTCGACCCCGACGCCCTTGAGCAGCGAGCCGCGCACGATGCGCAGGAAATGGGTCACCGGAATCGCCTCGCCGATCGCCTGGGCCCAGGCGGGCATCCCCCGGAACGGGAACATGAAGCCCGACAGCAGCAGGGACGGCAGCAGGTAGAAGACGCTCATCTGCATGGCCTGCAGCTGGCTCTTGGCCACGGTGCTGAACAGGAACCCCAGGCTCAGACTGCCGACAATGAACAGCACCACCCCCAGGGTCAGCGCCCCCCAACCCCCGACAAAGGGCACGTCGAACAGCAGCCTCGCCAGGATCAGGATGATCGCCGTCTGGATCAGGCCGATGACCACATAGGGCGCCAGCTTGCCGATCATCACCTCCAGCGGCTCGACCGGCGTCGACAGCAGGCTCTCCATGGTCCCCCGCTCGCGTTCGCGGGTCAGGGCCAGGGCGGTCATCATCACCAGGGTCATGCTGAGCACGATGCCCAGCAGGCCCGGCACGATGTTGTAGGCGGTGATGTTCTCGGGGTTATAGCGCCGGTGGACCACCACCTCGAACGGCGCCACCGCCGCCTTTCCAGCCAGCGGCCCCTTGAGGTCATGACTGAGCGCCTGCCCCGGAATGCCGGAGACCGCCGCCACCGCCCCGCCGACCGCCGTCGGGTCCGATGCATCGGGCTCGATCAGCAGCTGGGCCTTGTCGCCGCGCACAACCCGGCGGCCGAAATCGCGCGGAATCGTAATGGCGAACTGGGCGCGGCCCTCCTCGATGGCGGCGTCGAGCTCGGCGGGGCTGGACGCCTCGGCCACGAACCTGAAGTAGTCGGTGTTATCGAGCGCGGTGAGCACCGAGCGGGAAAAGCTGCTGCGGTCCTGGTCCAGCACGATGGCCGGCAGGTTGTGCGGGTCGTTGTTGATGGCATAGCCGAACAGCAACAGCTGGACGATCGGCACCGCCAGGATCATGGCGTAGGTCAGCCGGTCCCGCGTCAGCTGGATGAACTCCTTGATCAGGACGGCCAGGATGCGCTGGCCGGAGAGGCCAGGTCCGGAAGGATGGGGGTCGCTCATGCGAAGTTGTCCTCCGCCCTGTTCATCAGATGGATGAACACATCCTCGATGGTCGGCCGCGTCTCGCTCCAGGTCAGGCCCGGCCGGCGATACGGCGCGATCGCCGCCTCCAGCGCCGCCCGATCCGTCCCGCTGACATGCAGCGCCGATCCGAACGGCGCGGCCATCTCCACACCGGGCTTCCGCGAAAGCTCCGTGGACAGATGATCGGCCCCTTCACCCTCGGCCCGGAACGTCACCAGCCGCGACTGATCGATCAATTCCGCCGTGGTGCCGCGCGCCATCAACCGCCCATAGGCGATGTAGGCGATGTCGTGACAGCGTTCGGCCTCGTCCATGTAGTGGGTGGACACCATCACCGTCAGCCCGCCGGCCGCCAGCCTGTGGATCTCGTCCCAGAACTCGCGCCGGGCCTTCGGGTCGACCCCCGCCGTCGGCTCGTCGAGCAACAGCAGGTCCGGCTCATGCAGGGTCGCCGCCGCCAGCGCCAGCCGCTGTTTCCAGCCGCCCGACAACGCCCCCGCCGGCTGGTCGCGGCGCGAGGTCAGGCCCAGCTTCTCCAGCGCCTCGTCGACCCGGGCGCGGCGCCCCTGCATGCCGTAGACCCGGGCCGTGAACTCCAGGTTCTCGCCGATGGTCAGGTCCTCATAGAGCGAGAACTTCTGGGTCATGTAGCCGGTGCGCCGCTTGATCGCCCGCGCTGCCGTGCGGAAGTCCAGCCCCAGCACCTCGCCCTCGCCGCTGTCGGGCGTCAGCAGGCCACAGAGCATCCGCATCGTCGTGGTCTTGCCCGAACCGTTGGGCCCCAGGAACCCGGTCACCCGCCCCGCCTGGACGGTGATGTCGAGGTCCCGCACCACCTGCTTGTCGCCGAACGCCTTGTTCAGCCCGCGCACATCGATGGCCGGAGCCGTCGTCACTTGCGCACCACCTCGACTGGCTGCCCGGGCGCCAGATCGCGCGGCGCGTCCGGCGTCGCCTCGACCAGGAAGACCAGCCGCTCGCGATTACCCCGGCTGTAGATCACCGGCGGGGTGAACTCCGGCCGCGGGCTGACGTAGGAGATCTTCGCCTCGCCCCCCTTGCAGCCGTCACAGGAAAACCGCACCGACCCGCCTGGCCGGTACCGCGTCAGCTCGGTCTCCGGCACATAGAACCGCAGCTTGACCCGCGCGTCGGGCAACAGGGCGACGACCGGCGTGTTGGCCACCGCCCATTCGCCCGGCCGGTAGAAGACGTCCTCGATCCGCCCGGCCGTCGGGGCCACGGGGCTCAGCTGCCGCGCCCGGATCGACGCTTCGCTAAGCCCGGCCCGCGCCCCTTGCGCCTCCGCCGCCGCCGCCCGGGCCTGGTCCTCACGGGCCCCCAGTTCGGCGACATCCAGCCGCTTAATCGTTTCCTGATACTGCGCCCGCGCCACACCGACGGCGGCCTTCGCCTGATCCAGCCGCGCCGGCGCATAGATGCCCTTGGCCGCCAAAGCCCGCACCCGGCCGAACTCCGCCTCGGCCTGGTCCAGCTGCGCCTTCGCACTGGCCCGCTGCGCCTGGAACACGGCCAGCTCCTGAGGCCGCTGACCTTTCAGCGCATCCGCCGCCCGATCCCCGGCCGCCTGCGCCCGCGCCGCCGCCTGCGTCTCCTGCGCCTGCGCCGTCCCCGGATCGACCTGGAACAGCGGCGTCCCGGCCTCGACCCGCTGGCCGCGCTCGACGCTCAACGCGGTCAGCGCGCCCGACTGGGCGGCGGCGAAATACAGGGTCTCGCCCTCGACATAGCCGGTCAGCGGCGTCGCCCCGCCGCGCGGCCAGAAGGCGTAGGCCGCTCCGGCGAGGATGATTGCGGCCCCCAGGCCGAACAGGACGGCTTTGGGCGGACGCTTCATGACGCGCTCCCCTTCGGCGTGGTTTGGGCAAGAAGACCGCTCTTCAGCACCGCCAGATGCTGCGCGGCCAGGGCGTTGAGATCGAAGGGCCTGGCCCCGACCGGCACGAAGGTCTCGCGCCACAGCAGGGCCATCAGGAAGGGCGAGACGATCTGGATGGCGAACATCTTCGGATCGCCGTCGCGGACCTCGCCGCGCGCCTGCGCCCGTGCGATCAGCCCGCCCAACAGCCCGATCATCGGCTCGACCAGCTCGTCGTGCCAGTACCGCGCCAGCTCCGGAAAATTCCGCCCCTCGCTGATCACCATCTTGCCGATGCCGGCCACCGGCGAGACGGACATGATGTTGGCGATGGTCGGCAGGAAGATCTCCAGCAGCCCCCCGAACGGCCCCGGAAACGCCTCCAGCCGGCCGCGCACAAGGTCGATGTCGGGAGCCACGGCGGTCTTCACCACCGCATGGAAGATGTCTTCCTTGGTCTCGTAATAGAGATACAGCGCCCCCTTCGAGACCCCGGCCCGCCGGGCGATCTCGTCCAGCTTCGCCGCCGCGAAACCCTTCTCGGAAAACACCGCCAGAGCCGCCAGGGCGATCTCGCCGGGACGGTCGTCTTTGCGCCGCTGGAACTTGGGGGGACCGGGTTGCATGACGCCGTAATAACTGACTGGTCAGTTATTAGCAAGATGGAAGAACGACGGTTTCCGCGGGGCTCCGACGCGCGAAAACGCAAGCTCTCCCCCCGCAAGCGGGGGGAGAGCTTGATTGGATGCTCAGTCGCTAGCTCTCGAACCCCGGCGGTTCGAACCCCGGCGAACAGATGCAGGCCGCCTTGAACAGCTCGCCCATCTGATCCGGCGCCACCAGCCGCGCCAGCTGCCGGCCGATGACCATCGACCGGTCCGGCCGCGCCGCGATCAGCGCCTCGGCCCGGTGCTGGATGCCCAGCCGCCCGAGGAACAGCCCCTGCGGCATCGGCCCGGCAATCTCGGCTCCGGCCAGGGCCGCCGCCGCCAGCAGGCTCGGGAAATCGACATGGATCGTCAGATCGGACTCACCCGGAAACTCCAGCGCCCCGACCTTCTCATGGCCCTTCAGCGCCTGCAGCGTGTCGCCGAACTCGGCCTTGTCGCGCCCGTAGTCGACGACCAGCGCCGCCCCGCCGTCGGCCACCACCCGCGCCGCGATCGTCGCCGCCAGGGCATCCTGGGCCGGCGACACCTCGAGGATCATCGCTCCCTCGTCGGGAACCGCGCCATGCTCGCTCGGCGCCAGCCCGAAGGTCAGTTCGCCGTCGGGCGTAAGACCGACCAGCCGCTCGACCCAACCGCCCGGCGTCTGCACGAACTGGCGCGCCGGCAGGCAGTCGAACAGCTCGTTGGCGATCAGGATCAGCGGCGCTCCGCCCGGCACGCCGTCCAGGCTGTCGGCCCACTGCGCGTCCGGCAGCTTCTCGGCCTGCGCCGCCTTCAACGGCCCGGAGGTCTCGACCAGCCACAGATCGGCCGCCGCCACAAAGTCCGGCGCCAGACGCACGGCCCGCAAGAGGTCGCTCATCAGCGTCCCGTCACCCGGCCCCATCTCGACCAGCCTGAAACGCTCGGGCTTGCCCAGCCGCGTCCAGCTCTCGACACACCACAGGCCGATGAGTTCGCCGAACATCTGGCTGACCATCGGCGCGGTGATGAAATCGCCGCCGCCCCCGAGCGCCGGCCGGGTCGCGTAGTACCCGTCCTTCGCGTCGTGCAGGCAGCGCACCATGTACTCGGCGACCGGGATCGGCCCGCTCGCCGCGATCTCGGCCTTCAGCCGTTCCTTCAGACTCATTTGGCGGACTTGGTGCTCTTGGCGGCAGTCTTCCGGGGCGTCTTCTTCGGCGCGTCCTCCGCCACGACGGGCGCCGGTTCGGGTGCCGCCACCACGACCAGCGGCGCCTTCAGCCCACGCCAGATCAGCCAGGCCCCGCCGATCAGCATCGGCAGCGACAGCATCATGCCCATGGTCACGCTGCCGCCCAGCCCGAACAGGTTGTCGAGGAACTCGTCCGGCTCGCGCACCGTCTCCAGCGCGATCCGCACCAGGGCGTAGCCGGCCAGGAAGATCCCGGCCACCACGCCGCGCCGCTGCAGCCACAGCTTCGAATGGGTCGCCCAGCGCAGCACCAGGAACAGCACGATCCCTTCCAGCGCCGCCTCATAGAGCTGGCTCGGATGGCGCGGGAAACCGCCGGCGCCGGGGAAGACGACGCCCCAGGGCAGGTCGGTGACCCGGCCCCACAGCTCGCCGTTGATGAAGTTGGCGACCCGCCCGAAGAACAGGCCGATCGGCACCGCCGGCGCCGCCAGGTCGCCCAGCTTGATCAGGTCGATCTTCGCAGCTCGCGCGAAGAAGACCAGCGCGGCGATGACGCCCAGCAGCCCGCCGTGGAAGCTCATCCCGCCCTTCCAGATCTGCAGGATCTCGGCCGGGTGCTTCCAGATCAGCTCCGGCTGATAGAACAGCACATAGCCCAGCCGCCCGCCCAGGATGATGCCCAGCGTCACCCACAGGATCAGGTCGTCGATCTGCACCGGGCTGGCGGTCGGCGCCTGGCCGCCCCAGAGCCTGGGATTGCGCACCAGCCGCACGGCATAGCGCCAGCCCAGCAGGATGCCGGCCACATAGGCCAGGGCGTACCAGCGGATCCCGAAGGTCCCGCCGAACAGTTCGAAGGTCCAGCCGCCGACGTAGGGACTGATCTCTGGAAAGGGCACGGATTAACCTCGTTCGCCACGAAACTGGGGATCAGTGACCTAATCCCCTTCGCATTCATGAATCGTTTCCCATATGAATGAGGTCATGCATACCCAGAACCCTTTCCTCGACGAGATCGCCAAGCTGACCACAGCCGCCGCGGGCCTCGCCCAGGCCGCCGGCGAGGAAGCCAAGGCCGCTTTCCGCGCTCAGGGCGACCGTTTCGCCGCCGAGCTGGACCTGATCCGTCGCGACGAGTTCGAAGCCCTCAAGGCCGAGATCGCCGCCCTGCGCGCCGAGATCGCCGCCCTCAAGGGTGCGGCGCCCGACACGCCCAAAGGCGAGTAGCGCTCCCGCTCCGAAAGAAGCGGTTGTGACCTCGTAAACGAACAGGACTAGGGTCTGGTTGTGCGGGTGATTCGGGGGAGTCTCCACCGTCGCCGCCTGCCCTCCAAAGGACGGTAAGACCGATGGACATTTCACCTCCCGAAGACGACGAAGCCTTCCTGGCGCTCGACCCGCTCGAGGTGGTCGAACACGTCCTCTCGGCGGAAAACCTGGCCTTCGACCGCACCGAGGACGGCGATCTTGCCTTCTCGCTCGCGGGCGACTGGAAGGACTACGAACTGTGGTTCGCCTGGCGGCCGGAGGCGGAATGCCTGCAGCTCTGCCTTTCCATCGACCTGAAGGCCGGCAAGGCCACGCGCGGCAAGGCCTGCGACCTCGCCAACCTGGTCAACCAGCGCCTCTGGCAGGGCCATTTCGAAATCTGGGCCGATGACGGCGAGGTGGTCTTCCGCCACGCCATGGGCCTGTTCGGCGCCGAACGCCCGACCCCCGGCCAGACCGCGGCGATGATCGACGTCGCCATGGAAGCCGCCGACCGCTTCTACCCGGCCTTCGACTTTCTCCTCGCGGGGGCGAAAACGCCGGAAGAGGCGATGGCCGCCTGCATGTTCGAGACCGTCGGCCGGGCGTAGAAACAGGGACAGAGCACTGTCCTCCCTCCCCTTTATGGGGAGGGACCGACCGCGAAGCGGTCAGGGTGGGGAAGTCGGATGCCGCCCACCCAGAGCATCCGGACCTGAGTCCCCAACCCCCATCCACCTGAGCCCTGCCCACACTTCCCCACCCTGCGGGGCTTTCGCCCCGCTGTCCCTCCCCATAAAGGGGAGGGAGGATCAGCGCAGGACCCCGCACCCATGACCCCCATCCTCATCCTCGGCGTCGGACGCATGGGCGGCGCCATGATCGAGGGTTGGCGGCGGGCGGGGACCTTCGTGCCCAACGACCTCTACATCCGCGACCCCAACCCCGGCGCCGCCGACCTCTCCGGCATGCGCCTCAATCCGCCGGACGCCGACCTCGCCCGCTGCAGGACCGTGATCCTCGCCGTCAAACCCCAGGTCTGGCGCGAGGCCGCCGCCCAGGTCGCCCCCCACCTCGACCCCGACGCCGTCGTCGTCTCCATCGCCGCCGGGGTGAAATCGGCCGACATCGCAGCGGCCTTCGGCGGTCTCAGAGTGGCCCGCGTCATGCCCACCACCGCCGTCGCCATCAACCAGGGCACGGCATCCGTCTGCGCCGGCGACCCCCAGGCCCGGGCCCGCGCCCACGCCCTGTTCGACCCCCTCGGCCGCGTCGTCGAAATCGCCGACGAAGACCTGATGCATGCCGCCACGGCGGTATCAGGCTCCGGTCCCGCCTACCTCTACGCCTTTGCCGAGGCCCTCGAATCAGCCGCCGTCGCCGCCGGCCTGACCCCCGACGCCGCCGCCACCCTGGCCCGCTCGACCCTCACCGGCGCCGCCGCCCTGATGGCCGCCGGCGACACCCCGCCCGACGAACTTCGCCGCCAGGTCACCTCGCCCGGCGGCACCACCCAGGCCGCCCTCGACGTGCTGATGGCCGACGATGGCCTGGGTCCCCTCCTGAAACAGGCCGTCGCCGCCGCCGTCGCCCGCTCCCGCGAACTCGGCTGAATTTTACCCGGTGAAAATTCCAGGGCCCGATTGGCCCGCGATCGCGCGGGTCGCCGTCGCGTAGGCAGGAGGACGCACAAACCTGCCTACATTCCCCGCGCCCAGGCCCACGCCATGCCTACGCCACCGCCTACAATCGCCAACACCGCGCCACGCTCAAGCCACGGAATTTATTGCGCTATCCCGCTGAAGGCCCGATTGCCGGGCCGCCGTCGTGGTATAATCCTTCCGCTTCGATAACCCCCCGGCCTTGATCCCGCCGCCCGCCCCTGCCAAGCAGGGCCATCACATCGAGGGCCGACGATGGAAAACCCCTTCACCGCTCACCCGCGTTCGGTGGGTGAGAGCTACACCGAGCACCTCGGTCATTCCTGGAAGTTCGGCTTCACCCTGCTTGGCGCGGGCCTGGCCTGCCTGATGCACGGAATCTGCCCGGCCCTGTTCAAGACCACCGGCAGCCGCACCGTCTACGCGCTCAACGCCAAACTCACCGGCCGCAAGCCGGACGGCGCGGGCTATGGCGACTGGACGGGGGCGGGGGTCTAGGCCCTACCGCGCCTTCTCCGCCGCGATCCATTTGTCGATCCGCTGCTCCAGCAGGTCCATCGGCAGCGGCCCCGCCAACAGCACCGCGTCGTGGAACCGGCGCACGTCGAACTTTTCGCCCAGTTCCGTCTCGGCCCTGGTCCGCACCTTCACCAGCGTCCGCTCGCCGATCTTGTAGGCCAGGGCCTGCCCCGGCCAGCTGACATACCGCGCCAGTTCGGCGTCGATGTTGTGGGCCGACAGGGCGCTGTTGTCGGTGAAACAGGCGCGGGCCTTTTCCAGGTCCCAGCCCAGGTAGTG
This sequence comes from Caulobacter sp. SRI_014, assembly GCF_057586315.1. NCBI lineage: Bacteria > Pseudomonadati > Pseudomonadota > Alphaproteobacteria > Caulobacterales > Caulobacteraceae > Caulobacter > Caulobacter sp. SRI_014. Next base: position 60,717 of record NZ_JBYCZQ010000002.1, on the reverse strand, counting down.
CATGCCCGTATCGGCCACCAGCCGGCAGGCCCGCCACATCTCGTACGACAGCCGCCCGAACTGCTCATAGGGATCGCGATAGATGCCCATCTCGATGCCCAGCCGCTCCGAATACAGCCCCCAGCCCTCGACGAAGGCGGTCATGTCGGCGTCGCGCCGGAAAGCCGGGACCTCGGGCAGTTCCTGAGCCAACGCGATCTGCAGATGGTGCCCCGGCACCGCCTCATGCAGCGTCAGGGCCGGCAGTTCGTACAGGCCCCGCTGGTCCAGCTTGCCGGTGTTGACCATATAGCCGCCGGCCACGCCCAGCTGCGGGCTGCCCGGGAAATAGCGGCCGGTGGTGTAGTTGTCCTCGATCTCGCGCGGCACCTCGCGCACCCCGTAGGGCAGGCGGGGCAGGGTGCCGAAGAAGGCCGGCAGCCGGTCGTCGATGCGCTTGGAAATCTCCGAGGCCTTTTCCATCAGGTCCTGTCGGCTCTCGGCGACGAACCGCTTGTCGGACCGCAGAAAGGCGAGGAACTCGGGGAAGGTCCCCTTGAAGCCCGTCTGGGCCATCACCGTGTCCATCTCGGCGCGGATGCGGGCGACTTCCGAGACGCCCAGGGCGTGGATTTCCTCCGGCGTCATGTTGGTCGTCGTGTAGCGGCGGGCCAGCCAGGCGTAATATTCCTTGCCGCCTTTCAGACGGCCGACGCCGATCTCGGGCTTGGTGGCCGGGATGTATTCCTTCTCCAGGAAGGTCACGAACTTCTGGCGGGCCGGGACGATGCCGTCCTTGACCAGGGCCAGGCCCCGGGCCTTGAACGCCGCCTTTTCGGCCGGCGTCACACTGGTCGGCAGCTTGTCGAACACCCGCACCAGCGGGTCGGCCTCGGTCACCGTCTTGGCGACGTTCGCCCTGGCCTCGCCCAGCACCCGTTCGGCGATGTAGCGCGGCTGCACCCAGCCGGTCTTGATGCCCCGGCGGGCGTTGTCGGTGGCGTCGCCCCAGTATTTCGGCACGGCGGCCAGGCGTTTCAGATAGGCTTCGGCGTCGGCCTTGCTGGCCATCGGCGCGCTGTCGGCCAGCCAGCTGAGCGTGCCGTCCCAGGTGTCGTCGCTGGAGAAGGCAAACCGGCTCTGGTCGAACTTGCTGGACGCGATCTGGCCGTCGATGACCCGGATCAGGATGGCCCGGTTCAGGGCGTCATTCTCGCCGAGCCCCGTCTCCGGAATCTCCTTCAGCCGCGCCTCGAACACGGCCAGTTCCCTGGCCCGCCGCTGGTCCGCCGCCAGGGTGATGTCGGGCAGCTTGCCCAGGGCTTCCCGGTCGCCGTTGAAGCCGGCCCCGATCGGGTTCTCCCGGTCGCTCCACGCCTGATAGTCGGCGACGATGGCGTCCAGTTTCGCCTTGGCGCCATCACCCTGGGAATTTGGCGCCTGGGCGGTGGCGGCCATGGGAACCAGGACAATCAGGGCGGCGGCGCTCAGGGCCTTCCACATGGCGGGGACTCTCCAATGATGCGGCGCGGAGGGTGGACCGGCCATTCGAGCGCGACAAGGGGGACCGGTTGCCTGCGCAAGCGGGCTACCTGTCCCCGATCAGCACAGGCGTCTGGAGAGCGCTCCGGCCCAGACGTTGGCGCAAATCGGGGACAGGTAGTCCGCGATGCGGACAACCGGTCCCCCTCTTCACAACCTTGCCGAAACAGCCGCATCTTCCGCCTTCATCCTGGGGAGGACTTCCATGAGTTTCCTGACACGTCGCAAGCCCATGGACGGCGGCTTCGTCGCCGAGCACCACAAGCTGAAGGCCACGCTCGGCTGGCCGCACCTGATCGCCCTGGGCGTCGGGGCCATTGTCGGCACCGGCATCTACACCCTGATCGGGGTCGGGGCCGGCCTCGCGGGCCCCGGCGTCATGCTCAGCTTCGCCATCGCCGGCGCGGTCTGTGCCTGCGCCGCCCTGGCCTATGCCGAGATGGCCACCATGATGCCGGCGGCGGGCAGCGCCTACACCTACAGCTATTCGGTGCTCGGCGAGGGCCTGGCCTGGATCGTCGGCTGGAGCCTGATCCTCGAATACACGGTGGTCTGCGGCGCCGTTGCCGCCGGCTGGGCCGGCCACGCAGCCGAGTTCGTCACCATCCCGGTTGATCCCAAATGGATGGCCTCGACCTTTGCCCTCGAGGGAAGCACGCTGGTCTTCAGCGGCGGCTTCAACGCCCTCGGGGCCCTGATCGCGCTGCTGGTCGCCGGCCTGCTGCTGGTCGGCACGCGCGAGAGCGCCACGGTCAACATGATCCTCGTGGTCGTGAAACTGGCGGCCCTCGGCCTGTTCGTCTTCCTGGCCCTGCCGGCCTTCGACGCCAGCCACTTCACCCCCTTCAGCCCCTACGGCTTCAGCGGCGTCAACGCCGACGGGACCAAGGTCGGGGTGATGGCGGCGGCCTCGATCATCTTCTTCGCCTTCTATGGCTTCGACGCGGTGTCGACCGCCGCCGAGGAGACCAAGAATCCGGAGAAGAACCTGACCATCGGCATCGTCGGCTCGATGATCGCCTGCACGGTCATCTACATGATCGTCGCCGCCGCCGCGATCGGCGCGGTGCTGCCCGGCGTTTTCTCCAAGGCCGACGCGCCGCTGGTCTTCGTCATGGAACAGCTGGGCCACGGCGGAGCCGCCAAGCTGGTCGCCGCCGCCGCTGTCATCGCCCTGCCGACGGTGATCATGGCCTTCATGTACGGCCAGAGCCGCATCTTCTTCGTCATGGCCCGCGACGGCCTGCTGCCCGTGGGCCTGGCCAAGGTCAGCAAGCGCGGCGCCCCCAGCTTTGTCACCCTGATCACCGGGGTCCTGGCCGCCCTGCTGGCCGGCATCCTGCCGCTCGGCGAGATCGCCGCCCTGGCCAACGCCGGCACCCTGGCCGCCTTCGTGGCCGTGCTGGTCTGCATGATGATCCTGCGGGTCAAGGCGCCGGAGCTGAAGCGGGTGTTCAAGACCCCACTCTGGCCGGTCATCGGCGTCTTCGGCGTGCTGGGCTGCCTCTACCTGTTCACCACCCTGCCCAATACGGCGATCATCGGCTTCTTCGTCTGGAACGCCATCGGCGTGGTCGTCTACCTGCTCTACGGGCGCCGCAAGAGCGCTTTGGCGAACGGGTAGCGGGCTACCCCCCGCCAACCATCGACTGGCTGATCCGATAGGCCGCCGGCAGCATCAGCACGCCGAGCAGGCAGGGGAAGATGAAGAGGATCAGCGGGACCATCAGCTTGGCCGGCAGGGCCATGGCCTTCTCTTCGGCCCGCAGCATGCGCTTGGACCGCATGTCGTCGGAGAAGACGGCCAGGGTCTCGCCCAGGCTGGTGCCCATTTCCTCGGCCTGACGCAGCATGGTTGCCAGGGAGCGGGCCTCCTCGATGCCCAGCCGGTCGGCGAACGCGCCCCAGGCTTCCTTGCGCGCCTTGCCGGCCCGCAGTTCCAGGGTCAGGAACCGCAGGTGGGCGGCCAGGTTGGGGTAGCGCCGGCCCATCTCCTCGGCCACCCGATTGACGGCGGCGTCCAGGCTCAGGCCGGCCTCGACCGAGGCGACCAGCAGGTCGAGCATGTCGGGGAACCCCTCCATGTACTCGATTTCCATCTTCCGCCGCCGGCCCTTGACCACCTGGTCCGGTCCGAGAATGGCGGCGACGGCGAAGATCCCGGCCGCCGCGATGGCCGCTGGCCCGCCGATGCCGCTCAGGGCCCAAGGGACGGTGAACAGGGTGGCGACCGTGGCGACGATCAGGCTGGCGCCCCGCGCGCCCAGGTACACGGCCACGGCCTCGCGGTTGTACCAGCCGGCGTGGATCAGCTTGGTGCGGATATTGGAAAGCTGGGCCGGGTCCTGGATGGCCATCTTCTCGCCCAGCCGCTTGACGCCGCGCATGACGCTGCCGTCGGACCTGGGCTGGCCGGGGCGGCCCGTGACGGTGTCGCCGGCCAGACGCTGGCGGCGTTTGGCGCCGATGCGGGCCTCGCGCAGCAGCATCATGCCGCCGCCGCCGACGCTCATGGCGATCAGTCCGGCCGCCGCATAGGTCAGGATCTGCTGAAAGAGCACGGGGTCCATCGTCAGATCCTCATGTCGATCATTTTGCGCATGACCATGTTGCCGATCAGCATCCAGGTCCCCAGCACGGCCAGGCCGATCTGCACCGGCCGCTCGCCGATGACGTCGCCATAGAAATGGGGGCTGGCGAAGGTCAGGATGGCCAGCACCCCGAACGGCGCGCTGGTCAGGATGATGGCGCTGGCCCGGCCTTCGGATGACGCCGCCTTGATCTTCAGCCGCATCTTGTGACGCTCGCGCACCGCCTTGGCGTTCATCTTCAACAGGCCGGTCAGGTTGCCGCCCGACTTCTCCTGCAGGCGGATGGTGGCCGCGAACAGGTCCACATCCGGGTGGCGGCAGCGGTCGGCGATGCGGCCGATGGCCTGCTGCAGGGTGGCGCCATAGGCGATCTCGTCGCCGGCCATGCCGAACTCGCTGCCCAGGGGATCGGGCATCTCGCGGCCGACCAGGGCGATGGCCGTCGGCACCGGGTGGCCGGCCTCCAGGCTGCGGATGATGACCTCAAGGGCGTTGGGCAGCTGCAGGCCGATGGCCTTGGCCCGGGCCCCGGCCTTGAACTTCAGGAAGATGACCGGGACCAGCACGCCCAGGGCCGGGCCGGCGCCGGCCGCGATCATCCAGTTCTTCGTCCACAGGAAGACCACGGCGCTGACCAGGGCCCCGCCCAACAGCACCATCGGCAGGTGCTTCTTGAACTGCACATTGACGCCGGAGCGGATGACCAGGTCGTTGAACCAGCCCAGGCCCCGGGTCACCTCGCCATCAGCGGTCAGGCCGCGCTGCTTGCGCAGTTCGAGGACCAGCTGTTCGAGGCTGCCCGACTTCTCGACCGTGGCCAGCCGCTTGTTGACCTTGCGCTTGGCGACGCCGACCCGCGCCAGGCCGGTGATCGCCTGCACGCCGGTGAACACCGCCGCGAAGATCATGATCAGCACGATCCATCTGGGATCAAAATTGAGCTCAGGCATGGACACGCCTCCCATCCTCCCACGTAGCGCGAAGCGCGTACGGGGGAGGGGGACCGCCCGCGAGGCGGGTGGTGGAGGGGGCGAGTGACGGAGAGCGCGGCTTCAGGACGGTGCTCAGAGCAGGATCGGACGGGCTGGCGCACGGCACTCGCCCCCTCCACCGCTTCGCGGTCCCCCTCCCCCGTGAACGGGGGAGGATGTGGGCGGCCCGACTCACAGCGCCCTCTGCGGATCGAAGTTGGCGGTGTCGTAGTGGATGCCCCGACGGTTCATTTCGTCGAGGCACTTGGGGCGCAGGCCTGTGGCCCGGAACTCGCCCTGCACATGGCCGTCGGCGTCGGTGCCGGTGCGGTGGAAGCCGAAGATTTCCTGCATCTGGACCACCTGGCCTTCCATGCCGGTGATCTCCGAGACGCTCATCACCTTCCGCTTGCCGTCCGACAGACGCATGACCTGGACGATCATGCCCACCGCGCTGGCAATCTGCCCCCGGATGCTTTCCGGCGTCAGGCTGAGGCCCCCCATGGCCACCATCTGCTCCAGGCGGGTGATGGCGTCGCGCGGGGTGTTGGCGTGGATGGTGGCCATGCTGCCTTCGTGGCCGGTGTTCATGGCCTGCAGCATGTCGAAGGCTTCCTCGCCCCGGACCTCCCCCAGGATGACCCGGTCGGGACGCATCCGCAGGGCGTTCTTGACCAGCTCGCGCTGGCGGATCTCGCCCTTGCCCTCGATGTTCGGGGGGCGTGTTTCCATCCGCACAACGTGCGGCTGCTGCAGCTGCAGTTCGCAGGCGTCCTCGATGGTGATCAGGCGCTCGCCCTCGCTGATCGCCGCCGAGAAGGCGTTGAGCAGCGTGGTCTTGCCCGAGCCCGTGCCGCCGCTGATGACGGTCGAGACGCGCGCCTTCACCGCCCCATGCAGGAACTCGGCGACGCAGGCCGGCATGGCGCCGACACCGACCAGCCGTTCCAGGCTAAGCGGCTTCTTGGAGAACTTCCGGATCGACACCGCCGCGCCGTCGACGGTGATCGGATAGATGGCGGCGTTGACCCGGCTGCCGTCGGCCAGGCGGGCGTCGACCATCGGGCTCGACTCGTCGATCCGGCGGCCGACGGCGGCGACGATGCGGTTGACGATGCGCAGCAGGTGGTCGTTGTCGCGGAAGCGGATCGGGGTCAGCTCCAGCTCGCCCCGGCGCTCGATGTAAACCTGGTTGGGGCCATTGATCAGGATGTCGTTGATCGACTCGTCCTTGAGCAGCGGCTCGATGGGCCCCAGTCCCACCATCTCGTCGAACACCTCATGGCCCAGCTGGTCCAGCTCGACCGTGTTCAGGGCCAGGCGTCCGTCCTTGGCGAAATCCCCGACCAGCTTGCGCACCTGCCGGCGCATCTCGCCCTCGTCGAGCTCGCCGAGCTTGCCCAGATCGATTTCCTCGATCAGCCGGGCGTGCAGCCTAAGCCGCATGTCGAGCATCTCGTTGTCGACGCTGGAGGGCGGCGGGGTCTCGGGGACGGCGACGATGGGGGTGGCGATCCCCTCGAAGACCGGTTCCGGTTCGGCGCGGCGGAAGCTGAAGCGGGCCATCAGGCGGCCTTCCCGGGCTTGCTTTGGCCGGCATGGGCCGGATGCGGCGCGGCGGCCAACAGGCGGTCGACGATGTCGTCGACATCCCTGGCGATCCGGCTCTTGGGCCGGTGGCTGCGGATCGGACCGCCGAGGTTCACGCTGGCGGCGGCGGCTTCCCAGTCGCTGGTCAGGCCACCGTCGGCCTTGCGGCCCAGGGCCTTCTCGGCCTCGCTGGTCGAGGGCGCGGGGCCAAAGACCCGCTTGGCCAGGCGGTTGAGGATGATGCGGGGGCCGGGGCCTTCGGGCAGGTCGGCCTCGAACTCGCTGACCAGGCTGCGGGCGGCCAGCAGGGCCGGCACTGTCAACTCACTGACCACCAGCAGGGCGTCGGAGCCGGCCAGCACGTCCATGGTCCAGGTGCGGCGATGCCGCGGCGCGTCGACGATGACGAAGTCATAGACCTGGCAGGCGACATCCAGCACTCGCAGCACCGCCTCGGCCGAGACCGTCTCGAAGCCGTGGGGATCGCGGGCCTGGGCAATCAGGTCGAAGCCGCCAGGCGCCGGGCTGGCGAACACTTCCAGCAGGGCGGCGTCGATTCGCTCGGGCTCCTGGCTGGCGCGGCCCAGCATCATGTTGGCGGCGGCGCCCAGATAGGCGGCGCTGGCCCCGTCGGCGAGATTGAGGTCGATCAGGCAGACGCGCTTTTTGCCCTGCGCCCGCTCGGCCAGGGCGGCGGCCAGCTCGACGCAGAGGGTGGTGGCCCCCGCGCCGCCGACGGCCCCGGTGACGGTCCAGCAGCGGCCGGTCTGCACATGCGGCGCCGGTTGGGCGATCTCGGTCGGCTTCAACAGTAGCGCCGCCGCTTCCGCCAAATCCTTGGGTCCGAAAGGCGCCTCGACGATGTCGGCCCTCGGCAGGCGAAGCAGGGCCCGCATCAGGCCAGGCCCAAGTTGGTCGCCGGCCATGATGGCGGCCGGCGGAAAGGGCAGTTTGGCCAGCATGGCGATGGCCTCCGCCAAAGCGACAGGGTCGGCGGCGGCGTCGAGGACGGCCAGCTCGGGCTCATGCCCGGGCGGCCAGCCCGGGGGCATGGCGTCGGGGCTGACAACCTCCAGGCGGGCGCCCTCGAAGGCGGCCCGGCAGGCCTCGGCCAGACCGGGACCGATGGCCAGAACGCGGCGGTCGGCGAAACTCATGGTCTGTTTCCCTTAGTTGGCGGACGGCAGGCCGGGCGGGGTGGCGCCGACCGGGGCGGTCATCGGCTTGTCCATCACCAGGCTCTGGAAGATGACGTCGATGGCGCTGGGCTCGTTGCCGGCGATCATCGGGTTGGGGGTCAGCGACTGGCTCTGGGCCGCCGTGGTCAGGCGCGGGGTGACCAGGATCAGCAGCTCCGTCTCCGACCGCTTCCACCGCCCGGACTTGAACAGCGTGCCCAGCACCGGGATGTCACCCAGCCAAGGCAGTTGGCGCACGGCGTTGACGTAGTCCTGCTGGAACATGCCGGCGATGGCGAAGCTCTCGCCGTCGCGCAGCTCGATGGTCGTCGAGGCCCTGCGCACGGTCAGCGCCGGCATCTCATAGGCCCCGATCCGCAGGGCGTTGGTCGGGTCCAGCGCGCTGACCTCGGGCGCCACCTTCAGGCGGATCAGGCCGCTGTCCTGTACGGTCGGCGTGAACTTCAGGTTCACCCCGAACGGCTTGAACTCGATGGTCACCTCGCCGACCCCGGCCGGCACCGGATAGGGGAACTCGCCCCCGGCCAGGAAGGTGGCTTCCTCGCCGCTGATCGCCGCCAGGTTGGGCCGCGCCAGGGTGCGGATGATGCCCTTCTCCTCGAGCGCCCGCAGGGTGACGTCGATGGTGGTCGGGCCGACATTGGTCGAGATGGCCAGCGTGCCCTGGGGCGCGTTGTTGCCGAGCAGGCCGCTGCCCGAGCCGAACACCAGGCCGCTGTTGTTGGCCACGGCCATGTTGATGCCGAAGTCTTTCAGACTGTCGCGGCTGGCCTCGAGGATGCGGACCTCGAGCATGACCTGCTGGGCCGCCTCGACGGTGAGGGTCGAGCTGACGCCGCCCGGCGCATAGCGTTCGGCGATGGTCTTGGCGCGGGCGGCCACCGAGCTGGTCGAGACCTGGCCCGACAGCATCAGCCCGCCGGCCAGGTTCGACACCTTGATCGGCTCGCCGGGCAGGGCGGCGGTCATGTCGGCCTGGATGCCGGTCAGGTCGTGGCCGACCTTGACGTCGATGACCTCAACCAGCCGCTTGTTGGTGTCGTAGACCAGGATGTTGGTCGCGCCGAGGGTCTTGCCGCGGATGTAGAGGCTGCGGTCGGTGTTGGCGACGATCTCGGCGATGTCGGGCTGGGCCACGACGATCTGGCCGGCCGAACCGCTCAGTCGGAAGGCGGTCGACTTGTCCTTGGCCACGGTGATCGAGCGGCTCGGCGCCGCGTCGGCCGTGAAGGTAGGGAAGTCGACGTCGGGCAGCACGGCGGCCGAGATGTTGGGAGCCACGGCCGGGGCGGCCTTCTTGGGGGCCTGGGCGAAAGCCGGCGCGGCGGCGAAGGCCAGGCAGGCGCCGGCGGTCAGGAACAGGGCGCGCATATCAATAGCCTCCCAGGCGGTCGGCGGGCACCTGGACGGTGACCCGCTCGGAGCCCTGGACAACGGTCAGGGTGTGTTGGTCGGGGGCCCGAGGGGCGACGGGCTTGCGCGGACCGGCCGCGCGGCGAATGGCCGGCTTGGCGCCGGTGGGGGCGGGGGCCAGGCCCTTGGACGTCCAGGTCAGGGTGCGGACCGGGGCGGCCTCGGCCAGCTCGACGCTGCCGGTGCGGCGCAGGGCCAGGGAAAGCTCGCCGACCTGGGCGGCGACGGCCAGCTTGGCGGCGTCTTCCAGCGACACTTCCAGGGTGGCGGTCTTGGGGATGAACTTGTCGACGTTGGCCGGATCGGCGATCAGGTCCATGCCCAGGACCTTGACGTTCTGCAGCACCGCGCCGCTGACCGCGCCCTTGCCGCCGGCGCCCTCGACCTTGACGTCGTCGCTCGGCTCCATGGCGACCAGCACGTCGACCCGGTCCCCCGGGGTGACGTGCCCGCCACCGCCGGAAACGTCGGTGACCTTGATGGTATAGGCGCGCATGCCCTCGCCGATGACGGCGGCGACATTGGCCTTGGTCCCGCCGCCCGACAGCTTGGCCGGCAGCAGTGGCTCACGAGCGCTCAATCGGGCCAGGGTGACCGGGCCGCCGTTGTCGAGCGCTGTGACCGCGTCGATGGTCGAATAGGTGCCGTCCGGGACCGCGTCCTTGGGCAGCTTGATGATCATCAGGTCCTTGGCCGTCAGCTTCACCCCGAACGGGATGTCGGCCTTGGCCGCGACGACGGGGACCAGGTTGGTGACGGGCGCGGCGGCCGCCGCCTTGCCGAGGCCCGTGTTGTCTGGAAGCCAGGTCTTGGCGACCACCAGGGCTCCGACGCCCAGCAGGGCCGAGGCCCCCAGGCTGACTATAGTGGCGACACGCATGCTGACGTCCCCGCATTACCCCTGGGGGCCCGTGGTCACGGACTCCCCGAACTGACGATAAGGGTTACGGGAGGGGGCTTAGGATATGCTCAAGATATACAGTAAAGCTGCGTATACCTTGTTTGGACGCGTTGGATGGTTAGCGAGAGTTTACTGCATTGTCAGATCGTTATGATCGCTTAACCACAAATCACGCCCGGCTATGCGCCAGATTTCCGGCCAGATACGTCCGTTCGACTGTCCGCTCGTCGCCCAGCACCATCAGGGCGAACAGCCGCTCCGACAGGGTTTCGGCTCGGTGGTGGGCGAGGCCCGGCCCGCCCCTGGGGTCGAGCACCAGGAAGTCGGCCTCCATCCCCGGCTCGAAGGCGCCGATGCGGTCGGCCAGGCCCAGGGCCTCGGCCCCGCCCCGCCCGGCCATATAGAGAGCGGTCAGGGGATCCAGCGTCGTCCCCTTCAACTGGCCCACTTTCCAGGCCTCCGCGGCGGTGGTCAGCAGGCTCCAGCTGGTGCCGGCTCCGATGTCGGTGCCCAGCGCCACCTTCACCCCGAATCCCTTCGTGCGCTCGAGATCGAACAGGCCGCTGCCGAGGAACAGGTTGGAGGTCGGGCAGAAGGCGCAGGCGCATTTGGCCTCGCCCATGCGGGTGAGCTCGCGATCGCTCAGGTGGATGGCGTGGGCGAACAGCGAGCGGTCGGTGACCAGGCCGAAGCGGTCGTAGACGTCGAGATAGTCGGTCGCCTCGGGGAAGGCCCCGCGCGTGGCCTCGATCTCGGCGGCGTTCTCCGACAGGTGGGTCTGCATCCAGACGTCGGGGTTGTCGGCCACCAGCCGACCGGCCAGGGCCAGCTGCTCGCGCGAACTGCCAAGGGCGAACCTGGGCGTCACCGCATAGCCGAGCCGCCCCCGGCCCCGCCAGGCGCGGATCAGGGCCTGCGTCTCGGCCGCCCCGCCCTCGGCCGTGTCACGCAGGCCCTCGGGCCCCCGGTCCATCAGGCATTTGCCGGCGATCAGCCGCATGTCGCGGGCCAGGGCGTCCTCGAACAGGGCCTCGACCGACGTCGCGTGCACCGAGCCGAAGACCATCGCCGTCGTCGTGCCGTTGGCCAGCAGGGCGTTCAGGAACCGTCCCGCCGCCGCCCTTGCATGTCCCGGGTCGGCGAAAGCCCGCTCGGCCGGAAAGGTGTAGCGCTCCAGCCAGTCGAGCAGCGCACCGCCCGGCGAGGCGACCATGTCCAGCTGCGGAAAATGGATGTGGCCGTCGACGAAGCCCGGGGTGAGAAGCTTGCCCGGCAGATGCTCTATGAGGGTGTTGTCCGGCAGAGTGGCGGCGAGTTCGCTCCAGGCTCCAGCCTTAACGATACGGCCACCCTCGACGAGCAGCAGGCCATCTTCGAAATGTCGCAAAGCCGCCCCATTCGCGGCCGGGTCGCCCAGGGTCCAGACCAGTTCCGACCGCCACCCTCGCAACCCCGACATCGACCATCCGCTCCGCTGCCGGACGAGCCGCGCCGACAGGGAATTTCATAGCAGGTTGAATCAAAAGAACATTACTCAAAATGAGCATAAAATCGAACAATGTTCGCCCATAGAGCGATTTACCCCCCTTCCAAGGCAAACCTTCACAAATTTCCTGATGGACAGTTTGCCACACCCTCGCCTAGGTTCGACGAACGATGTCCTACGAGGGGCGGCGTGCGCCTGCGCGCACCCCTCTAATGTTAAGCAACCTGAGGGGGCTGCCTTATGTCCGTTTCCATCCGCAATCGCCGTCGCGTTTCCCTGCTGGCCAGCTCGTCGCTGGTCGCCGCCAGCCTCTTCGCAGGTGTGGCCGGGTTCGGCGGCCTGGTCATGACCCCCAGCGTAGCCCTGGCGGCCGACGAGTGCGGAGACCCCTCTGTCAACGCGGGGGCGGACGACGTCTTCACCTGCTCCGGCGCCTATGTGAACGTCGACTACACGGCGACGACCAACGGCGACCTGACCCTCAACCTCGAGGACGGTGTCACCGTCACCAACGGCATCGCCATCACCGGCAACGCCGGCGAGCGCCTGACGGTCCGGGCCACGACCAATGTCGTCGGCGGCGGCGATCCCAACGTGGTCAACCCCCTCGGCTACGCGATCAACGTCCAGGGCCAGGGCCCGGCGGTCATCATCGACCTGCGCTCCACCGACGTCGGCGTTGACGGACTGCCCGGCCCGGCCATCGGCAGCGGCCGCGGCATCCAGGCCACCAACACCGCCGGCGACACCCAGGTGCGGATGAACGAAGGCGCGGTCACCGCCACCGCCGGCTTCGGCATCAACGCCACCTCGGCCGGCGGCGGCAACACCGTCGTAAGCCTGACCAACGAAACCACCGTCACCTCGACCGGCACGGCCGTGCGCGCCCTGTCGAACGGCGGGACGGTGGACGTCATCACCACCGGCCTGCTGACCAGCGGCAACGAAGGCATCTTCGCCAACGGGACCGCCGGCGTGACCATCTCCGCCGGCGCGATCAACGCCGGGACCATCGGCATCAGCGCCACCTCGACGGGCGGCGCGGTCAACGTCACGACCACCCACAACCCGGGCGGCGTCACCGGCGCGAGCGGCATCGTCACCAATTCTGGCACTAACAACGCCACGACCATCACCCTGGGCGCCGACGTCACCGGCACGGCCGGCGCGGGCATCAGCTCGACCATCGGCGACGCCGACTACACCCTGACTGCCACCGGCCAGGCGATCAGCGCTACCGGCGGGTCGGGCGTGCTCGTCACCTCCAACGGCGACGGCCTGATCACCCTCAACGTTTCGGACGTCACCGGCGACAACGGCATCGAGATCAACGCCATCACCGGCAACAACACCGTGGTGGTCGTTTCCGATGGCTTGATTACCGCCAACACCAACGCCGGCGTCGATGCCGAAGCCAACGGTTCGGTCAGCGTCACGGTCAACGATGTGACCGCCGTCGGCTACGGTGTCATCGCCGACAGCAACAACAGTTCCGCGACCGTCACCGTCAACGGGAACGTGACGGGCGGCGGCGGCGTGGCCGCCCAGTCCGGCGGCTCGGGCGACGCCACGGTCACCATCGGCGCCGGCGCCACCGTCGCCGGCACTGACGGCTTCTCCTACGGCGCCTTCGCCCAGGCAACGGGCACGGGCGGCGCCACCATCACCGTCACCGGCGACGTCGCCGACGGCGGCGTCGGGGCCTTCACGAACGGCGGCACGGCCACGGTCACCGGCGCTGGCGATATCTCCATGCTCGGCGCCTTTGACGCGGTCGAGGTGGCCACCAACTCCGGCGCGATCAACGTCTCCCTCGCTGGCACGATTACCGCGGCCACCGCCGACGGCATCGACACCTTCAGCGACAGCGGCGCCACGAACGTCACGGTCAACGGCGCCGTGAGCGGCGGCGACAACGGCATCGAAGCCACCTCGAACAGCGGCGTGATCACGATCAACGTCAACGGCGGCGGCGCGGTCAGCGGGGCCACCAACGGCGTGCTCGCCCAAACGGGCGGTGCGACCTCGGCCGCGATCAACGTCGCCTCGGGCGGTTCGGTGACGGGCGGCAACGGCGCCGCGGCGAGCAACACCGGCAGCGGCGCCGCGACCGTGTCCATCGCGGCCGGCGGCACGGCCGCCTCCAACGGCGCCGGCTTCGGCGCCTCCGCCACCACCAGTGGCGCCGGCACGGCGACGGTCACCGTCGACGGTTCGGTCACCGAAGGCGGCGTCAGCGTCAGCGCTACCGGCGCCGGCAACGCCGTCTTCGCCAGCACCGGCGGTTCGGTCAACGACAGCGGCGCCGATGCGGCGGTCGAGGTCTCCAGCAACACCGGCACGGCCCAGGCCAGCTACACCGGGACCATCACCGGCGGCGGCAACGGCCTCGCGGTCAGCAGCACCGGCGGCACGGTGAGCGTCGGTTCGGCCGGCTCCATCACCGTCGGCGGCTCGGGCATCGTGGCCAGCAACACCACCGGCGTGGTGGTCATCAACAACACGGCCGCGATCGATGCGGGCGTCAGCGGCATCCTGGCCGGCACGACCGGCGGCGGCGTCACCGTCGTCGGCAACAGCGGCGCCATCAGCGGCGCCCTGACCGGCTACGGCATCAACGCCAGCAGCACCGCCGGCGGCACGGTCGTCGTCGGTAACACCGGCGCCATCGGCGCGTCGGGCGCCCCGGCCGTCTCCGGCGGCGTCCTGGCCTCCAGCACGGGCGGCGTTGGCGACGTCATCGCCCAGAGCGCCGTCGGCTCGATCTTCACCAGCGGAACCGGCGTTGACGCCGTCAACGGCAACACCGCCGGCGCGGCTGTCGCGACCTTCCTGGGCGTGATGGAAGCCGGCACGGTCGGCGTCAGCGCCAGCGTGACCAACGCCGGCAACGCAAGCGCTGCCGCGGTCGGCGTCGCTGACGGCTCGACCATCACGGCCGGCAGCATCGGCGCCCAGGCGATCAACGACGGCACAGGCTCGGCCACCGTCACCCTCGGCGCCGGGGTCACCATCGATCCCGACGACTACGGGGTGAACGTGGTGTCGGCCGCCAGCGACGCCACCGCCACGGTCGGCAACAACGGCGTCATCGTCATCACCAACACCGACGCTGACACCACCGCGACCGGCATCTACGCCGAGAGCGGCGCAGCGGCTGATGGCGTCGATCCGGCGGTCGAGATCACCGTCGGAACGAACCTCAGCATCACCATCGACGACGGCGCGGCGGGCGACGCCGATGGCGCCTCGGGCATCTACGGCAACGCGACCGGCGCGGCCGGCAGTGTGTTCATCCAGACCGGCAACGGCCTCAACATCGACATCACCGGCAACGGCGCGGTCGGCGTGGTCGGCCAATCGGTCGGCGGCGATGTCGAGATCGATGTCGGCACTGGCACGATCGACGTGACCGGCCTGGACAACACCGACGGAGCCGGCAACTTCCCGGGCTCGGCCGGTATCGGCGCCCTGTCGGCGACCGGCAACGTCTCGGTCAACTCGGAAGCGACGATCACCGTCAACAACGGCACGCTGGACGCGGCTGGCATCTTCGCCGGCACCGGCGGGGCGGGTAGCGCCACGGTCATCAACAGCGGCGCCATCACCTCCAGCGGCGGCGGTATCGGCGCCGAGGCGCAGGACGGCCTGGCTTCCGTCTTCAACACCGCGACCATCAATTCGGTCAACAACGGCATCGACGTGGAATCGACCGGGACCGGCAATGCGACGGTGACCAACAGCGGCGCGATCACCACCAGCGGCGTTTCCGCGGCCGGCATCTCTGTCGAGAACAACGGCGCCGACGGCTTCGTCTTCGTCAGCAACACCGCGACGATCAATTCCGGGTACGACGGCATCGCCGCCGTTAACACCAACGCGGCCAGCACGGGGATCGTTCAGGTCATCAACAGTGGTGCGCTGAACGCCAACCAGGGCGCCACGAACGGCTACGGCATCTTTACCATTCAGGCCGGCACGGGCGGGATCTCGATCAACAACTCCGGCGCTATCGCCGGCACTGCCCAGGTCGGGATCGGCGCCTTCGATACGGCTGCTTCAGGGCTGATCGCTATCGCCAACTCCGGGGCCATCGGGACCGCCGGTGATCGCGTGACCGCGGGCATCCTGGGTGATGCGACGGCCGGCGCCAGCGTCAACATCCAGTCCTCGGGGGCCATCTTCGCTCAAGGCCTCGGCATCCGTGGGACCTCGATCAGCGGCAATGTCCAGATCGGCACCACCGGCGGCGCGATCGACGTCACCGGCAACGCCGTCTCGATCGGCATCGCCGCCAGTAGCCAGGGCGGCTCTGTCGAGGTGGCCAACAATGTGGCGGTGACCTCCTCGGGCACCGGCATCCTGGCGACCAACACCACCGGTTCGGTCAGCGTCGGCACCTCCGGCGCGGTCACCGCCACCGCCAACGACGCCATCCGCACCTCGACCACCACGGGGACCAACACGGTCTTCACCGTGGCCGGCGGCAACCTGAACAGCACCAGCGGTGACGGCATCGACGCCTCCAGCACCACCGGGACGATCGATATCGACACCGTCGGCACGATCCAGGCTGGCAGTGTGGGGATCCGCGCCGCGGCCGCGGGCGCCGGCGTGGTCACTGTCGATACCGCGGCGACCTCGACCATCAACGCGACCGGCGACGGCATCAACGCCAGCTCGGTCGGCGGCGCGGTTTCCGTGACCAACAACGCCTCGGTCACCTCGACCGGCGCGGACGCCATCCAGACCAGCAGCGGCGCCGGGACTTCCACGGTCACCGTCAACGCCAACCTGACGGCCCTGGCCGGCAACGGCGTCATCGCCAACACCACCACGGGCGCCAACACGGTCAACTTCAACGTCGGCACGATCGACGCCGGCCTGGCCGGCATCGCGGCCTCCACCGCGGGCGGCTCTGTGTCGGTCACGACGGCGGCGGGCACGATCATCACCGGCAACGCCACCGACGGCATCTTCGCGCTGTCGACCGGCGGCGGCGCTGGCGACGTCACGGTGAGCAACGCCGCGGCCATCGGCACGGCGGGCAACCATGTGACCACGCTGGGCATTGGCGCCCTGATCATCGGCGGCGGCACGGGGAATTCCTCGATCACCAACACCGGCGCGGTCTTCGCCGACAACATCGTGCTCTACGGCTTCAACAACGGCTCGGGCACGGTCGGCGTCACCAACTCGGGGGCCCTGACCGGCAACGGCTCGGGCATCGTCGCGGAGAGCAATAGCGGCGCTATCACGGTGGCCAACAACGCCGGTGGTGTGATCAATACCGTCGACGACGGCATCCGCGCGGCCTCGGCCTCGGGCGTCGTCACGGTGACCACCAACGCCGACATCACCTCGACCGGCGCCGACGCCATCCAGGCCAGCACCGGCGCCGCCGCTTCGACGGTCAACGTCAACGCCAACCTGACGGCCCTGGCCGGCAACGGCGTCGTCACCACGAACGGCGCGGGCGTCAACACGGTCAACTTCAACAGCGGCACGATCGACGCAGGCCTGGCCGGCATCTCCGCCACCACCAGCGGTGGCTCGGTCAGCGTCATCAGCCTGGCCGGCACGGTCATCACCGGCAACGCGGCGGACGGCATCCTCGCCGCCTCGAACGCCGGCGGCGCCGGAAACGTCACGGTGACCAACGCCGCAGCCATCGGGACCAACGGCAACCACGTCACCAGCGTCGGTGTCGGGGCCGGGATCACCGGCGGCGGCACGGGCAATGTGTCGGTTACCAACACGGCCGCCGTGTTCGCTGACGCCATCGTGCTGTACGGAACAAACAACGGCTCGGGCACGGTCGGAATCACCAACTCGGCCGCGCTTACCGGCAACGGTGTCGGCATCGGCGCCGAAAGCAACAGCGGCGCCATCACCGTCACCAACAACGCTGGCGGCGTCATCCTGACCGGTGGCGACGGCATCAACGCCACCTCCGTCTCGGGCGCGGTGACGGTGACCACTGCCGCTACGGTCACCTCGACCGGCGCCGACGGCATCCAGGCCGGCACCTCCGGGGCCGCCCTGGTGGTGACCAACAACGCCGCGGTCAGCGGCGGGGCCAACGGCATCCTGACCGCCAACGGCGGGACCGGGACCACCAACGTCAACGTCAACGCCAATGTCACGGCGACCGGCGCCGGCCTCGCGGCCATCAACGCCGCGACCACCGGCACGGGGACGGTCACCGTCGCCATCGCCAACGGCCTGACGGTCCAGGACGTCAACGGCAGCGCCATCCGCACCACCTCGGGCGGCGGCACGGTGACCATCGGCACCGGCACGGGTTCGACCATCGTCGGCTCCGGCGCCGGCGCGGGCGGCTGGGTTGTTGACCTGAACAACGCGGCGGGCGGCACGACGACCTTCAACGTCGGCGGCACCACCACGGTCCGTTCGACGGACAACACCATCACCGGCTACGACGACAACGCCATCCGCGGCATCGGCGGCAGCGTGATCATCAACAACGCCGGCCGCATCAATGGTCGCGTCCTGTTCAGCGGCCTGACCGGCAACGTGGTGTTCAACAACTCCTCGCTGACCAGCTGGCACACCACCGGAGCCTCGGTCTTCTCGGGCGGCGCGGACACGCTGAACAACACCGGCGCCATCTTCACGAACGCCAATGGCGTCGCCACCAGCTTCGACTTCGGAGCCGGAGCCGACACCTTCACCCAGGCCGGTCTGCTGGTCGTCGGCGAGCCCACGCTCGGCGCCTCCACCCTGACCATCACCAACCTGGAAAGCTTCAACAACAGCGGCCGGATCGTCTTCGGCTCCAGCGGCACGACCCTCACGGCCGTGTCCGACGGGCAGATCAACGATCGCATCCTGGCCTCGGGCGCGACGTTCAACGGCACGGGCTCCAGCCTGCTGTCGATGGACGCCGACCTTGGCCCGGCGGTCCAGACCAGCTGCGCCGTCCTGACCGCCGCCGACTGCCTCAGCCTCACCGGCGGCAGCACGCTGGGGTCGACCTCGATCCTGGTCAACGACGTCAGCCCGAACCCCTTCGGCGCCTTCAACCCGGTCGGTATGGTCCTGGTCGATGTCTCCGGGGCCGGTTCGACCGCCTCGACCCACTTCTCGCTGAACACCGCGTCCGACTACTGGCGCGCGGACCTGAACTCGCCGGACGGCGTGCTCGACAAGGGCCTGTTCTTCTACGACCTGACCCTGAACCTCAACAAACAGCATGTCCTGGTGGGCCTGCCGGACAGCGAGGCCTTCGAGTTCACGACCTTCGGGGCCGCTCTGTCCAGCGTCTGGCAGACGACCACGGGGACCTGGTTCGAGCGTCAGGCCGACCTGCGCACCCAGCTGCCGTCGCTCGACGACAGCGGCTCGGGCATCTGGATGAAGATCACCGGGGCTTCGGCCGAACGTGACCGGATCCAGGGCTACGACCTGTTCGGCGTCCAGTACCGCTTCGACACCTCCTACGACCAGAGCACCATCTCCCTCATCGGGGGCCTGGACTTCATGGGCGGCGGTTCGGGCAAGGCCTGGGTCATCGGCGGTCAAGTCGGTTACGTCGACAGTGACGTGACCTTCGACAACTCGCCGACCGTGACCTCGTTCGAGGGTATGACCTTCGGTCTGTACGGCAGCCTGGTCTCGGGGGCCTGGTACCTCGACGGCATCGTCAACGCCAACAGCCTCGACTACGACCATCAGGCGATCACCCTGGCCCCGGCCGGCTCGAACGTCTTCTCCGGTTCGGTCGATACCCTGGGCCTCCAGGTCGAGGGTGGCTGGAACATGCCGATCGGCGCCAACGGCTTCTTCGAGCCGATGGGCGTGGTCTCCTACATGTCCTCGTCGATCGATGCGGTGGACGTGCCGGGGGCCAACGTCGACTTTGACGACGTTACCAGCCTGCGCGTCGGCCTCGGCGGCCGTCTGGGTCTGAACGCCGACCACGGGACCTTCTCGTCCAAGTGGTCGCTGGTCGCCCGGTACTGGAACGAGTTCGAGGGTGAGAACGACGTGACCTTCCACTCGGCGGGTCCGGACTTCACGCTCACCGACGACTTCTCCGGCAGCTTCGGCGAAGTCGGCGGCACCGTGAACGTCTTCGGCGCCGACGACCGGTTCTCGGCCTTCCTGAACCTCGGTGTGAAGTTCCAGGACGACTACCAGTCGACCGAAGGCTCGCTCGGCATCCGCTGGCGCTGGTAGTCGCATCGACGACCTGACCTGAAGTGGACGGGCCGGTCAGCAGACCGGCCCGTTTGCGTTCCAGCCTTCAAATCAACGGCGCCGTCAGATGCGCCAACCCTGCTTCATCGAGGATACCCCATGGCCAAATCCGCCCCGAAGCCCCCGCCGGCCGCTCCAACGGCTGCAAACGCCGAAGCCGCCTACATCGACCGGCCGGACCTGGCCGAAACCTTCGCCGACAAGGCCCATCGCCTGACGTTCGACGGCCGCACCCTGCGGATCGAGTTCTGCGTCGAGCGGCCGGTCGACGAGGCCGGCGCCAAGGTCGCCAGCCCGGTCTGCCGCCTGGTCCTCGACCTCGACGGAGCCGTTGATCTCTTCAACAAGATCAATACGCTCCAGGCGGCCATGGAGAGCCGTGGCGTCATCAAGACCAGCCGTCGCGACGCCGCCTGATGTCCAACATTTAGGGCATGTCCTGGCGATCGAACCGCGTACACTTCGGCCTGACATGCCCTCGCAAGTTTCAGGAGTTCATTCCGTGATCAAGACCCCCGCCCTGGGCCTGGCCCTTCTCCTGAACAGCGCGCTCTGCGTTCAGGCCGCCCCGGTCGTCGGCAAGGCCAGTTCGCCCGCCGACAGCAAGGCCGACGCCCTGCGCCTGGCCCAGGCCACGCCCCCGGCCAAGGCCCCCTCGGCCGCCGCCCCGACCGCCGCCCCCCCGGCCGCGCCGCTCGGCCCGCCGCGCGCCTTCCCCGGCTACACCCAGCCCGAGGTCGGCGCCGCCGCCTGCCGGGTGATCAGCCAGACCCAGGTGATGTGCACCATCCCCGCCATGGTTGCCGGCCGCTACCGGGCCCGCGCCACCGGCACCTCGACAGCCCAGGGCGAGGGCGCCGCCCAGGCCCTGGTCATCACCGTCGGCGGCCGCGCCTGCGGCCGGGTTGATCGCCGTCCGACCAAGGAAAGCCCCTGGACCACCGGGCCCAAGACCCTGATCGGCGACTGCGAGTTCGTCATCGTCACCGACCGGCCGCTGCAGGTCATCGCCACCTACGGCGACGCCAAGGCGGTCAAGGACGCCAAGGGCCCGACCCTGAAGATCGAACGCCTGCCCTGGGACGGGGTGATGTCGGCCACCATGACCGCGCCCGAACAGCCGTAGTCGAGACCTCAAGTCTATGGCCCGTTTCCTCGTCCAGTTTCTGTTCGCGATCGCCGGCTTCTGGGCCGCCCAGGAATTCGTGCCCGGCATCGCCGTTCACGGCTGGACCAGCCTGGTCATCGCCGCCCTCCTGCTCGGCATCGCCAACGCCATTGTCCGGCCGATCCTCGTGGTCCTGACCTTTCCGGTGGTGTTCATCACCTTTGGCCTGTTCCTGCTGGTCATCAACGCCGCCACCCTGGGGTTGGTCGGACTGTTGATGAAGGGGCTGGAGGTCAATGGCTTCTGGCCGGCCTTCTGGGGCGCCATCGTCATCGGCATTGCCAGCTGGATCGGCTCGAAACTGGTCGGCGAGGCGGAAGGGAAGGGCTAAGGGTGGCGCTTGTCGCCACCCTCTGTTAGAGCCCGGGGCATGACCCGTGTCCGGATGACTTCGCGAATTACCCGCCCGGCGTGACGCCGCCGGCATCCGTCGCGCGCGCCGGGAACTCCTTCGCCCGTCCGATCCGTTAAATCCGAGACCTTTCCCATGGCCGACGACGCCACTCCTGTCCGCGACTACCGCGAAACCGTCTTCCTTCCCGACACCCCGTTCCCGATGCGGGCCGGCCTTCCCAAGCTCGAGCCCGAGATTCTCAAGGCCTGGCAGGACGCCGACCTCTACAACGCCATCCGGGCCGACCGTCAGGCGAAGGGCGCTCCGCTGTTCGTGCTGCACGACGGCCCGCCCTACGCCAACGGCGCCATCCACATCGGCCATGCGCTCGACAAGACGCTGAAGGACTTCGTGGTCCGCAGCCGCTTCCTGCTTGGCTTCGACGTCGATTTCGTGCCCGGCTGGGACTGCCACGGCCTGCCCATCGAGTGGGAGATCGAGAAGGAATTCAAGGCCAAGGGCCGCGCCAAGGACGAGGTCCCCTCGGCCGAGTTCCGCAGCCGCTGCCGCGAGTTCGCGAACCACTGGATCGGCGTCCAGATGGAGGGTTTCAAGCGCCTGGGCGTGCTCGGCGACTGGGAAAACCGCTACGCCACCATGGACTTCACCAGCGAAGCCACCATCGTCGCCGAGTTCCACAAGTTCGTCGCCTCTGGCCAGCTCTATCGCGGCTCCAAGCCGGTGATGTGGAGCCCGGTCGAACGCACCTCACTGGCCGAGGCCGAGATCGAGTACGCCGAGCACGTCAGCCCGACCATCTGGGTCAAGTTCCCGGTCACGGCCGGCCTCGCCGACGCCTCGGTGGTCATCTGGACGACCACGCCCTGGACCATCCCGGCCAACCGGGCGATCAGCTACAACCCGGCCATCGACTACGGTCTCTACCGCGTCGACGCCCTGGAAGAGGGCCTGGAGTTCCAGCCCTGGACCAAACCCGGCGACCGCCTGGTGCTGGCCGACAAGCTGGCCGAGGAGGTGCTGAAGGCCGCCAAGGCCGCCAGGTGGACCCGCCTCGAAGCCGTGGATCCGGGGACCCTGACCACGGCCCACCCGCTGGCCGCCCTGGCCCCCGACGCCGACGACAAGGCGGGCTTCGGCTTCAGCGTGCCGCTGCTGGCCGGCGATCACGTCACCGACGACGCCGGCACCGGCTTTGTCCACACCGCCCCGGGCCACGGCGCCGACGACTACCTCGTCTGGCTCAAGCACGGTCACAAGGACATCCCCGAAACCGTCGATCCCGACGGCGCCTACTACCCCCACGTCCCCCTGTTCGCCGGCCTCAAGGTGCTGGAGACCGAGGGCAAGAAGCTGGGCAAGTTCGGTCCGGCCAACCCGGCGGTCATGGAAAAGCTGATCGAGGCCGGCACGCTGCTGGCCCGCGGCCGGCTGGAACATAGCTACCCGCACAGCTGGCGCTCCAAGGCGCCCGTCATCTTCCGCAACACGCCGCAGTGGTTTGTCCGAATGGACGGCGATGGGAACGGCCCGACCCTGCGCGAAAAGGCCCTGGCCGCCATCGACGCCACGAGCTTCTATCCGGAAGGCGGCCGCACCCGCATCCGGGGCATGGTCGAGACCCGGCCAGACTGGCTGATCAGCCGCCAGCGCGCCTGGGGCACGCCGCTCGCCATGTTCGTCGACAAGGAAACGGCCCAGCCGCTGGTCGACGCCGCCGTCAACCAGCGCATCACCGACCTGATCGCCGCCGAAGGCGCCGACGCCTGGTACCTTCGCCCGGCTTCGGACTTCCTGGGCGACCACGACCCGGCGAAATACGAGAAGGTCGAGGACATCCTCGACGTCTGGTTCGACTCCGGCTCGACCCACGCCTTCACCCTGGAAGGCCGCAACAACACCCACTGGCCGGCCGACCTCTACTCGGAAGGCTCCGACCAGCACCGCGGCTGGTTTCAGTCCTCCCTGCTGGAGGCCTGCGGCACCCGGGGTTCCGCGCCCTACAAGGCGGTGGTCACCCACGGCTTCACCCTCGACGAACAGGGCCGCAAACAGTCCAAGTCGCTGGGCAACGTCACCAACCCGGCCGACATCATCAAGGAGTCGGGCGCCGAGATCCTGCGCATGTGGGTCGCCTTGACCGACTACGCCGAGGACCAGCGCATCGGCAAAACCATCCTGGCCGGGGTCTCCGACGCCTATCGCAAGCTGCGCAACACCCTGCGCTACATGCTGGGCGCGCTCAGCGACTACACGCCCGCCGAGGCCGTGCCCTACGCGCAGCTCCCCTCGCTGGAGCGTTACATCCTGCACCGCCTGTGGCAGCGCGACGGCCAGGTGCGCGAGGCCTACGGCGCCTACCAGTACGCCGACGTCCTGCGGCCGGTCCTCGACTTCTGCCAGGGCGACCTGTCGAGCCTGTTCTTCGACATCCGCCGCGACAGCCTCTACTGCGACCGCCCCGACAGCCTGACCCGCCGCGCCTACCGCACGGTGCTGGAGCTGGTGTTCGAGCGGCTGACCGCCTGGCTCAATCCCATCGCCCCCTTCACCATGCACGAAGCCTGGGCCAGCCGCTTCCCGGACGCCCAGGCGAACGCCTTCCGCGTCATCCCGGATACCCCGGCCGCGTGGCGCAGCGATGCGGACGCCGAGCGCTGGGGCAGGATCGAACAGGTCACCTCGGCCGTCACCGGCGCCCTGGAAGTCGAGCGCCGCGAAAAGCGCATCGGCTCTTCCCTGGAGGCCGCCCCGGTGGTTTCCGTCGGCGATCCGGCCCTGCTGGCCGCTTTCGAGGGCCTGGATGCGGCGGAAATCTTCCGCACCAGCTCGGCCCGCTTCAAGGAAGGCGGAGAGGGGGTCAGCGTCGATCCGGTCCTGGCCGAGGGCGAGAAATGCGCCCGCTGCTGGCGCATCCTCACCGAGGTCAAGCCGGCCACCCAGCTGTGCCTGCGTTGCGAAGACGCCGTCGCCGCCTGGGACAAGGCCAGCGCGGCCTGATATCGGTTGAGTGAATTGAAGGAGCGCTCAGCGTTGAGTCTCGAGACCCCGGAATCCCATCCTTCGGAGACTGTGGCTGATCCGCAGATCGCCCCGGCCCCGCCCCCCGGCGTCCCGGTGACGACGGGCGGTCAGGGACCGACGGCCTACAGCCTGGCCCTCGCCGTGCTGCTCGGCGACCAGCTCAGCAAGATGTGGTTCCTGTCGCAGGGCTTCCAGGAGGGCGAATCCCACCCGGTGTTCGGCCCCTTCTCCCTGACCATGGTATGGAATCGCGGCGTCTCCTTCGGCCTGTTCCGGGCCGATCAGGAGTGGATCCGCTGGGCCCTGACCATCTTCTCGCTGGGCGTTGCGATCACCATCGCCGTCTGGGCCCGCAAGGTATCGCGGCCGCTGCTGGGCTGGGCCTTCGGCCTGATCATGGGCGGGGCCATCGGCAACATGATCGACCGCATCCGCTTCGGAGCGGTCGCCGACTTCCTCGACTTCCACGGCCTGGGCTTTCCCTGGGTGTTCAACATTGCCGACAGCGCCATCTCGATCGGCGTCGTCCTCCTTCTGATCGACACATTCATGGCCGATCGTGCGGAGAAGAAAGCGTCAACCTGACCCTGTTGGCGCCCGCACCGATCTGGCGTATCTGATCCACACCTAATTCTGGCCGGGGGGCCACTGGAGTTTCTCTTTGGCTATGAAGCTGAACCGCGCGATCGTCATCACTGCCCTGGTGGCCAGCGCCGGCCTGGCCGGTTGCCAGTCCGCCTCCAAGGCCCTTGGCATGGCAAAGATCACCCCGGACGAGTTCAAGGTCGTCACCAAGGCGCCTCTGGTCGTGCCGCCTGACTACGCCCTGCGCCCGCCGGCCCCCGGCGAGCCCCGCCCGGTCGAACTCGAGCCCGACAGCGCCTCCAGAGCCTCGGCCCTCGCCCGCGCCCAGGCCGCCGACCGTTCGGACGGTGAAAAGGTTCTCGTCGCCCGCGCCGGCGCCGGCAACGCCGACCCGCTGGTCCGCTACGTCGTCGACGACGAGTTCGGCGATGTCGCCCACAAGGAAAAGAGCTTCGCCGACACGGTGATGTTCTGGAAAAAGGACAAGGCCCCGACCGCCGCCGTCGATCCGTCGTCCGCTCCGGTCGTCGACGCCGCCGCCGAGGAAGAGCGCATCAAGGCCCTGACCGGCGGCAAGAACGTCGTCATCAAGCGCGAAAAGAGCGGCTGGGTGAAACTGCCGGGCCTCTAGGTTTCGTTGCAGACCGAAACATGAGGGGCGCGTCTCGGGACGCGCCCCTTTTGTTTGGTCCTAGCCGGCGCTGGCCGGCGTATCGATGCGGTAGCCCCTGGCCCGCAGCTGGTCCAGCACCCCGCCGCGCGCCAGCAGCTGGCGCAGGTCGACGACCGCCACCGCCTTGCCCGGCACGCCCATCTGGCGGCTGATCGTGGCCGAGGTGTCGCCCATGGCCTTGCGGCTCAAGGCGCTCAGCATCGGCAACCGCGCCAGGCAACGGTCGAAGCCGCGCTGGGCCCGCAGCGCCACCTTCACATCCCCCCGCGCCCATCCGGCCGAGGCTTCGCGCAGGGGACCCCGGCCGGCCTCGACCTGATCCAAGGCGTCCTCCAGACAGACCCGCTGGCCGGCGTTGTCCAGACTGACCAGGGATTTGATCGCCGGCATCGGATCGATGGCGGCGCCGGCCCGCACCTGTTTGACCCTGGCCTTGCGGGCCAGGGCCAGGATGCGGCCCTCCGGCTGGTCGTCGTCGAGCTTCAGCGGCTTCTGCAGCTCGCCGGCCAGGATCATGCCCTGAACCCCCGGCTTCCATTTGGCCAGGGTCGCCGGCTTGACCTTCAGCGCCGCCCGGTTGCGCTCCAGCCTTGCGGCCAGCGCGCCCTCGACCGGAGGGCCGCCCTGGAACTTCTTCTGGTTGGTCAGCAGATAGGTGGTCATCACCACGGGCCGGGCCTTGATCTTCGGCGGCAGGATCAGGGCCTTGGCGCCGTCCAGCCGCATGGCCAGCCGCCGCTCGTCCCACCTGGTCCCCTTGGGCAGGGCGCCGGGCACGCCCAGCACATAGATGGTGGTGTCGCCGTCCGAGACCTTCCAGAAGGCCGGGCCGCCGAGGTTGGAGGAGATGACCAGCTCCTCGACCAGCGTCCCCTCGGGATCATCAGCCGGCTGGGCCGTGGCGATCGGGCCGGCGAGGGGCCATATGGCTATCGCGGCGGCCAGAACGGTCGTCAGGATCGGTCTCTTGTTCACGTGCGTCATTCCCCCCGGAATCGGCTAGGTTGACCCTCTTATGCCCATTCGCCGCCTTCCGCCCGAGACCGTCAACCGCATCGCCGCCGGCGAGGTGGTCGAACGCCCGGCCAGCGCGGTCAAGGAGCTGGTCGAAAACGCCCTCGACGCCGGCGCCCTGAAGATCGCCATCGAGGCCGACGGCGGGGGCCTGTCCCGCATCCTGATCGCCGACGACGGCTCGGGCATGGGGCCGGACGATCTCAGCCTCGCCGTCGAACGCCACGCCACCTCCAAGCTGTCGCCGCAGGCCGACGGCAGTTGGGACCTGCTCAACATTTCGACCATGGGCTTTCGCGGCGAGGCCCTGCCGTCGATCGGCTCGGTCGCCCGCCTGACCATTTCCAGCCGCGCGCGCGGCAGCAGCGACGCCCACGCCATCCTCGTCGAGGGCGGCGCCACCGGCGAGCCTGGCCCCGCCGCCTTCCCCGGCCCGCATGGCGCCCGGGTCGAGGTCCGCGACCTGTTCTACGCCACCCCCGCCCGCCTGAAGTTCATGAAGTCCGAGCGGTCCGAACAGATGGCCATCACCGAGGAGGTCAAGCGCCAGGCCATGGCCCATGAGGCCACCGGCTTCAGCCTCGACCTCGACGGCCGCCGGGTCCTGCGCCTGCCCGCCGAACCGCCCGGCCCCGAAGGGCGCCTGGCCCGTCTCGCCGCCGTGCTCGGCCGCGAGTTCCAGGAGAACGCCCTGGAGATCGACCAGGAGAGGGAAGGGGTGCGGCTCTCCGGCTTCGCCGGCCTGCCGACCTACAACCGGGGCAACGCCGCCCACCAGTACCTGTTCGTCAACGGCCGCCCCGTGCGCGACAGGCTGCTCCAGGGCGCCCTGCGCGCCGCCTACGCCGACTACCTGGCCCGCGACCGCCACCCGGCCGCCGCCCTCTACCTCGAGCTCGACCCGACCCTGGTCGACTGCAACGTCCACCCGGCCAAGGCCGAGGTCCGCTTCCGCGACCCGGCCCTGGTGCGCGGCCTGATCATCGGGGCCCTGCGCCATGCCCTGGCCGGGGCCGGCCACCGGGCCAGCACCACCGTCGCCGGCGCCGCCCTGGCCGGGTTCCGCCCGGGCGGCGGTGGCTACGGCGGCTATCGGCCGTCGCCGCCGGCCACCGGCTTCTCGGCCTGGCGGGAGGGCGGCTGGCAACCGGCCCGGACGGGCGACCTGCCCGGCCTCAACGACGTCTCCGCCCGCGTCGAGCCGTCGCCCGGCGGCTTCGGCGAGGCCATGGCCGGCTTTGACATGGACCTGATGGAGCGCCCCGCCGCCCCTCAGCCAGGTGTCATCGACCCCGTCGACTTTCCCCTCGGCGCCGCCCGCGCCCAGGTGCATGAGACCTACATCGTCGCCCAGACCCGCGACGGCATGGTCATCGTCGACCAGCACGCCGCCCACGAACGGCTGGTCTACGAGCGCATGAAGAAGGAGATGGAGGCCGGCGGCGTCGCCCGTCAGACCCTGCTTCTTCCCGAGGTCGTCGATCTCGACCCCTCGGAGGCCGAACGGGTCTGCGCCCGCGCCGACGAATTGGCCGCGCTCGGCCTCGTCATCGAACCCTTCGGCCCCGGCGCCGTCCTGGTCCGCGAGACCCCCGCCCTGCTCGGCGAAACCAATGCCGGTGGCCTGATCCGCGACATCGCCGACGACCTGGCCGAGAACGGCCAGGCCCTGGCCCTCAAGGAGCGGCTGGAGGAGGTCTGCTCGACCATGGCCTGCCACGGCTCGGTCCGCGCGGGGCGCCGCCTCACCGGCGCCGAGATGAACGCCCTGCTCCGCGAGATGGAAGCCACCCCCCACAGCGGCCAGTGCAACCACGGCCGCCCGACCTACGTCGAACTGCGCCTGGCCGACATCGAGCGGCTGTTCGGGCGGCGGTAGGGGCCAGGGCGCTGACCGTCCCTCCCCGAATGGGGAGGGCAGACCCGGGGTTACGCGGGTCAGGTGGGGAAGTCGGTTCCTGACCTCTGAGAGTGTGCGCTGAGACGACAAACCGGTGGGGGCCGGTGGCTCACTGCCCCACCCGGCGCGCAACGCGCGCCTGCCCTCCCCATTCGGGGAGGGAGGAAACCGCGCTTCGCCTTTGGCGTTTCCGTTCCCATGGATCTGCACCGCGGACGCCTCATCGACCACATCCACCTGCGTGCGAAAGACCTCGCCGCGACCTCGCGCTTCTACGAGGCGCTCCTTGAAGCCCTGAACATCCCTGTCGTCACCGACGACACCCATCTCCAGGCCGACGAGCTATGGATCGACGCCGCCGACGACAAGACGCCGGCCCCGACCCACGTCCACCTCGCCTTCCAGGCCGCCGACCGCGAGCAGGTCGACAAGGTCTGGCAGATCGTTCTCGCCGCCGGCGGCAGGGACAACGGTCAGCCCGGCGAGCGCCCCTATCATCCCGGCTACTACGCCGGCTTCCTGTGGGACCCCGACGGCAACAACATCGAGGTCGTCTTCCATGGCGAGGCGAAGAAATCGGCTGAGTCCGTGGTTGTGTCCTTCGAGCCACCCACCCCTTGAGATCGCTGCCAGCCATCTTGGCGAACCGCGTTGCGCGCGTTACCTCGGACCCGTCAAACCTGAGGTACGCCCTATGTCACCCCTTGCCGCCGAGGCATGGGCCTGACGGCCGGATAGACCAGTCCGGTCGTCGAAGAGCCCGCTGAACCGCCCGTCCCGCCGCTAGTGGCGTGGGCGCGGCTCGTCATGCCTCACGACATCGGACATTCCATTGAACATCTCCAAGACGCAGCAACGCGTGCTGCATGCCCTGGCCCAAGGCGGCCGGATCGACCTCGTGCGCGAGGACGACAGGATCGTCGGCGTCGAATGCTGGTCCCGCGAGGGCTGGCTTCTGACCGACTGCACCCTGGGCCTCTTCAAGGCCCTCAAACGCAAGAAGCTGATCGCCAGCACCGGCGGGGGCCCATACCGCATCACGCGGCAGGGCCTCGCCAATCTGCGGGCCCAGCTCAACAACCGTGTCACCGCGAAAGCGTGGTGACGGCTAGCGCAGCTCAGCCTCGGCATAGCTGCGCATCGCCTCGGCCATGTACTCGGCCAAACCCGGCGCAATCGCCTCATAGCGGGCGGTGAACTCCGGGTGCTCCAGGTACATGGCCCCGAGGCCCGCGAAGGCCTCGGCGGTCGGCGGCTGCGGCCAACTGGCCGACACCCAGGCGTGCTGCCGCGCCATCAGAGCCCGCACCGCGCCGCTGTCGACCGGCAAGCCGTCCGTCAGCGCCTTGCCCATGGCCTGCTCGATGGCCTCGCCCTCGGCCTTGAGGCGCTCGTAGTCGCCCCGGCCCCAGCCCTTCATCTTCGCCTTCGACCCGGCGATCCTGGCCTTCGCGTCGTCGCCATAGCGGTCGACCAGCCAGGCCTCATGCCCGGCCTGTTTCTCCGGCGAAAACCCGCCGAACAGTTCACGCTCTTTCACGCTCGTCTCTCCTTCCAGATCGGCGAGGGTCGCATCCAGGGTCCTGAGCAGTTTCCGATACCGCGCCGCCTCCTCGGCCAGCGCGGCCCGTTGCGTCTTCAGCGCCGCCACCCGGTCGAAGTCCGGCGCGGCCAGCACCGCCTTGATCGCCTCCAGCGGAAACTTCAGCTCGCGGTGAAACAGGATCTGCTGCAGCCTGAGCAGCTCCTCCCGCCCGTACAGCCGGTAGCCGTTGGCCCCGACCTCGGCCGGTTTCAGCAGGCCGATGGCGTCGTAGTGGTGCAGCGTGCGGACCGAAACGCCCGACAGCCTCGCCACCTCCGCCACCGTGTAGACCTTGCTCATGTCCCTGTGCTCCTCGTCACGGCGAGGGTTGTGCGGTCTCACGTCCCGTGAGGGTCAAGCGCCTTCACAGCGCAGAAAATGCACCCGCGCCGCGCCGTAGTCGCGCGCGTCCAGAACCTCATAGCCCGGCGGCGCGAAAGCGTTTTCGTCCGACCCCCGCTCGACCATGACAATGGCCCCGGGCTTCAGCCAGCCATGCGCCCGCACCTCCGCCAACGCCTTCTCGGCCAGCCCCTTGTGGTAGGGCGGATCGAGCACCGCCAGATCGAACGGCGCCCCCGCGCTGCCCGGCCGGGGCCCAAGATCGGTCGCGTCCCGCCGATGGATGCGCGTCGCCCCGAACAGCCCGTAGGCCTCGATGTTCTCGCGAATCGCCCCCCGGGCGGCGTCATCGGTCTCGACGAACAGGCAGAAGGCCGCCCCGCGCGAGATCGCCTCCAGCCCCAGCGCCCCGCTGCCGGCGAAGAGGTCCAGCACCCGCGCGCCCTTCAAGTCCGGCGCCCAGGCCGCATGTTCGAGGATGTTGAACACCGCCTGCCGGGCGCGGTCGCTCGTCGGCCGGGTGGTCTGACCCGGCGGGGTGACGATGGGGCGGCCCTTCAAGGATCCTGAGACGATGCGCATGGGGCCGGTGTGCCTCCAATCGGGGCCGGAGGCTAGTCCTCGCTCTCGCGCTCATCCTCGCTCCAGCGCAGCGGCGGCGCCTGCGCCTTCAGCGCCAGCAGCGCATCCCGCAACCCCTCCATGAAGCTCGTCCGCCGGCCCTCCCAGTGGATCGGCTCGCCGACCAGCACGCAGCAGGTCATCGGCACCGGAATGTACTGGCCCTTGGGCAGCACCCGCCCGGCCCCCTGGATCCAGACCGGGATGACCGGCGCCTCCGGAAAGGCCTCGGCCAGCCGCGCCACGCCATTCTTCAGCTGGGCCATGGAGTCGCCCCCGTCGCCGCGCGTGCCCTCCGGAAACACCACCACGATGGCCCCCTCGGCCAGCGCCTGCCGGGCCGGGGCCAGCACGTCCTCGCCCCCATTTTCGTTTCGGGCCCCCGCCTTGCGGCGGGCAACCGGCACGATGCCGATCAGGTTGCGCGAGAACCAGCCGATCACAGGGTCCTTCAGGAAATAGTCCGAGGCCGCCGCCGGCCGCACCAGATGCACGGCCCGCGCCTTGAAGATGGTCAGCATCAACAGGGTGTCGACATGGCTGTTGTGGTTGGCGGCGATGATCGCCGGCCCGGTGACCGGCAGCCGCTCGCGCCCGATCACGTCGGTCCCGGCGAAGAACTGCGCCACCGGCCGGGCGACGGCGACGATCAGGGCCAGGCGCAGCCAGCGGAGCATGCTCAGAACTTCTCCACCGCGAAGAAGGCCAGCAGGTGGAAATACAGCGGCGCGGTGAAGGTCAGGCTGTCGATCCGGTCCAGCAGGCCGCCGTGCCCGGGGATCAGGTGGCTGGTGTCCTTGATCCCGATGTCGCGCTTGATGGCGCTCATGGTCACGTCGCCGGCGAACCCGGCCAGCGGCAGGCTGACGGCGACGACGGCCAGGCCCAGGCCGCTCAACGGCGTCAGGTACGGCCCGGCGAACCAGATCAGCGCCGCCGTGCTGACCCAGCCGCCGAGGAAGCCTTCCCAGGTCTTGTTGGGGCTGACTGTCGGCACGATCTTGTGCTTGCCGAGCGTCTTGCCCCAGACATACTGCGCCACGTCGTTGAACTCGGTGGCCACCAGCAGCATCAGCACCAGACCCGCCGCCCCGGCCGGCGCCTGGTCGTCCGGCACCCGCATCAGGAAGGCGGCGTAACCCAGATTGTAGACGCAGGTCATCATGCCCCAGTGGAACATCGCCACGCGGGACAGGTAGTTCTTGGTCTGGCCGAGCGACGCCATCAGGAAGGGCGTCAGCAGGAAGGCGTAGACCGGCACGATGACCAGGAAGATCATGTAGAGGTCGAGCGCGATGAAGGCGTAGCTCACCGGGATGGCCAGATAGGCCGCCAGGATGATCAGCCGGTCCTCCCGCCGCGTCCGTGCGATCGACAGGAACTCGCGCAGGGCGATGAAGCTGATGACGGCGAACAACAGGGTCGTCGCCTGCCATCCGGCCAGCAGGGCGGCGGCCAGCAGCGCCACCATCACCCACCAGCTGGCGATCCGCTGGCGCAGCTCGCGATAGTCTTTCGTCTTGTTGATCAGCGGCAGGACCGCCGAGATGACCGCCGCCACGCTCAGCAGCGCCAGCACCCCGCTCAGACCCCACAGCAGGATCGGCGACTGCGCCGCAACGAAGGCCTTCACCGGTTCGATGATCTGCACGCCACGCCTCCGTGGCCCCACCTTGCCGGGCCAGCGGCGCGGCGCAACCCCAAATCCAAGCTCTCCCCCCGCTTGCGGGGGGAGGACCGCTCTGGAGCGTGAGCGACAGAGCAGGAGGGGGGCAAGTCTGTCGGCAGGAGGAACCTCCCTACCGCCGGTGGGGCCCGCCTCCTGATTCTCGCCAAGGCTCGAAATCTGTCCTCCCCCCACTTCGCGGGGGGAGAGCTTGCGCTGGCCGCTCAGACCAGCTCGTCCGCGTCCGGCCGCTCGAACAGCGGCGACCACTCGGCGATGTCCTCGGGCCTCACCCGGAAACTGTCGGCCGGCAGGGCCTCATTCCGCGCCGCCACCCGCCGCATGAGTTCCTCGAGCGGCGCATCGCAGAAGTGCGTCACCGCCCGCGCCCCGACCGCCGCCGCCCCGGCCCGGCAGGCGTCGCGCTCGGCCCGTGTCCAGAACCCCGCTTCCAGGGTGACACTCACCCCCCGCGCCAGCAGGTCCTTCGCCAGCGCCCACTGCAGCGCCTCCACCCGCGCCCGCGCCGCGATGTCATAGCCGTCGGCCTCCAGCGCCTTCATCCAGACATCCGAACTCAGCCGCAGCGCCCCGGTCTCCTCGGCCAGGCGCCGGGCCAGCGTGGTCTTGCCACTCCCCGGCAGGCCGCAGATCAGGTGAAGCGTGGCGCTCATTTCCGGACGCTAGCACGTCCCCGCCCGCGGCCGAGCCCCGTCGACGCCGGTCCCGTCGACGTCGGGGCGGAAACCTCCTATCCCTTGAGCCGTCGAACCGGCCGGGGAGGGCGTGCGCTGCGATGATCGACCTCGTCACCCTGGAAGTCCTGCTGCGCGGCATCGCGGTCGGGGCCATGCTGTGCACGGCGCTCGGCCTGATCGCCGGGCGGCCACTGATCCCCGCCCGTTGGTCCGGGGCCCTGTTCGCCGTGGCGGCGGCGGCCTTCACCCTGCATTCGGGCGGGCCGGAGACGTGGGTGGTGATGCCGATCATCTTTCCGATCTGGGTGCTGTCGCTGGGCGGCACGGCCTATTTCTGGATGTTCGGCATGGCCCTGTTCGAGGACAGCCGCTTCACCCTGGACCGCTGGATTCCGCCGCTGGTGATGACCGTGGTCGGCGTCGTCGGCGGGGTGCTGCCCGAGCCGGTCAACCGGGGCGTCTGGGTGGTCCACAACCTGCTCGAGATGGGCCTCGTCCTCCACCTGATCAGCGTCATCTGGCGCCGACGCGAGGGCGATCTCGTCGAGGCCCGACGCGCCCTGCGCACCCCGGTCATCCTGGTCATCGGCCTCTACGCCATGATCCTCTCGGCCTTCGAGATCGGCTGGGCGCTGGGGGCCGAGGACCACTGGCTTTCGCCCCTCCAGGCCGCCAGTCTGGCCGTCGTCAGCCTGCTCACCGGCGGCGCCTTCCTGCAGGCCCGGCCCGAGCTGTTCGTCGCCGCCCGCCCGGCTGTCGACCCCGACGCCATCGATCCGCAGGACCGCCCGGCCCTGGCCCGGCTGCAGGCCCTGATGGACGAGGGGGCCTGGCGCCGAGAAGGCCTGACCATCGGCCAGCTGGCGGCCGATGTCGGCGTGCCCGAGCACCGCCTGCGCCGCCTGATCAACGGCGGCCTTGGCCACCGCAACTTCGCCGACTTCGTGGGCGCGCACCGCATAGAGGCGGCCAAGCTGGCGCTGGCCGACCCGGCCAACGCCCGCGCCTCCATCTCCGCCCTGGCCTTCGACCTCGGCTACGCCAGCCTCGGACCCTTCAACCGGGCCTTCAAGGACGTGACCGGCCAGACCCCGTCGGAATGGCGGGCTCAGGCTCTCCAAACTCCCGCTCATCCCGACGGAAGTCGGGACCCAGCTGGCAAATAGTCGCCGCTGAAGCGCTGATCAGAGCGGACCCTCCAACCCCGAGGATCCTGGGCCCCGACTTTCGTCGGGGAGAGCGGCAAGGGGGTAGCCAAATCTGAAAACCTCTCGCCGATTTCGAAATCGGCACACCGCACCCACCCGCAAGGAAGCGGCCCCAGCCTCCAACCCCCAGGGTCTCCTCATCTTCACGAGCGAGACCCTCCCATGACCCTCCCCGATACGCTCCTCGCCGTCGGCCGCGCCTGGCTCGACGGCTTCCAGGGCGACCTGACCCGCTACATCATCGCCGCGCCCCTGGCCTGGCTGGTTATCTGCGTCCTCCTCGCGCCCGTCCTCAAGCGGTGGAAGATCCGGCCCGACCGGCCGCCGGCCCTGCAGCATATCGTCGAACTGCTCTGCTCGATCCGTTCGGTCGCCGTCTTCTCCACCGTCGCCCTGATCACCGTCGGCCTGCACAAGGCCGGCCTGCTCTGGGGCGAGGCTTTCCGCGAGACCCCGACCCTGATCTGGACCGCCGTCTCCCTGGTCCTGACGGTCCTGGCCCATGACGCCTACTTCTACTGGGTCCACCGCACGATGCACCGGCCGCAGCTGTTCCGCGCCTTCCACCGCCGCCATCACCGCTCCAACAACCCGACCCCCTTCACCGCCTACAGCTTCGACCTCGGCGAGGCCGCGCTGATGGCCGCCTTCACCCCCCTGTGGGTGCTGCTGGTCCCGGTCAGCTGGCCGGCCTTCGGCCTGTTCATGATCCACCAGATCGCCCGCAACGTGATCGGCCACTCGGGCTACGAGCTGTTCCCGGCCCGCCGCGACGGCCGCCCGATGTTCGACTGGATGACCACGGTCACCCACCACGACCTGCATCACGCCCAGGCCGGCTCCAACTTTGGCCTCTACTTCACCTGGTGGGACCGGATGATGGGCACCGAAAACCCGCGCTACCACGCCGAGTTCGCAATAGTCGCCGCCCGCCGTCGCGGCGCCGAGACCCCCGCCGCAGCCCTCACCTGACGGTCCCGAGCGGAGGCGAGATGGATATGTATAGACATATTCATCTCGCCAATCGGCCGCTCCGCTCCCGATTTCGCCCGGCGACCACGCTGCCTGTCCCGCGGGGTGGTTCCAGGGTGGTCGCAAGCCGTCCCCCGAGGGGTCGAATCCGACTTCCAGGCAGTGGGTTGGTTGGTCCCAAGCCATTGAATTATGGGCTAAATTTAAACAGGCGACAGCTTCGCCACCTGCTATAATGGTCCCGCTTCGACAACCGGGGGGCCGATGATCCAGCGCCTAATGAAGTCCAGCCTGGTCCACATGGCCTTCGGCTTCCTGCTGATGGGCGGCTGGGCCCTGTTCGCCAATCGCCACCACGGGTTGGCCGCCTGGCCCCCCGCCATCGCCCAGGGGATCATCAGCGCCCTGCTGACCGGGGTCATCAAACGGGTTCTGGAGTGGTTTGGCGGTCGTTTTGCCGGTCCCCTGGCCTTCGCCCTGCCGCCCTTCGCGACCGCGTCCGGCGTCCTGGCCACCCTGGTCGCGGTCCACAGCCTGATCGGCACCCCGGAACTTGTGACCACCATCGCTTTCCCGTGGAGCCTCTCGACCCTTTACGCGATTGTCTACAATGCGGCGCTGGTCCGCGCCCGGAACCCTGCATGACCGACACCGAGAATCGCCGCCCCCTGAAGACCCGTACCAAGGGCTGGGCCGTCGGCCTGGCCCGGGCACTGGGCCAGGCGCGGGTGAGGCCCAACCACATCTCGGCGATCAGCGTGGTGTTCGCCGCCCTCGGGGCCGCCCTGATGCTGGCTGGCGGCACCGACAACGGCAATGGCGTCGGCCGGGGGATCGCCCTGGTGCTGGCGGCGGTCTGCATCCAGCTTCGCCTGCTGTGCAACATGATCGACGGCATGGTGGCGGTGGAGCATGGCATGGGCTCGCCGACCGGGCCGGTGTGGAACGAGCTGCCCGACCGCATCGCCGATGTGCTGTTCATCGTCGGCGCCGGCTATGCGGCGGCCGCGCAGCTGCCGGCCGGGGAGTGGCTGGGCTGGCTGGCGGCGGTGCTGGCGGTGCTGACCGCCTATGTCCGGGAGCTCGGCCGGGGCCTCGGCTATCCCGCCGACTTCTCCGGCCCGATGGCCAAGCCGCACCGCATGTTCGTGCTGACCGTCACCTGCCTGATCGCCGCCTTCGAACCCCTGTGGGGCGGCACGGGCCAGGTCATCCTGGCGGGCCTGGCCATCATCGCGCTGGGCGGCGCCGTCACCGTCTACCGCCGTTCCAGCCACCTGATGCGCAAGCTGCGCGACGCCCCGGACGCGCCCCAACCTTAAGGAGGCTGCCATGACCTTCGTCACCACCGCCCGCCACGGCGGCGCGCTCGTCATCACCTTCGCCAACCCGCCGCGCGGGACCATGACCCACGCCGGGGCCGTGGAAACCTACAAGGCGGTCAAGGCCGGCGCCGACGATCCGGCCGTGCGCTGCATCGTCATCACCGGCGGGCTGGAGGGGGTGTTCATCCGCCACTACGACGTCGGCGAACTGTCGGCGGCCAGCAACAGCTTCGCCGAGGCGGCCGCGCCAAGGCCTGCTCCGACCAATCCGGAACCCGGCTACCTCGAACTGGTCGACCTGATCGCCGCCGCGCCAAAGCCGGTGATCGCGGTGATCAACGGCCTGTGCATGGGCGGCGGTTTCGAGCTCAGCCTGGCCTGCGACCTGCGCATTGCCTCACCGGCGGTCGAGGCCATTGGCCTGCCGGAGACCCGGGTCGGCATCTTCCCGGGCGGCGGCGGCACCCAGCGGCTGCCGCGCGTGATCGGCGAGGCCAAGGCGCTGGATATGATCCTGCGCGGCCTCACCGTGACCGGCGAAGAGGCGCACCGCCTCGGCATGGTTCACGAACTGGCCGCCGACCCGCTGGCCCGGGCGCTTCAGATCGCCGCCGAGTTCGAGACCCGGGGCGCCGAAGGCATCGCCTACGCCAAGCGGCTTACCCGCGCCGCTTTGGACCGCCCTTTGACGGAGGGCCTGGCGGACGAGCGCCGGTCGTTTGGCGAGGTCCTGCGGACGGACTCGGCCCGCCAGGGCCTGGCCGCTTCGGCCCGGCCGGGGGTCCGGATCGAGCAGGTTTAGCGCCGGGCTTGGCCTTGCCGGCCGGGGCCGGCCGCGTGGACGGCGCCTCGCCGGGGGCGGTGAACCAGTGGCCCTTGGCCTTGCCTTCCAGGTGTCGGCCCAGCGGCTTGGCGGGCTTGTCCGGCTTGCCGGCGAAGGCCCGGGCCGGCTTGTCGCCTGCCTTGTCCCCCGACTTGTCGAACGGCTTACCGGCGACCTTTGCCGCCGGTTTGCCAAACGGCTTGCCGCCCGGGCGCGGACCCTTCTTCGGTCCGTCATCCAGCCCGGCCAGCGCCTTGCGCAGGGCCAGGGCCTTGGCGTCCTCGGCCGCGGCGGCGGCTTCCCGGTCCTTGAAGTGTTGCGGGCGCAGGTCCTTGGGGGCCGGCCGACCGGCGGGCTCCGGCGCCGCCTTGTAGCTCTTCGAAGCCCGGTCGGCGTCGGTCTTGGGCGTGTTGGCCCGGAAGGTGACGGGTTTGACCTCGCGCTTGCCCGGCCCGAAATCGGCGACGATTTTCGCCTTCGGCCGCTTGGGCATGACGTGGTTGACCGCCTTCTTCTTCGGCTTGGCCCAGCCGGCCTTGTAGACCGGCTTGTCCGGCTTCTGCTCGGCCAGGACCTTCGAGGTCGAGCCCACGGTGGGGTCGCGCCGCGACTGGGCCTGCGGCGGGGCCTTGTACTGCACGCTGGCGCCGGTCGGCAGGTTGGCCGGGTCGATGTGCTCGGCCAGCAGCTCGC
The DNA here is from genome assembly GCF_057586315.1 of Caulobacter sp. SRI_014. Classification (NCBI taxonomy): domain Bacteria; kingdom Pseudomonadati; phylum Pseudomonadota; class Alphaproteobacteria; order Caulobacterales; family Caulobacteraceae; genus Caulobacter; species Caulobacter sp. SRI_014. The sequence goes on along the minus strand of NZ_JBYCZQ010000002.1, from coordinate 22,173 downwards.
GGATCACCCGGGGGCCGACCTCCTCGACGAAGCCCGGCGCCAGCGTCCCCAGCGAGAAAGGCCCGTAGGCCAGTCGGATCAGGCGGTTGACCTTCAGCCCGATGGCTTCCAGCACCCGGCGCACTTCGCGGTTCTTGCCCTCGGCCAGGGTGACGGTGATCCAGCAGTTGGACCCGGTCACCTTGTCCAGCTTGGCCTCGATGGCCCCGTAGCGGACGCCCTCGACGGTGATGCCGTCCTTCAGCCGGTCCAGCTTGGCCTGGCTGGCCTCGCCGAAGGCGCGGGCCCGGTAGATCCGCTTCCAGCCGGTGGAGGGCAGTTCCAGCGCCCGGGTCAGGCCGCCATCGTTGGTCAGCAGCAGCAGGCCCTCGGACGCCAGGTCGAGACGGCCGACCGAGATCAGGCGCGGCAGGCCCGGCGGCAGGGCGCTGAACACCGTCGGCCGGCCCTTGGGGTCGGCGTGGGTGGTCACCAGCCCGACCGGCTTGTGATAGCGGAACACCCGCGTGGCCTCGGCCCCGGCGATCACTTCGCCGTCGACCGTCAGAATGTCATCGGGTTCGACCTTGATGGCCGGGGTGGTCAGCAAGAGGCCGTTGATCGCCACCCGCCCGGCCTCGATCAGCCGCTCGACCTCGCGCCGCGAGCCGACGCCGGCCCGGGCCAGCACCTTGGCCACCCGGTCATGGCCCTCGCTCTCGGCGCCTTCCGCGACCTTGTCGCTGGCGTCGTAGGGCATGGGCTCGTCTTCGTAGTCTTCCGCAGCCATGTTCGCCGCTCCATAGTAGGACTTGGGCCGTCTCCCGACGGTCGGACCCGCCCCATAGCATGAACGCCGCCCCTTTGCTCCCCTCTGACGAATCGCTGATGCGGCTGGCCCTGGAACAAGCCCGGGCGGCGGCCGAAGCCGGCGAGACCCCTGTGGGCGCCGTGATCATGGATCCGGCCACCGGCCACATCGTCAGCGTCGGCGCAAACCACCCCATCGGCGGCCACGACCCGACCGCCCATGCCGAGATCGCCGCCCTTCGCGCCGCTGCGGCCAAGCTCGGCAACTACCGCCTGACCGACCTGACCCTGGTCGTCACCCTGGAGCCCTGCGCCATGTGCGCCGGGGCCATCAGCCACGCCCGCATCGGCCGTGTCGTCTTCGGGGCCGAGGACCCCAAGGGCGGCGCCGTCGTCCACGGCCCGCGCTTCTTCGAAGGCGCCACCTGCCACTGGCGCCCGACGGTGACCAGCGGTGTCCTGGCCGAGGAAAGCGCCGAGCTGCTGCGCGGCTTCTTCCGGGCGCGTCGGGCGAAGTGATCCCGAGATACGAAGAATTCGCCCCGCGCGCCGACCTCGCGGCCCACGTCCGCTGCGTCTGGCTGTTCGAGGGTGGGGCCGAGGAAGAGGACCAGCGCATCGCCCCGGACGGCTGCAGCGAGCTGATCGTCCACTTCGGCCAGCCTTATCTGGAGCGTGCGCCCGACGGCGCCGCCCTGCGCCAGGCGCGGGTCGTCTTCGCCGGCCAGCTGACCCGCCCCCTGCACCTGCGCGCCGACGGCCCGGCCGGGGTCATCGGCGTGCGCTTCCACCCGGCCGGCCCCTACGGCTACCTCGGCGAGGCCGCCAGCCGCTACACCGACCGGCGCACGCCGCTGGTCATCGACCTGGACCTCGCGGGCCTGGACGAAACCGCCCGCCTCGCCGCCGTCCAGGACCATGTCGCCGCCCGTATCGCCGCCAACCCGGCCCCGCGCGACCTCGCCGTCGAGGCCGCCGTCGCCCGCCTTCAGGCCGGCCAGCCGGTCGAGGCCAGCCGCGACCTTCAACGCCGCTTCGCCCGCATCGTCGGCGTGCCGCCCCGCATGCTGGCCGCCATCCTCCGCTTCCGCTCGGTGTTTGACGCCCTCAGCGAACCGGGCGTCACCAACTGGACCGACGCCGCCCAGGCCGCGGGCTATTTCGACCACCCCCAGCTGGCCCGTGACTTCCGCCGCTTCGTCGGCTGCACGCCGTCACAATTCCTCAGCGCCCAGGCCGGCCTCGCCGCCAGCCTGGTCGAGGCCTGACCTGTCGTTTCGATACAAGCCGCCCGTCGCGACGCCGTGCTGTATGACTCCAGACAACGGAGACACCCGATGAAAGCCCTCGCCGCCCTGGCCGCCGGCCTGACCCTCACCCTCGCTGTCCCGGCCCTCACGGCCGAGCGCGCCGGCCTCGCCGACCTCGCCTGGCTGACCGGCCAATGGCGGGCCGAGCCGGGCGACGGTTCGGTCGTCACCGAAACCTGGCTGGCCGCCGACGGCGGGGCGATGCCGGGCGTCGGCCGCACCGTCGCCAAGGGCAGGGCCCAGGTCGAGTTCATGCGCCTGGACGAGAAGGACGGCACGGTCGCCTTCACCGCCATCGTCGGCCGCCAGCCGCCCGTGACCTTCCCCCTGACGTCGGCGACCGCCGATGAATGGGTGTTCGAGAACCTGCAACACGACTTCCCGCAACGGGTCATCCTGCGCCGCTGCAAGGCCGGCTACTGCCCGTCCATCGAGGGCATGATGAACGGCAAGCTGGAGCGGATGGACTGGACCTACAGCCGGGTGAACTAGGCGGGGAAGGTCGACCGCAGCCGGAAGTCCAGCCGGTCGCGCACAGCCGGCCAGTCGAAGTCGCAGATCGACAGAACCACCGTGTCCCGCACATGCCCGGTCCAGGTGATCTTGTGGTTGCGCATCGTGCCCTCGCGGGTGGCGCCCAGCTTCTCGACCGCCGCCTGGCTGCGGGCGTTGCGCTCATCGATCATGAACTCGACCCGCACGGCCCCGGCGTCGAAGGCCTGACCGAGCATGAGGCGTTTGCTCTCCGGGTTCACCGGCCCCGACCGCACGTCGGGATGCAGGAAGGTGGCGCCGATCTCGACGCCCTTGTGCAGCCGGCGAATGTTGAGGAAGGAGCTGGTGCCGACCACCCGCTTGTCGCTCAGCCGCCGGATCGCATAGCCGATCCGCTCGCCGCGCTCGGTCTCACCCTTCAGCGCGCCCCACCAGTCGTCGAAGCCCTCGCCGCAGCCGTTGACCGACATGATCTCCCAGGCCTCGGGATCACAGTCGACGGCGCCGCGCAGCTCGTCCTTGTGCTCGGCGGTGATCGGTTCCAGCCGCACGTAGCGGCCCTTGAGCAGTTTGCCTTTGAGATTCATCCGGCCATGGTGGCAGGGCCGGCGGCGCTTGTGAACTACCGCCCCTCGGCCGCCTTCACGACGCAGGTCCCGGTGTCGAGCAGGGCGTGCTGGCCGACGCAGTAGACGTCCTCATAGTTGGGGCCGGCGACCGACAGGCACATGTGGAAGTTCAGCTTGGCCATCTTCAGGCAGGAGCCGCTGCGCTCATCGCGCAGCAGGGCCAGGGATTGCGGCGTATCGAGCGTCTCACCGAGCACGATGCGGGCGGCCAGCGCCAGGCCGTTGACGACCACCGGGCTGACCCGGGCGTCCCAGCCCTGGCCCTGGGGCTGCGGACGGCTGACGGCCTTGATCAGCAGGGCGGCGTCTGCGTCGCTGGGCTGGACGGTGCGTGCCAGGGCCTTGGCCTCGGCCAGGCGGCGCGGGGCGTTAGGAATCGCCGTCTTCGACCAGGGCTGGTGCTGCAGGTCGTAGGAGGCCTGCTTGACCGACTTGCCGGAGGCCAGCACGGCCTCGCCCTGGGCCTTCAGGGCGGCCTCGGCCGCGGCGCCGGCCTGCGGCGCGCCGGGCAGGTTGATGATGCCGCTCGGATCGCGGTTCAGCAGCGTCAGCACCTGGTCGCGGCCGTACTGGGCTTCCATGGCCTTGATCGAGGCGACGAAGGTTTCGTCCTGCAGGGCGGTGAAGGCGGCGTAGACCACCATCCCCTGCTGCAGCTGCTGGGGATCGTAGGCGGCGGCCCGCTTGACCGCGTCGGCGACCCCGGCGGCGTTGCGGAACTGGCCGTTGAGGCCTGAGACATCGCTCATGTAGCGGTGGAACACCGCCGCCGACCCGGCCGCGACGGTCGGCGTCACCGCCACCGAGCCCAGTTCCCAACCGCCCTCGGCTCCCGCCGCCCCCGCAGCCAGGGGCGCGGCCAGCAAGGCGACAGCGGCCACCGCCGCAATTCTCTTCACGCTCATGACAAACCCTCCGACCGGGGTATCAGGCGGCAGGGTAGCTTTCAGAATGTTAAAGGGGTGCGGTTATTTCAGGCCTAACGATACAGCGCGCCAGTATGTCGCGGGAAATCTGATGGATGCGAAGTAATTGTCGACTGGACGACAGTTATCGCTCCGGACGGCCCGTGCCGCCTCGGGCAGGCGACAAATCTGAAAGAACGTGGGTATGTTCGCGGACCTGTTCCTGGGGGACTGCAGATGACCATTCGACCTCTTTCGCGGCGGGCTTTCGCCGCCGCCGCCGCCGCGGCCGTCGCCGGCGGCTCCACCGCCCTGGCCGCTGATCCCGAGGGCACCTGGACCTCGATGCTCGGGCCCTTCTATCCGGTCGAGAAGCCGCCCGAGCAGGACTTCGACATGACCTGGATGAAGGGTCACAAGGAGCGGGCGCTGGGCAATGTCATTGAACTGACCGGCCGGGTGCTGGATCGCCACGGCAAGCCGATGCGAGGGGCCCGGCTGGAGGTCTGGCAGGCCAACGCCGCCGGCCGCTACGCCCACGCCAACGACATCAGCACCGCGCCGCTCGACCCGAACTTCCAGGGCTACTGCCTGCTGACCACCGGCAATGACGGGGAGTGGCGCCTCCGGACCATCAAGCCGGCGGCCTACGACTCGCCCATCGGCCTGCGCACGCCGCACATCCATTTCGACATCCAGGGCCGGGCCCATCGGCTCAGCGCCCAGATGTACTTCCCGGAAGAGGGCGGGCTGAACGCCAAGGACCCGCTGTACAAGGAACTGGGTCCCGGGGCGCCGACCTCGACGGCCATGGCGGCGGGCGACGGGGCCTACCGTTGGGACGTCGTCCTGATGGACGGCTAGCGCCAGCCGGCGGCCAGCGCCTTCTTCTCCTGTTCGGCGTCGAGCGCCTCGCCGGCGATCAGCTCATCCACCCGGGTCAGCACCGGGCCCGGCGTGGCGCTGGCGGCCTGGCGGAATTCCGTGCCGGGGGTGGCCGGCTGCCGGGCGGCGACCTCGACCTGCCAGCCCTCGCCCTCGCGGCAGGCCAGGCCGGCCATCTTCCGGGCGGCGAAGGTCCGGCAGTAGCGGCCGGACTGGTCCTTGAAGGTCAGGCCGATGGCGACCTCGCCCCTGGCGTCGTTGCTGGCCTGGACGGTCAGGGCCCTGGCCAGGTCGCCGCGCGCCATCATGCCGGCCCCGATCGGGCCGCCGGGCGCCAGTTCGCGTCCGAACAGCATCACCGCCACCACCAGGGTGGCGGCCATGGCGCCCCACCAGGCGTAACTTCGCAGGGGTTTGCTTCGTTCGGGCAAGGAGACGACGTTGCTCGGAACCGGCTGCACCAGCCCGGTGAGCGCCGCCGGCAGCGGCTCATCGATCACGGGCGCATAGGCGGCCCGCACCCGGTCAGCCAGGGCGGCATGGGCCTCCAGCCGGTCGACCAGGACCGGGTCTTCGCCGAGGGCGGCGTCCACGGTGGCCATGCCGGCCTCGTCCAGTTCGCCGTCGAGATAGGCGATCAGCATCTCGTCACTGATGTGTGGCTCGCGGGTCATCCGGCCTCCTCCAGCTGGGCCATCAGACCCATGCGGCCGCGCGCCACCCGGCTGGCCACGGTGCCGGCCGGGACCTCCATGACCTCGGCGGCCTCGGCGTAGGACAGGCCCTCGACCAGCACCAGGGCGACGGCCAGCCGCTGGTCGTCGGGCAGCCGGGCCATGGCCTGGCCGACGGCAAAGGCGTCGTCGCGCTCGGCGGGCGCGGGAACTGTCGGATCGGCCACCCGCTCGCCCGCCTCGGGGGCGTCGAACAGCCGGGCCTTGCGGCCCCGGCTGCGGGTCTCGTCGATCCAGGCGTTCTTCATGATGCGCATGGTCCAGCTGTCCAGTCTCGTGCCGGCGACCCATTGAGCCCGCCGCGCCAGAGCCCGCTCGACAGCGATCTGGCACAGGTCGTCCGCGTCGGCCGACGACCGGGCCAACGCCCGCGCGAATCGGCGCAGGCGCGGCAGAAGATCGACGATCCCGCGCTCGAACGGGTCCAAGAAGTTCACCTCTTCACGGATGAAACGACGACCACCGGACGTTTCTTCCCCAGGAAAAGAGATATCCTGTCGCCCGATCCCGCAACCCCGATCGCCATTGGACGTTGCGGGTTTTGGCCGGCGGTATGGAGGCGACCGCGATGGAACCCAGTTTCGACGCCCGACGCGGGCGCCGCCTGATCGGTGCGCTGGCGCTCGTTCTGGCATTGGCCGGGCCGGCGGCGGCCCAGCTGCCCTCCCTGCCGGGTGGTGGCGGCGGGCTTCCGGGCGGTGGACTGCCCGGCGGCGGCCTGCCCTCAACCAGCGACGTCGGCGACCGGGTGCGCGGCGCCGTGGACGGGGTCGACGGATCGGTCGATCGCCTGAGCGACATCACCGGACAGCGGGCCGAGGCCCTCAAGGACCTGATCCGCCGCAATCCCCGCGAGATAGAAACCGATGACCGGGGAGGCCCGGTCGTGCGCGGCCAGATTCTGGCCGTTGCCCCCAGCGCAGCCTCCATGGCGGCGGCCCAGGCGGCGGGTTTCGCCATCCTGCGGCGCGAGACCCTCGAGGGCGGGCTGGAGATGATCATCCTGTCGCCGCCATCGCGCCTCAACGCCCGCCAGGCCCTCAAGCGGCTGCGCAAGGCCGATCCGGCCGGGGACTATGATTTCAACCACATCTACTCAGGGGCCGGCGAGACCATGCCGCTGCCCGCCGTGACCGCCGCCGCGCCGGTCGTCGCCGCCGGCTTTCAGGGGGGTGGCGCGGGCGTGCGCATCGGGTTGATCGACACCGGCGTCGATGTGCGCCACCCGGCCCTCGCCGCGGCCCGCGTCGAGCAGCGCGCCTTCGCCCCCGGCGGCATCCGGCCGGCCGCTCACGGCACGGCCGCCGCCTCCCTGCTGGCGGGTCAGTCGGGTGGCTTTCGCGGCGCCGCGCCGGGGGCGACGGTCCTGGCGGCGGACGTCTATGGAACCGGCCCGACCGGCGGCTCGGCCGACGCCGTGGCCCGGGCTCTGGGGTGGATGGACGGTTCGGGCGTCGCGGTGGTCAACATCAGCCTGGTCGGTCCCCGCAACGCCCTGGTCGGGGCCATGGTCCGCCGTCTGAGCGCCCGGGGCGTGCTGCTGGTCGCCGCCGTCGGCAACGATGGCCCGGCCGCCCCACCCCTCTATCCCGCTGCCTGGCCGGAGGTGATCTCGGTGACCGGCGTCGACCGCCGCGACCGGGTATTGCCCGAGGCCTGCCGGGGGACCCACATCGACTTCTCCGCCCCGGGCTCTGACATGGTCGCCGCCCGGCCCGGCGGGGGGTTCTCAGGCATGCGCGGCACCTCCTTCGCCGCCCCGCTGGTCGCCGGGCGGCTGGCCGTCCTGCGGCGCGGCCGCAGCCCTGCTCAGGCGGTGGCTGCCCTGGGGGCCGAGGCGCGGGATCTGGGTCCGCGCGGACCGGACCGCATCTATGGCCGGGGGCTGGTGGCGAGCGAGTTGCGGATGTCCCCGCCGGCCCGCCGCTGAGAGAAAATCGGGACCTGACGGAAGAAACCTCGGCCGCCCGTCGTTGGAACCTTCGAGAGGCCTGGCGGCTTTGCTGCGCCAGGCCTCAAGTCGAACAGACTCTCGAAGGAGAAACGCCATGAAAACCACCTTCCTCTGCGCGGCCGCGGCCTGCGCCTTGTTCGCCGCCGGTTCGGCCAATGCCCAGGTTCTGGGTGGCTCGGGCGGCCTGGGCGGTTCGGTCGGCGGCAGCGTCGGCGGTGTGACCGGCTCGGCTGGCGGCTCGCTCACCGGCAGTGGCGGCGCGGACCTCGGCGGCGTGCGCGACCGGGTCGGCGACACCACTCAGCGCGCCACCGACGCGGCCCAGGCCCGCGCGGAACGGGCCAGGGCCCGGGCTGAAAAGGCCGCCGCCAAGGCCCGCCGCGAGGCTGCCGCCGAAGCCAGCGGCTCGGCCAGCGGCAATGTCGATGGCCGTGGCGCCTCCGGTTCAGCCTCCGGCATGCTCGGGACGTCGAAAGGTTCGGCGGGCGCCAGCGGTTCCGGCTCGGTCGGCGTTGATCGCGCCGCCGCCGCCCGCGACGTCGGCCAGGCTCGCGGCCAGGCGGCCCGCCTCGCCGGCGAAACCCGTGGCGATGCCGCCCGAGCCGCCGGTCAGGCCCGCGGCAAGGCCGCCTACGCCGCCAGCCGCGCCCAGGGCGAAGCCCGCAAGGCCGGCAGCGTGAATGTCGGCGGCTCGGCCAGCGCCGAGGCCAAGGCCAAAAAGGAACGCCGCGCCACCGAGAGCGAAGTTCCGCAGGAGAACTGAGCCCCGAGAGCCAAGCCAAAGCCGGGATGTCCGCGCCTCCCTCCGGAGGCGCGGCGTCCCGGTCCGGCCCGAACGCCATGCAGACCTACATCTTCCACCTCACCCGCAGCGGCGCCCCGGAGCCTGACGTCCTGGCGGTGACCGTGTCCGGCGATGCCCGGGCGCGGGAGCTGGCCGGGGAAATCCTGCGCCGCAGCCCCGACCATCTCGCCATCGAGGTCTGGTTCGAGGGCCTGCCTGTCTTTGGCCTTCCCACGAAAGATGCGACATAGTTTTGCGGTGACGCGGCGCCACCCCTGCGCTAAGCCCGGAGCGGGGGACGATGCGTGTCTGGTGAAGCCAACAGTCCGACGAAAGACGATCCGGCCATCCTGGTCCGGGGCCTGTCGCATCGCTATCCGCGCGCCGCTCGCGAGGCCCTGAGCGGCATCGACCTCGCAATCGAACGCGGCAGCTGCTTTGGCCTGCTGGGTCCGAACGGGGCCGGCAAGAGCACGCTGATCTCGCTGATGACCGGCATGATCGCCCCGCAATCGGGCGAGATCCTCGTCGAGGGCGTATCGGCGGCAAAGGATCCGGGCGCCCTGCGCCGGGCCGGGGCCCTGGCCCCGCAAGACTTCGCCTTCTATCCAGCCCTCAGCGGCGCCGATAACCTCGAATACTTCGCCGGTCTCTATCGCATCCCCAAGGCAGACTGGCCGGCCCGGCGTGCGGCCGCCGTCGCCGCCACCGACCTCGCGGGGTGGCTCGACAAGCCGGCCGAGACCTACAGCGGCGGCCTCAAGCGGCGGCTGAACCTGGCCATCGCCCTGATCAACGCGCCACGCATCCTCTATCTCGATGAACCCACCGTCGGCATCGACGCCCGCTCCCGCCAGACCATCCTGGAGGTCATCAAGGTCCTCAAGAGCCAGGGCGTGACCATCGTCTACACCTCCCACTACATGGAGGAGGTCGAGCAGCTCTGCGACGCCGTCGCCGTCATCGACCATGGCAAGCTGGTCCTCCAGGGCAGGACAACCGAACTGCTGACCGAGGCCGCCGCCCGCCGTCTGACTGTCACCCTGGCGGCGCCGGCCACCGCCAAGGCCAGGACGGCGCTCAAGGGGTTGGCCGCCGACTGGTCGGTTGAAGGCCGCGTCGATCTCGATCTCGCCGGCCAGGGCGACCTGCCGGCCGTACTCGAAAAGCTGCAGGCCGCCGGCCTCAAGGTGTCCCGCGCCGAATACGGCGTCAGCCGGTTGGAGACCCTGTACCTGGGCCTGCTCGACCAGGCGGCGGCGGAGGAGACGGCGTGAACCCGCTCTTCGCCACTATCGTCAAGGAACTGCGGTTGTTGCGCCGCGACCTGCATGGCCTGGCCCTGCTGTTCATCCTGCCGCTGGTCTTCATCCTGATCATGTCGCTGGCCTTGCAGGACCTGTTCGCCTCGCGCGGCGGCCATCTGGCCGACGTGTTGCTGGTCGATCATGACGGCACGCCGAAGTCGAAATTGCTGCAGGAGACTTTGGCGAAAAACGAGGCTTTCGGCATAAAGCGCCAACCCGCGCCAAAGGACATCAAACAAGCCCTCAAGGACGGCGGCTACGCCTTCGCCATCGAGATCCGCAAGGGCTACGGCGCCAGCCTCGAAGGCCAGCCCAACCCAAAGGCGCCGACCCTGCTGGCCGTCACCGTCGCCCCCGACACCGACAAGCGCACTGAAAAACTCATGCTGGCCGCGCTGGGCGAAGCGACCGGTATGCAGCGCACCGAACAGCTGATCGGCTTCCTGCCGACCGAGGACCCCTTCGGCTATCCCATCGATCCGCCAAAGGTCGAGGCCCCGAAGATCGACCTCGCCTATGCCTACGCGGCGGCCAAGCCCGAGGCATCGCCCTCGGCCGTGCAGCAGAGCGTGCCGGCCTGGCTGGTGTTCGCCATCTTCTTCGTTTCCATCCCCTTCTCGAACACCTTCATCCGAGAGCGGCAGTTGGGGGTGCAGAAACGCCTGGCAACCATCGACATCGGCCCGATGACCCAGTTCCTCGGCAAGCTGATCCCCTACTTCCTGGTCAACCAGGTGCAGGTGGTGCTGATGCTGGCGGCGGGGATGTTCCTCGTCCCCCTGCTCGGCGGCCAGGCGCTGCAACTCAATGGCAGCCCCTTTGCTCTGGTCCTGCTGTCGGCGGCGGTCAGCCTGGCGGCGCTCGGCCTCGCCCTGCTCATCGCCGTGACCGCCCGGACCAGCGAGCAGGCGACGATGGCCTCTGGCCTCGGCGCCATCGTCCTGGCCGCGCTCGGCGGGATCATGATCCCCAAGTTCGTCATGCCGCCGGGCATGCAGGCCATCGCAGACCTCTCGCCCATGGCCTGGGGGCTGGACGGCTTCCTCGGGTTGTTGCTACGCGGGGGAGGGGTGGGGGACATCTGGCCGGAGCTCGCCAAGCTCACCGGATTTGGCCTCGCCACCCTGGGCGCGGCCTGGCTCGTCCATCGGTATCAGAAGTAGGGTTTCTTCCATGTCCGACCGCGCGCAAATGCTGGCCGACCTCAAGGCGATGATCGTGCGCGAGTGCGACAAGGAAGAGATGGACCCCAATGACATCGGCGACGACGAACGCCTGATCGGCGGCGACCTCGACCTCGACAGTCTCGACGCCCTGCAGATCAGCATGGCGGTGAAAGAGAACTACGGCGTCCGCATCGAAGGCGGTCCCGACGCCCGCAAGGCCCTGGCCAGCATCAATGCCCTGGCCGACTTCATCGAGGCCGAGCGAAGCAAAAAGGGATGAGGCGCGCCTGGTTCCACGGGGCCGGGCTGCACACCTCGCTGGGCGCCACCCTCGCTGAAAATCTGGATGCCCTGCCCGCCGGCCCGCCGCCGCCGGGGATCACCGCCGTGCCGCTCGGCGAGACGGTCGAGGCGGTTCCGAGCATGCTGCTCCGCAACCTGCCCCTTGAGGACGTCGAGACCCGCCTGTGGCGCGCCCTGGAGCCGGTCGTTGAGGCGGCGCTGGCGGCCTCGGACCTGACGCCGGCCCAGCGCGTGCGCACGGCCCTCTTCCTCGGCACCTCCAGCCTCGACATCTCGGTGACCGAGGCCATCTATGCCCGCGACCTCAAGGCCGATCCCACCGCCCACCCCCTGATGACCAACGCCGCCATGGGCGGCCTCGCCGAAGCCATCGCCCGGCGGTTCGGCCTGCGGGGGCCCGACTACACGATCAACACCGCCTGCACCTCCAGCGCCAACGCCCTGATCTACGCCGACGCCATGATCCGCGAGGGGCTGATCGACCACGCCCTGATCATCGGGCTGGAGATCTTCAACGTCATTACCGCCCTGGGCTTCCAGAGCCTGGCCCTGCTGGCCCCCAACGGCATGCGCCCGTTCGACGCCCAGCGCGCCGGGCTGGTGCTGGGCGAAGGCGTCTGCGCCCTCGTCGTCGGCGCCACGCCCGGGCCGTCCGGCTTCCACCTGCGGGCCGGCGCCAACCTCTGCGACACCCACGGCGTCTCGGCCGCCAACCCCGACGGCTCGACCGTCGCGGCGGTCATGCAGCAGGCCCTCGACGCCGCCGGCCTGCAGGCCTCCGACATCCTGGCGGTCAAGGCGCATGGCACTGCCAGCCTGCTCAACGACGAGGCCGAGGCGGCCGGCATGCACCGGGTCTTCCCCGTCGTGCCGCCGATGCTGGCCATGAAGCCCTTCATCGGCCACACCTTCGGGGCCTGCGGCCTGGGCGAGATGCTGCTGGTCTGCGGCGCCATCGAACGGGGCCACCTGCCGCCGCTGCCCGGCATCAGCGCCGAGCCCGGCGAACTGGGCCTGATGCTCAACCAGACCTGGGCGCCGGTCGGGCGCGGCGCCTTCCTGCTCAACTACTTCGGCTTTGGCGGCAACAACACCAGTCTGGTGGTGGCCAATGACTGAGGCCCGCATCGCCGGAATCGGCGACTACCTGAGCGAGGAAGGTGGCGACCTCACCGACCTCAAGCCGATCCTGAAGGCCGACCTCGGCCAGCCGGTCCGCCGCATCGGCCGCTTCATCTCGCTGGCCCTGATCGGCGCCGCCCGCTGTCTGGCGGGCAAGACGCCGCCGGCCGACACGGCGGTCTACTTCACCACCGGCAGCGGCGACTTCGAGGTCACCGTCGAGGTCATGGAGCATCTGTTCCGCGACGGTTTCCCGCCCAAGCCGCTGAGCTTCATCAACACCGTCAGCAACGCCGCCTGCTTCTATGTCGCCAAGTCGTTCGGCCTGTCCGGCCGCTCGACCTGCGTTGGCAACCGCGCTTTCGGCTTCGAGACGGCGCTGCAACTGGCCCTGCTCGACCTGAAGACCGGCGCCGCGACCTCGGCCTTGATCGGCTCCGCCGACATCGTGCTCGAACCCATCGCCATCCACCGCCAGCGCCTCGGCCAGGCCCCGGACGCCCCCATCGGCGAGGCCGCCCACTGGCTGTGGCTGACGGGTGGCGGAGAAGGCGGCGCGCTGCCTGGCTGCCGCTTCTTCGCCAGCCGCGACGACATCATGGCCTGGATTGCCGGTTTCGATCCGGCCACCACCGTGCTGGGTCTCGGAGAGGGTCTCGAGGGCGACCGCTTCGGCCTGATCCGAACCTTCGACTACCGCGCCGGGCGGCCCTACTACGACAGCCGCACCGCCGCCGCGCCGTCAGCCTTCCTGGCCCAGGCCAAGGCCGGCGAGACGATGCTTCACGTTTCGACCGATGGCGCCGGCCGCTTCGCGGCCTTCACGGTCGCCGCCTAGATCCCCTTCAGCCCCTGCCACATCGCCAGTTCCTTGTCGGCGATGGTGTTGAGGATGCCGTCCAGCTCCCTGATGTCCAGCTTCTGGCGGCCGCGGGCCATCTTGGTGGCGACCAGGGCGAACTTGCGCCAGGTGTCGCCGGCATCGGTCAGGGCGTCCGAAGCTTCCTTCAGCCGGTCGTTGCCGAGGATCTTGCCGCTCTCCTGCAGGAAGCTGGCGTAGAGGAAGCGGAAGCCCGCCCCGCCGGTGCCGATCTCTTCCTGCATGCGAACGATGTGGCCCAGGTACTGCGGCAACTTTGTTTCCGCATCCGGCCCGGCCGCCACCTTGGCGATGTTCTTGCCCAGGAACCGGATGCCCTTGACCCCGATGATCGGCAGCGGCGCCCCGACCATGATCCGCCGGTTCATCCGCACCGCCTTGGGCACGGCGGTGGCGTAGTCGATCTCCGTGGGCGTCCCCTCGGGGTAGTACATCATCCCCTTGGCGGCCATGGCGCCTTTGGCGAACCGCGCCTTCTGCAGCGAGGCCGAATCACAGCGCACCGTCTGTTCGAAGATCGGGTCGCTGATCAGGTAGTCGTCGCCGTCCCGCCCGAAAACCACCAGGTTGTGGGCGTTGAAGTGGAAGCGCATGTCCTCCGGGAAGTAGGGCAGCCAGTAGACGCAGGTCTGCAGCCCGACCGCATGGCCCTTGTCCAGCTGCGCGTCCAGCGCCGCCTTGCCGGCCGCCGGATCGCTGAAGGTCTGGCGCTTCCAGTTCATGCCCAGCTGCTTGGCCACGCCCTTGATGATGTGGCCGGGCGGCATGCGGTAGGCGATCAGCGGCATGCCGGCCATCTTGATCATCGGCATGTAGGCGAAGGTCAGGGCCGAGGAGAGGCCAAAGGCCATCGGCTCGTTCATGGCCAGGCCGCCATGGCTGACCATGTTGGCGACCACGCCGCTCTCGCAGTGGGCCGACTGGCGGTGGGCGAAGTCGGTCATGTCAGGGGGCGTCCGGAAGGGTGCGCAGGCTGGCGAGGGGGATGTCCATGACCTCGGCGTAGCGGGCCAGGATGGCGTCCGACAGGCCGGCGAAGACCTTCGGCTTGAAGTGGCGGTTGACCCGCCAGGCCCACAGGCCCGTGGTCGCCGCCAGGGTCGCCGGCTCCATGCGCCGGGCGTACATCCAGTAGACCAGGGGGCTCACCTTGCCGGCCCTGGCGTCGGCGAAGGCCTGATCGCGCAGGCGGTTCAGTTCATCCACGGCCTGGACGGTGGCGAAGGTTTCGGGCTCCCAGCCGGCGGAATTGACCTCGGTGTACTCGCCGCTGTCGTCGACCGCGTACAGCAGCTTCCTGGTGCCGCCGTAGGTGCGGGCCGTTTCCTGCGGAACCTCGTCCTTCTTCATCAGGCCACCGTCAGGTGCATGAACCCGCTGGAGAATCGGCCGCTCTCGGGGATCCAGCACAGCAGCCGCTGGCCGGGCTCCAGGTCGCCGCTCTGGGCCAGCTCGTCGATCATGATGAACATCGAGGCCGCACCGGTGTTGCCGCGCGTCGTCAGGTTGGTGAACCAGCGGTCCTGCGGCACGTCGAAACCCGCCACCTGCATGCCGGCGTGGACCTTGTCGCGGAAGTACTCGCTCGAATAGTGCGGCAGGAACCAGTCGATGTCGTCGGCCCGCAGCTGGTACTTCTGAACGATCCCGGGCAAGGGCTTTTCGACCGTGTAGTGGATGACGTGCTCGTTCAGCAGGCGCACGTCCTGCTTGATCGACATCACCGAGTCGTTCTCGCGTTCCTTGGGACTCATCGCCGACCAGCCGGTGATGGTGCCGTCGGCGTTCTTTGAGGCGCCGGCGTACATGCAGGTCTCCATGTCGCCGGCGTAGGAGAAGGTCTCGATCCAGTCGATGCGCAGGTTGGTCGCCCCCTCGCGCGGCTTGTCCTGCAGCAGGAAGGCGCCGGCCCCGTCGCTGAGCATCCAGCGCAGGAAGTCCTTCTCGAAGGCGATCTCCGGGCTCTTCTCCAGCTCGTCGACCTTGCTCTCGATCTCGGCGCTGAAGTTGCTGGCCGACAGGACCGGCGAGGGGCAGTCCGAGCCGGTGGCCACCGCGTTGTTGTGCAGCCCCCCGGCGACGGTGACGTAGGCGTACTTCAGCGCCGTGATGCCCGACAGGCAGACGCCGCTGGTGGCGATCACCTCACAGGCCGGCAGGCCCAGCTCGCCCTGCACCATGGCCGCATGGTTGGGCATCACCTGGTCGGGGATCGAGGTGCCGCAGGCCAGGAGGTCGACGTCCGGCAGGGTCACGGTCTGGCCCAGACGCCGCACGGCCGCGGCGGTCAGCTGGGCGTTGTTGTGGGTCGCCTGGCCGGTGGCCGGATCGATGGCGTAGTGGCGGCTCTTGATGCCGTTGCTGCGCAGGATGGTGCGGCGGGCGCGGCTGGGGCGGCCGCCGGCCTGACCCAGGACCGACTCCATCTCGTCGTTGAGGACGGGCTCGTTGGGCAGGAACGACGCCGTGCCTGTGATGTAGACGCTGCGGATGGTCATTGGGCGGCTCCCAGCAAGGCGCGGCCTTCGCCCGAGGGCTCGGCGTAATAGGCGCGCTGACGGGCGATACGCTCCCGCGCCAGGGGTTTGATCAGACTCTTGATGACCGCCAGCAGCGGCACCACGGTGCAGATCAGGGTGAACAGGAAGGCGACGTAGATCACCAGCACGACGCCACGAACGGGATTGCCTGGCTTGCCGCAGGCGCGCAGCAGCCGGCCCCAGATCAGGAAGCTCTTGCGGGCGACTTTTTCCGAACTCATCAGCCCCTCGAAGATCGACACCGCGCCAAGGTCGCTCAGCATCGGCGACACGTCGCCCTTCGAACGGGTGGGCAGTTTCGCCGCGATGGCCTCGCCGAAGCGGGCGCAGCCGGCGATGTCCTCCTGGCTGACGCCGGCCTCGGGGACCACGCCGCCGAGGAAGGGTCCCTTCTTGCCGGTCAGCATCCAGGCCGGGGTCGAGATGAAGGTGAAGGCGCTGTGGGCGCTGTCGGTCAGCACCACATTGTCGATCAGGTGCGCGCCGAGCGCGCTCAGCTGCTCCTTCATCCGCTCCTGCGCCGACAGCCACATGTTGCGGCAGCCGATGACGGTGATGACCGGCTTGCCGGCCAGCAGGGTCTTCGCCTCGGGGCTCTGCAGGAAGGCGGTGATCGGCTTGGACGGCGACAGGAACCACACCGAATAGCCGAGGATCACCAGGTCGAACTCGGTGTTGGCCGGCAGCACCGGCGGCTTGATCGGGTCGACGTCCTCGTAAACCGTCTCGGGGAAGGTGTTGAAAAAGAAGCCCGCCGGCCAGGGGAAGGGATAGGGCGTCACCGGCTCTATGGGCAGCCAGGTCACCTCGATATCCGGCGCGGCTTCGAGCGGCGCCACGGTCGAGCGAAGAATGTCGCTCAACTGCCCCGTCTGCGAATAGTGGACGACAAGCACCCGCTTCATCGATACGCCCCGACTTCCCCCAAAATCACTCCTTCGTTCCATAGGCGAAACCGCGCCCGTCTGGCAACGAAACGCTGAGCGAATTTCGTCGGTTAGCAGAGGGATTCGGCGGGCGCCGTTTCCTTGGGCGTCAACCGGCCGCCAGGGTCAGCCGCCCATCGATCAGCGGCTCGCCGGCCACGCTGGCCTTGACGGCGATTCCGTCGGCCTTGGCCTCGCCGAACGCCACCTGGACGGTTTCGCCGGGGCGCAGCAGGCGCAGGAACTTCATCCGCCGCACGCCGGTGCAGGTTCTGCCCGGATGGGTCTCAGCCAGGGCGCCGATGAGATGCTCGAGCACGACCACGCCGGGGACCACCGGATTGCCGGGGAAATGGCCGGGCAGGGCGGGATGGTCGGGGTTGATCGTGAAGGCGGAAGTCATCAGGGTCGCTGCAGATTCGTTTCTCCCTTTTCGCCCGTGACGCCGCCGATGTCGAACCTCCCGCCCATGGACAAGGCCGCGATCGCCAGGGCGATCCCGCACGCCGGGGCGATGAATCTGCTGGAGACGGTGATCGGCGGCGGTCCCGACTGGATCAGCTGCTCCGCGGTCAGCCACCGCGACCCGGCCAACCCCCTGCGCCATGACGGCCGCCTGCCGGCCAGCGCGGCGGCCGAATACGCCTCCCAGGCCATCGCCCTGCACGCCCAGCTGACCGGGATCGAGAAGGAACCCCGCCGGGGCTTCCTGGCCGTGGTCAACAACCTGACCTGGACGCGCGACCGGCTGGACGACGTCGCCGGTGACCTCGAAGTTCGAGCCGAACAGCTTGCCGCCACGGGCGCGGCCCTGCAGTACGCCATCACCGTTATCGGCGACGGCCAGATCCTGGTCATGGGCGAACTGATGGTGGCCCTGGAACGGGCCTGACGGCCCTACTTCGCCACGATATCCCGCTTCATCGGCGCCAGCTTCGCCAGGAAGCGGTTCTGCATCCCAAACGGCACGCCTTCCTTGTCCATGGCCTTCTGCAGGAGCTCGACCAGGGCGCCCATGTCGCCGGGCTTCACCCCCATGTCCTTGTGGGCCGTGGCCATGTCGCGGCCGGTGTAGGCGCAGCCGCCGCCCAGGACGTAGCAGAAGTGTTCGCTGAGGGTCCGCTCGACCCGCGCCCGTTCGAACGGCTTGAAGATCGGCCCCAGCTTCTCGTCGGCATAGGCCAGGTCGAGCAGGGTGGCGACGATCCGGTCCACACCCTCCTTGCCGTGGAAGGCCTCGAACACCTTCGGGTCGGTGATCGGCCCGGTCCCGGCGTTGGCGTCGGAGACGGTGTAGGGATCCACCTTCTCTTCCCCGGGCATGGCCCATGCTTGGGGAGAAGGGGGCTCTTGAGCGGTGGCGGCGCCGGCGGTCATGGCGAAGGCGGCGGCGAGCAGAATGGCTTTCATCGGCTTAGAACCCGGCCTGGAGAGAGATGTAGAACCCGCGCTGGTCCTTGAAGGTGGCGATGTCGCCAAGGTCGACCCAGGCCGCGGTGACCGACAGGTTCTTGCTGAAGGCGTAGGCGACGAAGACGTCGGCCCAGTCGTCTTCCTTCGCGAAGCCCAGGTTCTCCGGCTTGCTGCGGTACTCGGCCCCGAAGGCCAGCCGCTTGCTGGCCAGCCAGGCGACGCTGCCCTCGAACTGCGGCGTGTAGCCGTCCTCGTTCGGCCCGCCGAAGCCCAGCAGGCCGGCCTGGTTGGCCTTGGTCAGCCGGACCGCGCCGCTCACCACCAGGCTTTTGTCCAGAAGCACCTTGGTGGCCGCCACATAGTAGTCGACGCCCTCGTCGTCCTTGCCGCCGACGGCGCCGATGATCGCGCCCTGGTCATTGCGCTTGTACTGCGCCCCGACCGCGACCTGCGGGTACCAGCGGTCCTGATCGTAGACGGCGTCGCCCAGCACCACGACCTTCACCCCCACCACGTCCTGGCTGAACGTAAAGCCATTGCCGAGACCCAGCTTGCCGCCGGTCGATCCGGTGTCGAATTCCTGCCTGGCGTAGCTGACCTCGACCCGGTCGAAGAGGCCGACCGCCACCCCGTAGGTGCGGAACTCGAAGTCGGGCAGGCTGACAAAGGTGGCATGGGCGTTGCCGCCGACCCCTTCCTCCGAGCCGTACCCGGTCGTCGTGGCCCAGGTCGCCAGGCCGCCGCCGCCGGAGCCCTCGATGGTGCTCACCCCGCCGGTCAGCAGCAGCTTGCCGCCCGTCTCGATGTCCTGGGCGCTCGCCGCCCCGGCCATCAGGCCGAGCGCCAGAACGGCGCCTGCCCCCAAGCCCGAGATGATCTTCATCGTCTGCCCCATGGCCCTACTCAATTCCGGGATTTGGTCGGACACTCGACAAAGATGCTTAAGAGAGTCTTGGCCGCCCCATGACTGCACAAATCGGGGAGGCATACCGGGGGTAGAGCATTCACCCCATTCTAGGCCTTTGGATTTACTGAGTTTTCATGCGGCTCCTGTAGGCAAGCGCCATGCGTGCTCTGCTTCTCGCCCTTCTGGTTGTGCTGTTTCCGGTTTCGGCATGGGCCGGAGATCTGGCGGTTTCCGTAAGGGATTCCTCGGGAAAGCCGGTGTCCAACGCCGTCGTCACCGTCTATCCGGCCA
Source organism: Caulobacter sp. SRI_014 (assembly GCF_057586315.1). NCBI lineage: Bacteria > Pseudomonadati > Pseudomonadota > Alphaproteobacteria > Caulobacterales > Caulobacteraceae > Caulobacter > Caulobacter sp. SRI_014. The sequence continues at coordinate 2,833 of NZ_JBYCZQ010000002.1, read as the reverse complement.
GCGGGACGCCCAAGGGCCCGATCAGGTTCGCCTGGCCGCTGACCGTGGCCCAGCAGAACATCCAGTTCGATCCCTTCGTGCTGGTGGCGCCAGTCGGTGGGGCCGTGTCCTTCCCCAATCGCGACAAGGTTCAGCACCACGTCTATTCGTTTTCGGCCGGCAACAAGTTCGAACTGAAGCTGTTCGGCAAGGACGAGAGCCGCAGCGTGACCTTCAAGGCCGTCGGCGTCGCCGCCATCGGCTGCAACATCCACGACCAGATGGTCGGCTATGTGAAGGTCGTCGACACCCCCTTCGCCATCAAGACCGGGGCCGACGGCGTCGCCAACCTGCGCGGTCTTCCGGCCGGTCAGGCGACCATCCGCGTCTGGCATCCCTGGCTGCGCGCGCCGAAGAACGAGAGTTCGATGGCCTTCGCCCTGCCGGCGACCGGCGTCGCGCGCCCGGCCATCACCGTCGAGATCCGTCGCCCGGCCGGCGGGCACAAACACTGATGATCCGCTTCTCCAGCCTTCGCGGACGTCTGACCGTCCTCTACGCCGGCCTGTTCGGGGTGGCCCTGATGGCCACCGCCGTGGCTGTCACCCTGTCGGTCGGCGGCAACGCCCGCCATCAGGTGGAGAAGGAACTGGCCGCCGGCGGCGCCGTCTTTGACCGCCTCTGGACCCTGAAGGCCAGCCAGCTGGCCGACGGCGCCAAGGTGCTCAGCCGCGACTTCGGCTTCCGCGAGGCCTTCGCCTCGGGTGACGCCCCGACCGTCGAATCGGCCCTGACCAACCTCAAGGACCGTCTCAGCCTCGACCGCGCCTTCATCGTCGCCGCCGACGGGAGCCTGACCGGCGCGCCGGACATCGACCCGAACGCGGCCAACGACCTCTGGTACGCCCTCGACGGCGGCGCGACCTCCGGCGTGCTCCGCATCGGCGACACCGCCTTCCAGGCCGTGGCCGAACCGATCATGGCCCCGCAGCTGGTCGGCTGGGTGGTCTTTGCCGAGAAGCTGGACCGCAAGGAGATGGCCTCGCTGGAAAGCCTGGCCTCCATTCCCCTGTCGGCCACCGTCCTGACGCGCCAGCAGGGCGCAGCCTGGCGATCGACCGACGCTGGCCCCATCGACACCCGTCTCGCCACCTTCGCGATCGGCAAGTCGGCAGAGCCCCGACCCCTGAAGACCGACAAGGGGGAGGCCGTCGCCCTGGCCCGGCCGGTCAAGGTGATGGGCGAGAAGGCCGACGCCGTCCTGGTCCTGCGCTATCCGCTGGACCTGGCCATGGCCCCTTACCGCAGCCTGCTGATCACCCTGGTCTTCGTCGGCCTGCTGGGCCTGGGCCTGTTGATCGCCGGCAGCTGGCTGCTGGCCCGCTCGATCACCCGCCCGATCTCCGCCCTCGACGAGGCGGCCCGCCGCCTGCGTGACGGCGAGGACGCCCATGTCGAGGTTGAGACCGGCGACGAGATCGGCCGCCTGGCCGACAGTTTCAACGCCATGGCCAGCGGCATCCGTGAGCGCGAGGCCCGGATCACCACCCTGGCCCTGACCGACCAGGAGACGGCCATCGCCAACCGCCGTGGCCTGGAAGCCGCCATCAGCCGCGCCGACCCGGCCGGGCTCTACATCGCCGCCATCGGCGTCGATCGCTTCCCGCAGGTTCGGGCCGCTGTCGGCTATCGGCTGGCCGGCGAGATGCTGCGTCGGCTGGCCCTGCGCATGGAGACCCTGCGGCCCGGCGACCTCTGCGCGCGCCTCTCCAGCGAGCGCCTGGCCCTGATGTTCCGCGCCGACAGCCCGGACCAGGCCCTGGCCGCCGTCGAAAAGCTGATCGCGGACCTGGCCAAGCCGGTGCAGCTCGATGGCCAGACCATCGACGTCGGCCTCAGCGGCGGGGTGGCCGCCGTCGCCGACCCGCATCCCGCCGGCCCGGCCGAGCGGGCCAGCATCGCGCTCGACCAGGCCCGCGCCGGCCACAGGTCCGCCGCCGCCTTCGACGCCGAAGCCTATGGCGATCCGGCCTCCAAGCTCAGCCTGATGAGCGAAATGCTGACCGCGCTGGGCAACGGCGAGATCAGCCTGGCCTACCAGCCCAAGCACGACACCCGGGCCGGCGCCGCGACCGGGGTCGAGGCCCTGGTGCGCTGGAACCACCCGACGCGCGGCTTCGTCTCGCCCGACATGTTCGTCGGCCTGGCCGAGGAGACCGGCCACATACGCGCCCTCACCGTCTGGACCCTGGAACAGGCGCTGCGCGACCAGGCCGCCCTGCGCCTGGCCGGCCACGACCTCACGGTCTCGGTCAATCTGTCGGGCCGCATGCTGGCCGACACCGCTTTCGCCATCGAGGCCATCGGCATGGTCGCCGCCGCCCAGGGCCGCATCTGCCTGGAGATCACCGAGACCGCCGTCATCGATCACCCCGAAACGGCGCACCAGATCATCGATCTGTTCCGCACGGCGGGGATCAAGATCTCCATCGACGACTACGGCTCGGGCCTGTCGTCGCTGGCCTATCTCAAGCAGATCCGCGCCGACGAGCTGAAGATCGACAAGGAGTTCATCCTCACCCTCGACCGCAGCGCCCGCGACGCCCTGCTGGTCAAGTCGACGATCGACCTGGCCCACAGCCTCGGCCTGCAGATCGTCGCCGAGGGGGTCGAAACGGCCGAGAGCCTGGCCATCCTCACCTGCATGGGTTGCGACCTGGCCCAGGGCTATTTCATCGCCCGGCCGATGCCGCTGACCAAGGTGGTCGAGTTCCTCGACGAGGCGAAGGCGCTAACCTCTTCGTCGGCGGACCGGCGGCGCGAAAAATCCGCATAAAAATCAACGGTGTGTGGA